>NZ_JBVAXG010000003.1:0-178639 GCF_055419245.1 Mycobacterium sp. IDUB_37 | reverse complement strand
AGCCGGGCGCAGCGGGCCGGCGCCATCAGGTTTCGTGACGGTCGCAAGCGCGGCGGAGCCGGGCGCAGCGGGCCGGCGCCATCAGGTTTCAGTCAGATCACGCACGCGCGCATAGTGTTCTAACACCGCGGGTTCCGGGGCGGCGGTGTACTGCTCGGTTCTCGGCGGCTGCCACGCCGGAGGTCGCGACGCGTCGCTCAATGCCCACGACGCCTGCCGCGCGGCGCCCAACGCGACATACTCCGCAGGAGCCGGTACCAGCACCGGGACGCCGAACACCGTCGGCGCGATTTCGCGCACCGCAAGGGATCTGGCGCCGCCGCCGATCAGCAGTACGCGGCGCGCGCTGACGCCGTGCGAGGTCAGTTGGGCGACACCCTCGGCGAGCGCGCACAGCAGGCCTTCCACCGCGGCCCTGGCCAGGTTGGCCGGCGACGAATTCGATACCCGCAGCCCATGTAGAGCACCAGTAGCGTTGGGGCGGTTCGGAGTTCGCTCGCCGTCCAGATAGGGCACCAGCACCAGGCCCGCGCTACCCGGCGGTGCCGATAGCGCGAGACGGGAGAGCTGTGCGTGGTCGACCCGCAGCATCGCCGCGGCCGCATCGAGTACCCGCGCGGCATTGAGTGTGCAGACCAGCGGCAGATAGCGCCCGGTGCCGTCGGCGAATCCGGCTACGTACCCGTTCTCGTCCCGGGTCGGGCCTGCGGCGACGGCGCACGCCACACCCGAGGTGCCGATCGAGACGATCACGTCGCCGTCCTGGGCGCCGAGGCCGAGCGCCGCGGCGGCGTTATCGCCCAGTCCGGCACCGAATACCTCAGTGCTGCTTCTGGTCTGATCGGCCGGTCCGAGCACGGTGGGCAGTGCGGGGCGGCGGCCGCGCAGCGCCATCTCCAGGAGGTCAACGCGGTAGCTGTCGCCGGCCGCATCGAAGTAGCCGGTGCCGCTGGCGTCGCTGCGGTCGGTGGTCAACGTGGCGATGTCGGTCTCGCCGCGCAGTCGCCAGCTCAGCCAGTCATGAGGAAGGCAGACCGCGGCCGTGCGATCGGCGTGATGCGGTTCATTGTCGGCCAGCCAGCGCAGCTTCGCCACGGTGATGGCGGCCAGCGGTACCAAACCGACTGCCTGCGCCCACGCCGCTGCACCGCCGAGTTCGTCGACGAGAGCGCGCGCCGCGTCGGCTGAGCGCACATCGTTCCACAGCAGCGCGGGCCGCACTGTCTGTCCGGCAGTGTCCAGACAAACCATTCCGTGTTGCTGGGCTCCGACCGCGATCGCATCGACATCGTCGAAACCACCCGCCGCCGTTATCGCCGCGCGGGCGGCGGATTCCCAGGCGGCCGGGTCGATTTCAGTGCCGTCGGGATGGGCGGCGCGTCCCTGGCGCAGCACCTCGCCGGTTTCGGAATCGCACACGACAACCTTGCAGGACTGGGTTGAGGAGTCGATGCCGGCGACCAGGGTCATGAGCTCAGCAGGGCTTGCAGCGTGGCCCGGGCACCGGCACGGTGCAGGGAGTCCAGCGTCCACAGATACGCCTCGAGGAAGCGCGGTTCGTGGATGAGGTTGCCGAAGATGCTTTGGTTGTTGAGGAATGCGCTGGGGTCTTCGCGCTGGGAACGCGCGAGCGGAATCAACGCATCCGCCAGTGGGTCCACCACATCGATCGGATGACCTTGCTCGTCGACTCCCTCGGCGTACCGGGCCCAGCTGGCGACGATCGCTGCCGACAGTCGAATCGGACCGCCGGAGCGCAGGTTGGCACGAACAACCGGCAGCAACCACTTCGGGATGCGGTCGGAGGATTCGGCGCACAGCCGGCCCACGGTGTCGCGGACATGGGCGTTGCTGAAGCGGGGGAGCAGCTGATTCCGGAACTCGGCGAGGCCGGGGATCGGTTTCAGCGTCGGCATCGCCTCGGAATCCATGTAGCGCGAGAGCAATTCGGCGATCAGCGGGTCTTGGGCGGCTTCGTGCACCAGTCGGTAGCCGCTGAGGTAGGCGAAGTAACACAGGCCTTGGTGGCTGGCGTTGAGCAGTCGCAGCTTCATCGCCTCGTACGGCGCGACGTCGTCGACCAGCGTGACGCCTGCCTGCTCCAGCGCAGGCCTGCCGTCGGCGAAATCGTCTTCGAGGGCCCACATGGCGAACGGCTCGGCAGCAACCGGCCAGGCGTCGTCGACGGCGAATCTGGTGGCCAACTGTTCGGTGACCTCGGGTGTGGTGACCGGTGTGATCCGGTCCACCATCGAGTTGGGGAATTTGGTGTTTTCCCGTATCCATTGTGCGAGATCAGGATTGAATGCTTCCGCATAGGATGTGAATGCCTGGCGTGCCACGTGCCCGTTTTCGACGATGTTGTCGCACGACACGATGGTCGGGGAGCTCAGCCCGCGTACGCGCCGCCGGTTGAGGGCCTTGGTCACCAGCCTGAAGACGGCGCTGAGCGGTTCGTTGTAGCCGCCCTCGGTGATGGTGAGCGAGATGATCCGGATGGCCGGATCGGCGAGCATCTCGATCACGGCGGCGGGATTGTCTGGTGCATAACGGAAGTCGGTGATGGAGCCGAGCACCCGCGGTTCTTGGGTGCCATCGGGGTGCTTGAGGACCAGCGTGTACAGGTAGTCCTGGCTGCGGAGCGCATTGCGCATCAGTCGGTCGCCGGGCAGCACACCGATTCCGCAGATGCCCCAGTCCTGCGCGAGTCCCTGGTTGAGCAGTCGGTCGATGTACATCGCCTGATGCGCGCGGTGAAAGCCGCCGACGCCGAAATGAGCGATACCGGTGGTTATTTGGCTGCGGTCGTAGTTGGGTACCGGGATTTCCAGCGCGGACAGGTTCGCTGCGTTGAGTTTCATGACGGCAGCTCGCTGCCGTGCCGGCGGTATGCCGACGGGGGGCTACCCCACGCGCTGCGGAATGCGCGGGTAAACGAGCTGGCACTTTCAAAGCCGACTCGGGTGGCCACCTGCAGCACGCTCAATTCGGGATCGGCCAGCAGTGCCGCGGCTTTCATGAGGCGCGCCTGTTGGGTGTAGTCGCGCCAGGTCATCTGCAACTCGCGATGGCACAGCCGTCGTAGTGAGCGGGGTGACATGCCGGCCTTCGCTGCCGCGTCTTCAATTGTGATGTCTGCCAGCTTATTACGCGTGTAGTGCAATGCGGTAACGAGTTGCGGGTGGTTGGTGGTCGGCAGACTGAACGGGTTCTGCGATTCCAGCAATTCAGCGAGCAGTTCGGCGAAGCAGTGAAAGTACGCGTCGGCGATGCCGTCTGAGGATCTGCGGTCGATCGGCCACCGGCAGGCGTAGATGATCATCTGCCGGATCAGTCCTGAGACGGCGACGATTCCGGCGTCTTGCCGAGTTGGCTGAAGGTGCCGTGGGTCCAGGAATATCGACACGGAGCGCACCCGAGTGTCGATCGTGCTGATGTGCCCGAGTCCGGCCGGAATCCATGCGGCCTGTCGTTCGGACAGCACATAGGCGCCCGTGTCTGTCTCGACTTCGAGGACGCCTTGGACGACGTACTCCAGCTGGTGCAGGTCGTGCGCATGCCGTGCGGTGGTGACCCGCTGACCTTCGTAGATGAAGGCGCCGGCGGTGCAGCGGCCACCCTGACGCATGTCCAGCAGGAATGGTGTGTCCGCTGCGGACAAGGTTGTGGCCGTTTGTGCAGAGAGAGTCATCGCCGTCCGATGGTACGACTAGAACTCATGTCAACACAGTCCTTTACCCCGGCCGCCGGTAACCCGAAGTACACCAAGTACTACGACACCGTCATCGCGCTGATGACGCGCGAAGAACGTTGGCGCTCTGCCGCTATCCGGCAACTCGGGTTGAAACCCGACGACGTGGTTGTCGATATCGGCTGTGGCACAGCATCGTTGGCGATCAGGATGAAGCGGGATCAGCCCGGGGCGCGGGTGATCGGGGTAGATCCCGATCCGGAGGTCCTGGCTATCGCACGTGACAAAGTGCGTAAGGCGTTGGACGCCGACGCGATTGAATTCGTACAGGGCATGGGAGACAAGGCGGTCGAATTGGTCGGACCGGGAACCGCCGACAAGGTGGTGTCGAGCCTGGTGTTGCATCAGTGCCCGGTTCCGATGAAGAAGGCGATCATCGCCAACATGTTCACCCTGCTACGGCCCGGCGGCGAACTCGTCATCGCTGACTTTGGACTGCAACGCAGCGCGGCCATGCGCCTGGGTTTCCGGATCGTTCAGTTCGCCGACGGGAAGGAGGACACCCAGCCCAATGCGGATGGGATCCTGCCCGAACTGATCGAGCAGGCGGGTTTCGCCCGTGTCGCCGAAGCAGCGGTCATCCGGACCCTTTCGGGATCCATTTCGATCTATCAAGCAACGCGATCGACGGCATCCGGCGAGGAGAAACGCTAGCGTTGGTAGATGTTCCCCGAGAATCCAGCAAAGGCGCTGGCCGCCTTGTGCGCCGCGGCCGTCCTTCTTGCGGGATGTACTTCGCACCCGTCGACGTCGAGTCCGGATGCCGCGCCCGGCGCGGGCTCGACGGGTAAGTCCGGCGCCAATGTGCCCGCCCCGGCGGGGGCACTGTTCACCGCCGGGGTGCCGTGGAACCAGGATATTTCCGGTGCTCTCAAGGCCGGCCGATCCGATGCCATCATTCACGCACTGAGCGACATGGGTGGTTGGGGCACCGGAGCATTCCAAGCCGACTTCTCCATCTCGGTCTTTTTTGCCGACAGCAAGACGCCCCGGGTCCAAGTCGTCGGCACCGATCAGTACTGCTTCGGCGGACCGGACTGCGACGCCGTCCCCGCCCAGATGCCGGTGCCGTCCAACGCTCATTTCGAGGGCTCTTCCAACCTCAGCTGCGACACCAGCGGCGCTACCGAAGGTCAGTCGGACTGTCATCTGCTCGTCGTCGAGCGCGACCAGCACAAGCTCTACGAGATCTATCACGGGGGCAAGAAGGGCGAAAAGATAGCGGCGGAAGGCTTTTTCGTCTGGGATCTGACCAAGCAGTACCCCGAGACGCTGCGGGGCGACCAGTGCACCAGTGCCGACGCCGCCGGTTTCCCGATCGCCGCAATGACACCGACGGCGGATGAAGTCGCCGCCGGCGCGGTCAATCACGCGATTCGGTTCATCCTGCCGAACGATCACATGAAGGCCGGCGTCTATGCCCGTCCGGCCACCCATGCCGGCGGCCCGGACAGCAACGATCCGAACGCGCCGCCCTATGGTGTTCGGCTCCGGCTGCGAGCCGATTTCGACGAGTCGAGCTACTCCGAATCGCAGCGGGTGATCATTGCGGCCCTGAAGAAGTACGGGATGCTGCTCGCCGACGGCGGCCAGGTGCCGCTGACCTTCGCCGATGACCGGACCAGTGCCAAGAAGTGGTCGGAATTGGGTATCGACGCCCAATCTTTCAGCGGTGTCACGGTCGACCAGTTCGAGGTGGTCGAACTCGGCAACGAGGTCAACCTCACCTACGAGTGCGTCCGCAATCAATGAGCGGCGCGGGGTCATCGCGACTGATCAGGTATCGAGTCTGCATTGGGTGCGGTGAGCCTGCGGTGGCGGCGTCGAAACTGCATCAGCGTCGTCCCCGCGCCGATTTTCCCGCGCTGTGCGCAGTCTCGGCGATGTGGATGCACGCTCGCTATCGGGGTCTGCGGCGGTCAATAATCGGGAAATGCACCCGACGTTCACCAGCGTTGCCCGGTGGGTGGGCCCCACGCTCGGAACAGCTTTGATCGGCTTGATCGGCGTCGGGTGGGCGGCCCCGGCCAACGCCGATTACCAAACACCCCAGCCGTTGCCGGTCTTCGCTCCGCATCCCTCGGACTGGCAGCCCGACTATTCGGTATTTCCCTACAACATGTGGCAGAACCGCGTGACGCCCGAGCAGATCACAGCCGAGCGCGAGTCCTGCCAATGGTTCAATGCGCAGTACGGCGAGCTGATGGGTCAGGTGTTCGGATTCCAGCGCTTCCTCGGTGATCTGCACGACGTGTGGTCGGCGCCCGGCGTGCAAGCCTCCGGTGCAGCGGTCGCGGCCAACCTCGACCAGTCGGCGGCGTTTCTCGATCCCCGCGCGCACACGCTCTATGTGGTCAACTACGACACCAGCAAGTCCTCGCCGCTCTACAACGGCGACTCGTTCTCTCATCTCTGGTATCAGTTCACCCAGATCAGCGACAAGATCAAGCAGAAGATGGTCTCCGGGGTCATCAATGCCAACATCGCGACGGCCAACGTTTACGGCAACACGATCCGCGACTCCCACGTGTGTGACGGGGCGTGAAGTCGCGGGCGGCCGGGCAATACCAGTCACGCCAGTCACGGCCGGGGTCGGCATGACCGATCCTGGAAAGCGATATCTCCGGTGATATCAGCGGGTCCCCAGCGGCTTGATATCACCCGCGCTATCGCATTTCAGAACACATCACGCCCGACTTTTGAGATGCAGGAGTGACGGGTGTGATCTGAAGATCAGTTGCGCGGCTCGCCGGCGAGCCACAGGCGCACCAGGCAGCGGCGGTTCTCGACCTCGGGAGCGTCGACGAAAGCTAGCCGGTTGTGCAGGGTCACGTGATTGTCCGCGAAGAGGATGTCGCCGGGTTGGAGGGTGAACTTGACGGCATTCGCCGGGTCGTTCAGGGCGCGGTCCAGCGCGTCCAGCGCCTGGCGCTGGCGGTCGGTCATCGGCCGGCCGCCGCGGTAGTGGCCCAGTTCGATGTGCAGGCGGTTGTAGCGCAGTTGCACGCCGTCAGCGGTGTCGGTGAAGACCGAGCCGACCGTGATCGGGTCCTCGCCGGGCTCGGTCTCGTGTGAGCGGTCGAAGCAGAAGTCCCCGTACAGCTCTTCGATCAGCTCGGGCTGCGTCGCCAGGATCGCGTTGTAGGCGGTGTGGCCGCTGACCATCAGTGACTCGCCACCGGAGACCGCCTTGCGCAGGCACAGCAGGCCGAGCACGTCGGGGCGGCTGCCGGCGTAAGCGCAGGCCGAGTCGGTGTGAAAGATCAGTTCCGAGTTCGTCTTGGAGCCGCGCGCCTCGCCGACCGACTGGCCAGTGTCCTGGACCAGGTAGACGCGGTCGCCGTGGCGGTTCTGCGGCTGCGGGTCGCCCAGGTAGGTGCCCAGGCCCCAGTAGAGCATCGAGGCTTCTTCGTCCGTCCAGCCGTCGAAGGAAAGCCCGCGCAGCACGGCGAAGCCGGGGCCCAGGCGCAGGCACTGGCGGATGCCGCGCGCGATGTCCAGCAGCGCCGGCTCCTGGAAGTCAGACGGCTCGATGGTGGCCAGCGTCCTGCCGAGGCGACGCAGCTCGTCGCGGATACGCAGGCACGCCGCGGACTGTTGCGGGTCGACCGCGAGCATGTAGTCCCAGGCGTCCAGGCTGGCGCCATTCCACGCTGTGGGTCCGGCCACCGTCCGACGCTGAATCTGCTGCGACCGTGCCATTTTCGTCGAAGTGGTGATCACTTGAGTCATCCCCTTTTTCTTGCCGTCTCGTCTTTCTATGAGTTTGGAGTGAGCCGCTTGTGCAATTCTTGCGGGACTCTAAAAAGCCCGGCAGCGATCGCGGCCGGGGCGTGGGGGCATGACTGAACCGCCGAACGTGGCCGCGCACAGGCCACGTTCGGCGGTTGCAGGGGTGACGTCTAAGCGGCGACCGGGACCAGCTCTCGGGTCATCGGGCCGACCGCTTCACGTTGCGGTGTGAATCTGATGAACAACCGTGCGATGAAGGGCGCCGCCAGCAGCATCAGCACCACCCGGATGACTTGCGACGCCATCACGAATGCGACGTTGGAGCCAGAACCGGCGGCCGTACCGAGCACCGCGTAGATGCCGCCGGGGCTCGTCGCAAGGTATCCGTCAAGCATGCTCAGTCCTGCCGCGTGAGCGAGCACCACGCCGAGACCGGCCGCAACCAGATTGAGCACCATGATCAGGGCGAACGCCCCGGGCAGGATCCGGCGGATCGCCCGCAGCGACTCCCGGTCGAACTCGAGCAGCGTCTGCCAGACGATCATCATGATCCCGGCCTGGACCAGCAGCATCGGCACCGTGAGCCCCTTGGCCAGCCCGGCGAATTCCAGCGCCATGGTGATCGCCATCGGGCCGATCAATCCGGATCCGGGCAGCCGCACATACCTGCCCGCCGCTGCGCCGACCACCACGATGGCCGCGATCAGGGGCAGCTCGAAATGCAAAGGAAGGGAATAAGTTTCGTTCACCTGCGCGCCATGGTTGGTGGTGCTGTGGAAGAAGGCCGTCGCGACGACGGGCATGGCCGCCGTGATCAGGGCAACGCGCAGGTACTGCACGGCCGCGACGACGCGATCGTCACCACCGAGGTCGCGTGCGATGGCCACCAATCCGGACGAGCCGCCGGCCACGAGCGCAAGGCCGCCCGTCAGCGGGCTCACGTCGCGGTGCATGCCGAGCAGTGCGCCGCCGGCGACGCTGAGGATCAGCGTGCTGACGGCGACCGCGATGACGATCGGCCAGTGCGAGCCCAACGCGGTCAACGAGATGTCGCGCACCATCAGACCGGTGTAAACGCCGAGCACGCCCTGTGCCGCCAGGCCCGCTCCGGGTACCGCGCGATGCGCGCGACGGGTGAGTGCCCAAGAGAAGACTCCGCAGCCAATACCCACGATGAGAAGGTCGATCATGTCCATGCGGTAGAGATTTCAGCGCATGGCTTGTCGGATTCTTGCTCCCTTCTTGCTATGCAGGTCAAGCAAGGTGCGCGGCGAAGAACCGGTCCACGGCGTGATACATGTCGATGACGTTCTCGGGGTTGAGAAAACCATGACCTTCGTCGTGTTTGACCATGTACTCGACCTCGACGCCGCGGGCCCGCAGTGCCTCGACCAGGTTGTCGGACTCCGCCTGAACGACGCGCGTGTCGTTGGCTCCCTGGACCACCATCAGCGGGGTGCGGATCTGGTCGACCTTGGTGATCGGCGAGCGTGCGAGCATATCGGCCTCCTGCGCCGGGTCGTCGGGATTGCCGACGAACAGGTGCCAGTTATTGGCCAGGTGGGGCCGCGCTATCGCGGGAAGCGTGCGCATGAAGTTGGCCAGGCTGGAGATGCCGACATAGTCGACGGCCGCCGCAAACACGTCCGGGGTGAAGGTGACGCCGACCAGCGCGGCGTAGCCGCCGTAGGAGCCGCCGAAGATGGCCACACGCTGCGGGTCCGCGATGCCTTGCTCGACGGCCCAGTCGACCGCGTCGATGAGGTCGTCGTGCATCTTGCCGGCAAACTCGCCGATCGCGGCCTTGACGAAGGCTTTGCCAAACCCGGTCGAACCGCGAAAGTTGACCTGCAGCACCGCATATCCGCGATTGGCCAATAGCTGCACCTCCGGGTCGAACCGCCACCAGTCCCGGGCCCACGGTCCGCCGTGCACGACCAACACCAGCGGCAGCCCTTTGGGCTCCACCCCAAGGGGCAACGTCAGGTAGGCATGCAGGTCCAGGCCGTCGCGGGAGGTGATGGTGACCGGTGTCATCGGGGCCAACTGCTCGGGGTCGAGGTGCGGGAACGGCCGAAACAGCAGCCTGCTCTGGCCGGTGCTGTGGTCATAGAAGTAGGTGTGCCCGGGTTTGCGGTCGTGATTGAAGCTGACGATCCACCGTTGGCCGCTCAGGTCGGACGACAGCGCCCCGATATCGCCGTCGTACAGCTTCTCGAGGTTGGCCAGAACGTCGGCGAAGTGAGGGTCGAACGGCCGAATGACCTGTCGCTCACCCAGATACCGTGCCCCGAGGAGTTCGCCCGTGCGCCGGTGCTGGATGAGTGGTTGGGCGATCGTGGGCCACACCAGGCCGCGTGAGTCCAGATCGAACGTGGGGTGGCTGTCGACGGCGGTCTGCGTGCCGGTCGCCACCTCCAGCCGAACCAGGCGCGTCCGGTCGGTGCCTACGTTGGAGCCCATCCAGATGCCGGTCCCGTCCGGGGTGACGACCATCGGGAAGATGCCCATGGTGTAGTCGGCGCCGTCGTAGGTGGCGATGGAGCGCAACGATTCTGACCCCGCGTCCCACTCGAACAATTCGACGTCGCCGTCTGGGGTCAGCGCCATCGCGAACAACTCGCCGCTACGGCTGGCAAGCCAACCCGTCACCTTGCCTGGATTTTGCGCGAGCATGGTGAGTTCGCCCGAGGCGATGTCGAGTTCGTAGACGTCCATCTGCTCGACGTGTCGCTTATTGGAATGGATGATTGCCTTCCCGGGTAGGCCGGCGGGAAGCTCGAATATCGATTTGGCGCCGTCGAACGGAGTGAGGTCGACGGCGGGCGCATCGGGATCGTCCAGATCGACGCGGAAGACGTGCCAGTTCTCGTCGCCGCCGCGGTCCTGCAGGTACAGGATCCAGCGTGGGTCGTCGGTCCATTCGAAGCTCAGCACCGAGCGGGTCTCGTCCGCGGTGACGCAGCGCGCTTGCTCGTCGTCGTCGAGCGGTTGCACCCACACGTTCAGGCGGTTCTTCCACGGCGCGAGGAAGGCCATCCGGGTGCCGTCGGGCGAGATCGTCGCGCCGGCACGGGCAGGTGGTTTGAAAAGGTCTTCGACGGAGATCGGATCGGGCTTCGGATCGTGGTGTGCCATGTGGCGTCCCTTCGGCTTGTGGCATGACTTATCCGCACCACTCGGGTCAGATATCCGGGCAGTGGTAGTTATTCTGTTGTTGTGGAATGGATTTCGGCTTAGTCCGACACTGGCCGGCCAAGTCTGCCGTTGGTGGCGTCGAGAATGGCACGGTCGATCAGCGCCAATGTTTCTTGCGCGCTCACCTCCTGGCCGTGGACCACCACCGCGGTGCTGACGTCCTCGTCGATCACCCGCAGCGCACCGGTGACGGCGGCCGCGCAGAGTCGAACGGTGAGATCGTCTGCCGGCAAACGCAATCGCTTGGCGATCACCGGGATGAAGCCGCGCTCGAGTTCGTCGTGAACCATGAGATACGCGGTGCGCAGTGCGGGTTCCGATGCCGTCATGCTGGCGATCCGCATCGCGCTGAACTCGTCGGCGATGTCCTGCTCGGTGAA
Source organism: Mycobacterium sp. IDUB_37 (assembly GCF_055419245.1). NCBI lineage: Bacteria > Bacillati > Actinomycetota > Actinomycetes > Mycobacteriales > Mycobacteriaceae > Mycobacterium > Mycobacterium sp. IDUB_37. The sequence goes on along the minus strand of NZ_JBVAXG010000003.1, from coordinate 167,578 downwards.
CGGGTGTGCGACGGCGTCGGCGGCCATGTGCTCACCCAGCGACAACTCCGGTGGCCATCGGTCCAGGACGGCGATGAACCGGTGTGCCGACTTGGCCAGCAGCGGTTCCACGCAACTCTCCTTGGAGCGGAAGTACCGCCAGATCGTGCGCGTGGAAAGTCCTGCCGCAGCGGCGATCTCGTCGCCGCTGGTTCCCGAAACCCCGTGCTGCCAGAACAATGCGCAGGCGTGACGCGATACCTCAAGCCGTGCCTGGGCTTGTGACATCGAAGGCCCCCTGTCGCGTCTGCGTGTCACTTAGTGACAGCTCCACATTGTCACTAAGTGACAGGGCCGTCAAGCGCGGGGCGGTCTCAGGCCTCGTCGTCGAGGTAGGCGTCGGCCCAGGCGCCGATGATTCGGGCCGCCCGATGGGCCTGGCCGCGGGCCGTGAGCAGGTGATCCGACCCCTCCAGCGAGACGAAACTACGTGGGTGGCGGGCCAGCCGGAAAATGTCAGTCGCGTTCTGGATGCCGACGGTGTTGTCGGTCGGTGAGTGCAGTATCAGCAAGGGCATTCGCAGGCTCTTGATCTTGTCGTGCAGGTGGGCCCCGCGGACATCCTCGACGAATGCCCGTTTCAGGGTGAGTGTCCGCCCGCCGACCATCCACTCGGCACTGCCGTCGATCAGGCAGCGATCGACTACTGCGTCGTAATGCTTCTCCACGTGGCCGACGTCGATCGGCGCCGCGACTGTGACGACCGATCGGACCCCCGGGGCCTCCCGGGCCGCGGCCAATACGGCTGCGCCGCCCCAGGAATGCCCGACCAAGATGTCGGCCGCAGTCCCGCGCTCGGCCATGAACTCGCAGGCCTTGACGATGTCGTTGACCTTGACCGTGAAGGAGCCGTCGCCCCAGTCTCCCTCTGACTTGCCCAGGCCCAGCGCGTCGAAGCGCAGCATGCCGATCCCGTCGGCGGCCAACTGCTTGCAGATGCGCGCCGCGGCCGGCGAGTCCTTGCCCAGGGTGAAGCCGTGGGCGAACACACCCCAGCCGCGCACCGACTTTTCCGGCACGTCGATGACCCCGCACAGGTCGGGGCCCGTCGAACTCGGGAATGTGACACGTTCACCCATGGTGGAGATGTACCACAGGGCAGTTGACTAGGGTGGGCCGACGTGAGAACACCGAATGCCAGTTGGTACGCGCGATTGGCCCTTGCGACGGTTGCCGCGGCTTCGACTTTGGCTTGCATGGCGACACCGCCCAACCCGACGGACACGCCGATCCGGCTGGTCGATCGCACCTTCCCGATGGACCCCGCTCCCGAATCCGGCGACGGTTCCTTGGCCGACGGTCAGACGCTGACGCCGTTCGATGTCCAGAATCCGGCGATCGGGCGTCTGGACCCGGCCCTGTTGAGCGCGATCCAGAGTGCCGCCACCGCCGCGGGCCAGAGCGGCATCACCATGACGATCAACTCGGGTTGGCGGTCGGCGGCGTTTCAGCAACAGCTGCTGGACCAGGCAGTGCAGACCTACGGCAGCATGGCGGTAGCGCGTCAGTACGTGGAAACCCCGGCAATGTCGAAACACGTCATCGGCGAGGCCGTGGACGTCGGCGGTACCGGGGCTGATCAGTGGCTGATCGCTAATGGGGCCCGCTTCGGGCTGTGCCGGATTTACGCCAACGAACTGTGGCACTTCGAGCTGGCCACCGACGCGGAGGGCAATTGCCCGGCGCTGCTGCCTAACGCGGCTGGTTGAGCCGTCCGGGTGCGGCGAAGTGGTCGAGTTTGCCCGAGCGATGGGATGATGTTGAGGTGGCTGACGGCGAACCACCCGCGACCGAGCTGAATGCTGCAGCCGGCCCGCCACCACCTGAGCCGCCGCCGGCGGAAGCAGACCAGGCAGCGACTGGCCAGACAGCGGCCAGCGCGCAACCCTCCGCGCTGCTTTGGCCTCCCGCGCCACCCGCGCCGCCGGCCCCACGGCCACCGAAGGCAGCTCGGAAAAAGATCGACTGGCAGGCCCATTTCGCAACTTGGCAAACCCGACTCGGCAACGGGCTGACCCACCTGGGTCGGGCGCTGACCCACTTCGGTAGCTGGCTGACCGGCCTCGGCAGATGGCTGGTGCGGCTCAGCGAAGTCAGGCCGTCTCCATTGCAGACCCTGGCGATACTCGGTGGATTCGCCGTGGCCAGCATTTTCGGCGCTCTTGCTTTCCCGGGCAATGCATTTGGCCAGGCGTGCGTGATCGCCTTCGTGCCGGGGCTTTGCGTTGCTCTAGGAATTCTGGGCAATCGCTGGTACGGCAAGCAAGGTTTCGACCATCAAACGGCAACGGTTACGCAGAACGCGATTCACGCCACGCAGCATCTGCAACGATCTGTTCGCTATGTCGACGATCGACTCACCGAGGCGCAGTCTCATTTGGAGAACGGCCGCACTGACAGTGGTCTCATCGAGGTGGTCCGCGCCAGGACCGCGGCGGAGTTGTCGTTGGGCACCGCGGAACAGGCTGCACGCGAATGGGAGTCCGTCTCGGGCGCGGTCGCGCCCGTCTTCGACGTCGGCGGTCCGGCAAGACCGAGAATCTCTGGCGGCAGTCCTCAGGCGGCAACCGGCGAACACATTGCCGGCAGCATCGCCCGCGTAGAGGACCAATACACCGTAGTCATCAACCGCGGGTCTGAGCACGGCGTGGTAATTGACATGGTTTTCGCCGTAATGGCGGACGGCGGGGACGAGATCGTCGATCCCGAAACGGGCAAGGTGATCGGCGAACTTCCGACCGAAAAGCTGCATGTCAAAGTCGTTGAGGCGCAACCCAAATACGCACGTGCTGTCACTTTCCGCACTTTCACGCCAGCGCGGGTCGAGTATCCCGCATTCATCGGAGCCTTCGATTCGATCGACGAGTCGATCAACAAGATGCTCGAAACCGAACTGGCGGAGTCGATTCCCGTCCGTGAGAAGATCGCCAACGCTAAGCCGTCCTCGCAACGGGATGCGCCGATGCAGTCAGAGGTCACCATCGAGATCGGTGACAGGGTTGCGCAGGTGAGCTAGCCGGATTTGCCGGCGCGCTCGTCGAGAATCTCCACCACCAACGCGATCACGAGGCAACCTGCCGGTATCCAGATCGCGTGATGACCCCAAGCCTTGGTGGCTGCCGCACCTAGTGCGGCGCCGGTGGTGAATGCTGCGATCAGCGTCGAGTACACGCGAAATGCCTGACGTTGGCCGCTCTCGTCGTCGATGAACCCCCGGTACCCGGCTTCGACCACGCGCATCAGGTTGCCCGTCGTGGCGACGGGTAGGTAGTTGAGTTCACCGATATTGCGGAACAAGCCGATCTGTGTACCCGCCAGGCAGGCGATCGGCACTGTGACGGCGGTGGCCGGGAAGGTGCCAGGGAGGAATCCGACCCCGAGGAAGAAGGTGGCCTGAATGCCTATCGTCCAGCGCAGTGGATGCGAGATCACCCGTTCGACACGTCCGGATTTGAGGTGCGCGGCGATGGCGACACCGGCCATGAACGCGAAGATCGGCCAGAGTCGGGAGAACGCCGAAAGCCAGTGCTCTTGAACCAGGTTGAGCGCGAAGAAGATCACGTTCGCCGTCTGAACATTGGCGAATACCCCGCCAAACACGAGATAGGTAAGAGCGTCCAGGAACCCGTTGGCGAGCGTGAGGATGAGCGCGGGCGGCAGGGTGGTCTTGGTCTGCCTCACGCATTCCCCTTTGCCTGGTGAGTATCACGCGCAGCGCGGGGCGCTCGTACACCGCTACCAATTAAGGCGCGGCGGTGTGCCGATCGCAAGTCGTTCGTGTCATCGATCGACATGCTGTCGATCAACTTCTACGAAATTGTTGATTTGCTGTCAACAGGGTGTCAATTAAAATCATCAGGAGTGTTGAAATCCCTCGACAGGGGGATGTCCCGGCCTTCACGTGCCCGTTAGCGTGCATATATACCGTGAGTGACCACGCATTCCGGTGAAGAACGTAAGAGCAAAGGGGCGCGCAATGTCTTTCCTCACCACACACCCGGAGTTGCTGGCTTCCGCTGCTGCAGACCTGACCGCGATCGGTGCCGGGTTTGCTGCCGGCAATGCCGCCGCCGCTGTCCCCACCACCGCTGTCGTGCCGCCCTCAGCTGATGAGGTTTCGGCGTTGACCGCGGCCCGTTTTGCCGCCTACGGCGCGCACTACCAAGCCATCAGCGCGCATGCGACCGCTATCCACGAACTGTTCGTGGCCACCCTGGCCGGCAGCGCCGACTCCTACGCGCTCACCGAAGCCGCCAACGCCGCGGCTGCCCTCTGATCGAACTTCCACCGGAGAACACAGCAAGAAGGGGGTCACTGACATGGACTACGCAATGTTGCCGCCGGAGATCAACTCCGCACGCATGTACGCCGGACCAGGTCCTGGATCGCTGCTGGCCGCCGCTACCGCCTGGGGCGGGTTGGCTGCTGACCTCGACATCACCGCGACCGCTTACCAGTCAGCGATCAGCGCTCTGGTCGGCGGACCTTGGCTGGGGCCGGCTGCGGTCGCCCTGACGGCTGCTGCCACTCCGTATGTGGCCTGGTTGCACACCAGCACCGCACTGGCCGAGTCCGCGGCTGCGCAGGCCAACGCCGCGGCCGCCGCCCACGAGGCGGCGTTCGCCATGACCGTGCCGCCGCCGCTGGTCGTCGCCAACCGCGCCCTGTTGGCGGCACTGGTCGCCACCAACGTCTTGGGTCAGAACACGCCGGCAATCGCGGCCACCGAGGCCGAATACGGTCAGATGTGGGCTCAGGACGCAGCCGCCATGTACGGCTACGCCGCATCCTCGGCAGTGGCCACGCAATTGAGCGACTTCCAGCCCGCACCCCAGGTCGCCACCCCGTCGGGCCTGGCCCGCCAGGAAGCCGCAACGGCCGCTGTTGCCGCGAACGCAGCTCAGGTCGCTGCGCAAGACGTGCTCTCCAAGGTGAGCTCCGCCATCCCCGCCACGCTGCACAGCTTGGGCCTGCCGCCGATCCCCACCTCGATCGACCAGACACTGGCCATGTGGGGCAAGTACGTCAACCCGTTCATGTCCCTGCCGACCTCGGCGTCGCAGGCCACCAACGCCGTCGTCGCGGTCACCCAATTCATGAAAGGTCTGGCCCCCGCGGCAGCTTCTGCGGCTAAGGCCCTCGAAAACAGTGTTCAGGCACTCGGAAACGCCGCCGGCACGGGCATGCACGGCGCGGGAACCGGCATCTCCGCAGCGTTGGGCAAGGCTCTGCCCGTGGGTGGTCTGTCCGCACCGGCAAGCTGGGCCGCCGCGGCCCCGGTGGCCAACCCCGCCGCCGCCATGAGCACTGGCCTGACCGTTCCCTCGGCCGCAGCAGAAGCCGGCGTGTCCGGACTTCCCATGGGCGGTGCACCTTTGGGGGCGCTGGGCCAGACGTCCGGCCAATTCGGCGGAGCGGTCCCTCGCTACGGATTCCGTCCGTCAGTGATGGCCAAACCGTTCGCGGCCGGCTGACGCCGCGTCAGCTACCTCGGTAGCATCGGCGACGCGGCGTGCGAGCGGGGGCGGATCAGGTGGACTCAGCATCGGGGACTTGCCAATATGACTCAGACATCCTGGCCGAGGGCCTCGACGTAGTCTTCTGCGGTCTCAATCCGGCCGCCACTGCCGTGGCGGACGGCCACAACTTTTCCAACCGCAGTAATCGGTTCTGGCCGGTGTTGCACCTCGCCGGCTTCACCGACACCCGCCTGCGCCCACAGAATGAACGACGTTTGCTCGAATACCGTTGTGGCATAACCGCTGTGGTCGCGCGCGCAACAGCGCGGGCTGATGAGGTGTCGCTGCGGGAATTTCGGCAGGCGCGGCCGGATTTTGAGGCGAAGATGCGCCAGTACGCGCCTCGCGTCATCGCCTTCCTGGGCAAGCGCGCATTCTCGGCGATGATGGGCAGGGCCGATGTCGACTGGGGTCGGTGCCCCGATGAATTCGCCGGGACAACGGCCTGGATCCTGCCCAATCCGAGTGGGCTCAACAGAGCTTTTAATCTTGATGCCCTGGTGGCTGCCTACGCCGAACTTCGGCATTCGCTGGTCTAGCAAGCCGCGGATGCCGAACGTCAGGCGCGGACTGGCCGGCGGAACGTCAGTTTGTCGAATTCCCGGCCGTATTCGTCGATGGCCACCACGTCCATTTCGCTGAGCAGATGCCCCGGGCGCACATCGATGCGGATGAACGCGTAGTCGCGGAACCGCACCCGCGACCAGTTGACCGCCTCGTCCTGCTTCCCGCCGTCCGCGGTCCAGACGTAGGAGTTCGGCACAAACGTGTCAGCGACTACATTCCCTCGGTAACTTTCCTGCTCACCGGGCGCAAAGTTGTACCGAGGCCGGCCCGCGGACCCGACCGTGTAATAGACGGTGCCGTCGGTGTCGGGGTACACGATCGCGTTGTCGGCAGCGACCCTGGTCGGTTTGCCCGCCCGAATCGGATCGGTGCGTTCGAACGCGTGGTTGTGGCCCTGCAGCACCAGATCGACACGGTACCGATCGAAGAGGTCGTTCCAGGCCGCCCGCACTCCGCCGTCACTGGCGTGAGTGTCGACCGTCGAGTACGCGCAGTGGTGGAAGAAGCACGCGATGAAATCGATAGCGGGATTGGCGCGGTGGGCAGCCAATGTCTGCTCGACCCAACCGTTTTGGGCTCCATCCGAGTAGCCGGTGTTGGCCGTGATCTCGTAGGTGACGTCGTTGGCATCCAGTGAGAGCACGGCGACATTGCCATAGACGAACGAATACACCGACGGGCACGGGGCAGGACCATTGCCGGGAAAATCGAAACGAGCCAGATGTCCGCCGTAACCGTGCGCCGGGTAGGCGGCCTCGATGTCGTGGTTGCCCGTGGCGAACATCCACGGCGTCGTCGAGGCGCTGCGTTCGATGGACCCCAGATAAACGTCCCAGACGTACGGGTTGAATTTGTCGAGACCTTCTGGGGCGTCGCCCGACGGAACGAACAGCGGCGACTTTCCCCGTCCAGAGGGGTCGGCGTAGGCAATGTCGCCGGCCAGCACGTGGAAGTCAGGACGGGAAGCGATGATTTGACTCAGCACGTTGGCTGTATGCGCAACGGCCGGAGCGTCGTCAGACTTGTAGCCACTGTCGTCATACTCGCCGGGCGGGAGTCCTGTTGGCAGCGTGGGTGTTTCATCCGTCCCCTGGTCGCCCATCATGGTGAACCGGAACGGGACCAACGCATTTCGTGCGTTCGGCACCGCCGTTGCCGCCGACCGGACGTCGGTGACGAAGCCGTCGTCGGTGCGCCACCGATAGAAATGCGGGGTGTGGCCGGGCAGGCCATCCAGTGGAACGTGGGCGTAGAACTGTTCGGCAGCCAGCACGCCGCCGCGGCTGTCCGGGATTTGCGTGACCAGGTTGCGGATTTCCGCCTCGACCGTGGCGCCGAGACCCGGCGTCGGGCCATGGTCGACGAATACTTTGATGCTGTTCGGGTTTCGGGATAGTTGCGCGGCCAGCCGCAACTGACTGGACGCATCGGCGCCGTATCCCACTCGCCGGTTCGCCACCGCGATGGGCGCATCCTGGGCGTACGCGCGGTACCCGAACGGCGAAACGCCCACCGCTGCCACGGCGGCCAACGCCGCCGATCCGCCGAGAAAGTTCCGTCTCGACACACGGTGCCGGCGCAGGTAGTCCTGCAGCCACTCGTACTGCTCGGTCGCCGTCATGCGGGCGGCCAACCGCTGCGGGATTCCGTTATCAGGAATTTCGCCCGGGGGAGTCCAACCGTCAGAGGCCACCAAGGGATGCTGTCCTGCCATGCGCCGAACAGCCACCTGACGGATCGTACTGTCGGGGAAATGTCGGTGAACATCTCGCACCCCGTAATTTGGCGCCGCGGTGCTAGCTTTTGAGCTTGTGCCTCCCTACCCGCCCAGCCTGATTGTCGAACCAGATGATGGACTGCAGCCGGTTCGCGAATTCATTGCCGGCGCGCAGCGCAGCCTGTTCATCAAACAGTTCACCTTCACCGAAGAGGAACTGATCCGCGACGTCATCGAACGCAGGGCCGCGGGCGTCGATGTGCGGGTCATGCTCAACCCCGCGCGGTCGGGCGGCGACCGCGCCAATGACGATACGTACCAACGGTTCTCGAATGCGGGAATCAGTGTGCAATGGTCGAACCCGAAGTTCTACGTCACCCACGAGAAGTCGATGGTGGCGGACGAACAAGCCGCTCTCGTGGCGACCTTCAACCTCTGCACCAAATATTTCACCGCTACCCGCGACTATGGCGTCGTCACCCACGACCCACAGCACGTCGCCCAGATCGTCGAAGTTTTCAACGCGGACTGGGAACACCGTGACTGGCACCCATCGGCCAACGAGGGGCTGTTGTGGAGCAACTCGAATTCACGCCTGCACATGGCGCATTTCATCGACCAGGCCACTCATCGCCTCGATGTCCAACATCCCAAATATGTCGACGCGGTGATTCTCGATCACATCGCGGCAGCCGCCGACCGCGGCGTCAAGGTCCATGTTCTGTGTGGCGGCAGACACGGCATCAGTGAGTGGGACATCCTCGACACCTTTGCCTCATTGCGCACCCTGAGACGTTTCGGTGTCAAAGTGCACAAGCAGAAGAACCTCCGGGTGCACGCGAAACTTCTGATCGTGGACAACGAGCAGGCCCTGGTTGGCTCGATGAACATCGACCGCAGCGCCTTCGATCTGCGGCGTGAACTCGGCATCACCACCAGCGACCCGACAGTGGTCGGCCGATTGAAGCAGGTCTTCGATACCGACTGGGAACTATCCCACCACTACGAACCGCCGGACCCACTCGATCCGTCGCAACACGTCGAAGACGACTTCCCGCACGATGAAGAACTCGTCCATGAATGACGCGGGCGCCCCGACCGAACAGGTTTCCCTGGTCGAGATGGGCCTGACGTTCAACCACATCGCGCTGGCGTCGTTTGGCGGCGGCTTGTCCGCGTGGTCGCGCGAAGTGCTTGTGGTGGAAAAGAAGTGGATGGGTGAAGCGGAGTTTCTCAGTGCCATGACCATGTGCCGGATCATGCCTGGCGCCAACCAGGTCAACATGGCCGTTTTCGTGGGTACCAAGATGCGCGGCATGGCGGGTGCGGCAGCCGCTCTGGTCGGGCTCTGTCTGATGCCGCTGGTGTTCGTATTGACGATGGCCTTCATCTACTTCCACTACAAGGAGGTCCCCGCCGTCAAAGGTGTGTTGCGCGGAGCCTCCGCCGCGGCTGTGGCGATGACGGTGGCGATGGTCATCAAGACCGGGCGACAATGTCTGAAGGGGCTGGTTCCGGTACTGCTGTTCGCGGCAAGTTTCGCGCTGAACGGTCTGCTGCGCTGGCCGCTGTTGGGCACCCTGGCGATTCTGGCGCCGCTGAGCCTGATCTGGGCGTGGCCCAGGCGCCCGCGCCCCGCTGCCGCATGAGCACTTACCTGCAGCTGATCTCGCTGTTCGGCATGCTGTCACTGCTCTCGATCGGCGGTGGCAATGTGGTGCTGCCCGAGATGCACTTGCGGGCGGTGAACGAAAGGCACTGGGTGACCGATTCCCAGTTCGCCGATTTGTTCTCCATCTCGCAGGCAGCGCCAGGGCCCAGCATCTTGATCGTCGCACTCGTCGGCTACGGCGCCGGCCTGCATGTCGGGGGAGTGCTCGGCGGCATCCTCGGCGGGGTAATCGCGACCTTTGCGATGGTCATGCCGGCAGCGACCTTCGTCTACGTGATCACGCTGGTCTGGCAGAAGGCCCAGGAGTCGAAGCTGCGCATCGCTGTTGAGAAGGGATTCGCGCCGCTGACCGTCGGGCTGATCCTGGCCACCTCGCTGGTGATGGGCCGCGCTGCCGACCATGACTGGCGGGCCTACCTGCTCACCGCGGTGTGCACGTTGATCTTCGTGTTCAGCAAAACCAACCCACTGATCGTCGTGGGAGCGGCAGGTGTGCTCGGCTACCTCGGCGTGGTGTGAGCCGCGGATCTGCGCTAATAACGCCGTGGTTGAGCCGCCCCGCGGACGATACCGATTTCGCGAGCCGAGGCCAGCCAGGACGGGAACTCCGTCATGACCTTGTCGTAGAACTTTTCGTCGCTCATTTTCGCCACCTGCTCGATGGCGAAGAACCCCGCGTTGTCGATTTCCCGGTCAGCTAGCTCGTCGAGTTTCTGCAGGAAAGGAAAGTCATCCTCGCGGCCGATGGCCATGAACTGGATGAACATCGGAAAACTGGACGCGCGCCGGACCGCGTCCGCGGCGGCTTTGCGGTCGGCGTTGCCGCCGTCGGTGATGAAGGCGACGAACGTGGGTAACGCCGCGCCACGCGCCAGACTTTCGGTGATCTTTTTGATGGGCGGCGCGTATGCGGTGGCGCCCCAGATGCCCTTCCGGTTGATAGCGCGGTCGGTCCAGCCTTCGCGGTTGGCGAGCGTGACGGGTTCGCCTTCGTGCACGCGGTGGTCGAAAAGGATGGTGTCGACGGTGCCGTTGTCGTCGAAAAGCAAGGCCATAGCGAGGAATCGGTCGATGAGTTCTTGGTAACTGCCGTTTTGGAACAGCGGATACGAGGAACCGGAGACATCGAGCACGAGGATCACCTCGGCGCGTTCGCCGAGGAAGCCGCGTTTCTCCAGGGAGACGCTGGCGGCGTCGAACTTCTTGAGAAGTACCGGCGATTTTTCCGAAACGGTCTTGCGCAGGTTGATCTGGCGCTGCTTATTGAGGTCGATCTTCGGCGCTGGTGGCGGTGGCGGTGGCGGTGGCGGTGGCGGTGGCGGCGGGGGCGGCGGTGGCGGGGGTGCCTGCGCCGCGGGCGCGTCGTCGACCGAGATGCCGAAGTCGGTGGCGATTCCCGTCAGCCCCGAGTCGTAGCCCTGCCCGACGGCACGGAACTTCCACGAGCCCTGCCTGCGATACAACTCGCCGAAGATCAGGCCGGTCTCGGTGGTCAGGCCCGAGATGGAATAGCTCGCCACCGGCGCACCGCCGGACAACACCCTGATCGACAGGCCCGAAAGCTGCGCGAACGACTGGCGCTTGGCCTTGGCGTCGTGAATGGATGCCACGAATGTCACCCGATCGATCACGTCGGGTACAGCGGGTGTGTTGACGACGAGGCGGTCGCCGCCGGAGGGGATCGAACCAGCGTGCCGCACCGATCCCTCGCGCGAAGTGGGCTGGTTGTAGAAGACGAAGTCGTTGTCGTCGCGCACCTTGCCTGCGCTGGTCAACAGCAGTGCGCTGGCGTCGGCGTCGATGCCGCCGACGGCCTGCCAGCTAACTTCGACGACTAGTTCGGCAGTGGGCACCGGCGCGTTGGCGCCCTTAGTCAGCTCGGGCATGACCCTCCGATTCGTCCGATCGTGGCAACAGCGTAGTCGGGCGAACGGCACGTTTGCGAGTGGCAAGACTCAAGCGCTCGTGACCACCTCAAGCGAGCGACTCGACCTCCAGGAGAGATTCGCAAGGAATACGCAAGAGCGCGTTGAGAACGTTTTACCAACGTTCCATATGGAGTTTCTTTGAACCTAGGAGGTAGTCGTGATCAGCATGACAAGCGTGGTCCGCGACACCCACACCCTGCTGCGTAGCAGCGGAGAACTGAAGCCCGGCCGCGGCGTCACGACCGTAATGGCGCTCGGCCTCGGTGCGCTCAGCCTGTTGGGCGTGCTGGTGTTCCACTACCCGCAGTACCTGACCACGCCGGACCTGCGCCCGAAGTACCCGGTCGAATTGTTCCGTTACGTCCTGTTTGCCGCACTGGTCGTCGCCGGCGCTCTGGCCATCTTCAACCTGGTGCGGAATCGGCGGCGGAATCTCAACGCTCTGGCACTGGGCCTGGTCGCCGCGGCAGCCGCGTGGGGCGGCGCTGAGGTGCCCGTCGGCAACTTCTCCAAGCACACGCCGTTCATCGGACTGGACTGGTTCGTCGTCGACCTGCTGCTGTCCGGGTTGATGTTCGTCGCGATCGAAAAGGGTGTCCCGCTGGACAAGACCAAGGCGGTGTTCCGCCGCGCCTGGCAGACCGACCTCGCGCACTTCGCAATGACCCACATCCTGATCGGCGTGAGCGTCGTGACCGTCAACTTCCTCATCTTCGACGTGCTGGGCTGGCTGCAGAACGACACCGTGCACGTCTTCGTTCGCAGCATTCCGTTCGTGCCGCAGCTCCTGCTGTGCGTCCTGGTGGCCGACCTCACCGAATACTGGACACACCGCGCCTACCACGAGGTGCCGTTCCTGTGGAAATTCCACGCCGTGCACCACAGCACCGAGACGATGGACTGGCTGGCCGGCTCGCGGCTGCACCTCTTCGAACTGGTCACCACCCGGGTGTGCGTGCTGACCCCGCTGTACCTGCTGGGCTTCACCCAGGGCGTGCTCAACACCTACATCGCCGTCATCGGCTTCTGGGGAGTGCTAATCCACGCCAATGTGAAGTTGCCCTGGGGGCCGCTGCGCCACCTGGTCGTGACGCCGGACTTCCACCACTGGCACCACTCCTCGGACGACGAAGCGATCGACAAGAATTACGCCACCCAGTTCTCGTTCCTGGACCGGTTGTTCGGCACCGCCGTGAAGTCCGAGCAGCAGTTCCCGCAGAACTACGGTGTGGTCGGCAACTACATGCCGGAAGGTTTCATCCGCCAGCAGCTGTTCCCGTTCCAGCGACTGCTGTCAGCCCGCGCAGCCTGAGTTTCTCACCGAACGCCCGTCCCCGCTGTTACACCTGGTGTGGCGGCGGGGACTTTTCGCTATCGGCTAGCCGTTTGCCCCGGGAATGCCGAGCAGCTTGCCTGCGGACCCACCGGCACCGCCAGGTGTGCCGGCCCCACCGCCCCCACCGTTGCCGATCAGTTGGGCGTTGCCGCCTTGACCGCCGGGGCCGCCAGCCGAGCTGAAGACCCCGCTGGCACCGCCGTTGCCACCGCCACCGCCGTTGCCGATTGCCCCTGCCCCTCCGCCGGCGCCGCCTGCACCGCCGACGCCTCCGGATGGGGTTTTTGCGCCGGCGGGACCGCCCGTCCCGCCCGCTCCGCCGTGCCCGCCGCTGCCGATCAGCTGATGGCCCGCGCCGCCGGCGCCGCCGGCGCCGCCTTGCCCGGCGAAGGCGACGCCGGTCATGAAGTCGGCAGTGGCGACACCGCCAGTTCCGCCAACACCCCCGTCGCCGCCGACACCGAACAGCCCGCCAGCACCGCCAGCACCCGCGTTGCCGCCCGCGCCACCGCTCGCAAACGCGACACCGAAGCCGCCACCCCCGTTGCCGCCGCCACCGCCAACGCCGCCGTTACCGAAGAACAATCCGCCCGCGCCGCCTACACCACCGGAGCCGGCGCCGATGCCGCCGCCACCAGGCGTAGTTATCCCTGCTCCACCCGCCCCGCCCGCGCCACCGGTACCGAAGAACAGCCCGCCGAGGCCGCCTGCGCCGCCGTTGCCGCCAATAAGAGTGGAATTCGCGAGTCCGCCAAGTCCGCCGGCACCGCCGGCACTGAACAACAGCCCACCCCCACCACCGGCACCACCGGTGCCGCCGATACCGCCGGCGCCGCCCGCGCCACCATTCCCGAAGAAGATCCCGCCGTCCCCGCCCCGTCCGCCGACGGCAGAGACATTCGTGCTGGCGCCGCCGGACCCGCCGTTGCCGAACAACAGGCCACCGGCCTCACCGGCCTGGCCCACACCGTTGACCGTTCCTCCGTTTCTGCCGTCGCCGATCAGGGGGCGCCCCAACAACGCTCGGGACGGGGCATTCACCAAATCCAGCACCGGTTGCAGCGGACCCGCATTGGCCGTCTCGGCCGTCGCATAGGCTCCCGCTCCGCCAGTGAGCGCCTGCACAAACTGGTCGTGAAACGCGGTCGCCTCCGTACTCAACGCCTGATAGCTCTGCGCGTGCGAGCCGAACAGTGCCGCAACGGCCACGGAGATCTCGTCGGCGCCCGCGGCCAGCAATGTTGTCGTCGGGGCCGCGGCAGCCCCGGTGGCCTGGCTGATCGACGATCCGATATTTGCCAAATCTGTTGCTGCTGCAGCGACGAATTCCGGAGTCGCGATCAAAAACGACATTCAATGCCTTTCACCAGTGGGCTGGCCCCCCAGCCGAGTCGATCCCGCAGTGCGCGAAGTGTAGCGACGATTTTGACTGGTCAGACAATTTTTGTAAATGCCCCCCGCTAGAGCCGTGTGAGCGCTAGGCATGAGACTGCCGAGAGGCTGATCCGGATCTTAATCAGACCGGATTCTCAAGTCCTCATTTGCGGTGACGGCGGCATCGTTAACTGGTGCGATGAGAGGCTTGGGTAGCGTGCCGTCGCGGCCTTGAGATAAGGGGCGTGGCTAACCGTGTGCCCCTGGCAGGCCCAATAGTTTCCCTCCGGCTCCTCCGGCGCCGCCAGCCGCGAAGACGCCGCCGGTCCCGCCAGCACCGCCGTTGCCGATCTGTTGGGCGTTGCCACCGTTGCCGCCCACGCCGCTGACCGCGGTGGCGCTGACGCCACGGGCGCCACCGTTACCGCCCGCGCCGCCGTTGCCAATCGTCCCTGCTGTGCCGCCCACCCCGCCGGCGCCGCCGTTGCCTCCGCCGTTGGTAAACCCAACTGCGTTCCCGCCCTTTCCTCCAGCACCACCGTCCCCACCGCCGCCAAACAACTGATGGGCGGTGCCGCCGGCACCGCCGGCGCCGCCGGCACCGGCGTAGGCGGAGGCGGCGGGGTCGAACGAACTGTCGGCGTTTCCGCCGAATCCACCCGCGCCGCCGTGGCCGCCGGTGCCGAATATCCCGCCTGCTCCGCCGGCGCCACCGATGCCGCCGTTGCCGCCGACCGCGGAGAAACCGTCGGTGCCGGAACCGCCGGCGCCCCCGGCACCGCCGGCACCGCCGACACCGAACAACAGCCCGCCCGTGCCGCCCGCACCACCGAATCCGCCGGAAGTGGCGCCACCAAGGATTCCGGTGGAACCGGTTGCACCCGCCCCGCCGGCGCCACCGATACCGAAGAAAAGGCCACCGGCGCCACCCGCACCGCCGCCACCGCCGGGAGCAAAGACAGTGCCGGCCCCGCCCGCCCCGCCGACTCCGCCGGCACCGAAAAACAGACCGCCTGCGCCGCCGGCACCACCGCGGCCCTCTGACCCCCCTGTCCCGCCGGCACCACCGTTGCCGAATAACAGTCCACCAGCACCGCCGGCGCCACCCTTTCCGCCGAAGAATCCGCCCTGCCCACCGGCGCCGCCGACGCCGAACAGCCCGGCGTCCCCGCCGCGGCCACCGACCACATTCATGTTGGTGCTGGAGCCACCAGCCCCGCCGTTGCCGAACAGCAGCCCTCCTGCTTCGCCGGCCTGACCAATCCCGCCGACCGTGACGCCGTCGTTGCCATCGCCGATCAAGGGCCGACCCAGTAGCGCTCGGGTGGGTGCGTTGATCAGGTCCAGCAGCGGTTGCAACGGTCCGACGCTGGCGGCGTCGGCGGCCGCGTATGCGCCAGCGCCTCCGGTGAGCGCTTGCACGAACTGGGCGTGACACTCGGTCGCCCGCGCACTGAGTGCTTGGAAGCTCTGTCCGTGCGCGCCGAACAATGCTGCAACCGCTACCGATACTTCGTCGGCGCTAGCGGCCAAGACGTTCGTTGTCGGGGCCGCGGCAGCTCCAGTGGCCTCGCTGATCGACGATCCGATGTTGGTCAAATAATTTGCTGCCGCCGTCATGAATTCCGGAGTCACGATCACAAACGACATCTGGCACCTCCACGCAGTGGGCTGGCCCCCCAGCCGAGTCGAACCCGCTGTGGGCGCAGTTTAACGCCAATTGCAGCAGCTCAGATGGCTTTTTTATTGTCGTCGACGACAATGGCATTTTCTGCTTCGGCCTAACTCACACCGGGCTCACATGCCGCTCCGATGCGCGTCCGGGCTGATCGGATGTCTGGGTTAGCTGGCGCGCGAGAGCGCCGTACTTGGGGCCGTGCCGTGGCGGAGTTTGGGTACGACGCGCAGCTAGCCGTGCGTTCCTGGTTGACCGAACAGCTTGCCCCCGGCCCCGCCGGCGCCGCCAACCGCGTCGAAGCCGCCCCCGGCACCGCGGGCACCGCCGGCACCGCCGTTGCCGATCAGTTGAGCGTTGCCACCGTTACCGCCCGGGCCGTTTGTCGCGAGGGCGACGTTCGCGTCGCCGCCGTTGCCGCCGGCACCGCCGTTGCCGATTGCCCCGCCGGCCCCGCCGGTCCCGCCGGCGCCTCCCGTACCCCCGCTGGTTGTAAATCCCGATGCGTTTCCGCCGCTACCGCCGGTCCCGCCGTTGCCGCCGTTCCCAAGGAGCGGATGGGCGGTGCCGCCGGCGCCGCCAGCGCCGCCTGGCCCAGCGATCGCAGCCCCCAGGTTGGTAGTGGCGGAGTTTCCGCCATGTCCGCCGGCGCCGCCGTGACCGCCGGTCCCGAATAGCCCAGCAGTTCCGCCGGTACCACCATTGCCGCCGCCGCCACCGGCGTTATTGGCATTGACATCATTACCGCTACCGCCGAGGCCGCCAGCACCGCCGACTCCTCCGTTACCGAAGAACAGTCCGCCGGCACCTCCGGCGCCTCCGCTGCCCGCATTGCCACCGGAGCCGAAGAGAGCGAAGGCCCCGCCCCCGCCGGCACCCCCGGCCCCGCCCGCGCTGAACAACAGCCCTCCCGCACCGCCTGCACCGCCAACCCCTCCGACTGTGGTCAAGGAACCGGCGCCGCCTGACCCGCCGGCACCACCATTGCCGAACAACAGTCCACCAGCCCCGCCCGTGCCGCCGTTGCCGCCGGCGACACCGCCTCGCCCGCCGGCGCCGCCGATGCCGAACAACCCAGCGTCACCACCTCGGCCGCCCGCCGCGCCGGCACCGGTGCTGGCGCCACCCGCGCCGCCGTTGCCGAACAAAAGCCCGCCCGCCTCACCGGCCTGCCCGACCCCGCCGACGGTGGCACCGTCGTTGCCATCGCCGATAAGGGGCCGGCCTAGAAGCGCTCGGGTGGGCGCGTTGACCAGGTCCAGCAACGGTTGCAACGGTCCGACGCTGGCGGCCTCGGCGAAAGCATATGCACCTGCGCTTCCCGTGACCGCTTGCACGAACTGGGCGTGATACTCGGTCACCTGCGCACTGATTGCCTGGAAGTTCTCTCCGTGCGCCCCGAAAAAGGCCGCGACGGTCACTGAGACTTCGTCGGCGCTCGCCGCCAGGAGGTTCACCGTAGGGGCCGCCGCGGCACCGGCGGCGGCGCGAAGAGACAAGCCGATATCGGCTAGATCATTTGCTGCCGCTGTGACTAACTCAGGAGTCGCGAATACGAACGACACTTGACACCTCCCACTGAAGTGGGCTGGCCCCCCAGCCAAGTTGAACCCTCTGCGGCGGAATTTTAGCGCCTATATCTGCAGCTCAGAAGACTTTTTTATTGTCGTCAGCGTAAGCGACGCCGTCGGTCATAGTCTATGCAGACTTGATTCAAATGCGAGCCCTGCAGTTGGCGCTGGGTCGAGGTACTTCTCTTTGCGGCGGGAGGTGTACCGATCTCGCAGAATCAGCTCGCGCCCGCGGTGATCACCTGGTCCACCTCAACGGCCCGCGCCGCCATTTCGGCGTGTGCCTTATCCAGCGCATCGGCCTGATCCTCATCGGCCTTCATCAGAGATTCGATGTCGAAGCAGCCCATTTCGAGGACGCCCATGTCCGCGAAGGCTTTCTGCACCTTGTCGCCCCACAACCCGATGTCCTTGACGATCGGCACGATGCGACTGAACAAGTGCGAACGGAACTGAATCATCAGCGGCGACGTGTCGACCCATTCGACGCACTCTTTGACGTTGAGGCCAAGGGTCTCGAAAACCTCTTCGCCACGGAACCGGTCTCGCATCAGGTAGCAGGCGTCGACGACGAACTCTTCCCGGTCGGCCCGCTCGGCGTCGGTCAACGCGGAGTAGTAGTCCTTCAACGAGATTCTGCCGAAGGCGACGTGCCGTGCCTCGTCCTGCATCACGTAGGCCAGCAACTGCTTGGACAGCGACTCCGGTGGCGCAATGTCGCGCAGCACCCCGAATGCGGCGAGTGCGAGCCCTTCGATGAGGACCTGCATGCCGAGATAGGGCATGTCCCAACGTGAGTCGCGCAGCGTGTCGTCCAGCAGGGCGGTCAGGTTCTTGTTGATCGGGTAGACCATGCCGATCTTCTCCTGCAGGAACCGGGAGAACGCCTCGACGTGCCGGGCCTCGTCCATGGTCTGGGTCGCCGCGTAGAACTTCGCGTCCATATCCGGGACGACCTCGACGATCTTGGCCGAGCACACCATTGCTCCCTGCTCGCCGTGCAGGAACTGCGAGAATTGCCAGGCCTGAGAGTGCATGCGCATCTCGGCACGGCGCTTCTCGTCTGCCGCGTCCCAAATCGGGCTGCCGAACAGCGGATGGAACTCGTCGGGCAGGCCGACCGGGTTCGTGGGATCGACGTCTTGCGCCCAGTCGATGCGGGACTGGGCATCCCACTGCTTGTCCTTGCCCTTTTGATACAGGGAGAGGAGGCGGGCACGCCCGTCGTCATACTCCCAGGTGAAACGAGCATCGCCGGCACTGCGGAACTCCCGCGAGTACGGCTCGGGGACTTCCGTGTACTTGTCCCTGGTAGTCATGAACTGCCACCTCTCTGCCCGATGTGACCAGGTGGGTCATTTGTCGCGTGTCGAGTACCACAGTGCGCCCGGTGCGACATCGCGTCAACCCTGACAGGCGGTTAACTGGCCCGGTCCAGATCTGAAGCCGAAAAGCTGGAGAAGATTCGGCGAAACCAAACAATGCGGCGCCTGGAGGGAGATGATGTGTACACATATCGCCTGGTGATGGGCTCGGCGATGCTCGGGGGCACGACGTAGTCGTCATGACGCAATCGTCATGACGCACTAGGCACTGGGAGGTGTCACATGTCGTATCTGATTGCGGCGCCGGAGGCATTGGCCGCGGCGGCGGCGAATTTGGCCGGGATCGAATCGGCTCTCAGCGCAGCCAATATGGCCGCGCAGGCTCACACGACGGGGGTGCTGGCAGCGGGCGCCGATGAAGTGTCGGCGGCCATCGCGGCGGCCTTCTCCGGGCACGGCCAGGGATATCAGGCGCTCAGCGCGCAGGCGACGGCGTTGCAGAATCAATTTGCGCAGGCGTTGACCAGCGGCGCGGGCTCGTATGCCGGTGCTGAGGCCGCTGCCGTCACGCCGTTGCAGCAACCCCTGACCGCGATCAATACGCCATTCCTAGCGCTGACCGGGCGTCCACTCATCGGCAACGGCACCCGAGGGGCTCCGGGCAGCGGGGCCAACGGTGGAGCGGGTGGAATCTTGATCGGTAGCGGCGGCGACGGCGCGTCCGGCGGGGTCGGCCAGAACGGTGGCGCCGGCGGGGCCGCAGGCCTGCTGGGCGCTGGCGGGGCCGGCGGGGCCGGCGGTGCGGGCACCACCACGGGCGGGGCCGGAGGGGCTGGAGGGCTGCTGTTCGGGGCCGGCGGCAGCGGCGGTGCGGGTGGCTTCAACGTCGCCGGCCTCGGCGGGAACGGTGGGGCCGGCGGGGCCGGCGGATTGTTTGGTTCGGGCGGCACCGGCGGCGTCGGCGGCAGCGGCAACGGCGTCGCGGGTAACGGCGGGGCCGGTGGAGTCGGTGGCGCCGCAGGGGTGTTCGGCGACGCCGGCGCGGGTGGCATCGGCGGGTACTCCGATAAGGCCACAGGTGGTGCCGGCGGAGCCGGCGGCGCCGGCGGGCTGTTTGGCACTGGCGGCACCGGCGGCTTTGGCGGCGCTGGCGGCAGCGCCGGCGCAATCAGCGGGCCCGGGGGGACCGGCGGCCACGGGGGCATGATCTTCGGCGACGGTGGGGCCGGCGGCACCGGCGGCGGCGGTGGCGCAATCAACGGAAACGGCGGGGCTGGCGGCGCGGCCGGCCTGCTCTTCGGTGACGGCGGAGCCGGTGGATCCGGCGGCGGTGGCGGCTCTATTGCCGGCAATGGTGGGGCCGGTGGCCAGGGCGGCATGTTCTCCGGCGCGGGCGGACTTGGCGGCGCCGGCGGCACCGCGGGTGCTATCGGCGGTAAGGGCGGGGCCGGCGGCCAGGCGGGCATGCTCTTCGGTGCCGGCGGCGCTGGCGGTGCCGGCGGGGCCGCCTCCAATGCCGCGATTGGCGGGGAAGGTGGTGCCGGCGGCCAGGCGGGCATGATCTTCGGCGATGGCGGTGCCGGCGGCGGCGGTGGCACCTCCAACGTCATCGGCGGAAAGGGCGGGGCCGGCGGCACGGCCGGGCTGATCGGCAACGGCGGCACCGGCGGAGCCGGCGGGATCGGCCTCACCACCGGCGGCAACGGTGGAAAGGGCGGCAACGCCGGGCAGATCGGCAATGGTGGTGACGGCGGCAACGGCGGGACTGGCGTAACCCCGGGCAAGGGCGGTGACGGCGGTACCGGCGGGCAGCTGCTCGGCCTGGACGGGTCACCCGGGCTGCCGTAGCCGGCGGTCCAGCCCGTGAATTCCATGCGGTCGCCGCGGCAGCTGATCGAGGACACCGACTGGGCCAGACTCGACCACGCCTATGGCCCGGCCGACGCCTGCGGCGGCCGCATGGCGCGAACTGGGGCCGGACCGAGACGACGAGGAGCCAGCCGCGGTCCTCGCATGCCGAGCCATCCGGGCTGACGTACACGCTTGTGTCGCAACATTTCTCGACGACACGGATGCGACGTTGCGCCAAGCGGCCATCGATGCCGTGTCCCACCTGCTGGCAGCCCCCGAGTTGGCGGAGTTCCGTCCCGCGACCGCCGAGCGCCTATTGCGGCAAGTGTCAGACGCCCCTCCGGTGGAACGTGCCGGGATCGCTTTGACGACCGGCGCCTGGGACATTTCGCCCGAAGCGCTG
Organism: Mycobacterium sp. IDUB_37; assembly: GCF_055419245.1. Classification (NCBI taxonomy): domain Bacteria; kingdom Bacillati; phylum Actinomycetota; class Actinomycetes; order Mycobacteriales; family Mycobacteriaceae; genus Mycobacterium; species Mycobacterium sp. IDUB_37. The sequence continues at coordinate 146,601 of NZ_JBVAXG010000003.1, read as the reverse complement.
ATGACCGACGAGCACCCCGGGGTTCGGGTCTGCGCGGCGCTGACCGCTGCGCTTGACGGTGCGCCGGGCGCCCTCGATGAGGTCCGGTCGGCGCTGCGCGACCCGCGCGCCGCGGATGCGATGTTCGAGGAAAATCCACCTCAGATCTGGGGCCAGATGAGGTTCGCCCTGATCGAGACACTGTTGCGGCGAACCACGACATTCGACGAGATCGTGGCGGAGGCGGTCGCGGTGGCCCGGATGACAAATGCCCACACTGTCGCCTCCGATTGGGGGCCACTGCTTGTCCGGACGTTCCCGGAGGGCTTCGTATCCGGCCAGGCCCTGTCCGAGAACCAGCGCCGGTTCCTGGCGACGATCGTCGACAACGACGAATGCTGGGGCGTCATCTCCAACCCTTACAGCTGGCTTCACACCCTCGGTCTGCCTAGCGATCGAGCTCAATTGCGTTGCCTCGTTTAGCCTTCCAGCTATGCAACGGGCCGCCGCTGGAACGCGAGTGAACCGTCCGGGTCCAGCGTGGCCCTGACGGCGCGTAGCCGGGCGAGTTCGGACGACGTCCAGCCGTCGGCCACGTCGGGTTGCCCCTCACGGAAAGACTGCGCCGCCCTACCGGTATCGGCGGTTCGACCGGCTTCTTCGACCTCACCGAGGGCCCGGTCTACGCGACTTCGTGCGTCATCGTCGACGGCTGCACCCACGGCGTGCACCAGGAACGGCGCCGGAACCGAGGTGAATGCGCCGTCGAAACCATCTGCCGCAGAATCGGTGTGGCGCAATTCGATCATGTTCAATCCGTCGGCCCGCCCGATCCTCGCGGTCTCGAACATGGCCCGTGCAACGTCGGTCGCGCGGGCCCCGAGCCAGCGTCCCATTCCGCGCGCAGGTACCGCTGCGGGCGGATCGAGGTGAATCGCCGAGAGGGACTGCAAGTCTCCGGGCGCGGTGGTGTCCACTACCGGTACGGCCGCTTCGCGCACCGCGTCGCGCATCGAATCGAGGTGTGTTGCGCCGTCCGTTGATACGTACGAGAGGTGGACGACGGCGCTGCCCAGCAGTTCCTTGGGGAACGGACCTTCGGGTGGCAGCTGCAGCAACCCGAGTGTGCTGGTCAGCGATGGACTGGCTGAACCGGTTGCGGCGGTCCACGCCGAGACCACCTCGGGCAGTGCACTTTCCGGCCACAGCAGGTAGCCCGTCCACAATTCGGGTACAGGGAACAGGCCGACCTCGATTGCGGTCGCGACACCGACGGGCGCTGCGCCACGAAATGCCCAGAGCGCTTCGCGATCAAGCGGATCGGTCGCGTCCTCGGCGGCGCGGCGCAGCCTGCCGGTTCCGTCGACGTACTCCACCGCGTGCAGCGCGGCTGAAGCGAGGCCGTATTTCCGGACGAACCAGCTGATTCCGCCGCCGAAGGTGTATCCCGCGACTCCGACCGTTGGCGACGTTCCGCTCAACCCGAGCAGGCCGTGTGGGTAGGCGGCGGAGTGCACTGCCGGCCACGTCGATCCACCCTCGATTCGCGCGAGACGCGTCGCCGGGTCGACCGAGACACCGGTGAGCGCCGAAGTGTCGAGAATCAACTGATCTTCGTCGATCGGAGCCCCGGTGCCGTGTCCGGTTGCTTGGACGACGACCGTGGCACCCGAGCGCGAAACGCTTCTTACCGCCTGGCTTACCTGCTCGGCCGAGCGCGGTCGAATGACGGCGGACGGCCGCTGCGGAAAGCTTGAGTTGTCGGGGCTTGTCGACTGCGCGTACTTGTCATCGCGAGGCAGTAATACCACGTCAGGCAACTCGGCACGCAGTCGCGCGGCCACCTTGCTCATGATGACTCCCGGCGGACCAGTGAAAGGACGGGGATCGTGCGGGTGGTCTTGCGCTGGTATTCGGCGAAACCCGGGTACCGCTCGGCCTGAATGGCGTACTTGGCATCGCGCTCGTCGCCGTGCAATTCGACGGCACGGACGTCGATGGTGTCGTCTCCCACTTCGATGTGGACGTTGGGATGAGCGAGAAGATTCCAATACCAAGCCGGATTGCGGTCGGCGCCGGCCGCCGACGCGAATACCAGGAATCGGTCGCCGTCGGCCAGGTACATCATCGGGCTAATCCGTTCCTGGCCGCTGCGTGCTCCCTTGCTGTGCAGCAAAAGAACTGGTGCGCCCTCGAATTGTCCGCCTAGTCGGCCGTGGTTGGCCCGAAACTCTTCGATGTTGCGACGGTTGAATTCGTCTGTGTCACTCATGATGCCTCCTCGGTTTCGGCGGTCTCGTTCTGGTCGAGCGTGGGGTAATCGGTGTAGCCGCGGGCATCTCCGCCGTAGAAGGTCGTCGGGTCCGGATCGTTCAGCGGAGCCGAGAGTCGCAGTCGCGCAATGAAGTCGGGGTTGGAGAGCGCCCACTTGGCAACGGGAGCGACGTCGGCGCGACCGGCCTGCACCTCGTCGCCAAGCTCGTCGATCGTGCGGCCCTCGCGGATCAGCAGTAGCGGGTTGGGCCACAACGTCCGGATGTCGCTCAGCAACCCGTGGTCCTCGAACGAATAGAGATCGAGGAACGCCAAGTCGAGTGAGGCCAGTTCTGCGACGAGGTATCGGTACAGGTCGTCGCTCTCTGGGCCTTCGTCAAGTCCGCCGAGAGTGGCGCCCGGCGATAGTCGGATGCCGACGCGGTCGGCTCCGATTCGGTCGACGACCGACTTCGCCGTTGCCAGCGTCAGCCGCGACCGATTCTCGATGGAGCCACCGTATTCGTCGGTGCGATGGTTGGCGTTGGGAGCCAGGAACTGTTGCAGCAGATACCCATTGGCGCCGTGTATCTCCACTGCGTCTGCCCCGGCGCTGATCGCCATCTCGGCCGCATGGGCGAAATCATCTATGGTCGACTCTATTTCGTTGATAGTGAGAGCCCGCGGCGTGGGTATGGGTTTCTTGCCATTGGCGGTATGCATCCGTTCGCCCGGGGCGATGGCCGACGGTGCCACTGGGATGCGGTGATGAGGCGTGTTGTCGGGGTGTGACATTCGGCCGACATGCATCAGTTGAATGACCAGGTGGCCACCCCCGTCGTGCACCGCGTCGGCAACCCGGCGCCAACCCTCGACGTGCTGCTCCGTATAAATCCCCGGAGTTCTCAGATATCCCTGTCCGTCTGCCGATGGCTGCGTCCCTTCGGTCACCAGCATCCCCAGGGATGCACGTTGCCCGTAGTACTGCACTGCGAGCGGCGACGGCGTGCCGTCGTCGAGCGCTCGACTGCGGGTCATCGGCGACATGGTGATCCGCTGCGGCAGACGCATGCGGCCGATAGTGATCGGGTCCCAGATGCTGCTCATTGTCACGCTCCTCGAATCGTTGGTCCGATCTCGGTAACGGATTAAGTGGAAGTATTATTCCGCTTATGACTAGCATTCCCGCACCGCCGCCGTCCGTCAAGCCGGAAAGGAACGAAGGGTGCCACACTCGATTGATGCCAGTTGTCGGCCAGGGCCGAACCAGGGCGGTGCGCCGCGACGCGGTCGAAAACCGCGAGAAGATCCTTCGGGCCGCGGCCGACCTGATGAACAGTCGGGGTCACAACGTGCCGCTGACCGAGATTGCCGACGCGGCCGGCGTCGGCGTCGGCACCCTGTATCGGGGATTCCCCGACCGCGAGGCGTTGCTCGCCGAATTGCAACGACGCGGCTATGACTTGTTGCTGAAATCGCTCGCGCGGATCAGGGCTGACGGTCTCACGGGTGCGGACGCGATCGGCGCGTATCTCGACGATTGTCTGGAGCTCGCGGATCAGTTGGTAGCCCTACCGCTGCGCGGCGTCCAGCAACTTCCCGACGACGCATCGCTGGATACCGGACGGCAGGTTATTCGAGCGATCGAGGACTTCCTGGTTGAAGGGCAGGCCGATGGTTCGCTGCAGCCTGACGTGACGGCCTTCGACATTGCGGTATGCGGAACGCTGATCGCTACGCCACTGCCGCATGGTCCAGATTGGTCGACGGCGGCGAGGCGCCATATCGCGGTTTTCGTCCGGGGTATCCGGGCTCGCAGCTAGCCGAAGGCCCTCGCGAGTTGGCGCACCGCAGCGCGCTTTCCCTCGACTGTGAGTGCCCCGGTCGAAAGCAGTCTTTGAAACTGCATCGAATCCATCGCCGCCGCAAGCGTTTCCGCCGATCCTGTGAGGGTGACTTCGGGTTCGGTCGCTACGGTGTCGACGCTGTCCTCACTGATGTGCAGCGTGGTGGAACCCTCCGGTGTCACAAGTCGCAGCACCACATCCACTCCGGGTCGGTCGGGCTGCACATACGCGCGCACCGCCCGGGCAAGCCACTCGGGGCGCACCGAGTCTTGGGGGTCCCGAGTTTCCAAGAGTCGACGGCCCCACCGCGCGAAAGCGTTGATCACGTCCTCGAGCGCACGGCCCTCGTCGGTCAATTCGTAGACCTTCGCCGCGGCGGGCGGCGGTAGATCGCGGCGCGAGACCAGTCCATTCTTCTCAAGATCCCGTAGCCGTGAGGCCAACATGTCGGTGGCAATCGGCGACAGCCCGTTCAGCAGATCGACGTAGCGGCGCGGGCCGTCGAGCAGTTCCCGCACCACGAGCATGGTCCAGCGGTCGCCGACCAGATCCAGGCTCTTCGCCAGCGCGCAGTGCTGGCCGTACGACTTCGAGGCCACCTCGGGATGATACCAAGCACTTGAGTAATCCAACTTTCTGATCTTGTTATCCAAGCAGCCACTTGTTATTTCCAAGTGTTAGTCGTAGCGTCACGGAGATGAGCCTTCTCGAACTGGCAGATGCCGCGATCGTCGAAGCGAGCGCCTTCGCCGACCTGCTCGACACGGTGCCGACGAGTCACCGGACCGCATCGACGCCGTGTGCCCGATGGAGCGTCGATGATCTCGCGGCGCATGTCGCTACCGGGGCTTTCCGCGACGCCGAGGCGTTTCATCGGGCTCGATTCGGCACGGCCTCGGGACCCGGTGAGCTTGTCCTGTCCGCCGAATCAGCGCGAACCTCTGACAGCATCCGCTTGGCCATCGACCACTTGCGATCGGCGATACGCCACGGCCCGGAGAAGTGGCCGCTCATCCCCTTGCCCTTCGGCCGATATCCGGCCGCGCCCGCCCTGCAAATGCTGACCATTGAGTTCGGCGTGCATCGCAACGACCTCGAAGTCGCAGTTGCCGATCCCGATGCAGGTTTCAGTGCGGCCACCCTGGCGGCGTTGTTCGGCTTCGGATCGAACTATCTACTGCTGCAGGCCGAACCCCTCGACGAACGCCCACTGAGCTTCACGCTTGTCGCGCAATCGACGACCATGTCAATCATCTGGGACGGCGCCCACTGGAACGCGGGCGGCGGCCACAACGAAATCAGCTGCCGCATAACCGGTTCCGACGACATGATCGCCCGCCTGATGCTCCGCCGCGCCGCTATCACCGACGAACGTCTTGCTGTGGACGATCCCGCCGGGATCGCCGATCGATTCGGTGATGCCATCCGCACCCTGTAGAGAGGACAGGCCATGGCCAGCCTGGTTGATATCGACGCACGCCCGTCGCTGGAACATTTGCTCGACATCCACATCGAATTCGATCCGGTCCAGATCTTCCCTACGCCGGTCGGCACCCGGTTCACCTACGTCGTCAAGCGCGGACGCTGCGAGGGCCCGCGCATCGCCGGCGACATCCTGCCCGGCGGCGGCGACTGGATTCTGTTCGGCACGGACCGCGTTGCGCGCCTCGATGTACGCGGCACGTTGCGGACCGACGACGGTGCATACATTCACATCACCAATACCGGCAGGGTCCAGATGGGTAGCGAGGCTGCCGATCGGTTTGCGGCCGGTGAACTGATCCGCCATGACCAGATGATTGCCCGCTCGAGTCCACTATTCGATACCGACGATCCGCGCTACCGCTGGATCAACGGGATCCACACGGTGGCGATCAACGAAGTGTCGCTATCGGAGGTCCGCTACCGGGTTTTTGCGGTCCGCTGAGAAATCCGCGTGCAACTACGCGGACTCGACTTTGCTGGATGCAAAGAATCCGCTCAGGGCGTCGGCGATCTGGGCCCGGATCGGCGCTCCGGAGACCACCACGTCGACCATTGACACCGATAAGTGGGTGTGACCGCGGGCTCGCACCAGCTCGGTCGGAACCCCTGCTGCGGCAAGCGCTTCGGCATACGCGACGTCCTGATCGCGCAGCGGATCGAATTCTGCGGCAACGACAATCGCAGGCGGCAGGCCCGACAGATCCGCTGCTCGCAGCGGCGCGATCCGCGGGTCATGCCGCACGTCCGGGTCGACGTATTGATCCAGAAACCATTGCATCAGCGGGGTGGTCAGACCGTAGCCGTCGGCGTTCTCGACGAAGGAATCGTAGGCCAAGTCGCCGTCGGTGACGGGAGTAAGCAACGCCTGGCCGACGATGGTGGGCCCACCCGCATTCCTGGCGAGTTGGCACAAGACCGCGGCAATGCCGCCGCCCGCACTCCACCCGGATACGGCCAGCCGTCCGGAGATCCCGCCGAGTTCTTCAGCGTGATCGGCGACCCATTGCAATGCCGCCCAGCCGTCGTCAAGCGCGGCCGGAAATCGATGCTCCGGGGCATGCCGGTAGTCGACGGACACCAGGATCGCGTCACTGCGCGCACACAGGTCGCGGCACAGCGGATCGTCCGAGTAAGCGTCGCCGATCACCCAACCGCCGCCGTGGAAATAAACGACCACAGGGTGCGGACCTTGGCTCGCTGGCCGGTAGAGGCGGTAGGCCAGCGGTCCCGCAGCGCCGGGCAGGGTTCCGTCGACGATTTCGCCGACATCCGGACCCGGTGGGCGGGCGAGGTTGGCCTCGTTCATGAACGCACGTACTCCGTCGGCCCCCAGCGTCTCGAGAGGCGGCAGATTCAGCAGTGCCATCTGCTCGAGCACCATCTGAACGTCCGGTTGCAGGCGGCGCACCACGCCGTCGTTGCAGTGTGAGCGGTCATGGCCGGACAGCTTGAATCCCAGATAGTCTCGCGCGACGACCTCTTCGCAGGCCAACCGGTAGAAGTCGACGCCGGCAGCGTATGCCATGAATGTGCGGGGCTTGCCTGGCACGTTGGCGCCCACGTACCACGAATTCGCCTGTGGGAAAAGCGTTATCGATGCCGCGTCGTCCACGTGCTGCATCCAGCCGGCCTCGGCCATCTCAGTGGGTTCTATTTGTTCGAAGCCGTGGTCGCGCAGGTATGTCAGTGTGTCGGCAACGAAGTCGACGTGCTGCTCGATCGAAACCGCCATGTTCGAGAGCACCGAGGGGCTATGGGGGCCGGCGATGAGAAAGAAGTTCGGAAACCCCTCGGTGGTAAGGCCGAGATAGGTGGATGGGCCATCTGACCATTTGTCTTTCAACACGCGCCCGTGTCGGCCGACGACGTCAATCGCCGCGACGGCGCCCGTGATCGCGTCGAAGCCGGTAGCGAAAACGATCGCGTCGAACTCGAAAGACTCCCCGGCCGTGTCGATTCCGGTCTCGTTGACGCCCAGCAACGGCTGTTTCTGCAAGTCAACCAGTCGGACATGGGGCAGATTGAACGTGGCGTAGTAATTGGTGTCCAGGCATAGCCGCTTCGCGCCGACCGGATAGCTGGTGGGGCACAGCGCTTCCGCGGTCTGTGGATCGTGCACTATCCCGCGGATCTTGCCCCGGATGAATTCCGCGAACTCGGTGTTGGCCACCGGATTGCTCATGGTATCGGCGTAGAGATTGAGCACCTCGAGCAATTCGCCCCGCTGCCAAGCCCGTTCGTATCGCTGCTGGCGTTCCTCGGCTGGCACCGAGCACGACGGAGTGATCGTGCGCTCCAGTGGCACCCCGCCGAATGAGTATTTCGCCGCGTGCCGGTAGGCGCTGTCGTCGGTGAGTTCCGCGAGCCTGTCCGGCGAGATCGGACCATTATGGGCGGGGATCGAAAAGCACGGCGTGCGTTGGAAAACAGTCAACTCTGACGCCTGCGCGGCGATCAGGGGGATCGATTGGATTCCCGAGGATCCCGTCCCCACCACACCGACCCGTTTACCGGTGAAGTCGACGAGTTCGTGCGGCCAGCGACTGGTGAAATACACCTCGCCGGTGAAGTTTTCGACGCCCTGGATGTCGAGATCTTTGGGCATCGAGAGGCAACCCGTCGCCATCACCAGGTAGCGGCACGTCACTTCGTCGCCGCCATCGGTGCGCACTCGGTACATCGACGGGTTGTCGTCCCAATGCGCATGGGTGACCCGGGTGCGGAATTGGATGTCGCGACGAAGCCCGTGTTTGTCGGCGACGTGGTTCAGGTAACGCAGGATCTCAGGTTGCGTGGCGTACTTTTCCGACCACTGCCAATCGTGGGACCACTGCGGGTCGAAGCTGAACATGTAATCGAGGCTGGGTATGTCGACGCGTGCACCGGGGTAGCGGTTCCAGTGCCATGTGCCGCCGATGTCGTCGCCGGCCTCCAATATGCGCATTGAAATGTCGGCGGAGCGCAGGCGATACGCGCAGTAGAGTCCAGCGAGGCCTGCGCCCACGACCACAACATCGGTGTGATGGGGGTCACTCATGTCGTAATCATCGGCCACCTACGCACGTTTCGGTAGACGAATTTTCGTGACGGCCGGCGAACGCGAGGGAACCCACAAAATGGTTCGGCCCGATTACTGCCCAGGGCCAGGGCACGCCAATTGGGCGACGACACCGAAATGATCGCTGGGCCAGACACCGCGGCGCGGCGCGTTGCACACGACGGCCGCGTCGAGCACCTTGCCCGCGCCGTCAGCGGTTGGCACGCCTACGAAGACGTAGTCGATGCGCTGATCCGGTGTCGGGTCCTGCGCCGTGTACGGGTTGGTGTTGTTCCAGGTGAAGCCAAGCTCACCAGGATGGATCGCCTCGAAGGCGTCGACCAGGTGAAAACTGTTACCGCCCAATGCATGCCGGCCGCCGATGAATAGCACCTCGTTGGATCCCGGGACGGCGTTGAAGTCGCCACAAAGAATCGGGGGGAAGTCGCCAGAGCCGCTCCCGACGAAATCGGCGAGCTGACGGACCTGCGCCTCGCGCACCCAGCCCTCGTCGAACCGATAAGACAAGTGGGTTGAGGTGACCGACACGACACGGTTGTGAACGCGGACATCGACGGTCAGCGCGCCGCGAGGCTCGATATTTGAGGCTCCCGCCAGGGTCAGCTGGAGCGACCGCGAGTCGACGATCGGCCAGCGGCTCAGGACTGCGTTGCCGAAATCGCTGCGGCCGGAGCGGACGTACGCCGCGGCGAACACCGCGTCCATGCCGGTCTGCTCGGCCAGCCACGTCGCCTCACACAACTCCGGTGACCGAGTCACCTCCTGCAACGCGACCACATCAGGGCGAATCTCGGTGAACCAGTCGACGAGCGCGTGCTTACGCTCCTCCCAAAGGTGATCGCCCCAAATGTTTAACGTCAGCACCGTCAGCACATCGTCCTGATCTGGGGACGTCACACCTCGATGCTATGCGGCACGACCTCCGGGTCGCGGCCAGTAGAGATACGTTGAGAACATGAGTGCTGCCGGCATCGTCCTCGTGGCACTCGCGATCGCCGTCGGAATCATCGGCATCGTGGTGCCGCTATTGCCCGGCACGCTGCTGGTGTTCGCCGCGATCGTGGTGTGGGCCGTCGTCGAGAACAACATCACCGCATGGGTGACGCTCGGCGTGGTGGCCGCGCTGCTCGGTGTGGCGACATTCATCAAATACACGTGGCCCATGAAGCGGATGCGGGCCGCCGACGTGCGCAAGCTGAGTCTGGCAGCGGGCGCGGTTGCGGGCATCATTGGCTTCTTCGTAATTCCGGTGATCGGCCTGTTGATCGGCTTCGTGCTGGGTGTCTACCTGGCGGAGCTGGCCGCGCGCGGAGACCAGCGGCTGGCATGGACCTCGACGAAGCACGCCGTGAAAGGTGTCGCGTTGTCGATGGGTGTCGAGTTGGCTGCCGCACTGCTCGCTACCGCCGTATGGGTGGCCGGGGTGTTTCTAACCCACTGAAGTGCAATTTCGTGGAGCCGATGACGGGAATCGAACCCGCGTATTCAGCTTGGGAAGCTGATGTTCTGCCATTGAACTACATCGGCACAGTTGCCCAAGAAGGCTAGCACCGGCCCCCGGTGGACATGGCACGGGCCGATCCCGCCGATCCGTCGAGTGAGTGGCCGTGATGGAACTCACTGGACCGGAACCGTGGGCCAGACCAGGGTGCTTGAACTGGCCGACTGCGGCAGCATCAGGGAGGCCGTGGTCAGCGTCGATGAACCGCACTCCTGGGTCTACCGAATCACCGACTTCAAGGGCCCGCTGACCGCCTTGCTGACCAGCATCGACGGTGAATTCCTGTTCCATCCCGCGGGGACCGGCACCCGAATCACGTGGCGCTACAACATTTTTCCGCGTTCCCGACCAGCGGCAGCGGTAATGCCGGCGTTCGGCTGGTTCTGGCGGGGTGATGCGCGGCAGATGCTCGAGGAGCTATCGAATTGGCTCGTCGACTGATCGGTAGCGCCCGAGCTAAATTACACGCCTGTAGTTATCCCCCCTATTCGGGTGCGAATATGTAATTCACATGTTGAATAACAGTGTTTACCCTTTCGTTATCATGAATAACCCTCTATTGTGACCATTCGTGGGCAGACACGAGTTAGCTAGGAAGCGGCGGAAATCGCCTACTGTCCTGGCAGCAGGCATCGCGTCGGTCGCCGTGTACTTCGCGGTGGGAGCAGACGTCAATCCAGTCGCCGCACGCGAAGTTACCAAGCCCGCCGTCACCGATATGTCCTCGTGCTGCATTCAGATCGCGGCCGCAGCGGTGGCCGCCAAGATCGACACCTCGCAAATGAGGTTCGACATCCAAGAGCTTGCCCCGGAAACGCGGTCGCGCGCCGACCGATCACGGGCCGATCGTGGCAGCCTTGCCTTGCCCGCTGGGGTGGCGCTCGAACAGGGCCTGCAGGTCAACACCATCTTGGTGTCACGCAGCATCAGTGCGTTGTTCCCTGAAATCCACCAGATCGGTGGCGTGCGGCCCGATGCGCTGCGGTGGCATCCCAATGGTCTGGCGCTCGACGTGATGATTCCGGACCCGGGTTCTGCCGCCGGCATCGAATTGGGCAACGCCATCGTCACGTTCGTCTTGGGGAACGCCGACCGGTTTGGCATCCAGGACGCCATCTGGCGCGGCACTTACTACACCCCTGGCGGCGGTGCTCAATCCGGCGGATACGGACACTACGACCACGTCCACGTCACGACCACCGGTGGTGGCTACCCCACTGGCAACGAGATCTACGTTCGCTGAGCCCAGGCGACAAAGCCGGCCCCGCGCCGACAGCTACGCTCGTCGGGTGCTGCTATCCGATCGCGACCTCCGGGCCGAAATCGCCGCAGGTCGACTGGGCCTCGATCCGTTCGACGACACCCTGGTCCAGCCGTCCAGCATCGACGTTCGGCTCGACTCGCTGTTCAGGGTTTTCAATAACACCCGCTACACCCACATCGATCCTGCCAAGCAGCAGGACGAGCTGACCAGCCTGGTGGAACCCGAAGACGGCGAACCGTTCGTCCTGCACCCGGGCGAATTCGTGCTCGGCTCCACACTCGAGGTGTGCACGCTGCCCGAAGACTTGGCGGGACGGCTGGAGGGCAAGTCGTCGCTGGGCCGACTGGGACTGTTGACGCACTCCACCGCTGGATTCATCGACCCGGGCTTCAGCGGTCACATCACGCTGGAACTCTCCAACGTCGCCAACCTGCCGATCACCCTGTGGCCCGGCATGAAAATCGGGCAGCTCTGCATCTTGCGGCTGACCAGTCCGTCCGAACATCCGTATGGCAGTTCGCAGGTAGGCTCGAAATATCAGGGCCAGCGGGGCCCGACACCGTCGCGGTCGTACCAGAATTTCATAAGGTCTACCTAGCCGCCGCATAGCTTTTGGGGCCACAATCAAATCTGGCGATCACGCCGTGTTCCCTCCGCAGAACTTGTGGCTGGTTGCAAAACCTTGGGAGGGGTTTTGGACGTCGTACTCGGAGTTTCAATGGCGCCGACGGCTGTCCGCATAGCGTTGGTCGAGGGCGAAGACGCTGAAGGCCTCATCGTCGAAGAAGACAGTTTTCGTCTCGCCCGCGACGCTGCGGCTCTGAGCGCGTCTGACCAGGTAATTTCGGCGATCCTCGGCACTCGTGAAGGCGCGGCTGACGCTGGCCTCCGGCTGTCCTCGATCGGTGTCAGCTGGACGGATCAAGTGCAGGCGGCAGCGCTGCGCGACGCGCTGGCCGCGCGCAAGGTCGAGAACGTCATGTTGGTCTCGGCGTTCTTGGCGGCCGTTGCGTTGGGTCAGGCGGTCGGTGGCGCTGTCGGTTACGAGCGGACCGGCGTGTTATTCATCGAGCCCGACAACGCGACGCTGGCCGTGGTGAACACCGCCGACGGCTCGCTGTGCGACGTGCGACGCCAGTCACTGGCGGACGACGACGACACTGCTGTCGCCGAACTGGCCGAGATGGTTTCAGATGTCGAAACGATGGAAGCCCGCCCGGACGGCATCTATGTGGTCGGCTCCGGCGTTGATGTGCCGTTGATCAAGCCCGCACTGGAAGCGGCCACGACGCTGACCGTCAGCGTGTCCGAGGAACCCGACATGGCGCTCGCCCGGGGCGCGGCACTGGCGTCGGGCCATTCACCGCTCTTCGCCGCGACGACAGCCGCGTTCGCCTACGCGCAGGACTCGGATGACGACGCCGAGGACGAGGACGGCGAGGACGAGGCCTACGCCGAGTCGGACGATGCCGACGAGGCCCCAAAGAGTCGGCCCGCATTGCTGGTCGGGAGCGCAATCGCGGTGGTCGCCGTCGTCGCTGTGGTGGCGCTCGAAGTTGCCCTGGCGATCAGCATCCGCCCGACGGTCGCATTGCAGCCCACGCCCAGCCAGAACCATTTCCTCGAATTGGTACCGAAACCACCCGCGCCCGTCGAGGCAGCGGCGCCGCAGCCCAAGCTCAACTTGCCTGGTCCGGCTGTGGTGCCCAGGGCCATAGCGCCGCAGCAACTGCCGGAGCAGGCGCCCGTCGTGCTGCCTGCGCCGCAGGCGCCGGCGCTACCGGTTCCCGCTTTGCCAGCCCCGAGGTTGCCCGAACCGATTGTCGCGCCGCCACTGGTGCCCATAATTCAGGCCCCGGGACCCGGCTCGTTGGTACGTCCGCCGATTGCCCAGGCTCCGGTTCAGGTGCCGCGGCAACAACCGCAGCTGCCGGTACCGCGCGCGCCGGTGCCGCAGGCTCCTGTCATCCAGGCTCCTTCTGAGCTCGGTCCGTCGCCGAATCCGGGTCGGGGCCCGTTCGGTCAGGGCCCCGGTAGAGGTGGTCCGGGCGGCGGGGGCATCCCCGGCGTTGGACCAGGCGGACCCGGCGGGGGCAATGAGCCAGGCGGTCACGGCCCCTTCGGCGGCGGACCGTTCGGTGGTAACGGTCTCTTCGGAGGTGGCGGCCCGGGTGCCCAAGGCCCGTTCGGCGGTGGGCCAGGCCCAGGCGGTGGAGGTATGCCGGGCGGCCACGGTCCGTTCGGCGGCAACGGCCCTGGTGGTGGCGGTGGCCACGGACCATTCGGCGGTGGCGGGCCCGGCTTCGGCGGTGGCGGCGGCGGCTTCGGCGGTGGCGGCGGGCACGGCCCGTTCGGCGGCGGTGGTCCCGGCGGCGGCTTCGGCGGTGGCGGGCACGGCGGCTTCGGCGGTGGCGGCGGTGGCCACGGTCACCACTAGTTCGGCGTTGACTCTGCGTCTACGGCGCGAAATCGCGAGAACCTAGCGCCGTCACCGCAGAGTCAATGCTGCGGGTGTGACACAGCAAACTCAAAGATAGAGCTGTCCCCGCCGTGGGTACCTTGGTAAGTACGGGTCGGGGGATCCGGCTTGTCGATTGGGGGAGTGGTGGACACCGTTCTTGGTGTGTCGATGGCACCAACGGGAGTCCGGATGGTGCTGGTAGAGGGCGAAAACGGCGACGGCGCACTGGTTGAGGAAGAGAAGTTCGACGTCGACGACGACCCGGATTCGGGCAGCTACAGCGCAGCCGAGCAGGTGATCTCGGCGATTCTGGGAACTCGGGAGGGTGCGGCCGAAGGCGGCTACCAATTGGCGTCGACGGGCGTCACCTGGCGAGACCCTGAACAGGCTGACGCGCTCCGCGACGCGTTGGCGCACCGCAAAGTTGAGAACGTCATGCTGGTCTCGGCTTTCCTGGCCGCGGCCGCGCTAGCCCACTCGGCAGGCAACGAGACCCATCACGCGCAAACCGCGCTGCTGTTCATCGAGCCCGATACCGCAACCCTCGCGGTCGTGGACAGTGCCGATGGATCAATCACCGACATTCACCGCCAACCGCTTCCCGATGACGACGACGCCGCGGTCGCTCGGCTGGCCGAACTGGTCTCGGGTGCCGAGCAGCTGTCGGCGCAGCCGGACGCGGTGTTTGTAGTCGGCTCCGGTGTCGACGTTCCGATGATCAAACCGACGCTCGAGGCGGCAACCGTTCTTCCGGTGACCATGCCCGAGGAGCCGGAGACCGCGCTCGCACTGGGAGCCGCACTGGCTTCGGCGAATGCGCCACTACTGGCCGCCCCCACTACTGCGCAGGCGTACGCGCAGGACCTCGGCACCGGAGCCCACCAGCGGTATGGGCTCGATCCCGGCTACTTCGAGAACGTCGAGTCCGGCGCCCTGGCCTACAGCGCCGTCGAAGAAGACCACGACGATCGCAAGCCGTTTGCGCTGCTCGGCAGCATTTTGGCATCTGTCTTCATCATCGGCCTGGCGTCGCTGGTCGTCTCGCTCGCTGTCAGCATTCGCAGCAACCCAGCTACCCGGCCCGAACCCGGCCAGGCCGTCGTCGCACCCAGCCAACAGGCCCCGGCGCCACAGGCACCCGCACCAGTCCCAGAGCAAGCGCCCGCGCCTGAGCAAGTTCCGGCGCAGGCACCGGCTCCTGAACAGGTTCCCGTTCAGCAGGCACCCGCGCAGGTGCCCGACGTGCCGGTACAGGTACCTCAGGCCCCCGCGCCGCTGCCGGATGCGCCGGCCCCGGCGCCAGTGGCTCCGGTGCCCGCATTACCAGCTCCGGCGCCAGTGGCTCCGGTTCCCGTTCCCATCCCGATCCCGTTGATACCGCCGATCCTCACGCCGCAATTTCCCTTTGATCAGCCCGGTCGGGGCGGGGGCAAGCCCCCGGGCGCCGGCCAGTTCCCAGGCCCGAAGGCGCCTGGTAACGGCGGTGGCAGGGGCCCGGGCGGCGGTAGAGGCCCTGGTAAGGGCCCCGGCGGCGGTGGTGGCCGCGGCGGGTTCAATATTCCTGGTATCCCGGGCATCTGACCGGCATTTGATTTCGCCGGGTAGCCGTCACCTGCTGTTCAGTGTCGCGATGGTGTCCGCTCATCGCGGCCTTCTACACACGGTGGTATGCGATGCACCGTATTCGGCACCGGGTACCTCGGTGCCACTCATGCCGTCGGAATGGCGGAGCTGGGACACGAAGTAGTTGGGGTCGACATCGACCCGGGCAAGGTTGCCAAGCTCGCCGGCGGCGACATCCCTTTTTATGAGCCGGGCCTGCGAAAGTTGTTGACTGCCAACCTCGCTGCCGGAAGATTGCATTTCACTACCGACTACGACATGGCGGCCGACTTCGCCGACGTACACTTCCTCGGCGTTGGAACACCGCAGAAGAAGGGCGAGTACGGCGCCGATGTGCGGCATGTACACGCCGTCATCGATGCGCTGGTGCCGCGGCTGACCAGGGCATCCGTCCTCGTCGGCAAGTCAACGGTGCCGGTGGGCACCGCAGCCGAACTGGGCCACCGGGCCGCTGCTTTGGCTCCCAAGGGTGTCGATGTCGAGATCGCCTGGAACCCGGAGTTCCTGCGCGAGGGCTACGCCGTGCACGACACCTTGCACCCGGACCGGATTGTGCTTGGCTTGCAGCACAATTCAGCTCGTGCCGAGGCCGCCGTGCGCGAGTTGTACGGGCCGCTGCTCGACGACGGTGTGCCATTGCTGGTAACCGACCTGCAGACGGCGGAATTGGTCAAGGTCTCTGCGAATGCTTTTCTGGCAACTAAGATCTCGTTCATCAACGCGATTTCAGAAGTATGCGAGGCGGCCAACGCCGACGTCAGCCTGTTGGCCGACGCACTCGGCTACGACCCCCGCATCGGACGCCAATTCCTCAATGCCGGTTTGGGTTTCGGCGGCGGCTGCCTACCCAAGGACATCCGCGCCTTCATGGCACGTGCCGGCGAACTGGGTGCCGACCAGGCACTGACCTTCCTGCGTGAGGTTGACAGCATCAACATGCGTCGGCGGACCAAGATGGTCGAACTGGCCACCGCCGCGTGCGGTGGTTCCCTGCTGGGCGCAAACATCGCGGTCCTCGGGGCCGCCTTCAAGCCCGAATCGGACGATGTGCGTGACTCGCCCGCGCTCAATGTCGCCGGCCAGTTGCAGCTCAACGGTGCCGCGGTCAACGTGTACGACCCGAAGGCCCTGGACAACGCCAACCGACTGTTCCCCACACTGAACTACGCGGTTTCGGTCAAGGAGGCGTGTGAGCGTGCGGATGCGGTGCTGGTGCTGACCGAGTGGCAGGAGTTCGTCGAACTCAAGCCGGAGGACTTGGCCGGCCGGGTCCGGGCCCGTGTCATCGTCGACGGCCGCAACTGCCTCGATGTTGGCCGCTGGGAAGAGGCCGGCTGGCGGGTGTTCCGATTGGGGGCTCGGCGACCCGGACGCTGACAATTTGACTGGACACTATTGACTGCATGTCCAGTCGATTCATACGATAGGCCTTGTGGCCGATGTGACGTTTCGCAAGATGCGTTTCGACATCGACGCTTCGATTCCGTTTCGGTGGAACTCCACCAATCCGGCTTCCGCGCTGATGTCGAACGTAATCTCCTTCTTTGCAGTCGGTTTCGAGCGATACATCGTGTTGGTGGTCAAAGATGCGCTGAAGGTCATCGAGGACTCGGACCTAAGAGCGCAGGCCGAGGTGTTCCTGGCCCAGGAGGCCCAGCATTCCGCGGCTCACCGAAAGCACGTCAATTCGCTCATCGCGCAGTACCCCGGATTGCAAGAAACGCTTGACCCCGGGTCATCGCGTCCTACGAAGACCTCTATGCGGACAGGCCGCTGAACTTCCATCTGGCCTACATCGCCAGTCTGGAAGCCACCTTTCCGCCGCTGTTCACCTTCATGATCGAGAAGCGAGATCTGCTGTAAGAAGGTGATTGCCGGGTGGCATCGCTATTCCTGTGGCATTACATCGAAGAGATCGAACATCGCAGCTCCGCCGATCTGATTTTCGACGGTGTGGTCGGGAGCAGGTGGTACCGGCTACGTGCGCTGCGAACGTCCATGAGTCACGTCAGTGAGGTGGCGACCCTGATCGCCGACGGCATCCGGGACGCAGTTCCGGCGGGCGACATCGGCGTGCCGGCTGAGGCAGCGACCGTCGCGATGTGGACCATCGAGTTGCGGCAGCATCTCCCCGTCGTCAAGAAGTTCTTCAACCCCGGATACTCGACCGCATTCCGGGACATCTCGGGCTGGCGATTGCTCAAACTCGTTGCGGGACTGGCACGGTCGCAATGGCCGACGCATCATCCCGCCGACGTCGCGGTACCGGCCTGGTTCCACACGTGGATGGACAGCCATGCCGCGGGTGAAGACATGGCGCACTACTACGGCGTTTCTGTCTGACCCGGTCGGGGATTGGCGCCGTATCTCGTTACCGATAGGTTGCGTTCTGTGCAATCGGTGGATCTCAATCTCCTCGTGGCTCTGGATGCCTTGCTGCAGGAGGGGAGTGTCGTCGGGGCTGCGCGTCGTCTGCATTTGTCGCCGCCTGCGGTCAGTCGAAGTCTGGGCCGGTTGCGCACGCTGACGGGCGATCCCTTGTTGGTTCGGGCCGGACGAAATCTGGTCCCGACACCAACTGCGTTGCGGTTGCGGGAACGCGCCCATGACGTGCTTGCCGAGGTGTACGACGTCCTCAGTCCGATCCCGGCGCCAACGGACCGGGAGTTGGAAGCGACGCTGGATCGGGCCTTCACGATTCGCGTCGGCCCAGACAATGCCGGCGGGTTCGGACCGGCACTGCTCGACGAGATCCGCCGCAGGGCGCCCCTGGTGCGACTGAATCTGGTGGGCGATGCCGAGGGTGCTGCCACCGCGCTGCGGGACGGTCTGATTGATTTGAACCTGGGCAGTCCCATTGCGGCAGAACGTGAAACGCTGCACCGCGAGACCTTGATGGTCGATGCCGTCATGATTGTCGCTCGTGCCGACGGTGCGTTCGCGCGTGCTTGTCGCCGCCGTAAACCCACAGTCGACGACCTGGCCGTGCACCCGCACGTGAACCGGGTACCATGGTCTTCGTGGCAAGACGTCGCTGACGCCGCACTGGCCGAAGCGGGACGTCAGCGCGAGGTGGTCGCCACCGCGCCGGGGTTCGCCGCAGCCTTCGCGATGGTGCGCCGCGGCGACCTCATCTGCCTCGGACCTGAGGGTTTGACCCGGGAGATGCGCGGAACCGATCTGAAAACCTGGCCGAGTCCTGTCCCACTCCCCGATCTGATCATCGAGCAATCCTGGCACCACCGCAGCCACACCGACCCAGAACACCTCTGGCTCCGTGACCGCGTCCGGGCAGCGGTGTCGGCACCGCCGGCAACAATCGACAGCCCGTGACGGTCTCAGTCGGTAACGGACGCTGAAAAGCGTTCAGCCCCAGAGATCTTGGATGGTGTCATAGACCAATTGGTTGTGCGCAAACTCGATGGTGTTGCCGTCCGGGTCCTTGATCGCGCATGTGTAGCCGATGTATGCGCCCATATCCATTGGCTCCCAGGCGAGGCCGTGCATGTCGCGACCTCGTGCTGCGGCAGCATCGACGTCCTTGCGGTGCGGCACCTCGATGCCCAGATGGCCGAACCGACGCAGAATCGGAATTCTCACACCGGGTTCGATGTCGAACCTACCGGCGAGGTCAGGCCCGAATTCGGCCAGCACCAACACGAATGGCGGATCAACTTGGCCTTCATGCGACAACCAAGCACCCCGGCCGAGCGCATCCTCGTTCTTGCGGACCAGCACCAGTGGAGTCACCGACTCGTAGAACGCAATGGACCGATCCAGGTCGCTGACCGGTAGCGCCACGTGCGTCCATCGGGTTTCGGTCAACTGAGCCATTTTTGATTCTCCAATTGTCGTATCCGGTTGACTCCCAGCGTGATCGAGGGGGCAATCCCTGGGGTCGTTGTAGTAACCCACGCTAGGACGGAAGTCGAGTGCCCGCCAGTAACGATTATCGAATCGTCGATTGCATGACATGCAATCGAGAAAATACCTCAATCTGCCCGTCGGTTACGGGCCGAATGCTCAGGCCGGAACGGCCCGCGGCACATTCCTGGGCCGGCCGTCGGCACGAAGAAAACCGCCGGTGCGCTCGCGTCCGAGGATCTCGGTGGGATGCCCGTCGCGGAACACCGCCCGCCCCGAAACGAACACCGCCTCGACGGTCGCGTCGTTGCGGTTCACCATCCGCGAAAGTCCGCCGTAGGCATCAATATTGGCCTCGTGATAGGCGTCCAGTGAGTC
Organism: Mycobacterium sp. IDUB_37; assembly: GCF_055419245.1. Lineage (NCBI taxonomy): Bacteria > Bacillati > Actinomycetota > Actinomycetes > Mycobacteriales > Mycobacteriaceae > Mycobacterium > Mycobacterium sp. IDUB_37. The sequence goes on along the minus strand of NZ_JBVAXG010000003.1, from coordinate 126,888 downwards.
ATCGAGGCGCAACGGGTGGATGACCACCAGGTCGGCCCAGTCGCCCACCCTCAAGTGTCCGGCATCCAGTCCGTACCAGTCGGCCAATTCACCCGTGAGTCGGTGCACCGCCTGCTCGGCCGTCAGGAAAGGCTGACCCTCGATCTCGGCGTCGCGCACATGGCGAAGCAGGCGCAGGCCGGAGTTGTAGAAGGCCATGTTGCGCAGGTGCGCGCCGGCGTCCGAGAAGCCCACCTGCAGGCCGTTCATGCGGGCCAGTCGACGTAACATCTTGGGCCGGTGGTTGGAAATCGTAGTGTGCCAACGGATTGCGGTACCGTGCTCGAGCACCAGGTCAAGGAACGCGTCGACCGGATGCAGACCGCCGCGCTCCACTCCGACCTGGCCGAAAGACTTGCCGACCACCGATTGGTCAGGGCACGAGACGATTTCGGCGTCGAAGAAATCACGGTGCCAGGCGCGCGGGCCGAACTTGGCGTCGTAGTCCTTGCGGAACTGCCGCCGGTACTCTTCGTCGCGCAACAGTTCGTTGCGTTCGATTTCGTCCTTGAGGTGCAACGCGGCCGCACCCGCGCCGAACTCCTCGAACACCACCAGGTCGATCCCGTCGGCGTACACCTCGAACGGGACCGGCAGGTGCTGGAAGCGGAAGTCGCCGCCCAACCGGTTCACCACGGCGGCAAGAACGCTCGTCAGCCACACGCTGCCCGGTGCCGACTTCATGTCCGCTGCCGCCAGCAGACTGGTCTTGAGGTGCGGCCGCCGGAACCCCAGCGACTGGAATGCCTGCGACACGATGTTCTGCGGATGGCTGATGTCGGGACCGGACTGCAGGGCGCGGCCGGCGCTGCGCAGCAGGTTCTTCAAACGGCGTAGCTCGCGGCCTTTGGCGTACGTCGACGGCAGGGTGCGTGACCGGCAGGTGTCGCCGTCGATCTTGTCGAAAAGAAGTTGTTGCGATGACATTCCGAGGAAGCCGGCGTCGAGGGCTTCGGCCAGCATCTGCTCCATGCGGGTCTGCTCGGCCGCGGTGGGCTTCACGTCCGCACGGGTCGACCGGTCCAGGCCCATCACCGAGGTCCGCATGTCGGAGTGCCCGATGAACGCTGTCACATTAGGTCCGAGGGGCAGGGACTCCAGTGCGTCGACGTACTCCCGGGCGCTGTTCCACGACTTGTGCTCGCCGACGATGCGGACCACATGTTCGTGTGGGATCGCTTCCACCCGCCCGAACAGGTCGGCGGCCTCGCCCGCGTCGACGTGCACGGTCGACAGCGAGCATGAACCCATCACGATCGTGGTGACGCCGTGCCGCACCGACTCCGACAGTTCCGGGGCGGCCAGCACCTCGGCGTCGTAGTGGGTGTGAATGTCGATGATGCCGGGAATCACCCACTTGCCTTCGGCGTCAATGACATTCGGGCACCCGGTCGTGTCCAGGGGACTCGGGGAGACGGCGGCCACCCGGCCGTCCCGAATGCCGACGTTACGGATGGCCGACGGACCTCCGGTGCCGTCGAACCACCTGCCGTTTGCGACCACTGTGTCGAAAGTCAACGCAATCACCTCACTTGACTGGACAGCCTACCGAGATCGTAAATCCAATCGCTGTCGTGGGCGCCGGTTCAGTGCTAGATTCCGGGCTGGACGTTTTAGGATATCTGTCTAGTCTACATCTGAGGGGCGGTGTGCCGCGTGGGACTTGCCACCGGCGAATTCGAGCGCGGGACCTTCCGGGTGTCCGACACCGCCTGTCGTCAGCCGTGGCAGCACGATGTCCCGATCACGGTGGTGCAGCAATGAGTACCTGCAGCGACGCGTCCTTCGAGCTCGCCCGACAGATGGATTTCGCCGATTGTGCGCACCTGCAACCAGTCGTGTACTGGAACCGGCATCTGCAACATCCGACGATGGCAGTGATCGAGATCCTGCTGATCGGGGGTGCCGGCGCCTATCTCTGGCGTGCGATCGGGCGTGCCAGAGCCCGCCGGTCGGGGCAGTTGATTTTGTTGGCGAGTGCGCTGACGTACATGCTGACGTTGGAGGTACCGGCCTACTTCCTGGACAAGCTGGGCATGCCCGATCTGGCTTTCGTGCACAACAAATTCACGATCGGCTTCCTGTTCGAGCGGATGCCGCTGTACATCATCGCGCTGTACTTGTCGCTGCTACCGTTGGCGTTCAACATCGTGGAGCGGCTGGGAATCTTCGACCGCCGCAACGGTGTGTTGATCGGGTCGGTGTGCGTGGCATTCGTGCACCACGCGTTCTATGAGATCTTCGATCACTATGGGCCCCAATATCATTGGTGGGGTCTGGAATTACGATGCCGGTTATCAGCAGCTGCGGCTGGATTCGGTGCCGATCGATAGCCTGGTCGGCTTCTCGATGCTCGGCCCGTTCGCCTTTGCGTTTTGCGTTCGTAGATTGACGGGCGGGACCACGGTGGGTCGGGCGCTGCTGGCCGGTGTGGCCAGCACGGCGTTGCTCGGCATGTTGATATCCACGATCGCGGGGCTGTCGGTGCTTTCCGGACAGGGAACGGCGTATCACGTTGTCGCGGAGGTGATCTGCTTCGGCATTGTCGCCGGATTCGGGGTGGCCACCATCCGGGCGCTGCAGAGCGGGCCGCTGAATCGCGTTCCGATCCGCAGCCTGGAAGGCGTCTACTCGATCGTGCATCTGGCAGTGTTTGCTGCGCTGTGGACCTTTGCCCTATTCGATAGTCCGGGCAACGACAACGGTTGCGTGCCGTATGTCGTTGGCTGCTATGGCTTTTTGGGCTATCTGATGTGGCGCTGTTTCACGCGATCGTCAGACGCGATGAGTGGCGAACTCGGCGATCAGGACCGGCGCAACCCAGCGGCGCAGGTAAGCGCGTAGTACCTGACCGGTGCGCGGTGGGCGCCCGGGATCGACCATGAAGGACTGCAGGATCCGCAGCATGTACTCCGCGAGATCGTCCAGGTCGGCGTCATGCAGTCCCAACTCCGCCCAGTCGACATCGAGTCCCGCCAAGATTCCGTGGCCGAATCTGATACCCATCTCCGAGGTGACCCCGGTCGAGGCTTTGGTGAAATCGTGGACCAGCATCAACTGCACGTGCTTGTCGTCCGGCAACCACTCCAGGGTGAAGGCCAGGCTCTCTACCAGCGCGTCGACGGGATCGGTCATGCCGGCCAAGTGTTCGGCCAGTCGCTCCAGAAACCTGATGCCGGACCGGGTGGCGGCCGCCTCGACCAGCGTGTTGGTTCCGGGGAAGTAGTTGTAGACGGTCTGCCGCGAGACGCCCAGCGTTCGTGCCACATCGGCGATCCGCATGTCGCCGCCGCGTTCGGCGATGGCTTCGCTTGCGGCATCGAGGATGCGTTCGACGGCTTCTTCGTCGGTCGCGGGCTTGGCACCGCCCCACCCATGGGTGCGCATGGCTGAGACGTTACCGGTTGGATCGCAACTGGCCCGTTTTCGGGGCCGTGAGGCGAATACCTGATGGCGATCCGGGACGCGTTGGCGGCCTTGGGTATCGAGGTCCGCCGCCTCAAAATGGAGGTGGATCGTCATTGGTGGCGGGAGCGCTTGCGGTGGCCGGTCGCGTTGGGCGGGCGGTGCGGGCTCGGCAGTGGTTTGCTCGCTCCCTGTCGATGCGCCTGGCACGGTCTTGGGCGCGGGTCCGGGCGCGAGTGGGCATCATCAGGGTCCGGGCTGCGATGTGTTGAGGCACCGCCGGTGTTGAGGGTAGGGGGTGGGCGGGCAGGCTCAGAGTGGGGAAGAGCAGCCGGCTACCCGGCCGGGTGGTGTAGGTGTGCCCGGTTGGGGAGGTCCAGATGACGGTGCCATCTGGTAGTTGACTGTCGCGCCAGCCTTTGGGGCCGCTCCAGAATGTCTTGAGCAGGTGATGTTTTCGGCATAGACATTTGAGGTTGGATGGGTGGGTGGGCCCGTAGGGGTAGGCGATGGTGTGGTCGATGTCGGTTTTGTCAGCGGGGCGATCGCACCCCGGGAACCGGCATGTCATGTCGCGGCAACGGATGAACCACTCCATGGCTGCGGGGGGCCGGTAGCGCGGAGCGGGGGCGGCATCCGCGTGGTAGTTGAGCGGAGCGATTCTCGCGCCAGTAGCGGCCAGGGCGGCCAGTTGGATTGCGGGTATGCGCGGTCCGCCGATGATCTGGCCGCTCGGGCGTGCGGCCTGGTTGGAAATGTCTGTGTCAGGCGTCACGACCAGGCTGGCCGGTTCGGTGACGATGTGGATGACGACTGCGGCGGCACGCGGGTCGGTGTCAGTACGCGCGGGGCAGTCCATATTGGAGCACTGGCAGACCAGGCGCTTGCCTTCGCCGGCGAGGGTGCCTAGGGCGTCGGCCCGGCGCTGAGCCACGGTGCGGGGATCGTCGGGGCAGGCCTGATGGGCCATTTCATGCAGTCGGCGGTCCAGCAGGATGGCGTCGGCGGAAAGTAGCGATCCGTAGATGGTTGCCGTGCCCGAGTCCTGATCGGCGGAGTCGATGACGACCTGGCGATCTTCGGCTTTGGCGTGGGAGCGACGCACTGCCGCGGGGTCCCAGCGCTCGACGATTTCGTCGATGGCGAGTTGGGTCTTGGACAGCGACAGCGGCCCGTAGCTGGTGGCGTCGTTGGCCAAGGCGGCATCCACCACGCGCAGGACGGCGGGGTTCTTGATGTTGTCGGTGCGCCAGATGATGGTGGTGACGAGCCGCAGGCTCAGCTGGCCTTGCGCGAAAAGGCCCGCAATGGCGGGCAGGCGGTTGCGCAGCGCCAGGGCCAGATACATCTGGTGTGAGGCGAGACTCTGGCTGATGGTGAGTGCGGCAGCGACTTGGGAGGCGATGAAATCCCAGTTGTCGCAGGACCAGTGCGCGCTGTCCGTGGGCCCGATGGCGTGACGGACTACCAGTTCGGCAATCGAAGCCAACCGGCGGGCGGCTGCAGCGGCTTCGGTCCGCGCGGCGGCATCCATGGCGGTGATCAGCGCGGGATCACCGACCTCCACCAAATCATCGAACATACTTTCGAAGTTTAATGCGGTGCGCTGGCGGGTGTGGTGCCCGAAAGCCCCGGTTGTGGATAGATCGCCAACTGTGGATGAGTCGGCAACACTCAGGATGTGCCTGACGCTGCGCGGCGAGGTCTGAATGCGGCATTGGATCGGATCTCGATGCCGTCCGAATTCGCGGACGGACCGTCAGGGTCGTCGGTAACCCGCACGCCGAGTGGGCGACCGGATTCGGTGGCCACGAAGCGCAGCGGGCCCTTGCCGTCCTGCAGGTGTTTGTCGCCCCACTGGATCAGTGACAGGAACACCGGCAGCAAATCCTTTCCGGCTGCGGTCAGTTGGTATTCGTCCCGGGCTCTCTTACCTGGTTCCTGGTAGGGCACCCGGGCGATGATCTCGGCCGCTTCGAGTTGTTTCATCGCTCGAGATACCGCCGGTGCCGAGGTGCCGATCCGCTCCATGAAGTCTTCGAATCGAGTTGTGCCATAGAAGCATTCGCGAACTACCAAGAACGTGGTCTTGGTGTTCAGCAGGTCGAGCACCTTCGCCATCGAGCACGCGTCGCCGATCGACCACTTCTGCCGGTCGCTCAACTTCTTCTCGAACTCCATGGCGCACCTCACGTAACTAACGCTTGCATTACTCAGCTTGGGATGATTATATCTCACTAACGAGATCGTTATCCAGCTAGCGCGGGAAGGCAAGAAGATGGTTGCAGTGGCAGGCAAGGTGGTGGTGGTGACCGGAGGTCGGCGCGGACTCGGCGCGGCGCTGGTCGACGAGGTCCTGGCCCGCGGGGCGCGCAAGGTGTACTCGACAGCCAGGTCCGCCTTCAGTGACGACCGCCCGCAGGTGGTCACCCACGAACTCGAGGTCGCCTCCGCCGAGTCGGTCGCCGCACTTGCCGCTATCGCCGGCGACGCGGAGATCGTGTTCAACAACGCCGGCATTCTGATCCCGGATTCATTGCTGGCCGGGAACTTCGACAATTTCACCGAGACCTTTGACGCCAACGTATTTGGGCCGCTGCGGGTGACGCGGGCGTTCGCGCCGATCCTGGCTGCCAACGCCGGTGGCGCCGTCGTCAATGTGCACTCGGTGCTGTCCTGGCTGGCCGGCAGTGGCGCCTACGGTGCTTCCAAAGCTGCGATCTGGTCGGTGACCAACTCGCTGCGGGTGGAACTGGCGTCGCAGAACACGCAGGTGGTCGGCGTGCACGCCGGCTTCATCGACACCGACATGGTTTCGGAGATCCCGTTGCCGAAGACCACCCCGGCAGAGATTGCCAAGCGCATCGTCGACGGACTGGAGGCCGGTGCACTCGAGGTGCTCACCGACGACGCCACTGTGAATGTCAAGGCCGCGCTCTCGGGCCCGGTCGAGAATCTCGCGTTCGCGCTCTCGCACTAGTAGACAACGAAGGAGCTGAACTGCCATGCCTCTGTGGACAATTCACCACACGCCGGGAATCTTCACCGATGACGAGAAGCGGCAGCTGGCCGCCCGCATCACCGACCACTACGAAAAGGCCGGACTACCCAGGTTCTACGTGGTCGCCGTCTTCAACGAGACCAGGCCCGCCGACTTCTACGTCGGCGGCGAACCCACTCCGGTCGGCGTTCGGGTGGTCATCGAACACATCGCCCGACATTCCGCTGACAAGGCTGGTCGCCAACGAATCGCGCACTGGATCAAGAACATACTGACTCCGTCGCTCGAAAGGCATCCAGAGTTGCACTGGGAGTTCCATGTCGACGAGACCAGTGAAGAGCTGTGGATGATCAACGGAATGGTGCCACCGCCGGGTGGCTCGGACGCCGAAAAGGCTTGGGCGCAAACCAACTCGGTATCCGCCTACTGACCGCCTGAGGCGCCGACCGGGGTCGGCCAGTCGACCGGCCAGTGAATGTCGTCGACGGACAATGGTGGTCTGGCGCCGTCCGGCCATGGGGTGTCGATGGCTTCGGTGACCAACGTGAAGCGGCCATGGTCGAACGGGCGTCCGGTCGGCGCTTCGATCGGGATCAGGCGCTCACGGCGGCCCTGCTGTTCAAAAATGAGTGCTCGGTGATGGCAGTAGGGATTGTTGCCGCGTCGACCGAACAGGGTGTGCGCTGTCCACGAACAGCCACCCCGGCACGTGGCCCCGTGTTCGCACGCGCGGCAATAGCCCCACAAGTCGTCGCGGGGTTCGGAATGGTCAGCTAGCAAGTTGAACGTCAGTTCCGGGGCATCGAGGATGTCGGCGATGCGGCGGGTTCGCACCGAGCCACCGGTGTAGTCGGCCGTCGGTAGGGATGGGCAGCCCTTGATCGTGCCGTCGGCTTCAATGCCGATGGTGGAGAGACCGGCCTGGCAGCCCTGCCAGGACAGATCGCCCTCGGGCGAGCGCAGCAATTGTTCGTACGGGCCGTGGTAGCCGAGGTTGTTCGCCGCGTAGATACGGATCCCGTCGGCTGCCGCCCGCTCGGCAATGCGTGCCAGGACGGGAAACACCACAAGGAACTCACTGGGCTGCAGCAACAGGTCGACATTGTCGGCAGCGCGGCCCATCGGCACGGTCAGCTGCAGCTGCCATGCGTTGACCCCGGCGCCGAGTAGGGCTTCATAGACCTCCGGAAGTTCGACGATCGAGCGCCGGTTGATCTGGGTGTTGCAGGCAATGGGAATGCCTGCGGCCCTCAGATGCTCGGCGGTGCGGAAGCAGGACTGCCAGGAGCCCTTCCGGCCGCGCAGTGCGTCATGAGTTTGCGCCATTCCGTCAACGGAGATGGAGACCTGCGCGATGCCGGCCGCGCGCATGCGCTGCGCCGTGACCGAATTCAGCTTGTAGCCGCCCGTGGTGACCGTGCAGCGCATGCCACGGCGCGTGATCGCCGCAGCGATTTCCAGCCAGTCGGGTCGCAGGAATGCCTCGCCGCCGATGAGCGTGACTTCCAGAATCCCGACCTCGGCGAGTTGATCGACGACGTCGAGGGCCTCGGCGGTAGACAGTTCGTGCTGTCGCGCCTGGCCCGCTCGCGACCCGCAATGCGCGCAGGCGAGATTGCACGCCAGGGTCAATTCCCAGACCGCATAGGTGCTGCGCCGGGAAGTGTCAGTCATGGCCTTTGCCGAACCATCGCTTGCGTCCGGGTTCCGGTGGTTCCGGTGGATCGACTGGTTCGGGCCGCTGTGGCGGACCGCCGTAGACGGGAACGATCGTCGTTGCTTGTTGCGAGGCCGGCAGTGGCACCGGACCGCCATACACGGTCGACGGGCCCAAGTTCGCATGGTCGTCGCGCCCTCGTGGCAGCACCGGCTCGGGTCCCGGGGGTGCCGGGGGCGGGGGTGGTGCGGGTCGTGGCGCCGTGGGTGGCCGCCGTTCCGACGTCACTGACTGCGCGCGCCAGTTCCAGTACCCGGCCCCGTCGAACGGGAATGGCACGCGGGGCGGCTGCCATTCGATTCGCGGCAGCTCAGCCGGGACCGCACCCGGGGACAACTCGGCCCGTCCGTGCTGAACACCCACTTCGGTGTCGATTACCGACCTTGCGGCGGCCATTGCCCGTTCGGCCGTCTCGTAGCGGCCGATCTCGATGCCCCGGAACGTGACGATGAAATGAGGTGCAGACGTCATCAAACAATTATCGACGCTCGAGAGGCGGATGCGCAGTAGCGTCAGTTGCGTGGACTTCGAGTCGGCCTACCTCAACGAAACCCGCGCCTTCGGGGAACTCGTCCGCGACGCCGATCAATCGACGCCGGTGCCGACCTGCCCCGGTTGGAGCATCGACCAGCTGTTCCGCCACGTCGGGCGAGGCGACCGCTGGGCCGCGCAGATTGTTCGCGAACGCAGAGACAGTTTCCTGGACTTCCGAAGTGTCGAAGACGGTAAGCCGCCGCCGGGCATCGACGACGCGATCGCCTGGTTGAACGGTGGAGCAGAGTTGCTCGTCGACGCGGTCCATCAGATCGGCGCGCAAACCTCGGTCTGGACATTCCTGGGGCCGCGGTCCGCCAACTGGTGGATCCGGCGGCGGCTGCACGAGAACGCCGTGCATCGAGCGGATGCCGCGATCGCGCTCGGCAGCGACATCGCACTTGATGCGCACGTCGCCGCGGACGGGATCGACGAGTTCTTCGAGCGAATCGTGATTCAGGCGGGGCGCGACGGCGCTCCGCTACCCCTCGAAGGCGACGACACCGTGCATCTGCACGCCACCAATCCTGGACTCGGCGAGGCGGGTGAGTGGACCGTCGCCCTCGATGGCGGCACGCTCAACTGGTCACACCAGCACGGTAAGGGCACCGTGGCTTTGCGCGGCGGGGTCAGCGATTTGCTGTTGGCAATGACCCGCAGAGTCCCGCTCGGCGATACCGGGATCACGCTGTTCGGCGACGATGCCGTATGGCAACGATGGCTGGATCGCACGCCTCTTTAGACTTGCTGACCATGACAACATCGGAGATCGCCACCGTGCTGGCTTGGCACGACGCACTCAACAGCTCCGACATCGAAACCCTGACTGCTCTGTCCAGCGAGGACATCGAAATCGGTGACGCGCACGGAGCCGCTCAGGGGCACGATGCACTGCGCAGGTGGGCCGCCTCATTGAGCGCGACCGCGGAGTTGGGACGGATGTTCGTGCACGACGGCATCGTGGTGGTCGAACAGACGATCGGCGATCGCAACAAACCCTTCGATGCGTCAACCGGCGCATCGGCATTTCGGGTGGTTCATGACCACGTCACCTCGGTATTCCGTCATAAGGACTTGGCGTCGGCTTTGGCCGCGACTGAGCTCACGGACGGCGACCGGGTCGACTAGGGCACATCGCAAGGCGACAGGAGCTGCAGCATGCGCGGGATCATCTTGGCCGGGGGTTCGGGCACCCGCCTGTATCCGATCACCATGGGTATCAGCAAGCAGTTGCTGCCGGTGTACGACAAGCCGATGATCTACTACCCGCTCACCACGCTGATGATGGCCGGCATCCGCGACATTCTGATGATCACGACGCCGCATGATGCGCCCGGGTTTCATCGGCTACTGGGTGACGGCTCGCAGTTCGGGATCAACATCACCTGGGTGACCCAGGACAATCCGGACGGCCTGGCGCAGGCGTTCGTGCTCGGCGCCGACCACATCGGCAATGACTCGGTGGCATTGGTGTTGGGCGACAATATCTTCTACGGACCTGGTCTCGGTACCAGTCTCAGGCGATTCCAATCCATCAGCGGCGGAGCCGTTTTCGCTTATTGGGTGGCCAACCCGTCGGCCTATGGTGTGGTGGAGTTCAACTCCGATGGCTTGGCGGTGTCGCTGGAAGAGAAGCCGCAAAAGCCGAAGTCGCACTACGCGGTACCGGGGTTGTACTTCTACGACAACGATGTGGTCGAGATCGCCAAGGGGCTGAAAAAGTCTCCGCGCGGTGAGTACGAAATCACCGAGGTCAACCAGATCTATCTGGACCGCGGTCGGCTCGGAGTCGAAGTGCTGGCCCGCGGGACGGCATGGCTGGACACCGGGACGTTCGATTCGCTGCTGGACGCCGCCGATTTCGTTCGGACGCTTGAACTTCGGCAGGGGCTGAAGGTCAGCATTCCCGAGGAAGTCGCGTGGCGGCTGGGCTGGATCGATGACGAGACGTTGGAGCAGCGTGGTCACGCGCTGGCCAAGTCGGGATATGGCGGCTATCTGCTGGAGTTGTTGCAGCGGGACTGATTTCGGCGGTCGCGCCGACCTGCCGAGCAGACGCAAAAGCCCGCATTTCGTACTGGAATATTGGGACTTTGCGTCTGCTCGCCGACATTCGGCGGGCTATTGTCGGTAGCTGGACAGGAAGTTCCCCAGGCGCTCGATCGCCTTCGCGAGATCACGTGCCCACGGCAACGTCACGATCCGCAGGTGATCCGGTGCGGGCCAATTGAATCCGGTGCCCTGGGTGACCAGAATCTTCTCCTGCAACAGCAGGTCGAGGACGAGTTGCTCGTCGTCGGCAATGTCGTAGACCTCGGGGTCCAACCGGGGGAACGCGTAGAGCGCACCCTCCGGTTTGGTGCATGAGACGCCGGGAATCTCGTTGAGCTTGTTCCAGGCGACGTCGCGTTGTTCGAGGAGGCGGCCGCCGGGAAGCAAGAGGTCCTCGATGCTCTGATGGCCGCCCAGCGCTACCTGAATTGCGTGCTGCGCCGGAACATTTGGACACAACCGCATGTTCGCCAGCAGGCTGATTCCCTCGATGAAGCTGCTGGCGTGCTCCTTGGGGCCGGTGATCGCCAGCCAGCCGGACCGGTATCCCGCCACGCGGTAGGCCTTCGAGAGGCCGTTGAAGGTAAGGCACAGCAGGTCCGGCGCGAGGGTGGCCAGACTGATGTGCTGGGCGTCGTCGTAGAGGATCTTGTCGTAGATCTCATCGGCGAGCAGCAACAGTTGGTGCTTGCGTGCCAGAGCCACCATCTGGGTGAGGATTTCGCGGCCGTACACCGCGCCGGTTGGGTTGTTGGGGTTGATCACGACGAGCGCCTTGGTGCGCTCGGTGATCTTGGACTCGAGATCGGCGATGTCGGGTTGCCAGTCCTGGGTCTCGTCGCACAGGTAGTGCACGGGCGTTCCACCCGCCAGCGAGGTCGTCGCGGTCCACAACGGGTAGTCCGGCGCCGGGATCAGCACCTGATCGCCGTTGTCCAGCAACGCTTGCATCGTCATCGTGATCAGCTCGGAGACCCCGTTGCCCAGATAGACGTCGTCCACATCGAATCGGGGGAAGCCGGGTACCAGCTCGTAACGGGTGACCACCGCGCGGCGGGCCGGCAAAATGCCCTTGGAGTCGGAATACCCCTGGGCGTACGGCAACGCCTGAATCATGTCGCGCATGATCACGTCCGGCGCCTCGAAGCCGAACGGCGCCGGGTTGCCGATGTTCAGCTTGAGGATGCGGTGCCCCTCGGACTCCAACCGTGCGGCGTGCTGGTGCACAGGGCCGCGGATTTCGTACAGGACGTCCTGCAACTTGGACGACTGTGCGAACGCACGCTGCCGGTGATGGCCGGAGGTATGCGCGGGCAGCTGATGAGTAGTCACGTCAACCATGCTCCCATCGCTGTCCACTGATATTTGCTGATCGGTGCTAAAGCGTGATCAGCGCTTGCCCGGCCGGCGTACTCCGGGGGCCAGTCCGAGGCCCTTGACCGGCAATGCAGGTGTTGCGGGTTCGGTCGCGTCGCCGTTGGTCTCTGCCGACGGTTCGGGTTCGGACTTTGCCTGCGGCTCCGGTGCAGCTTCGGGTTCGGCGGCTGGCTCCGGCTCCGGCTCAGCGGCCGGGGCAGGTGCGGCGGCGGGGCTCTTCTTGGCTCCGGGACGCCTGGCACCGGCCGCAATACCCAGACCCTTCACCGGCGGCTCGGTTTTGGCCGGTGCTGCCGCTTCTGCCGGTTCGGCCGGGGCTTCGGTGGCCGCGGGGGATTCAGCCTTGATCGGTTCGGCCTCGGCCGCAGCCGGCTCAGCGGCCGTGGCGGGTGCGGCTTTCTTGGCGCCGGGGCGCCGGGCGCCGCTGGCCATCCCGAGGCCCTTCACGGGCACCGCGGGCTTGGCCGGTTCGGCCGGGGCCGCCTCGGCTGCTTTGGCCTCTGCAGCGGGTGCCGCCGCGGGGGCGGCTGCGGGCGCCGCCTTCTTGGCGCCGGGCCGCTTTGCTCCCGAGGCCATGCCCAGGCCCTTAACAGGCGCCGCAGGTGCCTCGGGTGCGGCCGTTTCGGCCGTCTCGGCTGCTGGCGCAGCCGAAGCGGCGGGAGCGGCGGTCTTCTTGGCTCCGGGGCGCTTCGCGCCGCCGGCCAAGCCCAGACCCTTGACAGGCGCAGCGGGCGCGGCCGGGGCAGCTGCTGCCTCGGCGGCAGGAGCCGCTGCGGTCTTCTTGGCTCCTGGACGCTTCGCGCCGCCGGCCATGCCCAGGCCCTTAACGGGCGCTGCGGGCGCCGCTGCGGCAGGCTTCTCGTCGGCCGCGGGTGCCTCTGCCGGCTCCTCGTCCTCCGCCTCGACCTCGGCGGGGGCTGTCGGCGCGGCAGCCTTCGGGGCGGCCTTCGCCGCCGCCTCAGCCGCCTCGGAAGCCCGCTTCTCGGCTTCCTTGGCTGCGGTGCCCTTCTCCGGCAGTTTCACGCTCTCGAGGTCGAGTGATTCGAGCAGCACCTGGGCCACGTCCAGCACCTGCACGCCGCTGCGACCAGCTTCTTCCTGCCGGTCATTGACGCCGTCGGTGATCATCACCCGGCAGAACGGGCACGCGACGGCGACGGTGTCGGCGCCGGTGGCCAGCGCCTCGTCGACACGGTCGTGGTTGATGCGCTTACCGATGTGTTCTTCCATCCACATGCGCGCGCCACCGGCCCCGCAGCAGAAGCTGCGTTCGGCATGACGGGGCATTTCGGCGAGTTTGGCTCCCGCGGCACCGATCAGCTCGCGAGGCGCCTCGTACACCTTGTTGTGGCGGCCCAGGAAACACGGGTCGTGGTAGGTGATGTCCTTCTTGGAGACGGAGTTCACTGGCACCAGCTTGTTGTCGCGCACCAGCCGGTTGAGCAGCTGGGTGTGGTGCAACACCGAGTAGTTGGCACCCAGTTGGCGGTATTCCTTGCCGAGGGTGTTGAAGCAGTGCGGGCAGGTGACGACGATCTTGCGGTCGACGGTCTCCACGCCCTCGAACACGCCGTCCAAGGTTTCCACAGCCTGCTGGGCCAGCTGCTGGAACAGGAACTCGTTACCGGACCGGCGCGCGGAGTCGCCGTTGCAGCTCTCGCCGGTGCCGAGCACCAGGAACTTCACCCCGGCGATGGAGAGCAGTTCGGCGACAGCCTTGGTGGTCTTCTTCGCCTTATCGTCGTAGGCGCCGGCGCAACCCACCCAGAACAGGTACTCAAAGCCGTCGAAGCTCTCGACGTCCTGCCCGTAGACCGGAATGTCGAAGTCGACCTCGTCGATCCAGTTCGTGCGGTCGGAGGCGTTCTGGCCCCACGGGTTGCCCTTGTTCTCCAGGTTCTTGAACAGCACGCCCAGCTCGGAGGGGAACTCCGACTCCATCATCACCTGGTATCGGCGCATATCGACGATGTGATCGATGTGCTCGATATCCACCGGGCACTGCTCCACGCAGGCGCCGCAGTTCACGCACGACCACAGCACGTCGGGGTCGATGACGCCGCCTTGTTCTGCGGTGCCGACCAACGGGCGGGCGGCCTGCTCGGGCCCGTGTCCGGGCACCCGGCCGAAGCCGGATTCCGGCACGTGGTGGCCATCTTCGTGGACGGTCTCGAGGTCGAGACCCTCGAGCGGCTCGGCCTTCTTCTCACCCAGCAGGTACGGGGCCTTGGCCATCCAGTGGTCGCGCAGGTCCATGATGACGAGCTTGGGCGACAGCGGCTTGCCGGTATTCCAAGCGGGACACTGCGATTGACAACGCCCACACTCAGTACAGGTGGCGAAGTCGAGCATGCCCTTCCAGGTGAAGTCCTCGATCTTGCCGCGGCCGAATTCGGCGTCGTCCGGCGGGTTTTCGAAGTCGATCGGCTCGCCCTTGTACTCGACGGGCAGCAGTGGGCCCAGGCCGTCGGGCAGCCGCTTGAACGTGACGTTGATGGGCGCCAAGAAGATGTGCAGGTGCTTGGAATGCAGCACGATCAGCAGGAAGACGAGCGCCACACCGATGTGCGACAGCAGCGCGACGGTCTCGATCCACTCGTTGACGTTGGGACCGAGCGAATGCATGGTCCAGCCCATGAAGTGCGAGAAGAACGCACCCCCGCCGTAGGGGAAGTTTCCGGTATTGACAGCGGCCCCGCGGAATATCGCGTAGCTGAAAATAACCAGGAAGATCATGAACAGGATCAGCCACGCGCCGCCGGTATGCGAACCGTAAAACCGTGAGGAACGGCCGTATTCCTTGGGCTCCGAGCGCAATCGGATGACTGCGAAGGTGGCGAGGCCGGCTACGACGGACAGGGCGATGAAGTCCTGCAGTGCGCCCAGCGCGTCCCAGTGGCCAACGATCGGGATGGCGAAGTCGGGCACGAACAGCACCCCGAAGGCCTCGATGTAGACCGTGATCAGGATGAAGAAGCCCCACATCGTGAAGAAGTGCGCCAACCCGGGGATCGACCACTTCAGCAGTTTGCGCTGCCCGAACACCTCGGAGACCTGAGCCCAGACCCGGGCGCCGATGTCGTCGGTGCGTCCGGTGACCGGCTGTCCGGACGTCACCAGCCTGTACAGCCACCAGACACGTCGCAGAGCCAACACGCCTACGATCGCAGTCCCACTCAGGCCGATAACGAGCCTGATGATTGTCTGCGTGGTCACGGCAGGTCACCCCAATTCATCGTCACTGAAAAATCAGCGGGCTATTGATCCTTTTGCTGCTTAACCTGCCCATATTGACACCTTGGTGGCACTCGCCGCGAGATAGGCAAACCTAAGTTTGCGCAGATCACCAGCCCAGAGGGGTTTCGGTGTGATCAGTCGAACATAATTCGTACTTCGAGTCTTTCGCTGAGTAACACATGCACCAGGGCGCGCCCGTGCAAATCTGCGGCGACGTTCTCCTCGTCGGCGCCGGTGACCCGGTAACTGCCGCCGGGTCGCAGCCGGGATATCTCCAGCGCGGTCCGCACCGGCCCGGCACCAGGCCGCAGCACGAGTTCAAGTCTACTGCCGTCGCTCACCGCTTTGGCAACCAACACCGCGGGGTAGGCCGCGCGGGTCAACTGCGGTCCCGTCCTCCAGGCGTCCGGCACTGTGCCGTTGGCCAGGCCACGCAGACTGCCCTCTTTGACGAACCGGGCCAACGCGAAAACGCAGTTGGCCCACGTCGACACGCCGGCGATCTTGCGCGCGCCGGACTCGGAGTGATCCATTGCGAAGCGGTCGGCGATGACGGCGTCCACGGATTTGGCAACGTCGTCGTCGCCCATTTCCCGTGCGGCGCACAAAATATTGACCCAGGTCCACACATCGCTCTTGCGATATGACCCGACGTCGACGTGATCGATCGCTTGCGTCTTCAACTGCGCCGCGCCGTCCTCGATGCTCAGTCGCTGCTCCCGCAGGATGGACCAGGTGCGCTCGGCCAAATCGGGCATCACCCCGTCGAGCCAGTAGGTCATCACCGCGTCGTTGGACAGTGCAGGCGGGAATTTGATCCCCATCGGACCCAGGCCGAGTCGAAAGCGGCCGCCGGGCAACAGGTATTGATTGCGGCTGAAGGACTCGCGCATGTTCGCCGCCAGGTGCCCGGTGAGGTCGCAATCATGCAGCCTGTCGTAACCGGTGAGGCCGTTGAGCGCGATGGTGTTGCACATCGGGTAAATCAGGTGTGGTTCACAGGGATACAGCGTCGCCGGACTGTTGTGCATGTTGTGCTGTATCGCGTGGGCGATCTTGGTGAACCCGTAGTCGTAGCGGCGGCGGGAGTTCCACACCAGTGGCAGTGCTCCGTCGGCGTCGAAACTGCGGTCGCTGTTGAGCGTCTCGTAGAACGCGAGCATGGCGGCGAAGAAGCCGGTGTACATGACGTTTCCGAACACCATCGGATCCGGGTTCCATCGCCCGTACCCAATCAGCCGTTCGGATGCCCAGTAGCCCCAGACCCGCCTGTCGCACATCTTGCGGATGGTGTTCGCCTGCGCTTCGGCCAGGTACCCGCTGAACGCCGGTGTCCTGGTGTACTGGGCCATCGACAGCGCGTAGCAGACGTAGTTGAGTTGGTAACGCAGGGCGCTGAGGCCGATCTGCTCGAGGTGGGTGAATCCGTCGAATCGATCGAGCGGCTGCAATGCCAGGTCGAGCAGATAGCGTTGCGTAGCAAGGTCTTCCGGGCTGGATTCGGCAACTTCGACTGTTGTACCAACGGATTGCGACATCGCTTCACACCGCCTTGGTGGGCTGCCGCGGCATGGGCAGCGCAATCACAAAGCCCAGGATGAGCGCGGTGAACGCGGCGATATGGATGCCGTCGTGCAGTGCTGGGTTCATCAGGTGAAAGATCGACAGCAGATGCATGTCGAAGGCCATTCCCTCGATTGCCATGAGCGCGAGTCCAATTGCCGCGTAACCGATGATTTCACGGCCGGATGATCGGTCAAATCCGCGCCGAAAAACGATCACGGACAATGCCGTGGCGACTCCCGCCGCGGCCACGAGGACGAGGGTTCGGGCCAACCATTGGGGTCCGGATGCCATCGAGTGCGCCGCACCCCATCGCACCAACACCGCGATCGCCGCGATATAGGCAAGGGCGCCGAGGGCGACGAACCTGGCGACCCAGCCCAAAGCGGCGGCCGGTCGGCTCAGCGCTGCGGGCTGGCGGGGCAGCTCGACTGCGGGAACCAGCTCCCGCGGTTCTCCCGGGCCCGGCCTGCTGGCCGGCGGAGCAAACCCCGCAACGTCCGGAGTGCGTCGACGCCATGGAGTGAGCCCGTGCAGGATCGCCAACACCAATGCGGCGACGACGCAACAGGCCACCGAACCAGCCTAACGTCCTAACAGCTCGATCATCTGGACCTGTAGTTCACCGACGCAACCGCCGAGCACCGCGCCGACCGCGATCATCAACGGTTCGTCGTCTTTGAACACCGGCCGCAGGATCGACTCGTATTCCTCGTCGGTCAGCTGGTTCATCTTGTCGACGATGGTGTGCTCGAGATCGATCGCACTGACGGCGTAGTCCTGGGCCTCGAGCAGCGTCGACGGCAGACGCTCGAGGACCAGGTTCACCACCCGATCTTTGAGTTCGCGGTAGCGCTGCGTCCCGACGGTGAAGACGACGAGCGGGCGGGCGATACCGGTCTGCGCATCGATGGCCTCTTCGACTTCCTTGGCGACGAGCGCGAACAGCTTGTCCGAACCCGGGCCTTTGAGGAGGCCGTCGAAAAGGGTCTCCGGAGTGAACAGATCTTCGGCCAGGATCCGGGCGTAGTCGGCGGTGACAATGTCGCGCTGAGCGTGCAACAGGCCCTGAAATTTGAACAGGCCGAGGAATTTCATCGGCCTGATCGGCCGGAACAACATGTTCAGCGCGATGTAGTCGCTGACGAGGCCGACGCCGAAGCCGAATGCCGGCATGATCCACGGATTCTTGAACAGCCCCCACGCCACCATCTGCACCAGGCCGATGACAAAACCGAAGTAGATCCCGCTGCGGCGGACGAACGCCATGGCGTTGTCACCCATGCCGCGCATCAATTTCACGAGCTTGTCTTTATTGCGCACCAGCGTGGTGACGGCCAGGAACTGCACGTCGACATAGCGGCTCAGATCCGACTTCAACTCGTTGAGCAGGTTCTCGGTGATCCGTGGTACCTGCGCATTGATGCGTGCCTGCACCGCTTTGCGGCCCGCTGCCGGTAGCGAATCCCACAGGCCAGGCCGAATCTGCTCGGCGAGGTCGCGCGAAATGTCGTCGATCGCCTGTGCCAGGGGGGCGCGCAGCGCCTCGACCGCCTCGGCCGCGTCGATCTTTTCGACCAACTCTTCGGGTTTGAGCAGGTTCGTCGTCAACAACTCGATTGTCTTGGACCCGACTTTGCCTGCTCGCCGGGGGACGATGCCCTGCCAGCCAATCGGTCCGATTCCCTTGAACTCGAGTGGCACATAGATCATTTCCAGCGCGACGATCTTGGTGCTCCACCCGACGAAGGCGGCGATCAGCGGCATCGAGGCATAGATGAGCCAATTGGCGGAGGCGTCTTTCGCGATCTCACTCCATGACTGCAACGCGTTAACGACAGTCGTCATGGTCAACCCCGTTCGCCTTGTGTTGTCGCCTTCCACAATGTGCGGCCCAGCGGCGAGAGTCTCAGTGTGTGCTTTTCGACTCGCGCGGGGAGCGGACCACGGGATGCTTCCGCGATGGCGCGCAGCACCGCGGTCTCGGCCAGCAGGATCTCGTAGTCATCCTTGAGATCCGCGTCTTCCGCACCCATTTCGACAAGACCCAGGGAGAGCAGGTGGCTGACGTAGGTCGGGACCATTTCCGGCAGGGCCACATTGGCGCTGCGGCCGATCAGCGACGCATTTTCGAGAACCGCGCGTCCTGTGGTGCGACGGCGGGTCCAGTCGTAGACATTGACGGCCGGCGACGTCGAGCCGTCGGACAGCGCGCCGATGATGCGGGCCTCGTCGGCGACCAACTGGTCGAGTATGTGGTGGAACAGCTCCGTCTGGCTGCCGCTGGTGCTCTGGTCCAGCGCCCGGTCGAGCAACGCGCGCATCTTGCTGTTCAGCGAGTTGGGCGGTGGGGGAGGAGCAGCGGGTGCGGGCAACACGGGAGCCGGCTCCGGCTCGGGTATAGACGGCAGCAGCCCGATGAGCTTTTTCTCGGTCCAAACTGTGGTGCGAAGCCAGAATGACGTCACGTCGGCCGCGATTCCGAGCAGCGAACGCGGATCCAAAGGAATTCCCACTGCTGCACCGTACTCAGTGACAGTGCTGCTCGCCTAGTGTCAACGCGGCAGTCCGCGCCTCAACTCTGCGGAGCGAGGGTTGCGCGCAACATTGACAGCATCTCGGAACGGGATTCGGCACCGATCCGGCGGCGGATCCTGGCAACGTGGTGCTCGACGGTCTTCGGTGAGATGAACAACTGGGCGCCGATGTCCCGATAGGGCATGCCCAGCAGTAGTAGTTCGGCAACCTCGCGCTCGCGATCGGACAACGACGAGCCCGTCGGAGGCTGACGCGGTGCGGGCGCTCTCGGATCTGATTCGACGCTCACCTGCGCGCCGGGTGTTTCACCAAAACCGCTGCCCGACTTCAGGTCCCGAGCCAGCTGGAGCATCGCCCCCGACACTCGGGCGTCCGGAGTCTGCAGCGCGGCCTGACCGGCCAGTCGGGTCGCGTCGGAGGTCAACCCGACCTTGGACAACGATCGTGCCGCCGCCGTCACCTCGTCGGCATCGACCTGATCGGCGAGCACACGTAGCCAGGTCCGACCGGCGCCGGACAGAACATGCGCGAGGGTGCTGTTTGCTGCCGCCGCGCTCAGGGCTTGCCCGTGCGGGGCGACGGCCTCCGGCGAGTTGGCCAGGATTCCTGCGTGGACGCCGGCCCAATGCAGGGGGTTGGACCACAGCGCAGGATTGCCCAGGGAATTAATCAGCCTGAACGCCTGACCGAGCGGGTGCTGTAGCTGTTCAACCTGACGAATTCGGGCGCCGGCGACCCACAACTCGCCCAATGGCAGCAAAGCGAACAGATCCACGGAGTATTCGGCCAGGACCTCCATGGCTGCATACCAATGCTTTTGAAGGGCACCGGCGTCGCCGCTGCGACGCGCGACGGCGGTCTGCAGCGCGGCGGCCCACAACGCGTCACGGCGATGAAGATTCGCGCCGGCGTCGGAACCCGAGAGCACCGCCGCGGCGTCCGCGCTCGCCGACGGGAGTTGCCCGTCAAGCATCTTGATCCAGCCGGACAACAGCAGATGCCGATGCTCGAAGGCCACACTCCCGCCGGCGCGCAGCGCCCGGCTGATGACGCTGTGGGCGCGGACGGGATCGCCGCCGTGAATCGCGGCCAGGGCGACCAGCGCGGGAGGGCTGTCCGGAAATGCCGCACCGATCGACTGTTCGACTGCAATGGCCTGACTCAGCCTTGCCATCGCGGCCGGATAGGGCTGCTCCATGCTGAGGAGCAGCCCTTCGGCCAAGCCGCGCGATGCGCGCGCAGCGATTGTCGGCGGCCCGGAATGCTCAAGGCGCAGGGCTGCTCGTGCCGTCGTCAAATCACCTGTCGCAGTGAGTGAGATCGCGGCCGCCGAGCCCACCACCGCATCGGGGTACGGGCCCAGCCAGCCGAACAGTTCGGCAGCCTGGCCGGCGTTGCCGTCGTGACTCGCCACCGCGGCCGCGATGCGCACGGCCGCGGCACGTTCCGCGGCTTCTGGTGAACTGAGCAGATCGTCGGCCAATACCGCAGCCTCCGAACAATCACCGGCGAGAGCGAGCACGTCAGCCAACTTCGACGTCAGCCCCGAGGCGCCGGCTTGTGCCGCGGCCCGGTATAGCCGCGCGGTATGGACGAAGTCGTCGCGAGCTTGTGCGGCATGACCCGCGAGGATGGCGGCCAACCGGTCGTTGTGCAGGCCGTGTTCGGCCAGTCGGAGTGCCAGGTCGGGCGACAACGTTGAGTTGTCGAGTTGTGCACGCATAAGTGCGGTCTCGACGTCGTGATGGTGCGCATTGCCGACGGTCTGGGCAACGGCATCATGGACCAGTCGCAAAAACGCCGGTGGGTGCGACGGCTCGGTGAGGCCGCCGGCCCGTGCCCGGTCAACGAGTGTGCCGGCGTCCGGCACCGAAATACTCAGCGCAGCAGCGACATCGGCGGTGCCCAACTCGTGGGCCAGGGTCATGATGAGCAGCGCATCCAAGCTGGGTTCGTCCATCCGCCGTAACCGCGGCAGGAGCGCGAGTCTGGCGGCGTCTGCTGGTGACCGGTCGTCCTGGGTCGTCGCGTCGATCAGGAACGGCAGACCCGCGGTGACGTCAAGTAAGTGTTCCTCCACTGGCAGCGGGCCTAGCGATATCCGTGGCCTGTCGCGTTCTATGGCGACGGTCAGTGACCTCAGCGCCGAACGTTGCTCATGGACTTGGGCGGCGGCGACGACGGTGGCCTGGCCCTGGGCTACCCGCTGCGTGATTTGGAGCAGTTCGTCATCGGTGAGCAAGTGGGCATCGTCGATAACCAGCGCAGCTTCGGGTGGATCGTCGTTTCGCGGCGGGCGGGTCAGCACTGTTTGACCTGCCCGGCTCAAGTTGTCGCGGACGGCGGCGAGGAGGGTTGATTTGCCGGTACCGATCCCGCCGGCGATCAGCGCCTTCACCGGTGTCGTCGGAGTGTTCGCGAGGTCGTCGATGAGACCGCGCGCGTGTCGTATCACACCCGTATCGGTCATGGCCGTGGCGCCGCGGTTACCCGTGTCAGCGAGTTGCTCAAATCGCATACCCCCTGTACTCCACGGGTGGTCAGCAGCGGCTTCTCACCATAGCCCCACAACCCCGACATTCCCCTAATGGGGCACCCCCTAATGATGCTCTGGGGCGGTCGGGATTCGCACCGAACGAAGACGTTGATGCAACGGATAGCATTTTGTTGCGCGGGAGTATCTGATGGTGCGTGGCGAGGAGGTGACCGATGGCAAACTCGCTGCTCGATTTTGTCATCTCACTGGTGCGCGATCCTGACGTAGCTGCACGCTATGCCGCCAACCCCGCCCAAGCCATTGCCGATGCTCACCTCACGAACGTGACCAGCGTCGATGTGAACAATCTGATTCCTATGGTGTCGGATTCACTGTCGATGGCGGGCCCGATGGGTGCGGCCACAGGCGTGCAGGCCGCTGATCACGGCAACGTGTGGGCCAGCGGTGCGGCTACCGCGGCGTTTGACGCGTTCACCCCCCATGCTCCCGCTGCTCCGGTGATCCAGCACAGTGCGGTGAGTGGTGTCATCAATCAACCCACTCCGCACATAGCGAGCGAAGTCCCCGCGAATCCTCAGCCGGTGGGACTCAGCCACCTTGATCCATCAGCGCTGATCACGGGCGCTGAGTTGCCGGACCCGGCCTTCGACCACGGGGGCTTCCCGGCCCACGATCCAGCGATCTGGGACCACTCCGTCATTCACCCGGACGCACATCCGCATGAAGCCCAACCCGACCACCATGGTTTCGGTAGCTTCGGAGTCAACGGCTGAACTTTCTGCGTTTCTCTTGGAGCCAGTCCTGGCTGGGTCTTCGCGGTTGACGTGCATAAGTGGTGCAAATTCAAGGTTGCCGAAGCATGTCTATAGGGGTATCAGGATTTCCCCTAATCCCCTAACGCGGTGGCCCGGTACATCCCGGTGGGTATCCCCCAGGGTGGGGGATGTGGCCCCGATTTGGGTGGGTCGCGAAATCCATACCGTTGATGACAGAGCGCCGGGTTGTTCGGCGAACAGCTTCACAATCCGATTGAAGGGAAACGAAGATGACTTCGCTTATCGACTACATCCTCAGCCTGTTCCGCGACGAAGAGGTGGCGCGGTCATTCGTCGACGCGCCGGGCCAGGCACTCACCAATGCCGGATTGGTCAATGTTTCGCCGGCGCAATTCGTCTCGGGCGCGGCGAACGCGATGCCCGGCGTGGAACTGCCGCCGGGTGATCCGATCGCCGGCCTGCAGCAGGTGGTTGCGAACCAGTACGGCTTTGCCCCGCCGCTGTCGGAGCCGGGACTCGTGTCTTCCTACGTTGCGCAAGATGCTGGCCCCTTCATCAACGACGCAGGCTTCGTCGCGAATGATGCCGGCCTGGTCGCGGGTGACGTTGGAGCTGGCTTGGCCAGTGTCGTCGCGACGGACATCGGTGTGGGGATCGGCGAGGGTCTGGCGAGCGGCATGAACGCCGGACTCGTCGGCCCGACGTACGTGGGACCCCCGGCCTTCGCTCCTGGCCCGGCCTTCGCGCCCGGCCCGGCGTTCATCGGACCGACCGGGGGCTTCGGTCCAGGGGTTGGCTTGGGCGGTCAGGCCGGCCTCGGGGTCGGCTTCGGTGTGCAAGCCGGGATTGAGGCCCAGGCAGGAGTGGGCGCCGGCCTGGGTCTGGGCACCGGCGTTGGTTTGGGTGCGCAAGCGGGTCTTGGTTTCGAGGTGCAAGCCGGTATCAGCGCGCAGGCCGGGATCGTGGGCGGAATTGGTGGTCAGGCCGGAATCGGTCTGGGCGGCGGTGCTGGTCTCGGCGGTGGGCTCGGGCTGGGTCTTGGCGGTGGTCTCGGTGGCGGGATCGGCGGCGGGCTTGGTGGCGGCTTAGGCGGTGGCTTCGGCCTGGGTGGTCAGGTCGGTGGCGGTCTCGGTGGCGGCATCGGCGCTGGTGTCGGTGTTGGTGGCCAGGTCGGTGGCGCCATTGGTGGTCAGGCTGGCGGTGCTTTCGGTCTCGGCGGTCAGGTCGGTGGCGGTCTTGGTGGTGGCATCGGCGCTGGTGTCGGTGTTGGTGGCCAGGTCGGCGGCGGCATTGGTGGGCAGGCCGGAATCGGTGGCGGCATCGGTGGCCAGGCTGGCATCGGTGGCGGTCTTGGTGGTGGCGTAGGCGCTGGTGTCGGTGTTGGTGGCCAGGTCGGTGGTGCGATCGGTGGTCAGGCCGGGATCGGTGGCGGCATCGGTGGTGCCGTAGGTGGTCAGGCAGGTATCGGTGGTGAGGTCGGCGGCGGTCTTGGTGGCGGTGTCGGCGCTGGTGTCGGTGTTGGTGGCCAGGTCGGCGGTGCCATCGGTGGTCAGGCTGGCATTGGCGGCGGAATCGGCGGTCAGGTTGGCGGCGGCGTCGGTCTGGGCGGTCAGGCTAGTGGTGCGATCGGCGGTGGCCTGGGTGGTCAGGCTGGCATCGGCGGTGGCATTGGTGGCCAGGCAGGCATTGGTGGCCAGGTCGGCGGCGGTCTTGGTGGCGGTGTCGGCGCTGGTGTCGGTGTTGGTGGCCAGGTCGGCGGTGCCGTCGGTGGTCAGGCTGGCATTGGCGGCGGAATCGGCGGTCAGGTCGGCGGCGGCGTCGGTCTGGGTGGTCAGGCTGGTGGTGCGATCGGCGGTGGCCTGGGTGGTCAGGCTGGCATCGGCGGTGGCATTGGTGGCCAGGTTGGTGGCGGTCTTGGTGGCGGCGTCGGCGCTGGTGTCGGTGTCGGTGGCCAGGCCGGCATCGGTGGTCAGGCTGGCGGTGGCATCGGTCTTGGTGGTCAGGCTGGCGGTGCGATCGGTGGCGGTCTTGGTGGCGGCATCGGGGCAGGTGGCCAGGTCGGTGGTGCTGTCGGAGCTCAAGCCGGCCTAGCTGCCGGCGGTCAGGCCGGCATTGCGGCAGGCGGTCAAGCCGGCCTAGCTGCCGGCGGTCAGGCCGGCATTGCCGGGCAGGCCGGTCTTGCCGGCCAAGCTGGTCTTGCTGGCCAAGCCGGTCTTGCCGGGCAGGCTGGTCTCGCGGGCCAAGGCGGTCTGGCTGGCCAGGCTGGTCTGGCAGGTCAAGGCGGTCTTGCCGGCCAAGCGGCTCTGGGCGGACACGCTGCTGCCGCGGGCGGTCTTGCCGGTGCAGGCAACGTCGGTGCACTCGGAAATGTGGGCGCTAACGCCGCACTTGGCGCCGGCGCAAGCGCCGGTGCCGGCAGCCAAGCGGGACTGATCGCCAGTGAGGGCGCGGCGCTCAACGGCGCTGCCACTCCGCATGTCGGGGGCCCGCTCGGGGGCGTCGGCGCTGGCGGTCAGGCCGGCGCTGCCGGCGGGGCAGGGCTAGGTATCGGCGGCGGTGGAAACACCCCGCTGGCGGGCAACCCCGCGCCGCAGCCCGCGGTGATCTCCGGTGGGGCCGGGGCAGGAGCCGGCGCCGGCGCCGGCGTTCAACCCGCCCACGGGGGCGTCGCAGCCACCGGAGCTGGTGGCGGCACTGTGGCTACTGGACCTGGCGGCGTGGCCACCGGACCCGGTGGGGTCGCGACCGCACCCGGCGCACACGGTGGTCCCAACGCCGGCGGTACGACCGGCGCCGGCGGGCACGGCGACATCCTCGGTCAGGAAGGTACAACGCTCAACCCCGGCGCAGGCGCCGGTACTGGCCCCGGTGGTGCGGGCGGTGGGGCAGGTGCTGGTGGAGGTGCTGGCGCGGGAGGCGGCGTGACGCCGGGCGATCACGGGCAGACCTTCCCGTCGGGCCAGGGTCCCGTCGCCGGAACCCCCGCAACGGGGGCTGGCGGTCAGGGCACCACTCCTCCCGCGGCCGGTGGCCACGGGCCCGTCATCCAGACGCCAGGAACGGGCGCCGGCGGTCAGGGCACCACACCTCCGGCGGCCGGTGGCCACGGTCCCGTCATCCAGACGCCAGGAACAACTCCTGTCGACCCGGGCGGCCATGGCGGTGCGACCCCGCCGGTGATCAATGCGCCGGCGCCGCACACACCTGCCCCGCAGGTGGACACCCCGGCACCGAGCCACCCCGCTCCGGCCGACCACGGCCCGGTGTTCACCCCACAGCAGCACCAGCCGATCGAGCAGCCGCAACCAACCCACCAACCGCAGAGCCCGTCGGTATTCGGTCATGACCCGGCTCCGGCGCACACGCCGCCCGCGCACACCGACCCACCGGCGGCGCACGGCCCCACCGGCCACCTCGGGTTCTGATCCGGTAGAAACCTGACCAGAAACCGGCGGGGACCTGCACGGTCCCCGCCGGTTCTGCGCATACCGTGATCCCAAGCGATGGAGAAAGGAGCGAAACGATGGCCCAACCTGATGACCCGCGTCGGGTCAGCGTGATCGTGGAACTGATCGATCACACCATCGCTATCGCAGAACTCCATTCACGTGATGATCTGGTGCAGCGGTTGCGGCGGGCTCGGGTGCGGATCACCGACCCGCAGATCCGGGTGGTGATCGCCGGACAACTCAAGCAGGGCAAGAGTCAGCTGCTCAACTCATTGCTGAACTTGCCGGTGGCGCGGGTGGGCGATGACGAAGCCACCGTGGTGATCACGATCGTGAGCTACAGCGCGCAGCCGTCGGCGCGGCTCGTCGTCGTCGCAGGCCCCAATGGCGAAACCGCCACCGTCGATATCCCGGTAGAGGCGGTCAACGTCGATCTGCGCCGGGCACCACAGGCGGGTGGACGCGAAGTGTTGCGCGTGGAGATCGGCGCGCCCAGTCCGCTGTTGCAGGGCGGACTCGTGTTCATCGACACACCCGGGGTGGGCGGCCACCGCCAGCAGCATCTGTCAGCCACCCTGGGACTTCTGCCCGATGCGGACGCGCTCCTGATGGTCAGCGATGCCAGCCAGGAGTTCACCGAACCGGAGATGTGGTTCCTGCGCAAGGCGCATCAGATCTGTCCGGTCGGGGTGATTGTGGCCACCAAGACCGACTTGTATCCGCACTGGCGCCAGATCGTCAACACCAATGCAAATCACCTGCAGCGCAACCGCGTTCCCACACCGATCATCCCGGTCTCGTCGTTGCTGCGCAGTCACGCCGTCAGTCTCAATGACAAAGAACTCAACGAGGAGTCCAATTTCCCGGCGATCGTCAAATTTCTCAGCGAGAAGGTGCTGACCCGAGAAAACGACCGAATCCGCGACGAGGTTCTCAGTGAAATTTGTTCTGCTGCAGAACAATTGACTGTCACGTCGGGTTCAGAGCTGGCCGCCGTCAACGATCCGAAGCTACGTGACCGGCTTGCCGACGACCTCGATCGGCGCAAGCGCGAAGCCGAGAATGCGATGCAAGCGACCGCATTGTGGCAGCAGGTTCTCAACGATGGATTCACTGATCTGAGCAACGACGTGGATCACGATCTGCGGGCCCGCTTCCGCGCAGTGACCGACGACATCGAGCGTCAAATCGATTCCTGCGACCCGACTTTGCACTGGGCCGAGATCGGCGCCGACGCGGAGGATGCTGTTGCGACGGCGGTCGGGGACAACTTTGTCTGGGCCTACCAGCGCGCCGAGGTACTGGCCCTTGATGTCGCTCGCTCGTTCAATGACGCGGGATTGGACTCGGTGATGTCGCCCGAGCTGACCTCGCGCTTGATGGCCGGCAACTTCGATCAGCTCAAGGCGTTGGCCGAGCTGGAGGCCAAACCGCAAGGCAAAGGCCAGAAAGCGCTGTCCGGGTTGCGCGGTTCCTACGGCGGTGTGGTGATGATCGGCATGCTGTCGTCGGTGGCCGGCCTGGGACTGTTCAACCCGGTATCGGTGGGTGCCGGCTTGTTGCTCGGCCGGATGGCTTACAAGGAGGAGAAGGAGAACCGGCTGCTGCGAGCCCGCGCCGAGGCCAAGTCCAACGTCCGGCGTTTCGTTGACGAGGTCTCTTTTGTCGTCGGCAAGGAGTCCCGCGACCGGCTCAAGACGATCCATCGAAAGCTGCGCGACCACTACCGTGACATTGCCAATGAACTCAGTCGGTCGCTCAACGAGTCACTGCAGGCCACCGTCACGGCCGCGCATCTTGAAGACATCGAGCGCGACACCAGGGTGCGGGAACTGGAACGGCAACTGGACATCCTGCGGCAGGTCATCGAAAACCTCGACAAGCTGAGGCCTCGGGCGGCCCCAGTGGCGATCGCCGCGGCGGAGGCGGGCGCAGCGGGTCGCCACCATCGACCGGGGCCGTCGTGAGCACCAGCGACCGGGTCCGCACGATTCTCGGCGGCACCATCGAGGCCTACCGGGGTGAACCGGCCTACCGTCAGCGCCCGGATGTCTTCCACGAACTCGAACGCATCGGGGCCCGGCTCAACGAACCCATCCGCATCGCTCTGGCCGGCACCCTGAAAGCAGGAAAGTCGACGTTGGTCAATGCGCTGGTCGGCGACGACATCGCGCCGACCGACGCGACCGAGGCCACCAGAATCGTGACCTGGTTCCGGCACGGCCCAACCCCCAAGGTCACTGCCAACCACCGCGGCGGGCGGCGCACCAACGTGCCCATCACGCATCGTGAGGGGCTGAGTTTCGACCTGCGCAGGCTCAATCCGGCGGAGGTGGTGGACCTGGACGTCGAGTGGCCCGCCGAGGAACTGGCCCAGGCGACCATCATTGACACGCCGGGAACATCGTCGCTGAATCGCGAAGCCTCCGAGCGGACCTTGCGATTGCTGATCCCCGCCGACGGCGTGCCCAGAGTGGATGCGGTGGTGTTCTTGCTGCGCACCCTCAACGCTCCTGACATCGCGCTGCTCAAGCAGATCGGCGGATTGGTGGGCGGCACGGCGGGGGCGTTGGGCATCATCGGGGTGGCAGCACGGGCCGACGAGATCGGCGCGGGCCGCATCGACGCGATGCTGTCAGCGAATGACGTCGCCAAGCGTTTCACCAGCGAGATGAATCAGACGGGCATCTGCCAGGCGGTGGTTCCGGTGTCTGGACTGCTGGCAATGACCGCCCGCACACTGCGCCAGGCCGAGTTCGGTGCGCTGCAAAAGCTCGCCGGCTCCGACAGCGCCGAACTCAACAGGGCGCTGTTGAGCGTCGACCGCTTTGTCCGGCCGGACAGCCCGCTACCGCTGGATGCGGCCACCCGGGCCAATTTGCTGGAACGGTTCGGGATGTTCGGCATCCGGATCTCTATTGCGATGTTGGCCGCGGGCGTCGCCGACGCGACGAGTCTGGCGACCGAGTTGCTGGAGCGCAGCGGCCTGGTGGCGCTGCGCGAGGTCATCGATCAGCAGTTCGCGCAGCGCTCCGACATGCTCAAAGCGCACACCGCGCTGGTGTCGTTGCGCAGATTCGTGGAAGCCCATCCGGTTATGGCCACCCCATACGTCATCGCGGATATCGACCCACTGCTGGCTGACACCCACGGCTTCGAGGAACTTCGCTTGCTGAGTCAATTGTCCTCGCGGACAACGACTCTCAACGGTGAAGAGCTCGCGGCGCTGCGACGACTCATCGGGGGGTCGGGCACCACTGCGGCCAGTCGGCTGAGCCTGGATCCCCAGGCATGCCGGGCCAATCCCCAACTAGTGTCGCGGGCGGCTTTCGATGCGGTGCAACGCTGGCGCCGCCGGGCCGAGCATCCACTCAACGATCCGTTCACCACCGGGGCGTGCCGTGCCGCAGTGCGCAGTGCGGAGGCGATGCTGGCGGAGCTTCCCGGCTAGCCCCGCGCTTCCTTCACGTTGGGCGCGGTCGCTAGCCCCCGGGCGCTGCAGACGTAGGCGCAGCGGTCGTGGGCGTAACCGGCGCCGCGGTTGTCGTTGGCGGCTTCTGCGTGGTTGTCGGCGGCGCTGTGGTGGTTGGCGGAGTGGTCGGTTGCGTCGTCGTCGGTGCGGTGGTCGTGGTGGTCGGCTGAGTGGTTGTGGTGGTCGTCGACGTCGTTGAAGTAGTCGATGTCGTCGACGCCGTGGAGGTGGTGGTTGGCGCAGTGGTGGTGGTCGCGGGCGCCTCGGTGGTGACGGTGACGGGCGGTGGAGTGATCACCGTCTGGGTGGGGCTGTTGTCCGTCCCGATCACCTCGGTGGTGATGGGAGGCGGTTGCGAAGTGGTGACGACCGGTTTGGTGCTGGTGTTGCCCATAGTCAAAGCCAGCACCACGGCGACGAGAATAGCCGCGGCCGCACCGGCGAGGCTCACCAAGATGATTGGGCGTCGATACCAGACGGGCGGGTCGGACTCCGCCGGGTAGGGGTCTTGCTGCGGCGGAGGGGCGACGGGCGCCGGTGGCGGCTCGACCGGGCCGGTGTAGTCGGCCGGTCCGGTGTAGGGGACCGGTTCCTGCCCGGTACCGCTGTCCTCGGACCAGGCCAGCGCACGATCGGTGGTTTGCCGGGCGTCGTCGGGGAACTGTTCGGTGGGTACCGCAGCCGTCGTGGCTTGTGTCGGGGGGCCACCGACGACCGGGGCTGCCACGGTAGGGGGACTGACGGCGGGGGCGAGACCGGTCGCCGCCGCGGCCGCCGATGATTGCAGGGTGCCGAGCGTCGCCGCGCCAATGGCGGCACTGAACAGCGGTTGCGGCGTGGCGAACACGGGCACCTGCAGGCGGTCCGAAATTCTCGTGCTGATGAGCGGAATGTTGGCGCCACCGCCAACGGTCGCGACTGCGGCCAGTCGACCAATTCCATTGCGCTGCAGAACTTCTCCGACGGCGGCGATGAATCGGTCCAGTCTTGCCGAGATGAGTTGCTCGAACTCGCTGCGGGACAACTGCACATCGCCGCCGGACGCACCGGTCGCGATGGTGGCCACCGTCGCGGCCGAGAGTTGTTCCTTGGCTGCTCGGCATCCACCGAGTAGCCGTGTCACCGAGCCCATCGATGTTGCGGTGGTAGAAACATTGCTGTTGTCGACGCTGGGTGCGGCGGCCAGCAGGTGATTGAGGACGAGTTGGTCGATATCGTCGCCAGAGAACTCGCTGTGGCGAACAGTGCCGCCGACCTGCTGGAAATTGGACCCAGTGTCGGCGAGGGTGACGCTGGTGCCGCCGGCGCCGAAGTCGCACAGTGCGACGACGCCGGCCCGCGGGAATCCGGGCCTGGCGTTCAGCGCAGCCAGCGCCGCCGTTGCATCCGAGACCAGTGTTGGAGTGCCGTTTGCCGCCAAGTCCGGTTGCGCGAACAACTCTTGGCGCAGAGCAGCAACCTGGGTCTCCGACCAATACGCCGGCACGGTGATCGTGATCGGCGTGCCGTAGCCGACAGTGCGCGCCATCGCCTCGAGCGCCTCGATGGTCAGTGCCTGACCCAGATACTTGGTGCCGTCGGCCGCAACGAGCGGGGCCGGGTCGCCGACGCGTTCGACAAATCCGCGCAGCACCAGTCCGGGTTCGGTCAGGTTCGAGTTCTCTTCGGGCAGGCCGACTTCGGTTTGCCGGTGCTCGAACAACGTCAGCACGGGTGTGCGGGCTACCGGGACGCTTCCCGCGCGTGCCGCCACCAGGTTGGCCACGCCGATAGACAACCCGAGCGACTCGCTCATATACGTACCCCTGTGTTCATTGTTTTGCTGGCGGTCGGCGGCCGTTCCCCACGATAGCCGTGAAGGTCACGGTGGGGCCGGGTCAAACACCCGGCGGCAAATTGATGACGGTGGGAATCTGCGGCACCGTGATCTGCGGCTGCATCCGGGAAAAGGCCCCTTCTGCAGGGGCATTGGCCGGCGTGGTGGTCGGTGAGGCGCTTGTCGTGGTCGTCGGCGTCGTCGGGGTTGATGTCGGTGCGGAAGTGGTGGGCGTCGTACTAGTCGTCGTCGTCGTCGTAGTGGTGGTGGTCGTCGTTGTTGTGGTCGTCGTCTTCGACGGCGCAGTGGTGGTCGTAGTCGTCGTAGTGGGCGCGACACTGGTCACGGTGGTGGTGACCGTCGCAGGACTGGGACGGCCGTGGGACAGCAGGATGATGCCGTAGATGATCAGTCCGATCAGCACGGCGATAAGCACGCCCCACCCCGCCAGCGCCAGCGGTTTCCGCCAACCGGGAGTGGGCTCGGGTTCTGGCTGCTGGGCGTAACCGCCACCGCCCGGTCCGTCACCTCCGGCGCCATAGCCGTAGTTCCCATAGCCCGGGTCGCTGGCGCCGTAATCAGGCGGGTCGTACCTTGTCACGGGCGCCGATGCTAGTAGCGACAGCTATCCCCAGATTGCCGCCACGCGGGCCCGTTGCCGATCGGTGACCTGGTTAGGGCAGGTGCGGCACCGTAATCGTGGGCCCGCCAGGAACCGTGATCGTCGACGGAAGCGGAGGCAGGTGTCGATGAGTGGTCGGTTCCTGCGTCTGGGGCGGGTTCGGCGGTTGGCTCCGGGGAGGATTGGGTGGCGGTTGAGCCGCCGTGGTGGAGGTCGACGGTGCCGCGGAGCTTGTGATCGTCGTCGTCGATCCGGTCGTGGTCGTGGTCGTGGTGGTCGGTTCAGTCGTGGTCGTCGAACTGGTCGACGACTTGGTCGTTGGGGCCGGCGTGCTCGTGCCGTCCCCGAGGAGCTGGCTCACCCCGTACGCGATAAGCGCCAGCAGGATCAGGACAAGCAGAGCCCAGCCGATCAGCGCTGCCGGCTTGCGGTACCAGGGTCGCGGCTCGGCGTCGTGGTCGTCGTCAGCATCAAGCGGCGCGTACTGCTCCGGCGGTGGGCCTTCCATCGTCGGTTGGTATTGCAGGGGAGGTGCGCCCTCCATCGTCGGTTGGTATTGCAGGGGAGGTGCGCCCTCGACCGTCGGCTGGTATTGCAGGGGCGGGCCGGGGGGCGGCGGTCCCTCAACCGTGGGTTGAAATTGCAGGGGTGTGCCGCCGGGGGGCGGTGGGCCCTCCACGGTTGGCTGATGCTGTGGGCCGGGGGGCGGGCCCTGAGGAGGGCGACCGTACGGCGGCGGCCCTTGCGGGCGCGGTCCCTGGGGCGGCGGACCCTGCGGAGGTGGACCCTGCGGAGGTGGGCCGTGCGGGTGCCCCCCAGGTGGTGGGCCCTGCGGCGGATATTTGCCGGGGCCGCCGAACTGGGTGGTCTTGTCGTTGAAGTCGTCCGGCGGTCCGTATGGTGCCACGGCATAGATCGTATAGGTCGCGCCTGCGGTCGAGGCACCCCCGCGAGGATGTGCCGCGCCGCCGTGGATCGCTCAGAACGTACTGACCTTGTCGATGCTCACGAACATGCCGTGGCCCGTTCCGTTGTTCTGGAAGCGGGTGCCGTCCTTGCTGGCGACGATGGTCCAGCCCTGCGCGTCGTAGGTCTTGTAGTCGATGGTGACGGTGGGGATTGCGCCGAGGTTGCCCAGAATCCACTGGACGTTGCCGCCGGAAGTGATGTGGACGCCGTTGGCGTGTTCGCCTTCCTGCATGGGCGAGTTGGTGAACGGTGCCTCGCAGCCGACGCTGTCCTTATTGATCTGGCAGCGGGTCAGGCCGGACTTGGTCTCGATGAAGACGTAGCCGCTGTGGTCGGGCTTGAGCGGTATCGCTCCGGGGGTAGGACTGGGCGTCGCCGGCGGCGGAGCCGGAGTAGGGGAGGACGGCGCAGATGACGGCGGCGCGGCCGTCGGTCTGGAGGTCGGGAAGGTCGGTTCGGTCGGACCTGCTCCCGGGCCGGCGATCGGTTTACCGTCAATGGTGCTACTGCAGGCGGTGCATCCGGCGAATAGCACGGCACCTGCGACCAGGATCCCACGGGCCTTCGGCAATAACCGCAACGCGCTACTCCCCAGATCTGAGATATCAGGGAGTCAGACTAGCCACGCAAGGGCACGAGAAAGCGCAGTGACGCGGTTTTGGAACGGCGCCGATGGCAAAGCGTTATCACTTTGCATCGTTGTGGATCTCGTCGATCTCGACCGTGACCGACGTCAGTCGCCCGGCTCCAAGGACGGCGCAGCCTCCGCGCCCTCGGCTTCGGCGGCGGCTTGGGCGGCGGCATCCCGCACCCGGTTGCGCACGGCGAACCAGCCGCCGATGAGCGCGGGTATGCCGACCACCATCGCGGCAATCATCCACTTGCCGTAGACCTCGTCGAACATCATCAGCACGAGTACGGCGACCAGGAAGGCGAGCGTGGCATAGCCGGTGTAGGGAGACAGCGGCATCCGGAAGCTGGGCCGTTCGAACTGGCCGGCCTTCGCCAGATGATGGAATCGAAGCTGGCATGCCACGATCGTCGCCCACGCCACGATGACGCCCGTGGCAGCAATATGAAGCACGATTTCGAACGCATGCTTCGGAGTGAAGGCGTTGAGCGCGATGCCGAACAGGCCAATCCCGGCGGTGAGCAGAATTCCGCCGTAAGGCACGCCGTTCTTCGACATCACACCGGTGAACTTCGGGCCGCTTCCGGCAAGCGACATCGACCGCAGGATTCGGCCCGTGGAGTACAGGCCGGCGTTAAGGCTCGACAGTGCCGCGGTGAGCACCACCAGGTTCATCACGTCGTCGCCCCAGGAGATCCCGAGCTTGTCAAAGAAGGTCACGAACGGGCTGACGCCATCGTGGTAGGCGGTATAGGGCAGCAGCAGCGCCAGCAGAACAGTTGACCCAATGTAGAAGACCGCGATACGGAGCACCACCGAGTTGATCGCGCGCGGCATGATCTTCTCGGGTTCCGCGGTCTCCCCGGCCGCGATGCCGACCAATTCGACTGCGGCGTAAGCGAATACCACCCCGGCGGTGACCAGCACCAGTGCCAGCGGGCCTTTGGGTAACAGTCCGCCGTGGGTGCTTATCAGTGACCAACCGGTGTCGTGTCCGTCGACTTTGTATCGGCCCGCGAGGAAGACCGTGCCGACCACCAGGAAGGTGACCAACGCCAGCACCTTGACCAAGGCAGCCCAGAACTCCATCTCACCGAAGAGCTTGACCGAGATCAGGTTCATGGACAGCACCACGATCAGCGCGACCAGCGCGAGCACCCACTGAGGGATGATCTGAAAGAAGTTCCAGTAGCGGCAGTATTGCGCGATCGCGGTGGTGTCCACGATCCCGGTCATCGCCCAGTTCAGGAAGTACATCCAGCCGGCGGCGAAAGCCACCTTCTCGCCG
This sequence comes from Mycobacterium sp. IDUB_37, assembly GCF_055419245.1. NCBI lineage: Bacteria > Bacillati > Actinomycetota > Actinomycetes > Mycobacteriales > Mycobacteriaceae > Mycobacterium > Mycobacterium sp. IDUB_37. The sequence goes on along the minus strand of NZ_JBVAXG010000003.1, from coordinate 91,905 downwards.
AAGAATTCGCGTGCATAGGACACGAACGATCCCGACGACGGCCGGTACAGCACCAACTCACCGAGCGCCCGCAGGACAAGGAAGACGAAAATGCCGCAGAGCCCGTAGACGATGAACAGCCCCGGGCCTGCCGACTCGAGCCGGCCGCCTGCGCCGAGAAACAGTCCGGTCCCGATGGCGCCCCCGAGGGCGATCATCTGGATTTGGCGATTCTTCAGCGCCTTGTGATAACCCTCGTCTTCGCGGTCCAGCGCACGTGCGGGCGGTGTCATGAAGTTCCCTATCGCCGTAGCTTGCGCGGAACGCCGCGAGATCGAGAGAAAGGCTATCCCACAGCTGACTTGCGAGCCTGCCCCGCAAGGCGCGGCGGTGCAAGTCAGTTCACAGGCCCAGCAATCGCTCCGCGTTGCCGTGGCTGATGCGGGCCCGGTCGTGGCGACTCAGCGGCAGACTGTCGAGGAAGTCGCGCCCCTCCCGCATCGAGGCGAACGGGTAGTCGGTGGAGAACGCCACCCGTTCGACGCCCACGTTCGCCACCAGATTGGCGAACGTTGCCGGGGTGTTGAAGTTGGCGAATGTGTAGTGCAGATTCTCCCGCAGGTAGGCGCTGATCGGACGATTGAGACCGGTCAGTTCGGGCTGCAGCTTGGCGTCGAGCCGCGGCATCATGAACGGGATCGCCTCGCCCATGTGCCCGATGATCAGCTGCAAATTCGGGTGACGGTCGAACACGCCGCCAAGGATGACGCGCAGGACGTGGGTGCCGGTGTTGATGTGCCATCCCCAGGCCACCGTCGCGAGCGTTTGCGTCACCTGTTCGGAAAATCCGGCGTAGCTGGACTCGATCACGGCAGGCGGCGGGACTGTCGGGTGAAGGTAGATAGGTGCCTGCAAACTGGCGGCACGGTCGAGAATCGGTTCGAAATGTGGATCGTCGAGATAGACGCCCCGACAGTGGCCGTTGATCACCGCGCCGACAAAGCCGTGCGTGCGCACCGCCCTCTCCAATTCGTCGGCCGCCGCTTCGGGCTCGCTGATGGGCAGGGCGGCAAAGCCGGCCAACCGATCGGGATGCTTCTGCACCGCGGTGGCGAGTTCGTTGTTGCAGTTCTGCGCGAGACGGACGGCGGACGGTCCGTCCAACTGCTCGACGCCGGGGGCCGCCAGCGAGAGCACGGCCAGGTCGATGCCCCCGTCATCCATCGCCTGAATGCGTGCATCACCTACGTCGCCAAGCTGTTCGGCGATGCCCGACTGTCTATGCCAACTGCCCGGGCCCCGCAGAACTTCTTCGGTGGCGAAATGCTCTTCGAGGGCGATCGTGCGCATGCGGTCAGTCTCCCAGCACTCGGGCGGCTGCGGTCCAGCGCGGCAGTGCGTCGCGATTGCCGGCCAGCCGGATGGTCTTGCTGTAGCCGTATTCGGCCAGCGTCTCCTGGGCGTGCTCGCGTCCGAACCCGCTGTGTCCGACTCCGCCGAATCCGGTTCCGACGGCGACCCGGACGTAGTTGTTGACGAAGACGGCTCCGGCCCGGATCTGCCGGCTCACCCGCAGCGCGCGGTCGGTGTCCTGAGTGAAAACGCCTGCAACCAAACCGAATTTGGTGCCGTTGGCGATTCGCACCGCCTCGTCCTCGTCGGCGAACGGGATCAGTGTGACGACCGGGCCGAATATCTCTTCCGTCGCCACCCGCATGTCCGCGGTGACGCCGGTGAGCACGGTCGGCGCCACGAAGAAGCCCTCGGCCAGGCGGGGATCGTCGGGCAGTGGCGCCTGCACTGCAATGCGGGCCCCCTCGGCGACGCCGATGTCGAGGTAATCCAGGACCCGTCGTTGCTGAGCGGCGGTGACCAGCGGCCCGACGTCGGTTTCCGGGTGGGCTCCGTCACCGACCTTGAGGCGTTTGACCGCCGTCGTCAGTCGGTCGGCGAACTCATCAAAGAGGTTCTGCTGAACCAGGATTCGTGACGAAGCTGTACACGCTTCACCCTGGTTGAAAAACCCGCCGTCGACCGCGGCCTCGAGCGCCCGCGGGATGTCGGCGTCGTCGAAGACCAGTAACGGGTTCTTGCCGCCGAGTTCCATCAGCGCCGGGGTGAGGTTGTCGGCGGTGGTGTGCAGCACCGCCGTCGCCGTCGCCGGGGACCCGGTGAACGACACCTTGCCCACCAGCGGGTGCCCGGCCAGCGCTGCCCCGACGGCGCCGCCGCCGGGTACCACGTGAACCAGATCTTCGGGCAGCACTGTATTGATCAGTTCCACCATGCGGATCACCACGGACGGTGTCTGCTCCGGCGGTTTCAGCACGATGGCGTTGCCCACCGCCAGGGCCGGGGCGGTCTTGCCGGCGGTGTGGATGGGCGGCCAGTTGAAGGGCACGATGCCGGCGATCACGCCGTAGGGCTCCAAGGTCGTGACGTCGAAAACCGGTCCGTAGTCGCGCGCTTGGCTGGGCAGCACCTCGACCACGCTGGCGAAGTACTCGAAGATCGTTATCGCCGCCTCGACATCGAAGTGACGGGCCTGGGTGACCGGTTTGCCCATTTCGAGGGATTCCAATGCGGCGATTTCGTCGGCGTGGGCGCGGATGACCTCGGCGGCCCGGCGCAGGAAGCGGCCGCGTTCGCGCGCCGGACGTTGCTGCCAGTCCTGCTGGGCGGCGTGGGCAGCGCGTACGGCCTGGTCGACCTGGTCCGGTCCGGCGCCGTGTACCAGCGTCACCGGTCGGCCGGTGGCGGGATTCTCGACGAAGAACTGGTGGTCCGCGGATTGCGAGGACCAGCGGGTTCGCGCGACGTTCACTGCGCCGAAGGTACGCCCAGTGGTGCGATCACGACCAGCGAAACTTATTGATAGGTATCAGCACCGATGGTGATAATGGCTGGGTGGAGCTTCGCCAGTTGGAGTACTTTCTCGCCGTCGCCGACAACCTGAGCTTCACGGGAGCCTCCAAACGATTGCACGTCGTCCAGTCCGGGGTATCGGCGACGATCCGGGCGCTCGAGCGTGAACTCGGTACCGATCTGTTCGTCCGCGGTCCGGCGGGGGTACGACTGACTCCCGCGGGGGAGGAGCTCCGTCCCCATGCCCGCGCGACGCTCGACGCGGCGCACGCGGCCAAGGATGCGGTGAACGCGACCCGGGGGGCGGTCCGGGGCACCGTCACCATCGGCATATTGACGTCGATCAACGTCATCGATCTGCCCGCGATCCTGGTCGAGCTTCATGACCGTCACCCCGACGTGCAGGTCCGGTTGCGGGCCGCCCGCGCCGGCACGACGGGTCTGGCCCGCCAACTCCGCGACGGTCTGCTCGATATCGCCTTCCTGGTGTTCACCGGAGCCCCGCCGCCCGATCTGCACGCGAGGCTCGTCGCCGCCGTCCCGCTGCACCTGGTGGTGCCCGCCGACCATCCGCTGGCCGGCCAAGAATCGGTGCGACTGGTCGAGCTTGCCGGAATGTCGTTCGTCGATGCGCCGCCGGGCTACGGCACCAGGATTGTCATCGACAACGCTTTCGCGGCCGCCGGCGTCGAACGCACCGTCACTTTGGAGGTCGCCGACCTCGGCACCGCCGCGGCCTACATCCGAAACGGGTTGGGCATCGGTTTTCTGAGCTGGTCGATCCTCGATGAGAGCGACGACGCCGGTCTGGTCACCGTTCCGATCGCCGACTATCAGCTGATCTGGCGGCTGTATGTCACGACGTTGGGCAACCGGTCGCCGAATGCCGCGGTGCGCGCCCTGCTGACACTGATCGAGGAGCGGGTGCCCGGTCCTGAGGCGGCCACAAGTTAGGCGCGATCGCGGCCATCGAGCTACGCGCGGATCGAGGTCAGTGCCGCTACCGCCTCGGCGAACATGGTCTGTTTGATCGCGCCCAGCGTGCCGGCGTCCTTGCTGCCCAACGGCCGGAGCAACTCCACCGCCGCGGCTGTCACGGCTCCTTCGCCGGCGCTGGCGTCGACAATTCCGAGGCCGGCGGCATCGGCACCGCCGAAGCGTCGGCCGGTGGTCATCGAGGCCACCGCCGCCTGCGGAGTGAGTTTGGCCTGGATCAACGCGGCCATGCCTGGTGTGAACGGGATGTGGATGTCCACCTCGGGGAAGCAGAAGAAACCGCGGTCGGCGCGCATCACCCGGAAGTCGTGGGCGGTGGCCAGCATTGCTCCGGCGCCGAACGCATGACCCACCACCGCCGCAGCGGTGGGGATGGGCAGCGTGAGGACGCGTGCGAGCAGGCCCTGGACCCGCCCGACGTACCACTGGGCTTGATCGCCGTGTGCGCCCAGCCAGTCCAGATCCAAGCCGTTGGTGTAGAACTTGCCGGCTGCGGTGGTGACCAGGCCGTGTGCGCCACTGGCCTCGACCTCGTCGAGGTGGGCGTTGATGGCGTCGAGAAAGTCTGGCGAGAAACGGTTTTCGTCGTCGCCTAGTTCGAGGATGGCGATCTTCTCGTCGTAGCTGAGGCTGATGGTCATGATGTTTTCCTTTCGGTTTGGCGAATGGGGTCGGGCTCGATTTCGAGAACAGCGCGCACCGCGGCACTCAGTTGTTCACGCGCGGTCCTGCTGTGCAGGCGGTCGCGCCGCAGCAGGATTGCCGTTGGCAGGTCGACGATGCACATGGTGATCGTGTCCACGGCGGCGGCATCTTTGCGACCCCAGACGCTACGTGCCAGCCGGATCATCAGGCCGATCAGCTGTGCTTCGAGTTCGCGTATCTCAGTGGTGATTTCGTCGGGCAACTCGGGGTCGAGCAGCTCGACTCGAGGCATCGTGAGCAGCAGCCGGCAGGAATTCGGATGCTGTTCGGCGAAAGCCGCCGGCGCATCGGCGGCGGCTGCCACGGCCTCCATGCCGGCCTCGCGACCGGGCGCGGCCAGGGCCTGATCAACCGAAGCGTTCTGCGCTTCGAGGAACCGGCGACCGGCCCGTAGCCAGGCCTGGGCCAGCAGGCCCGCCCTCGACCCGAAGGTGTGATAGACCGCGCCGTTGGAGACGCCGACGGCGGCGCTGATCGCCCGAATGGTCACGGTGGCGGGCCCGGACGAGACGGCCAGCGACTCGACGGCGTCGAGCACCCGGTCGGGCTCGTACATCCGCGGGCGTGGCATGGCGTCCATGATAACAGAGCGAGTGCTCTGTTATTCAAGTATGCGGAACGCGATCGGAGTCGGGCAATGGGCTAGGCGGGTACCGCTAGTGCGGGCGCAGGCTCCTCCTGGGTGCGCCGCCGGCGGGCTCGTGTGACGCTGACGGCGGCCAAGATAAGGCAGACGGAGGCCGGCACGATCAGTGCGTGTCCGCCGATCTCGGCTCCGACCATGAGGCCGGCGATCGCTCCACTCAGGAAAAACAACAGCGTCGAGGTGAGGATCGCGGCCTTCCACTTATCCATGCCCTCCTGACGGGCACGGCCGAGCATCAACCCGAGGTCGGTGACGGTGCCGGTGAAGTGCGTAGTGCGGACCGGCATTCCGCGGAAGCTCGAGGTCAGGCCGTTCTGCAAGCCGAGAGCCGCTGCCGCCATGAACGCCTGCACCGCGGTTTCCTCGATGCCGGATCCCATGATCGCGGTCTTGATGTCGGATTCCTCAATACCGGCGGCGGCGAGCAGCAGCAACGAGGCCTGTATCGCCAGGACGGCGGCATGCCGACCGCCGATGTGGATTTTCTTCGACGCGAGTAGCGCCCCGGCGATGGCTGCTCCAATCAGAAATCCCAGCAGGATTGCCAGTAGGACGTGGCTCTCATACCGCCAGGGGTGTGCCCGGTCCATGCCGATCTGGGTGGTAATGCCGGTGAGGTTGCCCACCGGAACGGCCATGATCATGATGGCCACCGCGTTTACCCAGCCGGCGTTCATCGCGAGGAGCGAGCTGTACACGAGCATGCGACTCTGTGAGGTCATGGCGCCCTCACGGATTCGATTGGTCAACGGCATGCTGACTCGCTTCCCCCAGCCAGTTCTTCGGAGAGTTTAACAATCGGGTCACAAGACGAAGCGCCGATTGTCGGCGATTTCATAGACACTGCATAGGCCGAAATCGGCTGGTTTGCGGCACCTCGGTGGGCCTCGGGCGATGCCGCCGGCGGACCCCGGGGAACAAAGTGCGCACCCGTACCGTTAGCATGATCGATAAGTTGAGTGACACAGGCTCAAGTCTGGGTTGACAGGAAGATGTCGACCAGAGCAGTCTTGAGCGGGGTCCACTCAGCATAGTGCAGTAAAACAAGCAAACACATTCAGGAGGAATCACCATGGCTCGTGCGGTCGGTATCGACCTCGGGACCACCAACTCCGTCGTCGCAGTTCTTGAGGGCGGCGACCCCGTCGTCGTCGCAAACTCCGAGGGCTCACGGACGACTCCGTCCGTCGTCGCGTTCGCGCGCAACGGCGAGGTGCTGGTTGGCCAACCCGCCAAGAATCAGGCGGTCACCAACGTTGACCGCACCATCCGTTCGGTCAAGCGACAGGTCGGCACCGACTGGTCGGTAGACATCGACGGCAAGAACTACACCGCCCCGGAAATCAGCGCTCGCGTGCTGATGAAGCTGAAGCGTGACGCCGAGGCTTACCTGGGTGAGGACATTGCGGACGCCGTCATCACCGTGCCCGCCTACTTCAATGACGCTCAGCGTCAGGCGACTAAGGACGCCGGCCAGATCGCCGGCCTCAACGTGCTCCGCATCGTCAACGAGCCGACGGCGGCCGCGCTGGCCTACGGCCTGGACAAGGGCGAGAAGGAACAGACCATCCTGGTCTTCGACCTCGGCGGCGGCACCTTCGACGTCTCGCTGCTCGAGATCGGCGAGGGTGTGGTCGAGGTTCGCGCCACCAGTGGTGACAACCACCTTGGGGGCGACGACTGGGACGAGCGCGTTGTGCAGTGGCTGGTCGACAAGTTCAAGGGCACCAGCGGCATCGACCTGACCAAGGACAAGATGGCGATGCAGCGGCTGCGGGAAGCGGCCGAGAAGGCCAAGATCGAGTTGTCCTCCTCGGGCAGCACGTCGATCAACCTGCCGTACATCACCGTCGACGCGGACAAGAACCCGCTGTTCCTCGACGAGCAGCTCACGCGCGCGGAGTTCCAGAAGATCACCCAAGATCTGCTGGATCGCACCCGTCAGCCGTTCCAGTCGGTGATCAAGGACGCCGGTATCTCGGTGGGCGACATCGACCACGTGGTGCTCGTCGGCGGCTCAACCCGTATGCCCGCGGTCTCCGACCTGGTCAAGGAAATGACCGGCGGCCAGGAGCCCAACAAGGGCGTCAACCCCGACGAGGTCGTCGCGGTTGGTGCGGCCCTTCAGGCCGGCGTGCTCAAGGGTGAAGTGAAAGATGTTCTGCTGCTTGACGTTACGCCGCTGAGCCTGGGTATCGAGACCAAGGGCGGCGTGATGACCAAGCTCATCGAGCGCAACACCACCATCCCGACCAAGCGGTCGGAGACCTTCACCACGGCCGACGACAACCAGCCGTCCGTGCAGATCCAGGTCTTCCAGGGTGAGCGTGAGATCGCTTCGGCCAACAAGCTGCTCGGCAGCTTCGAGCTGACCGGTATCGCTCCGGCTCCGCGTGGTGTCCCGCAGATCGAGGTCACGTTCGACATCGACGCCAACGGCATCGTGCACGTGACGGCCAAGGACAAGGGCACCGGCAAGGAGAACACGATCCGCATCCAGGAGGGCTCCGGCATCTCCAAGGAAGAGATCGACCGGATGATCAAGGAAGCCGAGGCGCACGCGGACGAAGACCGCAAGCGTCGCGAGGAAGCTGACGTTCGCAACCAGGCCGAGACGCTGGTCTACCAGACCGAGAAGTTCATCAAGGAACAGCGTGAAGCCGAGGGCGGATCGAAAGTCCCCGAGGACACCCTGAACAAGGTGGACGCAGCGGTCGCAGACGCCAAGTCGGCATTGGGCGGCGACGACATCGGTGCGATCAAGTCGGCGATGGAGAAGCTGGGTCAGGAATCGCAGGCGCTCGGACAGGCCATCTACGAAGCCGCTCAAGCTGAGGGTGCCGCCGCTGGCGGTGGCCAGCCCGGCGGTGGTTTCGACCAGGCCGGCTCGGCCGGCTCGGCCGATGACGTCGTGGACGCGGAGGTGGTCGAGGACGACCGGGAGTCCAAGTGACCGACCCAAACCAGCAGGAGCCGGTAACGGTCACCGACAAGCGGCGGATCGATCCCGAAACTGGTGAAGTGCGGCAGTCCTCTCCCGGCGCTCAGGCGCCGGGGGAGGGTCTCCCCCCGCCATTTGGGCCCGGTGCGGGCGCGTCCGGCGAAGCGGCCAAGAAGGTCGCGGAGCTGACTGCCGACCTGCAACGGGTGCAGGCCGACTTCGCCAACTACCGCAAGCGCGCTCTGCGTGACCAGCAGGCAGCGGGCGATCGGGCCAAGGCCAACGTCGTCAGCCAATTGCTGGGCGTCCTGGACGATCTCGATCGGGCGCGCAAGCACGGCGACCTGGAATCGGGACCGATGAAGTCGGTCGCCGACAAGCTGACCAACGCGTTGACCGGGCTTGGGCTCACCGCTTTCGGCGTCGAGGGCGAGGATTTCGACCCGGCGTTGCACGAGGCAGTGCAGCACGAGGGTGACGGTGGGCCGGGCTCCAAGCCGGTGATCGGCACTGTCATGCGTCAGGGCTACCAGTTCGGCGAGCAGGTGCTGCGGCACGCGATGGTCGGCGTCGTCGACACAGTCGAAGGCGAAGCCGGGGCAGCCCCCATGGTGATCGACGAGACCGGTGCCGAAATCAGGCCGGCCGACACGAGCGATAACGCCGACGACTCCGGTGTTTAGGACACAATCAACAAGTAGGTAAGGAGGTGACGTGAAATGGCTCAGCGTGAGTGGGTCGAGAAGGACTTCTATAAGGAGCTCGGCGTCTCCTCCGATGCCAGCACCAAGGAGATCAAGAGCGCCTACTACAAGTTGGCGAACGAGCTGCACCCCGACAAGAACCCGAATAATGCGGCCGCCGAAGAGCGGATGAAGTCCGTTTCGGAGGCCTACAACGTCCTCAAGGACGAGGCCAAGAAGAAGGAGTACGACGAGACCCGCCGGCTCTTTGCCGGTGGCGGTGGTTTCGGCGGACGTCGCTTCGACACGGGTGGTTTTGGTGGCTTCGGCGGCGGAGGCGGTGACGGTGCTGACTTCAATCTGAACGACTTGTTCGACACCGCCGCCAAGGCTGGTGGTGCCAACATCGGTGACCTGTTCGGTGGCTTGTTCGGGCGGGGTGGCAGCACCCGGCCCAGCCGGCCCCGCCGCGGCAACGACCTCGAGACCGAGACGGAGCTGGATTTCGTCGAGGCCGCCAAGGGCGTGGCTATGCCGCTGCGGCTGACCAGCCCGGCGCCGTGCACCAACTGCCATGGCAGCGGCGCACGTCCGGGAACCAGCCCGAAGGTCTGTCCCAACTGCAACGGCGCCGGTGTGATCAACCGCAACCAGGGCGCGTTCGGGTTCTCCGAGCCTTGCACCGAGTGCCGGGGCAGCGGCTCGATCATCGAGCACCCTTGTGACGAGTGCAAAGGCACCGGTGTCACGACCCGCACCCGCACGATCAACGTGCGGATCCCGCCGGGCGTTGAGGACGGGCAACGAATCAGGTTGGCCGGACAGGGCGAGGCCGGATTGCGTGGTGCCCCATCGGGGGACCTGTATGTGACGGTGCACGTGCGTCCGGACAAGGTCTTCAACCGCGATGGCGACGACCTCACCGTGACCGTGCCGGTCAGCTTCACCGAATTGGCTTTGGGTTCAACGCTTTCGGTGCCCACGCTGGACGGCAAGGTCGGTGTCCGAGTGCCCAAGGGCACGTCGGACGGTCGTATCCTGCGCGTGCGCGGACGTGGTGTGCCCAAGCGCAGCGGTGGCAGCGGCGACCTGTTGGTCACCGTCAAGGTCGCCGTTCCTCCGAATTTGGAAGGCACCGCCCAGGAGGCGCTGGAAGCCTATGCGGCGGCCGAGCGGTCGAGCGGGTTCGACCCGAGGGCGGGGTGGGCAGGTAATCGCTAATGGCTGGGAACCAGAAGAAGAATGAGGCGTCGCGGACGTTTCTGATTTCGGTGGCCGCCGAGCTGGCCGGTATGCACGCGCAGACGCTGCGCACATACGACCGGCTCGGCCTGGTCAGCCCGGGCCGCACGCCCGGTGGTGGGCGCCGTTATTCGGAGCACGACGTTGATCTGCTGCGCGAGGTGCAGCGACTCTCGCAGGACGAGGGCGTCAACCTCGCCGGCATCAAACGAATCATTGAACTGACGAATCAGGTCGAGGCGCTGCAGTCGAGGCTGCAGGAGATGGCCGAGGAGATCGCGGTCTTGCGTACCAATCAGCGGCGTGAGATCGCGGTAGTGCCGAAGAGCACGGCCCTCGTCGTGTGGCAGCCACGAAGGTAGGCAGGCGCTGGCCGGGTATCACACGCGTCACTTGTGTACCTGGAAAGCTCGGCATGATGCGTTGTGAAATGCGCTATCGCCGGTGATATCAAGTCGCTTCGAGAGTCTCTGATATCGCCGGCGATATCGTGTTTTCCAACCGGTGAAGCCGACCCTGGCGGTGGCGCGTGTGACTGGTGGGGCGTGCCCGGTCAGGGCGCCACGCTAGCCACCAAACGAAATTTGCGAAGTCCCGTCAGGCGTGGATAGAGAACACCGCGACGGCCGGTTCGCCGGGCTGCGCGCTCCGGTATCCGCCACGGCTCAGTGCATCGGTGGGTGCGGCCATCGGCTCGAAGCACACCAGGTCCTCACCGGGCGGTGCGAAGATCTGCGCCGCGGAATACCCCTGGTCGAATCGCACTTCCAACCGCCGTCCGCCGCCGGACACCGCGAAGCGCGCGCCGTCCTCGACCTGGTCATACGCATCGTCGAAAGTGCTATCGCCTAGCGCCTGCGAACCCGCCGACTGCTGGTCGGTCTGTCCGGTCGGTAGGCCGCGCTCGTCGAGAGACAGATGGCGCAGTGACGGCGTTTCGATCACCCAGTCGGCGCGGTTCACCCCAGGTAGTTGCAGATACGGGTGATAGCCGAAGCACAGCGGCACGGCGAGGTCGCCGGTCGCGGTCACCGTGGTGCGCACCGTCAGCGCCCGCTCCGCAAGTTGCACAGTCACCGCGAGCACGTGCGGATACGGAAAGCTGGCGAGCAACCGGGCATCGGCGCCGAAATCCACCTCCGCGGTCAGCGTGTTCGCCGATTCGTGGGTGACCCGCCAGTCCGGGTAGGCGGCCAACACGCCGTGGATCGGCAGCCCCGCGGGATCAGGACGTACACCGTTCTCGCCCGGCCGCAGCGTCACCGTAACGTTCTCGGCCGTATAAGTGTTGTTGCCCAACCGATTTGCCCACGGATAGAGGATGGGGATGCCCATCGTCTTGCCGGCGCTGAGGTAGGCGTCCAGGCCACGTCGCTGGCCGAGTAGTTCCACCCCGTCGTCGGTCAGCGAGGTGCCGATCAGACCCGCGTCGGGCACGAATTCAGCAGCCATCGATGACGTTGGGTCGCGCAATGTGACGACGTGCACTGGTCCTCCTGGTGTTAACGCGACAGCGGGTCGTGCTGAATACGGTCCGGTTGGGCACCTTTGGCGATCAGCGCGGCTTTGGTGGCGCGGACCATTGCGGGTCCGCCGCAGACCAGGATCTGTCGGTCGCCCCAGGCGCCGTACTTGGTGACGACGTCGGGGAGTCTGCCGGTCTGATGCACATGCAGTCCGCGTGGTGGTGACACGTCGGGATAGTCAGCTGCCCAGGACGGGTCGCGGCCGTACTCAGACACCGGCGAGACCGACAGCCAAGGATTGTGTGCCGCTACCTGCCACAGCGTGCGCAGGTCGTAAAGCTCGCAGCGATAACGCGCGCCGAAGAACAGGTGCACCCGCGGATTCTCGGCGAAGCGACTGAGGTCCATGATCAGCGCTCGCAGCGGGGCCAGGCCGGTGCTCCCGGCGACCATCAGGACGTCGTCGCCGTTGCGGTCGACCCGCAGGCCACCATGCGGACCGGCCAACCGCCACCGGTCTCCGGGCCGCGTTTCGCCGACGATCGCGTTGCTGACCAGGCCGCCGGGAACCACCCGCACGTGGAACTCGATTCCGGCGTCGGGGTTGGCGGGGATGGCGGGGCTGAGGTATCGCCAGCGATGCGGGCATTGCGGAATGTGGACGTTGACGTACTGCCCGGGCAGGTACTGCAGCGGGCGGTCCAGGCGCAGTCGCACCACCGCAAGATCCCGGGACACCCGGGTGTGTTCGATGACGGTGCCGTCCCACCAAGCCGGCACGTCCTCGGAGTCCGCCGCGCCGCTCATCACACCGGTGATCAGGTTGAGCGATTGGTCGGCGGCTTTCTGGACGGCTTTGGTCCAGGCGCTGCCCAGCTGAGTGCGCAGCGCCGAGTACAGCGCTCGGCGCAGCGTCACGTATTGGGTCGGCTGCACTCCGTACTTGCGGTGGTCCCGGCCCAGTTGGGCCAGAAATGCCACCGGTTCATCGGCTCGCTGGGCGATGAGTTCGCTGTACAGCCAGTGCATCGCTTGGGCGAAAGCGGCTCGCTGGCCGTGCATTTCGGGCGGAAACAGGTCCCGCACGGAGCTGTCCAGGGCGAACCAGTTGTCGTAAAACCGATGCACGACCTGGTTGGTGCCGGTGGCCGGGTCCAGCTCGAACGCGTTGCGCAATACCTGCAACGCATCCCGATCGTCCAAGCCCACGGTCGCCGATTCTAGGCCCGCTCTGTATCAGTGCCGGGTGGTGCCGCGCGTCAGGCGGGCCCGCCCGATCCGCCGTTGCCGCACACACCGCCGCCTGGCCGGAAGGCCCCGACCCGAATTGTCTAATGGTTATCCGTGTCATCGGATTGGGTCGGGCACCAAGGCTCACGAAAAAAAGTTAAAGTTGAGCGGAACAGACTCAACCTTGACGGCGTTGCACTACCAGACAAGATATTGCTAGTACCCGAACGGAGGTTCCGTGGACTCTTTCAACCCGACGACCAAGACGCAGGCGGCCCTGACGTCGGCACTGCAGGCAGCTTCGGCAGCCGGTAATCCCGAGATCAGGCCCGCTCATCTGCTGTTGGCACTGCTGACACAGAACGACGGGATAGCTGCACCGCTGCTTGAGGCTGTCGGTGTCGAGCCCGCCACCATTCGCGCCGAGGCGCAGCGACTGATTGATCGGCTGCCCTCGATCAGCGGCTCGAGCTCGCAGCCTCAGCTGTCCCGCGAGTCGCTCGCCGCCATCACCACCGCGCAGCATCTGGCTACCGAGATGGATGACGAATTCGTCTCCACCGAGCATTTGATGGTCGGACTGGCCACCGGTGACTCGGACGTGGCCAAACTGCTGACCGGCCACGGCGCCTCACCGCAGGCCTTAAACGAGGCATTCGAAAAAGTGCGCGGCAGCGCGCGGGTCACCAGCGCCGACCCCGAAGCCACCTACCAGGCTCTGGAGAAGTACTCCACCGACCTGACCGAGCGGGCCCGCGAGGGCAAACTGGACCCGGTTATCGGGCGCGACAACGAAATTCGTCGCGTCGTGCAGGTGCTGTCCCGTCGTACCAAGAACAACCCCGTGCTCATCGGTGAGCCCGGTGTCGGCAAGACAGCCATCGTCGAAGGGCTGGCCCAGCGCATCATCGCCGGCGACGTCCCGGAGAGCCTGCGCGACAAGACCGTCGTGTCTTTGGACCTCGGTTCGATGGTGGCCGGCGCAAAGTACCGCGGCGAGTTCGAGGAACGGCTCAAGGCCGTGCTCGACGACATCAAGAACTCGGCCGGTCAGATCATCACGTTCATCGACGAACTGCACACCATCGTCGGCGCGGGCGCGACCGGCGAATCGGCGATGGACGCCGGCAACATGATCAAGCCGATGCTGGCCCGCGGTGAGTTGCGCCTGGTGGGTGCCACCACGCTCGACGAGTACCGCAAGTACATCGAGAAGGACGCCGCGCTGGAGCGCCGCTTCCAGCAGGTCTTCGTGGGCGAGCCGTCGGTCGAGGACACGGTCGGCATCCTGCGCGGACTCAAGGACCGCTACGAGGTGCACCACGGCGTGCGGATCACCGATTCCGCGTTGGTGGCCGCCGCCTCGTTGAGCGACCGCTACATCACCGCCCGGTTCCTGCCGGACAAGGCCATCGACCTGGTCGACGAGGCCGCGTCGCGGTTGAGGATGGAGATCGACTCCCGTCCCGTCGAGATCGACGAGGTCGAGCGACTGGTCCGCCGGCTGGAAATCGAAGAGATGGCACTGGCCAAGGAAGAGGACGCCGCCTCGAAGGACCGGCTGGAAAAGCTGCGCGCCGAGTTGGCCGACCACAAGGAAACCCTCGCTGAGCTCACTGCTAAGTGGCAGAACGAGAAGAACGCCATCGACATCGTGCGTGAGCTCAAGGAGCAGCTCGAGGTGTTGCGCGGCGAATCCGAGCGCGCTGAGCGCGACGGTGACCTGGCCAAAGCCGCCGAACTGCGGTACGGGCGCATCCCCGCGGTCGAGAAGAAACTCGACGCCGCGGTGCCCAGCGCGCAGGCTCGCAACGACGTCATGCTCAAGGAGGAGGTGGGTCCCGACGACATCGCTGACGTGGTGTCGGCGTGGACCGGAATCCCCGCCGGCCGGCTGCTCGAGGGCGAGACGGCCAAGTTGCTGCGCATGGAGGACGAGCTCGGCCGCCGCGTTGTCGGACAACGCAAGGCCGTCACGGCGGTTTCTGATGCGGTGCGGCGCTCTCGGGCCGGGGTCGCCGACCCCAACCGGCCGACCGGCTCGTTCCTGTTCCTGGGCCCCACCGGTGTGGGTAAGACGGAGCTGGCAAAAGCGTTGGCGGACTTCCTGTTCGACGACGAACGCGCCATGGTCCGGATCGACATGAGCGAGTACGGCGAGAAGCACTCGGTGGCCCGGCTGGTCGGTGCGCCTCCCGGCTACATCGGCTACGACCAAGGCGGGCAGCTGACCGAGGCGGTACGGCGCAGGCCGTACACCGTGGTGCTGTTCGACGAGGTCGAGAAGGCCCACCCGGATGTGTTCGACGTGCTGTTGCAGGTGCTCGACGAGGGTCGGTTGACCGACGGCCAGGGCCGCACGGTCGACTTCCGCAACACCATCCTCATCCTGACCTCCAACCTGGGGTCCGGTGGTACCGAGGAGCAGGTGATGGCGGCGGTGCGCGCGGCGTTCAAGCCCGAGTTCATCAACCGGCTCGACGATGTACTGGTCTTCGACGCGCTCGACCCCGCGGAACTGGTGCAGATCGTGGACATCCAGCTGATCCAGCTGGCCAAGCGACTTGCCCAGCGGCGGCTTCAGCTCGAGGTGTCACTACCCGCCAAGGAGTGGCTGGCACACCGTGGCTTCGACCCCGTGTACGGGGCCCGTCCGTTGCGCAGGCTCGTACAGCAGGCGATCGGCGACCAGTTGGCCAAGATGCTGCTGGCCGGCGAGGTGCATGACGGCGACGTCGTGCCCGTCAACGTCAGTGCGGACGGCGACGGACTCGTTTTGGGCTAACCAATGTTGCCCAGCTCAAAGGCCCGCGTCTGGGCTCCAGCGTCAATGACGGCCTGGAGCCGGGCGCGGGCCTGCGGCTGGGCCAGGGTTTGCCGAAACAGCTGATCCTCGACTCGCAGGCCGGCGGCGACGTCACCGCTGGCGGCATCGACCGCGCGCTTGGCGGCGACGATGGCGCCCAGCGGAGCCGCCGCGATTCGCGCGGCGAGCTTGTCGACGAACCGTCGCAGCTTGTCGTCGGGCAGCGCGCGGTCGACATACCCCCAGGCCTCGGCGGTCGCGGCATCGACGTCCATGCCGCCGAGGATCACTTCGAGTGCGCGCCCGCGGCCGATGAGCCGCGGCAGACGCTGTGTGCCGCCGCCCCCGGGGATGATCCCCAGCGCCACCTCCGGCTGGCCGAAACGTGCCTTGCCGAGCGCGGCGTAGCGCATGTCGAAGGCGGCCGCCCACTCGCTCCCACCGCCACGGCAGATGCCCTCGATGACGGCAATGGTGGCTTTCGGAAGGGTGCGAAAACGCTCCATCGTCGAGTGAAACGGCGACAATTCGTCGTGCAGATCGAGGTCGTCAGTCGGTAGATCCAGAATCAGGCCGACATCGGCGTGTGCGATGAAGAATTCTGGATCAGCGGAGTCGACGATCAACACCCGCACCTCGTCGTCGCCCGCTACCTCACTCAGCAGGCGGTTGATCTCGGTGATCAACGGCACATCCAGCAGGTTGATCGGCGGATTGTCGATCGTCGCCCGGCAAACGCCGCCGGCGGTGGAGATACGAATGAACTGGTAGTCCTGGTACACCTGTACGCCCCTGCGGATTCGTCACCGAAATGGTCTTGAGCCGACCTTAGAAGATGTCCGATTGATCGAGTCCCGTGATTGGGTTGTGACCTGCTCGGATTCTCTATTCAGTACTGACTACCGATACTCTGTGTGGGATGGTCCCGCTCTGGTTCACGCTGTCCGCACTGTGCTTCGTCGGTGCGGCGGTATTGCTGTACGTCGATATCGACCGGCGCCGGGGCCGCAGCAGACGCCGCAAGTCGTGGGCGAGATCGCATGGATTCGACTACGAGCGCGAATCGACCGACATCCTGCACCGCTGGAAGCGTGGCGTGATGTCGAGTGTCGGCAATGTTCCGGCACACAACGTCGTACTGGGCCAGATCCGCGGCGAGGCGGTGTACATCTTCGATCTCGAGGAAGTCGCCACCGTGATCGCGCTGCACCGCAAGGTGGGCACCAACGTCGTGGTCGACCTCCGACTCAAGGGCCTCAAGGAGCCTCGCGAAAGCGACATCTGGCTGCTCGGCGCCATTGGGCCACGGATGGTCTACTCGACCAATCTCGACGCCGCACGACGCGCTTGCGACCGGCGGATGGTTACTTTCGCCCATACCGCGCCGGACTGCGCCGAGATCATGTGGAACGAGCAGAACTGGACGTTGGTCGCCATGCCGATAGCCAGCACCCGCGCCCAATGGGACGAGGGGCTGCGCACCGTCCGCCAATTCAATGACTTGCTGCGGGTGCTGCCACCGCTGCCTGCCGACACCCCGCAGGAAGCGGCGGAGCCCGAGGGCCGCCGCAATACGTCTCCCAGCCGTCCGCTGGCCTCCGCGTCGCGCGCGGAGTTGCCGTCGCGGCGTTCCCAAGCGGATCCGGCCGCCGGCGTGCTGCCCGACCCGGCTCGCCGTGCACCCGAGCCCGTCCGTCGTGACGAGAGTCGCTCCGAGGGCGCTCCCCGTCCACCCCGATCGGGACGCAACGGCCACCAGGCCAGCAACTACCAGCACTGAGAGCACATGCCCCGACCTGTTGCGCTGATTACTGGGCCCACCTCGGGCATCGGAGCCGGATTCGCCCGCCGCTACGCGCATGACGGCTACGACTTGGTCCTGGTCGCCCGCGACGTGGAGCGTCTCAAGCAATTGGCCGGCGAGTTGGAAGCCCAGGCCGGCAACATCGAGCTACTGCCCGCGGATCTGGCCGACGCCGCTGACCGGGAGAGGGTTGCCGAGCGGCTCTCCGCGGGAGTGCAGGTTCTGATCAACAACGCCGGTTTCGGCACGTCTGGCGAATTCTGGTCGGCCGATCCCGCCGAACTGCAGAAGCAGCTGGACGTCAACGTCACGGCCGTGATGCACCTGACCCGCGCCGCGCTGCCGGCCATGATCGACTCGGGTGCCGGCAACGTCATCAACATCGCCAGCGTCGCTGGTCTGCTGCCAGGCCGCGGATCGACGTACTCGGCGTCCAAGGCGTGGGTGATTTCCTTCACTGAAGGGCTCTCCAACGGTCTGCAGGGCACCGGCGTGGGCATCCACGCGGTCTGCCCCGGTTATGTCCGCACCGAATTTCACAGCCGGGCCGGGATCGACATGACCTCACTGCCGTCATTCCTGTGGCTCGAGGTCGACGACGTAGTCCGCGAGAGCCTTGCCGATGTGTCCCGCGGCAAGGTGGTTATCGTGCCGGGCAACGAGTACAAGTTGCTGGTCGCCACGGGTCGTGCGATGCCGCGCCGGTTGGCGCGCATGGTCACCAAACGGATTGGCAGTGGCAGTGGCAGGACCTAATCCAGAGCTGGCCGAACTGGCCGAACTGGCCGAGCTGGTGCGCCACCTGTCGGTGGTGCATGGCCGCGTCACGTTGTCTTCAGGCAAGGAAGCGGACTACTACGTCGACCTGCGCCGCGCCACCCTGCATCACCGGGCGTCCGCGCTGATCGGTCGGCTGGTGCGGGAAGTCACCCAGGACTGGGACTACGCGCTCGTCGGTGGCCTGACATTGGGCGCCGATCCGGTCGCTACCGCCGTCATGCATGCGCCAGGCCGCCCGATCGACGCGTTCGTCGTGCGCAAGTCGGTGAAAGCCCATGGGATGCAACGTCTCATCGAAGGGGCCGACGTGTCCGGCCAGCGGGTGCTGGTGGTCGAGGACACCAGCACCACGGGCGGTTCTGCGCTGACGGCGGTACGTGCCGTACGAGATGCCGGCGGTGAGGTCATCGGGGTGGCCACCGTGGTTGACCGCGCCACCGGCGCCGCCGAGGCCATCGAGGCCGAGGGTGTGCCCTACCGCAGCGTGTTGGGCCTTGCCGAGCTGGGGCTGGACTAGGCCGCCGGCGGTGCGCAGACTCCTCGCGATCGTCGTGGTTCTGACGTGCCTGGTGGGCTGCTCAGGCTCGAGCGGAACGGGTCGCATCTACGGAGCCCAGAGCGCCCGGTTCGGCGAGTCGTTGGCGCTGCTGGGCTGGAACATGTCGGTTTCGAACCTGCGCTGGTCGCAGGACTACCTGCTGGTCGACGTCGATGCGTCCCCGACAGACCCGAACAAGCCGCATGCCAAGCCCGAGGAATTCCGCCTCGGTCTCTACGGCGCACTGTCTCACCCGATGGAGTCGACGGCTCTAGGCAGCTGCGACGAGGCGATGACCAAGGTGCACGACATCTCCGCGGCGTTATCGGCGCCGCCCAATCGGCTCACCGGCACGGTGTGTCTGGGCCCGCTGAAGGACCGCAGCGCGGTCCGGGGCGTCTACGCCTATTCGCCGCATGATCGGATCGCCGACACCGCGGCCGCTTATCCGGCGGCGTTCCCGGTGGGACTGCTGCCGACCAACGTCAACGACACCGGACTGGTGGTCAAGTCGACCACCGTCTCGGCGTGGCGCGCCGACGGCATGCCGATCACCAAGGCGCAATTGGGCGACCAGGCAGCTTTCAACGGTGACGGCTACATGTTGCTGGGACTCGATGCCAGCGCCCTCGCGGCCCGGTACAGCGATGACTCCGCCCGCCGCGGCGGACCCATGATGATGCTCGCCAGCCCGACCCGGCCCGGTCGCGGGCTGAATCCGGCGTGCGCGGCCTACGGGTCGTCGGTGCTGCTGCTGCCCGACGCGTCGCGCGACGGCGTCCAGATCGACGTGTCGCTGTGCACCCAAGGCGAGATCAATCAGGCGTTGCTGGTCGCGACGGTCGCGATCGTCGGAACCCACGCTGCGGTGTGGACGACGAAGTGAGCGAACCGGGGCCCACCGAATGGGGTGCGCCGACCAATGGTGTCGGCCCCTGGGTGGGTGAACCCCCCGACAACCCCCGCTATGACCCAGATCTGTTGCGCGACGGCGACACTCGCAACGTCGTCGACGCCTACCGGTACTGGACTCGGGAGGCGATCATCGCCGACATCGACCGTCGCCGCCATCCGCTGCACATCGCGATCGAGAACTTCGGGCACGACGCCAATATCGGCTCAGTAGTGCGTACTGCCAACGCATTTGCGGTCGAGACCGTGCACATCGTGGGTCGACGGCGATGGAATCGCCGCGGGGCCATGGTCACCGATCGCTATCAGCGGTTGTGCCATCACGACAGCGCCTCGGAGTTGATGGATTTCGCGGCGACCGCCGGTTTAACCGTCGTCGCGGTGGACAACGTTCCCGGGGCCGCGCGACTGGAAGAGGCGTTGCTGCCGCGGGAATGCCTGTTGGTGTTCGGCCAGGAGGGGCCCGGTATCACTGACGACACCCGCACGGGCGCGTCGATGACGGTGTCGATCGCCCAGTTCGGCTCGACCCGCAGCATCAATGCCGGTGTGGCAGCGGGGATCGCGATGCACGCGTGGGTCCGCCAGCACGGTGACCTCTCGCAAGCGTGGTGAATTATGTTGCGGCGCTGGCCGCAACGATGGCTGCTGCGCTACCTTTCTGCAACCTGCTCTTGCCCGCGAATTCGCTTGCAGGACTGCAACAGTTATTCGTCGAGCTACGTCAGCCGGTTACTTCAAACGCGCCGCTTCGATAGGCTTTTCGCTGTGGCACACGGCGTCGGTCTGGCGTCCTCAAAGCCGGTGGCGGATGTCCTTAATCCCTCCTTCAGCGGCCCGATGCTGCGTACCCGGTCGGTCGTTTCGGACCGCAAGCGGCGGAATACCGACAGCTTGATCCGACGCCGGCGAGTCGTGACGATCGCTGCGTGGATGGCCGCCGCGGTCAGCGCGAGTTTCAGCGTGATCGAGGTGGCGACGAGAGGGATGTGCCCCGTCGCGTTGATGAATGGGGAAGATCAAAACCAGCGGTGACTGCTACATGGTGGTCAGCGGCGTGCCGCAGCCCCGGCCGGATCATCTCGAGGCGCTGGCACGCTTTGCGCTCGACCTCACCGAATCAGCGGGTGGCCTCACCGATCAAGCCGGTCAGCAGGTACAGATTCGCGTCGGGCTGGCCCTGGGACCCGTGGTGGCCGGCGTCGTCGGGACCAGTCGGTTCTTCTACGACGTGTGGGGCGACGCCGTCAACGTGGCCTCGCGAATGGAGTCGACCTGCCTGGAGGGCCGGATTCAGGTCGCGCCGGAGGTGTACGAGCGGCTCAGCAGCGACTTCGTCTTCGAGGAACGTGGCGAGGTGACCGTGAAGGGTAAGGGAGTGCTGCACACCTGGTTTCTGGTGGGCGAGCGCGCATCTGACCTTGCCGCCAGGGCGGGGGAGCGCAGGAGTTCTACCCGGCCAGTTCTTCATCCGGAGCGTTGGTGACCAATCGGTGCCTGCTGTAGAGGCCGAAGTACCCGATGAACGCACCGAACACCCCCAAACAGCACACCGCGGCCACGCTGTCGACCAAGAACGTGGCGATGAGTGCCAGTGCGGCGACGATCAACGCGAAGCCAGTGGTGACAACGCCGCCCGGGGTTCGGTACGGACGGACCATGTCGGGTGCCCGCCTGCGCAGCACGATGTGGCTGACCATCATCAACACGTAGCTTAGCGTGGCGCCGAAAACAGCCATGTTCAGCAGCAGGTCGCCCTTGCCGGTCATCGACAGTGCGAAGCCGATGACGCCGGGAACAATGAGTGCCAGCGTCGGCGCTTTTCGCGCGTTGGTGACCGACAGTGCCGTCAGCAGGTAACCCGCCCGGGACAGTGCGAACAGCTGCCTGGAATACGCATAGATGATCGAGAAGAAGCTGGCGACCAGGCCGGCCAGGCCGATGTAGTTGACCGCCTTGGCCGCGCCGGTCGGTCCGAGTGCTGCGACCAGCGGGTTGCCCGAGGTCGACATCGCTTGTGCGCCACCTGATCCGGTGGCCAGCACCAGCACCAACACGCACGTGACGACCAGCACCGCGAATGCGGCGGTGATGCCACGGGGAACGTTGCGCGCCGGGTCCGCAGTCTCTTCGGCGGCCAGCGGTACCCCCTCGATGGCGAGGAAGAACCAGATGGCGAAAGGTAGCGCCGACCACACGCCGAGGTAGCCGTGCGGTAGGAACTCAGAAGAGCCCAGCGCATTCGTCGACGGTGTGATGTCTGTCAGATTCGCGGATTGGAAATGACCGATCGCCGCGATGCCGAAGATCGCGATACCGACCAGGGCTACGCCGGTGATGACGAACATCACCTTCAGCGCCTCGCCCACGCCGGCCAGGTGAATGGCGATGAACAGGGCGTAGATCGCCAAATACACCCACCAGCCGTCGCGAATGCCGAAGAGCCCGAGTGACTGCACATACGCGCCGATGAAGGTGGCGATCGCCGCCGGCGCGATCGCGTACTCGATCAGCACCGCTGTACCCGTCGCGAATCCACCCCAGGGGCCCATCGCCCGGCGAGCGAACGTGTATCCGCCGCCTGCGGCCGGCAACGCCGACGACAGTTCGGCCATGCCCAACACCAAGGCCAGGTACATGGCGGCGATTACCGCGGTGGCGATTACCAATCCGCCGAAGCCGCCTCGGGCCAGGCCGAAATTCCAGCCTGAATAGTCACCGGATACCACGTAGCTGACGCCCAGGCCCGCGAGCAGCAACCAGCCCGCGCTACCCGTCTTCAGCTGTCGTTTGTCGAGGTAAGTCCGTGAATCCGGCTGGCTGTCCTGACCTGTCAAGGTGCCCTCCCCTCACCGCAAACCGTAGGGCAGGATCAGCAGGTATGGATCAGGTATGGGCGAACCGGGCCAGCAGTTGTGAAACCGCCGTCACGCAACGGAATCTGACGCGGGTCTGGGGCTTGCCCGGAACCCAGCTGGGCGTGGTCGCCTGGCCTTCGGAGCGCAAGGACCGGCTGTTCGGCACCTGGCACTACTGGTGGCAGGCGCACCTGCTGGATTGCCTGATCGACGCCCAATTGCGCGACCCGCAGCCGCAGCGGCGCACTCGCATCAGCCGCCAGGTCCGCTCGCACCGGCTGCGCAACACGCTGCGCTGGACCAACAGCTATTACGACGACATGGCTTGGCTGGCACTGGCGTTGGAGCGCGCGGGCCGCCTCGTCGACGTGGAACGCAGCCGTGCCCTGCACACGCTCGCCAAGCAGTTCGTCAACGCCTGGGTGCCCGAAGACGGCGGCGGGATCCCGTGGCGCAAGCAGGACCAGTTCTTCAACGCTCCCGGCAACGGCCCGGCGGGAATCTTCCTGGCCAGGTATGAGGGGCACCTCCGTCGGGCTCAGCAGATGGCCGACTGGATCGACGAGACTCTGATCGACCCCGAGACGCATCTGGTTTTCGACGGCATCAAGGCAGGTTCGCTGGTGCGCGCGCAGTACACCTACTGCCAGGGCGTGGTGCTCGGTCTGGAGACCGAACTGGCCAAGCGCACGCATGACGACCGGCACGCGCCTCGGGTGCACCGCCTGGTCGCGGCCGTCAAGGAGCAGATGGCACCGAACGGTGTGCTCAAGGGCGCCGGTGGCGGTGACGGCGGCCTGTTCTCCGGCATCACCGCCCGCTACCTGGCCCTGGTCGCCACCGATCTGCCCGGCGACTCCACCGACGACGCCCACGCCCGCGACACGGCCCGCGACATCGTGTTGTCGTCGGCGAAGTCAGCGTGGGAGTACCGCCAGACGGTGGACGGGCTACCGGTGTTCGGGGCGTTCTGGGATCGCGACGCCGAGGTCCCCGCCGCCAGCGGTCAGCAGGCGCAGTTCATCGAGGGCGCGGTGAACAGCTCGGCGATCCCGGAGCGGGACCTGTCGGTCCAGTTGTCGGGCTGGATGCTGATGGAAGCCGCCCACACCGTGGCGGCGGTCAAATCACTCGGGTAGCGGGAGCGGGTCGGATTTGGTGTCCACCTCATCCTTCGGCGCACGCCGCCGCGACCGCAAGCCCTTCCAGGCTCCGATGAATGCCGGGATCATCGACACGAACAGAATGCCCAGGATGATCTTTTCCAGATTTTGGTGCACGAACGGGACATTGCCCAGGAAGTAGCCGGCCAGGGTTGCTCCGCCGCCCCACAGGGTGCCGCCGACGATGTCGAAACCGAGGAAGACCGGATAGCGCATGTAGGAGACGCCGGCGATGACCGGGGTGAACGTCCGCACGAATGGCATGAACCGGGCCAGAATGATCGCCCACGGTCCGTATTTCTCGAAGAAGGCGTGTGACTCGGTCACGTAGTGCTTCTTGAAAAAGCGGGAATCTTCCTTCTTGAACAACGCGGGGCCGATCCGTCGGCCGATGAAGTACCCGCTCTGATCGCCGAGTATCGCTACCAGGGCGACCGCCGGCGCTAGCACCCAGATGCTGACCGGCGGCTCTGGGTGTGAAGCCAGCAGTCCGCCGGTGAACAGCAGCGACTCGCCTGGCAGCAACGGGAACAGCAGGCCGGTCTCGATGAAGACGATGATCAGAATTCCGGGCAGTACGGCGGACCCGAATACACCGTTCTTGCCCAGCCAATACATCGGGTCGAGGATGTCCCCCAACGCCACCAAGGTGGTGCTCATGGTGCTTCAACATACCGGCGTTGCAATACTGATCAGACCAAGTCTTCTGAAGAGGAGTCCTCCATGCCCATCGCAACGCCCGAGATCTATGCCGAGATGCTGGGACGTGCCAAGAAGAATTCGTATGCCTTCCCGGCCATCAACTGCACCTCCTCGGAGACCGTCAACGCGGCCATCAAAGGCTTCGCCGATGCCGGCAGTGACGGGATCATTCAGTTTTCGACCGGCGGCGCGGAATTTGGCTCCGGCCTGGGCATCAAGGACATGGTGACCGGGGCGGTTGCGCTGGCTGAGTTCACCCACGTGATCGCCGCCAAGTACCCGATCAACGTCGCGCTGCACACCGACCACTGTCCGAAGGACAAGCTCGACACCTACGTCCGGCCGCTGCTCGCGATCTCTGCCGAACGAGTGGCGGCGGGTCGCGATCCGTTATTCCAGTCACACATGTGGGACGGCTCCGCGGTGCCGATCGACGAGAACCTGGAGATCGCCCAAGAGCTGCTGAAGAAGGCGGCCGAAGCCAAGATCGTTCTCGAGATCGAGATCGGTGTGGTCGGCGGGGAAGAGGACGGCGTCGCCAACGAGATCAACGACAAGCTCTACACCACCCCGGAAGACTTCGAGAAGACCATCGATGCGCTGGGCCACGGCGAGCACGGCCACTACCTGCTGGCCGCCACCTTCGGCAACGTGCACGGCGTCTACAAGCCCGGCAATGTCAAGCTGCGCCCCGACATCCTGGCCCAGGGCCAGAAGGTGGCTGCGGCCAAGCTCGGCCTGTCTGACGACGCTCAGCCGTTCGACTTCGTGTTCCACGGCGGATCCGGTTCGGCGAAGTCGGAGATCGAAGAGGCGCTGCGGTACGGCGTGGTGAAGATGAACGTCGACACCGACACCCAGTACGCGTTCACTCGCCCGCTCGCCGCGCACATGTTCACCAACTACGACGGCGTGCTCAAGATCGACGGCGAAGTGGGCAACAAGAAGTTCTACGACCCGCGCAGCTACCTCAAGAAGGCCGAGGCCGCGATGACCGAGCGTGTTATCGAGGCCTGCAACGACCTGCACTGCTCCGGAAAGTCCGTCTCCGGCTAAGCGGTTTAGGACCCGCCGCGGGGCTACAGACCCTGAATGGCGGTAACCGGCCAGCAAATTCCGTCTGCGGGGTCAGCTGGACTGGCAGATCTTCCACTGATCGTCGCGGAATTGCAGATCGAGGCTGCGGGTCGACCGAAGCTGCGGGTCGTAGGCCATGAACGTGGTGATGTTGGCCTCGGCGTGCTGTCCGTTGACCACAACCTGGTCGATGCTGGCGATGACCGGGTACTGCTTGGCCGCGGACACCCGTTGGTAGGTCTCCGACCAAGCCTTCTCCTCGTACTCGACGTAACCGTCGCGAGTGCTGCCGCAGGTGATGCTGCGTAGCGCGGTCAGATCGCCCCGCTGCACCGCAATGTCGAAGTTCTGGATGGTCTGCTTCACCTGGTCCTCTTGCGAGGGCTTGGAATTGTTCTTGCCGGTCAACAGGATGGTTCCGAAGATGGCGATCGCCGCCAGGGCCAGCACGATCACCACGATCGCCAGCACCCAGCCCAAGTTGCGGCCCTTGGCAACCGATTTGACTCCGGTGCGCGGCGGAATCGCTTGTGGCACCGCAGTTTTCGGCGGCAACGGCTGCGGTGGTGGGGGCGGCGGCGTGGCCGGTGCCGGGCGGGTTGCGAAGGCCTCGGTGGCCGCCTCCGGAGCGGTGGCGATCACCTGGGTTTCCTTATCGTCGAATCCGGGGGCGGTGAAGCGGCGCTCGGGTTCGGCGTCCGCGGCGGCTGCCTCGGGAGTGGGCTCCGGTTCGCGCTTGGCGATCACCAGGGTCTCCGTTTCTGAGTCGCCGGCTAGCAGCGGTTGGGCCTCGGTTGGTTCGGTACCGGGTTCGCCCGGTTGGCCGGTGCCGTCGCGTTCGGGCTCGGGTGCGTTGGGCATGGATGGAGCTTAGCGACCATCCACGACGTTGGTGCGAACGTGGAGTGAGACGGGGTTTGCGGGATTGGCAAGATGTAGGACATGACTCCGATGGGTGATCTTCTGGGACCTGCTCCGATCTTGCTGCCGGGCGACAAAGAGGCGGAAGACGGCCTGCGCGCCGGTGAAAACCCCAGCATCGTCGCCGCTGCGCACCCGTCGGCGTCGGTGGCCTGGGCCGCGCTTGCCGAAGAGGCGCTGGACAACGACAAGGCCGTCACCGCCTATGCCTACGCCCGGACCGGCTACCACCGCGGCCTGGACCAGTTGCGCCGCAACGGCTGGAAGGGCTTCGGGCCGGTGCCGTATGCCCACGAGCCGAACCGTGGCTTCCTGCGGTGCGTGGGGGCCCTGGCGCGGGCGGCGGACACCATCGGCGAGACCGACGAGTATCGCCGTTGCCTGGATCTGCTCGACGACTGCGACACCTCGGCCCGCGAGGCGCTGGGTCTTTAGAAGCTTTCGGCGCACCCATGAAGGCCTCTAGCTCGCCACTAGAACGTCTCTTCGCAGTGCCCGTCCGGGCAGTCGATCTGCACGGTCGCGTGGTCGAGCCCGCGCGCCGTCAGCACCGCACGGGCCTCCCGCAGCACCTGCGCGGAGTCGCCGTCGCTGGTGAGGTGGGCGGTGACCATGTCCTTGCCCGGCGAGAGTGTCCAGACGTGCAAGTCGTGCACGTCTTTCACGGTGTCCAGCCCGCCGAGCGCGGACCGCAACTCATCGACGTCGATGTGTGCCGGCGATGACTCGGAAAGAA
The DNA here is from genome assembly GCF_055419245.1 of Mycobacterium sp. IDUB_37. Lineage (NCBI taxonomy): Bacteria > Bacillati > Actinomycetota > Actinomycetes > Mycobacteriales > Mycobacteriaceae > Mycobacterium > Mycobacterium sp. IDUB_37. The sequence continues at coordinate 64,855 of NZ_JBVAXG010000003.1, read as the reverse complement.
TCCGAAGTGCGGCGCGGGCCAGCGAGACAGCCCGGGGCAGTACCCACAGTGCGACCAACACGGCAACCACCACGTCGGCGTAGGGCCAGCGGGTGGTGACGGTCACGATGCCGGCAATCAGGACGCCGATGCTGCCGACCGTGTCGGCGACGACCTCCATGTAGGCGCCCTTGACCGCCAGGCTGTCCTCGGAATGTGACCGCAGCAGCATGGCCACCGCGAAGTTGGCGGTCACGCCGGCCAGCGCCACCACGATCATCGGTACGCCGGGGACCGCCGGCGCTCCACTGTCGAGCCGGTCGATCGCCTCGTAGAGGATGAACAGCGCGACCCCGACCAGCAACACGGCATTGGCCACCGCGGTGAACACCTCGGCGCGATGCCAGCCGTAGGTGCGATCCGGCGATGAGCTGCCCTTCTTGGCCAGAATCACCGCGACCAAACCCATGAACACCGCGACCACGTCGGTGAGCATGTGTCCGGCATCGGCCAGCAGCGCGATCGAGTTGATCAGCAGCGAGGTGGTCAGCTCGATGACGAAGAATGTCGCCAGGATGCACGCCGCGCCGATCATCTTCGGGATCATTCGCGACGCGTCCGCCTCAGCGGGGGTGTGGCTGTGTCCGGCTCCCATGGAAAGCAATATATGCGGATCTATGCATGTATTGCAATGGTCAGAACCAGGCGCCCCAGAAGCGGGTCAGAGCACCGCCCGCTGTCGCAAGTGTCGGCGGCAGTCCGGACAGGCTGAAAAGCCAGTACACAATGTCGAACAACCACTGGTTAACTGCCGGGGTCAACAGCAGGAACAGCAGAGCGAAGACGCCGTACTGCTTGGCGGGTGCGATCGCGCGCTGCGTCTCCGGGCTCAGATGCGGTTCCAAAGCGTCGTAGCCGTCCAGGCCTGGGATCGGCAACAGGTTCAGCAGCACCGCGGTGATTTGCAGGAACCCGAGAAAGGCTAACCCGGCCGCCAGCACTCGATGGGCCGGGTCGTAGAACACCTCGGTTGCCGCCAGCAGCAGCACCGCGAGCACCAGATTGGCAGCCGGGCCCGCCAGGCTGACCAGGGTGCGCCGGGTCGGTGTCATGAACCAGGTGCGCAGGTACACCGCTGCGCCGGGCAGGCCGATCCCGCCGAGCGCGATGAAGACCAGCGGTAGCAGTAGCGACAACCCGGGATTGCTGTAGCGCCGCGGATCCAGCGTGAGGTACCCGCGAACCGCGGCATCGTGGTCGCCGAAGCGCCACGCCGTGTAGGCATGCCCGAACTCGTGCAGGCACAGCGACACCAACCAGCCCGCGATCACGAGGATGAACACCCCGGCGTAGGCGAGCGGGCGCACCGCGGATCCGGCCATCCAGGCCAGCACCCCTCCGGCCGCCGTCAAACCGATCAGGCCGAGAAAGATCGGGCTGGGTCGCACTGACTGGTGCACACCCCTACCGCTCACGGTCGAAAACTACCGGACCAGCAGCCAGCCCTCCACGTTGCGGTAGAACGTCGACCGTCGCACCGGACGGCGCACGGCGACGCCGTCGCGCACCACAACGGCGGCCGTCGTACCCAACTGGGCGGCGCGGCCACCGACCCACCTTCGGAACGGTCGGCCTGTGTGCAGTGCCGCCCGCAAGCCGGGCAGAGCCAACGTCGGTTCGATCGACACACCGGTGGCTTCGCCGTCGAACAGCACGGTGTCGTCGACCACCGCCTCGCCGCGGAACGAGCTCGTCTCGTCGGACGGCAGCCAACTGGCCCGGCCGACCATCACGGTGCCGGTCTCGTCGCGAATCAACGGCACCCGGCGAGCGGTCCCGCCCCGGGCTCGGCGCGCGGCGCGGTGCCCAGCGGGCAGCCGGTAGGCGCGGGTCGCGGGGGTGCGTCGGCGCGGCGCGTAACCCACCTCGACATCGAGGCGAGCAGTGCGCAACAACCGGGTCAACACCATGGCCAGCTGGGCGTCGTCGCCGACCACTACCAGCCGCCGATAGCTTCCCGTCAGCGCGTCGACCACGGCCTTGACGTCTTCGTCACCGTCGGCGCGATGGGCGGGCAGATCCGTCAACGGACGCGGTAGCCGTGCGTCTCCGCACTGCAATACCGCCGTGCTGGGCGCCTGATTGGCCGCTTTCACAGATTTTTCATGGCTTTTGCATGCCTTTGCTCAGGCTCCCCGCTACTTGCTGGGTATGGTTGGTCACCGGCTGGACCACAATAAGCGGGCGGAACCCGCCAGACCAGGTGGGAGCGCGTCATGCCGGCAATCGTCCTCATCGGCGCCCAATGGGGCGACGAGGGCAAAGGTAAGGCCACAGATCTGCTCGGTGGCCGAGTTCAATGGGTCGTGCGCTACCAGGGCGGCAATAACGCCGGCCACACTGTGGTGCTGCCGACCGGCGAGAACTTCGCCCTGCACCTCATCCCGTCGGGCGTGCTGACGCCCGGGGTCACCAACGTCGTCGGCAACGGGGTGGTGATCGACCCCGGCGTTCTGCTCGACGAGCTGAAGGGGCTCGAAGACCGCGGCGTCGACACGTCCAAGCTGCTCATCTCGGCCGACGCGCACCTGCTGCTGCCCTACCACGTGGCCATCGACAAGGTCACCGAGCGCTACATGGGCAGCAAGAAGATCGGCACCACCGGGCGGGGCATCGGGCCTTGTTATCAGGACAAGATCGCCCGGATGGGGATTCGGGTGGCCGACGTGCTCGACCCCGACCAGCTGGCGCACAAGATCGAAGCCGCGCTGGAGCTCAAGAACCAGATCCTGGTGAAGATTTACAACCGCAAGGCGCTCGAGCACGACCAGATCGTCGAGGCGCTGCTGCAGCAGGCAGAAGGATTCAAGCACCGCATCGCCGACACCAGGCTGCTGCTCAACTCCGCGCTGGAGGCCGGCGAGACGGTGTTGTTGGAGGGCTCGCAGGGGACCCTGCTCGACGTTGACCACGGCACCTACCCGTACGTCACGTCGTCGAATCCGACCGCTGGTGGCGCCGCCGTCGGGTCCGGTATCGGTCCGACCCGGATCAGTGCGGTGCTCGGAATTCTCAAGGCCTACACGACCAGGGTGGGTTCCGGCCCGTTCCCGACCGAGTTGTTCGACGAGAACGGCGAATACCTGTCCAAGACGGGCGGTGAGTTCGGCGTCACGACCGGCCGGCGCCGCCGCTGCGGCTGGTTCGACGCCGTCATCGCGCGCTACGCCACCCGGGTCAACGGCATCACCGACTACTTCCTGACCAAGCTGGACGTGTTGTCCAGCCTCGAGACGGTGCCGGTGTGTGTGGGCTACAAGATCGACGGGAAGCAGACCCCGGAGATGCCGATGACCCAGAGCGACCTGTGCCGCGCCGAACCGGTCTACGAGGAACTGCCCGGGTGGTGGGAAGACATCTCCGACGCACGTGAATTCGACGACCTGCCCGCCAAAGCCCGCGATTATGTGCTGCGGCTGGAAGAGCTTGCCGGGGCGCATGTTTCGTGCATTGGCGTCGGTCCGGGACGGGACCAGACCATTGTGCGCCGCGATGTCCTGGCAGCGCGGCCGTGACGGATTCTGATCCCAGCCCTGATCCCACAGCACTCGATCCCGACTACGAACACCACGGCGGTTTCCCGGAATACGGCGCGGCTGATCCGGGTGCGGGTTTCCGCCAATTCGTGACGTCCATGCGCCGGGTGCAGGATCTGGCGGTGTCGGCCAACCCGGATGACGACGTCTGGGACCAGGCGGCCGCACACGCGGCGGCGCTGGTGGAGTTGTTAGGGCCGTTTCAGGCCAGTGAGGGCATGGCACCCGCCGGGCGCACGCCGGATCTGCCCGGCATGGGCAGTCTGCTGATGCCGCCGTGGACACTGACCCGCTATGGGCCGGACGGCGTCGAGATGACCGGATATTTCAGCCGGTTCCATGTCGGGGGCAACATGGCCGTGCACGGGGGAGTGCTGCCGCTGCTGTTTGACCACATGTTCGGCATGATCTCGCACGCTGCCAATCGCCCGATCAGCCGAACGGCGTTCCTGCACGTCGACTACCGCAAGATCACCCCGATCGACACGCCGCTGGTCATTCGTGGGCGGGTCGCCAGCACCGAGGGCCGCAAAGCGTTCGTGTCCGCAGAACTGGTCGACGGTGACGAAACCGTGCTGGCCGAAGGCAACGGCCTGATGGTGCGGTTGTTGCCCGGCCAGCCTTAGTTGGCGGGCTATTGATTCGGATTCGGCGGCACCACGATGATGGTCGCCCCGGGTATCGCCGCCAGCGTCGCCGCGAGGTTGGCCACCACGCCGGGTGGTAGTCCCTGGGGCAGGCCAGGAAACTGTGCTGCCGCGGCGGCGGCCGGGATCGCCGGGGTGTTGGCCGCGGGCCGGGTGGCCGCCGGACTTCCACCCTTGCCGCCTGCGAGGGTGGGTTGCTCCGCTGGGGTCGACGATGAACCCCTCGCCGCCAGGCCGGCGAGGCTGGTGCCGGCCAAGCCGGCCACCGCCATGGCCGCGTAGCCGCCGTCGGACTCGTCGCCTGTCATCACTATGGGAGTCGTGCCCGGGAACATTGCGGCGACTTGGCGCACCGCCGGAGGCATGAACCAACTCTGCGGAACCGAGAGGCCGCCGATACCGGCTGAAGTGCCGGAGAATGCAGCTGCCCCTGCGCCGGGCATCCTCGTTGCGAACTGACCCCGGCCGACAATCGGCGGCAGCTCGGGAGCGCTCCCTCTGCCTTCGAAGATCTCGTCCTCTTCGAGCTCATTGCCCTCTTCGAGTTCTTCTTCCTGCATTTCGTCGCTGCGTACCTGTTCGCTGAACTGCCCCAACGCGACGATCAAGCTGGCGCCCGCGAGGCCCGCTGTGGCGAGCACCAGAATGTCGAGATCCTCGAATGGATTTGGCAACGCGTTCAAGATTGTCGCGATGTCATCCGCCACATCGGCAACGGGGGCAGCGGGCGCTGCGACGGCCAGAGCGCTCTCGTTGGTGGTCCCCGGTGGCGGGGTGAACGGCGCCAACTGAGCGGCGGCTTCCGAATTCCCGGCGTAACTCGACATCGCGACGATGTCTTGGGCCCACATTTCGCCGTAGTCGGCCTCGCCGGTCGCGATCGCCGGCGTGTTCTGCCCGAAAATATTGGTCTGGGCCAGCGCCCTCGTGGTGGTGCGGTTGGATGCGATCGCCGTTGGCGGCACCGTCGCCGCGTACGCCGCCTCGTATGCGGCGGCGGCGGACAGGGCTTGGCTAGCTGCCTGCTCCGCTTGGGCGGCGGTCGCCCGCATCCAGGCCATGTAAGGTGCCGCCGCGGCGGCCATCGACAGCGACGACGGACCCAGCCACTGCTGACCGTTGAGATTGGAAATCACCGAGGCATAGGACTGCGCCGTCGCGTTCAGCTCGTTGGCCAACCGCTCCCAGGCTGCCGCGGCTTGCATCAGCGGAGCCGAACCAGGACCGGAATAGATTCTGGCCGAATTGATTTCGGGGGGAAGTGCGCTGAACTCCATGCCTAACATCGGGGCGCCCCTCCCGGGCCTTCGGCGGTGTTCAGGGACTCGGTGACTGCATACGAGCCGGTGCTCGCGAAGTCGCTCGCGGCGGCACTCAGCATATGCGGCTGGGTCGTCACGAATGACATGAGCTTCTCCTCAAGTAATTCTGGAACGGGATTCGTTCACCCTCGGTAAAGCAGAGTTTCACAAAAGTTCATTTGATGAGTCGAGACGCGTCGTTCTCACAGGCGCACATATCCTTGAGTCCGCAGGCGGCTTCGACCAGTGCCGGACTACTACCGAGCGAGGGGGTGAGCTGGTGACCGACGGTTTGGCTGAACAGCAGGATAAGACCGGCGACCAAGAGCGCCCAGCGGCGGCTGAAGGTGGCGCCACCACTGTTTTCCCCGTCGGGACCATCCCCGCCCCGGCGCCCGCCGCGCCGTTCGAGCCGTTGGACGAAGTTGATGATGCCGACGTCGGGCCCCGAGTACTGCTGCTGGGATCCGACGAGTCCGGCCGGGAGCTGACGGTTGCGTTGCAACGACTGGGCGCGGAGGTGTTCACCGCCGACGCCGATAGCTTGACCAACGCCGACGAGCTCACCGCAACGCTGGAGGGGCTTCAACCCGACTTCGTGGTGACCCTCGCCGACGCCGTCGACCTGATTGCTGTCGACGGCCTCGACGCCGGGGACGCAGAACTGGTACCGAGTGCCCGCGGTGTGCGGCTGACCGCCGATCGGGAAGGCCTGCGCAAGTTGGCCGCCGACGAACTCGGCCTGCCCACTGCGCCGTTCTGGTTTGTCGAATCGCGCGCCGAACTCGAGGCCGTGGCCGCCCACGTGGGTTTCCCGTTGTTGGTCAAACCTGCCACCGGACCGCAGGGTCGGGGTCGAGCCGTGGTTCGGGATGCCGGTGAGGTGGCGGGAGCCTGGGAACGCGTGACTGCGGGTGGGAGTGGTCGGGTCTGGGTGGAGACGATCGTCGAGGTCGAGTTTTTGGTCACGCTGATCGTTGTGCGCAGCGAAAGCTCGTCGGGTCCGATCATCGAGTTCTGCAGCCCCATTGGGCACCGCAGCGACGACACGGGCGCCCTGGAATCCTGGCAGCCCCAGCAAATGAGCCCGGCGGCACTTGATGCGGCCAAATCAATTGCCGCCCGTATCGTCAAGGCGCTGGGTGGGCGCGGAGCTTTCAGTGTCGAGTTGATGATCAACGGCGACGAGGTGTACTTCGCTGAGGTCGCCGTGGGTCCACGGGACAGCGCCTGGGTGACGCTGCGCAGCCAGCGACTTTCGGCATTCGAATTGCAGGCCCGCGCCATCCTGGGGGTAGCGGTGGACGCCATGATGGTTTCCCCGGGGGCAGCGCGGGTGATCGACCATGGCCCGGCCGCGCCGGGGGCCGCGCCCAATGGTGACGTACTCGCCGCCGCGCTCGCCGTGCCGGAAAGCGACCTGCGTGTGTTCGACCCGGAAGGCACCGACGGGCCGCCGAAGTGGGGGCTGGCGCTGGCCACCGCGCCGGACGTGTCCACCGCCCGTGACCGCGCCCGACAGGTCGCCACCCGGCTAAATGTGCGAGACTCTCGCGCGTGAGTTATGCAGGAGATATCACGCCGCTCCAGGCTTGGAAATTGTTGACCGACAACCCAGAGGCCGTGCTGGTGGACGTGCGGACCGATGCCGAATGGCGGTTCGTCGGAGTCCCGGATCTGTCGAGTCTGGGCCGCGATGTGGTCTACATCGAATGGAATAAGTCGAACGGACAGCACAACAACGACTTCCTCGCCGAGCTGCAGGACAAGCTCCCCTCCGGTGAAGCGGACCGGCCGGTGGTATTCCTGTGCCGCTCGGGCAACCGTTCCATTGGCGCGGCCGAAGTCGCCACCGCGGCCGGCATTGCGCCGTCTTACAACGTGCTGGACGGCTTTGAAGGTCAACTCGATGCGCAGGGGCACCGCGGTGATTCGGGCTGGCGCGCGGTCGGGCTGCCCTGGAAACAGGGCTGATAGCAGGGGTGAAGCACGAATGACTGACAGCGACTCGATCCGCACGCCCAAGGCACTGCCCGACGGCGTCGGCCAGGCCACCATCGGCGTGCGGGGTGGGCTGACCCGGTCGGGGTTCGAAGAAACCTCCGAGGCGCTGTTCATGTCGTCGGGCTACGTGTACCCGTCGGCATCCGTCGCCGAGCAATCATTCACCGGCGAGGTCGACCACTACGTCTACTCCCGCTACGGCAATCCGACTGTGAACATGTTCCAGGAGCGGTTGCGCCTGATCGAGGGAGCACCGGCGGCCTTCGCAACCGCGAGCGGGATGGCCGCGGTTTTCGTCTCGCTAGGCGCCTTGCTGGGGGCCGGGGACCGGTTGGTCGCGGCACGCAGCCTGTTCGGGTCGTGCTTCGTGGTGTGCAACGAAATCCTGCCGCGCTGGGGGGTGGAGACCGTCTTCGTCGACGGTGACGACCTTTCGCAGTGGGAGCAGGCCCTATCGGTGCCCACCCAGGCGGTGTTCTTCGAGACGCCGTCCAACCCGATGCAATCGTTGGTCGACATCGCGGCGGTCACCGAGATGGCACACGCCGCGGGTGCAAAAGTGGTGCTGGACAACGTCTTTGCGACACCCCTTCTGCAGCAAGGGTTCCCGCTCGGGGTCGACGTCGTGGTGTACTCGGGTACCAAGCACATCGACGGTCAGGGCCGGGTGCTCGGTGGCGCCATTCTGGGCGACAAGGAGTACATCGACGGCCCGGTGCAGAAGCTGATGCGGCACACCGGCCCCGCGATGAGCGCCTTCAATGCCTGGGTGATGCTCAAAGGCCTTGAGACGCTTGCGGTTCGGGTTGAGTACAGCAACAACTCAGCGCAGCGCATCGCAGAGTTTCTGCAGGACCATCCCGCGGTGAGCTGGGTGCGTTATCCGTTCCTGCCGTCGCACCCGCAGCATGATCTCGCCAAGCGTCAGATGACCGGTGGCGGTACGGTTCTCACCTTCGAGCTGGACGCCCCCGAAGGCAAAGCGAAGCAGCGCGCCTTCCAGGTGCTGGACAAACTTCGCTTGATCGACATCTCCAACAATCTGGGCGACACGAAATCCCTTGTTACGCATCCGGCGACGACCACGCACCGCGCGATGGGTCCGGAAGGTCGCGCCGCCATCGGGCTCGGTGACGGCGTGGTGCGCATCTCGGTCGGCCTGGAAGGCACCGACGATCTGATCGACGATATCGACCAGGCTTTGGGTTAACCCGGCGTGCCGTAGAGCAGCCCTTTGGTTCCGCCGGCGCCGTTGAGACCAGGCGATCCAACGCTCACCCCGCCGTGGCCGCCATTGCCGAACAGGACAGCGTTACCGCCCGCGCCACCCCTGCCGCCGGCGATTCTGCCGCCGTCCCCGCCGTCGCCGAACAACCCGCGGTGCCCTGGCACGGGGGCTGGCTAACCCGCCGCCTTCTGTTCGCTCTGCAAGGCCTCGCCGGCCCGTTCAGCCTGCTCGGCCTTTTCGGCAGCTGCCAGTGCCCCCTGAGCTTGGGCTTCCGTCATCCAATTGATCACCGATCTCGCGTAGATCATCTGGCTGGTGATGGCCATCTGTCCGCGCGTGCGGCCCCCGAAGGAAATCACCCAGGAGAACAAGGCGGCAACCCGGTTCCGGTGACCGACCAGGTACGCCAGGTGCAGGACCAGCCACGCCAGCCAGGCGATGAAGCCGCCGAACTCCAGCTTGCCGACCTGCGCGACCGCGCTGTACCGCGAGATCGTCGCCATGCTGCCTTTGTTGAAGTACTTGAACGGCTCGCGAGTCGCCGGGTCGTCCTTGCCTTTGACGGCGTTCTTGATCAACTTGGTGGCGTAGTGCGCACCCTGAATCGCGCCCTGTGCCATCCCCGGAACCCCGGGTACCGACGCCAGGTCGCCGAGCACGAAGACGTTCGGATGGCCCTTGACGGTGAGGTCCGGCTCAACGACGACCCGTCCAGCGCGGTCCGTCTCGGTGCCGTCGGACTGGCTGGCGACCATCTTGCCCAGCGGGCTGGCCTGCACGCCGGCGGCCCAGACCTTGCAGGCGCATTCGATGCGGCGCTCGGTGCCGTCCTTCTCTTTCACCGAGATGCCCTTGTAGTCGACGGCGCTCACCATTGCGTTGAGCTGGACCTCGACGTCCATCTTTTCCAGCCGCCGTTGTGCTTTGCCGCCTAACTTTTCGCCCATCGGGGGTAATACCAACGGCGCGGCGTCGAGCAGGATCACCCGGCATTCGCTGGGTGTGATGGTCCGGAACGCGCCGGCGAGCGTGCGTTCGGCGAGTTCGACGATCTGCCCGGCCACCTCAACGCCGGTCGGTCCGGCGCCGACCACGACGAAGGTCAGGCGACGTTCCCGCTCGGCCGGGTCAGTGCTGACCTCCGCGGCCTCGAATGCGCCCAGGATGCGGCCACGCAACTCCAAGGCGTCGTCGATGGTCTTCATGCCGGGTGCATAGGTGGCGAAATGATCGTTGCCGAAGTAGGACTGTTGCGCGCCGGATGCCACGATCAGACTGTCGAACGGGATCACCGTGTCCATGTCCATCAATTTCGATGTGACCGTCTTGGCCTTCAGATCGATGGCGATGACGTCGCCCAGCAGCACCCGCACGTTCTTCTGCCTGCGCAGGATCAGCCGGGTCGTCGGGGCGATGTCGCCCTCGGACAAGATCCCGGTGGCCACTTGGTACAGCAGCGGCTGGAACAGGTGGGTGGTCGTCTTCGAGATCAGGGTGATGTCGACGTCAGCCCGCTTGAGTTTCTTGGCCGCATTCAAGCCGCCGAACCCACTTCCGATGATGACGACACGGTGGCGTTGGCCGCCGGTCGACAGTTCGCTGGATGGGGGCGTCATGGTCCTCCTTTGGTCTGGCCAGTGCGGCGCATGTACACCGTACGGCTCCACCGGGCAAAGGTGAATGTTTACGTGGCCAAAGCCTGTCTATATACCCCTATGGGGTATATATTGGGACGATGGATGCCGGACGTGGGTCGCTTGGGCGACCCACGTCGTGCCGGACATCCGCGCTCGCGGTCACCGTCGTCGCTTTGCTGCTGCTCGGAGCCGCCAGCGGCCACTGCGGGCTGCCGCGTTTTGCGCTGCACGCGCTCGACGAGTCTTCTGCCGTCGCACGCCAATCGGTGATCACACCCGATTCCGGTTCCGCGCACCTGCCCGACGACGACACGACATCGGCATGCCCGGCGAAATTGTTGGCGGCGGCAGTCGAGCACGCAGTAGGACCGGCCCTGCTCGGCGCGACGATCGTGACACCGGCGGCTGTTGTCACCGCGCTTGTCGGTCTGGTTGCCGCGGCAGTCCGGGGTCCGCCCGGTCGCTACTTCGCACCTCTAAGTGGTCAAGCCCGCTTGGCCCGGTTCTGCGTATCTCGCCGCTGATCATTCGGCGCGCCTCGGCGCGCTCCTCAGCGACCACGCAGACAGCAACCGACTTTGAGGTGACAGGACAATGGATTTCGGAGCTCTTCCACCAGAAATGAACTCCGCACGGATGTACACAGGCCCCGGCGCTGGGTCGATGCTAGCCGCCGCGTCAGCTTGGGACGCCCTGGCCGACGAGCTCTACGCCGCGGCCAGCGGAGGCAACACCGTTGTCGCCGCGCTGGCAAGTGACGGCTGGCTCAGCCAGGCATCGATGTTGATGACGGCAGCTGCGACGTCGTACTTTGCCTGGTTGAGTTCCACAGCGGCCCAAGCGCAACAGACGGCCCGCCAACTGCTGGCTGCCGCGGGGGCCTTCGAATCGGCGTTTGCGGCTACCGTCCCCCCGCCTTTGATAGCGGCCAATCGTGCGTTGGTGCTGGTGCTGACCGCAACCAACGTGCTGGGTGTCAATACGCCCGCGATCGCGGCCGCCGAAGCGGACTACGGCGAAATGTGGGCCCAGGATGCGGCAGCCATGTACGGCTATGCGGCTTCGTCCGCGGTCGCGGCGACCTTGCCGGAGTTCGCGCCGCCGCCCGAGGTGGCCAACGCGGCTGGGCCGGCCAACCAGGCGCTGGCCGTCGATCAGGCATCGGCGCTGGCACGCCTGACGGCTGCGGTGCCCCAGGCATTGCGACAGCTCGCGGATCCCATGGACGCGGTGAGCTCGGTGATCTCGCCGGCCAGCACCGGCACCTCGATGGTGAGTTCGTTGACGTCGGCGATGTCGTCACTGAGTTCGGTGGCTGATGCGCTCGGGTCTTCAACTGTCGCTTCGTCGGAACTGGCCGCGGTGTCGGCGCCGATCGCTGTCGGGCCGGGCGCGGCTGGACCGGGCGTTGTCGCCGAGGTTGGCAGAGCGACGTCGCTCGGCCAGTTGTCGGTACCGACGAGTTGGGCGGCGGCGCCGGCGAGCGTAATTGGCGGGCAGGGGTCGGGATTCGGTGCAGCGACTGTGCCGGAAGCGGGTACCGGTGCGGCGGCGAACATGATGGGCGGGCTGCCGATCACCGCTGCCACCCGCGGCGAAAATTCCGCCAGCAGTGCGGGTTGGCGGCCCGCGCTGCCGGACGGCTTCCGCCTCACTATGGTCCCGCGGTTCGAGGCTGGCGGCTAGCGGGCTATCGCAGGAACGATCACCGTCAGGTCGTTCCCACGGCGCTCGACGTTCATGCCGGCTCTGCGACCGACGGCAGCGACTGCGGCGGCACTGTCGGGCTCGGCTCGCGTTGTGGCCAGAGCGCGGGCCAGGTGGCCCTTGTGGGCCTTGTTGAAATGCGTGACCACGGTCCGACGGCCGTCGGGATGCTCGGCCAGTACGTCGACGCTGACGGCGGTGGCGAGCCGGCCCAGCCCCACATACGAGCCCGAGCGCAGATCGACGATCAAGTCGTTGGCGGCCAGTTCGGTGAGCACCGGCTCGAGCAGCGGCCGCCACCGGGTCGCCAGCGAAGGTTTCCCGGGCAATTTCGAAGTGGCGGAGAGCCGATAGGCGGGCACCTGATCGTCCGCCCGAAGCAGACCGAACAATGCCGATCCGATGGCCAGCCGAGTACGCGCACGCCCTGCCGCCGCGCCGCGCAGCGAATCGAAATCCAGTGCGTCATAAAGAACTCCCGTGTAGCGACGGATGGCCGGCAGGGTCGGCGCGGTTCGCAGCGTGGCGTTGCGCTCAATCTCCGCGTCTTGCGAAGGAGAGATGCCCAGTGCCGATCGGCATGCCGCGGGATTGGACGCGAGATCGACGAGTTCGTCTACCAGCGCAGACCGCAGCGAGCCCAGTTCCGGGTTGCCGAGATGATCCAGTCGCAGTGCGGGTCCGTCGCCCCCACCTCGTTTGGTCTCCGATGGCGGCAGCAGCACGATCACGGGGCAGACCTTAGTCCGACGGCGTTCCGGTCGGCCCGCTTAGTATGTGTAACTTAGGCATGCCTAAGGAAAGGTTGAAGACGCGTTGACGCAGCCGATGAGCCGATGTACCGGCTCAGTGTGGTCGGCGCGCTCGGGGAAGACCCGCTGTGGCCGACCCGGTTGTCGGTGCCGACTTTGCTGGGCGCCGCACGAGGGTACGGACGTCCTGCGCCGCTACCGCCGGGGCCTAAGGGGCTGCCGGTCGTCGGCTCTTTCTTCGAACTGCGGCGCGACCCCTTCGCGCTGATCAGCCGCGGTGCCGCCACTTACGGTGACATCTTCCGCATTCCGATGCCGGTCCTGGACATGGTCGCGGTGACCCACCCCGACCTGCTGCACGAATTCATGGATGATTCCGACGGGCTGTACAGCCGGTACGACCTGCTCGGCCCGCTGCTGAAGCTCATCGGAGCCAACAGCATCATGCTGGAAGGCCCGAAACTGCGGGAACGCCGCAAGATGCTGATGCCGATGTTCACCCGTCGGCACATGGTGACGATGGCCGACATCTTCTGCAGTGAGTTCGACGAACGATTGAGCCGGTGGTCGTCCTGGGCAGTGGCGGGGCAGCAGGTGGATCTGCAATATGAGATCTCCCTGACGACGTTGAAGGTGTATCTACGGACCCTGTTCTCCGCGTCGATCGGTGAGCGGGAACTCCGCCGGTTGGATGCCGACATGCGGGCGATCACCGGTCTGCTCGGCCTCACCACCTTGATGGTTCCTTTTCCTAATCTCCTTCCGCGACAAGGGAAATCGAGTCTGCTGTCGGCACTGGCGCGGATCTACCGGTTGGTCGGACGGATGATCAAGGACCGCAAAGCCAACCCGCTGGAAACGCCGGACTTTCTCGACACTCTGCTCGATGCCCGCTACGAGGATGGCTCTGCCATCTCCAGGGCGGATTTGGCGGCCGAGATCGTCGGCCTGCTCGGCGGCGCATACGACCCCACCGGGGCGGCGCTGACCTGGACGGTCGCTCTGTTGCTGGGCAACCCCGACCAGTTGGCCAAGCTGTATGAGGAGGTCGATGCGCTCGGCGGCGCGCTGCCCACGTTCGACGACATGTCCCGGTTGAGCTGGACCAAGGCGTGTTTCGATGAGGGACAGCGGATGCCGACCACAACAGCTTTCATGCGGCGAAAGCGTACTGGGCCTAGGTGCTCGTCGAGCGTGAAGCCAGCTTCACATTGGGTGCGGCCGCTGCGTTGCCCCCGCGCTCTACGTGGGCCAGGAACTCGCGTTGGTCCGGTAGTTCGCATTGGGGCCGGTGCAGAAGTCCGAGTTGGTTCCGGACAGCAGGACGAAATAGCCATCGGTTTTGCGGCCGGTGTAGGGCGGATAGCTCCAGCCGCTGTTGCACATCGAGGTGGGCGTGCCCACGGTCGCGCGGCGCCAACTGCCCTTCACGCACTCTCGCAGGGCGTCCACATTAGAAACGTTGGCCTTGACGATCACCAGCATGCCGCCGCCCCACTGGCCGTCGGCGCGTCGATACGCGCGTGCCCCGAAGCCGGCCCCGTTCGTCTGACATCCCAGGGCCCGCTGCAACGGCTGAAAGACGGTGGCAAGGTTGCGATCCGCGAGACCTGCTGCGGCGTTGATGAATCCGACGGCGTCGTTGCCGTCGACCTCTTGAACGTTGGGGTCCTTAAAGCTGTACAGCTGCTGCGACACCGCAGCGGAGCTACCGCCGCCGACGACGGGCCCGCTGCCGGTGGGCGTCATCGGCGGCAACGTGGCGGCCGGATCGGCTGCGGCGGAGGGCGTCAACGACAACGCAGTCAGGGACACCGCGGCAATAGCGACAACGCGCGCAACGAGTTTCATGGCCTTACCTTCCGGGCGGCATAGGTGGGGCGTCCTCGGGGACTACCTCGGCGCCGATCTTGCGAAACAGAATGTCGGCCTGGTTGGTGTAGTTGCCCTGGTCATCGAACGCCTCGGGCGCGTAGGTGACCGCCACCGCGATCGCGACCCGCTGCGACGGCAGGTACGCCTCGACGGCCGCCTCCCCGGAGAACAGCGGATTCTGCATCAGCCATTTGCCCGAGGTCACGATGCCGAGGCCGTAAGTGTATCCATCGCTTTGCTCCATGCAGGTGGGGCAACCAGGTTGGGTGCGCGTCTTGCCGCGCAGATCGGTCGACACCATCTTCTTGTACGAATCGGTCGTCAGCAACCTGCCCGAACCGATCCCGACCGCGGTGGCCTCCAGGTCGTAGATGTTGGTTGTCTGAATCGCCCCATGCGTAATGGTCCAGGACGGGTTCCAGTAGGTCGACTCCTCGTAAAACGGCGTTCCGGCAGGGATTTTCAGAAACTCGCGGCGCTCAGAACTGAAGGCGTGCAGGGGTGGCTGCGGAATCTCGGGTGTCTCGGAGTTAGCGGTGGCCGTCAGCCCCAGCGGCGCAAGCACTTTGGATTGCAGCAGGGACGGCATGTTGTCGTTGGTGGCCTTCTCCAGCGCCAGGCCCAACAAGACGTAGTTGGTATGTGAATAGTTCCAGTTCGTCCCCGGCTCGTACAACAGCGGCCGTGCTGAGATCTGGCCGAGTATCTCCTGAGTCGTCCACTGCCGGAACGGGTTAGCGTAGAGCGCGTTGTTGAAGGGATCGTTGCCGATGACGTAGTCGGGGTAGCCGGAGGTCATCTGGGCCAGCTGGCCCAGCGTGACGCGATCGGCGTGCGGAAAGTCGGGCAACCACTTGGACAATTTGTCCTCGAGGCTGACCTTCTTCTCGTCGACCAGTTTGAGCAACAACGTCGACACGTAGGAGATCGCGACCGCGCCGTTGCGGAAGTGCATGTTGGTGGCGGCGGGCACCCCGGTCATCGAATCGCCGACCGCCTGCGTCACCACCTCCTTGCCATCGACCGTCACCCGCACGATCACCGCCCGCAAATGTGCCTGCCCCATGAAGTCGCGGACAACCCGCATGACTCCGTCGGCCTTGCTCGCCGGGCTACCCGACGGCGGCGGAGACGATGCCGTCCCCACCCTCGGCACCCCGCAGCCAGCCACAAGGACCAGCGCTAAAGCCAGCGCAAAAGCCAGACCGGCGATCCTTCGGAGCGTAGGCAACATAGGTGTGTTCTACCGGAATGCGGACAAACCGGTGAATGCTTGACCCAACACCAGCTGGTGCATTTCCGGCGTGCCCTCATAGGTCAGCACCGATTCCAGGTTGACCATGTGTCTGATGACCGAATATTCCAGCGATATCCCGTTGCCGCCCAGGATGGTTCGGGCGGTCCGGCAGATCTCGATCGCCTCCCGGGTGTTGTTGAGCTTGCCGAAGCTGACCTGGTCGGGGCGTAGGCCCACGCCGTCCTTGAGGCGGCCCAGGTGCAGCGAAAGCAACTGACCCTTGTGTAGCTCGACCGCCATGTCGACGAGCTTCGCCTGGGTCAATTGGAATCCCGCGATCGGTCGGCCGAATTGGGTGCGCTCAGTTGCGTAGTCCAATGCGGACTGCCAGGCGGAGCGGGCCGCACCCATCGACCCCCAGATGATTCCGTAGCGGGCCTCTGACAGGCAGCCCAGCGGTCCTTTGAGGCCGGCGGCGCCGGGCAGCAGGGCTTCGTCGGGCAACCGCACGTCGTCGAGTACCAACTCGCTGGTGATCGACGCGCGCAAAGACAGCTTGTGATGGATGGTGTTCGCCGTGAAGCCGGGTGTGTCGGTGGGAACGATGAAGCCCCGAACACCGTCCTCTGTCACCGCCCACACCACGGCGACGTCGGCGATCGAACCGTTGGTGATCCACATCTTGCGGCCGTCGAGTACCCAATCCGAACCGTCGCGCTTGGCCCGAGTTGTCATCGCGGCCGGATCGGATCCGGCGTCGGGTTCGGTCAGTCCGAAACAGCCGAGCAGTTCGCCGGATGCCATACCCGGCAGCCACTGCTGCTTCTGCTCCTCGGAGCCGTTATTCCAGATCGCGAACATGGCCAACGAGCCCTGCACCGACACCAGCGAACGGATGCCGGAGTCGGCGGCCTCCAGTTCCAGGCACGCAAGCCCGTAGTGGACCGCGGATGCGCCCCCGCAGCCGTAGCCCTCCAGGTGCATTCCCAGTAGTCCCAGTTCGCCGAACTGCTTGGCCAATTCGCGCGCCACTGGCAGGTCGCCGTCTTCGAACCATTGGCCAACGTGCGGGATCACGTGCTCTGCGCAGAAAGCGCGAACCGTGTCGCGCACGGCGATCTCATCATCGGACAGCGACGCGTCCAGGCCGAGCGGGTCATAGCGGTCAAAGGGCGGCGTACCAGCGGTGCTCATCACTCAATCCTGCCCTGGGCCGGTAGTCTCGCTGCATGCAATTGGGGCGGGGGACTGCATTCCTGGGCGGGATTGCCGCCGATGTCGTCGCCATCTTGGTCTTCTGCGCCCTCGGGCGCCGCAGCCATGACGAGGGTCTCAACGTCACCGGCATCGCCAGTACGGCATGGCCGTTTCTCACCGGGACGGTGCTGGGCTGGCTGTTGTCCCGCGGTTGGCGGCGACCTACGGAGGTGGCACCCACGGGGGTGATCATCTGGGTATCGACCGTGGTGGTCGGCATGCTGCTGCGCAAAGCCAGCTCGGCCAGCGTCGCGGGAGCATTCATCGTGGTCGCGTCGACGGTTACTGCAGTGTTCTTGCTCGGATGGCGGGCGGCGTTCAGCCAGCTCGCACGGCGCCGATCGGATGGTTGACGGGCGGGGGGCCCTATTGGTTCGCGAGGACGGCGACACTTGGGATCCGGGCACTGGCGTCGGTGTCACGGCGACTTTCGGTGCGCTGGCCAGGGCGGTGGGCACCAACAAGGGCGTGCTCGACGATCCGTTCGCCGAGCCCTTGGTCCGCGCCGCCGGGCTGGATTACTTTATCCGGTTGATCGGAGACCAACGCTACGCGGCTGACGGCAGCGAGGACCCACAGATGGCCGGCATGCTCAGCATCCTGGCAGTGCACGGGCGGTTCCTGGACGGGTTCCTGACCAGCGCCGCACGGGCGGGCATTCGCCAGGTGGTCAACCTCGGATGTGGTCTGGACACGCGGCCGTATCGGCTCTGGTGGCCGCCCGGAACGACGGTGTACGAGCTCGACCAGCCGGGTGTGATCGAGTTCAAGGAGAAGGTGCTGCGCGAACTGGGCGCCAAACTCGCCACCCATCGCCGTGCGCTGGGCATCGATCTCCGCGGCGACTGGCTCACTGCGCTTCGCCGAGTCGGATTCGACCCCACTCAACGCACGGTGTGGATCGCCGAGAACCTGCTGCTTGGCTTTTTGCCGCCGGAAGCCCAGGACCGGCTGCTGTTGGACCTCAGCACGGTAAGCGCGCCCGGTAGCTGGTTCGCGGCGGACCACATGCCCTGGACCCCGCTGCAGCTACGGGAAGGGCGGGCTTTCATCGAAGGCTGGCGGCAGCAGGGCCTGGACACCGACCTGACCAAGTTGACCTACACAGCCGAATTCCGTTCTGTGCCTGAGAACTTGGCGGCCCGAAACTGGCAGACGACCGACCGAAGCCTGGCTGAGTTGCTCACCAGTATGGGTCTGCCCGGAGGTCGTCGAGTCAGTTCGCATGACCTCGCAATCACCCCCAGGTACATCACCGGCATTTCTGGTGAGGCTCGTGACCGGAATGCTTCTCGGTGACGCGCGTTAGTAGTAGTCATGCCCAGTCCGCAATTCGTCGCAGCCGGCCTAGCTGACCCGCTGGCCCAGCCCCTGCTCGTCGAGTTGGCGGACGAGTACGCGCTGCGATACGGCGGCGAACCGGCGCGATATGCGGAGTGGCTCGTCTCTGGTCCCGAGGGTGAGTTTGCGGCGCCGCACGGCGGCATGCTGATCGGCGTAGTCGACGGTCAATCGGTGACCGGCGGCGCTTTCTGCCGATACGACTCGGAGACAGCCGAGCTCAAGCGCGTCTGGACACATCGCGACCATCGTCGGCGCGGTTACGCGAAGGCACTTTTGGCCGAACTGGAACGTGAGATCGCGACCCGCGGGTACAGCAAGGTGTACCTGATCACCGGTGATCGCCAACCCGAGGCTGAGGAGTTATATCGCTCGACCGGGTACACCCGGCTGTCAGAACCGTTGCCGGCCCGGGGGCCGGTCTTTCCGATCGCCTTCCTGAAGGGCCTGAAAAAGGGACAACCATGACTTTGCATCTCGGGGTTGGGCTGGACGGGTATGGCTGGCATCCGCAAGCGTGGGCGCGGGTCGCGCCTTCCGAACGGCGACGCTCGGTGCTCGGCGGACGCTACTGGGCTGACCTGGCGATCACCGCCGAACGCGGACTACTCGACTTCCTCACCATTGATGACACCCTCATGCCGCAGATCGGACGGGGCGAACGGATTCGTCCCGAGCGTCTGGCCGGCCGCGGCGATGCCGTGCTGGTCGCGGCGCGCATCGCCCCGGTGACGCGGCACATCGGGTTGATCCCGGTAGCCACCGTCACGCATACCGAGCCTTTCCACGTCTCCAAATCCATTGCCACCCTTGACTATGTGTCGCATGGCCGGGCCGGCTGGCAGCCGCGGGTCACCTCGACCGCGCACGAGGCGGCGTTGTTCGGCCGTCGGTCGGCGGACGGCGAAGGACTCTTCGATGAGGCCCGCGACTTCGTCGAGGTGGCGCGCAGGCTCTGGGACAGCTGGGAGGATGACGCGATAATCCGCGACGTGTCCACCGGGCGCTACATCGACCGGGACAAATTGCATTACATCGACTTCACCGGAAAGTTCTTCTCGGTCAAGGGGGCATCGATCACGCCCCGCCCGCCGCAAGGTCAGCCGGTGGTGGCCGTGCTGGCCCACTCCACACCCGTCTACGAGTTCGCGGCCGATGCTGGGGATCTGGTCTTCATCACACCTACCGACGATGCGTCCTTGCACCGCATCCTCGACGAGGTGCGTGGCTTCAGCGCGACGCTGAAAGTCTTTGCCGACATCGTTGTTTCGTTTCATGGTGACGGCGACTTCACCTCGGACACGCTGGTCTGGGCCGGCACCGCAACCGAGTTGGTCGATCTCCTGCTGGGCTGGCGGCGGTTGGGTATCGACGGCGTGCGGTTGCGTCCGGCGGTGAACGCCACCGATCTGCCGCTCATCGTCGACGAAGTGGTTCCACTGCTGCAGCGCGCCAATGAATTCCGTGCTGCCTACCGGGATTCGGAAACGTTGCGAGAACGGTTGGAGCTGCCGGTCGCGCTCAACAGGTATGCGGAGGCGAACCGGTGATTCCACTGTCGATCCTGGACTTGTCGCCGATCAGCGCCGGTAGTGACGCAGCCACCGCGCTGCACAACACGATTGAACTGGCCCAGAGTGCCGAGCGTTGGGGCTTCCGCCGTTACTGGGTGGCCGAGCACCACTTCGTCGGCGTCGCCAGTTCGTCACCGGCAGTGCTGATCGGCCAGATAGCGGCCGCTACCAACAGCATTCGGGTCGGCGCGGCCGCGGTTCAGCTGGGCTACACCACTGCGGTCGCGGTCGTCGAGAACTTCGGGATGCTCGATGCGTTTTATCCCGGACGCATCGACCTCGGTGTCGGCCGCTCCGGACAGCGTCGTTCCGACGCGAACAAGCCCAGACCGCCCAGAGAGCCTCGTCCGCCCCGGGTGCGCCATGAGGTTGACGGCGTGGTGGTCCCCGCGCCGTTTGATTTACGCGGGCTGCTGGACCTGGCAAACCTGCAGGCGACCATGGCGATACTGCAGCAGCCAGAAGCGGTTTCGCCAGACTTCTCCGAGCAACTCCGCGACATCGTTGCGCTGTTAGAGGGCCGCTACAGCGCTGGTGACGTCGAGGTGCACGCCGTGCCCGGCGAAGGTTCCGGATTGAGGCCGTGGATCTTCGGCAGCAGCAGGGGACAAAGCGCGCGCGTTGCCGGCGCACTGGGCCTGCCGTTCGTCGCCAGCTATCACATCACGCCGGCCACCGCCCTCGAAGCCGTCGACGCCTACCGCGATTCCTTCGTCCCATCAACAGGCCCGGCAGCCTTGCAGCAGCCCTACGTGGTGGTGTCCGCCGACATCGTTGTCGCCGACGACACCGACACCGCCCGGCACCTTGCCGCCAGCTACGGGCATTGGGTGTATTCGATTCGAACCGGCGTGGGCGCCATGCCTTATCCCGATCCAGCCGACTGCGCGCCGCTGACCGACGAACAGTTGGCGGTGGTCAGCGACCGACTCGAGACGCAATTCGTCGGCAACCCAGACGAGGTTGCCGATCGGTTGGAGGCTCTGCAGCGGGTTACCGGGGCCGACGAATTGGTCGTCACCTCGGTCACGCACCGGCATGCGGACCGGCTACGCTCGCATGAACTGATCGCCCGTCGATGGGGGATAACCTCTTGACTCGCAAGCCAATTCATCTGGCAGCGCATTTTCCCGGGGTCAACAACACGACCGTGTGGACCGATCCCACCGCCGGTAGTCAGATCGAGTTCGAGTCGTTCGTGCACCTTGCCCGCACTGCCGAACGAGGTCTGTTCGACTTTCTCTTCCTCGCCGAGGGTCTGCGACTGCGGGAGCACCGCGGCCGTATTCACGACCTGGATGTAGTGGGTCGCCCGGACACCTTCACCGTGCTGGCCGCGCTGGCCGGGGCCACCGACCGGATCGGTCTGACCGGGACCATCAACACCACTTTCAACGAACCTTTCGAAGTGGCAAGACAATTCGCGACGCTCGACCACCTTTCAGACGGCCGTGCCGGATGGAACATCGTCACCTCGTCGGACGCGTTCACCGGCGAGAACTTTCGTCGCGGCGGCTTTCTAGGCCACACGGACCGGTATCTGCGGGCCGAGGAATTCGTCACCGTGGCACGGAAATTCTGGGACAGCTGGGCGCCGGATGCGGTGGTGGCCGACGTTGATGCCGGCGTGTACGTCGACCCGGTGGGAATCCGCCGCGTCGAGTATTCGGGTGCGCAGTTCGACGTGCGCGGTTTCGCGACCTTGCCCGCGGGGCCGCAGGGCCATCCGATCCTGTTGCAGGCCGGCGATTCCGACGAAGGACGGGCATTCGGCGCCCGATACGCCGATG
Organism: Mycobacterium sp. IDUB_37; assembly: GCF_055419245.1. Taxonomy (NCBI): domain Bacteria; kingdom Bacillati; phylum Actinomycetota; class Actinomycetes; order Mycobacteriales; family Mycobacteriaceae; genus Mycobacterium; species Mycobacterium sp. IDUB_37. The sequence goes on along the minus strand of NZ_JBVAXG010000003.1, from coordinate 42,930 downwards.
CGTTGTTCACTCTGCACGGCTCACTGGAAGACGGTCAGCGGTACTACGCCGACGTGAAAGGCCGGGCTCGGTCCTATGGCCGAGACCCAGACCAGCTCAAGGTCTTTCCCGCGGCAACCTTCGTCCTCGGCGACACCGACGACGAAGCTCAGGACAAGGCGCGCCACATCCGCTCTCAGCAAGTCAGTGGTGCCACCGCGATCACGATGCTGGAACAGGTATGGGGCCGTGAGCTGTCCGACTACGACCCGGACGGCTCGCTGCCGGATTTCGATCCCGTCGTCGACAGCAACATCACCCAGGGTCGGGTTCGGCACGGTGACCCGGTCGCGGTGGCGCGGCGGTGGCGGGAACGAGCCGCTGCGGACAATTTGTCGATCCGTGAGTTGATCATCGCGGTGACGAGTCGTGAGCAGTTCGTCGGCACTGCCGCCCACATTGCCGGCGAGATCGACCGCTACGTCCAAGCCGATGCCTGCGACGGGTTCATCCTGGTGCCGCATCTGACGCCGCACGGCCTCGACGAGTTCGTCGACCGGGTGGTGCCGCTACTGCAGGAGCGTGGTCTGTATCGCGCCGAGTACCCCGGCGAGACGTTGCGCGAGAATCTGGGGTTGTCGGCTTAGCGAGCGCCGGCCTTTCTTAGAGCGGCATCCGTCGCCTCGCTGATCGGGCCGCGCCACAGCGGCCCGTGGCCCGGTGCCAAGATTTGGGAGTCCACCCCTGCTAGTTCCGACAGGGTCCGGATGCAGGTGTCCTGGCTGTAGCTGAAGATCGCCGGCAACAGCTGCGGCCCGTCCTGGGGGATCAGGGGATGGCCGGTGACCAGCGCGTCCCCGCTGGCCAGCACTCCGTCGACCAGATATGAGCAGTGGCCGTTGGTGTGTCCCGGGCTGAAGACGGGCCGAGGTTGGCCGGGTAACCGGGCGGCGATCTCGGGTGTCAGTGGCTGGGCGGTCGGTATGCCTTCGCGAATGAGGCCGCCACTGCGCACCACATGCGCGGTCCATTTAGCCCAGCGTGGCCGCCAAAGGCGCCGCGCCAGATCGCCGATCTTCACCTGCTCCAGGTATTCACGCTTGGCGTGGCCCACTTCGTCGGAGTGGCAGTACACCGGGGTGCGGTGTTCACGCGCGAACCAGATCGCGGTGCCGAAGTGGTCGATGTGGGCGTGGGTGAGCAGGATGGCGCGCAGGTCGCCGGGGCCGTAGCCCAGCTTGCGCAGCGAGGTCAGCACCTCCTGGCGATCGCCGGGGTAGCCGGCGTCGATCAGCATGACGCCGGTGTCGTCGGTCACCAGCACCCAGTTGACCGCGGGCCCGTGCGCGAGGTGAACGTTGTCGGTGATCTGAATGAGCTCCGTCTGCCCGGCCATGCCGCGAGTGTAGGAGCGATCGCATGCGCGGCGCGTCCGCGGTCTGCGCAAGGACAGCGCCCACCGGCCACAGGAGTCACACGCGTCACTGCCAGCGGACCGTTAGTCGATCGTCAATTGCGATATCACCAGCGATATCGCCAACGACGTTGGGCGGCTCGATGTTTCGCCACTCAAGGTAGTGATATCGCCGGCGATATCGCATTTACGAAGCGACTGCCAGCCGTCTCGCAGATGCCAATGTGACTGATGTGGTCAAGGGCCCCGCGAGGGCTGCCAGATCCTGTCGCCACCCCCCCGACTGCGGGGGAGTAGAAAAGACAGGTGGCTGAACTGAAACTCGGATACAAGGCTTCCGCCGAACAATTCGCACCGCGTGAGCTCGTCGAACTGGCCGTTCTTGCCGAAGCGCACGGCATGGAAAGCGCCACCGTCAGCGACCACTTCCAGCCCTGGCGGCACAAGGGCGGGCACGCCCCGTTTTCGCTGGCCTGGATGACCGCTGTCGGTGAACGCACCGAGCGGCTGCAGCTGGGCACTTCGGTGCTCACCCCCACCTTCCGGTACAACCCGGCGGTCATCGCGCAGGCGTTCGCCACGATGGGTTGTCTATACCCCAACCGCATCTTCCTCGGGGTGGGTACCGGTGAGGCGCTTAACGAGATCGCCACCGGCTATGAGGGCGAGTGGCCGGAGTTCAAGGAGCGCTATGCCCGGCTGCGCGAGTCGGTGCGGCTGATGCGCGAGCTGTGGCTCGGCGACCGTGTCGACTTCGAGGGCGAGTACTACAAGACCAAAGGTGCCTCTATCTACGACGTGCCCGAGGGGGGCATCCCGATCTACATCGCCGCCGGCGGACCGCAGGTGGCGAAGTACGCCGGGCGCGCCGGCGACGGGTTCATCTGCACCTCGGGCAAGGGCGAGGAGCTGTACAAGGACAAGCTGATCCCCGCGATGCGCGAGGGCGCCGAGGCGGCGGGCAAGGACCCGGACGTCATCGACCGGATGATCGAGATCAAGATCTCTTACGACACCGACCCCGAACTGGCCCGAGAGAACACTCGGTTCTGGGCGCCGTTGTCGTTGTCCGCCGAGCAGAAGCACAGCATCGACGACCCGATCGAGATGGAGAAGGCCGCCGACGCGCTGCCGATCGAGCAGATCACTAAGCGCTGGATCGTGGCGTCAGACCCCGACGAAGCCGTCGAAAAGGTCGGCCAGTACGTGAACTGGGGCCTGAACCACCTGGTGTTCCACGCCCCCGGACACGACCAGCGACGGTTCCTGGAGCTCTTCGAGAAGGACCTGGCACCCAGGTTGCGCCGACTTGGCTGACAAACAGGCCGTGCCCGCGAGCATCTACATCGCGGCGCCCGAATCCGAGACCGGTAAGTCGACGATCGCGCTCGGGCTGTTACACCGGCTGGCCGCGACGGTCGCCAAAGTGGGTGTGTTCCGGCCGATTACCCGTATGCAGGTGGGCGACGAGCGGCGGGACTACGTGCTGGAAATGCTGTTGGAGCACGCCACCGCAGGCCAGAAGTACGAGCAGTGCGTGGGCGCGACCTATCAGCAGTTGCACGACGACAGCGACGCCGCGATCGCGAGCATCGTCGAGTCGTATCACGCGATGGCGCAATCCTGCGATGCGGTGGTGATCGTCGGCAGCGACTACACCGACGTCGCCAGTCCCGCTGAGCTCTCGGCCAATGCCCGGATTGCGGTCAATCTCGGTGCGCCCGTGCTGCTTACCCTGCGTGCCAAGGGGCGCACGCCCGACGAAATCGCGAATGTCGTCGAGGTGTGTCTGGCCGAACTGTCTGCGCAGCGGGCGCACACCGCGGCGGTCGTGGCAAATCGCTGCGACCCGGCCGAGCTGCAAGCTGTCAGTGCAGCGCTGCAGAAGTTCACCCCGCACGGCTATGTGCTGCCCGAGGAACCGCTGTTAGCCGCGCCCACGGTTGCTGAACTGACCAAAGCGGTGCGCGGGACACCGGTCCGCGGCGACGAACAGCTGGCCCAACGCGAGGTGATGGGCGTAATGGTCGCCGGGATGACGGCCGACCACGTGCTGGAGCGGCTGCGCGACGGAGTGGCGGTGATTACCCCCGGCGACCGCTCGGACGTCGTGCTCGCGCTGGCCAGTGCTCATGCGGCGGAAGGGTTTCCGTCGCTGTCGTGCATCATCCTCAACGGCGGGTTCGACCTGCACCCGTCGATCGCGGCCCTGGTCGCGGGGCTACATCTACGGTTGCCGATCATCGCCACACCGCTGGGCACTTACGACACCGCCAGCGCGGCAGGCTCGGCACGCGGTCGCCTGACGGCGTCGTCACAACGCAAGATCGACACTGCGCTGCAACTGATGAACCGCCACGTCGACATTTCGGATCTGCTCGAGCAACTCACCATCCCGATACCGACCGTCACGACGCCACAGATGTTCACCCACCAGTTACAGGAGCGGGCCAGGTCAGATCGTCGACGCATCGTGCTCCCAGAAGGCGACGACGACCGAATCCTGAAATCCGCTGGGCGCCTGCTGCAACGGTCCGTTGCCGACCTGACGATTCTGGGTGACGAGGCCCAAGTCCGTTTGCGCGCAGCGGAACTCGGTGTCAGCCTGGAAGGCGCTACGGTGATCGACCCGCGCACCAGCGAGTTGCACGATCAGTTCGCCGAGCAGTATGCCGAAATGCGCAAGGCCAAGGGCGTGACCCTGGAGCGGGCCCGTGAAGTCCTGAATGACGCAACGTATTTCGGCACCATGCTGGTGTACAACGGGATGGTCGACGGAATGGTGTCTGGCGCGGTCCACACCACTGCGCACACCGTCCGCCCGGCGCTGGAGATCATCCGCACGGTTCCTGACGTGTCCACGGTGTCCAGCATCTTCCTGATGTGCCTGCCGGACAAAGTGCTGGCCTACGGCGACTGCGCCATCGTCCCGAACCCGACGCCCGAGCAACTCGCCGACATCGCGATCTCCTCCGCGCGCACCGCCGCCCAGTTCGGGATCGAGCCGCGGGTGGCCATGCTGTCCTACTCCACGGGGACTTCGGGTGCGGGTGCCGACGTCGAAAAGGTGAGAACTGCAACGGAATTGGTCCGAACCCGGGCGCCGGAGCTGCTGGTCGAAGGACCGATCCAGTACGACGCCGCGGTGGACCCCTCAGTCGCGGCAACCAAAATGAAGGATTCGCCAGTCGCTGGCCGGGCCACGGTGCTGATCTTCCCTGACCTGAACACCGGCAACAACACCTACAAAGCTGTGCAACGCTCTGCGGGCGCGATCGCCGTCGGCCCGGTGCTGCAGGGTCTGCGCAAGCCGGTCAACGACCTCTCCCGGGGAGCGCTGATCGAGGACATCGTCAATACCGTTGCCATTACCGCGATTCAGGCGCAGGACCACAACGATGAGTGACCACCTGGTGCTGGTCATCAACTCCGGTTCGTCGTCGTTGAAATTTCAGCTGGTCGATCCGGACACCGGTGCCTCAAAGGCGGCCGGCGCGGTGGAACAGATCGGGGAAGCATCATCAAAGGTCCCTGACCATGAAGCGGCCTTGCGTCGCGCGTTCGACATGCTGGCAGACGACGGGGTCGACCTGAAGAACTGCGGCCTGGTGGCTGTCGGGCATCGGATGGTGCACGGCGGCAACCGGTTTTACCGGCCGACGCTGCTGGACGACGCGGTAATCGGCGAACTCGAGAAGCTTTCGCCGCTGGCCCCGTTGCACAATCCGCCCGCCCTGGCAGGCATCGAGGTAGCCCGCAAACTGCTGCCCGATGTTCCGCACATCGCGGTGTTCGACACGGCGTTCTTTCATGACCTGCCCGCCGCAGCCGCCACCTATGCCATCGACCGGGATCTGGCTGATGCCTGGCAGATCCGCCGATACGGATTTCACGGCACGTCGCACGAATATGTCAGCGAGCAGGCCGCGGCATTTCTGGGCAGGCCACTCGACAGTGTGAACCAAATCGTGCTGCATCTGGGCAACGGAGCATCGGCATCTGCCGTCGCCGGTGGCCGTCCGGTCGAAACTTCAATGGGCCTAACCCCATTGGAAGGCTTGGTGATGGGCACCCGCAGCGGTGACATCGACGCGGGCGTATTCAGCTACCTGTGGCGCACCGCGAAGATGGACGTAGACGATATCGAGTCGATGCTCAACAAGAAGTCCGGCGTGCAGGGCCTGGCCGGTGAGCGAGACTTCCGCCGGTTAAAGGCGATGATCGAATCCGGCGATGACGCAGCGAAACTCGCGTATGACGTATTCATCCACCGACTACGTAAATATGTCGGTGCTTACCTGGCCGTGTTGGGCCACACCGACATCCTGACCTTCACCGCCGGTATCGGGGAGCACGACGCGGGAGTGCGCCGGGATGCGTTGGCGGGTTTGGGAGAGTTGGGGATTGAGCTCGACGAGGAACGCAATGTTTCGGGAAGTGGCGCGCGGCGCGTCTCTTCCGACGGTTCGCGGATCACTGTCCTGGTGATTCCCACCAACGAGGAACTGGCCATCGCGCGCGACTGTGCCAGCGTCCTATAGGAAACCTAGGCTGCTGCGGCCCGGCCCAACCGATGGCGTCGGATCGGAACCGAGGGTGCGCACCAGCAGTTCGTGATATACGTCGCGAAAATCCGTGGTGTGCTTCAGATCTCCGTGATCGAGGTCGGTCAGGCTGGGCGCGTCGCCGTAGAAACCGCCCTTGACCGGTACCCCGGCGACGAAGACCGGTCCCGCAGTGCCGTGGTCGGTGCCTTGCGACGCATTGGCGGCCACCCGCCGGCCGAACTCTGAATGCGCGAGCACCACCACATTGCGGCCGGCGGGATCGGCCGCCATCTGTTGCAGGAACGGCGCCAGTGCGTCGTCGAATGTCTGCAGGAGGCGTTGCTGGGTTCCGCGCTCGTCGGCGTGCGTGTCGAAGCCGCCGAGGTGCACCATGTACACCCGCGTCGGTACGCGGGCCAGGATGGCGCTGGCAACAATGCTCAACCGGCTTGCCAGCGCATTGTTCTCCGATTCCTTCGCGGCCACCGACGCGAAAGTCGTTTCGGCGGTTCGGGTGGCGCGATAGGACCGACAGACGGCGGCCATGGCGGGTGTGTCATTGGGCTCGTCGACTCCGAGGGCTTGGATGGTCGATTCGAAGATGTCGGCCCGGTCGGCACGTCCGGCCGGCAGCGTCGACGTCGAAAGTGCTGCAGCCGTTTGTTTTTCACCGACAGCAATTAGCGGCAGGACGCTGCCGACGCTGACCGCGCGCAGCGGGTCGTCGCCGTTGGCGTCCAGCCAGCGACCGATCCATCCGGTCGAAACCGGTTCGGCAGGCGATGCGGTCTGCCAGATGTCCATGGACCGGAAGTGACTGTGATCGGGCTTGGGATAGCTGACTCCCCGCACAATCGCGAGTTGCCGCTGGTTCCACAGTTGCGCCATACCCCGCATCGCGGGGTTGAGTCCCAGTTGGGCGTCGAGGTGCAGGACGTCCTGCGGCGCGTAGGCCAGTTCTGGTCGGGCGTCGTGATAGGCGTTGTCGGCGTACGGGATCACGGTGTTGATGCCGTCGTTGCCCCCGTAGAGCGTGACGATCACCAGGATGCCCGGGTTGCCGGTCAACGGGCGCTCCTGCGCCGCACGCATCAGGTCGTCCCACCCGAGCGCCACGGTGCCGGCGAGGCTGGCCGCACCGACACCGGCACCGGCGATCAGGAACTTGCGACGATTGAACTGGGGCATCAGCGGCTCATGAGGTGAGGTATTCGGGCGTGTTGACGGCGGCGGCGACCAGTTGCGGTGGCTTGCGCACCAACGGGTGCAGCGCTGATGCGGTGCGATCCGTCCAGGCGCCCACACCGATCAGGTACCCGACGGCGTCGATGCGGTCGCTCGGCGCGGTGCCTTCCAGCGCGGACAGGTCTGCTGCACGGGCAAGTTGGATCGCGGCGCGCAATCGCGTTCGTGCGGCTGCGGTGGACAGCCAGACCGGGCCGCGGGGCCAACCGTTGACGTCGGTCGGGAAGAACGGCCGCTGGCCCAGAACTTTGAGGGTGCCGTCCAGCAGCTTGCTGTGTTCGGATGCGGAAGTCCCGAGCGCTCTGACAACGCCGACCAGCCACTCAACTGGGGTGTTGACGACGGTTGCCCTGCCGCCGGTGAAATCGGCGTCGGTCAGGATGGTGCGGGTGAGCGCTTTGAGATCGCGTTTCGCGCCGTAGGCGGCGACCAGGCGATCGAGCACTTGCGGCGACGCCGGATCGTCGGAGGCCAGCTGTTGCCACAATCGACCGGCCACGTAGGCCGCTGAGGACGGCTGAGCCAGCACTGCGTCGCAGAACCCCGCCGCATCGAAGTTCCCGGTGGCGCCGAACAGCGTCTTCGGGCGCGGGTCGTGACGGCGCGGGACCAGCGCCGCCGTACCGTCGCTGATCGTCCACCCGGTCAGCGCCCGGGCGCCCTCCCGGACGTCGTCCTCGGTGTAGCCGTTGTTATGGCCGAGCGTGAACAGCTCCATGAATTCGCGGGACAAGTTCTCGTTGGCGGCTTTGGCGGTATTGAGCTGTCCATCCAGCCAGCGCAGCAACGCCGCGTCGGTGAGCATCGTGTAGGCCAGCGTGCGGAAGTCGCCCAGTGCCAGGGTGCGCAGCTTCTGATTCTGCGCGGCCATATAGGCGGCGATCCGCACCTTCTGGGCGGAGGTGGCGAAGTGGTTGTGCCACAACAGAGTGAGTTTCTCGTGCAGCGGCAGTTCTGCAGCGATCATGCGGCGCAACCACCACCGCGCCAATTCGTCGTTCTGTTCAGATAGTTGGCGACGGTACTGGCTTCGGGCCGCGGCGGTGGCCCCGCGCCCGGGTGGCTGCGGTGGGGTCAGCGTCGGCATCGGGGTCGCGACGGCGCCGCGGTCAGCATCCGGATTCGCGGCCAACGCGGTGTCAACATAGGACGGCCAGTCCTGGCTGACCACCGCGTCGACTTCGGCGCCAGTGGCGCCGAACCCGGTCCGGCGCAAGACGCGGGCCGTCATGATCCACCGCGAGGACTGCCCGGCCATAGTGTCCAACTGTCGCCGGTGAACTTATATTTTTCCTGAGCGTGCGCCCGTCGCACCATCAGCAAACTAAACTGTGCCTCAGTACCACGAATACTCAAAGGAATCACACGCGTTAGTCATACGTCGCGCACAGGGATCCTGGCTACCTGATGCCGCGTGTTCGAAACGAGGTTCCAAGGGCTTCCCGTGACGTAGGGGGCAGCCGAATTGACGCTCGCGTCGAGGTATTGGCAAACGCTAGATCTCAAAGGTCGAGGCATCGTAAGGTTCTCCACGTTCAGACGCACTCGGGGGACGGGCACCTGGGTCAAGGGAGGTCGGCGCGGTGAATTTTTCGGTACTTCCACCAGAGATCAACTCTTTGCGGATGTATCTCGGGGCGGGTTCGACGCCACTGCTTCAGGCCTCTGCGGCCTGGTCAGGCCTTGCGGAGGAATTGAATTCGGCGGCGACCTCATTTTCGTCGGTGACTACCGACTTGGCCGGCCAGGCCTGGCAGGGACCTGCCGCCGAGGCCATGTCCGCGGCCGCGGCCCCGTACTCAGAGTTCCTGCAGGCCGCCTCGGCGCGCGCCCTGACTGCGTCCAGCCAGGCCAGTGCCGTGGCTGCCGTGTTCGAAGCAGCGAAGGCGGCGACGGTGCACCCGGCGGCAGTCGCAGCCAACCGCCAAGTATTTGTGAATTTGGTCCGCAGCAACTTCCTCGGCCTCAATGCGCCGGCCATCGCCGCCGTCGAAGGCCTCTATGAGGAGTTCTGGGCCGCCGACGTCTCAGCGATGTTCAGCTACCACGGCGGCGCGTCGGCAGCGGCAGCGCAGTTGTCGTCCTGGCAGCAGACGCTGCAAGGCCTGCCGGGCATCGGCGGGCTGTTCGGTACTCCGGCGCCTGCGCCGGCTGCGAACACCCTCCCGAACGTCGGTGTCGGCAACAGGGGCGGCGGCAACGTCGGTAACGGCAACAACAACAACCCCACGATTTACTCGGTGGGCGACGGCGGCAACGTCGGCAACGGCAACCTCGGCGCCGGCAACTTCGGCGGCGGCAATCGCGGCAGCAGCAACTTCGGCAGCGGCAACACGGGCAACAGCAACATCGGTCTGGGGAATCGCGGCAACGGAAACATCGGCCTCGGAAACGCCGGCACTGGCTCCGACCCCGGGCACAACGTCGGCTGGGGCAACACCGGCAACCACAACCAGGGTTGGGGCAACACCGGCAGCGGAAATCAGGGTTGGGGGAACAGAGGTAACAACAACATCGGCTTCGGCCTCACCGGGAACGGTTTGATCGGGCTCGGCAATGCGTACTACAACACGGCGAACGGCCAATTCGTATTCAACGGCCTGAACTCCGGCAGCGGCAACATCGGCCTGTTCAACTCGGGCACCAACAACATCGGTTTCTTCAACTCCGGCGACGGCAACGTTGGCCTCTTCAGTTCCGGCGGCCACGCCCCCAACTCTGCCGACTTCGGCAAGATCCAAAGCTTCGGCATCGGCAATGCCGGCTTGAACAACATTGGCTTCGGGAACTCGGGCGTAGGAAACTTCGGCTTCGGAAATGGCGGCGCCGAAGGTAACACCGGCTTCGGGAACTCCGGCGGATTCAATACCGGCTTCGGGAACTCGGGTGCGGTCAACACGGGCTTTGAGAATTCGGGCAGCGTCAACACCTTCTTCGGCAATTCGGGCAAGGTGAATACCGGCTTCTTCAACTCGGGCAACTACAACACGACAATCGGATCCACGACAGATGTCAGCGGTGTCTTCAAATCGGGCTTCAACAATATCGGCAACGAAATTTCAGGCTTCAACAACGTCTTCACCGGAAACGGCAACAACAATGGGTCAGGCTTCTTCAACACGGCCAGCGGCGGTTCAGTCGCCAACGGCCAGATTTCGGGCTTCTTCAACAGCGGCCTGGCGGTCGCGAACAATCTCAACGGCGTGAATATCCCGGCCGGTGTGTACAGCGGACTCGGTAGCGGCTTGTTCAACTCAGGAAACGGCTTCATCGGCCTATTCGGCATCACCACACTGCTGAAAAGTCTGACCTAGACATCACAAAGGATGCTCTTGATCGGACAGACCCGAATTTGAGATTGTCTTCTGGAGGTCCCGTCCGCTTCGGCCTCGGCAGCAGTGCATGCCCTCAAAGGAGTCGAAATGAAGTTCAAGCTCGGTCGCCATGGCGCTGCGATATTCGGGTGTACGGCGGCGCTGATTTTTCCCACCGTTATGGCCAGCGCCGATCCGCCTGACCCCCACCAACCGGACATGACAAAGGGCTATTGCCCGGGCGGCCGATGGGGTTACGGCAGTTTGGCCGTGTGCGACGGTGACAAGTACCCGGATGGGTCGTATTGGCACCAGTGGATGAAGACCTGGATGGCGGGCCCCCAGTTTTATTACGACTGCGTCAGTGGCGACGAACCTCTGCCGGGCCCACCGCCGCCCGGTGGCTGCAACGGCGCTGCTCCGCCCGAGTAGCCCCAATTCAGAACGTGCTGACGGGCCGCACTTTGTTGGCCATGTCCACCAGGGTGTAACGGTGGCGCTGGGTGGGAGCTACTCGCGCGAGATTGCGCAGCGACGCTTCGACACCCAGGCGCAGCCCGTGGTCGGTGAAGGGGAAACCCAGGATGTGGTTAGTGCTGGCCTCGTTGTCCTGCAGCCAGTCCATCGCGCCACCGAGTACCAGCGCGCGGATCTGCAGTACACGCGGCTCGGTCGGCGGCAGCGCTTCCACCCGGCGTGCGGCGTCGCGGATCTGTTCCTCGGTGATCTCGCTCTGCGACCGTCCGGACAACAATGTCACCGCGCTGGTCAGTCTGGCGGTGGTGAAATGCCTTGATGTGGGCGGCACCGCGTCGAGGGTCTGCACCGCCCCGCTCCGGTCGCCTTCGGCCGAAAGAGATCTGGCCAGTCCGAAGGCAGCCGAGATGACGCCGTCGCTGGTGCCCCACACCGTCCTGTAGTACTTGTTCACGTCGGGATGGCCGGCCAGCTCGGCTGTCGCCGCCAGCGCCAATTTGGGCGCAAGTTCACCCGGGAAGGTGTCCAGCACTTCGGTGAAATGTTTGATGGCCGAATCGAAGTCGCCGGTGAGTAATTCGGCGACGGCCTTGTACCAAACCAGGCGCCACTGCCAGCCCACCCGTTCGGCGAGGTCGTCGAGTTTGCGGGTGGCCTTGCTGACGTCGCCGAGGTCCAACAGCGCCCGGACTTCCATCAGCGGCAGTTCCACCGACTCGGTGAGGTCCAGACCCTCGGCGTCCAGCGAGCCGTGGCGCGCGGCCCGCAACGAGTCCAGGGTCTGCACCGGTTGGGAAAGCACCGTCGCCTGCAGCACCGGGGCGGCGACGTCGGCCGGATCCACCAGCGGCACCGACAGCGCGGTCACGATCTCCTTGGCGGTCAGCTTCTCCGAATGCACCTGACCGTCCAGATACACATCCGTGTGCGCGACCAGCAGGTCCACCCCGAACGTCGAGCGGCTGGGGCTGAAGATTGTGGACAGCCCGGAGCGGGCCACCCCGGTGTCCTGCGCGACCACCTCGCGCAACACGCCCATCAACTGCCCGGACATCTCCTCGGCACTGGTGAAACGTCGCCTCGGATCGGGATCGATTGCGCGGCGCAGCAATCGGCCGAACGAGTCGTACTTGGCCAGCACGGGTTCGTCGTCGGGCAGTCCGTCGACGTAGCGGCCGTTGCGGGTGCGCAAGCTCAGTGTCAGTGCGGCGAGCGTCCGTCCCACCGTGTAGATGTCGGTGGCAATGGTCGGCCCGGTCCGCACGATCTCGGGTGCCTGGAAACCGGGAGTGCCGTAGAGGTAGCCGAACGAGTTGATCCGCGACACCGCACCCAGGTCGATCAGCTTGAGCTGTTCCTCGGTGAGCATGATGTTTTCCGGCTTCAGGTCGTTGTAGACCAGGCCGATGGAGTGCAGATAGCTCAGCGCCGGAAGGATTTCCAGCAGGTAGGCGATCGCCTCGGCGACCCGCAACTTCTCGCCCTTGCCACGCTTGAGCGACTGCCCGCCGATGTACTCCATCACGATGTAGCCGACCGGGTCGCCGTGCTTGTCGCTGTGCTCGACGAAGTTGAAGATCTGCACGATGGACGGGTGCACGACCTCGGCCAGGAACTGCCGTTCGGCCATCGCGATCGCCTGCGCCTCAGCGTCTCCGGAATGCACCAGGCCTTTGAGCACCACCGGGCGGTCGTTGACGTTATGGTCGACGGCCAGGTACACCCAGCCCAGTCCGCCGTGCGCGATGCAGCCCTTGACCTCGTACTGCCCGGCGATGGTGTCGCCCTTATTCAGTTGCGGCAGAAACGAATACGGGCTTCCGCAATACGGGCACCAGCCCTCGGACGAGCCCTTGCCCTCCGATCCGGACCGGCCGACGGGGCGCCCGCAGTTCCAGCAGAACCGCTTGGATTCCGGGACGACCGGGTTCTTCATCAGGGCTTTGAGCGGGTCGATGTCGGGAACCCGCGGAATCTCCACCAGGCCACCCACCAGCTGGCGGACCGGCGGCAGCGCGCGCGTCGCGGCCGTCATCCGGTCCTGTGGCTGGGTATCTATGCTGCCCAGCAGGAAATCGTCGTCGTCATCGTCGTCGAAGTCGGGCCGGAACAGTGCCTGAGTGGCCGGCGGCCGGTTTCCCGTGGTCGCGGTGGCACCCGTCTGTGCGTCGGCGGGCTGGGTACCGGGGGAATCGTCGTGCGCCCGCTGGTCTTCCTGCTGAACCCCTTCGGAAGCCGTGCCCATCAGTCCACGTACCTCGGCTGGGGTGGCATCGGCGCGGGCCCGAGAACCGTTAACCACTTGCGGTACAACGTGTTCCAGGTGCCATCGCCGCGGATGCGCTCGAGCGTGCCGTTGACGAACCGGACCAGCCCGGTGTTGTTCAGGTTGATCCCGATACCGTAGGGCTGGTTGGCCATGTTCGGCCCGATGATGTGCAGGTAGGGATCCTCGCCCACCAGTCCCGCCAGGATCGAGTCGTCTGTGCTGACCGCATCGATCTGACGCTGCTGCATTGCCACCAGGCAGTCGGCCCAGTTCACCACCGACACGATGATGGCCGGAGGCGCGATCTCCCGCACCCGGCGCAGGGAGGTGGTGCCCCTGGCCACACAGACCCGCTTGCCGGACAGGTCGGCCACCTTGGCGATCAGCGAGTCACGCGGGGCCAGGATGCGCTGGTTGGCGTCGAGGTAGACGGTGGAGAAGTTCACCAGCTTGCGGCGCTCGCAGGTAATGGTCATGGTCTTGACCACAGCGTCGACCTGCGAGCGCTGCAGTGCGGTGATGCGTTCGTCGGCAGACAGGATCCGGTACTCGACGTGGTTGGGGCTGCCGAAGATGTCGCGGGCCACCTCGCCGGCGATGTCGACATCGAAGCCGGTGATCTCGCCGCTGATCGGGTCGCGGAAGCTGAACAGATTGCTGCCGATGTCGAGGCCGATGATCAGCCGGCCGCGGGTGCGGATGTTGGCCACCGCCGCGTCGGCCTCGGCCTTGTTGGGAAACGGACGCAGGCTGGCGGTGGGGTTGCAGTCCTCGCTGGTGTTGTCCGGCGGCAGCGGGGCCTCCAACGGCATTTCCTGCATTCCGACCGGGGTCGGCAGAGGCAAGGTTGGGCTCGCCTCGACCTTGAGTGCTTCGGAGTGACCGCAACCGGCCAGCAACACGGCGACGGCGGTCAGCGCGGCGGCCTGCCGGAGCCGGGGCAGGCGGGTCATCATCGGTATTCCTTGAGCCGCGGCCACAGGCCCAGCGCAACTGCGATGGCTGCACCGAGACTCAGCACGATCGCCCCCACCTGCGCGCCGGCCAGTCCACGCTTTGCGTTGAGCACGTCATTGCGCAAATGGTTGCGGCTCTGCTCCATCGCTTTGGTGAGTGCCTCATCGAGCTTGTCGAATGCCGGGCTCGAGCCGTTGTCTTCCGGGCCGATCGCGACTTCGGTGGCGGCCCGATAGTTGCCGATCGAGATGTAGGCGTTGATCCGGTCGTTCGCCTGTTTCCAGCGGACCAGCAACTGCTCGGCCCCCTGCAGGTCCGGCTTGTCGACGGCGTCACGGCGGGCCATGTACGCCTCGAGTTGGTGTTGCATCGCGTCGATGCGCTGGTAGAAGGACTGCTTGCGGACCTCTTCGTCGCCGCGCCGGATCAAGGACAGGGTTTCGTCGGCCCGGGCCTGCTGGGCGGTGATGGCCACGTTGGTCACGGTCTTGAGCGACTCGGCCGCGGTGTCTTTGGCACTCCGGCTCGCCGCAGTGGAGATGACCAGTGCTGTTCCGACCCAGACCACCATGACGAGGATACCGAGCGCGCCGACGACCAGCCCTGGATTTACCCGCCGCCTGGTGGCCCGGGCCAGCCAGCGATGGGAGAGCGCGCCGAAGACGACGGTGAAGCTGACGACCAGGATCACCGGTGCCGGAATCTGTGTAGATGCCGTGGTCTCGCTGTCCACGCGTTCGGTTGTCGCCCGGTACAGCTGTTGGGCGTCCGGGAGGATCCGAGACTGCATCAGCCCCGACGCCTCCGACAGATACGACGAACCCACCGGTTTACCGACCCGATTGTTGGTGCGGGCGATCTCCACCAGCCCGGTATAGACCGCTAGTTCGGCGTTGATCCGTCCCAGCAGTTGCACCAGATTCTCGTCGGTCAACCCGCTGGACGACCGGGTCACCGCAACCGCGGCGTCGGTGATTGCCTGTTCGTAGCGCAGTCGCACCCCGCGCGGTTCGGTCTGTGCGATGAAAGCGGTGGCTGCGGCGGCGTCGGCCACTGACAGCGCCGTGTAGAGCCGACCTGCGGCGAACGACAGTGGCTCGGTGTGGTCGAGCACCGTGGTCAGCACTTGCTGCCGGTGGTTGATGGTCGTCGAGGTGGCGAACGCGCTCGCGACGCCCAAAGTCGCCAGTACGAGACCGATGGTCAGGATGCGACCGGGCGTGGTGGATACGAACCACCAGCGGGGATGCGCGGGTTCGGCAGGCGAGCGCGATCCCTGCGGCTCTGTCGACGGGTGCGCCAGCTCAACCGTCACGTTTGCTCAGACCTCATCCTTCGGCCATCGTACGAACCCGTATAAGCGAATTCTAAGAGCATCTTGCGGCGGATGGGGGGAGGCGGGTCCAAATCGCTGCATATCCTGAGTTGGTGCAGGGTGACGGTGACGGCTGGGTGATATCCGAGCGCGGCGCCCATTACTGGGGTAGGTACGGCGCGGCCGGCCTGCTGCTGCGCGCTCCCCGACCCGACGGCACCCCGGCGGTGCTGCTGCAGCATCGAGCGGTCTGGAGTCATCAGGGCGGCACCTGGGCCTTGCCCGGCGGGGCCCGGGACAGCCACGAAAGCGCTGAAAAGACCGCAAAGCGCGAGGCGCACGAGGAGGCGGGGCTGGACGGCGAGCGGCTGACGGTGCGGGGGACGGTGGTGACCGCCGAGATCGCAGGAAGGGGCGGCACGCAGTGGCACTACACCACCGTGATCGCCGATGCAGAGTCGATGCTGGAGACGGTGCCCAACCGGGAGAGCGCGGAATTGCGTTGGGTCGCTGAGGACGAGGTGGCCGAACTGCCGCTGCACCCGGGATTCGCGGCCAGCTGGCAACAACTGCGCGCCATCTCGGTCACAGTGGCACCGCACCACAGCAACGTGCCCCGAACGGTCGAACATGACGCGAAGTTCTACTGGTGCATGCCGGGCGACGCCGACCACGTGCCCTCGCATCTCAGCCGCGCGATCAGCGCGCTGCTGCAAGTGCCGAGCTGAGTTCTCGCGCCGCGGCCTCGGGATCGTCGGCGGCGGTGATGGCGCGCACCACCACGACCCGGCGGGCGCCCGCGTCCAGCACCTCGGGCAGCCGCTGCGCGTCGATGCCGCCGATCGCGAACCAGGGTTTGTCGGTGACCAGCCCGGCAGCGAATCGCACCAGATCCAGACCCGGCGCGGCGCGCCCCGGCTTGGTGGGGGTGGGCCAGCACGGCCCCACGCAGAAATAGTCGAACTCCGAATCCGCCGCCGCGGCAGCTTCGCCGGGCGCGTGGCTGGAAAGACCGAGCAGTGAGTCCTCGCCCAGAATCCCGCGGGCGATGTGCGCGGGCAGGTCGCGTTGACCCAGGTGCAGCACGTCGGCGCCGGCGGCGCGGGCGATGTCGGCGCGATCGTTGACCGCGAACAGCGCGCCGTGTCTGCGGGCCGCGTCATGCAGGATCTCGCAGGCAGCCAGCTCGTCGAGCGCCTCGAGCGGGCCGAATTGGCGCTCACCGGCCGAACCTTTGTCGCGTAGTTGGATGATATCGACGCCACCGGCCAGGGCCGCATCCGCGAATTCGGCCAGGTCCCCCCGCTCCCGGCGGGCGTCGGTACACAGGTACAGGCGAGCCTTGGCGAGTAGGGCGGTGAGACGGGGCTGGTGCACACCGCGACGTTAGCGCGCTAGCGTGGACCCTGAAGAGACACGGGAGTCCCGGGTAGCCAGCGGGGCTGAGAGTGGGCACAACCAGCAGTACGTGGACTTGCCCTTACCGTCACACCTGATCCGGATCATGCCGGCGAAGGGAGCGAAGGATGTCCAACGCGCTCGCCGTGATTGGTGGCGGCGTCATCGGGCTGTCGGTGGCACGCCGGGCGGCCCAAGCCGGGTGGTCGGTTACGGTGCACCGCACCGAGGAGCAGGGCGCCTCCTGGGTCGCGGGCGGCATGCTGGCCCCGCACAGCGAAGGCTGGCCGGGCGAGGAACGGCTGCTGCGGCTGGGCCTGGAATCGCTGCGGTTGTGGCACGAGGGCGGCTTCCTGGACGGGCTCGGCGACGCAGTGGTGACCGCACGTGAGTCGCTGGTGGTGGCGATCGACCGCGCTGATGTCGCCGACCTGCACACCGTTGCGGACTGGTTGTCCGAACAGGGGCACCCGGTCGTCTGGGAATCGTCCGCCCGCGACGTTGAACCGCTACTGGCGCAAGGTATTCGGCACGGGTTCCGCGCGCCGACCGAACTGGCCGTGGACAACCGCGTCGTCCTCGATGCGCTGAGCCGCGACTGCGAGCGGCACGGTGTCGAATGGGCCGCGCCGGTGACCGACCTGCGGGCCGCCCAGGGTGACACGGTGGTGATCGCCAACGGCATCGATGCTCCCGCCCTGTGGCCCGGCCTGCCGGTGCGCCCGGTGAAGGGCGAGGTGTTGCGGTTGCGGTGGCGAAAGGGCTGTATGCCGTTACTGCAGAGAGTTGTTCGGGCACGCGTGCATGGACGCCAGGTGTACCTGGTGCCGCGGGCGGACGGCGTGGTAGTTGGCGCTACCCAGTACGAACACGGCCGCGACACCGCGCCGGTGGTGTCCGGCGTACGTGACCTCCTTGACGACGCGTGTGCGGTGCTGCCCGGTCTGGGCGAATACGAACTTGCCGAGTGTGCCGCTGGCCTGCGTCCGATGACGCCGGATAACCTGCCCATCGTGCAACGACTGGACGAGCGGACCTTGGTCGCCGTCGGTCACGGCCGGTCGGGATTCTTGCTGGCACCGTGGACCGCCGAACAGGTCATGTCCGAACTCGGCGCCGTAATGCATATAGGAGCTCACTCATGATCGTTGTGGTCAACGACCAGCAGATGGAGGTCGACGAGCGCACCACGGTGGCATCCCTGCTGCAGCTGATGGGCTTTCCGGACCGCGGTGTGGCTGTGGCGGTCGACTCCTCGGTATTGCGGAGATCGGACTGGGCGACGAGGCTTACCGAGCTTGGTAGACACAGTGGATCTCAAGAGCCGGTTCGGCTCGAGGTGGTGACGGCGGTGCAGGGTGGCTGAGCCAGTTGGTAAGCCGGCTGAGTCCAGGTCCGATGGTGGTGGCCTGCTTCGCCCGCCTTCGGCGCCCTCGCAACCACCACTAGCCAAGCTGACGATCGCGGACCGCAGTTTCTCCTCTCGGCTCATCATGGGCACCGGGGGAGCGAACAACCTGTCGGTGCTTCAGGAGGCGCTGGTCGCAGCCGGCACCGAACTGACCACCGTCGCGATGCGGCGCGTCGACGCAGAGGGCGGCACAGGCCTGCTCGACCTGCTCAATCGGCTCGGCATCACGCCGCTACCCAACACTGCGGGCTGTCGTGGTGCCGCCGAGGCGGTGCTGACCGCTCAACTGGCCCGCGAGGCGCTCGACACCAACTGGGTCAAGCTCGAGGTGATCGCCGACGAGCGCACATTGCTGCCCGATGCGGTCGAATTGGTCAGGGCGGCAGAACAATTGGTTGACGACGGATTCGTGGTGCTGCCCTACACCAACGACGACCCGGCCTTGGCCCGACGCTTGGAGGACATCGGTTGCGCGGCGGTGATGCCGCTGGGTTCGCCGATCGGTACCGGTCTGGGCATCATGAACCCGCACAACATCGAGATGATCGTCGCCCGCGCCGGTATTCCGGTAGTGCTGGATGCGGGCATCGGGACAGCCAGTGACGCGGCGTTGGCGATGGAGTTGGGTTGCGACGCTGTGCTGTTGGCCACCGCGGTGACACGCGCGGCCGATCCGGCGACCATGGCGGCAGCAATGGCCGCCGGGGTCACCGCCGGCTACCTGGCCCGGCGGGCCGGTCGGATCCCGAAACGTTTTTGGGCGCAGGCGTCTAGTCCGGCAGAATGAAACGCTATGTAGCGCTGGGTAGTTCGATGGCGGCCGGCCCCGGGATCCGACCTCGTGCGTCGGGCGCGCCCTGGCTGGCGGGGCGATCGGGCCGGAACTATGCGCACCTGGTTGCCGAGTGCGCCGGACTGCACCTGGTCGACGTCACCTATTCCGGTGCGACCACCGCGCACGTGCTCACCGATCGGCAGAACGGCGCCGCGCCGCAGATCGATGCACTGGACGGCTCGGAGGCGCTGGTGACGGTCACGATCGGGGGAAACGACGTCGGCTACGTTCCATTGCTGGCGGCCGCGGCATTGCCAAAGATCTTGCGGCACATGCCTTTACTGCGTGGGCGCATCGATGAACTGTTGGACCGCGAGTCGCGCGACCAAGCTCTGGCCGCGGTGTTCGATTCGCTCTGCCGGGTGGGTCGCACGGTGCGAGAGC
Organism: Mycobacterium sp. IDUB_37; assembly: GCF_055419245.1. NCBI lineage: Bacteria > Bacillati > Actinomycetota > Actinomycetes > Mycobacteriales > Mycobacteriaceae > Mycobacterium > Mycobacterium sp. IDUB_37. Next base: position 23,385 of record NZ_JBVAXG010000003.1, on the reverse strand, counting down.
GTGCCCCGGGCGCCCGGGTCTTCTTCGTCGACTACCTGACGCTGCTGCCACCGGTGGGCCGGCCCGCGCCGCCGCTCGCCGACGAGCACGCCGAGTTGGGCCGCCATGTAGCCGCGACCTTGGAGGGACTGACGGCAAAGGCCGCCGCAGCGACCGACTGTGAAGTCGTGTCCGCCGCGGCGGCCAGCCGGGATCATCACGCATGGTCTACCGAGCCGTGGACCACAACGCCCGCGAAATCCGTTGTGCCGCTGCCTGGCCGGCCCGCTCCCCTGCACCCGAATGGCGCAGGGATGCGCGCCGTCGCAGAACTCATAATTGGACTCGTTACAGCCCAACTATGAAGGCGTCAGCCGTTGGTCCGCCACCACTGGTACAGCGCAGCCGTGTCACCGTTTGACGCACGGACGAACGAAAGAATGTTCTTGGCGTCGGTGGTCCAGATGACCTCAGCCTTGCCCTCATCCGTTCCGCAAGCCACCTGCCCGGCCGAGTCAGTGGAACTGCCCTGGTGCCAGGTGGTCGGCGACTTGGCGTCACCGCAATTCGTGAGTTGGTCGCTGGTAATGAGTTTGGTGAAGGCGCTGCCCACATCCGCGCTGCTCGGGAACAGGAAATACTTCCCGCCCGACGGGCCGAGGCTGTCGGTGCTCTGCCCGCACATGAGTACGGCTTGTACCGTCGGGAACGCGTCCTTCACCTCCGAAACTGGTTGTGGGGAGCAGTTGCTGGAGGAGTAGCCCTTGGACAGCGCGCCGTTAAGCGTGTCATTGGGGTCGGCGTTCGCGGTGGCAGCACCCAGGTAGGCGAAGCTGCCGACGAGCGCAGCGGCTGCGGCGCACCGCAGCGAGTTGGTGAGATGACCCATGTTTTCATTTCCTTTGGTTGTCGGACCTGTGGTTTTACGACGTCGATATGGAGGTGTGTATCAATGCTTAATCGTCAATTACAGGACAGTTGTTACAAGTGTCAATCGAAAAGCCTGCAGCACTTCCGGATAGCTGTCAGCCGTTGGTCCGCCACCACTGGTATAGCGCCTGCACGTCGGTGGTGGATCCCCGGATGTAGCTGAGTACGTTCTTGGCGTCGGTGGTCCAAATGACCTCGGCCGCGCCCTGATAAGTCCCGCAAGCCACCTGTCCGGCGGTTGCGCCGGCGGCGCCTTGGTGCCAGGTGGTCGGCGACTGGCCGCTGTCACCGCACTGGGTCAGGCTCTCGTCCTTGATGCTGGCCTTGAATCCGCCGGCCAGGTCGCCGCCGTTGTTGTACAGCAGGTAGGTGGCCTTGACGGGGCCGGTCGCGTCCGCGTTCTGCCCGCAGTTAATCGCTGCCGCCACACCCGCGGGCGGCTCGTTGGTGGTGGTGCAGTTGCTCGTGGAGTATCCCTTTGACAGCGAAGCGGTAAGCGTGTCGCTCGGGTCGGCATTCGCGGTGGCGGAACCCAGGTAGGCGACGCTGCTCAGAAGAGCTGCAGCCGTTGCGGCCCTGAGCGCGGTGTTGAGGTGGGGCATCCCTTGGCTCCTTCAGGTCTTTGGGCCGACCTAGCGGCTTCGCTGACTTCCGGAGTGTATTTCTACAGCGCACCGGAAAACAGGGCTTTTGCGGTCCACTTCACGCATCGCTGCGCGGCCGTCTGTGCGATAGATTCCGGCGGAAATTGTCTGTCTTGGCACCGATTTCGAGCGAGGCTGCCGGGCGGCTTGTTCGTTGCGGTGCATTGTCCCTTAATTACCAACGGCGCCAATCGATTTGACGGTGCAGCGGGTGGGTCGCCGACCGGTGTCCGCGGGTGCTGTCACGGGCCCCGAGATACCCCTGAAAAGGAATTCCAGATTGGTGATGCCACGCGGACGGGTCTCCGGTATGGTAAGCCTCGCTTCACGCCAGCTAACTTCATTTGATTCGGGAGAATTCATGACACAACCACCACCGCCCGGGTACCCGCCGCAGCAGCCGCCGGCCGGTCAAGCACCCGACAACTACCTGGTGTGGTCCATTCTGGTGACGTTGTTCTGCTGTCTCCCCTTCGGCATTGTCGCGATCGTCAAGTCCACCCAGGTCAATGGTTTGTGGGCGCAGGGGCAGTACGCCGAGGCGCAGGCTGCCGCAGCCAGCGCGAAGAAGTTCGTGACGTGGGGCGCCATCGCCGGCGTCATCGCGGGCGTCATCTACGGCATCCTGATCGCCATCGGTGCGATGAACACCGACGTGAACACGGCGATGATCGCGTTTGATGCCCTGAACTTGGGTTGATCCCGATGGTGACCCCCCAAGGGTCGGTACCTCCTGGTGTGAGGTTGGTTTCGCCACTGCTGGTGGCGGCCGCTTCGACCATGGTGTGTGCCGCTATTTGGGTGGGCGACCCGACGACCCCGAACGGCCCGCTGCCGACCTGCCCCACCAAGGCTCTACTGGGTATCGACTGCCCAGGGTGTGGCAGCCTGCGCATGCTGTACAGCCTGATGCATGGCAACGTGCTGGCGGCCGCCAGGTTCAACGCGCTTGGCCTGGTGGCGCTGGTGCTGCTGGTGTGGGCCTACCTGGCCTGGACGTATGGCCGGGTGGTGGGGCGAAGGTTCGGGAGTTGGCAGCACAATCGCTGGGCATCCATGGTGACACTGTCGCTGGTGTTGTTCTGGTTCGTGGTGCGCAACTTGCCATTTGCGCCATTTAGCGCGCTGTTCGTCTGACTGAACCCATGATCGCGACCCGCTGCACGCGGCCCAACCCGCGCCGGCGATCGCGACGGTAGTGCGGAAGCCGCATCCGCCCAGTGCGGGTGCGGCTTTCGCGTCGGTAAATGAACCCGAACTGAACTGGTCTAATCTGGGCGCAATGGTCAAAAAATTGAGAACGTCAAGGACCACGTGGGCGGCGCTGGTCGCGATCCTCACGCTCCTGGTAATGAGTTGTGGCCATGGGTCGGGGGATTCGAAGTCCGCCGGCAGCAACCCGGCCGCCGCCGATTTCGCCGGCACGATCCGCAACAAGGTCACCACCGACGCGATGATGGCGCACCTGTCGAAGCTGCAGGACATCGCCAACGCCAACAACGGCACCCGGGCGGTCGGCACGCCCGGCTATGAAGCCAGTGTCGACTATGTCGTCGAAACCTTGCGTAAGGCCGGTTTTGACGTGCAGACTCCCGAGTTCTCGGCACGGGTGTTCCACTCCGAGAAGGGGTCCTTGGTCGCAGGCGACCTGACCGCGGATGCCCGCGCGCTGGAGTACAGCCTCGCGACGCCGGCCGAAGGAGTGACAGGGCCGCTGTTGTTCACGCCCACCGGTGACAGTCCGGGTTGTGCCCCCGCCGATTACGACAAGCTGCCGGTAAAGGGTGCGGTAGTGGTGGTGGACCGTGGCAACTGCCAGTTCGCGCAGAAGGAAGATGCCGCGGCCCAGCGCGGTGCGGTGGCTCTGATCGTCGTCGACAACGTCGACGAGCAGTCCATGGGCGGCACCCTCGGAGCAAACACCGAAGTGAAGATTCCGGTGGTCAGTGTCACCAAGTCCGTCGGCTTCCAGCTGCGCTCGAAGTCCGGGCCGGTGACCATCAAGCTCAACGCCGAAACGCAGAGTTTCAAGGCCCGCAACATCATCGCGCAAACCAAAACCGGATCCCAAACCGACGTGGTGATGGCCGGAGCGCACCTGGACAGCGTGCCGGAGGGGCCGGGTATCAACGACAACGGTTCCGGTGTGGCTGCAATTCTGGAAACCGCTGTGCAACTTGGGAATTCGCCACAGGTGCACAACGCGGTACGGTTCGGCTTCTGGGGCGCCGAGGAACTCGGCCTGATCGGCTCGCGCAACTACGTGGAGTCGCTTGACCTGGACAGCCTCAAGAACATTGCGCTGTATCTGAACTTCGACATGCTGGCGTCGCCGAACCCCGGCTACTTCACCTATGACGGCGACCAGTCGCTGCCGTTGAATGACCGTGGTCAGCCGGTGGTACCCGAAGGCTCGGCCGGGATCGAGCGCACTCTGGTCGAGTATCTGAAGGCGGCCGGCAAGACCGCGCAGGACACCTCGTTCGACGGTCGCTCCGACTACGACGGATTCACCCTGGCGGGCGTTCCGTCCGGCGGGTTGTTCTCCGGCGCGGAGGTCAAGAAGTCCGACGAACAGGCCAAGCTGTGGGGTGGCCAGGCCAACGAGCCGTTCGACCCGAACTATCACCAAAAGGGTGACAACCTCGAGCACATCGACCGGACCTCAATGGGCATTCAGGGTGGCGGCGTCGCGTACGCGGTCGCCTTGTACGCACAGGACCTCAGCGGCCACAATGGCGTTCCAATCATGGGAGACCGCACCCGGCACGTGCTCTCCAAGCCATGATTGGTCGGCTCGCTGCCCTCCTCCTGACCCTCTTGCTCGCGGCGTGTTCGACGACGCCTTCGTCGGTGCAGCGGGCGGCGGCCCCTGACCCGGCCCGCTCGCTGTCCGCGAAGGTGACCGCCGACGGGATGTTCACCCATCTGCGGGCGCTGCAGCAGATCGCAAATGCCAACAAAGGCAGTCGGGCATCCGGCACACCGGGCTACGATGCGAGTCTGGAATATGTGGCTAAGATATTGCGCAACAAGGGGTTTGAGGTATCGACGCCGCAGTTCGAGAGGTTGCGCAACGTGTCGCAGGGAAAGCCGAACCTGACAGTGGCCGGACGTAGCCTCCCCGTCGACCAGGCCTCGCTGCTGGTCCGGACGCCGCCAGGCGGTCTGACCGGGCCGGTGGTCCGGCCGACGCAACCGGCCGGCTGTGCTGCGGGTGACTACCCGGCCGCGTTGCCCAAGGGTGCGATCGCCGTGGTGGACGACAGTCGGTGCTCGGTGGTCGACAAGCAGAACAGCGCGGTCGCCAAGGGAGCGGCGGCGCTGATGGTGCTCGGTCGGCCCGCCGGTCAGACGCCGCCGACCTTGCTGAGCCCCGGTTACTACAACCAGTTAACGGTGCCGGTCGCGGTGGTCGGTGCCAACGGAGCCGCCGCGCTGGGTGGTTCCACCGCGCCGGTGCGCCTGGTTCTCGACGCCGAGAACATCAAGATCACATCGCGAAACGTGCTGGCACAGACCAAGACCGGGGCGGCCGACAACGTGGTGATGGTCGGTACCCACCTGGATAGCCCGGCGGGTAGTCCGGGTATCAACAATGCCGGGTCCGGGGTGGCCGCGGTGCTGGAAACCGCGCTGCAACTGGGTCCGTTGCCGACGGTGGCCAATGCGGTACGGTTCGCATTCTGGGGAGCAGAAGAGAACGGTCTCAACGGCTCCATGGACTACGTATTCGGGCTGGACAACGAACAACTCAACAACATCGCGCTGTATCTGAACTTCGACATGCTCGGATCACCGAACCCGGGTTTCTTCACCGACGACGGCGACGAGTCGGGACCCACCGGACCGGCTGAGCCGTCGGCGGAGGTGCCGGAAGGTTCGGCGGGCATCAAGCGCACGCTGGCCGGCTACCTGAACCTCGCCGGCAAGCGACCGGCCGACGAACCGCTGAACACCAGGACCGACTATCACCCGTTCCTGGTTGCGGGCATACCGGTCGGAGGCATGAATACCGGTGCGTCGCAGGCGAAAACCGCCGCGCAGGCCAAGCTCTGGGGCGGTCAGCCCGGGGTTCCGCTCGATCCGAACTACCAGAGTCCGCGCGATACCGTCGACGCCATCAATCGGGACGCACTGGCGGTCATGGGATCTGGGGTGGCGTTCGCGGTGGGCACCTATGCCGTGTCGATCGGCGGCGTCAATGGCGTGACGCCGCATGACAAGCGCCACCGCACCCGGGTGTCTTAAATCGGTGCTGGTCACGACGCGAGCCCCCGACGTAGAGTGTGGGCGCCTGATCGGCTGATCATTGCAGCAGGTGGGTTGCGAATTTTCCAAGGAGGTCTCGTGACAGACCAACCGCCCTATCCACCGCCACAACCGCAGGGATACGGTCCTGGGTATCCGCCGCCCAGCCCTTACGGTTATCCGCCACCGCAAAACGTCGGCACCAACGGCTTGGCGATCGCGTCACTGGTCAGCTCGCTCCTCGGATTGATCTGCGGTATCGGGCCCATCGTGGCTGTGGTCCTCGGCTTCATTGCTTTGAACCAGATCAAACAATCTGGGCAGGGTGGCCGTGGTCTCGCACTCGCCGGAATAATCATCGGCGGTCTTTCGATTGCGCTCTTCGCCGTCTACCTGGTCTTTGCGATCATGCTCGCGGCCTCGAATGGGGATCATTCGGCCGCTGCGGTGCTCGTGAATCGTTGAAGCTGGTAGCACTGCGCGTTTGCGTATTGAGCCCAACCGCGCCATCTAAACTGGTGGTTCCTTGAGAGCAGGTCGGTCGGGATGGGGTTGGTTAAATGAAGCTGCGCTCGCGCAGGGTTAATGCGTCTTTGCGGGCTGTCACGGCTTGTTTGGGGGCAGTACTGGTGGTGGCGGGTTGTGCCACCACGGTCCCGGGCCGCGCGGTGTCGATTCTCAACGATCCGTTCCGCGTAGGTGGCCTGCCGGCGACTGACGGGCCGAGTGGCGCCCGGCCGAACGGACCCGCTCCCACGGGGACGGTGCTCAACACCAATAACGGTCCGATCGACAAGCTGTCGTTGTTGTCGATCAACGACATCGAGGAGTACTGGAAGGCGAACTACGGCGCGCCCCTACAGGGCTCGTTCAAGGCCGTCGACAAGCTGGTGTCCTACGACTCGAACGACCCGAACAGTCCGATCGTCTGCCACAGCGAGACCTACGAATTGGTCAACGCCTTCTTCACATCACGCTGCAACATGATCGCCTGGGACCGTGGGGTTTTCATGCCGGTCGCGCAGAAGTACTTCGGCGACATGTCGGTAAACGGTGTGCTGGCACACGAATTCGGGCACGCGCTGCAGACGATGGCCAAGCTGGTGACACGCAAGGACCCCACCATCGTCCGTGAGCAGCAAGCCGACTGCTTTGCCGGTGTCTACATGTACTACGTGGCGGCCGGAAAGTCGCCGCGCTTCACGATCAGCACTGCCGACGGCCTCGACCATGTGCTCGCCGGGATCATCACCACCCGTGACCCGGTGATGGAGTCTGACGACCAGAACGACGACGAGCACGGATCGGCTCTGGACCGGGTCAGCGCTTTCCAGATGGGCTTCATCACCGGCACCCAGGCATGTGCGGGGATCAACCAGGCCGAGGTCGAGCAACGTCGCGGCGACCTGCCGAAAACCCTGCGGACGGATACCGGGGAAACGGGCGAGGTCGAGATCACCGAGGACACCCTGAAGACGCTGATGGAATTGATGGGCAAGATTTTCTCGCCCAAGAATCCGCCTACCTTGTCCATGAAGACCGGTGGTTGCTCCGACGCCAAGCCGAGCCCGCCGGCCTCCTACTGCCCAGCCACCAACACCATCGCGGTTGACCTGCCGGCCTTGGCGACCATGGGCAAGGTCGCCGGCTCCAAGCAGCACAGCCTGCCGCAGGGCGATGACACCGCGCTGTCGGTCGTGATGTCGAGGTACGCGCTGGCGGTGCAGCATGAGCGAAAGCTGGCGATGCAAAGCCCGTGGACAGCGCTCCGCACGGCATGCCTCACCGGTTTTGCGCACCGCAAGATGGCCGAGAACATCGAGCTGCCGTCCGGAAACTCGCTCGTGCTGACTGCCGGCGACCTCGACGAGGCCGTTTCCGGGCTGCTCACCAACCACATGGTGGCCAGCGACGCCGACGGTGTCAGCGTGCCCGCCGGCTTCACCCGAATCGCCGCGTTCCGCGCGGGCGTTGGTGGCGGCGAGATGGACGGCTGCTTCTCGCGCTACCCGGGGTAGGGGAGCGGTACCCGTTCAGCGGCTGACGCGATCGGGGACCTTGTACTCGGATTCCGCGTTGTCTTCGTGCTGCGCGCGTGCCCACATGATCACGAACCAGGTGACGATGACCCATCCGGCGGCCACGGTTGGTATGGCCCACAGACGGCGGACCAGCAATCCGGTGTCGCACTGGGACATGATGGCCGCCGTGCCCTCACCGTGCAGGTGGGAACTGAATCCGTTCCCACAGCTGACCTGGATGCCGTACTGGTCGAACTGGTCGAGGTACACCGGAATCCACATGGCCGCGAGGCCGATCAACCCGATGATCAGGCCAAATATTCCGATGTAGATGTGACGGCGGCTCACGGTGTCTCCCGACGATGTGAACGATTGATTTGGGATTTGACGCTCACGTCATGCAGACGTTCGCGAACAGCAGTACCGGCCAGGAGGCGATCGAACCCAGGAAGGACACCGCCAGGTCGACACCCTCCAGGTGCTGCAAGTGCTCGGTGTGCGACGTCGACCATAGTGTTCCTACCAGCAAATATGGAGTTCCGATAATAAGCCCGATGGCCAGCAGTCGGCCGACTGTGAGCTGATAGCTCAGCGCTCGGCGAATCATCACCAACATGCGACCTGCTAACCATCGGACTACCCCTCAAGCACCCGCTATGTTAATACAGATTCCTGGTTCTTCGCAGCCCGATCGGGGTCTTTTAGTGTTATTCCGGCTACAGTGGTGCGGTGTCCAGCCCGTCCGGTCCGAATGCGGCGCAGGCTGTGTCCGGCGTCAAAAGGCGGCCGAAGGACCGGAAGGCGCAGATTGCCCGCGCCTCCGCGGAGGCGTTCAGTGCGCAGGGGTACCACGCGGTGAGCATGGAGACCATTGCAGCCAAGGTCGGGGTGTCCGCCCCGGCGCTGTACCGGCATTACTCCGGTAAGTACGACCTCTTTCGCGGCGCCGTGCTGACCCTGAGCCAGCAATTGGTCGACGCTACGGAGTTCGACGTCGAAACTGATCAAGACGGTGCGGATCCGGGGGAGAAGCTGGATCGACTCATCGACGCGCTGGTCGACGCCACTCTGGACAACCGCGAGTCTGGGGGACTGTACCGCTGGCAGGGCCGCTACCTGCGTGCCGAGGACCAGGCCACACTCGCCGAGCAACTGAAGCTGGTGAACCGCCGGATTCAGAAGCCGCTCATGGCAATTCGGCCGTCATTGTTGTCCCCGCAGCGCTGGATGTTGTCAGCGGCCGTGCTGAGCGTGATCGGCAGCATGGTTGACCATCCGGGTCGGCTGCCCGCCGACCAGATCCGGGCGTTGCTCGGTGAGTCGGCTTCGGCGATTCTGGCCGCCAAACTTCCGTCACCGGACGAGGTCTTTCCGCGTCCCGCGGCTTGGCGGATCTTTGTCGAAGACGCTGGGGTTTACGAGGCCTTGCTGCGAGCGTCGATGGCACTTTTCAGGGACCGGGGGTACTCCGAGACCAGCATGGCGCAGATCGCGAAGGCTGCTGGAGTGCCGGTGTCGGGGATCTATCGGTACTTCTCCGGCAAGGGCGAGATCCTGGCGACCGGATTACGCCGTGCCGCCGACCGGGTCTCCGGTCAGCTGTCACCGGTTGTGGGTGCCCTCACCGAACCGCGGCAAGCGTTGACTCTGCTGATCGATGCTTACGTGGCAACGTCATTCGCGAATCCCGAGCTGGCCGCCGTCTATTACACGGAGCGGGCCAATCTGACACCCGCTGACCAGATGCTGTTGCACAACGTGCAGCTGTCGACCATCGATTCGTGGGTGCGGCTGTTGAAGGATGCCCGGCCGTCGCTCACCGCGATGCAGGCGAGGTTCCTCGTGCACGCCGCGATGGCGCTGGTGGTCGATCTGGGGCGGATGGTGGAGTCAGGTACGCCGGGAGACGAGTCGGCTTATTTGCAGGCGTGCGTGCGAAACCTGATGGAAATCACGCTTTTCGGCCCGCCGGATGCGCGAGAAGGCGAAGCGTCGCGTCGACCGCGAGGGCGGCGACGTCGAACGTCTTCGAGCCGAGGTCGTGTCGCGCGCCGGTGATCTCGACGATCTCCGTCGGTGCCGGGATCAGCTTCGCTGCATCGCGTAACTCGGTGGGGGTGCCGAACGGGTCCGAGGTGCCGTGGGTGAACACGGTGGGCGTGGTGATGTCGGGGAGATGCTCGGTGCGCGCGCGTTCCGGCTTGCCGGGCGGATGGACCGGGTAGGAGGTCAGCGTGAGGACGTCCACCTGGGCTTGGCCGGCCGCGACCACCATGGATGTCTGCCGGCCGCCGTAGGAATGACCGCCGGCGACCAGGGGACCGGCTGCCAGGCCGCGGCAAAGCTCGATTGCCTCGACGATCCCGGCCTGGTCGGCGGCCGCGGATCCAGATGGCGGCCCCTTGGGGCGGCGCCGTCGGTAGGGCAGGTTGTAGCGCACCGCCAGCCAGCCGCGCCGCGCCCACTCGTCGCAAATCTGTTGCAGCAGTTTGGCATCCCGATTGCCGCCGGCGCCGTGGGTGAGCACGGCGATCCCTTGCGGTGTGTTCTCCGGTTGGTGCGCAACACCTTCGATCTGGTCGAGGTTCATAGGCTGAGCCGGAACAGCGGAGAGACGGGGCCGTGTCCTCCGCCCAATGGGTAGGCGGCACGCAGACATTCGGTCACCCAGCGCTTGCCGAAACCCACCGCATCGGGCATTGCATAGCCGTGCGCCAGCGCACATGCGACAGCGGCTGCGAGGGTGTCGCCGCCGCCGTGGTCGTTGCCGGTGGGCAATCGTTGCGCGTCGAACTCATAGAAGTCGGCGCCGTTATAGAGCAGGTCGCAACTGCGGTCCGAAGAGCGCAAGTGCCCTCCTTTGACCAGTACCCAGTCCGGCCCTAGCGCGTGCAGAGCCTTGGCTGCCGCGCGCTGCGAGTCGGTGTCGACGACTTCGATGTCGACCAGCAAGCCCACCTCGTCGAGGTTGGGTGTCACCAGCGTGGCCAACGGAAACAGTTGAGTGCGAAGCGAATCCAGCGCCGAGGTGGCCAGTAGCGGGTCCCCGTGCATGGATGCGCACACCGGGTCTACGACCAGAGGCACCGTCAGTGCGAGCCGTCGCCAGGTATCGGCCACCGCGTCAATGATGGAGGAGGAAGCCAGCATTCCGGTCTTGGCGGCCGCAATGCCGATGTCGGTGACCACCGCCTCAATCTGGTCGGCCACCACGTCGTCAGGAATCTCGTGAAAACGCTTGACGCCCAGTGTGTTCTGCACCGTGACTGCGGTGACGGCGACGCAGGCGTGCGCACCCAGCAGCGCCAGTGTGCGCATGTCGGCCTGGATGCCTGCGCCGCCCCCGGAGTCCGACCCAGCGATCGTGAGCACCCGCAGCGGCGTCGCTCCGGGGGCCGGCAACGGCAGAAAGGTCATTGGGTAATAGGGAGATACACCCGGTTACCGTGCTCGGCGAACTCGGCCGACTTTTCGGCCATGCCGACGGCGAACATGGCGTCGATGTCTTCCTCGGTCTCCAGTCCGTGTTTGGCGGCGAAGTCGCGGACATCCTGCGTGATCCGCATCGAGCAGAACTTCGGCCCGCACATCGAACAGAAGTGCGCGGTCTTGGCGGGCTCGGCAGGCAGTGTCTCGTCGTGATACTCCCGCGCGGTGTCGGGGTCCAGCGACAGCGCGAACTGGTCGTTCCAGCGAAACTCGAAGCGCGCCTTGGAGAGCGCGTTGTCGCGGTCCTGCGCGTGCGGGTGCCCCTTGGCCAGGTCGCCTGCGTGCGCGGCGATCTTGTAGGCGATGACCCCGACCTTGACGTCGTTGCGGTCCGGCAGACCGAGGTGCTCCTTGGGAGTGACATAGCACAGCATCGCGGTGCCGGCCTGGGCGATGATGGCCGCGCCGATGGCCGAGGTGATGTGGTCATAGGCCGGAGCGATGTCGGTGGCCAGTGGCCCCAGTGTGTAGAACGGAGCCTCCTCGCACAGCTCCTCTTCCAGTCGCACGTTCTCGACGATCTTGTGCATCGGGACGTGCCCTGGACCTTCGATCATCACCTGAACACCATGGGCTTTCGCGATCTTGGTCAGCTCGCCCAGGGTGCGCAACTCGGCGAACTGCGCGGCGTCGTTGGCGTCGGCGATCGACCCGGGACGCAGCCCGTCGCCGAGGGAGAAGGTGACGTCGTACTGCGCCAGGATGTCGCAGAGTTCTTCAAAGTTTGTGTACAGGAACGACTCTTGATGATGTGCCAGACACCATGCCGCCATGATCGAGCCGCCGCGGCTGACGATTCCGGTGACGCGCTTTGCAGTGAGCGGCACATAGCGCAGCAGCACGCCGGCGTGCACCGTCATGTAGTCCACACCCTGCTCGGCCTGCTCGATCACGGTGTCGCGGTAGAGCTCCCAAGTGAGCTCGGTCGGGTCACCCTTGACCTTCTCCAGCGCTTGATAGATGGGCACGGTGCCGACCGGAACCGGCGAGTTGCGCATGATCCACTCGCGGGTTTCGTGAATGTTCTTGCCGGTGGACAGGTCCATGATGTTGTCGGCACCCCAGCGGGTGGCCCACACCATCTTGTCGACCTCCTCGCCGATCGACGATGTCACTGCCGAGTTGCCGATGTTCGCGTTGACCTTGACCTTGAACGCCTTGCCGATGATCATCGGCTCGCTCTCGGGGTGGTTGTGGTTGGCCGGGATCACCGCGCGACCGCGGGCCACCTCGTCGCGCACCAACTCGGCGGGCAGACCTTCGCGGACCGCGATGAAAGCCATCTCGGCGGTGATTTCGCCCGCGCGGGCGCGCTGCAATTGGGTGCCGCGGTCGCGGACCACCCCGGGCCGCGCCGGCAGACCGGCCGTCAGGTCGATGACGGCGTTGTCGTCGGTGTACGGCCCGGAGGTGTCGTACAGGTCGAAGTGGTCCCCGTTGGTCAGGTGCACCCGCCGGAACGGCACCTTGAGACTGGCTCCGGTGCCGGGGACCTCTATCTCGCGATAGACCTTGCTGCTGTTGAAGATCGGTCCGGTGGTCACCGAGGGGTCAACGGTTTTCGAAAGAACGTCGGTCATCCTGGATCTCCCTACGCCGGCATTACCCGGTCAGGTTCGTACGGTCGACGGCCCCGAGCCGTCCTCTCAGCGCACCGGGCGTGCGCTCCCGCGTGGTTTTAATTGGGCGCCTCCCACGCTAGCGCAGGTGAGTCACCGATTGCAGCGGGCAGTGCCGGTCAGGCGTGACCGAGAAGCGACTGAACGTTCGAGGCCTCCGCGCCGGCGTACGACGACGCGCTGCCCAGTAGGGCCGCGACGAACTGCTCGTGAAACGAGGCCATCTGGGCGCCGAACGACTGGTAGTGCTGGGCGTAAGTGGTGAAAACGGCAGAGACGGCGGCGGACACCTGATCGGCCCCGGCTGCCAGTGCGGCGGTGGTAGGTGCCGCCGCGGAGTCGTTTGCGTCGCTGATCTCGGTCCCGATACCGGCCAAGTCAGTTGCAGCGGCAGCGACCTTCGCCGGAGCCGAATAGATGAACGAGATGCCACACCCCCAAACGCTGCGCACTCCTCAAAGCCAACGTTAGCCCTGTCGGTTGGGTGCGCACGCTGCTTTGGCGATATTCGCGACGGTGGCCGGCCCATCCGGTGGATGGAATAATTCATGCGTGCAGCACTCCGCCCAGAATGAAAACTCGGTGACCGAGGATCGCGAGCAATCGACCAATCCAGTGACCTCAGCGCAGGCCGGTCGATATCTCAACGTGGGCAGTTTCCGATTCTGGTTCGTCGGGCAGCGCTGGGAATGGTCTGACGAGGTAGCCCGCATGCACGGGTATGAACCAGGATCAGTGCAGCCCACGACCAAACTACTGCTGTCGCACAAACATCCGGACGATCGAAAGCACGTGCAGGACGTCCTTGACTATGCGCTGCAATCTGGCGAACCGTTTTCGAGTCGCCACCGGTTCATCGACACCGCGGGCGTGGTGCACGATGCGATCGTTGTGGCCGACCGGATGCTGGACGACGCGGGCGTGGTGTTAGGCACCGAGGGGCACTACATCGACCTGACGGAGACCCTGGACGAGGCGCGCCAGGAGGTACTCGACGAGGCTCTACCAGACTTGTTTGAGAATCGCGCCACCATCGAGCAGGCCAAGGGCGTGTTGATGTACGTCTACCGGGTCAGTGCCGAGCAGGCATTCCGGGTGCTGCAATGGCGGTCGCAGGAGACGAACACCAAGCTGCGGGCGCTGGCCAAGCAACTGCTGGACGAGTCCACCACACTCGTCCCAGCGTCGGCGACGATGCAGAGCCAGTTCGACCACCTGCTGCTGACCGTGCACGAGCGCATCCCAGACGAATCTGTCCGTTAACCCGCCGCTAGGCTGCAAGCAATCTGGGACGGGATGGGTCGCGGAATCGGGCTTCCGCACTCTTGCCACCCGCTGAAATCTGACACATTCAGGTGGGTATCGCGATGGCACTCCTGACGGTCGGACATCAGTCCGGTGCAGAAGCGATCGTTGTGCAGGCCGAAGGCGAAGTCGACACGAGCACCGTGGACGAACTCATCGCGCATTTGACTGCCGCGTTGAAGTTGGCCGAGGCGCATCCAGCCGGGTTGCTGATCGTCGACCTGCAGAAGGTGATTTTCTTCGGCAGCGCCGGCCTTAATGCGGTCCTTGACAGTCATCACAGCGGGGAGGCCGCCGAATAGCGGTGCGAGTGGTGGCTGACCACGGCTCGGTGCTGCAGCCGCTGCGGGTCACCGAACTGAATAAAATTCTCGACATTTATCCGACAGTGACCGACGCATTGGGACGCGGCCGCGCCCGCTAGACCTCTTCCAGCGCCTCGCCGAGTTCCTCGAGAAGTTGATTGCGGTGATTGCTGGCCAAAAGATGTCCAGTTGCGATGACCAGTGCGACCGGCCAGTCGATGAGTTCGAGGGCAGCGAGTGCCGCCAATCCGCCGTAGTACGCCAACTGCTCGGGTCGCGGAATCGAAACCTGGCCGACTACCGGCAGATTCAACGCGAACGTCTGCCCCTCCCGGATCTGCTCGACCGCATCGCGCTGCGACGCTTCCCGGCGAGTTTTCTTTTCGGCCATCATTTGCCTTTCGGTAACGTCAGATTTGCCGTCTCGCCGGATGGTGCCGTCACCGTCGGGTACATGACGACGACAAACGTCCCGTCCGATCCGCTGGCCTCGTCGCTGGCGGTTTTGCTGAAGTGGCCTCTGACGGAGCTATATGCGCTGTTGTGGCGTGCCGGGGTGCTGGAAATCGTGTCGGGTGAACCGGCACCTCGTACTCCGAATCTTCCTGTACCCCGTTCTGAACCGCCAACCCGACAGCTCGCGGTGGCGGCACGCGGGGCCTGAACACACCCGTCCGAGTCATCTGGCAACAGCCGAAGCTGGCTGACGGTGCGCAAGGCGTTATCGACGCCGCGGGCTAATTGGTGCTGCGCAGATCGGTGGCGCCCGCCCGTCGACCGGCCGTCTTCTTCGCGGCCGTCTTGCTCGGTGCCTTCTGGGCTGCGGCCTTCGCGGGTGTGGCCTTCGCGGGTGCGGCCTTGGTGGGTGTGGGCTGCTGCGGGGGCGGCGCGCTGGGTACCGAACTGAGCCTCGCCTTCGTTGCCGGTGCGGTCTGCGCCTGCGAGTGACTCAATCTGCGCAGCAGCAGGGCCCCGCCGCCGACGGCCAACAGAATCGGCCATTCGACAAGACCGGCGGCGCCTACCGCGCCGAGCGCCAATGCCGCCGCCGGTGTCGACTTGCTGCCGGTACTGATTCCCTGCTGGACACCGTCCGCGGCGCCCTTGACGCCGCCGACGAAGCCGTTGACAACTGCGCCACCGACAGCGCCCGCGGCGGTTGTCGTCGCGTTTGCGGCTCGACTCACCGTTCGACCTACAGTGCGGACCGCTCCGTCGATGACACTCATAGTGGCTCCCTGACCTCATAAACCGTCCGTGCTGCATACCCGTGGCCACGGATGTATACCCGTTGAACACCGGGTTAACAGCAAGTCCGAACGTTGTTCCCAGCACGTACTAAGCGAAAGCCTGCCACTTTCGTAACGCGTGAACAATCAGATCGCTGCGTCAACGGCTCTCACATCGATGAGAACCGGGGCGTGATCGCTGGGCGCCTTGCCCTTGCGTTCCTCCCGGACAATCTGGGCGTCCACCACCCGGCCGGCCAATGCGGGCGAGCCGAGGATGAAGTCGATGCGCATCCCTTGCTTCTTCGGAAAGCGAAGTTGGGTGTAGTCCCAGTAGGTGTAGACCCCCGGGCCAGGTGTGAAAGGCCTTACCAAGTCTGTGAATTGGGTATCGACGATGGCATTGAATGCCTTGCGCTCTGGTTCGGAGACGTGCGTGCTGCCGACGAAGAACTCTGGGCTCCAGACGTCCTCGTCGGTGGGCGCGATGTTCCAGTCGCCGACTAATGCAATCGGGGCCGAGGGATCGTCGCGCAACCATCCCTCGGCTGTATCACGCAGCGCGGCAAGCCAATCCAACTTATAGGTGTAGTGCGGATCCGTGAGGGTACGGCCGTTGGGCACGTACAGGCTCCACACCCGAACGCCCCCGCAGGTGGCACCTACGGCGCGGGCTTCGGCGGCCGCCGCCACGTCGGGTTTGCTGCTCCAGCTCGGCTGGCCGTCGAAGCCGACCTGCACGTCGTCGAGGCCGACACGAGACGCGACGGCCACACCGTTCCACTGGTTGAAGCCCACATGGGCTACCTCATAGCCGATTTCGTAGAAGGGCAGGGCGGGAAACTGGGTGTCGGAGCATTTCGTCTCCTGCATGGCCAGAACGTCGACGTCGGCGCGTGCGAGCCAATCCACCACCCGGTCCAGCCGGCTTCGGATCGAATTCACATTCCAGGTGGCGATCCGCAGCGGTCGCGGGTTGATGCCAGAGCCGTCGGGCATGGGCTTCTCCTATGTCGAGGGTGGGACGAAGTATCGGCGGCGGTGGTGGAGTCGGAAACCGAGCGAGTTCGCCGACTCAGTCGAGTCGGTGTCGGCGATGCAGAGGTGTGCCCGCGTCGCGCCGCGACTCGCGCCCCAGGCAAGCAGTGCGTCGCTTTCCGGTCCGGCCGACGACAGGCCTACCCAACGGGTGCCGTCGGGAGCATCGGTGACCGCCGCCCGCACTGCGCCGGCCGATGCGCGTTCGCCGTCGGTCAACACGACCACCGACGGGTCGGATGTGCGGGAAGCCACCTCGCGCACCAGGATTCGCTCGGTCCGGTCAGCAGCCAGGCCGGCCGGCAGCGTCAACAGTCTGTCGGGGAGGGCCAGGCGCGGCGTCAGCCCGCGGTCCAAATACCAGCCGGTGATCGCGGGGATGGTCTGCGAATTCGCCGAAATATCGAGGGGCACAGCTGAATTGGAAAACGATTCGGGTCCGGGCTCGATGCGGAGTAGCCATCCGTCCAGCCAGGACTGTTCAGCGCTCGGCCAGGCAGCGGCGGCGGCTTGCTCGAGATTCCGAATGTCGGCGGTACGAACCGGCTTGTCGGTGAGCGTTCGTAGCGCCACCACATCATCAGGCGACACCTCGACTATCGCGCCGGTTTTGGTCCGCACCCGCACCATCGGATGCACCGACAGCAGCTGCCCGATCGCGTCGGTCAGCGGTGGGACCGAGGCCGGGGGCAGACGGAATCGAAGCGTCACCCGCGTGCCGAGGTCAGGCCACGAGACCATCAGTGACCGAACGGGTCGGGCCCCTCGCCCGGCAACCACGACAGGCCGGGAACGCCCCAGCCTTGCGACTTGACCGCTCGCTTCGCGGCGCGGGCGTGCCGGCCGATCAGGCGGTCCAAGTAGAGGAATCCGTCCAGATGTCCCGTTTCGTGTTGCAGCATTCGTGCGAACAGCCCGGATCCCTCGATGCTGAATTGCTTGCCTTCGGCGTCGAGTCCGGTGACGCGTGCCCAGTCTGCTCGGCCGGTTGGGAAGGACTCGCCAGGAACCGAGAGGCAACCTTCGTCGTCGTCATGCCCGGCGGACGGCATGGTCTCGGGAATCTCGGAGGTCTCGAGCACCGGATTGATGATCACCCCGCGGCGGCGCTCGGTCGATCCGCGGTCGTCGGAGCAGTCATAGACGAACAACCGCAACGAGTAGCCGATCTGGTTGGCGGCCAAGCCGACGCCGTGAGCCGCGTCCATGGTGTCGTACATGGTCTTGATGAGTTCGGGCAGATCGGCGGGCAACGATCCGTCGGCGCCGACTAGGACCGGCTTGGTCGGGGTGTGCAAAACCGGATCTCCCACGATACGGATCGGAACGACTGCCATGGTCGGCTAGCTTATGCGGGGCGATCTGAGATCTAGGCGAGCGGCCCGGAACGGGCCGAAACACGGGCTGCCAAGTGTGACCAAGACGGCGAAGTTCGGGCGACCACACACCTCTGCCAGGCCTCTGTGTTCGCCGAGGCCAGGCAATCTAAAGCAAGTCGGCCGACTCGCGGGTCCGCTTTACGGTTCGGCCCATCTGGGCGTGTTTCAATAATCGCCGGAAGACGCCCCTATTTAGGTCAAGTCATTCGAGCCACAAGTCGAGTATTCGCCAGAAGGGTCCAGGGGAAGCGATATGGACAGCGCCATGGCGCGGGCACATCGAGCGGGGGACGACTCGGAGATCGCCGAGGGGCTAACCCGTCGCGAGCACGACATTCTGGCCTTCGAACGTCAATGGTGGAAGTTCGCCGGCGTCAAGGAAGACGCCATCAAAGAGCTATTCGCGATGTCGGCGACGCGCTACTACCAGGTGCTCAATGCACTGGTCGACCGGCCGGAGGCGCTGGCTGCCGACCCGATGCTGGTGAAGCGATTGCGGCGGCTTCGCGCTAGCCGGCAAAAGGCCCGGGCAGCGCGGCGCCTCGGCTTCGAGGTGACCTGACGGACCCCGTGCAGGCCCCCCGGGAGCGAGAGGCGCCTTTGCAGGTTCTGGCCCTCCTCTGGCTACAGTTGGCTCGATGAACGAGCGCGTACCCGATTCTTCGGGGCTTCCACTGCGGGCCATGGTGATGGTGCTGTTGTTCCTCGGTGTCATTTTCCTGCTGCTCGGTTGGCAGGCGCTGGGATCGTCCGGGAAGTCCGACGACGAGTCGGCGCCGGTCACCACGGTGTCCTCCACCGCGTCGCCGACATCGTCGACCAGTGGCAAGCCTCCGGCGCCGAACGAGGCCGCTGAGGTGCGGGTGTACAACATCTCGTCGAGGGAGGGCATCGCCAAAACCACCGGCGATGAACTCAAGGCGGCCGGGTTCAAGGTCACCGAGGTCACCAACCTCTCGGTTGAAGGCGTCTCGGCCACCACCGTCTATTACGCCGAGGACAGCGAGAAGGCCACCGCGGAAGCAGTGGGCAAGAAGCTGAACGCGCCAGTGGAAAAGCGCATCTCCGCGCTGGCCGACCAGCCGGCGGGTGTCATCGTTTTGGTGATGGGTTGAGGCTGAGTTTGGATCGCGGCCAAGCTAGGCTCTCCGCTATGCCTAAGCCTGCCGGTCTGAAAGTCGCAGCCTTCACTCTGTCCGCCGCTTCCGTCGCATTTATGACCGCGTGCTCGTCGCCGCAGCAACCGGCCACGACTCCCGGCACCACACCGTCAATCTGGAGTGGTACCCCGGCGCCGAAGACGTCAGGCCACGAGGAGGCGACTCCGAGTCCGCAAGCGGGGTCCGCGGCGCAGACGCTGGAGACCGTTCTCAAAGGGCCGGACGGAAACACCGTCGCAACGGCCAAGTTCGAGTTCAGCAACGGCTTCGCAACCGTCACGGTCACGACGTCCGGTACCCCGGTACTCTCGCCCGGCTTCCACGGCTTGCACATCCACAAGGTGGGTAAGTGTGAGGCCAACTCCGTCGCTCCGACAGGCGGGGCGCCCGGCGACTTCCTCTCCGCCGGAGGCCACTTCACGGCCCCCGGGGCGACGGGACACTCCAGCGGCGACCTGACCTCGCTGCAGGTCCGCAAGGACGGCTCGGGCATGCTGGTCACGACGACGGACGGTTTCACCGCCGACGATCTGCTGGGTGGCAGCAAGACCGCGATCGTCATCCACGCGGGTGTAGACAATTTCGGCAACGTTCCGGCGGAGCGCTACAAGCAGAACGACGGGACACCCGGTCCGGACGAGACGACGATGACCACCGGTGACGCTGGTAAGCGGGTGGCGTGCGGTGTCATCGGATCCGGTTAAGGATCTGCCGGCAAGTCGGGCGCGTAGCCACATCGATTTCGCCCGGTCTCCACGCCCGACCGTGGGTGTGGAGTGGGAATTCGCTCTCGTCGACGCGGACACCCGCGACCTGAGTAACGAGGCGACCGCGGTTATCGCCGAGATCGGCGAAAACCCGCGCGTGCATAAGGAATTGCTGCGCAACACCGTCGAAGTCGTCAGCGGCATCTGCGAGAACTCTGCCGAAGCCATGCAGGACCTGCGCGACACCCTGGGCCCGGCCCGGCGGATCGTGCGGGACCGCGGCATGGAACTGTTCTGCGCCGGGACGCACCCGTTCGCTCAGTGGTCCAGCCAAAAGCTCACTGACGCACCGC
The DNA here is from genome assembly GCF_055419245.1 of Mycobacterium sp. IDUB_37. Classification (NCBI taxonomy): domain Bacteria; kingdom Bacillati; phylum Actinomycetota; class Actinomycetes; order Mycobacteriales; family Mycobacteriaceae; genus Mycobacterium; species Mycobacterium sp. IDUB_37. The sequence continues at coordinate 2,976 of NZ_JBVAXG010000003.1, read as the reverse complement.
GTTACGCCGAGTTGATCAAGCGCACCCAGTGGTGGGGGCGGCAGATGCTGATCTGGGGTGTGCACGTGCACGTCGGGATCTCGTCGGCCAACAAGGTCATGCCGATCATGTCGTCGCTGCTCAACCACTACCCGCATCTGCTTGCGTTGTCAGCCTCGTCACCGTGGTGGGGTGGCGATGACACCGGGTATGCGAGCAACCGGTCGATGATGTTTCAGCAGTTGCCGACCGCCGGGTTGCCCTTTCACTTTCAGAAATGGTCGGAGTTCGAAGGCTTCGTCTACGACCAGAAGAAGACCGGCATCATCGACGAAGTCGACGAAGTGCGTTGGGACATCAGGCCTTCCCCGCGTCTCGGTACGCTCGAGGTACGGATCTGCGACGGTGTCTCCAATTTGCGTGAGCTTGGTGCCTTGGTTGCGTTGACGCACTGCCTGATCGTCGACTTGGACCGTCGCCTCGACGCCGAAGACCCGCTGCCGACCATGCCGCCCTGGCATGTTCAGGAAAACAAGTGGCGCGCCGCCCGGTACGGGCTGGATGCGGTAATCATTCTGGACGCCGAGAGCAACGAACGACTGGTGACTGAGGATCTCGACGACGTGCTGAACCGGCTGGAGCCGATAGCCAAGTCTCTGCACTGCTCCGACGAGTTGGCCGCGGTGGCCGATATCCCGCGCCGGGGCGCGTCGTATCAGCGTCAGCGGCGGGTGGCCGAGGAGCACGACGGCGACCTGCGCGCGGTGGTCGATGCGCTGGTCGCCGAGCTTGACATTTAGGCTGCGTCGACGCGCCGTAACCAGGCTGCTTGCGCGCGAAATCTCGCAACGCCGTCACACTCGCGGCCGGTCCATTTGCCCGAGGCCGGACTACTCCGACAGTTGAAACTCGATCATCGCCGCCACCGAGTCCACCGCCTCGAGCAACGCAACCAGCCGATCCGCGGGCGACGGCGCTGACAACACCGCATAGCGGTCCGCCGGCCCCATCGGAACACGAGATGCCAACGCGAACAGCAACTTCGCGTAATCATCGGCCGCTTCGGACGGGTAGTCGAGCAGCGCTTCACGATCGGGCAACTCCACGTCGCGCGCCGCTGCCATCCGCTCGAACAGCGCGAACACCCGATCCTCGACGTCGCGGAACCGCGCGGTGGTCACCGCCGATCCCGGCTCATCAGGCCAGGGTTCAACCCGCGCACGAGGATAGGGATCGTCGGGCAGCCACTCGGTGACCCGGATGCGTTCAGCCATCCGGCAGCGCAGTGCGTACCGCCCGGCCCCGGCGGCGACGCAGTCGATGATCGTGGCCAGCGTTGCGACATCGCAACGCGCGTCTCCGCCCCCGACCTCGCGACCACGCGAGATCAGCACCACGCCGAAGCGTGGCTCGTCATCGCGCAGACAATCCCGAACCAACGCCGAGTAGCGCGGCTCAAAGATGCGCAGCGGCAGGATTTCGCCCGGCAGCAGCACTGACTCGAGCGGGAACATCCCCAATTCCACCGGTCGGTGTTCCATGTCTTCCCCTTAGACGGACCCAGCATAGCTCTGCAGCACCGCGCGAACAGCGGCCGCGACATCGGCCTCCAGCCATTCGGGCAGTGGATCGTCGTACGCGTGTCGCCGCACTACGGCGTACGGCAGGTCCGCTACGGCACGATTGACCGCGGCGACCGCGCGCGGTTCGCTATTGCCATACAGCTGTGTCGCCAAGTCGCGCACCCGGACGAGCAGCGGCGCATTCATCGCGGCGACCTGTTGCTGGAACTCCGCGTCGGAGGGGCCGTCGACCAGATCGCCTGGCCGCATCGTCAACAGCAGACGCGCGTCGTCGCAAAATTCACGAGCGAAGCCAATGGCCGCCACCGCGATCGATGTCGCCGTGTCCAAAGCGGGGCCGGTTTCCGAGGCGGCCGCCAGCGCCCGCGTCTGGAACCTCTCGAGTGCTCGCAACCAGGCCGCGATCACCACACCGTCGCGATTGCCGAACCGGTGATAGAGCGTTCCGGCCGGCGCGCCACTGGCTTTGGCGATCGCCGCCACGCTTGCCGCCCGCGGACCGTCGGCGAGCACCAGCGCACGGGTCGCGTCCAGAATCGCGTCGGTTTCGTGCTTTCGCGGAGGGGCCATGATCTAGTACGATCCTTCTATATGGAACAAATACCCTATATCGATGAGCATGCCATCTCTATCGATGCTTCGGCACCCGAAGCCTGGTCGGCGTTGCTGAGGACCGTATGTCGCGATCCCGAGAATCCGGCCACGGTCCCGATCGGCTTCAAGCTCGATGAGGCGACGCCGCCGCGGCGCCTGGTCATGAAGGGTAGGCACCTATTTGCCGTCTACCGCTTGGTTTTCGAGGTTGATGCACCCGGCGTGCCCGCGCATCGTGTCCGGTTGCGCGCACTTACCTACGCGAAGTTTCCCGGTTGGCACGGCAAGGTGTACCGCGCGCTGGTCATCGGAACGCGGGCACATCGGCTGGTGGTGCGGCGAATGCTGAAACGCGTCGCGGCCGCAGCCTAGGGACGTTGAACGTGGGGCTGATGTGCTTGCCGTCCAACGTTGTCCGTCCATAAGCCCCACGTTCGGCAGGGGGGCGCGGCGAGGGTGGGGGCTAGGGACGCCGGTGGCGTGGTTTTCGTGCGTGGGGCCCACGTTCGGCGACACGAAATAGCGGGCGTATCACCCTGGTGATCCGGGGCTACCCGGGTCTCCGGTGCTTCCTACGGGGACGCCGGTACCGCCATCGGCGCCATCGGCGCCGTCGCCGCCGCTACCGCCCGGTGCGCCTCCGTTTCCGCCGTCACCGCCATCGCCGCCGTTACCGCCCGCGCCATCGTCGAAGCCAGTGCCACCTGTACCACCGTTGCCGCCAATGCCGCCCGCGGTGGCGTTGCCGCCGTTGCCGCCGTTGCCGCCGCCGGTTGCGCTGCCACCGGCACCGCCGCTGCCGCCGTTACCGCCGTTGCCT
>NZ_JBVAXG010000002.1:854963-915412 GCF_055419245.1 Mycobacterium sp. IDUB_37 | reverse complement strand
CACCATGAAACTCGTCGCATTATGCTCACGCGCCACCCGGGCAACCTGCTGCTGCAACTGCGCCGGCCAATCCACACTCACCCGCGCACCCCGGTAATCGGCCACCCGCGGATACGGCCGATCAGTAGGCAGCACCAACCGCTCCGGCATCCCCGCCAACGCATCCTGCCAATAACTCAGCTGCCCCGCGATGCGACTCTGACTGTCCTCGAGATCACCGAACTGGGCACGCTGCCACAACGTGTAATCCGCGTACTGCACCGCCAACTCAGCCCAATCAGGCACCCGCCCCACACACCGACTGGCATAAGCCACCCCCAGATCACGCACCAACGGCGTGATCGACCAACCGTCAGCGGCAATATGGTGTGCCGCAGCCACCAGCACGTGCTCGTCCTCGCTGATCCGGAAAAGCTTTGCCCGCAAGGGGATCTCGGTATTCAGGTGGAACGTGTGACCCACTGCCGCGCCGACGGCCTCACCCAGTTGGCTCGACGACCAGCCGGTGGCGTCAACGATCTGCCAACCAAAGTCCCAGCCCAGGCCGGCGGAGTCGGGCAGTGCCACCAACTGTTGGGGGATCCCGTCGACTGCGGTGAACAGCGTGTGCAGGCTTTCGTGCCGGCCCACCACGTCGGCCAGCGCCGCACCCAACACGTCGGCATCAAGGCGCCCGCCCAACCGCAACGCCACCGCCATGTTGTACATCGGCGAGGGCCCCTGCAACTGGTCGATGAACCACAACCGCTGCTGGGCGTAGGACAACGGGAGCCGGTCCGGGCGCGCCATCACCCGCACCGGCGGGAGAGCAGGGCCGCCACGATGCCGGTTCAGGTAGTCGGCGAGACCCTCGACCTTGGACGCGTCGAACAGGTACCGCACCGGCACTTCCCGGCCCAGCGCGACCTGCAGTCGCGCGCTCACCCGGGCGGCGCTCAACGAATCGCCACCCAGGGCGAAGAAATCGTCGTCCAGCCCGACGCGATTTACGCCCAACACCTCGGCGAACACCTCGGCGACGACCTTTTCGGCCTGAGTTCGCGGCGCCCGGAACGACGTAGTGGCAAAAACGGGCGCCGGCAACGCCCTTCGGTCAATCTTGCCCGACGACGTCAATGGCAACTCGTCGAGCACGACGATCTGCGCGGGCAACATGTAGTCCGGCAACCGTTCGCTCAACCGCTGACGCACCGCGCTGATCTTCGTGTTGGTGTGCGGGTCGTTGGCATAGGTGCCGTGCTGGCGGGCCTCGAGCGGGGGCAGATAGACGTCGGTCAGCATGAGGCCGGGCTCGGTGGGAGCGATGAAGACGGCGTCCAGGGTGCCCGGCAAGACGCCCCAAGTGACGGCGACGTCGTATCCGGAGGCTGCGCCGACCCGATGCAATTCTTCGGACGTGACTGGATGCGGGCTGCCTTCGGGAGCTAGGGCCCCGTCGTCGGCGAGTGCCTGTTCGGCCCGCACGTCGGCGACGAGTCCGGCGCGCGGGATGCCGGTGACGCGCACGGCGGCGGGATGCTCGGCGGCGAACCGTGACTGCAGCCCGCTCAGGCCCGAACACTGGTGCCACGCCCAGCTGGGCGCTGCGGCCAGTGAGCGCACCGGCGCGGGAGTTTTGCGGATGACCACGTCGTAGCGGTACCGGTTGAGTTCGTTGTCGGCGGTTCCCCGCTTGACCCGGATGTCGAGTCCGGCAACCGACTGCTGCGCCAGCGCCCAGGTGGTGAAAAACTCTGGGGCGAGCAGTAATTCGGGTTCGCTGAGCAGTGCGCGCTGGACTCGTTGGCGGATCTCGGTAGTGTCCGCGCCGGGGGCGCCGGCCAGCGCGACGGCGGTTTGGAACGCGCCCTGCAGGCTGTGGTTGCGCACATCACCGAGGAACAGCGCCCCGCCGGGGGCCAGCAGGTCCATCGCGGCGTCGATGACCTCGGCCAGATATCCCGCATTCGGGAAGTACTGCACGACCGAGTTGAGGATGACGGTGTCGAAGTGGCCCTGCGGCAGCGTCTGTGTGACGTGGGCAGGCTGGACCGACAGCCGGACCCGATCGCGCCACGGGATCTGCAATTGCTCCAGCGAACCGGCCAGACTGTCGATCACAACCGCGGACATATCGGTGGCGACATACTGCTCGCAGTGCTGGGCGATCTGTGACAGCAGCAGCCCGGAGCCGACGCCGATCTCCAGCACGCGCCGTGGATGCAGGGACATGATCCGATCCACCGTGGCCGCGCGCCACTCGATCATCTCCTCGAGCGGAATCGGCTCACCGGTGTAGCTGCTATTCCAGCCTCGGAAATCCATCCCGAAGTCCGGCACCGCAGCCTCGCCACCGTACAGATCGTCGTAGACGCGTTGCCACTCTTCGACGATTTCGGCGTCATCGTCACGACTTGCGTCACCACTGCCCGCGTGCGCCAAGACGACGTGGGCGACCAGGTGAGAGCCGGTTTGGCTGTGGTGCACTCCTGCGACGGCGCGGGTGACCTGCGGGCAGTCCAGCAGGGCGTTCTCGATTTCGCCGAGTTCGATGCGATAGCCGCGGATCTTTACCTGCTCATCGGCGCGCCCGACATACAACAACTGCCCATCAGCATCCCAGCGCACCAGATCGCCGGTGCGATACATGCGCGCACCCGGCACCCCGAACGGACACGCCACAAACCGCGACGCACTCAACCCACCCCGACCCACATACCCGACCGCCACCCCGGCACCGGCCACATACAACTCCCCGACCACACCAGCCGGCACCGCCCGCAACCACCCATCCAGCACAAAAAAACCAAGATCCGCCAACGGCACCCCGATCGGGCTGCCATGACCCTCGACATCAGCGGCGACGATCTCCCGGAACGACGCATGCACCGTCGTCTCGGTAATGCCATACATATTGATCAGACGCGGCGAACCCGGATGATGATCCAGCCACTCCCGAAGCCGCTGCGGCTCCAACGCTTCCCCACCGAACACCACCACCTCAAGCGCCAACTGCCGCTCACGGCGCAACGCATCAACCGATTGCAACGCATAAAACGCCGACGGCGTCCGGCTCAACACCGTGACCCGCTCCGCGGCCAACAGATCGTGGAAGTCCTCCGGAGAACGCGCCACCGACTCCGAGACCACCACCAACCGCCCGCCACTGCACAGCGCACCGAAGATCTCCCACACCGAAAAGTCGAACGCCAACGAATGGCAGTGCGACCACACGCCCGCCGCCGGCATCTCCGCATCCAGCGACGCCAGCAACCGCGTCACGTTGCGGTGCGCGACCGCCACACCCTTGGGCAAACCGGTGGTACCCGAGGTGTAGATCAGATAGGCGACCGCTTCGGCATCTGGGGCCCCCGGCTTCGGCAACGCCGTGCTCGGTTGGCCGGCAACCAAAGGATCGTCGACATCGATGACCACCAGCCCGTGTCCATCGAGGCGCCCCGCCAACTCCGCCGTACTCACCGCAACGATCGGCCTCGCGTCGGCCAGCATGAAACCGATTCGGTCCGCCGGTACCGCAGGATCGATCGGCAGATACGCCGCCCCCGTCTTCAGCACCGCCAGAATCGCCGCGACCGCCTCAGCCGAGCGCGAAAACAGCAGTGCCACAGACTGTCGCGGACCCGCACCACGTCCGGCCAGCACGTGGGCCAACCGGTTGGCCGCCTCATCCAGCTCCCGATAGGTCACCGAGCGGCCCTCGAACGTCACCGCCACCGACTCCGGCGAGCGTGCCACCTGCGCGGCGAACAACACCGGAATCGAAACCGGCACGCCCGACGCCCGAGCCAACACCGCCCGGTTACCGATCTCATTCAGCCGCGCGTGCTCACCTTCATCCAGCAGATCCACCGACGACAGCCGCCGCCCGGCATCGGTGGTCATCACCACCAACACCCGCTCCAACCGCCCGATCAAAGCCGCGACACTGTCGGCATCGAAGACGTCGGTGCGGTATTCCACGCTGCCGCCGATACCGGCGGGCTCACCGGCTTCGGTCCATTGCTGACCCAGGTGGAACACCAGGTCCATCCGGGCGGTCTGGGTGTTCGCCGGCAGCCCACTGACCTGCAGATCACCCAGGACCGATCCGCCAGTGGGGTCGTCGCTGTTGCCAGGAAAGTTCTGCCAGGCCAGCATCACCTGGATCAGCGGGTGATGGGTCAGGCTCCGGGTGGGATTGAGCCGTTCCACCAGCACCTCGAAGGGCACGTCCTGGTGTTCATAGGCGGCCAGGCTGCGCTGCTGCACCTGGGCCAGCAGCTCGGCGACGGTGGGATCACCGGCCAGATCGAACCGCAGCACCAAGGTGTTGACGAAGAAGCCGACCAGCTCGTCGAGCGCGGGGTCGCGCCGCCCGGCGATCGGGAATCCCACCGCAACGTCGTTGCTGGCGCTGACCTTGGCCAGCAGCACCGCCAGGGCGGCCTGCAACACCATGAAGGTGGTCGCGTTGTGCTCGTGAGCCAACGACCGAATCCGCTGCTGCAACTCGGTCGGCCATTCGATCGGCACGCTGCCGCCGCGGTAATCGGCGACCGGCGGATAGGGCCGATCGGTGGGCAGGTCGAGGCGCTCCGGCATCCCGGCGAGGGCATCCTGCCAGTAGCTCAGCTGCGCGGAAATCGGGCTGTCGGCGTCCTCCAGGTCGCCCAGCTGGGCGCGCTGCCACAGTGTGTAATCGACGTACTGCACCGCCAGCGGCGTCCACTCCGGGGCTCTGCCGTCGCGCCGCGCGCGATACGCCTCGCCCACGTCGCGGACCATCGGCGCCCGCGACCACCCATCGAAAGCGATGTGGTGCACCACGATTGCGACCACATGCTCGGGTCCCACCGCGAAGATCTGCGCGCGAATCGGGATCTCCGCCGACAGGTCGAACTCGTACCGCGCCAGCGTCATCAATGCGCCGGCGACATCCTGCTCCGGCAGCGACACCACGGGCGCTCCCCCGCGCCACCACATCCCGGCCCGGGCCGGCAACACCTGCTGGGACGCCACACCGTCGATGGCGGGAAATATGGTGCGCAGCGATTCGTGGCGGGCGATGACGTCGTCGAGGGCGGCACTCAACGCCTCGACGTCCAGTTCTCTGCCGATCCGGAATGCGGTGGGCATGTTGTAGGTCGCAGCCCCACCCTCGAACCGGTTGAGGAACCACAACCTGGATTGGGCGAACGACAATGGGATCACCGTGGGCCGCTCAACGGCGACCAACGGCTTACGCCCATCCGCATCCTTGCCGATGCGGGGCTCCAGCAGGGCGATCGTCGGCGCCTCGAACAAGGTGCGTACCGCAAGGTTGGCATCGAGGGCGGTGTTGATCGCCGCGACCACCCGCATCGCCGACAGCGAATCCCCGCCCAGGTCGAAGAACGAATCGTCGATTCCCACGCGATCGAGCTCAAGCACCTCGGCGTAGATGCCGCTCAGGATCTCCTCGGTGGGTGTGGCCGGGGCGCGGTAACGATCGCCGCCCCGATATTCCGGTGCCGGCAGCGCGCGGGTGTCGAGCTTGCCGTTGACCGTCATCGGCAATGCGTCGATCACCACCACCGCGGCGGGAACCATGTATGCCGGTAGCCGCTGTGCCAGCTCAGCACGGAGCTGGGCCGGGTCGGCGGTCCCGGTGACGTAACCAACCAGGCGCTTGTCTCCGGGACGGTCCTCCCGGGCGAGCACCACTGCCTGCTGCACGTCATCCAACCCAGCCAGCGCTGCGCGCACCTCGCCGAGTTCGATGCGATAGCCGCGGATCTTTACCTGCTCATCGGCGCGCCCGACATACAACAACTGCCCATCAGCATCCCAGCGCACCAGATCGCCGGTGCGATACATGCGCGCACCCGGCACCCCGAACGGACACGCCACAAACCGCGACGCACTCAACCCACCCCGACCCACATACCCGAGGGCCACCCCGGCACCGGCCACATACAACTCCCCGACCACACCAGCCGGCACCGCCCGCAACCACCCATCCAGCACAAAAAAACCAAGATCCGCCAACGGCACCCCGATCGGGCTGCCATGACCCTCGACATCAGCGGCGACGATCTCCCGGAACGACGCATGCACCGTCGTCTCGGTAATGCCATACATATTGATCAGACGCGGCGAACCCGGATGATGATCCAGCCACTCCCGAAGCCGCTGCGGCTCCAACGCTTCCCCACCGAACACCACCACCTCAAGCGCCAACTGCTGCTCACGGCGCAACGCATCAACCGATTGCAACGCATAAAACGCCGACGGCGTCCGGCTCAACACCGTGACCCGCTCCGCGGCCAACAGATCGTGGAAGTCCTCCGGAGAACGCGCCACCGACTCCGAGACCACCACCAACCGCCCGCCACTGCACAGCGCACCGAAGATCTCCCACACCGAAAAGTCGAACGCCAACGAATGGCAGTGCGACCACACGCCCGCCGCCGGTGCCTCGGCGACCTCCAGCAACCGGCTGACACTGCGATGCGCGACGGCCACGCCTTTGGGCACGCCGGTGGTACCCGAGGTGTAGATCAGATAGGCGATGTCGTCGGGGTCCGGCGCTGACGGCGCTGTGCTGACCCGGCTGTCCAGCACAACGGGATCGTCCACATCGAGGACCACCAGGCCATAACCGTCGAACCGGCCCGCCAAATCAGCGGTCGTAACCGCCGCGACCGGCGCGGCGTCGGCCAGCATGAACTCCATTCGTGTTGCCGGCGCCGCGGGATCGATCGGCAGATAGGCCGCCCCGGTCTTGAGCACCGCGAGCATCGCCGCGATGGCCTCCGCCGACCGATCGATCAGCAGCGCCACGCACGCGCCCCGGCGCACACCATGGCTGGCCAGCGAACGCGCCAACCGATCGGCAGCTTCATCAAGCTCCCGGTACGTCACCGAGCGGGCCCCGCAGGTCACCGCCACCGACATCGGCGTACGCGCCACCTGCTCGGCGAACAACGCCGGAAGCGGCGGTGTTGCTAGTGCCGGCGCAGCCGGCACCCGGGTCAACGCCGAACGATTGCCGATCTCATCCAGCCGCGCGTGCTCATCGTGATCAAGCAAATCCACTGACGACAACCGCCGGTCCGGCTCAGCAGTCATCACCTCGAGCACCCGTTCCAACCGGCCGATCAAAGACGCGACCGCAGCCGCGTCGAACACGTCGGTGTCGTACTCCACCCGAATCCCCAGTTCCTGGCCGGGCAGGGCTTGGAACGTCAACGGGTAGTGGTTGGACTCGCGGCTGCTGATCTCGCTGATGGACAATTCGTGGTCGCCCGACACGGTGGCGGTGTCGACCGGGTAGTTCTGGTACACGAACAAGGTGTCGAACAACTGGTCGTGGCCGGCGGCGCGGTGGATCTCGTTGAGCGCCAGATGCTGGTGTTCGAGAGTGTCGTTGTGGGCGCTTTGCAGTTGGTCGATCAGCTGCTTGGTGGTGGTCGCCGGTGAGATGTCGGCCCGCACCGGCACCGTGTTGATGAACAGCCCCACCATCGATTCGGCACCGGCCAGTTCGGCCGGCCTACCCGAGACCGTGGTGCCGAACACGACGTCCTGCTGGCCGGTGAGCCAGCACAGCAGCTGCGCGAAGGCACCCTGGAGCACGGTGCTGACGGTCGACTGGTGTGAGCGGGCCAGCTCGCCGAGCGCGCGGGTGGTCGCGCCGGGCACCGTGAACGATGCAACGCCGCGCGGTCCCGGCGCCGACCGATCCAGCGAGCCGACCAGGGTGGGGGTGTCGAAGCCGGCCAGCATCTGCCGCCAGGCCGTCCGCGCGACTTCGAGGTCCCGATCGGCCAGCCAAGTCACAAAGCTGCGGTACGCCCCGGCCGGCCCGAGCCGCTGCCCGTAGTAGCCGGCGAAGATCTCGTTCAGCAAGATCGGTAGCGACCAGCCGTCCACCACGATGTGGTGGCTGGTCAGCACGCACCGGTGCCGGTCTGGTGCCGTGCGGATGAGCGCGACGCCGAAGGCCGGCTTGTCGGCCAGGTCGCAGACCGCGTCTCGTTCGGCGGCGCACACCTGCCGGATCTGCGCATCGATATCCGCAGGGCCGTCGGCATCGCCGCCGTCGAGGGCGCCGTTTTGAAGGTCGATGTAGCGCCACCCCGCCACCGGATTGGCCGGGATGATCTGCACCGGCTCGTCGAACCGGTCCGAGAATCGGGCCACCAGATGCGGATGCCGAGCCACCAGCGCGTGCACCGCATCGCGCAGCCGCGGGGGATCCAGCGGGCCGGTAACGGTGATGCCGAGTTGCACCACATACATCTCGTCGTCGCTGCGGGTGGTGGTGCTGGAGTGAAAGAGCAGGCCCCGCTGCAGCGGGGTCAACGGCAAGATATCGGCGATCTCGTAGCGCTGGTCCAGCTCGTCGATCTGGTGCTGACTCAGCCGCGCCGGCACGATGTCCGACGGGGTCAGCCCGCCCCCGCCGTGACGCACGAGCGCGCAGATTCCTGCCAAGGACTCGAACCACAACCGGCTCAACCCGTCGACCGCCGCATGGTCCAGCGCTGACGGCGCCCACGCCCAGTTCGCGTGCAGCTGCGGGCCGGCGTCAGCGTCGACGGTGACGGCATTGAGCTCCACGGTGTGCGATAGCGGCATCGGCACCGCGGTGCTGGCGCCGGTCAGCGCCAGGCCGTCCTCGCTGATCCGCCACAGCTCAGCCGACAGCTCACCCGATCCGCCCACGCGTCCCAGATAGTTGAAACCGATCGCAGGGTCGGATTCGTCGAGCTCAACATCGCTGTTCAGGTACCGCAGCACCCCGTAGGTCAACGGATCCGGCAGAGCCCTGAGCTGCTCCTTGGCGTCCTTGATCAGCGCCTCGAGCCCCGCGTCACCGGCGATCACCTGCGCCCAGGACAACCCGCCCACCGTCAGAGACACCGGGTACTTGGTGGTGAACCAGCCCACGGTGCGCGTCAGGTCAACTTCTGTGTCGCCCAGATCCTCGACGCGGCCGTGACCCTCCACCCCGATGCCGATCGGTGCGCCGCGGTCGTTGCCCGAGCGCCCCAGAAACTCGGCCCACGCCAGCCCGAATGCGATCAACAAAATCTCGTGGATCCCGGCGTGAAACGCCGCAGGCATTTCGCCGAGCAGCATCCGGGTGGTCTCGACGTCCAGCGAAGCGGTCAGACGCCCGGCGCTCACATAGGTGTCCACCGCCGGTTGCACCGCCGGCAGTGCCGGCGGGGTCGCTGCCACCTGCCGCCACGTGTCGGCGAACCCGACGACTTCTGGGCGACTCGCATAGTCAGCGAGCAGCTCGGCCCAGCGGGCGAACGACGTGCCCGCCGCCGGTAATGCGATGGGCTGTCCGCTGCGATGTTGGGCCCAGGCGATGTTGAGGTCTTCCAACAGAATCCGCCACGACACGCCGTCGACAGCCAGGTGATGAACGATCATCACCAGTTGCCCCACCGGGGCTACCCATACGGCGCTGAGCATGACTCCGGCGGCCGGGTCCAACCTTGACCGCGCCGCTACCAGCGCCTCATTGCTCAACGCGTCTACCGACTGCAGGCCGTAGCGGGCATCCACCGCACCCGCCTCGGGCACCGCCAACGACCAGTCCCCGGCTCCGGGCACGCCGAGGCCGTCGACGCACAGCCGCAGCATCGCGTGCCGGTCCAGCAGCGCCTGCAGCACGGCCACCACGTCGGCCTCCGTCACGCCTGCCGGGGCCTGCGTCACCAACGTCTGGTTGAACTGCCCGACCGGGCCGCCGGCCCTCTCCACGTCGAGCAGCCAGCGCATGATCGGCGTGGCCGGCAGCGGCCCGGTGCCCTCGTCGACCGGGCCATCGTCGCCATCGGCAACCCCGGCAACCCGGGCCAGCCGGGCCACGGTCTGCTCCACGAAGATGTCGCGCGGCTTGAAGACGACGCCGGCTGCCCGGGCCCGGGCCACCACCTGCATCGACAGGATGCTGTCACCACCCAGCTCGAAGAACGAGTCGTCCACCCCGACCCGGTCCAGTCCGAGAACCTGGGCATAGACGCCGGCCAGGATCTCCTCGGTGGCGCTGCCTGCGGCGCGGTAACGGTCGGTGGAGGCGTACTCGGGCGCAGGCAGGGCGCGGGTGTCGAGCTTGCCGTTGACCGTGAGCGGCAACGCGTCGATCGACACCACCGCCGCCGGCACCATATAGCTCGGGAGCCGCTCGGCCAGCGCGGCCCGGGCTGCGGCGGGGTCGGCGGTGCCGGTGACGTAGCCGACGAGGCGATTGTCACCGGGGCGGTCCTCGCGGGCGATCACCACCGCCTGCTCCACGCCGGGGCTCGCCGCCAGCACCGCTTGGACTTCACCGAGTTCGATGCGATAGCCGCGGATCTTGACCTGCTCGTCGGCACGACCCAGGTAACGCAGCTGCCCGTCGGGGCCCCAACTCACCAGGTCGCCGGTGCGATACATGCGTTGTCCAGCCGCCCCAAAAGGGCACGCCACAAAACGCGACGCCGTCAGCCCCGACCGCCGCACGTACCCCGCCGCCACCCCGCGACCGGCCACGTACAGCTCGCCGACCACCCCGGCCGGCACCGGCCGCAACCACTGATCCAGCACGAAGAGCGCGGCGCCCGGCACCGGCAAACCGATCGGCGGCACACCTGACCCCGCGGTCAGGGGCGCGCTGATCGTTGCGTACACCGTCGTCTCGGTCGGGCCGTAGGCGTTGATCATCGTCCGACCGGGCGCCCAGCGATCCACCACTTCGACCGGGCAGGCCTCAGCGGCGATTACCAACGCCGCCGATTCCAGACCCTCGGGCGACAACGCTCCTACCGCCGACGGGGTTTGGCTCAATACGGTGACCTGTTCGGCAACCAATAAGGCGTGCAAGTCCTCGGGCGAGCGCGTCACCGACTCGGGCACCACGACCAGCCGCCCGCCGTGCAGCAACGCACCCCAGATCTCCCACACCGAGTAGTCGAAGGCGTAGGAGTGGCACTGCGCCCACACTTGTCCCGGCTCGAAGCTCAGGCCGACCTCGAGTGAGTCGAACAGCCGGGTGACGTTGTGGTGGGTGACCGCCACGCCTTTGGGGACACCGGTGGTACCCGAGGTGTAGATGATGTGCGCGACATCCTCGGGTGCCGGCGCCGGCAATTCTGTGGCGGGGCAGGCCGGGATTCGCGGGTCATTTATGTCGATGACCTGCAGGTCGTACTCGTCCAGCCGGTCGGCCAGCCCGGAGGTGGTGAGGGCGGCGATCGGCGCGGCGTCGGCGACCATGAACCCGATCCGAGCCGCCGGCAGCGCCGGGTCGATCGGCAGATACGCCGCGCCGGTCTTGAGCACACCCAGCAGCGCCACAATCGCCTCAGCCGAACGCGAGAACAGCAGCGCCACACGTTGTCCCGGTCCCGCACCGTGGCCGGCCAACAGGTGCGCCAACCGGTTGGCAGCCTCCTCGAGTTTCCGGTAACTCATTGAGCGGTCCCCGCAGGTCAGCGCCGCCGCGTCGGGGGTGCGGGCCACCTGCGCGGCGAACGACGCCGGGATCGACACGGGGGCGGGGGCGGGCTGATTAAGAACCGCCCGATTTCCCCACCCGTCCAACCGCGCCTGTTCGCCGGCGTCGAGCACATCGATCGACGACAGTCGCCGGGTGGGGTCGGCCGTCATCCCCATCAGCACCCGCTCGAACCGCCCGATCAGCGCCTCGATGGTGTCCGCGTCGAACACGTCGGTGCGGAACTCCACCGCACCGGCAAGGCCGGCGGGTTCGCCGGACTCGGTGAAGCGTTCAGCGAGAGAAAACGTCAGATCCATGCGGGCGGTGCGGGTGCTGACCGGCAGTTGAGTAGCCGCGAGATCACCCAAGACCGGCCCGGCCGCCGAGTTGTTGTCGCCGGCGAAGTTCTGCCAGGCCAACAACACCTGCACCAGCGGGTGATGGGTCAGGCTCCGGGTCGGGTTGATGCGCTCCACCAGCAGCTCAAAGGGCACGTCCTGGTGCTCGAACGCGGCCAGACTGCGCGCCCGCACCTGGGCCAGCAACTCGACCGCAGTGGGATCCCCGGCCAGGTCGACCCGCAATACCAAGGTGTTGACGAAGAACCCCACCAGCTCGTCGAGCGCGGGATCGCTGCGCCCGGCGATAGGGAACCCCACCGCCACGTCGCTGCTGGCGCTGATCTTGGCCAGCAGCACCGCCAGGGCGGCCTGGATAACCATGAAACTGGTCGCGTTGTGCTCGCGGGCCACCCGACGGACCTGCTGCTGCAGATCGGCGGGCCAGTCGATCGACACCTGGGCGCCGCGGTGATCGGCGACCTGCGGGTAGGGCCGGTCGGTGGGCAACTGCAGCCGCTCGGGCAGCCCGGCCAGGGCTTCTTGCCAGTGCGCCAGCTGGGCGGTGATCGGGCTGCCGGCGTCGGCCAGATCTCCCAGCACGCTGCGCTGCCAGAGCGTGTAATCGGCGTACTGCACCGCCAGCGGCGCCCAGCCAGGAGGTTGTTCGGCGCACCGGCTGGCATATGCCACACCTAGATCACGTACCAGCGGGTTGATCGACAGGCCGTCGGCAGCGATGTGGTGTACCACCACCACCAACACGTGCTCATCCTCGGCGAGGCGGAAAAGCGTTGCGCACAAGGGAATCTCGGTAGACAGATCGAACGCATGGCGCGCCGTGCCGTCCGCGGCCTCGTCCAGCTGGGCCGCCGACCAGCCGGTCGCGTCGACAATCTGCCAGCCGAAGTCGGCCCGTTCGGGCGGTATCACCAGCTGCTGAGGAATCCCCTCGGATGCCGCGTACAGGGTGCGCAGGCTCTCATGGCGACCCACCACATCCGCCAAGGCCGCGCTGAACGCCACCGCATCCAGGCGTCCGGTCAACCGGAACCCCGCCGCCATGTTGTAGACCGGCGAGGGTCCCTGCAACTGGTCCAGGAACCACAACCGCTGCTGGGCGAACGACAGTGGAACCACCGCCGGACGTTCACCGGCCCGCAACGGCTCCGACCGGCCCGCACTGATCCGCGGCGCCAGCTGCGCAACTGTGGGCGTTTCGAATACGGCGCGCACCGAAAGATCGGCATCCAGGCCGGAGTTGATCGCGGCGACCAGGCGCATCGCCAGCAGCGAATCTCCGCCCAGGTCGAAGAAAGAGTCGTCGACCCCGACCCGGTCTACACCGAGCACCCGGGCGTAGATGCCGGCCAGGATGTCCTCGACGACGCCGGTCGGAGCGCGGTAATGATCGGAGTCGGCGTATTCGGGTGCCGGAAGGGCGCGCCTGTCGAGTTTGTTGTTGGGTGTCAGCGGCAGCGCTTCGATCGCTACGACGACCGCCGGGACCATGTAGGCCGGGATGCGCTCGGCCAGCTGGGTGCGTATCTCGGCCAGATCTGCGGTGCCGGTGACGTAGCCGACCAGGCGCTTGTCGCCGGGACGGTCCTCGCGGACGATGACGACCGACTGGTCCACGCCATCGAGCCGGGCCAAGGCCGATCGGACCTCACCGAGCTCGATGCGATAACCGCGGATCTTGACCTGATCATCGACGCGGCCCTGATACCGCAGCTGCCCGTCGTCACCCCACCACACCAGATCTCCGGTGCGATACATGCGTTGGCCCGGCGTACCCGCGCCGACGAACGGGCACGCCACAAACCGCGACCCGGTCAACCCGGCCCGGCGCCAGTATCCGACGCCGACGCCGGCACCGGCCACATACAACTCGCCGACCACGCCCACCGGCACCGGACGCAACCACCCGTCCAGCACGAAAAACGCCGCTCCCGCCACCGGCAAGCCGATCGGCGGCGGCGCACCGAATCCCGGTGACCCCGCCGGCACCGCCGTTAAAGGCACGCTGATCGCGGCATTCACCGTGGTCTCGGTCGGGCCGTACTCGTTGATCATCACCCGACCCGGTGCCCACCGGTCCACCACATCGACTGGGCAGGCCTCGGCGCCCAGGACCAGCGTCACCGAATCAAGACCCTCCGGTGACAACGCACTCACCGCCGACGGCGTCTGACTGAGCACCCTGACCTGTTCAGCGATCAGCAAGGCTTTCAACTCGTCCGGCGACAGAGCCACCGACTCAGGCACCACCACCATCCGGCCGCCGTGGAACAGCGCACCCCAGATCTCACGGACGGAGGCGTCGAACGCGTGCGGGTGCCACTGCGTCGACACTTTTGGCGGCCCCGGCGGTTCGAGGGCGGCATCCAGTGATCCGAACAGCTGAGTGACGTTGTGGTGGGTGATGGCAACGCCTTTGGGGACGCCGGTGGTCCCCGAGGTGTAGATCATGTAAGCGATATCGCTGGGGGCCGGAGCGGTTGGAGCGGTCGCAAGCGCGGTGGCGGGTTGAGCGGCGAGGGCGGGGTCGTGCACATCGATGACGGGCAGGCCATGCCCGTCCAGCAGGTCGGCCAGATCGGCCGTCGTGACCGCTACGGTCGGCGCGGCATCGGCAAGCATGAATGCGATGCGTTCCTCCGGCAGCGCCGGATCGATCGGCAGATAGGCCGCTCCGGTTTTCAGCACCGCCACAATCGCCGTGATCGCCTCGGCCGAGCGCGCTGACGCCAGCGCCACGTATTGCCCCGGGCCCACACCGTGACCGGCCAGCAGGTGCGCCAACCGGTTGGCGGCCTCGTCGAGTTCCCGATACGTCATCGAGCGGCCCTCGAACGTCAGTGCCTGCGCCTCGGGAGTACGCGCCACCTGCTCGGCGAACAACGCCGGAATCGACACCTGCGGCGGCGCGGAGCGCGTGAGCACGGTGCGGTTACTGAACTCATCCAGGCGGGCGTGCTCAGCGGCA
Organism: Mycobacterium sp. IDUB_37; assembly: GCF_055419245.1. Lineage (NCBI taxonomy): Bacteria > Bacillati > Actinomycetota > Actinomycetes > Mycobacteriales > Mycobacteriaceae > Mycobacterium > Mycobacterium sp. IDUB_37. Next base: position 900,627 of record NZ_JBVAXG010000002.1, on the reverse strand, counting down.
TCAAGCAGATCCAGCGACGACAAAGACCGCTGCGGATCGGTGGTCATCGCGACCAACACCCGCTCCAGCCGCTCGATCAGGGCCAGGACGCCGACCCGGTCGAATATCGCGCTGTCGTATTCGACGCGCAGGCCCAGCTCGGGGCCCGGCTGGGCCACCACTGTCAGCGGGTAGTGGGTGAATTCGCGACCGGCGAACCCAGTGATGGCCAATTCGTTGCCACCCAACAACGCGGCGGCGTCGACCGGGTAGTTCTGGTACACGAACAGGGTGTCGAACAGCTGGTCGTGGCCGGTGACACGGTGAATCTCGCTGAGCGCCAGGTGCTGGTGCTCGAGGGTGTCGTTGTGAGCTGTTTGCAGCTGGTTGATCAGGTCCGCGGTGCTGGTGGTCGCGGTGATGTCGGCCCGTACCGGCACTGTGTTGATGAACAGGCCGACCATGGCTTCCATCCCGGCCACCTCGGCCGGTCGCCCCGAGACCGTGGTACCGAAAACGACGTCGTGTTGGCCGGTGAGCCAGCACAGCAACTGGGCGAAGGCGCTCTGCAGCACCGTGTTGACGGTGGCGTGGTGTGAGCGGGCCAGCGCACCGAGCGCTTGGGTGGTGGCAGCCGGAAAACGATGCGATTCGACGTCTCGGGTGCCCAGCCCAAATCCCTGCGGCGGACCGACCAGGGTGGGGTTGTCAAAACCGGCGAGCACTTTGCGCCACGCCGCGGCGCCGACGGCACGGTCTCGATCGGCCAGCCAGCTGACAAATCTGCGATACGAGACCGGCGCGGGCAGATGCTGCCCGTTGTAGACGGCGAAGATCTCGCCGAGCAGGATCGGCAACGACCAGCCATCCATGACGATGTGATGGTTGGTCAGCACCAACCGGTGCCGGTCTTCGCCGGTGCGGATCAACGCCACCCGACACGGCGGCTGGTCGGCCAGATCACAGACTGCGGCACGTTCGGCGGCGCACAGCTGCCGGACGTACTCCTCGATATCGGCGCCGTCGGCGTGGTCGGCGTAGCTCCACCCGGCCACCGGATCGGCGGGCAGGATCTGCACCGGGTCGTCGAATTCTGGATAGAAGCGCGCCGCCAGATGCGGATGGCGGTTCATCACCGTTTGCACCGCATCGCGCAGGCGATGCTGATCGAGCGCACCGCTCAACGAGATATCCAGCTGCACCGCGTACACGTCGTCGCTGGCCGCAGCGGTGCTCGCGTGAAACAGCAGGCCCTGCTGCAGCGGGGTCAGCGGCAGAATGTCCGCGATCTCATGGTGCTGATGAAGGTCGTCGATCTGCTGCTGGCTCAGCCGCGCCGGCGCAATGTCCGACGGTGTCAACCCGCCGCCACCGCGGCGCACATGGGCGCAGATGCCGGCCAAGGCCTCGAACCACAACCGGCTCAGCTGGCTGACCTCCTCGCCATCGGCCACCGACGAAGCCCACATCCACTCGGCATGCAGTTGGGGGCCGGCGTCGGTGTCCATGGTCCCGGCGTTGAGAGCCAGGGTGTGACTCAACGGCATCGGGACTGCCGTTGCGGCGTCCACAGCTTCCCGCGAGGGACGCCACAGCTCGTCCGGGAGCTCGGCCCCGGTCCCGCCGCCCGTCCGGCCGAAATAGTTGAATCCGATCACCGGGTCGGACCCGTCCACGTCGACCTCGGTGTTCAGATATCGCAACAGGCCGTAAGTCAGCGGATCGGGCAGGGCGCGAAGCTGCTCCTTGGCACTCTTAATCACCGTCCCCAACCCGGCCTCACCGGCGATCACCTGCGCCCAGGACAGTCCACCGACGTTAAGTGCCACCGGGTACTTGGCGGTGAACCACCCGACCGTGCGGGACAGGTCGACGTAGGAAGTCAGCTCTTCGTGGCGGCCGTGCCCCTCGACGTCGATGCCGATCGCGTCGGCTCCGGCCCCGGAAGATTCCGCGACGGCCATGGCGAACGCGATCAACAAAATGTCTCCGATGCCGGCGTGGAACGCCGCGGGGACCTCACCGAGCAATATCCGGGTGGTCTCGACATCTAGCGACGCCGACAGATGCCCAGCGTTGGCAAACGTGTCCAGGGCCGGTTGCAGCGCTGGCAGGGCGGGCGGGGTCGCCGCCACCTGCCGCCACCTGTCGGCCTGCGCCACGACGTCCGGGTGACGCGCGTGCTCGGCCAGCAGCGACGCCCACCGCGCAAACGACGTGCCCCCCGCCGGCAATGCGACAGGCTGCCCGCTGTGATGCTGCGCCCAGGCGATGTTGATGTCTTCCAACAGGATTCGCCACGACACTGCGTCGACGGCCAAATGGTGAACTATCAGCACCAACCGGCCCGACTTGGTGCCGGTACCTGCCACCCACAGTGCGCTGAGCATCACCCCGGCGGCCGGGTTCAACCGTGACCGCGCGTCCACCAGCGCTTCATCAGACAACGCGTCGGCGGTGTGCAGGCACTGACCGGCGTCGACGGCCCCTGCCTCGGGCACACTCAGCGACCAGCCGCCGATGCCGTCATCATCGACGCGCAGTCGCAGCATCGGGTGCCGATCCAGCAGCGCCTGCAACACAGCCACCACGTCGGCGTGCGTCACCGCTGCCGGCGTCTGCACCACCAGCGTCTGGTTGAACTGCTCGACGGAGCCGCCCGCCCGCTGAGTGCCCCGCAGCCAGGACATGATCGGAGTCGCGGGCATCGGCCCGATCCCCTCGTCGACCACCCCGGCCGTACCGTCGGCCACCCCGGCGACCTGGGCCAGCCGGGCCACGGTCTGCTCTACGAAAACGTCGCGCGGCCGACAGGTCAGACCGGCCGCGCGGGCCCGGGACACCACCTGCATCGACAGAATGCTGTCGCCACCCAGGTCGAAGAAGGAGTCGTCTATCCCGACGCGCTCCACTCCCAGCACCTCGGCGTAGATGCCGGCCAGGATCTCCTCGACGGCAGTGCCCGGGGCTCGGTAGCGATCGATGTCGGCATATTCCGGTGCCGGCAAGGCCCGGGTGTCCAACTTGCCGTTCATCGTCATCGGCATCGCGTCGAGGGCCACCACCGCGGCCGGCACCATGTTCGACGGCAGCCGCTCGGCCAGCTGGGCGCGGATTCCGGTCAGGTCCGAGTTGCCGGTGACATAGCCGACGAGCCGCTTGTCGCCGGGACGGTCCTCGCGCGCGATCACCACCGCCCGGTCCACCCCGGGGATGCCGTTCAACGCCGCCTGGACTTCACCCAGCTCGATCCGATAGCCGCGGATCTTGACCTGCTCGTCGGCGCGCCCCAGATATCGCAGCTGTCCGTCGGCACCCCAGCAGACCAGGTCCCCGGTGCGGTACATGCGGTGGCCCGCAGCCCCGAACGGGCACGCAACAAACCGCGACCCGGTCAAGCCGGCGCGGCCCAGGTAGCCGATGCCCACACCGTTGCCGGCCACATACAACTCGCCGATGACGCCCGCGGGTACCGGACGCAACCACTGATCCAGCACGAAAAGCGCCGCTCCCGGGACGGGGGCACCAATGGGCACGACGGTGTTCGCACCCGGTTGCCCCGCCTGCAGCGGCGCACTGCTCGCCGCGCACATCGCCGTTTCGGTCGGGCCGTAGGCATTGATCATCACCCGCCCCTGCGCCCACTGCTCCACCACCTCGGGCGGGCACGCCTCGCCGACCACCAGCATCGTCGTCGATTCCAACCCCTCGGGCGGCAAGGCCCGTACCGCGGAAGGTGTCTGGGTCAGCACACTGACCTGTTCGCGAACCAGCAGATCGCGGAAATCCTCCGGGGAGCCCGCGACCGATTCCGGCACCACCACCAGCCGCCCACCGCTCAGCAGCGCGCCGAAGATCTCCCACACGGAGACGTCGAACGCCAGCGAATGACACAGCGCCCAGACCCCCGCATCTGGGAGCGCGGGATCCAGCGTTGCCAACAGCTGCGTCACGTTGTGATGCGTGATGGCAACACCTTTGGGCACCCCGGTAGTGCCCGAGGTGTAAATCAGGTAGGCCGGGTGATCCGGTGTCGGTGCGGGCAGCGCGGTACTGGGTTGGGCATCGACAGCGCGGTCCTCGACATCGATCACCCGCAGGCCATGCCCGTCCAGCCGGGACCGCAGATCCGCCGTGGTGATCACCACGATCGGCGCGGCGTCGGTGAGCATGAAGTCGATTCGCGCCGCGGGCAGGGCGGGATCGATCGGCAGGTACGCGGCCCCCGTCTTGAGCACCGCCAACATCGATACGACCGCCTCAGCGGAACGTGACAGCACCAGCGCCACATTCTGTCCGGGGCCGACACCCTGGCCGGCCAGCAGATGCGCCCACCGATTCGCGGCCTCGTCCAGTTCGCGATAGGTGAGCGAGCGCGCCTCACAGGTCACCGCTACCGCTTCCGGGGCGTGAGACACCTGCGCGCTGAACAACACCGGAATCGACACCTCGGCCGGGGCGGGCCGGGTCAGAACCGCCCGGTTTCCCCACCCGTCCAGCTGAGCCTGCTCACCGGTATCGAGCACGTCGATCGACGACAACCGCCGGGTCAGGTCGGCAGTCATCGCCACCAGCACCCGCTCGAATCGCCCGATCAGCGCCTCGATGCTGGCCGCGTCGAACACGTCGGTGCGGAACTCCACCGCCCCGCCGATGCCGGCGGGCTCGCCAGTCTCGGTGAAGTTTTCGGCCAGGGAAAACGTCAAATCCATCCGGGCGGTGCGGGTATCCACCGGCAGCGGGGTGGCCTGCAGATCACCCAGGGCCAGGTTCGCGGGCTGGTTGTTCTGCCAGGCCAATGCCACCTGAAACAGCGGGTGGTGGGTCAGGCTCCGGGTCGGGTTGAGCCGCTCCACCAGGATCTCGAACGGCACATCCTGGTGTTCGTAGGCGGCCAGTCCGCGCCGGCGCACCTGGGCCAGCAACTCGGCGACAGTCGGGTCGCCGGCCAGGTCGGCGCGCAGCACCAGGGTGTTGACGAAAAAACCCACCAACTCATCGAGCGCGGGGTCGCCGCGCCCGGCGATCGGGAACCCAACCGCCACGTCAGAAGTCGCGCCGACCTTCGACAACAGCACCGCGAGGGCGGCCTGGATCACCATGAAACTGGTCGCGTTGTTTTCGCGAGCCACCCGACGAACCTGTTGTTGCAGTTCGGCGGGCCAGTCCAGCGTCACCGTGGCGCCGCGCTGATCAGCCACCGGCGGATAGGGCCGGTCCGTGGGCAGCTGCAGCCGCTCCGGCAGTCCCGCCAGCTCCCGCTCCCAGTAGGCCACCTGGGTGGCGATTCTGCTGTCTGGATCCTGCAGTTCACCAAGCTGTTCGCGCTGCCACAGCGTGTAATCGACGTACTGGACCGCTAGCGGCGCCCACTCGAGGGCGAGCCCCGCACGCCGGCTGCCGTACGCAACCCCCAGATCCCGAACCAGTGGAGTGATCGACCAGCCGTCGGCGGCGATGTGGTGCACCACCGCCACCAGCACATGCTCGTCTTCGCTGAGGCGGAAAAGTGTCGTTCGCAACGGGATCTCGGCATCCAGATTGAACGTGTAGCGCACCGCATCGCCCGCGGCCTGTTCCAGCTGGGTTGCCGACCAGCCGGTCGCGTCGATGACATCCCAACCGATGTCAGCCTGCTCGACGGGAATGACCAGCTGCTGCGGTGTCCCGTCGGACTCGACGAACAGTGTCCGCAGGCTTTCGTGCCGATCGACCACGTCTCCCAGCGCCGCATCCAACGCCTCCACGTCAAGATGGCCTCGCAGCCGCAGCGCGGTCGCCATGTTGTACACCGGGGAAGGACCCTGCAACTGGCCGATGAACCACAACCGGCTCTGGGCGAACGACAGCGGAATGACCGCGGGCCGCTCATACGGCACCAGGCGCGAGAGCCGACCAGGGCTCGCATCCCCGACGCGCGAGGCCAACTGGGCAACCGTGGAGGCCTCGAACAAGGCACGCACCGCAAGATCGGTGTCCAGGCTCTTGTTGACGGCGGCGATCAGGCGCATCGCCGACAGCGAGTCTCCACCGAGATCGAAAAAGGAGTCGTCCACCCCGACCCGATCGACCCCGAGGACCTGGGCATAGACGCCGGCCACGATCTCCTCGACGGCACTGGCTGGGGCGCGGTAGCGATCGACATTGCCGTATCCCGAGGCGTATTCGGGCGCCGGCAGGGCGCGGGTGTCGAGCTTGCCGTTGGCCGTCATAGGCAGCGATTCGATCGCCACCACCGCGGCCGGAACCATGTAGTCCGGCAGCCGCTCGGCGAGCTGGGCGCGCACCTCGGCCGAGTCCGTGGCGCCGGTGACGTAGCCGACCAGGCGCTTGTCGCCGGGGCGGTCCTCGCGGGCGATCACGACCGCCTGCTTGACGCCGTCCACCCCGGTCAATGCCGCTTGGACGTCGCCGAGCTCGATGCGATAGCCGCGGATCTTGACCTGCTCGTCGGCGCGGCCCCGATACTGCAGTTGACCGTCGGCGTCCCAGCACACCAGGTCTCCGGTGCGATACATGCGTGTTCCGGGCTCGCCGAACGGACAGGCGACAAACCGCGACGCCGTCAGGCCGGCTCGCCGCACATATCCGAGGCCCACGCCACGGCCGGCCACATACAACTCGCCGACCACGCCGGCCGGCACCAGGCGCATCCAGCCGTCTAGGACGAACAGCGCCGTCCCGGGTGCCGGCGAACCGATCGGCGGCGCCCCCGAACCGGGCCTTAGCGGCGCGCTGATTGCCGCGTACACCGTGGTCTCGGTCGGACCATAGCCATTGATCATCACCCGGCCGGGCGCCCACCGGTCCACCACCTCGACCGGGCAGGCCTCACCGGCCACCATCAGCGCCACCGATTCCAAACCCTGCGGCGACAGCGCACCCACTGCCGACGGGGTCTGGTTCAGGACGCTGACGTGTTCGGCGACCAGCAGATCGTGCAACTCCGACGGTGAGCCCGTGATCGACTCGGGCACCACCACCAGCCGTCCACCGTGCAGAAGTGGACCCCATATCTCCCACACCGAGAAGTCGAACGCGAGCGAGTGACACTGCGTCCACACCTGCCCGGGCGCCATCGTCAGGCCGACATCGAGCGAGTCGAACAGCCGGGTCACGTTGTGGTGAGTGACCGCCACCCCTTTGGGCGTCCCAGTGGTGCCCGAGGTGTAGATGATGTGGGCGATGTCGCCGGGGTCCGGCACCGGGAGCGCAGCGCTGGTTTGGCTGTGGATCGCCCGATCGGCAAGATCGATCACCGGCAGATCGCACCCGTCCAACCGCGCGCGCAGGCCCTCCGTCGTGATCGCGGCGATGGGCGTTGCGTCGGCGATCATGAACTCGATCCGGGCCAACGGCAGCTCCGGGTCGATCGGCAGGTATGCCGCTCCGGTCTTGAGCACCGCCAAGATCGCCGCAATCGCCTCGGCCGAACGGTTCGACAACAGCGCCACACATTGCCCTTGGCCCACACCGTGGCCGATCAGCAGGTGCGCCAACCGGTTGGACGCCTCATCGAGTTCGCGGTAGGTCCACGACCGCTGCCCGCACACCAGCGCCACCGTTTTTGGTGCTCGGGCCACCTGCTTGGCGAACGCCGCCGGAAGCGAGACGGTGGTGGAGGCCGAGGCTGGACCGCTCAACACCGCGCGGTTACCAATCTCACCGAGGTGGGCTTGCTCCTCGGCGTCGAGCAGATCCAGCGACGACAACGGCCGCTGCGGGTCGGTGGTCATCGCCACCAACACCCGCTGCAACCGCGCAATCAGGGCTGCGATGCCTTCCGCGTTGAACACGTCGGTGTCGTACTCGACGCGCAAGCCCAGCTCGGCCCCCGGCTGCGCTTGCACCGTCAGCGGGTAGTGGTTGTGTTCGCGGCTGGTGACCTCGCTGATAGACAATTCCTGGTCGCCCGACATCGAGGCCGTAGCGGCCTCGATCGGATAGTTCTCGTACACGAACAGGGTGTCGAAAAGTTTGTCCTGACCGGTGATCCGGTGGATCTCGGTGAGCGCGGTGTGCTGGTGGTCAAGGGTGTCATTGTGGGCGCTTTGCAGCTGGTCGATCAGATCGGCGGCGGTGGTTGCCGACGTGATCTTGGCCCGAACCGGCACCGTGTTGATGAGTAGCCCGACCATGGATTCGGTGCCGGCCAGCTCGGTCGGCCTGCCCGAGACGACGGCGCCGAAGACGACGTCATGCTGACCGGTCAGCCACATCAGCAGCTGCGCGTAGGCACCCTGCAGCACGGTGCTGACGGTGGTGCGATGTGAGCGCGCCAGCTCGCTGAGCGCGCGCGTGAGCTCCTGCGGCACGTGGAACGATTCGACGACGCGGTGCCCCAGGCTCAACCCTTGCGGCGGGCCAACCAAGGTTGGGGTGTCAAAACCCGCGAGCACCCCGCGCCACGCGGTCTGCGCCGCGACGGGATCGCGGCCGGCCAGCCAGTTGACAAAGGTGCGGAACGGCGCGGGCGCGGGCAGCCACTGTCCGTAGTAGCTGGCGAATATCTCGCCGAGCAGGATGGGCAGCGACCAGCCATCCATGACGATGTGGTGATTGGTCAACACAAAGCGGTGCCGGTCTGGGGCGATCTGGATCAACGCCACCCGAAAAGCCGGCTGATCAGCCAGATCACACACCGCAGCGCGTTCGGCGGCGCACAGCTGCTGGAGCTGCTCATCGACGGAAACGCCGTTAGCGACCAGCTCGACGTACCGCCACCCCGGCGCGGCATCCGCCGGAATGATCTGCACCGGCTGGTCGAACTGTTGAGAGAAACGCGCCGCCAGATGCGGATGACGGTTGATCACCGTGTGCACCGCATCGCGCAGGCGGTGGACGTCGAGCGGCCCAGCCAGGGTGATTCCCAGCTGCACCGAATAAACGTCGTCGGCGGCGTGCCCGGTGTTCGCGTGGAAGAGCAGACCCTGCTGGAGCGGGGTCAGCGGCAGTACGTCAGCGATCCGCATATTGCCGCTGAAGCTCGTCGATCTGTTGCTGGTTGAGAGCGGCGGCGACGTCCGACGGCGTCAACCCGCCGCCACCGTCCTGCACGTGCGCGCAGATGCCGGTCAGGGCCTCGAACCACAGTCGGCTCAGCCGCCCGACCTGCGCGTGGTCCAGCGCCGAGCGCGCCCACGTCCAGTTGGCGTGCAGCTTCGGGCCGTTATCGGAGTCTGAGCCGGCATCGAGGACGACGGCGTTGACCTCCACGGTGTGCGCCAGCGGCAGCGGCACCGCCGCTGCGGCGCTGCTGATCGACACGCCGTCCTGACTGATCCGCCACAGATCCGCCGACAGTTCGCCCGCGCCGCCGAGTCGTCCCAGATAGTTGAACCCGATTGCCGGGTCCGACCCGGCCAGGTCGACATCGGGGTTCAGGTACCGCAGCAGACCGTAGGTCAGCGGATCGGGCAGGGCGCGAAGCTGTTCCTTGGCGTTCTTGATCACCGCGTCCAGCACCGCCTCACCGGCGGTCACCTGCGTCCAGCCCAGCCCGCGAATGGGCCCGCCAACTGTCAATGCCACCGGGTATTTGGTGGTGAACCATCCGACCGTCCGGGACAGGTCCAGGTGGGCGGCCCCATCCAGATCTTCGCTGCGGCCGTGGCCCTCCACATCGATCCCGATCGGCGCGCCGCCGGTGCCCTGGAACTCGGCGACCGCTAAGGCCAACGCGATCAAGAAGATGTCCTGTACGCCGGCATTGAATGCGGTGGGCACCTCACCGAGCAGGACGCGCGTGGTCTCGGCATCCAGCGAAACCGACAACTGCCCCGCACTCGCATAGGTATCCACCTCCGGCAACACCGCAGGCAGCGCGGCCGGGACCGCCACTTTGCGCCACGCGTCGGCCTGGTCCACGACCTCGGGACGACGCGCGTGCTCAGTCAGCACCGACGCCCAGCGGGCAAACGACGTGCCCTGTGGCAGGAATTCCAAGGCGTGTTCGTTGTGGTGTTGGGCCCAGGCGATGTTGAGGTCTTCCAGCAGGATTCGCCACGACACCCCGTCGACGGCCAGGTGGTGAATGACCAATGCAAGTTGACCGGAAGGCGCCGCCCACAGTGCGCTCAGCATCACGCCGGCGGCCGGGTTCAACCGTGACCGCGCCGCCACTATCGCCTCATCGGACAACACGTCCACTGTTTGCACGCACTGACCGGCAGCCACCGAACCCGGTTCGGGCACGACCAGCGACCAATCGTCCGTGTCTCGAGCCCCCAGGCCCTCGACCCGCAACCGCAACATGGCATGCCGATCCAGCAAGGCCTGCAGCACCACCAACACATCTGCGTGCGTGACGCCCGCCGGGGCTTGTAGCACCACGCTCTGGTTGAACTGCTCTATCGGGCCCTGCACGCTGCGCAGCCAGCGCATGATCGGCGTGGCCAGAACCGGCCCGATGCCCTCGTCGACCACGCCGGAGACACCGTCGTCCGCCATCCCGACCACCCGGGCCAGTCGGGCCACCGTCTGCTCGACGAAGATGTCGCGGGGCTTGCAGATGACGCCGGCGGCACGCGCCTGCGTCACCACCTGCATCGACGAGATGCTGTCCCCACCCAGATCGAAGAACGAGTCGTCCACCCCAACCCGGTCCAGGCCCAGCACCTGCGCATAGATATCGGCCAGGATCTCCTCGATCGCGTCGCCGGGCGCGCGATGCTCGCCGGCAATGTATTCCGGTGCAGGCAGGGCCGCAGTGTCGAGTTTGCCGTTGACCGTCACCGGCAACGCGTCGATCACCATCACCGTGGCCGGAACCATGTAGGCCGGCAACCGCTCGGCCAACGCCGCGCGCGAGATGGCCGGGTCGGCGGTTCCGGTGACGTAGCCGACGAGGCGCTTGTCACCGGGTCGGTCTTCGCGGGCGATCACCGCCGCCTGCTCGACACCGTCCAGCCCGGCCAGGGCGGCTTGGACTTCACCGAGTTCGACGCGGTAGCCGCGGATCTTGACCTGCGCGTCCGCGCGGTCCAGGTATTGCAGCTGCCCGTCGGGTCGCCAGCACACCAGGTCACCGGTGCGGTACATGCGGTCGCCCGGCGCTCCGAATGGGCACGCCACAAATCGTGCGGCGGTCAATTCGGACCGGCCGACATATCCGACGCCCACGCCCTGGCCGGCGACGTACAACTCGCCAACCACTCCGGCAGGCACCGGCCGCAACGACTTGTCGAGCACGAACAGCGCCGCTCCGCTGACCGGCGCGCCGATCGGCGGTGCGCCCGACCCCGCTGGCCCCGCTGTTAATGGCGCACTGATGGTCACACACATCGTGGTCTCGGTCGGGCCGTAGGCGTTGACCATCACCCGCCCCGGTGCCCACTGCTCCACCACCTCGGCAGGGCAGGCCTCGCCGACTACCACCAGCGCCGCCGACTCCAGCCCCTCGGACGGCAAAAGCCGTACCGCGGAGGGAGTCTGGGTCAACACGTCGACCCGTTCGCGCACCAGCAGGGCGTGGAAATCCTCCGGTGAACCCGCTAACTCTTCGGGGACGACCACCACCCGGCCACCGCGCAACAGCGGACCGAAGATCTCCCACACCGAGACGTCAAAGGCCAGTGAATGGCAGAGCGGCCAGACTCCCGCCGCCGGCAGCCCGGCGTCCAACGACCCCAGCAGGGCAGTCACATTGTGGTGAGTGATCGCGACGCCCTTGGGCACGCCGGTGGTCCCCGACGTGTAGATGAGGTAGGCGATGTCATCCGGTTCGGGGGTCGGCAGTACGGCGCCCGCGACGGGTGCTTCGACATCACCGACAGCACCGACGTCGAGCACCGGCAGGCCGGACCCGTCGAGCCGCGACCGCAGCAGCGCGGTGGTGATCGCCATGACCGGCGCCGCGTCGGCAAGCATGAATTCCATCCGCGCCGCAGGCAGCGACGCGTCCAGCGGCAGATAGGCGGCGCCGGTCTTGAGTACCGCCAGGATCGCGACGATCGCCTCGGCCGAACGCTCCAAGAGCAATGCCACGCAATCGCCTGGCCCTGCGCCCTCGCCGACCAGCCGATGCGCCAATCGCGTTGCGGCATCGTCGAGTTCGCGGTAGGTCCACGATTGCTCGCCGGCGCTGACTGCTATCGCCTCAGGAGTTCGCAGCACGTGCTCGGCGAACAACGCCGGCACCGACCCCGCGCGGGGTGCGGGCCCGGTTAGCGCCGCCCGGTTACCGACTTCGTCGAGGCGCGTGCGCTCGGCGGCGTCGAGCACACCGATCGACGACAACCGTGCCGTCGGGTCAGCGGTGATGGCCGCCAGCACCCGCTGCAGCCGCTCGATCAAGGTCGCGATGGTGTCCTCGTCGAACACGTCGGTGCGGAACTCGACCGCCCCCTCAATTCCGGCGGGCTCACCGGCCTCGGTGAAGCGCTCGGCGAACGCAAATGTCATATCCATGCGGGCGGCGCGGGTGTCCACCGGCATCGGGGTGACGTCCAGGTCGCCCAGGGCCAGCTTCGCGGGCGGGTTGTTCTGCCAGGCCAACGCAACCTGGAAGAGCGGATGGTGGGTCAGGCTCCGGGTGGGGTTGAGCCGCTCCACCAGGACCTCGAAGGGCACGTCTTGGTGCTCGTGGGCGTCCAGACCGCGCTGGCGCACCTGGGCCAGCAACTCGGCGACCGTGGGATCGTCAGCCATCTCGACACGCAGCACCAGAGTGTTGACGAAGAATCCGACCAGCTGGTCGAGCGCGGGATCGCCGCGCCCGGCGATCGCGAATCCCACTGCCACGTCGGTACTGCCGCTGAGCTTCGAAAGCAGCACCGCCAAGGCGGCCTGCACGACCAGGAAGCTGGTCGCGTTGTGCGCACGGGCCACCCGCGAGATCTGTTGCTGCAGCTGCACGGGCCATTCCACCGCTGCAGTAGCGCCGCGCTGATCGGCGACGGCCGGATAGGGCCGGTCGGTGGGTAATTCGAGCCGCTCGGGCAGCCCGGCCAGTGCCTGCTCCCAATAGGCCAGCTGCCCGGCAATCGGGCCTTCTCCAACGGTCACGCCGTCAGTCAGGTCACCCAGCTGCCTGCGCTGCCAGAGCGTGTAATCGGCATACTGCACCGGCAGCGGCGCCCAGTCGGGGCGTTCGCCCGAACAACGGCTGGCGTACGCCACCCCCAGATCGGCCAGCAGCGGTGCGATCGACCAGCCGTCGGCGGCGACGTGGTGCAGCACCGCAACCAGCACGTGCTCGTCCTCATCGAGGCGGAAAAGTGTTGTCCGCAAAGGGATCTCGGTGACCAGGTCGAACGTGTAGCGGACCGCTTCACTCGCGGCCTCGTCCAGCTGTGCGGCCGACCAGCCGGTGGCATCAACGATTTCGCAATCGAAGCCGGCCTGCTCAGGCGCCAGCACCAGCTGCTGAGGGATACCCTCGGGTGCCACGAACAGCGTGCGCAGGCTCTCCTGGCGACCCACCACATCGGTCAGCGCCGCACCCAACGCTCCGACATCGAGGTGCCCGCCCAACCGCAACGCGGCCACCAGGTTGTACACCGGGGACGGCCCCTGCAGCTGGCTCAGGAACCACAACCGCTGCTGGGCAAACGACAACGGCACCACCTCGGGCCGCACACCCGCCACTAACGGCTCCGGCCGACCCGGATCCGTACGGATACGCGGCGCCAACTGAGCAACCGTGGGTGCCTCGAAGATGGCGCGCACCGTGACGCCGGCATTCAGTGCGGCGTTGATCGCTCCGATCAGACGCATCGCCGACAGGGAGTCCCCGCCCAGGTCGAAGAAGGAGTCGTCGATCCCGACCCGGTCGACCTCGAGCACCTGGGCGTAGATGCCGGTCAGAATCTCCTCGATCGCACTGCCCGGGCCGCGATGCTCGCCGGCGTTGTATTCCGGTGCCGGCAGGGCGCGACTGTCGAGTTTGCCGTTGACCGTCAACGGCAGCGCGTCGATCGCCACCAGCGCGGCCGGAACCATATAAGCGGGCAGCCGCTCGGTGAGCTGGGCACGGATCTGCGCCGGTTCCACGGTCCCGGTGAAATAGCCGACCAGGCGCAGATCGCCGGGGCGGTCTTCGCGCGCGATCACGGCCGCCTGCCCGATCCCGTCCAGTCCGGTCAACGCGGCCTCGACCTCGCCGAGCTCGACGCGGTAGCCGCGGATCTTGACCTGTTCATCGGCGCGGCCCAGATGTTGCAGCTGCCCATCGGTACCCCACCGCGCCAGATCACCCGTGCGGTACATGCGCTGTCCCGGCGCTCCGAACGGGCAGGCCAAAAACCGCGACCCCGTCAACCCGGCGCGGCCCAGATACCCAACCCCCAAACCGGCGCCGGCCACATATAACTCACCGACCGCACCCTCGGGCACCGGACGCAACCACCCGTCGAGCACAAACAGCGCGGCCCCCGGCACCGGGACACCAATCGGCACGACGTTGTTCTCACCCGGCAGCCCTGCCGTTAGCGGCGCACTGATCGCCACGCACATCGTGGTCTCGGTCGGGCCGTAGGCATTTACCATCACCCGGCCGGGCGCCCACTGCTGCACCACCTCCGCCGGGCAGGCCTCCCCGACCACCACCAGCGCCGCCGACTCCAACCCCTCGGACGGCAAAACCCGCACCGCAGAAGGTGTCTGAGTCAATACATCAACGCGCTCCCGCACCAGCAGAGCGTGGAAGTCCGCCGGCGAGGCCGCCACCTCCTCGGGCACCACCACCACCCGGCCACCACGCAACAACGGACCGAAGATCTCCCATACCGACACGTCGAAAGCCAACGAATGGCACAGCGGCCACACCCCCGTCGCCGGCAACTCCGCATCCAGCGACCTCAACAGCTGAGTCATGTTGTGATGGGTGACCGCCACGCCCTTCGGCACCCCGGTGGTCCCCGAGGTGTAGATCACGTAGGCGATCTCATCCGGCGTCGGCGTTGGCAAGCCGCCGGTGACATCAGGTTCGTCGACATCAGCGACGTCGATTACCGGCAGGTCGAACCCGTTCAACCGCGCGCGTAAATCACCCGTGGTGATTGCGGCAACCGGCGCCGCATCGGTAAGCATGAACTCCAACCGCGCCGCAGGCACCCCCGGATCCATCGGCAGA
The DNA here is from genome assembly GCF_055419245.1 of Mycobacterium sp. IDUB_37. Taxonomy (NCBI): domain Bacteria; kingdom Bacillati; phylum Actinomycetota; class Actinomycetes; order Mycobacteriales; family Mycobacteriaceae; genus Mycobacterium; species Mycobacterium sp. IDUB_37. Next base: position 885,575 of record NZ_JBVAXG010000002.1, on the reverse strand, counting down.
TACCCGGCCCCGGCCTTGAGCACCCCCAACATCGACACGACCGCCTCCGCCGAACGCGAAAACAGCAGCGCCACCAGCGCACCAGAGCCCACACCCCGACCGGCCAACACATGCGCCACTCGGTTCGACGCCTCGTCAAGCTCCCGGTATGTCCACGAACGCTCCCGGTATGTCCACGAACGATCACCGCACCGCAACGCCACAGCATCCGGAGTCTCGGCTACCCGCGCGGCGAACAACGCCGGTACCGACTCCGTTGCCGGGGCGGGCTGAGTCAACATCGCGCGGTTGCCGAGCTCATCCAGCCGGACCTGCTCGTCCTCGTCGAGCACATCAATCGACGACAGCCGCCGGGACGGGTCGGCGGTCATCGCCACCAACACCCGCTCGAATCGCCCGATCAGCTTCGCGATGCCGGCCTCGTCGAAAACGTCGGTGTCGTATTCGACGCGCAGGCCCAACTCTGGCCCCGGCTGGGCTTGCACCGTCAGCGGATAGTGGTTGTATTCGCGGCCGTTGACCTCGCTGATGGACAGGTCGTGGTCGCCAGACACGGCGGTGTCGATCGGGAAGTTCTGATACACGAACAACGTGTCGAACAGTTTGTCCTGGCCGGTGATGCGATGCATGTCGCTGAGCGCCAGGTGCTGGTGTTCCAAGGTTTCGTTGTGCGCGCTTTGCAGCTGCTCGATCAGGTCTGCCGTAGTAGTCGCCGCAGTGATGTCCGCGCGAACCGGCACCGTGTTGATGAAAAGCCCCACCATCGAGTCCGCGCCGCCCAGCTCGGCCGGCCTACCCGACACCGCGGTGCCGAAGACGACGTCATGCTGGCCGGTCATCTGGCTCAGCAACTGCGCGTAGGCGCCCTGCAGCACGGTATTGACGGTGGTGTGACGCGCGCGCGCCAACTCGCTGACGGCTCGCGTGGTCTGCTCAGCCACCCGGAATGAGGCGACACCGCGGGCACCGAGCCCGAGCCCCTGCGGCGGACCGACCAGCGTGGGGCCGCCGAGACCGGCGAGCACCTCGCGCCACGCCGCCTCGGCGGCGGCCCGGTCTCGATCAGCCAGCCAGCTGACATACCTGCGATACGGCACCGCCGCGGGCAAGCGCTGCCCGTGATAGCCGGCGAAGATTTCACCCAGCAGGATCGGCAGCGACCACCCGTCCATGACGATGTGGTGATTGGTCAGCACCAGCCGGTGGCGGCCTTCGCCGGTGCGGATCAGCGCCACCCGAAAGGCCGGCTCGTCAGCCAGCTCGGGGGCCAGCTCGCAAACCGCGGCGCGTTCGCCGGCACACAGCCGCTCGATCCGCTCCTCGAAATCGGCATCGACGTCGGGGCCGCCGTTCAAATCGACATACCGCCACATCGGCGCGGGATCGGCCGGGATGAGCTGAACCGGGTCATCGAACTGTGGGCAGAATCGCGCCGCGAGATGCGGGTGACGGTTGATCACCGTGTGCACCGCATCGCGCAGCCGTTGCTGGTCAACGGCACCGCTCAACGCGATATCGAGCTGCACCGCATACACATCGTCGCTGGCCTGCGTGGTGCTCGCGTGAAAGAGCAGCCCCTGCTGCAGCGGGGTCAACGGCAATACGTCGGCGATCTGATACTGCCGGTGCAGCGCGTCGATCTGGTGCTGGCTCAACCGCGCCGGCGCGATGTCCGATGGGGTCAATCCGCCCCCACCGCGGCGCACGTGCGCACAGATGCCGGCCAGCGCCTCGAACCACAACCGGCTCAGCCTGCTGATCTGGTCGCCGTCGGCCGCCGACGGCGCCCACGTCCAGGTGGCATGCAGATACGGGCCGGCCTCGCTGTCCATCGCGCCCGCGTTGAGCTCCACGGTGTGCGTGAGCGGCATGGGCACCGCCGCCGCGGCGCTGGTCAGCGGCACGACGTCCGGGCCGATGCGCCAGACATCATCAGCAGATGCAGCCGGCGCCGGGGAGCCGAGCCGGCCCAGGTAGTTGAATCCGAGCGGCGGGTCGGACTGCTGCAAGTCGACATCGGGGTTCAGATACCGCAGCAGACCGTAGGTCAGCGGATCGGGTAGCGCGCGAAGCTGCTCCTTGGCGTCCTTGATCAGCGCGCCCAGCGCCGTCTCACCGGCGATCACCTGCGTCCAGGACACCCCACCAACAGCCAGGGAAACCGGGTATTTGGTGGTGAACCACCCCACCGTGCGGGACAGGTCGACGTTGGCCGCCAAGTCTTCGTTGCGGCCGTGGCCTTCGACGTCAATGCCGATCGGGGCGGTGCCCGCACCCAAATATTCAGCGACCGCCAGCCCGAAAGCGATCAGCAAGATGTCTTGTATGCCGGCGTGGAACGCCGCGGGCACCTCGCCGAGCAACATCCGGGTAGTGGCCACATCAAGTGACACCGACAACTGCCCGGCGCTGGCATAGGTATCTACGGCCGGCTGTACCGGAGGTAGCGCGGCTGGGGTTGCCGCCACCTTCCGCCACGTGTCGGCCTGGTCGACCACTTCGCGCGCCTGCGCATGCTCGGCCAGGAGCGTCGCCCACCGCGCAAAGGAGGTGCCCCCCGCGGGCAATGCCACCGGTTGGCCGCTGCGGTGCTGGGCCCACGCGATGTTCATGTCTTCCAACAAGATTCGCCACGACACCGCGTCGACAGCCAGATGATGAACGATCACCGCCAGCTGACCCGCCTCGGTGCCGGTACCTTCCACCCACAGCGCGCTGAGCATCACCCCGGCGGCCGGGTCCAACCGCGACCGCGCCTCCAGCAGCGCTTCATCGGATAACGCCCGGACCGATTGCAGGCACTTGCGTGCGTCGACCGCGTCGGGGGCACCGGCTTCGGGCACTCTCAATGACCAGCCCAGGGCACCCGCCACGTCCGAGTCGTCGACGCGCAGCCGCAGCATGGCATGGCGATCGAGCAGCGCCTGCAACAGCACCACCACATCGGCCTCGGTCACATCTGCCGGAGCCTGCACGAGCAGCGTCTGGTTGAACTCGTCGACCGGGCCGCCGGTCCTTTCCACGCTCTGCAGCCAGGAAATGATCGGTGTCGCGACCACCGGCCCGATGCCCTCGTCGACCACGCCGGCGGCGCCGTCGGCAACCGTCGTCACCCGGGCCAGCCGAGCAACGGTGTGCTCGACGAAGATGTCGCGCGGCCGACACGTCAGACCCGCGGCCCGCGCGCGCGCCACCACCTGCATCGACAAGATGCTGTCGCCACCCAGATCGAAGAACGAGTCGTCCACGCCGACCCGCTCCAGGCCCAGCACCTCGGCGTAGATGCCGACCAGGATCTCTTCGATTGCGCCGACCGGAGCGCGATGCTCGCCGGCGGTGTATTCCGGTGCCGGCAGGGCGCGGGCGTCGAGCTTGCCGTTGACCGTCATCGGCAACGCCTCGAGGACCACCACCGCAGCGGGAATCATGTAGGCCGGGAGCCGCTCACTTAGCTGTGCGCGTATCCCGGTCGGGTCTGCGGTTCCGGTGACGTAGCCGACGAGGCGCTTGTCGCCGGGGCGGTCCTCGCGGGCGATGACGACAGCCTGCTCGACCCCAGGGATCCCGCCCAGCGCCGCCCGGACTTCACCGAGCTCGATGCGGTAGCCGCGGACCTTGACCTGCTCATCGACGCGCCCCAAATGCTGCAGCTGCCCATCAGCACCCCAGCGCACCAAATCCCCGGTGCGATACATGCGTTGTCCCGAAGCTCCGGCGCCGCCGAAGGGGCACGCCACAAACCGCGACCCGGTCAACCCGCCGCGGCCCACGTACCCGACACCCAGCCCGGCACCGGCCACATACAGCTCGCCCACCACACCCGCGGGCACCGGACGCAACCACTGATCCAGCACAAACAGCGCCGCCCCCGGCACCGGCGCGCCGATCGGCACGACGTTGTTGTCACCCGGCAGCCCCGTGTGTAGCGGCGCGCTGATCGCCACACACATCGTGGTCTCGGTCGGGCCGTAGGCATTGATCATCACCCGGCCGGGCGCCCACTGCTCCACCACTTCAGCAGGGCAGGCTTCACCGACCACGACCAACGCCGCCGACTCCAACCCCGCACGTGGAAGCATCGCCACTGCCGACGGCGTCTGGGTCAACACGCTCACCCGTTCAGCAACCAGCACCTCGTGCAACTCATCCGGGGAACCCGCCGCCGACTCGGGCACCACCACCAGGCGCCCGCCACGCAGCAGCGCGCCGAAGATCTCCCACACCGATACGTCGAACGCCAACGAATGGCACAGCGGCCACACCCCTACCGCGGGCAACCCGGCATCCAGCGACCCCAGCAACTGAGTCACGTTGGCGTGGGTAACCGCCACCCCCTTCGGCACGCCGGTGGTGCCCGAGGTGTAGATCAGGTACGCGACGTCATCCGGGCTCGGTGCGGTTAAGGCAGTGCTGGGTTGGGCCTCGAAAGCCGGATTCTCGACATCGATCACCAGCACGTCGGAGCCATCAAACCGTCCGGCCAGATCGACGGTGGTGATCACCGCGCCCGGTGTCGCGTCGGCGAGCACGAACTGCATCCGCGCCACCGGCGCCGCCGGATCGATCGGTAGATACGCCGCTCCGGTCTTGAGCACTCCCAGGATCGCCACGACCGCCCGCGCAGACCGCGAAAGCAGCAGCGCCACAGACTGTCCAGGGCCCACGCCGTGGCCGGCCAACAGATGTGCCACCCGGTTGGACGCCTGATCGAGTTCGCGGTACGTCATGGCCCGGCCCTCGCCCGTCAGCGCCACCGCCTCCGGGGCCCGGGCCACCTGCGCGGCGAACAGCGCCGGAATCGAGACTGCGGCCGGGGCGGGCTGAGTTAGAACCGCCCGGTTACCGATCTCATCCAGGCGGGCGCGCTCCGGGGCGTCGAGCACATCCATCGACGAAACCCGCCGGGTCGGGTCGGCGGTCATCGCCAAGACCACCCGTCGCAACCGCTCGATCAGCGTCTCGATGCTGTCCGCGTCGAACACATCGGTGCGGAATTCCACCGTTCCGCCGATCCCGGCGAGGTCACCGGTCTTGGTGAAGCGTTCGGCCAACGAGAACGTCAGATCCATTCGGGCGGTGCGGGTATCCACCGGCAGCGACGTAACCTGCAAGTCCTCCAACAACAAATCCGCCGCGGGATCACTGTCCGCGGCGAACTGCCAGCCCATGACCACTTGAATCAGCGGATGATGAGCCAGGCTCCGGGTCGGGTTGAGCCGCTCCACCAGCACTTCGAAGGGCACGTCCTGGTGCTCGTATGCGGCCAGGCTGCGGTGGCGCACCTGGCCCAACAGCTCGGCGACGGTCGGATCCCCAGCCACCTCGACACGCAGCACCAAGGTGTTGATGAAGAAGCCGACCAGATCATCCAGTGCGGGGTCGCGCCGCCCGGCGATCGGGAACCCGACGGCGACCTCGGGGCTGGCGCTGAGCTTCGACAGCAGCACCGCCAACGCGGCCTGAACCAGCATGAAGCTGGTCACGTTGTGCTCTCGGGCCACTTGCACAACCCGCTGCTGCAAGTCCGCCGGCCAGTCCACGACCACGCTGGCGCCGCGCTGATCAGCAATTGCCGGATAGGGCCGATCGGTGGGCAGCTGCAATCGCTCGGGCAGCCCGGCCAGCGCCTCCTCCCAGTAGGCCAGCTGGGCGGTGATCGGGCTGTCGCCGTCGGCCAGATCGCCCAACAGAGCGCGCTGCCACAGCGTGTAATCGACGTACTGCACCGGCAACGGTGCCCAGTCAGGCGCCAGCCCCGCACACCGGCTGCGGTACGCCACTGCAAGATCGGTCACCAGCGGGGTGATCGACAAGCCGTCCGCGGCGATGTGATGCAGCACCGCCACCAGCACATGCTCGTCGTCGGCGAGACGGAAAAGTGTTGCCCGCAAGGGGATCTCGAAGCCCAGGTCGAACGTGTGACGCGCCGCGATGGAGATGGCCTCGTCCAGCCGCGCCGCCGACCAGCCGCTGGCATCAACAACTTCCCAACCGAAGTCGGCCCGTTCGGGCGGCATGACGACCTGCTGGGGGATTCCGTCGGTCGCCACCAGCAGCGTGCGCAGACTTTCGTGGCGGCCGACCACGTCGGCCAGCGCGGCACCCAGCGTCGCGGCATCCAGGCGCCCGGCCAACCGCAACGCGGTGGCCATGTTGTACACGGTGGACGGCCCCTGCAATTGCTCGACAAACCACAGCCGCTGCTGGGCAAACGACAACGGAACCACCGCGGGCCGCTCCACCGCCACCAACGGCTCGAGCCGACGCGAGCCCACACCGATGCGCAACGCCAACTGGGCAACCGTGGGGGCGTCGAACACCGTCGGTACCGAAACGTCGGCGGCCAGTGAGATGTTGATCGCTGCGGACAGCCGCATCGCCAATAGGGAATCGCCGCCCAGATCGAAGAACGAGTCGTCCACCCCGACCCGGTCGAGCCTGAGTACCTGGGCGTAGATGCCGGCCAGGATCTCCTCGACCGCAGTGCCCGGGGCCCGGTAACGATCGACGTCCTGGGACTCCGGTGCCGGCAGGGCGCGTTTGTCGAGTTTGCCGTTGGAGGTCAGCGGCAACGCCTCCACGACCACCACCGCCGCCGGAACCATGTAGGTGGGCAGCCGATCGGCCAGCGCGGCGCGAACCTCTTCCGGGTCCGCGGTACCGGTCACATACCCCACCAACCGCATCTCGCCGGGATGGTCCTCACGGGCGATCGCGACCGCCTGCTCGACGCCATCCAGCCCGCTCAGCGCCGCCTGCACCTCGCCCAGTTCGATGCGGTAGCCGCGGATCTTGACCTGCTCGTCGGCGCGGCCCAAATGCTGCAACTGCCCATCGGCACCCCAGCGCACCAGATCGCCGGTGCGGTACATGCGCGCACCCGCGCCCGCGAACGGGCAAGCCACAAATCTGGACGCCGTCAACGGACTCCGCCCGACGTACCCGAAGCCCACGCCGGAGCCGGCCACGTACAACTCCCCGACCACCCCGGTCGGCACCGGACGCAACCACTGATCCAGCACAAACAACGCCGCGCCCGACACCGGGACACCGATCGGCACCACGTTGCCCAGTGGCCCCGCCTGCCCCCCTTGCAGAGGCGCGCTGATCGCCACACACATCGTGGTCTCGGTCGGGCCGTAAGCGTTGATCATCAGCCGCCCGGGCGCCCACTGCTCCACCACCTCAGCGGGGCAGGCCTCACCGACCACCACCAGCGCCGCCGACTCCAAACCCTCAGGCGGCAGAACCCCGACCGCGGACGGCGTCTGGGTCAACACGCTGACCTGTTCGCGAACCAGCAGAGCGTGGAAGTCCTCCGGAGCCGCCACCACCTCCTCCGGCACCACCACCAGCCGCCCACCGCGCAACAACGCGCCGAAGATCTCCCACACCGAAACGTCGAAAGCCAACGAATGGCACAGCGGCCACACCCCGGCCGCCGGCAACCCGGCATCCAACGACGTCAGCAGTTGGGTGACGTTGTGGTGAGTGATCGCCACCCCTTTCGGCACGCCGGTGGTCCCCGAGGTGTAGATCAGGTAGGCAATGTCTTCGGGGCTCGGTGCCGGCAGAGCAGTGCTGGGTTGGGCCGCAACCGCGGGATCATCGACATCGATCACCAGCAAATCGCAGCCGTCCAACTGCGCGGCAAGCCCGGTGCAGGTGAGTGCGGCGATCGGCGCGGCATCGGCGAGCATGAACTCCAGCCGCTCGGCAGGTAACGCCGGATCCATCGGCAGATACGCCGCCCCGGTCTTGAGCACCGCCAAAATCGAAACGATCGCCTCAGCCGAACGCGACAGCAGCAGCGCTACGCACCGACCCGGACCCACGCCCCGGCCGGCCAACAGATTCGCCAACCGACTGGAGGCCTCATCCAGCTCGCGGTACGTCATCTCGCGGCCCGCGCAGGTCAGCGCCACCGACCCCGGTATGCGGGCCACCTGTTCGGCGAACACCACCGGAATCGACACCGGCGCGAGTCGCGGGAGCGTCAATACCGGGCGATTGCCCAGCTCATCCAACCGGGCATGCTCGCCCTCATCCACCAAATCCAAGCATGACAACGACAACTTCACGTCGGTCGCCATCGCCAGCAACGCCCGATTTAACCGCTCCGTCAGCTCCCAGACGTCACAGTTCGGAAAAAACTGTCCGGCACCCGCGGCGCTGAGAAAAAGCTCGTCATCGCCCCTGAAGAAGATCAGTCCGAACTCAACGGGGCCGGCGTGGGTCAACGAGCCAGTTGCCGCAGCATCACCGAAATGCCCGGTATGTGTCGCCGGAATGAAATTGACGACTACTCGATTCGACGCCTGTCCGGAGCCGCGGAGACTCGCCTTGTAGTCAATGCCGCCTACCGGGAACCGCTGATGCTGCAGCGCCTCGCGCATGCGCCGGTCGACGAGTCGGCAAAAATCAGCGACCGTCGACCCCGGCGAAGCGTGCAACACCAGGGGCACGAACCCGGAGATCATTCCGGGCACCATCAGCGCCTCCGGACGTACCCGCCTGCTCACCGGAAAATCCAGCACCACCTCCGGACTCTCGGTGTCGAACGCGCGCACCAGGAGCGCGCACGCCGCCGTGATCACCGACGATCGACGCACCCCCAATGTCTGTGACAACACCCGGATGCCGGCGACGGCGGAAGGGTCCAACTGAACCGGCGCGGAATACTCGTCATCGCGCCCGCCCTCGGCCACGATGGCCGAGCGATAACGCGGCGGTTCGCTCTGCGGCGGAAGGTTCTTCGTCCAGTAGGCCTGATCATCGAGATAGTCTGTGGACGCTTCGTATTCCGATTCAGAATTGATCAGGTCATTCAGCGACCCGAAAAAAGCAGGCGGAATCGAGTCGCCCGAGACCATCGCCGAATAGACGTTCGCAATTCGATGGCAAACAAGCGTCAGGCCGATTCCGTCGACCACGATATGGTGGCAGCAAGCGAATAAATAGAATTGGTCTACGCGCGTCTGCAGCAAAGCAAATTTGAACAGTGGGCCATCGAGGGGCATCAGCTTGCGTTGGATCGATGATGCCAGCCGATTGACGTCCTGTTCAGGATCCTGTGAGCCGACGAGGTCGTAACGAGCGAGCTCGACGTCCGGGTAGTCGAACGGCGTCTGAATAACCTGGTCGTCCACCTGGAAAAAAGCGGCTCGCAGTGGCTCGGCCTCGCTCACCGCGTGAACGATCGCCTGCTCCAGCAGACCGGGGTCTATCGCGCCCTCGATGCGCAGCAGCTCACCCAGCTGCCACCTCGCACCGAAGCTGCCAGTTTCCTGCGCAAGCCAGATGTCGAGTTGCCCCCGCGTCAGCGGGTAGACGCCATCATCCCGATCCATTTACAGTTGCCCCCCGAAAAACTACCCTAGGTCAGTCCTGTTGGCTGTGTTGCCTTTTGACGAAATCGGAGCCGCTGTTTTCGGGTTTGATGCTGATCTGGTATGCCGACCATCGACTCGAGAAGCGCAGCATTATCAGCAACGTGTACAGAAAGCCGACAGCATCAGATCCGGGTTCAAAACACCTGATATGAGCTGCCCGACTTCTTCAGGCGCGCCTCCGCGCTGATCAGGTATACCCATCCTCAATACCTTCAAACATCGGTCACGCGACCGCCCGGAGATAACTACCCTCCAGATGGTGGAGTACCCGGCGCGCGCTGCTTCCAGCCCTGCTATCCGTGTCGACGGCCTGACCAAACGCTTCGGCCGGGTGATGGCCGTCGAAGACCTGAGCTTGACCGTCGCGCCCGGCGAGGTGTTCGGGTTCCTGGGCCCCAATGGTGCCGGCAAATCGACGACTATCCGCCTACTGATGGGATTGATTCGCCCGACCGCAGGCAGTGCGGAGATATTCGGTTGCGCCGCGGCCGACGTCCGACGGTCCCATCGTCACGTCGCTTATGTGCCCGCGGATGTCGCACTATGGCCTGGATTGACAGGAGCCGAAATCCTTGAGCTGCTCGGCCAGGTGGGCTCCGGTGTCGACGTGGCCTACCGCGACGAGTTGGTCGGCCGGTTCGAACTCGAGCTCGACAAGCCGGCCAAGACCTACTCGACCGGCAATCGGCAGAAGGTGGCCCTGGTCGCAGCATTCGCGACCAGAGCCCCGCTCCTGGTACTCGACGAGCCGACCAGTGGCCTGGATCCGTTAATGCAAAGAGAATTCCGTGGCTGTGTCGCGGAGGCACGCGAGCGCGGCCAGACGGTGTTTCTCAGCTCGCATCAGTTGACCGAGGTAGAAGCCGTATGCGACCGGGTTGGGATTCTGCGCGCCGGGCACCTTGTCGAAATCGACAACATCGCCGAGATACGTCAGCTGCGCCGGACCGCGGTCGAGGTTTCTTATCACGGCGGTCCACCGCCGCTGCGGGATATTGCGGGCGTGGCCGGTGTCGAGCAGTTGAGCGGTGAACGGTTGCGGTTCAGCCTGACTGGATCGCCGGTGGCAGCGCTGCGAGCACTCGCCACAGCCGACGTGACCGCGCTCACGATGCACGAGCCGACTCTTGAGGAGATTTTTCTCGACTATTACGGAGATACCGCACCATGACAGCCGGGACGCTGCCGCAACTCCCGCCGGGCCGGGCGGTGAGTGGACTGGCCGTGCGTCAGCTTCGCCTTGGTGCCGTACTGGTCGCCGTGGTCAGCGGGGCCATGTCGGCCTTGGCGGCCAGCCAATACAGGCCGATCAGCGACCTGCTGGATCAATCGGGTTTGCGCGCGCTCACTGAAAATCCCGCCATCCGGATCCTGTCTGGTCCACCGGTTGCTCTCGACGATCCCGGCGGTTTCACCGTATGGCGCACCGGCCCCGGCCTTTCGGTGCTCGCGAGCCTGTGGATCCTGCTTGCCGCCACAAAATTCACCCGCGGCGAGGAGGACAGTCGGCGTTGGGACCTGCTACTCGGCGGACGGCTGCGAATCGCCGATGTGGTGGTCCGCTGCTGGACAGCTCTCGTCGGATCCGCGACGCTGATCGGCGTGGCGGTCGCGGCGGCCCTGCTGGCGGCTGGTACCGAACCGACCGGCGCAGGCATTCACGCAGCTGGAATCGCCTTGGTTGCACTGACTTTCGCGACGGCAGCATTACTGGCCGCTCAAGTGATGCCGACGCGATTCGGTGCCACCGGAGTTGCGGCCGCAGCGTTGGTTGTCAGCATGCTGCTGCGCATGATCGCCGAAGGCTCGCATCAACTGGCCTGGTTGGCGTGGGCGACGCCGTTCGGTCTGACAGACCGCGCGGCGCCGTACGCGGACAATCGCATCCTTCCGCTGATCGTGTTGGGCGCGTTTCCGATCGTGCTGGCCGGTGCGGCCTTCCTGGCGGCACGCCACCGCGATCTCGGCGACGGGATCGTGGCGGCGTCGGGTAGCCGTCGTCCACGAACTAAATTGTTGCGGTCAATCGGCGGGTTCGCCCTGCGCCGGAGCGGGCGGACCACACTTTGGTGGGCGACCGGCGTCGCCGCATACTTTCTTCTCGTCGGCACGACGCTCGCTTGGCTTCTCGAATTGTTCCAACAGAATCGGCGATTCGCTGAACTGGCCGCGAAGGCGGGGTTGGGTGGCCACAGCTTGGCAAACGTCTTCGCTGCGGCTCTGTTCAGCATGCTGGCGGTCGCCACCGGGCTCTACTCCGCAATGCGTCTCGCCGCGATGTTCGCGGACGAAAAGGCTGGTCGCTCCACTTTGCTTTTCGCCCAACCGATCTCGCGCGTGCGTCTGATGGTCACTGAGATCATCGTCACCGCTGCCGGGGTCGTCGCCCTGCATTGCTCGGCCGCAGTAGCCCTCTGGGGCGGCGCCCAAATCACCCATGCCCCATTGCAGTTGAGCGATTCACTGGCAGGTGCGCTGAATTCCGTTCCGGTGGCGCTGCTCGCGGCCGGCGCAGCCGCGGTGGGCCTCGGGTGGCTGCCGTGGGCGGCCGGCGCGATCGGCGCACTGCCGCTGATATGTGCATTTATGGTGAATATGGTCGTACAGGCCGCCAAGCCCCCTGGCTGGGTGGTCAACCTGTCGCCGTTGGCACACCTCGCCGCCGTACCCGACACACCGCCGAATTGGGCGGCCACCGCAATTTTTCTGCTCGTCGCTGCACTCCTGGCCGGGCTCGGTGTGTATGGGTACCACCAGCGCGATCTGGCAGGGTGAAATACATTGCCACCTAACCTTGTATCTGTGTGCCACGCGATGGAGGCGGAGTGAGCGGACCCCAGAACCTCGACTTCTTCACCGACAAGTCACTCGTCGATGACCCCAACGACTACTACGATGCGATCCGTCGTTGCCCAGTGTGGCGTGATCCGGCACACGGCGTGATCATGGTGTCGGGGTACGACGAGGCCGTCGCCGTGCAACGCGACGCCGAGCAGAACTTATCGGTGTGCAACATCGTCAGCGGGCCTTGGTCGGGCATTCCGAGCGAACCCGGCAGCGACGACATCTCGGATCTGATCGAGCAGCACCGCCACAAGGTCACGTTCGGCGACTACTTCATCACGTTTGATCCTCCGAAGCACACTGCGCACCGCTCGCTGTTGAGCCGGCTGTTCACGCCAAAGCAGCTGAAGCGCAGCGAGGACTTCTTGTCGCGTCTTGCCGACAGCCAGCTCAACCGCTTTGTTGCAAAAGGCAAGTGCGAGATCGTCATTGACTACAATTTCCCGTTCACGCTGGACGCGATTATCGACCTGTTGGGCGTACCCGAGGCCGACCGCGAGCGGTTTCGCCGCGGCGCGAAAGCCAGCAGACTCAAAGGCGAACGCAGCGGCTTCGTCGGTGTGAAAGAGGAATGGTTCGTCGACTACATCGAAGACAGAAGGCGCGAGCCGCGCGAGGACGTGCTCACCGAGCTTGCGCTGGCGAAGTTTCCCGACGGAACGACACCCGATGCGATAGATGTCGCCCGCGTTGCCACATTCATGTTCGCGGCAGGCCACGGCACGACAATCGACTTGCTGAGTCTGGCCATGCTGATGCTGGCGAAGCGACCGGACTTGCAACAGCAACTGCGCGAGGACAATTCAAAGATCCCCGGCTTCATCGAGGAGATGTTGCGCTTCGAAAGCCCGATCAAATCGAACTTCCGGATAGCGCGGCGTACCACCAAAATCGGCGACGTCGATGTGCAAGCCGGTACCAGTCTGCTCGTCATGAACGGAGCGGCGAACCGTGATCCGCGACGGTTCGAAGATCCCGACGAGTTTCGCCTCGACCGCCCAAACATTTTGCACCACATCGCATTCGGCCGAGGTATTCATACCTGCCCGGGCGCTCCGATCGCACGCGCCGAAGTCAGGGTGAGCCTGGAACGAATCCTTGGCCGAATGGCGGACATTCGGCTTTCGGAGGCCAAGCACGGTCCGGCTGGCGATCGTCGGTTCAAGTGGGACGGCACCTTCCTGTTCAGGCGCCTTCAGGAGTTGCACCTCGAGTTCACTCCGGTTCAGTGAGCCGCGAAATGTTTGCTCCAACGGCTTTCTGGCTAGAAGTACTCGGGGTGCCGTAGGACAGCCCGCCATTTTGGCCTGCAACGATGCAGAGCCGGTAATGAACCGACACGACACAACACGCGAAACGAGCCCGATGTCAGTCAAATCGACCACGCCAGGCCGCACGCGCAGATTCCTGCCGAGCAGGCTGCCGTCGCGCCGGTTTACCGCGGCGGTCATCGCGATCGGCGGCATGCAGCTGATGGCCACGATGGACGGCATGATCGCGGTCGTCGCGCTTCCGAAGATCCAGAACGACCTGGGCCTGTCTGACGCCGGGCGGAGCTGGGTGATCACCGCGTATGTGCTGACCTTTGGCGGACTCATACTGCTGGGCGGCCGCCTCGGTGACGCCATCGGGCTCAAACGCACCTTCATGCTCGGCGCAGCCCTGTTCACTGTCGTCTCCGCGATATGCGGCATCGCCTGGACCGGCGGCGTCCTCGTGTTGGCCCGGCTACTGCAGGGCGTCGCCGGCGCGATCATCGCACCGACCGGTATGTCGCTGGTGGCGACCACATTCGCGAAAGGCCCGCAACGCAACGCGGCGATGGGCGTGTTGGGCGCGATCGCCGGTCTCAGCTCGGTACTGGGCCTGGTGGTGGGCGGAGCGCTCACCGACGTGTCGTGGCGGCTGGTGTTTCTGGTGAACGTGCCGATCGGGCTGCTGGTGCTCTTTCTGGCCCACATCGCGCTTGAGGAAACGCAGAAGGAGCGGATGAAGCTCGACGCCGCCGGGGCCGGGTTGGCCACTCTGGGCTGCACCGCGGTGGTCTTCGGTTTCTCGTTGGGGCCGGACAAGGGCTGGCAGTCGCCCATCACGATCGGTTCGGCTGTGGTGGCCGTCGTCGCTTTCGTGGCGTTCGTCGTGGTGGAGCGCGCTGCGGAGAATCCCGTCGTGCCATTCAGCTTGTTTTTCGACCGCAGCCGACTGGCCACATTCGCGGTCATCTTTCTCACCGGCGGGGTGATGTTCTCCCTGACCCTGGTGATCACGTTGTATGTCCAGCACATCATGGGCTACAGCGCGCTGCGCGCGGGCATCGGCTTCATCCCGTTCGCTCTCGCCGTGGCGGTCGGGGCGGGCGTGTCGTCACGACTGGCGACGTTGTTCGCGCCGCGGGTGGTGGTCATCATCGGCGCACTACTGATCCTGGGTGGAGTGTTGGGGGCCTCGGCGCTGAGCCGCGACAGCGCGTACTTCCCGGATCTGGTGGCGCCGCTCGTCGTCATCGGCGTAGGCGTCGGCGTGATCAACGTCCCGCTCGTGTTATCGCTGATCGCCAGCGTCGACTACGACCGGATCGGGCCTACCTCGGCCATCGCCGTGATGCTGCGGACTCTCGGCGGGCCGGTGGTGCTGGCCGTCATCCAGACCGTCATTACGTCGCGCACGCTAGAGATGGGCGGCACCAGCGGACCGGTGAAGTTCATGAACGCCACTCAGTTGCATGCGCTGGACGACGGTTACACCTACGGCCTGCGCTGGCTGGCCGTCGTAGTAGTGCTGGTCGGCGCGGTGGCGCTGCTTATCGGTTACAGCGCGCAGCAGGTGGGCCAGGCCCAGGAATTCAAGAAAGCAATGGACGCGGGGGAAGTGCCGGCCTGAGACCAACCGGCAAAACGGCGCCCGGGCTAGTCTGAGCGGCCCGCCGCCAGCCTGTCGCGCAGACTTTTCGGCCGGATATCCGGCCAGTTCTGTTCGATGTATTCCAGACATGCAGCGCGGTCCGCCTCGCCGTACACGACCCGCCAGCCGGCAGGTACATCGGCGAAAGTCGGCCACAGACTGTGCTGCTCCTCGTCGTTGACCAAGACGAGGAAGCTCCCATTGTCGTCATCGAATGGATTGATGCTCATCGGTCCCCCCTCTATGTATCGGTTCCCCACTATGTAACCGACACGAATTATTCCAAACCCTAACGGAGACCAACGGATCCGTCCGGGCTTCGGCAAACTTCCGATGTGACTCCCAGGAATATGCGTCGAGATCTGTTCGCGCCCACCGGATGCTCCTCAATCTCAGGTGACGTCGCAGCTTGCCTGCGACGCCCACCGCATCCGGTGTAGCGTCGTATGCGGCCGTGTGTAATCGCATGTTCGAACGGCGCAGAAGAAGGTTGTGAAAACTGGGTGGGGACCTTGGGGGTGTGGTGGTGGAGCGTGGTGTGAGCGACGTTGCCGACGCCCGGTCCGACGAGACCATCGCGGCTCGCCCAGCCGTTGAACGGCAGTCTCGACGCCGACTCCCTTTCCGGCGACCTGCACCTGCTCGAGCACCCCGAACGCGCGGCGGATCTCGAAGGATTTTCACAGTTCTGAAGAAGGCGTGGATTCCGCTGGTCCTATTGGTAGTGATGGCTGCTGGGGGCTTCACCGTCTCGCGGCTGCACGGCGTCTTCGGGTCCGAGAAACACATCTCCTATGCCGACACCAGAAAAGAAGACACCAGACCTTTCAATCCGAAGCACCTGCATTACGAGGTCTTCGGACCACCCGGAACCGTGGCAGACATCAGCTATTTCGACGTCAATGGTGAGCCGCAATTCATTCACGGAGCAAGCCTGCCGTGGTCGCAGGAGTTCGCGATCACCGCGGCGGCGGGCCTGGGAAACATCGCGGCGCAAGGCGATAGCGACAGTATCGGCTGCCGCATCGTGGTGGACGGTGTGGTCAAATCCGAGAAGATCACGAACGAGGAGCACGCCTTTGCGTTCTGCGTGCTGAAGGCCGCATGAGCAACTTGGCTAGCGAACACGCGACGCAACCATTCGTAGCGCGAAACATTCGTCGGTTTTCGGTTCTCATCATCTTGGCGTGGTTGGCGATCGTCGTCATCGTCAATACCGCTGTCCCGCCCCTCGAGCTGGTCGAGAAGGAGCATCTGGTTTCCCAGAGTGCGCTGGATGCGCCGTCGTTCCAGGCGATGACGCGCGTCACTCGCGACTTCCAGGAATCTGCTTCCGGTAGTTCGGCGATGATTGTCTTGGAGGGTCAGCAACCCCTGGGCGACGATGCTCATCAGTACTACGACCGCCTGATTCGTCAGTTGGGTGACGATTCGAAGCATGTGCTGCACGTCCAGAATTTCTGGGGCGATCCGCTCACCGCGGGCGCCGCACAAAGCGCCGACGGCAAGGCCGTATATGTGCAACTGAATTTGGCTGGTAACCCGGGCGAGACCTCGGGAAATGATTCGGTGGCGTCAGTTCGGCACATCGTGGAACGGACCCCGCCACCTGCTGGGGTCAAGGTCCATGTCACCGGCCCCGCGCCGATCCTCGCCGATATGGGCAAGAGTGGCGACAGCGGGATCGTCTTGATGACGGTATTGAGCCTCGTGGTGATCTGCGCTCTGTTGCTTTTTGTCTACCGATCAGTTGTCACGGTATTTCTCTTGCTGATCATGGTCGGGATCGAATTGCAGGTGGCCCGAGGAATCGTTGCGTTCCTCGGCGAGCATCAGATTGTCGGCCTTTCCACCTTCGCCGTTAATTTGCTGGCGTCCATCGGCATCGCCGCCGGAATGGACTACGGGATATTCTTCACCGGCAGGTACCAGGAGGCGCGACAGGCCGGCGAGGACCGGGAGACGGCCTTCTTCACGACGTACCGCGGGGTCGCTCCTGTTGTCCTGGCTTCCGGTCTGACAATTGCCGGAGCGGTTTTCTGCCTGAGCTTTACCCGGCTACCCGTCTTCCGGACGCTGGCCGGCCCGTGCGCCGTAGGCGTATTGGTCGCGGTCGCGGTCGCACTCACGCTGGTTCCGGCAGTCCTTGCCGTCGGAAGCCGTTTCGGCCTGTTCGACCCGAAACGGACGATCAAAGTCCGCGGCTGGCGACGGATAGGAACGGCGATCGTTCGTTGGCCCGCGCCCAT
The DNA here is from genome assembly GCF_055419245.1 of Mycobacterium sp. IDUB_37. NCBI lineage: Bacteria > Bacillati > Actinomycetota > Actinomycetes > Mycobacteriales > Mycobacteriaceae > Mycobacterium > Mycobacterium sp. IDUB_37. Next base: position 868,189 of record NZ_JBVAXG010000002.1, on the reverse strand, counting down.
TCTGATCTCGGCGCTGGCAGTCACGCTGATCGGGCTGCTGACGCTGCCGGGATATAGCCCCAGCTACAACGACAGGCAGTATCTGCCCACGAATATCCCCGCCAATGAGGGGTATGAGGCCGCGGCGCGACATTTTCCCCAGTCGCGTATGTCGACGCCCGAGATCCTGCTGGTCGAGTCGGATCACGATTTGCGCAATTCCGCGGATTTTCTGGTGCTGAACAAGCTGGCCAAGGCCGTCCTGGCCGTTCCGGGAGTTTCGTTGGTACAAGCCGTGACCCGGCCCCAGGGGACACCCATCGATCACGCCACGATCCCGTACATGCTCAGCATGCAGATGGCCGGCCTGCAACAAACCCTGCAGTTCCAGAAAGAGCGCATGAAAGACATGCGCAGGGCCGCCGACGAGCTGGCGGCAACGATCGAAATCATGCAGCACGTATATGCCCTGCTACAGCAGCTCACCGACACGACTCACCACATGGTCGGCGAAACGCATGACATACAGGTGATCACGGACGAGTTGCGCGATCACATTGCGGACTTCGAAGACTTCTTCAGACCGATCCGGGCTTACTTCTACTGGGAGAAGCATTGCTTCGACATTCCCGTCTGCTGGTCACTGCGATCGGTATTCGATGCACTCGACGGTGCGGACCAGCTCAGCGATAAGTTGCGCGATCTGGTGAAGGATCTCGATCAGCTGGACGTGCTGCTGCCTCAGATGCTCATCCAGTTCCCGCCGATGATCCAAACCATGCAGACCATGCACACCATCGTGCTGACCATGTACAGCACCATGGCTGGGACCATCGGCTCGATGGACCAGAACGGCGGCAACGCCACAGCGATGGGAAGAGCGTTCGACACCGCCAAGAACGACGATTCTTTCTACTTCCCTCCGGAAGTTTTCAACAACCCGGACTTCAAGCAAGTAATGAACGTGTTCCTGTCACCTGACGGCAAATCCGTCCGCATGCTCATTTCGCAAAAAGACGATCCCGCGTCGCCTGAGGGGATCGCACGGATCGACCCGATCAGAACCGCCGCCGAAGAGGCGCTGAAGGGAACTCCGCTAGAAGATTCGCGAATCTACCTCACCGGGACCGCCGCGATTGTGAAAGATCTCGTGGACGGCTCCAAATACGATCTGATGATCGCGGGAGTCGCCGCGCTCTGCCTCATTTTCATGATCATGTTGATCATCACGCGAAGTTTTATCGCCGCCCTGGTGATCGTAGGTACGGTATTGATTTCGCTAGGCGCATCATTCGGGTTATCTGTGCTGGTCTGGCAGGATCTGCTCGGCATACAGATACATTGGATGGTGCTGGTGATGTCGGTGATCATCCTTTTGGCGGTCGGGTCTGATTATAATTTGCTGCTGGTCTCCCGGATGAAAGAGGAAATAGGCGCTGGCATAAACACCGGCATCATTCGCGCGATGGGAGGCACCGGCAAGGTGGTGACCATCGCCGGCCTGGTGTTCGCCTTCACCATGATGTCGATGGTGGTCAGCGACTTGCGCAGCATCGGTCAATTGGGCACCACCATCGGACTGGGCTTGCTGTTCGACACGTTGGTGGTACGCGCGTTCTTGACGCCGTCCATCGCCGCACTGTTGGGACGCTGGTTCTGGTGGCCGCAGCAGGTGCGCCCCCGCCCCGCCAGTTCATTACTTCGGCCGTCAGGACCTCGTCCGTTGGTACGCGCCCTGTTGCTGAAGTAGCTGCGGTCGGTGGCGGATTATCGGGCCGGCGACGGCCGCATGAGCAGCGAGCGCCCCGCGGCTCCATTCGTCGCACGGGCGATTCGCACACTTTCGCCGTTCATCATTCTGGTGTGGCTGGCGGTGGCCGTGGTTGTGACCCTGGCAATTCCATCGCTGGAGCAGGTCGGCCAACAGCATTCCGTGCAATTGAGTCCCGAGGACGCGCCGGCGCTGCAGGCGATAGTGCGCATGGGCAAGGTCTTCAAAGAATCCGACTCAGACAGTGTCGCGATGATCGTGCTGGAGTCCCAGCAGCGACTCGGAGACGACGCCCAGACCTACTACGCCAAATTGGTTCGTCAGTTGAGAGACGACCCGAAGCATGTCCAGTATGTGCACGATTTATGGGGCGATCGACTCACCGCGGACGGCGCGCAGAGCTCCGACGGCAAGGCCACCTTCGTACAACTGAGCCTGGCCGGCAACCAGGGCACGACCTTGGGTCAAGAATCCGTGGCGGCCGTCCGCAATATCGTGAAGCGGAACCCGCCGCCGCCCGGAGTCGGGGTCTACGTCACCGGCCCGGCCGCACTCGTTGCGGATATGGTGCGCACTGGCGAGAGATCCATTCTGAAGATGACCGCGATAACCGTCGTGATCATCTTCGCGATCCTGCTCCTTGTCTACCGGTCCATCATCACCGCGGTGCTGCTTTTGGCCATCGTCGGGATCGAATTGGGGGCGGCCCGAGGAATCGTCGCCTTTCTCGGCGACCACAGCATTCTTGCACTTTCAACATTTGCCATAAATCTGCTGGTGGCCCTTGGGATCGCGGTCGGTACCGACTACGGGATATTCTTCTTCGGCCGCTATCAAGAGGCGCGTCAGGCCGGCGAAGACCCGGAAACGGCCTACTACACCACTTACCGCGGAGTTGCTCCTGTTGTACTGGCTTCCGGTTTGACGATCGCCGGGGCCGTCTTGTGCCTGAGTTTTACCCGGATTCCGATCTTCCAGACCATCGGAGTCCCGTGCGCAGTGGGCATGCTCGTCGCAGTCGCCGTCGCGCTCACGTTGGTGCCGGCAGTGCTGGCCGTCGGAAGTCGCTTCGGGCTATTCGATCCAAAACGCATAATCGGGTTCCGCCGATGGCGCCGCGCCGGCACAGCGATTGTCCGCTGGCCAGCACCGATTCTCATCACGGCATTGGCCGTCGCGCTAGTCGGACTGGTGACACTCCCCGGCTATAAAACCAGCTACAACGACCGTCTCTATATACCCAAGGACCTGCCGGCAAACTTGGGCTACGCGGCCGCCGACCGTCATTTCTCTCAGGCGCGATTGATGCCTGAAGTTCTGACGGTCGAAGCCAACCACGACATGCGCAATCCGGCGGATTTTCTGGTGCTGCACAAACTGGCCAAGGGACTATTCCGTGTTCCGGGAATCTCTCGGGTGCAGGGGATCACCCGGCCCCAGGGAACACCGATCGAACACACGTCGATACCGTTCCTGATCAGCATGCAGGGCGCGACCATGCAACAAAATATGCAGTTCTTGAAAAGCACTACCGACGATCTGCTCAAGCAAGCCGATCTGATGACCGAGCAAATCGCGTTGATAAAAAGGGTTTACCAAATACAGCAACAGATCACTGCAATCACCCACCACTCGATCGACGAGACCAAAGACATGGCGGTGCTTGTCGACGGGTTGCGTGACCACATTGCCGATTTCGAAGACTTCTTCAGACCAATAAGGGCCTACTTCTACTGGGAAAGGCACTGTTACGACATTCCGATATGCTGGTCGTTGCGGCAGATATTCGAGAGTCTCGACGGGGTCGATAAGGAGAGCGAAAAGCTCCACGATGTACTGCAGGATCTGAACAAAGTGGACGCGCTGCTGCCGCAGCTGCTCGAGCAATTCCCGCCGATTATCGCGACGTTGGAGTCCATGCGGACGATGACGTTGACGATGCACAGCACGATGTCCGGACTTTTCAGTGAGATGGACGAAACAGGCCAGAACGCCACAGCGATGGGGCAGGCGTTCGACGCCGCCAGGGACGACGATTCTTTCTATCTGCCTCCGGAGGTTTTCCAGAGCCCAGACTTCCAGCGCGCAATGAATTCTTTCCTGTCCCCGGACGGGAAAGCGGCCCGGTTCATCATTTCGCAGAAGGGCGATCCTGCCACGTCCGAAGGCATAGCGCGTATCGATAAGTTGAAGAGGGCGGCCGAGGAGGCGCTCAAGACGACACCGCTGGAGGACGCCAAGATTTATATCGCCGGCACCGCGTCGACGTTCAAGGATTTCCGGGACGGCTCAAAATACGATTTACGTATTGCGGTGGTCGGTGCACTCTGCCTCATCTTCATGATCATGCTGATCATCACGCGGAGTTTCGTGGCGGCACTGGTCATCGTGGGTACGGTGGCACTTTCGTTGGGCGCTTCATTTGGGCTCTCGGTGCTGATCTGGCAATACATTCTGGGCATCAAACTGCATTGGATGGTGCTGCCACTCTCGGTGATCATCCTGTTGGCTGTCGGGTCCGATTACAATTTGCTACTGGTATCCCGGATAAAAGAGGAGATAGCTGCCGGTATAAACACCGGCATCATCCGCGCGATGGGCGGCACCGGGAAGGTCGTCACCAACGCGGGTCTGGTGTTCGCTTTCACAATGGCCACGATGGTGGCCAGCGATCTGCGGATCATCGGTCAGGTCGGCACCACCATCGGCCTGGGTCTGTTGTTCGATACCTTGATCGTGCGCTCGTTCATGACGCCGTCCATCGCCGCACTGCTCGGACGCTGGTTCTGGTGGCCGCAAACAGTGCGCCCCCGTCCAGCCAGTCAGATGCTCAGGTCTTCGGCACCACGCCCGGTGGTGCGGTCTTTGCTGCTTGGGGAGCAGGACCACGACGACGACGCGGTCACGACCGAGCTGCCGAGGCAGTCCGTCTAGGTCGGCCCTGGGCGGCGAAGTCGACTCTCGGTCCGGAAACCGGTGCTAAGTTCGACACATCATGCCCCACGGCGTTCGCAGGCAGTCGTCGTTGCGATCAGTTGTCGCCATCGCAGCGATACTTTGGCTGCTTGCCGGGGTCGCCGAGTTGGAGTACGACCCGCCACCGGCTCGCGATTCTGCCCCGGTAGTTCTGACCTCCTTCGCGGGTGCGGTCATCGCCAATGGCGATCGATTGCATTTGAAGCAGCTGCCGTCCCCCGATTGCCCGAAGACCTTCGATGCCGGGATTCTGCCCGAGCTGGTGCCGGGTCTGATCCCGATTGGAATGCTTGCGACACTTCTCACGCTCGCCGGTTGGGTTGTCGAGCGCTTGCTGCAGTCCGGACGAAGCCCGCCACTGGGGCGGGGCACCGTTCAACGTGGTCAAGATCTGTTGACCAGATTCTGCATTGCGCGTTGCTGACCGGTCGACGTCGTATCGCCGGGCCGCGCACCCTCATCCTGTAGTCGCTGTCGAGTGGGCGGCCGCATCGCGGGTCTGGTGATCTGACTCATACCCCTTGCGGCGCAGGGCATTCTGCTGATTCGACCCGTCTCGAACCACCCCATGCGCCGGACGGGTTTGTTTGTCCACCCCAGCAGACCACGCTTGAAGGCAACGACAATGGATTTTGGATTGCTACCGCCTGAGATCAACTCCAACAGAATGTTTCGCGGTCCGGGCTCAGAGTCGCTACGGGCCGCGGCCGAGGCCTGGCAAGACGTAGCAACGACTCTCCACGCCGCCGAAGTCTCGCTCATCTCGGTGATCTCCGGTCTCGGCAGAGACATCTGGCAGGGGCCCTCGGCGACATCGATGGCCGAGGCGGTCAGGCCGTACCTCAAATGGATCGGTACCACCGCCAGACTCGCGCATCACACTGCCGCTCAAGCGAGTTCGGCATTCGCTGCGTATGAAGCGGCCCTGATGGCGACGGTCATGCCGACTCAGGTCACCCAGAACCGCGACCGGCTGCGATCACTTGCCGCGGCAAACCAGCTCGCTCAATTCAGCCCTGCGATCGCGACGGTTGAGTCCCTGTACGGCGAAATGTGGGTTCAGGATGCGCAAGCGATGTACCGCTACGCGCGCCATGCGGCGCGGGCGACGCGATTGGCTCCCTTCCCGGCGCCGGCGCAGATCGAGGCAGACGCGCAGCTGTACTGCGCGGTGCCCCACGCGTTGGACCGGCTCGCAGCGCAGCTCCCACTGAACCCGGCGCCGGATCCCCCGGACCTGCCATCGCCGATGTCAGTGGTCTCGACGCTGATCTCGAAGCTCGCGAAACGTGACCACGATGCCGGTCGGTCGCGGGCCCGCTCCGCGCAAGGCGCCGCAATGGTCGGCGAGCTTTCAGTCCCGCAGGCCTGGGTCGCGAAGGCACCCAACCTGCTCGACGCAACCAGCAACGGCGTCAGCTGAGGCCGGTCAGCCCCGCTGCGCCAAAGCCCGCAGGAAAAATGTCAGGTTTGCCGGGCGCTCGGCAAGTCGGCGCATGAAGTATCCGTACCACTGGGTCCCGAACGGCACGTAGACCCGCACCCGGTTGCCGGCGTCGGCCAGTCGTCGCTGCTCGTCGTCACGGATTCCGTACAGCATCTGGTATTCGAAATCGTCTACTCCACAACCTGATTCGTGCGCCATTCGGCCGGCGGATTCGATGATCACCGGATCGTGCGACGCCACCATCGGGTACCCGCGGCCCGCCATCAGCACCCGCAGGCAGCGCAGGTACGAGTCGGTGATCTCGTCACCGTCCCGGTACGCCACCGACGCGGGTTCGTCGTAGGCGCCCTTGCACAATCTGACTCGCGCCCCGACCATGGCCAACTCTTCGCAGTCGGCAACGGTGCGATGCAGGTATGCCTGCGAAACCGTTCCCACCCAAGGGAAATCAACCCGCAGGTCACCGGAGATCGACAGCGTGGAATCCGTGGTGGTGTGGTCCTCGGCATCGACCGTGACCCAGGCACCCACCCTCGCGGCCCGCTCGCAGATGGTCCGCGCGTTGTCGAGTGCGATCTTCTTGCCGTCCCGTTCCAGCGCTTGCCCCAACGCCGACAGCTTGACCGACACCTCCAGGGGGCGCACACCGTCGGTGACAGGGTCGCCCCGGCGGCCGAGTGCGTCGAGCAGGTCTAGATACGCGGTTACCGTCGCAGCGGCATCGTCGGCGTCGGTGACGTTCTCGCCGAGGTAGTCGATGCTGATCGCTCGACCGGAATCTCGCAGCGCGGCAACGACATCGAGCACGTCTGGCAGAACATCGCCCGGTACGAACCTGCGCACCACCCGACGAGTCACCGCCGAGCGCTCGACAACGCGCCGCAGACCGTCGGCGCGACTGGCCGCGAGCATCGCCGGGCGCACGGTGTGCGCGAACACGCCGGCCATCACTCGGCCGCCATGTGCGGGTAGCCGTATTCGGTGGCCGCGACGAACGTCTCTTTGATAGTGCGTGCCGACGTCCAGCGCAACAGGTTCATTGGCGACCCGGCCTTGTCGTTGGTACCGGATCCACGGGAACCGCCGAATGGTTGGCGCCCGACCACCGCTCCCGTCGGCTTGTCGTTGACGTAGAAGTTGCCGGCGGCGAACCGCAACCTGCGCTGAGCGGCGAGCACGGCCTCGCGGTCATCGGCAATCACCGCACCGGTCAACGCATATCGTGATCCGGCGTCGATGACATCAAGGATCTGCTCGTATTGCTCGTCGGGATAGACGTGCACCGACAACAGCGGCCCGAAGTACTCGGTCGAGAACGCCTCGTCGGTCGGGTCGTCGGACAGCAGCACCGTGGGTCGCACGAAATAGCCTTCACTGTCGTCGTATTCACCACCCACGGCGATGGTGACCCCTGCGGCGCCTTTGGCCCGCTCGATGGCGTCGACGTTCTTGGTGAACGCTCGACGGTCGATCAGCGCGCCGCCGAAGTTCGATAAATCGTTGATGTCACCATAAGTCAGCCCAGCGGCCGTGCCGAGAAAGTCGTCACCCATTCGTTGCCAGACCGAGTGCGCGATGAACGCCCGCGACGCCGCCGAGCACTTCTGCCCCTGGTAGTCGAACGCTCCCCGAATCAGTGCCGTGCACAACACATCTGGACGCGCCGAAGGGTGAGCGAGAATGAAGTCCTTGCCACCGGTCTCGCCGACGAGTCGAGGATAGCTCTGGTACTGAGCAATATTGGCGCCCACCTGCTGCCACAGGTGCTGGAAGGTGGCCGTCGATCCGGTGAAGTGGATGCCGGCCAGTCGCGGATCCGCCAGCGCCACATCCGATACCGCCAGCCCATCACCGGCGACCAGGTTGATAACCCCGGGTGGCAGTCCCGCGGCTTCCAGCAGCTGCATCGTCAGATAAGCCGACAACGTCTGGGTGATCGACGGCTTCCAGACCACCGTGTTGCCCATCAGCGCCGGCGCCGTCGGCAGATTGGCGGCAATGGACGTGAAGTTGAACGGCGTGATCGCGTAGACAAATCCGTCCAACGGCCGGTAGTCACTGCGATTCCACTCCCCCGGGCCGCTGATCGGTTGCTGGGCCATGATCTGGCGGGCGAACGCGACATTGAATCGCCAGAAGTCGATCTGTTCACACGGAGCGTCGATCTCGGCCTGGTAGATCGACTTGGATTGACCCAGCATCGTGGCGGCGGCGATCTTCTCCCGCCAGGGGCCGGCCAGCAGATCGGCCGCCCGCAGAAAGACCGCGGCACGTTCGTCGAACGGCGTGGCCGCCCACCCTGCCTTGGCGGCCATCGCCGCCTCGACAGCGGCGGACGCCTCGGAGTGACCCGCGTTGGTCAGCGTGCCAAGGATCGCGGCGTGCCGGTGTGGTTGGACGACGTCGATCGCTTCGCCGTCACCCATGAAATGTCGGCCGGCGATGACGTGTGGGAGATCGATCGGGTGCTCGGCCAGAGCCTTCAACTCTGCCCGCAGGCGGGTGCGTTCCGGTGACTTCGGCGCATAGTCGTGGACCGGCTCGTTGGCCGGCGGCGGTGGCTGGGTAATCGCGTCCATCTCGCCAGGATCCCCGTCGGACCAGTTCAAACGATTGGCCGATCAGACAACATGACCGCCCAAATATAGTAAAATCGGCTAATATGCACAGCGGTGGTATCGGACTCGGGCAACTACTGCTCGCGCTCGACGCGACCGTGGTCAGCCTGGTCGACGCCCCACGCGGCCTGGATATCGCCGTCACTTCCGCGTCACTGATCGACTCCGACGACGTCCGGCTGGGCCTGGCAATCGCGGCAGGCTCCGCGGATGTCTTCTTCCTGCTCGGTGTCAGCGACGCCGAGGCATTGGACTGGATTCGGGCACTGGTCACCGCTCCGGTGGCGGTCTTCGTCAAGGAGCCGTCCGAGACGGTCGTGGCCGAGGCGGTGCAGGCCGGGTCAGCGGTGGTGGCCGTCGAGCCGCAGGCCCGCTGGGAACGGGTCTATCAGCTGGTCAACCACGTCTTGGAGCACCACAGCGACCGGGCAGATTCCGAGGAGAACTCGGGCACCGATCTGTTCGGCCTGGCGCAATCGCTCGCGGACCGGATCCACGGCATGGTCAGCATCGAGGACGCCCAGTCGCATGTGCTGGCCTATTCGGCGTCCAACGACGAGGCCGACGAGCTGCGGCGGCTGTCCATCCTCGGCCGCGCCGGGCCTCCCGAGCACTTGAAATGGATCGGGCAGTGGGGCATTTTCGACGCGCTGCGGGCGGGTCACGATGTGGTCCGCATCGACGAACGCCCCGAACTGGGCCTGCGCCCTCGACTGGCGATCGGTATCCATCGACCAGCGGCCGGCCCGCGGCGGCCGCAGGTGTTCGCGGGCACGATCTGGGTCCAACAGGGATCACACCCACTGGCCGAGGATGCCGAACAGATGTTGCGGGGCGCGGCGGTGCTCGCCGCCCGGATCATGGCCCGACTGGCGGCCCGACCGTCCACCCACGCCCGACGGGTGCAGCAACTACTCGGACTCGGCCGGCCGGACGGCTCGGGCGACGGCGAGACCGTCAACGTCTCCGCCATTGCCGGCGAACTCGGTCTGCCAACCGACGGAATCGGCGCGGTGATCGGCTGGGACAGCGTCGAGCGCAGCGACAGACCGGCACGACTGGCTGACGTTCTCGCGTTGAGCGCCAGCGCTTTCCGGCGCGACGCGCAGGTTGCGGCACATGGCACGCGGATCTATGTGCTGCTGCCGCACACCACCACGACGGGGTCCGTCAGCTCCTGGGTGCGCGGCACCATCGGCGCCTTGCGCACCGAACTGGGCGTCGAACTACGGGCCGCCATCGCGGCCCCGGTCGTCGGGTTGACGACGGTCGCCGCGGCTCGCGCGGAGGTAGACCGCGTGCTGGACAGCGCTGAGCGCCATCCGATTTCGTTCGGGCAGGTCACCTCGCTGGCCGAGGCGCGAACCACGGTGCTGCTCGACGAGATCGTCACCATGATCGGCGAGGAACCGCGCCTCGTCGACCCCCGGCTAGACGACTTGCGCACGAAGGATCCGGCGCTGACCGACACCCTGCGGGTCTATCTGGACTGTTTCGGTGACGTCGCTGCCGCCGCCCAGTCGTTGCAGGTGCATCCCAACACCGTCCGCTACCGGGTCCGGCGCATCGAGCAACTGCTGTCCACCTCGTTGGCCGATCCCGATGTGCGACTGCTGTTTTCGCTCGGGCTGCGGGTGAGCGAACCCGCCGGTCAACCGCGGGGCGCAAGTTTGTAGCGACACGATTCGGTGCGAAGGGTAGAGTGGGGCGCCCTACCAGCAAATACCCGCTGGCCGCGATATGCGTGGAGGTCCCGTGACGGAAGAACCGCCGAATTACCCACCGCCGAATTATCCGCCACCGGACTATCCACCACCGAGCTATCCCCAGGCAAGCTATCCGCCGCCAAGCTATCCCTCAGCGAGCTATCCCCCACCGACACCCGGTGGCTACGACTATCCGCCGCCGAGCTATCCACCGCCGAGCTATCCGCCACCAGCGCCCGGCGGGTACGGCGGCTACGGCGGTTACGGGTTCCCGCCGGCCTACCCGCCGCCCGCTGGTTCCACCACGAACACGATGGCCATCGCGTCGTTCATCGCCTGCATTGCCGGGTTCTTCACCTGCGGAATCGGCACGATTCTGAGCGTGGTCTTCGGCGTCCTCGCACTCAACCAGATCAGACGGACCGGCGAAGGCGGGCGTGGCCTGGCTATCGCCGGGCTTGTGATCAGCGGGATCTCAATCGCGTTCCTCGTTCTCGCACTGATCCTCGGATCGATTTCACGGCACAACCGCCACCACTACGACACCTACGACTCGCAGCGCGCGGTCGTCCAGCTCGCTGACCTCATCCCGGGTGGATCGATTTAAGCAAGAAGGTCCGCACCCGACCCGGCACGGTCGCGTGGCACATGGACAGCAGCGGATCGGACATGGCTTCTTCGAGGACCACGTCCAGCGGACCCGAATCGCCGGCGAGCCGGACCCGAATCTCGTGCTCACCGCGCTGAACATCGAGCGGCGACAGGGCGGCGATGCGGTCTTCCCCCGTTTCCACCCGGGCGAAGTACTGGGCAGCCTGAACCGCATGCGCCAGACAAGTGCGTCCCCGGAGAAATCTGTTGTCCAGTCGTCCGTCTAAGTACAGGCGGACGAGTCCGGCCGAGTCCGCCGAGTCGACCCGTCCGTAACAGAGACCTTCCGGCAGGATCAGCATAGTTGCCGCGAACCGGTCACCGCCCAGATGCGAACATTCCCAAGTCAATTCGGGATACTCGGCGGCGATGGCGGTGGTCGCACCGCGGCCCCGAACGGCACAGCACTGGTCGTGTTTGCCATGTGCGCAGACCGCGATCAGCGGATCGGTGGACAGACGGCCGTCGGAACCGTCGAGCGCGATGTCGAGGTACTGTTCGGGACCGCTGACTTCGCCCTGATAGAGGGCCTCCTCGCCCTCGTTCGAGCGCGCGAGAAACCAACGCCATCGGGGTTGCGCCGAACGGCGGCCCGGCCGGCGTATCGCGGTGACCCGCATTCCGGCCACCTCGACGCGACGCGCGATCGCGCGTCCCAGTGCCGGCGCGATGATCTTCTCCGAATTGAGGAACGCGGAATGCCCCCAGGGCCCCGGGATTTCGAACATCGCCCACGCGTGACCCACCGACGCCGTGGCGTACATCGCATCATTGCGAGCCAGCGATTGGTCACTGCATGGAGGACGCTTCGCAGCGGTCATCCCCGCTCATCCCTGGCCAGGCACGGGCGACACGACAGCCTCGCGCAGCAGCCGCCGGATCAGGACTGTCGCGTCCGCGCGGTCAAGGCCCGGCGTGGATCTCGCATCGACGGTCATCCCATCGTGCAGTGTCCGGATCGCGGGTGCGCACGAGTCCGGGAAGGTCATGGTTTTGTCCGGTAGACGTAGAACCACACGGCCGCTGCGGTTTTCGATCCTCCCGATGAGTCCGCGGCGCCACTGCACCGATGTGTGGCCGGCAGATTCGGCGGCGAGCAGCGATGCCAACGGGCGAACCGGTGTGGGCCGGGTGCGCGCCGCGTGGCGCTGTGTCAGCCGCGTGGCTGCTTCCTCGCCTATCTCGGTCGCGTTGTGCCGCATCGCATCCACTACTTCGGCCATGATCTTGGTCGCCGTCGCGGCCATCTCGTTGCGGTCCGCGGGTTCGACGCCCAGCGGCAGGGACTTGCGAAACTCTCCCGACGCCGCCATTGTGTCGACGACGGCCTGCACGACGTCAAGACGCGTCACCGGTGCAACTCCGACGGTCAGATGAATCGATGTTGAATCCGCCGACCGGGCCGAATGAATCCAGCCACGCGGCAGATACAGCGCATCGCCGGCGGACAGCACCGTATCGATCACCGCCGCGCCGGTCACGCGTTCGGCGATCGCCGCGCGGTGTTCGGTCCACGGCTGTGACGGCAACGGGTCCTGATGCACCGGATCATGCACGACCCAACGTTTCTGCCCGGCGATCTGCAGCACGAAGACGTCGTGGACGTCGTAGTGAGGATCGAACCCGCGACTGTTCGGCGGCGTGATGTAGGCGTTGGCCTGGACCGGATGTCCGAGGTCATCGACCATGCCCCGGACGAAGTCGATGATCGGCGGCCAGAGGCGATGCAAGCCTTGCAGCACTATCGTTGCGCCGGAAGCGAACTGGGCCAGCACCTTGGCTGAATCCACTTGGTCGGGCATCTCGGCGCCGAATCCGCCGGTCCCGAGGTAGCAGTCTTTCGCCAGCAGGTCGCCGTGTTTCGCCATCCGGATGAACGGCGCGCGGACCCCGCGTTCGGCGATCAGTTCGTCCACCGTTGCCGGTGACAGTAGATCGCTGAAGTCGCGGGGCAGCGCGTCGGCGCGGCTGAGTAACGGCTGGAGCCCCCAGTGCTCGGTCGCGAACGAACCGAGACTGGGGGCGATGCAGCGGCTCAGCATCGCGGATCGATCACGCCGTTCCGTCCGCGCCGCCGT
>NZ_JBVAXG010000002.1:743958-854864 GCF_055419245.1 Mycobacterium sp. IDUB_37 | reverse complement strand
TCGTGACCTTCGGGGTTGGATCCGCCGTCGGCCGGGCCCTCGCCCGCGGTGCCGTCGGCGCCGCCGTCGTGACCTTCGGGGTTGGATCCGCCGTCGGCCGGGCCCTCGCCCGCGGTGCCGTCGGCGCCGCCGTCGTGACCTTCAGGGTTCGATCCGCCGTCGGCAGGTCCCTCCCCGCCGTTACCTGCAGTGGTGATGTCCTCGTCGTCGAGTGCCATGGTGATCCCTCTCTTGTTGGTTCAGCCAAGACTGCCGTTCTAGGTTGTTTCCCCCGCATCGTGATGCCAAACGACCAATAACTGAGGGATAATTATGAGTATTCACTGCCAGTCCAGGCTGTGTCGCTGGTTGACGCCTTTTTGGTCGATTCGCGAGTCGCACAACAAGGCAGCACCGGCAATTCACCGAAGGCCGACAAGGGTTATCTTCAGCGTGAGGGTAAATGCCTGTGTTGCATAAGTTTTCGCTGACGCTAGGCTTCCTTCGTGGCCGATCATCCGTCGTCATATCTGGTGCTGGCATCCCAGCGCAGCGGCAGCACCTTGCTGGTCGAGTCGCTGCGCGCGACCGGCGTGGCCGGTGAGCCGCAGGAGTTCTTCCAATACCTGCCTAGCACCAGTCAGTCGCCTCAGCCAAGAGAATGGTTCGCCGGAGTCGAGGACGAGTCAATTCTGAGTCTGCTGGATCCGCTGGATGTGGGGAAGCCGGATCTCGCAACTCCGGAGATCTGGCGCGACTACATCCGCACAGTTGGACGGACCCCCAACGGCGTGTGGGGCGGCAAGCTGATGTGGAACCAGACACCACTGCTCTTGGACCGGGTCTCCGGCCTCGAGGAACGGTCCGGCGAGGGGTTGCTGGCCGGCATTCGCGACGTCGTCGGCGAAGATCCGTTGCTGATTCATATTCACCGGCCCGACGTGGTGTCCCAGGCGGTGTCGTTCTGGCGGGCCGTGCAGACCCGGGTATGGCGGGGAAGGCCGGATCCGGTCCGTGATGCGCGCGCCACCTATCACGCCGGTGCCATCGCGCATGTCGTTCGGATGCTGCAGGCCCAAGAGGTGGGCTGGAAGAACTGGTTCGCCGAAGAAGACGTGAAGCCGGTTGAGATTTCCTATCCGGTGTTGTGGCGCAACCTCACTGAGGTGGTGGGCGACATCCTCGAGCGGTTGGGGCTCGACCCGCGTCTGGCGCCCGAACCGGTGCTGCAGCGTCAAGCCGACAAGCGTTCCGACGACTGGGTGGACCGCTATCGAGCGGATGCCGAAAGTGAAGGACTACCAACATGATACGTGTCGGCGATGCAGACCGAAGCGATGAGGAGGAGCGGCACAAATGACCGCAGTGGAAGAAGCTCGGCACGTCGACGAATTGCGACTGCTGGAAGCCGAGGCGGTACACATTATCCGCGAAGTCGTCGCCGAACTGGAACGCCCCGTCCTGCTGTTCTCCGCGGGCAAAGACTCGATCGTGCTACTTCGTTTGGCAGAGAAGGCATTTCGCCCGATTCCGCTGCCGTTTCCGGTGATGCACGTCGACACCGGCCACAACTTCCCCGAGGTGATCGAATTCCGGGACCGCCGAGTCACCGGTGAGGGGCACAAGCTCATCGTCGCGTCGGTGCAGGAATCGATCGACAAGGGCCGCGTGCCCGACCCCGGCCCCAGCGCTTCGCGTAACCGGGCCCAAACCCGCACCCTGCTCGACGGACTGGAGGAAGGCGGCTTCGACGCGGCCTTCGGCGGCGCCCGACGCGACGAAGAACGCGCCCGCGCCAAGGAACGGATCCTGAGCTTCCGCGACGAGTTCGGCCAGTGGGATCCCCGTGCGCAGCGCCCAGAACCGTGGACGCTCTACAACGGCCGGATCAAAAAGGGTGAGCAGGTTCGGGTGTTCCCGCTCAGCAACTGGACCGAGCTCGACATCTGGCGCTACATCGAACTGGAAGACCTTGAGATACCGTCGATTTACTACGCCCACGAACGCGAAGTATTCGAACGTGACGGCATCCTGCTGGCCGTGTCGGAATACGCCACCCCGCACAACGGCGAGACGGCCAAGACCGAATGGGTGCGTTACCGCACTGTCGGCGACCTGACCATCACCGGGGCGGTCCGCTCCGAGGCCACCGACATCAGTGGCGTCATCACCGAAATCTCGGCGGCGACGGTGTCCGAACGCGGTGAGACCCGCGCCGACGACCGCACCTCGGCCGCTGCCATGGAAGACCGCAAGCGAGAAGGATACTTCTGATGACTGTCTCCGACCAGGCCGAGAAGGTCGAAAAGATCCTGCACCCCAAGGGTGTAACGCGTCAGTTGCTGCGCATCACCACCGCCGGTTCGGTCGACGACGGCAAGAGCACGCTGATCGGTCGCATCATGCACGACACCGACAGCCTGCCGCTGGACCACTTGGAAGCCGTGACCGACGACGAGGGCGTCGCCGACCTGGCAGCGCTTTCCGACGGCCTGCGCGCCGAGCGCGAGCAGGGCATCACCATCGACGTCGCGTACCGGTTCTTCTCCACCGAAACGCGCAGCTACATCCTGGCCGACACGCCCGGTCACGAGCGCTACACCCGCAACATGTTCACCGGCGCGTCCAACGCGCACGCGGCCATCCTCCTGGTGGACGCCAGTGCGGGCGTGCTGCGGCAGACGCGGCGGCACGCGCGGATCGCAAAACTGTTGGGCATCAAGCACTTTGTGGCTGCGGTGAACAAGATCGACCTCATCGACTTCGACCAGGGCAAGTTCAGCGAAGTGGAGGATCAGCTGGGCCAGGTGGCGGCACGCCTCGGCGACGTCGACATCGCGGTGATTCCGATCGCGGCCAAGCACGGCGACAACGTCGTGCATCGGTCCGACCGGACCCCGTGGTACGAGGGCAAGACCCTGCTCGAGTATCTGGAAACCATCGAATTGGCCGCACCCCACGCCGAAGCATCGCGGCTGCGCCTGCCGGTGCAGTGGGTCTCGCGTCCGACCGACGACCAGCGCCGCCGTTACACCGGGCGCCTTGCAGCGGGCACGCTCAGCGTCGGCGACTCGGTGATCTCGCTGCCCGCCGGCACCCGCTCGACAGTGACCGCGCTGGACACGCTCGACGACGATCGCACGACAGGCGTTGCGCCGCTTTCGGTCTCGATCGAGCTGGAGGACGACATCGACGTGGGCCGCGGCGATGTCTTCGTCAGCGGCGCCGAGGACGCCGTTCACCCGGTACTGGCCCGGGAACTCGACGCCACGGTGTGCTGGTTCAGTGACACCCCGTTGCGGGCCGGCGACCGACTGGCGCTCAAGCAGACCACCAAGACGGTGCGGGCCACCGTTCAGGAATTGCACTCGCGCCTGGACCCCGAGACTCTCGACGAACTGGACCAGCCAGTTGAGTTGACGCTCAACGATATTGGCACTGTGACGCTGCGAACCAGCTCCGTCGTCGTCGCCGATCCCTATGTTGAGAACCGGGACAGCGGCGCGTTCATCCTGATCGATGAGACCACCAACGACACCATCGGCGCGGGCACCGTCATCGAGGCCCGCGAGGTCAAGCCGGGCACCCACGCGCGCACCGACATTCGGTGGCACCCGTCCGCGCTGGACCGGGGTCACCGCTGGCAGGCGACCGGCCAGCCGGGCGCGACCATCTGGTTCACCGGCCTGCCCGCATCCGGCAAGTCGACGGTCGCGGTCGCCGTGGAGCGCGCACTGGTCGAGTCCGGACGGGTTGCCTACCTGCTCGACGGCGACAACCTGCGCCACGGCCTGTCCGACGACCTGGGCTTCTCGCCCGGCGACCGCACCGAAAACATCAGGCGGGTAGGGCATTTGACGCGCCTGCTGGCTGACGCCGGCGTGGTGGCGCTGGCGTCGTTGGTGTCGCCGCTGAAGTCGGACCGGGAAACCGCCCGCGAACTCAACGATGCCGCAAAGCTGCCGTTCATCGAGGTGCACATCGCCACCTCGTTGGCTGAGTGCGAAAAGCGGGACCCCAAGGGCCTTTACGCACGGGCACGCAAGGGCGAACTCAAGGGTCTGACCGGTGTCGACGCACCGTACGAGGCGCCGGAGAGCCCCGATCTCGTGCTCGACACCGCGGGCGCCGACATCGACGAACTCGCCGCCCAGGTCATCGCGCTGCTCGACGAGCGCAGCCCGCGTCCGGGGAACTAGATTCAGCGTTCCGGGGGGCCTGCGTGGCCGGCGATGCCGGAAATAGGGGTGCCGAAATCGACGAGCACCTCGGGCGTGCCACCGGTCAACGGGGTGCGCCAGATTCGTCCGCCGAGATCGGACACGTAGGCCACGCCGGCGTCGTCGTCGATTGCGAGTCCGATCGCTTCGCCGAAGCCCGCCGCGAGGATCTCCGGCCGACCGCCGACCGCGCCGGCGGCGGGGATCGGTGCACGGTTGAGGGTATTGCCGTTCGGCGGGGCGCCGCGGTCGGTCCAGTACAGCCGGTCACCCACTATCTCCAGGTCGATCGGCTCCGGAAGTCCGTCCCACAGCACTTCGATGTCGGCGCGGTCCGCGGCGCTCGGCGCCGACGGCAGCTCCAGACGGGCACGGAAGATACGGCCTCGGCCGCCCTTGGCGGGGCCCTTCTGCGTCCAGTAGAGGTGACCCCGCTCGTCGTCAACCGCAACGCCGACGCATTCGTCGAGGATCGGTTCGGATCCCGCCTTATTGATCACCAGGTCGGTTAGGCCGCTGCCGTCAGCGTCGATGCGGCTGATCTTGTAGCCTTCGCGGTCGCCCCAGTACAGGCGGCCGGCACGGTCGGCGGCGAGTTGCTTGCCGGTGGTGATGTCCCCGGGCGCGGTGAGGTCGACCGAACCGGTTCCGTCCAGACCGACGGCGTGCACTCCGCCATTGCGAACGGAATAGTCGAGGCTGGCCTCGCCGCTGCGGTTCGGATCCCTGGTGGCCGGACCCATGGTGGTCCAGTAGATCCGGTCGCCACGCAGCACGATCCCGTCGGGGAAGCTGCGCGGGGTGCCGGTGAAGACATCGGTGACCGATCGATCGGCCAGGTCGATGCGATAGATCACCGCGGTGAGGATTCCCAACGCGTAGATGGATTCGAACATCACGCCTCCCGCGTATTCCATAGGGGCCGCTGGGACCCGCGGGGCACCAGCGGGTAGGTGTAGTGCCCGGGGTCTGCGACATCTGAACTTGTTCGGTAATGCCCTGGTAGCGGCCGAGCCTGCCATCTTCACAATCGGTCGTCGGCGCGATCATGACCAGACGTCTGAACCAATGACCACACCGCTTCTAACGCACGTCGAATCCCCCAATGATTCGCCACAACATATATCTCACCGCGGGAGCTAGATTCACCACGAGCCAATAACTTGGGTCAGCAACCCCGACTGGGCACCATGGCTGCGTGAGCGAAAAGGATGAGCCACGCGGTTGGTATGGCCGGCTGGGCTCGGTTTCGGTCGACTGGTGGGCGACACTACTGGCCGGCGTGGTCGCCGCCCTGGCGGTCGCCGACATCCTTCCCAAGATTCCGTGGTGACGTCATGAGCACAGTCCGCGTCGAACCCGACCAGTTGGTCGACGATGAGCCGGCGTTCACCAGTAACCGCCCCCTGGACTACGTCCCCGGCGTACTGCTGCTGATCGCGGTGGGCGTGCTGGGCAAGTACGCGCAGATCTGGTGGAACGCGCTGGCCAAGAAGCAACACTGGACCGTGCCCGACATCGAATATGTGTTGTGGGCCATCGTGATCGGGTTGCTGATCACGAACACCATCGGCTTGCACCGGGTGTTTCGTCCCGGAGTGCAGACCTACGAATTCTGGCTCAAGATCGGCATCGTGTTGATGGGCTCCCGCTTTGTCCTCGGTGATATCGCAAAACTGGGCGGGGCCAGCCTGATTCAGATTCTGGTCGATATGGCGGTTGCGGGAGCGATCATTCTGGCCGCCGCCCACGCATTCGGGCTGTCCGGAAAGTTGGGTTCCCTGCTGGCCATCGGCACCTCGGTCTGCGGAGTTTCGGCCATCGTGGCGGCCAAAGGGGCAATCCGGGCACGCAACTCCGACGTCAGCTACGCCATCGCGGCCATCTTGGCCCTCGGCGCCGTGGCGCTGTTCGCACTACCACCACTTGGCCATGCAATCGGCCTCAGCGACAACGAATTCGGTTTGTGGGCAGGCCTTTCGGTGGACAACACCGCCGAGACCACCGCAACCGGCTACCTGTACTCCGATCACGCGGGCAAGATCGCCGTGCTGGTCAAGTCGACCCGCAACGCATTGATCGGATTCGTGGTGCTCGGGTTCGCGGTGTTCTGGGCCGCGCGCGGGCAGGCCGACGACATCGCCCCCGGCGCACGAGCCAAGGTCGCGTTCATCTGGGACAAATTCCCCAAGTTCGTGCTGGGTTTCCTCGCGGTGTCCGGGGTCGCGACCCTGGGCTGGCTCACCAAAGGACAGACCGCCAACCTCGCCAACGTGTCAAAATGGGCGTTCCTGCTGACCTTCGCCGGGGTCGGGCTCAACACCGATTTCCGTCAGATCGCGCGCACGGGTTGGCGCCCGCTGGTGGTTGCGGTCATTGGTCTAGTCGTGGTCGCGTCGGTCTCTCTGGGCCTGGTCCTGTTCACGTCCCGGGTATTGCATTGGGGCTTGGGCAGCTGACTCCTGCCGTCATCGGCTAAAGGACGTGGCTCGCGATCAGCTGTCCGATGGTCCGAATGTCAACCTGCCCTTTGAAATCCAGATGGACCCGGCCGAGGCCGGAGAACCAGAGTTGGAGTTCGGCATCGAGATCGAACCGCCCGGCGGTTTCGATGCTCCAGGCTTGAATCTTGCTGTACGGCAGCGACGAGTAGTCGCGCTTTTTCCCGGTCATGCCTTGGACATTCACCGTGATCAAGCGCTTGTTGGTAAATACGACCGAGTCGCGCATGCCTTTGAAGCTGAGGTAGACGCTTTCGCCCTCAACCAGAATCGGCGCCAGCTCAGCGGCGATTATTCGCGGGTCACTCGGCCCCAGTCTCGATAAGAGACCACCACTTTGAAAGTCGATCATTGCAGCAGCGTATCGACGATCAGGCCAATCGCGGTCACATTGATGCCCGCGAAGAGTCCGGCAGGTTTCACACGGTGAACACACCGTAACCAGATTTGTTTGTATTGCCTCCGGCCCAGCAAACGCGGTAGTAATTAGACAAACGTCAGCAAACGAAAGGCAAGCACATGTTCTCAGCTCGCTGGACAGCCAGACTGGCCGCTCCCGTCATGATTGGCGCCGCCGTGATGACCGGCACCGGCATCGCACTCGCCGACAGCACCGACGACGCATTCCTCGGTCAGATGCACAAGCTCGGGTTCACCTGGCCGGCCGGGGACGACTCCGACATCGTCTCAATGGGTCACCAGATCTGCGCCGACCGCAGCGCCGGCAAGACACCCGACCAGATCGCGACCGACATCCACACCACGTTGGGCGCCAAGGGCATCACCTTCGCCGACGTCACCTCCATGGTCAGTGCCGCGGAATCGACCTACTGCCCCGGATAAACGGCATTCGTTCGCGGGTCCGGGCCATCGGCGGCCACCAGCGCCGATCGATAAAGAAGACTGCAGCTATTATCTGGCGGACGATTCCGGTTCGTGCCATGCTCTGGGGCGAGTCGATAGCTCGATGATGACCTCCCGGGGGAACAGGCATGTCTTTTGTGATCGCCGCGCCAGACCTGATGGCGGCGGCCGCCACGAATCTGGCGGCCATCAATTCATCGCTCAGCGAGGCCCAGGTGGCCGCGGCGGCCCGGACTTCGGCACTGGCGCCCGCCGCAGCTGACGAGGTTTCCGCGGGTATTGCGCAACTGTTCGCCGCACACGCCCACGAGTACCAGGGCGTGGCCGGTCAGGCGGCCGCATTCCACGAGCAGTTCGTCAAGCAATTGGGTGTCGGTGCGACAAAGTATGCCGGCGCCGAAGCCGCAAACGCTGCCGCGATGGGAACGGCTGAACCGATCAGTGATATTGCCAGCACCGTTTTGGGCGTGGTATTCCTCCCGTTCACCTTATTCCAGCAGTTGCTGACACTGGCGATCAACACCTTCATAATCAAGCCCTTGTACCAAATCTTCATCGCCCCGATTATGGACGCGATCCTGAAGGCGATAATCGCGTCTCTTTTCACCACTTACCGGCCGAAGACCACCACCACCACCACGACCACGCCCCCTCCGTCGCCATAGGCCTACGAAGCGGCGGTTGCGCGGCTCTTCGACTTTGAAGCCGGCCCGGTGGTGGCGTAAATCTGCGCCAGGAACTGCTCGACGGCCACTGCGGCATGCGCCGCACGCGGCGACCCGAGGATGTCGAAACCATGCTGTGCGCAAGGCAACTCGGCGTAGACGACGGGCTGGCGACTGACCTCGCGCAATCGTTTTGTGAAGCTGCGCGCCTGCTCGACGGGGACCAACGAGTCATTGACGCCGTGCAGCACGAAGAACGGCGGCGCGTCCTCGGAGACATGGCTGATCGACGAGGCAAGCCGCAGCGGCTCGGCGATCTCCCCCCGGCTCAGCTTGAACACCCGCTTTGCCACCAACGGCACCATCAGCGGATGCATCGAGTCGTCGTCGCGGGTGAAGTCGTAGACACCGTAGAACGGCACGGCCGCCTGCACGCGGGTGTCCAGTTCTTCGAACCCGGGCTGGAACAGCGGGTCGTTGGGGGTGAGTGCGGCAAGTGATGACAGGTGTCCGCCTGCCGATCCGCCGGTGATCGCGATCCAGTCCGGGTCGCCGCCGTATTCGGCGATGTGCTCCTTGGCCCACGCGATCGCGCGCTTGACGTCGACGATGTGGTCGGGCCAGGTCGCGCGAGGGCTCAGCCGATAATTGACCGAAACACAGACCCAGCCCAGCTCGGCCAGGTGGCTCATCAACGGATGTCCTTGCCCCCGTTTGCTTCCCACCATCCAGGCGCCGCCGTGCACCTGCAACAGCACCGGCGCCTTACCCCCCCGATCGAGGTCCGGCCGCCGCCAGATGTCGAGGGAGTTGCGCGACCCGAACTCCCCATAGCTGATGTCGGAGTCGTGCGCATAGTCCCGCCAGATCCGCAGCATGCGTGCGGCGCCCGGTTTCTTCGCCGTGGCACCCTCTGGCGGCGGGCGCATCCACAAATCGCCCGACTCGGTTCGACGCTCGGTGCCCAGCCCGGCGTCCAGGGCCGCCTCCAGCGGTTCGTTCGCCGACTCGCCGACCCTGCGCAGACCGATCAGACCCACCCAGGACACCGCCGAAACCAACCAGCTGAACAAGCGCACCCGTCGGGACAGCCGAGGCGACACAGCAGCCAGTGCCACCGACTGAGCCGCGATCGACTGCACCGGAAATTCCGACGCGAACAGGCCGTAGCCGAACGCGTAACCGGCGCCGTAACCGCGCTTGCTCAACGGCCGGTAGCCGTTGGCGGTGAACACCAACCCCGCTAGAGACACGAATATGGCCGCAATTCGCTGCACAGCTGTCCTCCACTTCGGACGGTCACTACTTAACGAATCTAACTGTCCGGTTCAGGGCCCTTCGAAACCACCCGATCGAAACCACCCGATCAGCCGGTCTCCCCCGCCTCCCCCGCGCCGCCGGCATCGCGGGTCTCCTCGGGCTGGTCGACCACGTCATATGCGGGGTCGACCATCCACATGGGCCGGTTACCGCTCTGCCGAGCCTTGCCGGTGACTCGCAACACCTGCCCGGGCTGAATGTCGGAGCTGCCAGGTCCGGGACGGAACCTGATGCGGACGTCTCCACTGTCGTCGCCGATCACGATCCACCGGATGGTGCCCCGGCGTTTGGCGATGTCCTCGACTTCGCTCACCCGGCCCTCGATGGTCGCGCGCTGACCCGGAATCAGGGCCGCCACCTGAATCACCGTCGCCGAGCGGGCGGGGTGCTCGTAGGTCTCGACGTTCTGGTCCTCCGACTGCGAAACCCAAGCCTCCAGCTTGTCGATTTCGCGCCCGATCCGCTGCTCGAAACGGTCCGGGTAGGCATCTTTGATGCGAGATTGCACGTCGTAGGGCACGATCGTGGCCGCGGCATCCGGGATCAGGCTCACCGCCCGCGCGACCTTGTCCGCGGTGCGGTCGTGCAACAGTCGCCCGAGTAGCGGCGCATAAGTTCGACGCGGCAACAGCACCGTCACGTTGGTGTCCGGATGCTCCTCGCGCGCCGTCGCAACCAAAATCTGTGCGGCGCGGGTGATCCGCCGATCCGGACAGTCCACCACCCGCAGGCGGGTATCCAGATCGAATTGCTCCCAACGCTTTCGCAACTGCGCGGCATGAATCGCGTCCACCATGAAGTGCACCGCGATCAGCTCGTCGGCGCGCAGTCCCTTCCCGTACCGCAATGCCTCGATCACCGCGAGATCCACCGAGTTCACGAAGATGAAGACCCGGTGCCGCGCGTACTTCACCAACTCCGGCCGGTCGGTGCGGAACATCTCGAGAATGGCTGCCTCGGCACGGTATTCGCGGTTGAGCCGGATCAGCATGAAAACCAGCACCGGGAAGACGACGACCACCAGCCAAGCACCCTCGGTGAATTTCGCCACCGCGAAAATGCCGACGACGACGGTCGACAGGACGCCCGCGGACAGGTTGATCGCCAGCCGGTGCCGCCAGCCCGGTTCCCGGTGCGTCAGATGATGTTTGGTCATTCCGTACCCGGCCATCGAGAACCCGGTGAACACACCGATCGCATAGAACGGAACCAGCGCGTTGACCGAGCCTCCCGTCGTCACCAGAAGCACCACCGAGAGCGCGGCGAGCGCGATGATGCCGTTGGAGAAGACCAGGCGGTGACCACGTTTCATCAGTTGTCGCGGCAGGAAGCGGTCCTCGGCGACGAAACTGGCCAATGCCGGGAAGCCGTTGAAGCTGGTGTTGGCGCCGGTGAAAAGGATTGCCGCGGTTGATGCCTGAACCATGATGAAGAAGACGTTGCCGACGGCACCGTTGCCGAATACCGCGCGCCCGATCTGCGAAAGCACCGAGGGATATTCGCTCAGGTACGGCGTCGCGTGGGTGGCGTACGCCAGGTAGGCGACTCCGGCCAGCAGGAACCCGAGAATGGCGGCCATCGCGGTGAGTACGCGACGAGCGTTGCGGCCCTGCGGTTTTTGAAACACATCGACGGTGTTGGAGATCGCCTCCACACCCGTCAGCGACGAGCCGCCGTTGGCGAACGCGCGCAACAGCACCAGGACTGTCGCACCCATCACCAACCCGTTGTCCTGATGCACCAGCACGGTGCCGGCCAGGTGCTGCGAATCATAGGTGGGTAAGCCCCAAAAGATATGGCGCACAACCCCTACCACGATCGTCAGGGCGACCATCACGATGAACGCGTACGTTGCGGCGGCGAAAGGCTTTCCCGCTTCCCGCAATCCGCGCAGGTTCAGGTAGCAGATGAAAACGACCACACCGACGGTGATCTCCAGGCTGAACGGCCCCAGCACCGGCAGCGCGGACACCACGGCCACCGTCCCGGCGGCGGCCTGCACAGCCACCGTCACGACATAGTCGATGAGCAGCGCTGCGGCGGCGACCTGAGCGACTCGCGGCCCGAAGTTGTCCCGCGCGACGATGTAGGAACCCCCGGCCCGGGTGTAGGCCATCACCACCTGCCGGTAGGAAGCCGCCACCAACACCAGGATGAACAGGATGACCCCGGTGATCGGCAGCAGCAACGCAAACGCCGCCAGCCCCGCGTGGGGCAGCAACTCGATCAAAATCTGCTCGGGGCCGTACGCGGTCGAGGAGATGGCATCCGGCGACAACGCGCCCAGGGCGACCGGGTTCGACAATCGCTCGCCGGCCAGTTCCTCGGTGATCAGCGGCTTGCCCAGAAACACCCGCTTGAAGACGTCACCCATCGTCAGCGGGATGCGCAGCTTGCCGCCCGAATTGTCAGCCGAACTTGCCATGAGCACACCCTGCCCGTTGCTGTCGAGCAGACGCAAAATCGCACGAAAACCCTGAGATTTATGCGATTTTGCGTCTGCTCGCGGTGGAACTGCTCGACATAACTTAGCCCAGGCGCGCGGCGGCGGCGTCGATGCGCTCGTCGGTGGCGGTCAACGCAACCCGCACGTGCTGCCCGCCGCGGGGGCCGTAGAAATCGCCGGGCGCCACCAGGATTCCGCGTTCGGCCAGCCACGCGACGGTCTCGTGGCATCCCTGCCCGCGGCTGGCCCAGAGATACAGGCCGGCCTCCGAGTGCTCGACGGCGAAGCCCGCCGATTGCAGCGCGGGCAGCAGGACGGCGCGCCGCTGCGCATACCGCTCCCGTTGCAGCTTCTCGTGGTCGTCGTCGTCCAGGGCGGCCACCATGGCCGCCTGCACCGGCGTCGGCACGATCATCCCGGCATGTTTGCGCACCGCCAGCAGCTCGGCGACCACGTCGGCGTCGCCGGCCACGAAACCGGCACGGTAGCCGGCCAGCGACGACGTCTTCGACAGCGAGTGCACGGCGATCAACCCGGTGTGGTCACCGTCGCAGACCGAGGGGTGCAGCACCGACAGCGGCTCAGCCTCCCAGGCCAGCCCCAGGTAGCACTCGTCGGACGCGATGAGCACGCCCCGATCCCGCGCCCACTCGACGACCTTGCGCAGGTGGTCGACGCCGAGTACCCGTCCGGTCGGGTTGCTCGGTGAGTTGAGGTAGACCAGCGCCGGGGACTGCGGGCCCAGCTGGGTCAACGAGTCCGCGCGCACCACCTGCGTCCGCGCCAGCCGCGCCCCGACCTCGTAGGTCGGGTAAGCCAGTTCAGGGACGGCGACAACATCGGTGCCGCCCAGCCCCAGCAGCGTCGGCAACCAGGCGATCAGTTCCTTGGTGCCGATCACCGGCAGCACCGCCGACTCGCGCAGGCCGGTGACGCCGTAACGGCGGGAAAGCGCGGCCACCGCGGACTCCCGCAGTTGCGGGGTTCCGGCGGTGGCGGGATAGCCGGGAACCCAGCTGGCCGCTACGAGCGCCTGCTGGATCAGCGGCGCGACCGGATCAACCGGAGTGCCGACAGACAGGTCGACGATGCCACCCGGATGGGCCGCGGCGCTGGCCTTTGCCTCGGCCAGGGTGTCCCATGGAAACTCCGGGAGCGTGGCCGAAACCGCGCCACCCTTCCTGGGCCGATTAGGCACTGCCGCTCAGTCGTCCTCGCCCTGCGGCGGGAGGTCCTTGACCGCCTGCGGGTCGTTTTCGGTCAGGCCGACCTTCGCGGCACCGCCCGGCGACCCCAACTCGTCGAAGAAGTCGGCGTTGATCTGGGTGTACTGGCCCCACTGCTCCGGCACGTCATCTTCGTAGTAGATGGCTTCCACGGGGCAGACCGGCTCACAGGCGCCGCAGTCCACGCACTCGTCGGGGTGGATGTAGAGCATCCTGGCACCCTCGTAGATGCAGTCGACCGGGCATTCCTCGATGCAAGCCTTGTCTTTGATGTCGGTGCAAGGCTGGGAAATCACGTACGTCACGGACGTCTCCTCAACGTGTCCTCCATGAACGGCTCGGTATGGAAATTCAACGAGATGTGGGCTTTCAATAGAACTGGGCTGTCGGTCGCGCCGCCCGGGGGCTTCCGGGCCGCTTACCGTTTGGTGCGATTGGTTACTGATACTAGACGTTGCATATACACCTGGACCAAATGGCACGCCTGTCACGAAGGAAGATGTGTCCAGTCACTATGCACCCTGTTGCATAGCACCGGGGCTGGCTTCTATGGTGCCCACATGGCGCTCCCCCACGCGATCCTGGTTGCGCTGTGCGAACAGGCCGGGTCGGGTTATGAGTTGGCCCGCCGCTTCGATCGCTCCATCGGCTATTTCTGGAGCGCCACCCACCAGCAGATCTATCGCGCACTTCGAGCGATGGAGAACGACGGCTGGGTCACCGCCGCCACAGTGGCCCAGCACGGCCGACCGGATAAGAAGGTCTACACGGTGTCCGAAACCGGACGTGCCGAATTGGCGAACTGGATTGCCGAACCGCTGTCGCCGACCAGACCCGGCCGGGGTAGCGCGCTGAGCGACAACGCCACTCGCGATCTAGCGGTCAAGCTACGGGCCGTGGCCCACGGCGATATGTCCGCGCTGCGGAGCCAGATCACCGCACTACGGGCCGAGCGGGTCGAATCCTTGGACACCTACCGGCAATTGGAGAAGCGGGGGTTCCCCGACCCAGCAGCGCTGCGCGGCGCCGCATTACACCAACATCTCGTGTTGCGCGGCGGCATCCTCGCCGAACAGAGCGCCATCGAATGGCTCGACGAAGTGGCCAGAGCATTGCAGGAGAAACCGTGACGCCGTACCCGAATCTGTTGTCCCCGTTGGACCTTGGTTTCACCACCCTACGCAACCGGGTGGTCATGGGCTCGATGCACACCGGGCTGGAAGACCGCGCCGGACACATCGATCGCCTGGCCGAGTACTTCGCCGAACGGGCCCGTGGCGGCGTCGGTCTCATCATCACCGGTGGGTACGCCCCCAACCGGACCGGGTGGCTGCTGCCCTTCGCGTCGGAGTTGACGTCCTCGGCGCAGGCCCGCCGGCACCGCCGCATCACCGCTGCGGTCCACTCCGCGGGCGGCAAAATCGTCTTGCAAATTTTGCACGCCGGACGCTATGCGTACCATCCGCTCTCGGTCAGCGCATCGTCAATCAAGGCGCCCATCAATCCATTTCGTCCCCGCGCCCTCACCGGGCGCGGTGTCGAATCGACGATCGCAGATTTCGCGCGGTGCGCCCGGTTGGCGCTGGAGGCCGGCTACGACGGCGTCGAAATCATGGGCAGCGAAGGCTATCTGGTCAATCAGTTCCTGGCGCCGCGGACCAACAAGCGCACCGATTCGTGGGGAGGCACACCGGCCAACCGCCGTCGGTTCCCGGTACAGATCGTGCGCCGTACCCGTGCCGCAGTCGGATCCGACTTCATCATCAGCTACCGGATGTCGCTGGCCGACTATGTCGAGGGCGGCCAGACGTGGGACGAAATCCTGGCGCTGGCAACCGAAGTGGAGGCCGCGGGGGCGACTATCATCAATTCCGGGTTCGGCTGGCACGAGGCGCGGGTCCCGACCATCGTCACCTCGGTACCCAACAGCGCGTTCGTCGACATCAGCAGCGCGCTGGCAGAGCACGTCAGCATCCCGGTGGTGGCGTCCAACCGGATCAACATGCCGCAGGCCGCCGAGCAGACCCTGACCGACACCCACGTACGGCTGATATCGATGGCCCGGCCGTTGTTGGCGGATCCGGAGTGGGTGCTCAAGGCAGAGGACGACCGCGACCAGGAGATCAACACCTGTATCGCCTGCAATCAGGCCTGCCTGGATCACGCCTTCGCCAGGAAGACGGTGTCGTGTCTGCTCAATCCGAGGGCCGCGCACGAGACGAAGTTGGTGTTGTCACCGACGCGCAGGACGCGCATGGTGGCCGTAGTGGGGGCCGGCCCGGCCGGGCTTGCCGCCGCGGTTAACGCCGCCCAACGAGGGCACCGAGTGACCCTGTTCGAGGCCAACGACTTCATCGGCGGTCAATTCGACCTTGCCCGCCGCATCCCCGGCAAAGAGGAATTCAGCGAGACCATCCGGTATTTCTCGACCATGTTGGCCAAGCTCGAGGTCGAAGTGCGACTCGGTCGCCGGGCCACGGCAAACGACCTGGCCGGGTTTGACGCCGTCGTCCTGGCCAGTGGCGTGACGCCGCGGCTGCCGGCCATCCCGGGCATCGACCACCCAAAGGTCGTCACCTATGCCGAGGCGATCACCGGCGCCAAACCGGTCGGCAAGACGGTCGCCGTCGTCGGGGCCGGGGGCATCGGTTTCGACGTCAGCGAACTGCTGGTGACCGAGGAGTCACCCACCCTGAACGTCAAGGAGTGGCAGGCCGAGTGGGGGATCGTCGATCCGTCCGAATTCCATGAGAACCGCGGCGCCCTGACCAATCCCCTCCCCACGCCGCCCGCCCGCGAGGTCTACCTGCTACAGCGCAGCAAGGGGCCGCAAGGCAAGCGGCTGGGCAAAACCAGCGGATGGGTGCACCGGGCGTCCCTCAAGGCGAAGGGCGTCCACCAACTGTCCGGGGTCAATTACGAACGAATCAGCGATGACGGCCTGCACATCAGCTTCGGCCCGGACCGGCAGCGGCCACAAGTGCTCGCCGTCGACAACGTAGTGGTGTGCGCCGGCCAGGAATCGGCTCGCGAACTGGCGGACGACCTACGCAGAATCGGCGTCGACCCACACATCATCGGCGGCGCCGCGTTTGCTGCCGAACTAGATGCCAAAGGTGCGATCAGGCAGGGCACCGAAGTTGCCGCGCGCCTGTGACTGAGCTTTGCGGATGCTGTGACCGGGCTCTGCATCGTCCGATTTCGCCCACCGCGAAACCGTGCATATTGTGCCCCTGAACTGGCAATAGTTACGTTCACGAAGGATCTCGCGATACAACATTTGATAGAAGCACGCCCGCGGAGCCTGGTAGCCTAGAGCACAGACGGCAACCGCTGGGCAGATGTCGTCGCTGTCGTATTTCGGCGGTGCAATAAGTTGGGGAAGGTGTCCAAAAATGAGGTTGTCACTTACTAAGGCGGCTGTTGTTGCTGGGGGGCTGGCAGTGTCGCTGGGTCTTGGCACCGGTGTCGCGAATGCAGACCCGCTCGACGCGGCTGTCAACACGACCTGCAATTACGGCCAGGTCATGAATGCACTGAATGCAACGGATCCGGGTGCTGCCGCTCAGCTCACCGCATCCCCGGTCGCGACTGGCTGGCTGAACTCGTTCCTCGCATCGCCTCCGGCGAAGCGTCGTTCGATGGCCGCACAGTTGCAGGCCATGCCGGGCGCATCGGCATACGTCGGGCTCGTCGAGTCCGTCGCGGTGTCCTGCAACAACTACTGAGTTCTTACTCCGCGAGCGCAACGTCGCTGCGAGATCCTCGAGATCGAGCAGGCGTTGCGCTTGCGGTGTTTCGTAGCCACTCCGTAGCCGGCGCACCCGACCCAGAGCGTCCGGTCCGACCCGGCTCCGGAACCGTGACGGGTCGCCGGGGCGCCGACGCCAGAGCAGCAGCACTCGCGCCGCGCTATCAGTTGCCAGAGTCGCCGGACCTTCAGGGTTCGCCAGCCTGATAGTTGACTGTTCTGCATCGACGCTGATCAGCACGCCATCCCCGGTTGCTACCGGATTGCCGGCCAGGTGAGCGCCCGGGACCCGGGCCATCGTCTATCGCTGGATTGTCAATCGGGTGCCGCATCGGGTGGGCGTACCCCGTCGGCAGCCGGGCCGACTACCCGCCCGGGGGGACTAAGCAGCCAGCGGCGCGTACGTCGTGGTGCGCTGACGCGCCGGACGGCCGATACCTTCTGCAATCGCGACCAGTTCGTCGACCGACTTGGCCGACCCGTGCTCTGAACCCGCCATCCGCGAGATGGTCTCCTCCATCAGCGTGCCGCCCAGGTCGTTGGCGCCACCGTTGAGCATCACCTGGGTGCGCTCGATACCGAGCTTCACCCAGCTCGTCTGGATGTGCGAGATGCGGCCGTGCAGCATGATCCGAGCCAAGGCGTGTACCGCCCGGTTGTCCCGATGCGTCGGGCCGGGGCGCGCGGCACCCGCCAAATAGAGCGGGGAACTCTGGTGCACGAACGGCAGCGGCACGAACTCCGTGAAACCGCCGGTGCGATCCTGAATCTCGCGCAGCACGTTGAGGTGCCCGACCCAGTGCTTGGGGCTGTCGACGTGGCCGTACATCATCGTCGACGACGACCGTAGTCCCACCTCATGGGCGGTCGTCACGATCTCGACCCAGAGCGATGTCGGCAACTTGCCCTTGGTGAGCACCCAGCGCACTTCGTCGTCCAGAATCTCGGCGGCCGTGCCGGGGATGGTGTCCAAACCCGCCTCACGCAGTCCGGTCAGCCACTCGCGAATGCTCAGCCCGCTCTTGGTCACGCCATTGGCGATCTCCATCGGGGAAAACGCGTGCACGTGCATCGACGGCACCCGGGCCTTGACCGCGCGGACCAGGTCGGCATATCCGGTCACCGGCAATTCCGGGTCGATGCCACCCTGCATGCAGATCTCGGTGGCACCGGCGACATGCGCCTCCCACGCCCGGTCGGCAACCTCGTCCGCCGACAGGGAGTACGCGTCGGCATCCCCCTTGCGCTGAGCGAACGCGCAGAACCGGCAACCGGTGTAGCAAATATTGGTGAAGTTGATGTTGCGGTTCACCACGAAGGTGACTTCTTCGCCGACTACCTCACGACGTAACGAATCAGCCAGTGCGGCAATCGCTTCCAGTGCCGGACCGTCGGCGGTCGCCAAAGCCAGGTACTCGTCGTCAGAGCATGCGCCCGGATTCCGTTCCGCCGAACGCAGCGCCGCAAGCACATCGCTGTCTAGGCGCTCTGGCGCTCTGGCGCCTTGCGCCGCCAGTTCGTCCACATGAGCCCGGATGGACTCCCAGTCGCCGAACGCGCTGTCGAGGTCGCTGCGGGCCTCGGTGTTGCGGCCGTCGGTGTCGATCGCGGCGTTGAGATCCACACGACCGGATGAGGCCACATCATCGGGCTCCTGCCATGGCCTACCCACCGGGTTGACGTCTCGGGCCCAACCGGTCGCCGGATCGGCAAGCGCCGCAACGTGGCCTTGCACCCGGGGATCGATCCATGCCGCGCCGGCCTGGACATACTTCGGCTGCGCGGTCAAGCGCTGAACCAGGTCGAAGCCGGCTTCCGCGGTGACCGCCGCCAGGTCGTCCAAAGCGGGCCACGGCCGTTCGGGGTTCACGTGATCCGGCGTCAGTGGCGAGACGCCGCCCCAGTCGTCGACGCCTGCCCGGACCAGCGCCAGGCACTCGTCGCGGGAGACCAGATTGGGCGGCGCCTGGATACGCATGCCGGGGCCGAGCACCAGGCGCGTCACAGCCACCGTCGCCAGGTAGTCCTCGATGCCTGCGTCGGGCACGGCGGCCATCGCGGTGTGTTCCTTGGCCCGGAAGTTCTGCACGATCACTTCTTGAATGTGGCCGAACTCTTTGTGCGACTTGCGAATTGCATGCAAGGTGTCGGCTCGTTCGGTCAGCGTCTCGCCGATGCCGACCAGCAGGCCGGTGGTGAACGGAATGGACAGCCGGCCGGCGTCGGTCAGGGCGCGCAGGCGGACCGCCGGATCCTTATCCGGGCTGCCGTAATGCGCAAGGCCCTTGGTTTCGAACAGCCGACGCGACGTCGTTTCGAGCATCATGCCCATCGATGGCGCCACCGGCTTGAGCCGCGACATCTCCGACCAGGTCATGACGCCGGGGTTCAGATGGGGCAGCAAGCCGGTTTCCTCGAGCACCCGGATAGCCATGGCCCGCACGTAGGACAGGGTGGAGTCGTAGCCTCGCTCGTCGAGCCACTGGCGCGCCTCGTCCCACCGGTCTTCGGGTCGGTCACCAAGGGTGAATAGTGCTTCCTTGCAACCGAGTTCGGCCCCGCGCCGCGCGACGTCGAGAATCTCGTCGGGTTCCATGTACATCCCGATCCCCTGGGCGCGCAGCCGGCCGGGGACGGTGACGAAGGTGCAGTAGTGGCAGTTGTCCCGGCACAAATGCGTGACCGGGATGAAAACCTTGCGCGAGTAACTGATCGGCAGCTGACCGGTAGCGCCGCGACGCCCGGCGGATTCCAGTCCCGCGTCACGCACGCGGGCCGCGCTCGCACACAGATCGACAAGGTCGTCGCCGCGTGCGGTCATCGCGATGGCCGACTCGTCGACGTTCAGCGCGACGCCGTCTCTGGCCCGGCGCAGCACTCGACGGATCGCCGACGCGCTCGCTCCCGGCGAGGTCCTGGGCGGAACGACGAGGCTGGGTAGCTCGGTGGGCTCCTGGCCCGAAGGCTCCGGTGTCAGTGGCACGTTGGTGTAACTTCCCCAAGACTCGATTTCATCCGCGCGTCCAAAAGCGGAACCCTGACAGCGGCGGCATAAGCGCAAGATTAGCGCCGGACCGGGGCCGCCATGCGGTCGAGTGCCCGCGTCGGCGCCGGACCGTCGGCAAGTGTGAGATTTATGTGAACAATTTCACTGGGCATCTTTGCCGGGTCCGCGGGGCCGTGATAGGGTCCCGCTGGGGTTGTAGCAAACAATTTTGATTGGCCGCTCTCACACGGCGGTGAGAGTCACATGCAGCAGGAACCATCGAAGGATTTGGGGGCAAAATGGCCTTTGTACTGGCGGCACCACAAGCTCTGACTGACGCTGCGGCGAATGTGGCTGACATCGGATCGTCGCTGAACGCGGCCACCACCAGCGCCGCCGAGCAAACAAGCTCACTGCCGGCCGCTGCCGCGGATGAGGTCTCGGCGGCGGTCGCCGAGTTGTTCTCCTCACACGGCCAGGAATTCCAGCACCTCAGCGCCGCGGCGGCCAACTTCCACGACAAATTCACTCAGACCCTGGCGGCAGGTGCCGACACCTACAAAACCGCCGAGGCGGGCATCGCGCGGACACTGGCAAGTTCTGGTGCAATCCCCCAACCTGCGGCGGCTGCACCGGCAGCACCGTACTACGGCTACCCGGGGTACTACGGCGGCTACTACGGTTACACCGGTTTCCCATTCCTGGACTTCATTTTCAGCACTTTTTACCTGTTTATCGCGTGCCTATCCAACCCGTACTACGCGCCAATTTATATCCTCGATTACTTCAGCTACCTGCCGTATATTTTCGGCGGCGGTTACTACTACTAAAGGTAATCAATAACCTGATCGCCTGATCTGCCGCAGCGCTCGTCCGACCCGAGCCTGCCGGCAAGACGCTGGCAAAACGACGGCGCTGCCAGCGATTTCGCGCATACGCCCAGTTTCTCCCCACCGATCACGTTACGATCTGCCAAAGTCAGCGAATCGAACGGCCGGTGACCACACGCGGGGGTGGAGCCAGGGAGAGTGCGGGATGTCGTTTTTGCACGCAGCGCCGGAGGCGCTGAGAACAGCGGCGTCCGACATTGCCGGTATCGGCACGGAGATCAGCTCTGCCAATGCGGCCGCGTCACTCCCCACCACCGGCGTGGTCGCGGCGGCGGCCGACCAGGTTTCGGCCGAGGTTGCGGCGTTGTTCTCGTCGCACGCGCAGGGATATCAGCTGATCAGCAGCCAGATGGCGGCGTTCCACGACAAATTCGTACAGGCCCTGGGCGCTGGTGCGAACTCGTACGCCACCGCAGAGCAGGGTGCGGCACGGTCCCTGGCGAACGCGGCCGGCGCGCCCGCACAGCAATTGCTCGGCAGCCAGTCCCTCATCGGGCCCGCGGCCGAACAGATTGCCGGTTCCGCAGCAAAAGCCGCGGGACAGGCGCAGAGCGCGTTCCAGGGGGCCGGCGCCAGTGCCCTGCGCGCGCTGGGACTCACACCGACCGGCGGAATCAACGGGTTGGCCACTGCGCGTGGGTTGCTGGGGAGCGCAGAGGCCGCACCCGCGGCGGTGATACCTGTGTCCTGGGCCGACGCCATCCAAGGCACCTACCTGACATTTGAGCCGTATGTTGCTTACGGTTTCGAACTCGCATCATATGCGGTGGGCTTTGTACCCTACGTGGGCATTCTGGCGCCGCAGGTCATCTTCATCTATGACCTTTTCGAGCCGATGGTGCAGGCGACGGTGTTCAACCTCACGGACTGGCTGGCCGGAACCGTCACCTTCTCGGAGGGCCTGAACAATATTGCGGGGGCCACTACGGCATCGATCAACCAGTTCATCCAGACCGAGTACTACTGGTTCCGGAGCTTCTTACCGCCGCTGCCGCCACTGCCCTGACCGACGCCCTAACGCAGCGTGGCGATCGCAAGCGCGACGAAAGTCGGGCGCAGCGGGTCGCCACCATCAGGCTCAGCCCCGCATCGAGCGGCGCAGCAGCACCCACACCGGCGGCGCGACACCCAGCACGATCAGCACCAAAGCCGAGTACGCCATGAACCCCTGACCGCCCAGGATGATGTCATCACCGGGACCGCCCAAACTCATCGCAGCCACCGTGAGCAGCCACGTCCACAACGGCAGTGCGGCTACCCTCGGCGAAGTCGTCCAGCGGCCGGCGGCCCACACCAGAGCGGCATTGACCACACCACTGATCAACGCACTGATCGGAAACGGAATCGAGCCGATATATGACGGCAGCAACAACGCCCCCGCAAGCGCGGACAGCACGCCGTCGACGGCTAGCAGTGCGAGTACAACAAAGCGGACAGCAGGATCTGTAGCGCTGGTCTCTTCACCCGAGACCGCGCGTGACGCGATGTCTGTCAGGTTGGGATGCTGTCGAACTGCGAAACGAACGAACCGAGTACCCACTGCAGGCTGTCCAGCCGGTCCTGCCAGTGCTGCATATTCGGGTCCTGATCCGGGTCCATGCCGAGTCCTTCCGGTTCCTACCGAAAACTGCCTAATTGGCAGCCTACGTGTCTGATCCCGTAATGCCCAGACCGGCAAGCAGATCCGTCTCCCAGCCGCGTTCATCACGATCGCCCGCGGTGCCCGCGACAAGGACGTAGTGCTCCTCGGCCGAGATCGGCAGTGCCATGTCGTTGGACAGGGCACACGCCCGTTGCGTCGGGCCGACGACTACTTGCGTGGCGTGCGCGGCAAGCGCCGCCACCTTTGCGGCACGCGCGTCCGCGTCGGCCTCGACGACGGCGGTGATGTCCTCGTCCGGGTATACGAAGGGGATGTCGTCCGGGGGCAGCGTCCACCCGGGTCGCAGGTCATCGGGGCCCAGCGAGGCCAGGTCCGAGGCAATGGCGTTGCGCGCCAGGACCGTCCAGTAGAACTTCGGCACCGTCCACGGGTCGCCTGGGTAATCGCCGGTCGCGGCCTGGGTGACGGCGGCCGTGGTGACGGCGTGCGCGCGGATGTGGTCGGGGTGGCCGTAGCCGCCGTTGGGGTCGTAAGTCACCACGACGTGCGGGCGCAACTCATGGATCAATGCCACCAGCGCGCCCACCGCCTCCCGCTCGTCGGCGTCGACGAATCTGCGCCCACCACCGCGCACTTCGGTGCCGGCCATACCGGAATCGCGCCAGCGTCCTGCGCCACCCAGAAAAATGGGCGCGCCGATCCCCAACGCGTGCAGCGCCTTGCTGAGCTCGCCGATGCGGTAGCCGCCCAGTTGATCCGCGCGATCGACGGCGAGTTCGGCCCAGCGATCGCCGATCACCTCACCCTCTTCGCCGAGCGTGCAGGTGACGACGTGGACCTGCGCGCCCCGCGCGCGGTAGTGGGCGATGGTGGCGCCGTTGGCCAGACTCTCGTCGTCGGGGTGCGCGTGCACGAACAGCAACCGTGGGGTCTCGAGCATGGACGCACTGTACCGGCCGGGTGGAAGTCACCGGCAACGCCGATCTTTCGTCTCTAAAAGGAACGCCAGCGGCTACTATCGTGAAATGGCGATCGCTATAAAGCCCGAGCCGAGTGCCGGCCGGAGTCGCCGACGCGGCGAAGTCCTTGAACGCGCACTCTACGCCGCGACATTGGCCGAGTTGACCTCGGTCGGGTACGGCGGGCTGACCATGGAGGGAATCGCCGCACGCGCACACACCGGCAAAGCCGCGCTGTACCGACGCTGGACCTGCAAGCACGACCTGGTGCAGGCCGCCCTCATGCACACTGTGCCGCCACTGCCCGAACCGCGTGCCGGCCGATCTGCCCGGGAGAACCTGCTGGCGGTGTTCACTGCGCATCGCGACGTGCTGGCCGGCAAGACCGATTTCCCCGGCCTCGAGATCATCAGCCAGCTGATACACGAGCCAGAGCTGCGGACCATCTTTGCCGAAGCGGTGGTCTCCCCGCGTTTGAAGATCATCGAGTCGATTCTGAAAACCGCTGCGCTGGAAGGCGATATCGACGCCGCGAGGGTCAACCCGCTGACCGCCCGGATCGGACCGGCACTGATCAATCAGCATTTCATGCTCACCGCGACGCCGCCGACCCGCCGCGAATTGGCACAGATCGTAGACACGGTCATCCCGCCTGCAACGTAGCTTCCCCGGCGCGCGATCAGCCGAGACTACTGGCCGATCTTGACCCACTGGCTGGCGTCACCGACGATGCCGATCGGAACGGCGCCGGTCAGGCTGACATTCTGCACACTCGGGCCGGCGGCCACGATCGTGGTGTCCTGCAGGATCGGCAGCACCGTCGACATGTTCCACAGCCGCGGTTCCACCGCGGTGATCACGTCACTGATGTTCTTGGTGCCGTTCAGCGCGGCATCGATGTTCGATTGAATGCTGCGGTCACAGATTCCGGTGAGGTTCGACGGTGACTTCACCAGCGCACCGGGCTCCGGTGCTCGGCTAGGAGTCGTGGGCGCAGAAGTGGTGTCCGGTGCCGCCTGCGAAGTGGTGCCTGATGGACTGGCCGGTCCAGCAGTGGTGGTGGTCGTCGCATGTGGGCCCGGCACTTCCGTTGCCTGTAGTGCCGGACAACCGAAACGCGACTCCAACGACGTCGCCAAGTTGCCGCCGGCCTGATGCCAACCGACGATGGCATCCACCCGGTGGTCGTTCAACGCATCGCTGTACAACGTCACCGGATCCAGTGCCAGCACGCTCGCTGCGATCCCGACGTTGCGCAACTGGTCGGCCGCCGTGTTGGCGACGGCCACCGCGGTCGAATCATTCGCGGCCACCGCGATAGTCAGCGAAAGTTGCTTGCCGTCTTTGCTGACTCGGCCGCGGATCACCTCGGGCGGGCCGGTGTTCACCGGGGTCGTCGTCGACGGGGCTCCGGGCGGCGTCGAGGAAACCTGTGTGCTGCTTTCAATTTGGAATCCCGAGGCCTCCAGCAGGCCCAGTGCGGCCGTGCGACCCAACGCCGGCGGCGCGGTCGGCACGTAGCCCGGGTCGCTGGGTGACCGGATCTGCGCCTGGTCCAGGGTGACCGTGTTGTCGCTGCCGGCACCCACCGCGGCGAGCAGGTCGACGTCGACCAACCCCAAGATCGCCTTACGCACCTGGGCATCAGCCAGCTTCGACTCGTTGGCCCGCAGTGTCAGTTGCATGACGCGCGGCGTCACGATCCGCGCGGTCCGCACGTCAGGGATCGCCGACAACTGGGCGAAGACGGCAGATCCGCCGTGTACCTGGGCCACCTGGGTATCGCCGTTGCGCACCGAATCAGCCAGCGCGGCCGCCGCGCCGGCCCGGCGGAATTGAATCAGGGCGGGCTTGGCGGGTGGACCCCAATACCTGTCGTTGCGGGCGATCAGGATCTCGTCGCGCTGCGGGTCGATGTTCTCTACCCGGAACTGTCCACCGGTGACCGGCAGCGCCCTGGCCAGTCCTGCCGCGAAGCCACCCGGCACGTCTTTGACGATGTGCGCCGGCAACAGGTTGTTGAACAACTCCCGCCAGGACGGGTACGGCTGTGTGAAGGTGACGACGGCATGCTTGCCGCCTTCGAGGGATTGGACGGACGTGATCAAGTCATAGCCGGCCGGATCCACCACACCCGGTTGGCTGACCATCTGCCGCCACAGATACCAGAAGTCGTCGGCGGCGATCGGGGCGTTGTCGGTCCACTGCGCCTCCGGCCGGATCTTGTAGGTCACCGTGAACGGGTTCTCGCTGGTCACGTCGGCCGAGACCAGCAGCGTCGGATCCATCTCCCAGCGCGACCCCGTCGACGAATTGGGATCCGGCACCGGCCGGAACGCGCTCGGCAGCACCAGGGAACTGATCGCGGCGTTCACCGGCGACAAGTCGGACAGCAGATGGGGATTGAACCCGGGACCGATCGAATCGATGCCCATGATGATCTGAGTGGGATGCTGCGGCGGCGGGGCTGTGCTGTGCGGTGTGTCGGTGCTCTGCGGTGCTGGCGGCGGGCTCACCGTACAGCCCGACAACACCAGGCCGATCAGGGCGACCAGCACACCGATCGCCATCAGGACATGGCGGGCTCGATGCAGCACGCCCACCAGGCTATCGAGGCGCCTACTGGCCAGCCTCGCGAGCGTAGCGGGGCTGCGCAGAATCCGGACGGATCTCGCCGGGTGGTCACGCTCGTGCGCGGAAGATGGCGCCAAGCTAACCCCGGGCCTTGGCGCGGGACCGGCTACGAGCCCGCAAGGTGGCGTCGAGTTCAACTTTGCGGACCCGCACCACCTCCGGCGTCACCTCCACACATTCGTCGGCCGCGCAGAACTCCATGGCCCGCTCCAAATCGAGCTCGAGCGGCTTGGCGAGCGTCTCCATGACGTCGGCGGTCGAGGACCGCATATTCGTCAGCTTCTTCTCGCGGGTGACGTTGACGTCGAGGTCTTCGGCGCGTGGATTGATCCCGACGACCATGCCTTCGTAGGTGTCCTGGGTCGGCTCGACGAAGAACTGGCCGCGGTCGGCCAGCTGGATCAGCGCGAATGGAGTGATAGCCCCGGCCCGGTCCGATACCAGCGACCCGGTGTGTCGGGCCCGGATCTCCCCGGCCCACGGCCGGTAGCCGTCGAACACAGCGTTGGCGATGCCGGTGCCGCGGGTGAGGGTGAGGAAGTCGGTACGGAAGCCGATCAGGCCTCGGCTTGGCACGATGAAGTCCATCCGGACCCAACCGGCGGCATGATTGGTCATCTCTTCCATGCGGCCCTTGCGGGCAGCCATCAACTGAGTGATCGCGCCGACAAACTCCTCGGGACAGTCGATGGTC
Source organism: Mycobacterium sp. IDUB_37 (assembly GCF_055419245.1). NCBI lineage: Bacteria > Bacillati > Actinomycetota > Actinomycetes > Mycobacteriales > Mycobacteriaceae > Mycobacterium > Mycobacterium sp. IDUB_37. The sequence continues at coordinate 828,126 of NZ_JBVAXG010000002.1, read as the reverse complement.
ATCGCCTCGAACGGCTCATGCAGCTTGCCGTCGATGGTCTTGGTGACCACCTGCGGCTTGCCGACCGTGAGCTCGAAGCCTTCCCGGCGCATCTGCTCGACCAGGATCGCCAGTGCGAGTTCGCCACGGCCCTGTACCTCCCAGGCGTCCGGCCGGTCGATGTCCACGACGCGGATCGAGACGTTGCCCACCAACTCGGTGTCCAGTCGGCTGCGGACCATCCGGGCGGTCAACTTGTGTCCGGACACCTTGCCCGCGAGCGGCGAGGTGTTGGTGCCGATCGTCACCGAGATGGCCGGCTCGTCGACGTGGATACGCGGCAGCGCATGGGCGTGGTCGGGATCGGCGAGCGTGTCGCCGATCATGATCTCGGGCAGCCCGGCCACCGCCACGATGTCGCCGGCTTCGGCCTCATCGGTGGCAGTGCGCTCGACGCCCTCGGTTGCGAGCAACTCGGTGATCTTGGCGTTGGTGATGACGGGTACCCCGTCCACCTCGCGCATCCAGGCCACCTGATGGCCCTTCCGGAGCTTTCCCTTATAGATGCGAACCAGGGCGAGCCGCCCTAGGAACGCCGATGCATCGAGGTTGGTCACCAACGCCTGCAGCGGCGCCTCCGGGTCGCCGACCGGCGGCGGGATGTGTTCCATCAGCACGTCGAAAAGCGGGTCGAGGTTGTCGCCGTCCGGGTTCTGTCCGTCGGCCGGCTGGGTGGTGCTGGCGACGCCAGCGCGTCCGGACGCGTACAGCGTCGGCAGGTCCAGCGCGTGCTCGGCGGCGGCAGCCGCTTCCTCGTCGAGATCGGACGCGACGTCGAGCAACAGGTCGTGGCTGGCGTGCACGACCTCATCGATGCGCGCGTCGGGCCGGTCTGTCTTATTGACCACCAAGATCACCGGCAGATGCGCCTGCAGCGCCTTGCGCAGCACGAACCGCGTCTGGGGCAGCGGGCCTTCGGAGGCGTCGACCAGCAGCAGGACGCCGTCCACCATCGACAGTCCGCGCTCCACCTCACCGCCGAAGTCGGCGTGACCAGGGGTGTCAATCACGTTGATAACCGTGACGGTTCCATCTGGGTTGTGGCGGTGCACGGCGGTGTTCTTGGCCAGGATGGTGATGCCCTTTTCCTTCTCCAGGTCACCGCTGTCCATGATGCGTTCTTGGGTGTCGTCGCCGCGGTGGGTCAGGGCGCCTGACTGCCGGAGCATTGCATCGACCAGGGTTGTTTTGCCGTGGTCGACGTGAGCGACGATGGCGACATTACGGAAAGGCACGTCGGTGATTGTGGCAGCGGGGAGCTGTTAATAGCGAACTGAGCAGTTCAACGAGCTCCGCACTGGATGCTTTCGTGGCTGGGTTTCAGAGGCCCGCGCTCTGATAAGCCTGGTTTCCGCCGCGGCGTTTGGCCGCATACATCGCGCTGTCGGCCAGGGCGATGAGCTCTTCGATGCACTGGCTATGGTCAGTGCTGCTCAGCAGTCGCAGTTCGGCGCTCGCCGTCCCGATGCTGGCCGTGATGCCCGCCGGATTGCCGGCGATGGCCTCGCAGAATCGTGACGCGAGCGGCGTCACCTGGTCGACGGTGCAGGTCAGCGCGATCAGAAACTCCTCACCGCCCGCACGGCAGATGATCGCGTCGGCAGGGCTGTGTTCGCGCAGTAGTCGGGCCACCACCTGCAAAAGCCGGTCGCCGGCTGAATGACCATGGGTGTCGTTGACCCGCTTGAAATCGTCGAGATCCATCATGAACACCGCGAGATGGGTGTGCGCCGCCGCTGGGCTGGCAAGTCGGGTGGTGATCGCCTCGGAGAAGGCCAGCCGGTTCAGCAAGCCGGTGAGCGAATCCTGCTCAGCGCGCTCAACGTAGGTCTGCATCGCTTGCGACATGCCCCAGATCATCAACGGAACGGAGAAGTTGGGGAACCAGATCAACCAAAAGGTGGCGGCGGCGCTCGCCAGATCGCTCTCTTCGGCCGTCCGGAACACCGCGTTCGTCGTCGTCGCGACTGCCACCAGACTGTTGAGCAGCAACAGTCGCCGGCTGTGGAAGAGCGCGATATAGCCGCCGGTGACTGCGAGAGCCGTGCACGCCAGCGCCGCGAAGGACGCGCTGGGCTGGAACAAACTCCAGCCGGCGGTCGACAACATCCCGGTCACGGCGGCGAAGCGTGACTGCAGGCGAGTTGGCCAATGAGTCAGCCAGAAGGCGGCGGAAGCGACGCTGAATACGACCGCCACCACGCAGATGATCGCGTTGGCTCCGCTGACCCGCGGTTGGGTCACCCACAAGGTGAGCGGCACCAAAGCTGCGGAGAGAGAGATGGTAGCCAGAATCCGCTGGGCCGATCGGATCAGGCCGCGCTGTCGCAGAAACGTTGTCACCCAGTCGAATTGGTCGGTCTTGATCCACCAGGAACTCAGGTGCGACATTGCTTAGCCGACCTTCGCAGCATGCAGTTGGTAAGACTCGGTCGCTCCGGGTCGAGAAGACTCACCCGGATCCTCGCTCTTGACAACCGGTTCACAACGCAAAAGACCGTAGGCCAAGCGCTGCGCGGTGACAACAACGGGTACCGGCGTGTACTGTCGGCGACTTCAGCGGAGCGCTGCAGCCAGATGCGGGAGCCAGTCGCGATCCGCTGGCACCCAGTCGATTTCGTGCAATCCGGCCGCTGTCACCCAGCGCAAGGCGTCGTGGTCGCGCGCATCCGGCTCGCCACGGATCAGCCGCACCCGATAGGCCCGCAATATCGTCGTCTCATTCAGTGCAACGTCGTCGCCCAGGCGCTCCCCAACCTCGAAATCGGCCACCTCGAGTCCGAGTTCCTCGCTCAGTTCGCGGGCCAGTGCCGCTTGATCGCTCTCTCCGGCCACGACTTTCCCGCCGGGCAGTTCCCACATGCCCGCCAGGTGCGGGGGCCGCTTTCGTTGCGCCACCAATACCGTTACGCCGGAGATGATCGCTCCGGCGACGACGATCTGATTCGGCATGGGCAGTGAGGGTATACCGTCGAATCATGGCTGTTCTAACCGATGAGCAAGTAGACGCCGCGCTGCCGGAACTCGACGGCTGGGAGCGGGCCGACGGCACCATTCGCCGGTCCGTCAAGTTTCCCGCATTTCTCGACGGGATCGACGCCGTGCGCCGAGTAGGCGAACACGCAGAATCCAAGGATCACCACCCGGACATCGATATCCGTTGGCGGACAGTTACTTTCGTGCTGGTGACGCATTCCGAGAACGGCATCACCCAAAACGACATCGAGATGGCCCGCGATATCAACGGGATCGTCGGCATCTGACGCGACGTCGAGCACGCAGTCATCGAATTTCGTTCGGGGAACTGCCAACTCGCCTGCATCGCCCCGCCTCTGCCGAGCGTCACGCCAGCGTGGCGCTCAGCGTCGGCAGCAACGCTAGCGTGACGCTCGGTCGTGGGGCCGCCGGGTCAAGGCGACCCAAGCCAGCGTCGCCAGAGCTGCCACCACGTAGATCAGCCCGGCCCAGGCCAGGTACCAAGGCCTGCTGATCACCCAGATCGTCGGTTGCGCGAAGCTCAGCAACCACGGCACTCCGATGAGCGTGAGCAGCAGCCAACCCCAGCCGAGGATTTTCGCGCCGAGGCGCTCCCGCAGCGGCCCGTGAATCAGCCAGATCATCAGCGGGACCAGCCACACCCAGTGGTGCGTCCATGAGATCGGCGAGAGCAACAGCCCGAATATTTCGACGACCAGCAACCTGCCGAGAGCGTCGGAAGCCTGCAACGCTCGCCACGCCAGAACGGCAACAACCGCGGTGACGAGGATCGCCGCCAGAACGAGCGGGCCGTAACCGGCGTCGTAACCGAGAATTCGCGAGATCGCGCCGCGCCAGGATTGATTGAACGAGGTGGCGATCGGTCCGACCCGCCGCGCGTCGCCCAATAGGTCGGTGAAGTAGTAGCGAGCCTGATCGCCGACGGCGAGCAGTGATACACCGACGGTGAGCAGGAACACCGCGAACGAGAACAGCGCCGCCGCCCACCGCCGGGCCCCCAGCAAGTAGACGCCGGCAACAGCGGGCGTCAGCTTCACTCCGGCGGCCAGACCGACCAGCAGGCCCGACAGCCACCACCGGCTGGTGTGGACCGCCCACAACACCGCGAGCACCAGGAACACGTTGATCTGGCCGTAGTCGAAGTTGCTGCGCAACGGCTCGATCCAGATGACGACGGCTGTCCAGCCCATCGCGGCGCGTCGCGCTGACGCAGCGCCGATCAAGAGCTGACTGACCCGGACCACGCCGTACAGCGCCGCCACGATGGCAACCTGCCACAGGAACGCGACCAACCCGAACGGCAGCACGTGCAGCGGGTAGAACACCACCGCGGCAAACGGCGGATAGGTGAACGGCAGCGGGAAGTCTGGCGTCTGGTCGGCGTAGACGTAGCTGTACAGGGTGCCCGGGTGGTCCAGCGCCGCGGCGCCGCCCACGTAGACGTGCAAGTCGACGAAGTTCGCGCCGTGCGGCGCCAGGTAGGTCCAGCCGAATCGCGCGACGATGCTGAGGATCAGCAGCCACGGCGCCAAGCCTGATATTCGAGCTGCCAAAGAGGTGCTTGATCGCCGGGTCTCACCTGCCGCCGCGGCGGCCGAAGTCGTGTCTATCTGCCCGACTTTAGCGAGGGTCGCAAGCGCGGCCGTAGCCGCGCGCCGCGGACCCGAGCCCTCCGACATTAGCGAGGGTCGCAAGCGCGGCCGTAGCCGCGCGCCGCGGACCCGAGCCCTCCGACATTAGCGAGGGTCGCCGCGGACCCGAGCCAACGACCCGAGCGATCGACGCGCGACACGCCCGTTGATCACGGTTGATAACGGCTGGGACACAAATCCCAGGTCGCCGGTCACCGCTGTCACTCGTATCAATAACGATCCCATAAATGCCACACGTGTCACTTGAGTCACTTCTGCACCACGATAGCTTCGTTCACAGGTCCTCCCGGGCCTGCCATCGACAACCAGGGAGAGTCATGCCAACCATCTGGACTTACGTACGAGCGGCCGCAGTTTTGGCCGGCTCGTCCGCAGCACTGCTGACCGGCGGTATCGCACACGCCGATCCGGCGCCAGCGCCGGCGCAGCCGAACATTCCGCAGCAGCTCATCGCGTCAGCGGCCAACGCTCCGCAGATCCTGCAGAACCTCGCGACCGCCCTCGGCGCCGTCCCGCCGGCGGCGCAGCCCACGCAGCCTGCGCAGCAGGGCCTTTTGCCAGCGCCGCAGGCCACGCTGCCGACGCAGCAGGGTGTGCTGCCGACGCCGCAGGGTGTGCTGCACGCACCGGACCCGGCACCCGCAGCTCCGGGTGGGTTGAACCTGCCGTCGGTGATCCCGGGCGCAACCGCCCCCGCCGGCGCTCCCGGACCCGCAGCCGCTCCCGGACCGGCGACCGCCCCCGGGACGGTCCCCTCGATCCCCGGCGTGAACGCGCCGATCCCGGGGCTCACCACGCCTATCGCTCCGGCTGCGGCCGCGGCCGCGCCGGCTCCTGCGGCAACTGTTCCGTCCATTCCTGGGGTGACCACGCCGATTCCGGCACTTGCGGCACCAGCACCGGCACCGGCCGCGACGCCGGCCGGGATTCCGAACATTCCGGGAGTGAACACCCCAATCCTGCAGGCTCCGACAGCTCCTGCTCCGGCGGCCTCGCCCGCGTCGTCGCTCCCAGGATTGGCTTCGGCTATTCCAGGACTCGCGCAGGCTGCGTTGCCGGGTCTGGCCTCGGCTATCCCGGGATTGACGGGCGCACCAGCGGCCGCGGGCACCTCGGCGACGCCTCCGGGACCGCAGTCGCTGCTCGCCGCGATTCCGTGATCCGTCTGCTAGCTGGCTGACCTACCACTAAGAAACCGGGAGAAAAACACCGTGGCAAGCACTTGGAGTCTGTCCAAAGGTTTGGCCGCAGCCGTCGTGACATCGGCTGCCGCGTTCGCTCTTTGCCCGAGCGCGGCAGCCGACCCGGCGACGCCGCCGCCCAACCCCACCCAACAGCTACCTGGGCTGCCCGCGTTAACCCAGTTGAGTCCGATCATCCAGCAGGCGGCCAGCGACCCGGCGTCGGCAACCCAGCTGCTCATGGCCGCGGCGCAAGCCTTCACTCAGAACCCGTCGGCACCCGCCGAAGCCAAGAACGTCGCCTCCTCGGTCAACCAGTTCGTGGCCGACCCGGCGATTCCCGCGCCGCACCTGACCGCGCAGATACCAGCAGTGTCGCCGGTCAACCCGCCCGAGACGGCACCGCATGTCCCGCCGCCGGGCGTTGAGCCGGGAATGCTGCCGCACCTTCCGACCGGGGTCGACCCCAACCACGCGGCCGGGCCGGCGCCCGCAGCTTCCCCAGCTGCGGTGGCCCCGCCCGCTGAAGTGCCCGTGCGTGTCCCCGCTGCTCCGGCAGCCGCGCCGGCACCTGCTCCGGCACCCGCAGCAGCACCCGCCCCCGCACCTGCCGCCGCACCTGCTCCGGCACCCGCAGCGGCGCCCGCACCCGCGCCGGCGGCCGCGCCTGCCGCCGTTCCTGCACCGAGCCCCGTTCCGGCTCCGGCGCCCGCACCCGCGCCCGCGGTGGCGCCTGCTACCGCGACGGGCCCCAACGCCGCGCCCCCGGGTTTTGGCCCTGACACCCCGCCCACTCAGGACTTCATGTACCCGTCGATCGGCACCAACTGCCTCGGGGACGGCACGAGCGCGCTCGCCACAGCGCTTTCGGTGGCGGGTCCCGCCGCAATCCCGACGCCGGGCCCCAAGCCCGGCCAGACCGCCTACGTGTTCACCGCCGTCGGCACCCCGGGGCCTGCAGCTGTGCAGCGACTGCCGTTGAACGTCACGTGGATCAACCTCACCACCGGCAAATCCGGCAGCGCCACCCTCACCCCACGCACCGACATCAACGGTGACGGCCCCACCACGCTGACCGCGATCGTCGACACCGGGTCGGGCAGCATCATGTCGACGATCTTCGGGCAGGTCACCACCAAAGAGCATCAGTGCCAGTTCATGCCCACCATCGGCTCGACGGTGGTTCCGTAACCACCGTCGCGGGCGCCGCGCGAGCCTAGGTTAGTAGGCCATGAACAGGATTGCGTCCCGGTCGTAGTCCAGACCGGGATGAACGCTTGCGAGGTGGGCCTGAGTCAGGTCGACCAACTCATCCTCGTCCTTGCCGACAATGGCTTCTCCGCATGGACACGTGATGTGTGTCTTCACGTTGCTGCCTTTCCTTGAGCTTTCGCTGCTGCCTTCATCTGCTTCTTGTGGGAGCGCACCCGTCCCAGTGACTCTGCATCGACGATATCGGCGACGGAAAGGTGCGTGCCCGACTTGCCGTACTCCCCTGCCGCCGCCCGCCAGCCGTCCGGCGTCACGCCGTACTGCTTGCCGAGCAGGGCGAGGAAGATCTTGGCCTTCTGCTCGCCGAATCCGGGCAGGGCTCTGAGCCGCTTCAACAGCTCTTTCCCGTCGGGCTCCGCTGCGGTCCACAATCCGGCGGCATCTCCGTCGTAGCGGTCCACGATGATCTGCGCGAGCGTCTGGATGCGCTTGGCCATGGATCCCGGAAAACGGTGAATGGCAGGCCTTTCCGCGCAGAGCGCGGCGAACTTGTCGGGGTCGTAGTCGGCGATCTCGGCTGCATCCAGACCACCCATGCGATCAGAAATCTTCTGCGGACCCGCAAATGCGGTTTCGAAGGTCACCTGCTGATCCAGCAGCATCCCGATCAACAGGGCCAGCGGATTTTCAGAGAGCAGCTGATTGGCCTCGGGTTCGGTAGCGAGGTAGAGCGGCTTCATGGTCGAACTCTAGCTCCGAGATCTGATCGCGCAGCAGGTACTTCGAGATATAAGCGACTGCGAGGCTCCGCGGCGTGTCGTGTCTGTCGATTATGTGTCGCGGAGTAGGCCGTGGGCGGCTGACCCGGACGGCCGATGGCTAGCCGCTCTTGCGGCGGAACTCGCGACGGTTGCCCGCCGCGCCATGCGCCGCCCGCGACTGCTTGCCGCCGCCGTCCTTGTGGTCGGATCCGCCAGCCGACTTGGCCAGCTTGCGGTCCAGAGCTTCGCGGAACTTGCGCTTGTTGTCGTCCTCCGCGTCTGCGGGTGACTCAGGAGACGTCGCGTCTTCCGGGGCGTTCGATTCAGCCATGGGGAGAGACTAGCCTGCTCACCGCTTGCCGGGGGGCATCCCGTACACGTGCGAGATCGGTAGCGTCAGCAGCACCCGCCGATCGGTCACCATGGCCTCGCGGTACTCGTCCCAGTCCGGGTGGTCGCCGGCGATGTTGCGATACAAGGCAATCAGGCCCTCGACGGTGTCGTCGTCGGGCGCGGCAGCCGGCGGCGTCAGTTCCGCATTGCCCTCCGCGACGGCATACGACCAGCCGTCGTCGGCGTCGACCAGCAAGGACGCCCGGGGATCGCGGCGCAGGTTGCGCGTCTTGGCGCGCGGTTCGGTGATGGATACCTGCAGGATCAGGGTCCGCGCGTCGAAGTAGTACGACACATTCGACAGCTGCGGGCGCCCATCGCGTTTGATGGTCGCCAGCACCCCGATCGAGTTGCAGCTGATCACGGCCAACAGTTTGTCGTCGAACACTTGGCGTGCCATGTCGAAAGCCTACGTCCCCGCGCCATGCGGGAGACCTCCCGGAATCCCGTCATTTCGGGCGGCCTGGTGAAATCGGATCATGACCAAGTACGCGGCCTTCCTCCGTGGCGTCAACGTCGGAGGCGTCAACCTCAAAATGGCCGAGGTTGCCGAGGCATTGACCGACGCGGGTTTCAAGAATGTTCGCACCGTCCTGGCCACCGGCAATGTGCTGCTGGAGTCGTCCGCACAGGTCGCGTCGGTGCGTAAGAAGGCGGAAGCCGCGTTGCGGGAGAAGTTCGGCTACGACGCCTGGGTGCTCGCTTACAAGGTCGAGACGGTGCACGCGATCGACGAGGCGTACCCGTTCGAGCGCGAAGTCGACGGGTATCAGTCCTACGTCACCTTCGTCACCGATCCCGAGGTGCTGGACGAGTTGGCGGACCTGGCCGCGGGCCCCAAGGAAAAGATCGGCCGCGGCGAAGGCGTCATCTATTGGCAGGTGCCCAAGGGAAGCACCCTGGACAGCACGATTGGACAAACGATGGGCAAAAAGCGGTACAAGTCGTCGACGACGACACGCAACCTGCGCACGCTGGGCAAGGTGCTCAAGTGAGCGAACGCGCAGCCCACAAGGTCACGCTCACCGGTGTCTCCGAGACGGCCTTGCTGACGCTCAACGCCAGAGCCACCGAGGCCCGCCGTCCCGACGCGATCATCGAGGATCCGCAGGCGGTCGCCCTGGTCGATTCCATCGACTTCGATTTCGCGAAGTTCGGCCGCACCGGCCAGGACATTGCGCTGCGCGCGCGTGCCTTCGATATCGCCGCGCAGTCCTACTTGGATGCGCATCCGTCGGCCACCGTGGTTGCGCTGGCAGAGGGCCTTCAGACCAGCTTCTGGCGCTTGGACGCTGCGCTTCCAGACAGCCAATTCCATTGGCTGACAGTTGATTTACCGCCGATCATCGATATCAGGACCCGGCTGTTGCCCGCGTCGCCGAAGATCTCGGTGCGCGCCCAGTCGGCGTTGGACTACAGCTGGATGGACTCCGTCGACCCGTCCGACGGAGTCTTCGTCACTGCCGAGGGCCTGCTGATGTACCTGGAGCCGGAGCAATCATTAGGGCTGATCGCCGAGTGCGCCAAACGGTTTCCCGGTGGCCAGATGCTATTTGATGCGCCGCCGCGCTGGTTCAGCGTGTTCACCAAGCTGGGCCTCCGCACCTCGCTGCGCTACAAGGTGCCGGCGATGCCATTCAGCCTTTCGGTAGCCGGGGCTGCCAATCTGGCCGATTCGGTTCCCGGGGTAAGCGCCGTCCGCGATGTGCACCTGCCGCCGGGCCGTGGACGACTGCTCAATGCCGCAATGTCGACGATCTATCGCGCTGGGCTCTTCGACTCGGTACGACCGGTTCTGACGCTGTTGGAGTTCACTCGTCCGGAACGTTCGTGAGATAACGCATCGCGTCGGACTTGGTCAGGCCCAAAGCACGTGCCACTTCGACATATTCCTTGGCCGCCGCGGCCATCGCGGCGTCGGTGGGATCGAAGCGTGAGATGAAAGTGCCGAAGCGTCCGCGTGTTTCGACGATGGCTGCGGATTCGAGCTCGCGGTAGGCGCGAGCCACGGTGTTGGCGGCCACGCCCAGCTGGCCGGCGAGTTCGCGCACTGTCGGCAGCCGAGTGCCCGGTGGCAGTGAACCTGCCCGGACTCCGTCGATGACCCCGGTTCTGAGCTGGTCGAACAGGGGCTTGCCCGCCTTCACGTCGACCTTCAACAAATCGCGCAGCTCCACATATTCAGTATTGCCCACCCGCGGCTATCTTTGTGGGATGCGAGTGGCGGTGCTTAGCGGCGCAGGTATCTCCGCCGAGAGCGGGGTACCGACGTTTCGCGACGACAAAAACGGCTTGTGGGCGCGCTTTGATCCGTACGAGCTGTCCAGCGTGCAGGGCTGGGAAAGCAATCCCGAACGGGTTTGGGGCTGGTACCTCTGGCGTCATTACCTGGTGTCCGACGTCCAACCCAACGACGGACACCGCGCGATCGCGAAGTGGCAATCCGACCCAGACGTCACCGCGGTCACGGTGATCACCCAGAACGTCGACGATCTACATGAGCGCGGGGGCAGCGATCCGGTGCATCATCTGCACGGCAGCCTCTTCAAATTCCGTTGCGCTCGTTGCAATACGCCCTACACCGACCCGCTGCCGGTGATGACCGAAGCGGCTATCGAGGTGGAACCGCCGGTCTGCCGCTGCGGCGGTTTGATCAGACCGGACATCGTGTGGTTCGGCGAAGCGCTACCCCAGGGGCCGTGGCTGAGCGCCGTCGAGGCGACCGAGAACGCCGACCTTGTCGTGGTGGTCGGGACCTCGGCCATCGTCTATCCGGCGGCGGGGCTGCCCGAGTTGGCGCTGGCCCGCGGGACCGTCGTCATCGAAGTGAATCCAGAACCCACACCGCTGTCAGAGCACGCGACAGTCTGCATACGCGAGTCGGCGAGCAAGGCGCTGCCCGGGTTGTTGGAGCGGTTGCCGGCGCTTTTGAAGTAAGTCCGGTGCGCCGATCGTGCGCTGAGATCACCTGATCTGGGTCGAACGACGCATCTGCCGCACGTTCGGCGCAGCCACTGCAGACTCGCGGCAGCGTCCCGCGACTTGCCCACAGTTTCGCGTTTGTACACAGCTGAGATTCTCAGCGCGAATTCGAACTGCGTGAATTCGACCGTTCGGCGATCCTCGCCGAGTGTCCAGCAGGGAAATGTCGTCTCCTTTCATCGGCAGTGAGGCAATAGCCGACGGGAAACTGCGGCCGCACGAATTGCGGTCTCGGTTCCGGTCCGTGCTGCCCGACGTATACATCCCGCGTGAAGCGATCCTTTCGCTACGCAGGCGCACCGAAGCAGCATGGCTGTGGTCGCATCGTCTGGGCGCGATTGCGGGGCTGACGGCTGCTGCATTGCACGGCTCGAAGTGGGTCGATGATGACTCGCCAGTGGAGTTGATCTGGTCGAACCGGCGACCACCGAACGGTGTCCGCACACATGACTTCCGACTCGACCCGAATGAGCACACGAAGGTTGCCGGCCTGCCGGTTACAACACCGCAGCGCACAGCATATGACCTCGGTCGCCGCAGTCCGCTGGGCCAGGCGGTTGCACACCTGGATGCGCTCATCCGCGCGACCCGGATGTCCGTCGATGAAGTCTGCGCAACGGCCGAGCGGCATCGCGGCGCGCGTGGTTTGAGGCAGTTGGAAACGGCCTTGGAACTTGTCGACGTGGGTGCGGAATCGCCAAGAGAGACGTGGCTGCGTCTGCTGCTGATCCGCGCGGGAATGCCACGACCCACCACCCAGATCCGCGTGCAGACCGACGCCGGCCGGGTGTACTACCTCGACATGGGTTGGGAGGACCTGATGGTCGCGGTCGAGTACGACGGGGAACACCACCGACTCGACCGCTGGCAGTACAACAAAGACAACCACCGCAGGGAAGATTTGGACCGACTCGGCTGGATCGTCATTCGAGTGACGGCAGCAGACCGTCCGGAACGCGTTATCGCCCGTGTACGCGACGCGCGGGAGTTTCGGGCGTCGACGCTGCATTAGCGGCGCTCAGCGTGCGGTGAGTGCGCCGAAAGTGTGCCCACACGGCGATCCAGGCGATTTTCACGATCTGGGCGCACGCTCGGGCCCGCCAAAGCAGGCTCAGCGGCGGCGGGCCCGGCCCACCACCAGCTCGGACACCGGCAGCGGCGTCCACGCCGGCATCGTCCACTCATGCCGCGCCACTTCCACGTCAAACCCCGCGTCGACGATCGCCCGCTCGGTGTCGCGATGCGTGTGGCAGTTACCCATGATGTGGGGCCAGATCGTGGCGTCGGCAATTCGCTGCAATCTGCCGCGGGTGCCGGCACTGGCTATGTGCTCGAGGAAGCGCAGCTCACCGCCCGGCCGCAACACCTCATGCAACCGTCGCAGCACGCTGCCCTGGTCGTGCACCGAGCACAGCACCAACGAGCAGACCACCGCGTCGAAGGGCTCGCTGTCGCTGATCTCCTCAGCCACTTCGCTGGTCACGACGATTGGAATCGCCGCCTTTGCAGCCGCAGCCCGCGCATTCTGAATGAGCCGCGGCTCGGGCTCGACCGCTACCACCTCGGTGACAGTGTCCGGGTAGTAGGCGAAGTTCGTCCCGCTCCCCGCGCCGACTTCGAGGACCCGCCCCGACAGGCCCGACAGGTTCTCCCGACGCAAGACCCGGACCGATTCGGCCTCGTGAGCCGCGAACAACGGCCAGAACCACGCGAAGAACGGGTTGTCGATCTTGGCGGACGTCATTCGCGCGTTTCCTCCACTGGACGATGTTCCAGAACCCAATCCACCAGCCGCTCGGATGTCACATTGGGCCCGACGGACCCAGCGACCATATGGCCGCACAGTACCGACAGGAAGACCCGGTCGGCGAACGCCTCGACGTCACCGAACGGCAGATGGGGCTTGGCGATCAGCAGCGCCGCGATGCCGTGCACGGCGGTCCACAGTTCCAGAGCGAGGGTGGTGGGGTCATCGGTTCGGTAGATGCCCTCCTCCACCAGCGTTTGGACTGACGCACGCATGTGCTTGAACGTCGAGCCGGCCAGCACGGTGTCGACATCGCTTCCCGGGCGCCACTCCGCCATGGTGGCGAGCCGGTACAGCTCAGGGGTCTGCAAGGCGAACCGCACATACGCCATTCCCTGGGCACGCAGCACATCCACGGAGGTCAGCTGGCCACTGGCGGCCTGCTCCATCCCCTCGTCCAGCCGCGCAAAATAGCGAGCGCACACGGCGTCCAGCAGGGCGTTCTTGTCTTGAAAATGCAGATATATGGACGGCGACGTGACCCCGACGCGTTGTGCCACCGATCGGATGGATACGGCCCTGGCCTGCCCGGTCTCCAGCAACAGTTCAGTGGCCGCATCCAGGATTTCGTGCCGCAGCCGGTCGCCTGACCCGCGCGGGGCTCGCTGACGGCGCAGGCCGCCCACCGAGACGTCAACCATGGCGCGTCACCGAAGCGTGGATCTCCCGTCCATTGCGCTGGGTGGGAATCTTGGCGGTGTCGGCGTCGTCCACGTCGGATTCCACAGCAATCGGCTCGGTAAAGGCGCCGCCCTCGCTTATGCCGAACCGCTCGTGCAGCCACACCAGCGGCTTGGGTGCCCACCAATTCCACCGGCCCATCACGTGCATGAAGGCAGGGACCAGCACCATGCGCACCAAGGTGGCATCGGCGATGACGGCAAGCGTCAGGCCCAGCCCGAACATCCGCATAAACGACACATGCGCGGCGATCAGCGCGGCGAACGACATCGACATCACCAACGCGGCCGCGGTGATCACCCGGCCGGTGCGCGCAACCCCGAGCGCCACACTCTCGTCGTTGGCGGCATGCGCTTCGCGCGGGCTCGGGTGCGCCGGACGCGCGGCGCCCGAAGCGAGCCAGTACTCGCGGATTCTGGAAACCAGAAACACTTCATAGTCCATCGAAAGCCCGAATGCGATACAGAACAGCAGCACCGGCATATTCGCCACCAGCGTCCCGCTCGGCGTCGTGCCCAGCGCACCGAAATGGCCGTCCTGGAAAATCCAGACCAGTGCGCCGAACGCGGCGGTCAGCGACAGCACGTTCAGCACCAGCGCCTTCAGCGGCAGCACCACACTGCCGGTCAGCAGGAACAGCAGGACGAACGTCACCGCTGCCATCAAACCGAGCACCAACGGCAGCCGATCGGTCACCGCGTCAACGCTGTCGCGGTTGACCTGCGCGACCCCGGCGAGCTCAACCGAGCGGCCACCGGGGCCCGCCACCTGATGGAGCCGATTGAGCTGCGTGTCCGAGGCGGGTGAGAACAGCGGCGCCGTGCTGCTCACGGTCAGAAACGCACTACCGTCCGTCATTCCGGTTGCGCCAACAGGGGGGCCCGACGGCTTTCCACCGACAAATGTCCCGGTCGGAGCGGACACCGCTGAGACGTCGGGTACCAGCGACAGGTCCTCCGCGTACTTGCTGAGGTCGCCTGGAGTCAGGCCGCGGGCGTCGGGAATGACGATCGGCACCGCTGTTGCGGAGTCGCGGGCGAAGTTGTCGCGCAACTGATTGCCGACCTGATGGGCGGACGCCGAATTCGGCAGCACCCGGTCATCCGGGAAGCCCCACTTGACCGACATGAATGGCAGGCCGAGTAGCAGCAGCAGGGCGACGACCGCCGACCCGATCGGCAGCCAGTGGCGCATGACGAACTTGCTCGACCGATACCAGAACAGCTGCTCGACGGCCTTGTGTGACGGCTCGGGGCGGCCGAGCAGCCGACGCACCAGCCGTCGCACATCGAACTTGTCGATCCGGGAACCCATCAGCACGATGGCGGCCGGGGTGACGATGATCGACGCGGTCGCGACGAAGGCGACCGTC
Organism: Mycobacterium sp. IDUB_37; assembly: GCF_055419245.1. NCBI lineage: Bacteria > Bacillati > Actinomycetota > Actinomycetes > Mycobacteriales > Mycobacteriaceae > Mycobacterium > Mycobacterium sp. IDUB_37. The sequence continues at coordinate 813,049 of NZ_JBVAXG010000002.1, read as the reverse complement.
GCGACGCCGGCGTAGGCAAAGGACTTGAGGAAGTACATCGGGAACAGCACGGTCGCCGCCATGGACAGCGCCACCGTGACCGCGGAGAAGATCACCGTGCGGCCCGAGGTGGCCATCGTCCGGATCAGCGCCTCGTCCCTGTCACACCCCTCGGCCAATTCGTCGCGGTACCGGCTGATGATCAGCAGTGTGTAGTCGATGGCCAGCGCCAGGCCCAGCGCGGTGCTCAGGTTGAGCGCGAAGATCGACACCTCGGTGGTGAACGTGACCAACCGCAGCACCGACATGGAGCCGACGACGGCCAGCGCGCCGAGCGCCATCGGCAACGCCGCCGCCAGCAGTCCGCCGAACACCCAGACCAGCACCATGAAGCTGAAAGGGATCGCGATCATCTCCATGACCAACAGGTCGGCCTGGTTCTGCTTGTTGATCTGGGCGTACTCCATGGCGGAGCCGCCCGCCCGGACCGCGACGCCGTCGTGGTCATGGATGAATCGGTCGGCCAGGGTTTGGGCGTTCTTCTGCGCGTCGTTTTCGCCGCCCTTGAGGTTGACGACGATCAACCCGTCTTTGCCGTCCTTGCTGATCAGATCGGCGGCTGCCTCCGGTGGCGCCGTCCACGCCGAGGTGACGTTGTAGACGAGCGGTGAGCGGCCCAATTGTTCGACGAGATCGGTGCCCACCCTGCGGGCCTGTTCGCTCTTGGCGCCTGCCGGTGCGGTCACCAGAATCAGCATCTGCTGGCCGCTCTGGCCGAATTTGTCGGTCAGCACCGTGATGGCGTGAGCGGATTCCGAACTAGGGTCTTGGAAGCCGCCCGGTGACAGGCTCTTCGCGACCGGGATCCCGAAGATCGCCGCCGCGATGAAGACGAGGACCGCGATTCCGATGATCCGTCGTGGAGCCGCGATAGCCAGTCGAGCTATCCCCTGCAGCATGCCGTGTCCCTCCGCCGCTGGCCCGCAGCTGCCCCCACAACCCGTGCCGTTACCCGCGGTAACTTAGCAACGCTAAGTTACAAGTGTCAAATAGCACCCTCGCTGTATACGAGGCCCCTGCCCGAGATGGTTCATCCGGACAAAAATTGGGTAACCTCGCGCCTCCCACCAGCACCGGCCCGGGACCTACCGATCGGTAATAATTGCCACCATTTTCCGAATCGTGACTCACCGATTCCTTAATAGCGGCCCATAAGCTCAATGTCATGTGGATCGACGACACCAGTGCCGATGTCATCAAGGCTGACTTCGAAGCTCTCTACCACGGCGACATGCTCGTCGAGGGTGAGTGCTCCGAGCAGTTCGACGAATGGCAAGCATTTCCTACAGCGAGCTGAGGTAAATCATGGGCGTACTAGCAAGACTGCTGATGGCCGATTCCACCGTCTCCCGATGGTTTCGCAAGTAACCACTTAGTTGTGGATGCGAAGCTAGCCCCCCGCACTGCGGGGGGCTTCTTCGTTTTTAAGGCATGACTAGCGCGGCGCCATCCGAATCGCGCCGTCCAGACGGATGACCTCGCCGTTGAGCATCGGGTTCTCGACGATGTGCACGGCCAGCGCGCCGTACTCGTCAGGGTTGCCCAGCCGAGACGGATGCGGCACCTGCTTGCCCAGCGACTCGCGGGCGGGCTCCGGCAGACCGGCCAACAACGGGGTGTCGAACAAACCAGGAGCGATGGTGACTACCCGGATCAGCTTGCTGGCCAGGTCACGCGCGACCGGCAGGGTCAGGCCGACGACGCCGCCCTTGGACGCCGAGTAGGCGGCCTGGCCGATCTGGCCGTCGAAGGCCGCCACTGAGGCGGTGTTGACGATGACGCCGCGCTCCTCGCCGATGGGCTCGGTCTGGGCGATTCTTTCCGCGGCAAGCCGAATCACGTTGAAGGTACCTACCAGGTTGATGTCCACGATCTTGCGGAACGCAGCCAGCGGGAAGACGCCGTCCTTGCTCAACACCCGAATGGCGTTCCCGGTGCCGGCGCAGTTGACCGCGATCCGCAGCGGACCCAGCGATTCCGCGACATCCAGCGCAGCGCCCACCGCAGCTTCGTCGGTGACATCAGCCTGGGCGAAGCGTGCGCGATCGCCGAGTTCGGCCACCGCTTCCTCGCCGCGCAGATCCAGCACGACCACCTGGGCACCGGCATCGAGAAGGCGCTTGGTGGTGGCCAGGCCAAGCCCTGAGGCTCCCCCGGTGACGACAGCTACGGCGTCCCTGATCTCCACGCGAATGTCCCTCCGGTTGCCCAACCTACTGGTTGGTTGGGACTATACCCAGCCCTGCAGAATTGCTTCGACGTCCCCCACCGGTTCCGCCTGACGGGGTGTTAACGGCGCGGTCCGCGAGAACCGCGGCGCGGGCATCGGCTGCAGATTGCCATCGATCTCGTAGAAGGTGTTCCGCTCGGCGATATGCGGTTCGGTGTGCGCTTCGCCGAACGCCAGGACCGGGGTTACGCAGGCATCGGAATCGGCGAACACCTTGGCCCAGTGGTCTCGGTCGCGACTGCCGAATGCCTCGGTGAACGCCGCTCGCAGTTCCGGCCACCGGCTGACGTCGTTTTGCGACGGTATGTCAGCCCCGTCGAGACCGAGGCCGGTGATCATGGCCGCGTAGAACTGCGGCTCGATCGCGCCGACCGCGACGTAGCGGCCGTCGGCGCACTCGTAGGTGTCGTAGTAGGGCGCACCGCCGTCGAGCATGTTGGTGCCGCGCACGTCAGTCCAGATTCCCGAGGCGCGCATCTGCCACATCATCTGCACCAGCACGCTGGACCCGTCGACCATCGCGGCGTCGACAACTTGGCCCTTGCCGGAGCTCTGCCGCTCCCACAGCGCGGACAAGATGCCGAGCAGGAGGAACATCGAACCGCCGCCGAAGTCGCCGACCAGGTTCAGCGGCGGCACCGGCCGCTCACCCTCCCGGCCGATCGAATGCAGGATCCCGTTGAGGGAGATGTAGTTGATGTCGTGACCGGCCTGCTGGCTGCGCGGGCCTGCCTGGCCCCAGCCGGTCATCCGCGCATAAACCAGCCGCTCGTTGACCTTGGCGCAGTCTTCGGGTCCCAGACCGAGCCGCTCGGTGACGCCGGGACGGTAACCCTCGATGAGCACGTCGGCCTTGGCGACGAGCTTGAGCACCGACTCGCGACCTTCATCGGATTTGAGGTCGGCGGACACAATGCGCCGGTTGCGGCTCATGGCGTCTTTGACCACGCCTCCCGGAGCGCCCGACGGGCGATCGACGCGCACCACGTCCGCGCCAAGGTCCCCCAGAATCATTGCGGCGTGCGGGCCCGGCCCGATGCCCGCCAGTTCGACAACACGTAATCCACTCAGCGGCCCCGCCATGGGTGCACCGACCTTTCGTCTGCTTTGACGTCCTCGACCCACGCTGGGATCAATGGCTCGGGCCCGCAGCGCCCGGCTACGCCGCGCTTGCGACCCTCGCCGAGTCGAACAACCGGTTGATTGCATCTTCGCAGCCGCCCCCGGCGGCCGGTCAACCCGGTCTCGCTTCGTGGCGATCGCAAGCGCGGCCGAATGGCCGGGCGTAGCGGGTCGCCACTATCACTTAGTGTGAATCTCATGTCCGAATCCGGAATTGCCACTTTCACACCTGTCGACGGCCTCGACGTCGGCCTGAACGACGGCGTGCTGTCGGTGACGATCAACCGCCCCGACAGCCTCAACTCGTTGATCATCCCGGTGATCACCGGCATTGCCGACGTGATGGAACGCGCAGCCACCGACCCAGCGGTGCGGGTGGTGCGACTCGGCGGCGCAGGCCGCGGCTTCAGTTCCGGGGCGGGCATCAGCGCCGACGACCAGTCCGACGGCGCGGTTTCATCGCCGGACGACATCATCATCGAGATCAACCGGCTGATTCGGGCGATCACGGCACTGCCCCGCCCGGTCGTTGCCGTCGTCCAGGGACCGGCGGCCGGCGTCGGCGTCTCCATCGCGCTGGCATGCGACGTCGTATTGGCCTCGGAGAAGGCCTTCTTCATGCTCGCTTTCACCAAGATCGGGTTGATGCTCGACGGCGGCGCGTCGGCCTTGGTGGCTGCCGCGATCGGCCGGATCCGGGCGATGCGGATGGCCTTGCTCCCGGAGCGGTTGACCGCCACCGAGGCACTGAACTGGGGTCTGGTGAGTGCGGTCTATCCCGCCGACGACTTCGACGCCGAGGTGGACAAGGTGATCACCAGGTTGCTGACCGGCCCTGCGGTGGCCTTCGCCAAGACCAAGGGTGCGATCAACGCTGCCACCCTGACCGAATTGGACGCGACGCTCCAGCGTGAGTTCGACGGGCAGTCCGGCCTGTTACGGGCCCCCGATTCCAAGGAAGGCATCAGGGCCTTCCAGGAACGGCGCGCCCCCAATTTCACCGATTCCTGACTAGATTCGCCGGTATCGGCAATCCCTTCTCTGATCGGCTCCGAATGCCTGACAGACCAGAACAGAGGGACTTGTGCCGGACGAACAGATTCAGTGCCTGGTAACCGGGGCAACCGGCTATGTCGGTGCGCGACTGGTGCCACAACTTTTGGACAAGGGTTACCGGGTTCGCGCGCTGGCCCGCACCCCGAAAAAGCTGGCCGACGTGCCGTGGCGCGCGGACGTCGAGGTGGCCAAGGGTGATCTCAGCGACGTTGATTCGCTGGTCAGCGCCTTTGACGGCGTCGACGTCGTCTACTACCTGGTCCATTCCATGGGTGGTGGGTCGAAAGACTTCGGGGCTGAGGAAACGCGCGCGGCACGCAACGTCGTGACCGCCGCTCGGCAAACCGGGGTGCAACGGATCGTGTACCTGAGCGGACTACACCCGGAAAACACCAAACTCTCCAAACACTTGGAGTCGCGCAAGGCGGTAGGCGACGCCCTCATCGAATCCGGCATCGAGACAGTGGTGCTGCAAGCCGGCGTGGTGGTCGGGTCGGGCTCGGCGTCGTTCGAGATGATTCGGCACCTGACCGACCGGTTGCCGGTGATGACTACTCCGAAGTGGGTGCACAACGAGATTCAGCCGATCGCGGCACGCGACGTGTTGTACTACCTTGCCGAGGCAGCAACGGCAGCGGTGCCCGCGTCTCGGACCTGGGATATCGGCGGCCCCGACGTCCTGGAATACGGCGACATGATGCAGGTCTACGCCGAGGTCGCACAACTGCGCAGGCGCTACCTGATCGTGTTGCCATTTCTTACGCCAACCATCGCGAGCCTCTGGATCGGTGGGGTGACCCCCATTCCGCCCGGCCTGGCACGGCCGCTGATCGAGTCGCTGGAATGCGATGCGGTGATGCGCAACCACGACATCGACTCCATCATCAAACAACCATCTGAAGGACTGACGAGCTACCGGGAGTCGGTAGAGGTAGCGCTCGACCGCGCCAGCCGCGGTCTGCCCGACGCGACGTGGAAGTCGTTGGACTCCGAACCCGGCGAGCCCCTACCCAGCGATCCGAACTGGGCCGGCGTGATCGCCTACACCGACGAGCAAAGCATCACGACTGCCGCGTCGCCCGATGACCTACTGAAAGCAGCGGAGGCGGCCGCCAAGGAAGGTCGGTGGTACGAATTTCCCGCTGCCCTGCCGCGACGCCGCTCGAAACCTCGTTGGCGCATCGTAGACAGCGCACCCGGCGCCAAACTGCGGTTCGAGTCGCAGGTCCGTGCACCCGTGCGCGCGTGGCTCGAGGTGACAGCGACACCGCAGGATGCCGGAGGCTGCCAGTACACCCAGCGCATGACGGTGTATCCCTGCGGGATACCGGGGCGACTGTATTGGTTCCTGCTGCGACCCATGCACAGCGCTTCGCTCCGCGCACTGGCCCGCGACGTTCTGACGAATTCGTCGATCACACACCGAACATCGGCGGAAGCACCAACAACATAGTCAGGCCCCACACGAAGTGGGTCAGCATTGACGCCAGGATCCCGCCGGTGGCGCGACGTTCCAGCGCGCTCACGGTGCCCAGGATGATCCCCGCGAAACCCAGCATCAGGTTGCCGGCCGCCATAGTCGCCGCGACGTACAAGACGGTGGAAATCGCCACCGGGTGATGGCGGCCCAACGCGGTGTAGAGGGCACCGCGGAAGAACACCTCTTCAGCGACACCGTTTATCACTGTGATCACCACGATCAACAGAAACGAACCTTGCGTCGAGTACTGCAGCACGCGAGTGATCAGGGTGGCAACCGGCGTTATTTCCCGGACCACCAATCCGCCCACGATGAAGATGACGCTGAGCAGCAGGCCAATGCTGATTCCGGTGATGACCGGACGTTGATTGCGACCGCGCCAGCAGATGCCACCCAGATGTAGGGGCCCGGAAAGCAACGATCCACCGGCCCAGACGCCGGCCAGCGCCAGCGTCAACCAGTAGAAGTTGGGGTCGCCGGGAGTCTGACGCAGGGACAGCCCTAGATCCACCGCCCCGACGATCAGGGTGATAGCCACCACGATGCGTCGATACAGCACGACGCGTGGCGGCTCGTGGTGCGGCACCGCGACATTAGTGAGTGCGCGTAGAAACTCCTCGCGCACAGTGGAGTGGTGAGGAGTCGCTAACTGACTCATGAAGTCAAACTTTCGGGGTCAGCGTGAGCAGGATGTCCAAACTCGTTCGCAACGCGCCAGCGAGAGGACCTGGGACGATGTTAACCAGCCTCAGCGTTGGCCGCACGATGGGCGGGGTAACGGTCCGCGCGAGCCGCCGAATGCGCAACGCATCGCCGCCAGCCCAGGCCGGATCGGTGTCGGCCAGGTGATGAGGATCGGCCAGCTCGTTGACCGGCCGCGGCGGGTGGTTGGTGTGGCCCGACAACGCCAGCGCGACGGCCTCGTCGACACCAAGCAAACCGCCGGGTGGATCCGCCACTCGATCCTGTAAACCATTGCCGGAGGCCCGCATCGGGTGATCAAGCGATTCCACCAGATCCCCGGCCAGGCCGTTGGGCAGGGGCAGGATGTAGCCGGAGATGTGTGACGCCAGGGCGGTATCGATGCCCACGACGGGCAGCGCGGCCTGCCATCGGCCGGCGGCAGCGGTATAGGCCTTCAGCAAACCGCGGTAAGACGTGGTCTCGGGACCGGCGATGTCATAGGCACCGGCGGGCACCCGATCGGAGTCAGCAGCGGCAACAAGGTAGTGCAGCACGTCGCGGATGGAGATCGGGTCGAGCGGGTTGTTCATCCAGCCCGGCATCGGCATCACCGGGAAACGGTCCCCTACATAGCGCAACATCTCAAAAGAGGTGGACCCGGCGCCGATGATGATCGCCGCGCCCAACCACACCAACTCCGGACCGTTCTCCACCGTCAAGGCATGGGCCACCTCTGCCCGGCTGGTGAGGTGCTCAGAGAGCCCCTCACCCTCGGGCACGAAACCACCCAGATACACGATGCGCCGCACGCCGGCATCGCGTGCCGCGGCGGCCAGGTTCGCGGCCGCAGCGTTGTCGCTGTCCCGGAAGTCGGCTTGGCCGATGGCGTGGATGAGGTAGTAAACGACATCGATAGGACCCGCTGCTTCTGTTGCGGATGCGAATGCCGCGTTGGCTTCGGTCGCATCGGCGGCATCGAGTTTGACCGGCAAAACATCCTCGTACCAACCAAACTTCTTGAGGCGGGTGGGATTTCGTGTCGCGGCCAGCACCTCGTGGCCGTCGGCAAGCAGCGCCGTGATCAGGCGTGAACCCACATAGCCCGTGGCGCCCGTCACCAAAATCCGCATGTTTCAACCTATCGTCGATGGCTCGAGTCCGAGACCGCACGCTCTCCGCGGCCGAACCCCTCATCCGCGTGTACCCCGCAGATAGCGCAAGCAAATCGGCCCAGCTCATGGCGGTGATCACACCGTCGCGGCGCAACGGTTTGAACCCAGTCGGGCGCAACACCGTGACTTAGGTATGGCTAACATTTCTGGGGGAGTATCGGCACGCTCGGATCTTTCGACGGGGACCGATCAAGCATTACGTCCGTCCGTGGCGGGAGTTGCCGTCAAATTTCCGCGATACCGCAACAGCCAGGAGGACACCGTTGCGGCGCTCACCGACTTTGCCGGGCCGGAGTTCAGACGGTTCGCGCTCAGCAGCGGTGTCGACTTCCGCCACACCGCTCTGCCGCTAGAGCGGTACGCCACGCTGAGCGGTTTCACCGAGGCCAATGACACCTTCGTCGAGGTCGCACTTGACCTGGCCGAACAGGCGCTACTCGAGGCGCTGGACCGCGCCGACGTCGCACCGGCAGAGATCGACATCATCTTCTCGACGACGGTCACAGGGCTCGCGGTGCCGACGATCGAGGCCCGGCTGGCGAAACGTGTGGGACTTCGACCCGACGTCAAGCGCGTCCCGTTGTTCGGTTTGGGATGTGTCGCGGGCGCGGCGGGAGTAGCCCGGATGCACGACTACCTGTGCGCTTTTCCCGACCAAATCGGAGTGCTGCTGGCGGTCGAGTTATGTTCCCTGACCATTCAGCGCGAAGATAACTCTGTGGCGAACCTGGTGGCTTCCAGCCTGTTCGGCGACGGCGCGGCCGCCGTCGTCACCAAGGGGGCTCGCCGGGCAGCCGCCGATGGCATCGGAGGCGTCGGTGGCGTCAGCGGCGCCGGGCCCAAGGTCCTGGACACCCGCAGCCACATCTACCCCGACACCGAGGAAGTGATGGGCTGGAAGATCGGCAGCGACGGATTCCGCATCGTCTTGTCGGTCGACGTTGCGTCAGTCACCGAAAAATACCTCGGCGACGACGTCCGGGGATTTCTCAACGACCACGGCCTGACTCCCGAGGACGTGACCACCTGGGTGTGCCACCCGGGCGGACCGCGGGTCATCGAGGCGGTGGAGAAGGGACTGGGCCTACCGGTCGACGCGCTCGATCACACCCGGAATTCGTTGCGCGACAACGGAAATTTGTCTTCGGTTTCAGTTCTGGATGTGCTTCGGGCCAATATCGCCGACCCACCGCCGGCCGGCTCGATCGGGTTGATGATCGCGATGGGCCCGGCTTTCTGCTCAGAGCTAGTTCTTCTGCAATGGTAGAAGACATGTATTACCTGTTGCTCGTGGCGGTCGTGCTGGAACGCCTCGCGGAGCTGGTGGTGTCGCAGCGCAACGCCAAATGGTCTTTCGCTCAGGGTGCCAAGGAATTTGGCCAGCGCCACTACCTGGTCATGGTGGTCCTGCACACCGCACTACTAGTCGGCTGTTTCCTCGAACCGTGGGCGCTGCACCGACCATTTCTACCCTGGCTCGGCTGGCCGATGGTGGTGATCGTGGCGCTCTGCCAGGGCCTGCGCTGGTGGTGTATCACCTCGCTCGGCAAGCGGTGGAATACCCGCGTGATCGTGCTGCCGCACGAACCGTTGGTCAAGGTGGGTCCCTACCGCTTCCTGCACCACCCGAATTATGTTGCGGTGGTGGTTGAAGGCATCGCGCTGCCGCTGGTGCATACCGCATGGCTGACCGCGATTTGTTTCACGGTGGCGAATGCGCTGCTGCTTCAGGTCCGGATCCGGGTCGAGAACTCGGTGCTGGGTTACGCATGACGGGTCAGGGCACATTCGACGCCGACCTGCTCGTGGTCGGCGGTGGACCCGGAGGTCTGGCTACGGCGTTACACGCACGCAGACAAGGACTTTCGGTGATCGTGGCCGAGCCACGGGAAGGTCCGATCGACAAAGCCTGCGGCGAAGGACTGATGCCCGGCGGTCTGACCGAGCTGACCGCACTCGGCGTCGACCCCGTCGGCATGCCGTTTCGCGGAATCGCCTATGCCAACGAGCATCGACGCGCTGAGGCGCTGTTTCGCACCGGCCTGGGCCGTGGCGTGCGACGCACCACCCTGCACGCGGCACTGGCGGCGCGGGCGAAAGAGCAAGACACCGAATGGATTCGGACCAAGGTCACTACCGTCGAGCAGGACGCGCACGGCGTCACGGCCGCGGGCGTGCGCGCCCGGTGGCTGGTTGGCGCCGACGGCCTGCATTCCGCGGTACGGCGCGCGGTCGGAATCGCGGCGACCACCGGTACGCCTCGCCGGCACGGACTGCGCTGGCACTACAAGGTGCCGGCCTGGTCGGAGTTCGTGGAAGTGCACTGGTCGCGTTGGGGCGAGGCCTATGTGACACCGGTGGAACCGGATCTCGTCGGCGTGGCGATCCTGTCCCGGCAGCGGCCCGAACTCGAGTGGTTCCCTTGGCTGGCCAAGCAGTTGCGCGATGCGGATCACGGGCACCCGCGTGGTTGCGGTCCGTTGCGACAAGTGGTTTCGCGCCGCGTCGCCAGCCGGGTGCTGCTGGTCGGCGATGCCGCCGGCTACGAAGATGCGTTGACCGGTGAAGGCATCAGCCTCGCCGTCAAGCAGGCCGCCGCAGTGGTCGACGCCATCGTCGCCGACAACCCGCAGTCCTACGAGCGCACCTGGCACCGGGTGACCCGTGATTACCGGCTACTCACCCGCGGTTTGGTGCTGGCCAGCACGCCCCGCACGGTGCGGCGTGCCCTCGTGCCGGCCTGCACGATGTTGCCACCGTTGTTCCGTTGGGGCGTCAACAAATTGGCGTCTTAAGTCGCAACCCGCCGCTAGCGCGCCTTCCAGACCGGTTCCCGCTTCTCGGCAAACGCCAGCGGCCCTTCGCGCGCGTCCTCGGACCGGATCAGCGTCTTCATCTCGCGCATGGTGCGGTCCCAGCCCGCTTCGTCCGCGGTGATGACGCCGTCGTCGACGCCGTAGGCGATGCGCTTGCTGGCCTGCACCGACAGCGGCGCGTTGCTGGTCACCCGTGCCGCCAATGCCAGCGCGGCGTCGAGCACCGTGCCTTCTTTGACAACCTGGTTGATCAGGCCCCACTCGTGGGCGTCGGATGCCGTCAGCGGTTCGCCGGTCAACAGCAGTTCCATCGCAACCTTGCGCGGCAGTTGATCCATGATCCGGAAGACTCCGCCGGCCGCCGCGATCAGGCCGCGCTTGACCTCGGGCAGTCCGAACTTTGCGCTTTCATACGCCACCACCAGGTCGCTGGCCAGCGCCAATTCGGTGCCGCCGCCCAGCGCGGTGCCGTTGACCGCGGCGATGGTGGGCTTGTCGATGAAGTGGTGCACGTAGCCGGCGAAACCCCACTCGGGATGAGTGGGGTGATACAGGTTCTCCCGCCGCGCGATCGCCTTGAGGTCGGCACCGGCGCAGAACGATTTGTCGCCCGCACCGGTGATCACCACCGCCCGCACATCGGGATCGTGCTGCGCCGCTTCCAGCGCATCGCCGACGCCAATGCTGACCGCACCGTTGACCGCGTTGCGCGCTTCGGGCCGGTTGATCGTGATGATCAGCACATCACCGCGTCGTTCGGTCAGCGCTCCCGGCGCGGCGCCATCACCGGCTTCTGTCACAGCAGTTCCAGAATGGTCGCGTTGGCCTGACCGCCGCCTTCACACATCGTCTGCAATCCGTAGCGAATTCCCTTGTCCCGCATGTGGTACAGCAGTGTGGTCATGATGCGGGCGCCCGAGCCGCCGAGCGGGTGGCCGAGCGCGATCGCACCGCCGTTGGGGTTGAGCTTCGTCTCGTCGGCGCCGATGTCCTTGAGCCAGGCCAGCGGAACCGGGGCGAACGCCTCGTTGACCTCGTAGGCGCCGATGTCGCCGATGGACAGGCCGGACCGCTTGAGCACCTTCTGGGTTGCCGGGATCGGCGCGGTCAGCATGATCACCGGGTCGGCGCCGGCCAGCGTGGCGGTGTGCACCTTGGCGATCGGCGTCATGCCAAGTTCTTTCGCCTTCTCCGCGGACATGAAAAGCAGTGCGGCTGAACCGTCGGAGATCTGCGAGGAGTTGCCCGCGTGGATCACGCCGTTCTCCTTGAAGGCCGGCTTCAGCGATGCCAACTTCTCGATCGGAGTGCCGCGGCGGATGCCTTCGTCCTTCAAGACGACGTTGCCGTCCTGGTCTTTGATGCCGACGATCTGGTCATCGAAAGCGCCGGAATCCTGTGCGGCAGCGGCTTTTTCGTGTGAGTCCAGGGAGAACTGGTCCAGCTCGAGGCGGGACAGGCCCCACTGCTCGGCGATCATCTCGGCGCCGATGCCCTGGTTGGGGATCCTGCCGTCGTAACGACTGAGGAACTGCTCCGGGTAGGGCCGGCCGCCGTTAGCCAGGGACGCACCCATCGGGGTCCGCGACATCGACTCCACACCACCGGCGACGACGACGTCATAGTGCCCCGCGACCACGCCGGCCGCGGCGAAGTGCACGGACTGCTGGCTCGAGCCGCATTGCCGGTCGACGGTCACGCCGGGCACGGTCTCCGGCCAACCGGCGGTCAGCAGCGCGGTGCGGCCGATGTCGAGGGCCTGCTCACCGGCCTGCATGACGCAGCCCCAGATGACGTCGTCGACGAGTTCGGGGTCGATGCCGGCCTTGGTGACCAAACCATTGAGGACCTGGGCAGACAGCTCAGCGGGGTGGACTCCGGATAACCCGCCGTTGCGCTTGCCGATCGGGGAACGCACTGCCTCGACGATGACGGCTTCAGCCATGAGAATGTCTCCTTTGACACGTGTTATTTCTTCGATTGTCAACCAACGCGTTGGCCGGGGGCGTAGCGGGGTGCCATTTACCTATAAAACCTATGCTTTTGAACTTGGTTTGTTAGCTCTGTGCACTGTCTGCCCGGCTTGCGAGCCCCGTCTTTTCCAGGTCTTATTCCCGGCGTCCGGCTTTGGTCATGTCTCATTCATTTATCCGCCGGTTTCAGCGAAGTAGGGTGCCGCGATATGACCACCCCCACACCCGCTCACCAGCAGCGATGGGAAACCACCTTCATCTCCCACACCCACGAGTCACTGCAGTCGGTACTGGAAGAGGCGAACCGGGCAGCGAACACCTACGGGGCCCAGGGCTGGGAGATCGTGAACTCTTCGGTGCAGCGCACTCAGGTGTCCCACCACTTCAAGGCCTATGACAAGGGTGGCGACAACTTCTTCGAGTGGAGCATCGTGTCGACGTTGAAGCGGCCGTTGCCGCCTGAGTAACAACCAGCCGACTATCAGATCGGCCTGAAGCCCAGGTGCAGTTCGGTGAGCCCGCGCATCTGCCAGGTGGGTTCGTAGGCGTAGCGGCGCGCGTCGGGTGGCCCGTGCTTGTCCTCGACGAGGACGATGTCGGACATCCGGTCCGGGATGCGGTTGATCGATATCCGACCCTCCGTGCGCGCCAACGGCGCTCCCGGGCAGGAATGACTCCCCCGCCCGAACGCCACGTGTTCTCGCACATTGTGCCGGTCGACCCGAAATTCGTTGGGCTGCTCGAACTTAGGTTCGTCTCGATTACTCGCGCCGGGTAGCAGCATCACCGTGCTGCCGGCCGGAACTTCGACGTCACCCACGGTCACCGAGGTGCGGGCCATCCGGAAGTGGCATTTGACCGGGCTCTCCATTCGGAGTGTCTCTTCGACGAATGCCGGTATACGGCTGCGGTCTTCGCGCAGCTGTGCCTTGTATTTCTGGACGGTCGGCGATCATCCGCAGGCCGAAGCTGAGCAATTTGGTGGTGGTTTCCTGGCCGGCCGCGAAGAGGAATGCCGCGAGCCGGACGACATCGATGACCTCAGGCGTCGAGCCGTCGGGATACTTGGCCTGCGCCAGTTCGGTCAGCACGTCGGAGCGCGGTTCGCGACGGCGTTCGGTGATGTACGTCGAGAACTTGTCATCGAGGTATTCGAGCGGGTTGTGGGTACGGGACAGCGAATCGTCCTCGATGCTGCCGACAACCTTGCCGGAGAACACAGCCCGGAACTCGTCGTGATCCTCGGTGGGCACTCCGAGCAGATCGGCGATGACCAAGCCCGAGAATGGCTGTGCGTACTCGTCGAGAAACTCGCACGTTCCACCGCGGCAGCACCGGGCATTGCGACCGCAGATGGTCGAAATATGGATAAGGATCGGGGATTAGCGTCGGGTCGGCGAAGAAGTCGGCTGTGTCGAAATCACGCGCACTCTGACCGTCACTCGTCACGCCCTCCATTCTCGATCGGAACAAACTTTAGGTCAAGTCAGGAGCCAGTGCGATTCTCATCTGACGCACGAAAAGCTCTGCACCACTTATATTTACGTAGTTGTCAGAAATTAACTTGTCGGTGGCCTTTCGTAGAATTCGGGTATGTCGTGCAGCACGCGTGAGGAGATCGTCGAGGTCTTCGCCGCGTGCGACGCGGCGCGCGATCGTCAGTGTGAATTGTCTTTCGAGTCGCTGACCACCCCGGAACTGCTGCGGGTCCTCGATCGGATGGAACGCGACGAGCGGCGATCGCGGGCGGTCCGGCACGCGGTGATCAATCAACTCGGCTCCCAGGCCACCAACGAAGAACTCGGCGGCACACTGCCCGCCGCGCTGGCCGAGCGGCTGCGGATCACCAAAGCCGAAGCCTGCAGTCGCGTCGCCGATGCCGCAGACCTCGGCCCACGGCGCGCGTTGACCGGGGAGACCCTCGCACCGCTGCTGACCGCGACCGCCGCTGCCCAAGCCGCCGGCCTGATCGGCGACAGCCATATCCGCGTAATCCGCAGCTTCTTCGCCCACCTGCCCGCCCACATCGACCTGGGCACCCGCGAAGCCGCCGAAGCCGACCTGGCCGGCAAAGCCCGCGACTACCGGCCCGAACAGGTCGCCAAATACGCCCACCAGATCATGAACCTGCTCCACCCCGACGGCGACTACAGCGACGAAGACCGCGCCCGCAAACGCGGCATCGTATTGGGCAAGCAGGAATTCGACGGCATGAGCCGCATCAGCGGACTAATCACCCCGGAGTTGCGCGCCACCATCGAGGCCATCTGGGCCAAACTCGCCACCCCCGGCACCGCCAACCCGCACGGCGACACCCCTGAACGCGGTGACACTCGCAGCCAAGCCCAACGTCAACACGACGGACTACTGACCGGCCTGGTGGGGCTGCTCGACTCCGAGACGCTGGGCCAACACAACGGCCTGCCGGTGACGATCGTCGTCACCACCACCCTCAAAGAACTCGAGGCCGCCACCGGCAGAGCCATCACCGGCGGCGGCACCGTGATGCCGATGTCGGATGTGATCCGCTGGGCCGGCCACGCTCATCACTACCTGGCACTGTTCGATGGATGCAAGCCGCTGGCGCTCTACCACAGCAAACGGTTCGCCTCACCGGCGCAACGAATCATGCTCTACGCCAAGGACCTTGGCTGCTCCATGCCGGGCTGCGACGCCCCTGCCTACCACAGTCAAGTCCACCACGTCACCGGCTGGACGAATACCCACACCACCGACATCAACGACCTCACCCTGGCCTGCGGAATCCACAACAGACTCGCCGAAAACGGCTGGACCACCCGCACCAACGCTCGCGGCGAAACCGAATGGCTACCCCCAGCCCACCTCGATCACGGACAACCACGCATCAACACGTACCACCATCCGGAGAAACTGCTGGCACTCGAAGATGATGACGAACCCGATTAGCGGCCAACGCCATGAGCTTCTCGGCGACCCAACCGGGCTCGGTGATCATCATGTCGTGGCCGGTGTCCAGGTCCCAGAGCCTGCCGTTTGCCTTCTGCCGCAGGCTATCTACATCGCGCCATCGCATGTACAGCGTGGTGCACAGGTGCGATTGCGGGATCGATTCCAGCGCGACCTCGTTGGTCAACCGCAACGGTTGCTCGAAACACTTCCACGGATGCGGCGTCAAACGCGCCTTCATCCACTCGACCTGCTACCGATCGCGGACACCGTAGTACGCGAGCATGGCATCGGTTGGGTACAAACACATTTCGACACCGTCGACCATGCGGCCCTCGGCGCGGGCCACCGCCAGCATCGCGGGAGCCACCTCGACGAGTGCCTGGCCGTTGACCGGCGTGGCGGCGTCCAGATAAACGAGGTGACCGACGCGGTCGGCGGCCCGGTCGGCGGCGCCGGTGATCACCATGCCGCCGTAACTGTGTCCAACCAGGACTACGTCACGCAGATCCTCGAAATGCAACAGGTTGACGATGTCGGTGATGTGGCAGTCGAGATCGACATCGCAGCGAAAGAGGTGCGCCCGTTCGCCCAGTCCGGTCAGGGACGGGGCGTAGACCTCGTGCCCACCGGCCCGCAGCAGTCGTGCGACGGCTTGATAGCACCAGCCGCCGTGGCCGCCGCCGTGCACCAGGACGTAGGTAGTCACGGCCGGCGTGTCAGCCGGCGGGGTAACCCACCGTCTTGACCTCGGTGTACTGGTCGAAGCCGGCGATGCCGTTCTGACGGCCCACCCCGCTGTCTTTGTATCCACCGAACGGTGCGTCGGCGGCGTAGGGAGCGCCACCGTTGACTCCCATGAACCCGGCCTTGATTCGGCGGGCGACCGCCAGGGAACGCTCCAGCGAACCCGACATCACATTGCCGGCTAACCCGTAGACGCTGTCGTTGGCGATCCGGATCGCGTCTTCCTCGTCGTCGAACGGGATGACCGACAGCACCGGACCGAATATTTCTTCTTGGGCGATGGTCATCTTGTTGTCGACGTTGGTGAAAAGCGTTGGGCGGATGAAGTATCCCTTGTCGAAGCCGGTCTCGGCACCGGGTCCGCCGACCAGCGCGGTGGCACCTTCCTCGACGCCCTTCTTGATGTAGTCGGAGACGCGGTCGAACTGTCGCTTCGAAATCACTGGGCCGCAGAGCGTTCCGGGATCCTGCGGGTCGCCACAGGTGACGTTGTCGTAGATGCTCTTGAGGATCGCCACACCCTCCTCGTAACGCGACCGGGGCAGCAACATCCGGGTCGGGTTCGCGCACCCCTGACCGGCGTGCATGCACGGGGCGATGCCGATCGCGCAGGCCAACCCGAAGTCGGCATCTTCCAGAACGATGGTGGCCGACTTGCCGCCGAGTTCGAGGAACAGCCGCTTCATGGTCGCGGCGCCCTTTTCCATGATCCGTTTGCCGACCACCGTAGAACCGGTGAACGAGATCAGGTCGACCTTCGGCGACAGTGTGAGCTCTTCTCCGACAAAGTGATCCGATGCGGTGACCACATTGACCACGCCGGCCGGGATGTCGGTCTTTTCGGCGATCAGCCGGCCGAGCCGGGTGGCGTTGAACGGCGTATTGGGCGCCGGCTTGAGCACGATGGTGTTGCCGGTGCCCAGTGCCTGGCCGAGCTTGTTGATGGTTACTTCGAACGGGAAGTTCCACGGCACGATGGCGCCGACGACGCCCACCGGCTCCCGCCAGACCTTGATGCTGGTGTTCGCACCGGTCAGACTGATCACCCGGTCACCGAGGTCGGTTTCCCACGCGTACTCGTCGATCAGCCGGGCCGGATACTTCAGGCCATCCGCCAAGGGAGCGTCCAACTGCGGGCCGAACGTGATGGCACGTGGAGAGCCGACTTCGAGGATGAGCTCCTCGCGCAGCTCTTCCTTCTCAGACTCGATCGCGTCGTGCAGCTGCAGCAGACAACGCTTGCGCAACTCCTTGTTGGTCGACCAGTCCGTCTCGTCGAAGGCCCGCCGGGCGGCGTCGATGGCCCGGTGCATGTCCGCCTTCGACGCGTCGGCGACCTCGCCGAGCGACTCCTCGGTCGCCGGGTTGATATTGGTGAAGGTGCCGGCCTGTCCATCGACGAGTTTACCGTCGATCATCATCTTCGACTCGAACTGGACCTTTACAGTATTTGTCATATTTGTTCAGCTCTCTTTCGACGAGGCGCTGGTTGAAGCGCCGGGACACAAAAAATGGTCGGCGGGCGGGCCGCCCTATAGTGAGCCTTACTGGAAACTAGCCGATTGGCAAGTTGCAACTTCAAAGCACCCCGTTACTGGGGGTCGAACAGCACCGGAACAGACGTCGGCGAGCGGAAAACCTGCCCGCGTACGTGCGGGTCGTCGCCGTCGGGATCCAGTCGCAGGTTCGGCAGCCGGTCCAGCAGCAGGTTGATGGCGGTGCGCATTTCCAGTCGCGCCAGGTGCATGCCGAGGCAGACGTGCACACCGTGCCCCCACCCGAGGTTTGACCTGGCCTGCCGGTGGATGTTGAACGTGTCCGGATCGGGATATCGATCTTCCTGCCGGTTTGCCGAACCCAACATCGGCATCACCGTGGCGCCGGCCGGGATTGCCACCCCGCCGAGTTCGGTATCCCGGGTGGTCACCCGGGTGATGGTCAGCAACGGCGACTCCCACCGCACGCCTTCCTCGATGGCCTGTGGCAACAGCGACCGATCCGCGCGGATCGCCTCCAACTGCTCCGGATCCTTCAGCAATGCGAGCAGCAGGCTGCCCAGCGAGCGATACGTCGTCTCGACGCCGGCCGGCAGCAGCAGCCTCAGGAACGAGAAGATCTCCTCGTCGGCAAGCTTCTCGCCGTCGATCTCGGCCGCACCGAGCGCACTGATCAGATCGTCTTTCGGGTCGGCGCGGCGAGCCTCGAGGATCGGCGCGAAATACTCACACAGCGCCGCCGCTGCGGCGAGGCCACGCTCGGGGTTCATCAGCCAGCTCAGCAACGAGATCGACCAGCGCTGGAATTGTGGGTAGTCCTGCTCCGGGAGACCCAGCAGGCCCGCGATGATCTGGCTCGGATAGTCGAAGGTGAACTCCTTCACCAGATCCGCTTTGCCGTTGGCGGCGAAGTTGTCAATCAGACTGTTCGCCACCCGACCGACCAACTCGTCCTGCCAGCGCGCTAATGACTTCTGCGAAAACGCCTTTGACACCAATGACCGCAGCCGGCCGTGGATCGGCTCATCCATTCCGAGCATCACGCGTTCACCCAGCACCGGACCGAACGCCGCGATGACTGCCGCGGAGGAAAAGGTTTCGTTGTCGCGCAGCATCTGCTGAATGTCCTCGTGGCGGTAAACGATGAACATCGGCAGCGATTCCTCGTGTGGAAGCGCTCCCGAAATGTCAAGCCGCTGAACAGGTTCCTCGCGCCGCAACCGAGCCAACTCGGTGTACGGGTCACGTACGTCTCCGGAGATGGCATCGTCGAAGGCGCCGAAATCTTCCAGATCGTCGAAAAGTTGTTCCATAGTTAGTCCCCTTTACTCCCCGTTGCGGCGTCGTGCCGCGAGTGCCGCCAAGCGCTGCAGCACCGGCTGCGGAAGAACGCGTGCGACAAAAACCATCGCTTTCTGGCTGGACGTCAGTGGCCACGCGCCGTCGCGCATCGAACCCTGCCTCGGTATGCCCAGTACGACTCGGGACATGTGGTGCACGCCCGCCGCCGGAAGAATCCGGTTGGCCACCAAAAGCATTGACGCGTCCGGGCCCACTCCGCGACGGCGAAACGGCTTCTGGTCTGCCAGCGCCTTGAGCAGGCCGTCGGTGAACCGCTCCGGTGGCCTCGCCATTTTCATCGCGAACCGTCCGCGGGTGTTCATGGTGTTGTGCAACCGGGCATAGGGGCCGTCGAACTTGCGGTCGTCGATGGTTCCGGCGTCGGTGATGATGTCGGTGTCATAAGTGCCCGTCACCAGGACAGTGACGCCGAGACCGAAAGGCGCGATCTCGCACGCCAAGGACTCGCCCCACCGTTCCATGGCACCTTTGGACGCTGAGTACGGTGCGGTGGCAGGCTGGCCGCGCACTCCGGCCGTGCTTGCAACCAGCAAGATGCGCCCCTCCCCCGCCGCCCGCATCGACGGCAGCAGTGCCTGGGTAAGGGCAACAGGGCCCATGACGTGGGTGGTGAACATCTTCTGCCACAACGCCATATCCGTCTCCTCCACCATCCCGGCGGCGGAGATACCCGCATTGTGTACCAGCGCATAGGGGGCGCCGACGGCTTCCTCGATCACCTTCGCCGCGGCCGAGATGGACGCGGCATCGGCGAGGTCGAGTTGAACCCCGATCAACCGGTCGTCGTCATCAACTGCCCCAGTTGCGTTCCTTAGCAACGGCATACCGTGTTCAGGTGTCCGCATGGCCGCGACCACGCGCCACCCCTCGCGATACAGTCGCACGGTCGATGCGAAACCGAGCCCACGGGACGCGCCGGTGATGACGACCGTGCGCGGCTCAGCCATTCTTACTCGCACAGGCGCCTTGGCCGGGCGGTGGCGGGTCAACGTGTGGCCGCCCGTTCGGCTCACCGCTCGCCCAGGTCGACCAGATGCCGACCGAGTACGGCCCCGGTGCGCCGGCCTTCTCGTAGAACCCCTGCGGGTCATACACTTTGGCTTCCGGGTAGGGCCACGGGCAGGCCACCGAGGTGGCGGCATGGCTGACCTTGATCGCCCAGAACCAGGTCCCGTAAGCGAAGTACGACACGTTGATGATGGCGAACATCACCAGGAACGTGCCCAGCACGGGCCGACTCGGGAAGATCTTTGCTTTCGCGGCCATCTTCTCCGCCACCGACTTCCCGGTGTCGTCGCGGTAGCACAGGATCGCGGCGGGAACCATCACGAAGGTCACCGAGAACGACTCCCAGATCAGCGGGAACTGGAAAGTGGTGCCGGTGAATATTGAGCCCCAGGGAATCACCTGCGAGTAGATGTACATCCCCCAGTGGATCAACGTGTTCTCCAGGAACGCGTCCATCACAAAGCCGAACACACAGGTGATCAGACCGAGGGTGACCAGCGGATGCCTGGACACGAAATGCTCGGGCCCCTTTTTGGCCTGCCATTTGCGCAACAACCAGACGGCCGGGAAGTAGGGGCCGAAGTAGAACATCACGTAGCCGAAGACCACGAACGGTTCGACCGACGGTGACAACGAAACCAGCGGCCACGACTCCGGCCAGTGGATGAGATCAGGGTTGTAGACCGCGAACGGCGCCCAGTTCATGATCGGGTCCTGCCACACGATCAGCGTGGTGCACAGGAACATCAACATCGCCGGACTGCCCGGATTGCGCCGCCAACCCCTGATGAACACCACGAGCAGTACCACCAACGTGAAGGCGGTCGCAGAATCCAAGAAGGTGATGTAGTCCAGGCCGAACGTGAACGGGACCGGACGTGGCCTGCCCTGCACGTTCGGGTTGGCGACCCGTGGATCGAGGTCGGTGCGGCAGACGGCGATGAACATCAGCGCGAACGCCGCCAGCGCGGTGCCGGCTACCCAAGGGCCCCAGCGGCGCTTTTCGCCTGACCCATGGGTTTTCTTTGCCGCGGCAGGCGAAGTGGATTCTTTGGTTGCCACGTTCAGCCTTCCTCTCCGAAGCGATCGACCAAGTGCGAGTTGATGCCGTCGGCGTCGAGTGTGCGGGCCACCAGGTAGCCGGCCCCCATCCACGCCCGACGGGTCCATTTGCCGAAGGACACCCGAGTGCCGGGCGCGCCCGATGCGGCGGGCATCATCTTGACCCGCTCCAGGGCCTCCTTGACGCCGCGCGGACTGAGCGGATGCGCGTCGCCGAACGCCCGGACCAGGGTGGCGGCGACATCACGGTTCACCACCGTCACGCAGAACTCGGGGCGACTGCCGTCGTACTTCTCCGCGTAAGCGTCCAGGAAGTCCTGCCCGATCTTGTTCGCTTCGTCGTACTGGTCGACACCGGTCCAGCCCATGAATGCGTTCCACATGATCGGGTTGACCCAAGCGTTCTGCCAGGCGGTGGTAGTGAAACGGGGCGGGTCCCAGCCGAGGGCCTCGAGCGCCGGGTTGATGAAGACGATCCCGAACCCGAATCCCAGGTGCACGATCGCCTCGGCTTTGGCCTCATGGAGACTGTGCACCGCGGAGTTGATGTCCTGCGCCGTCTGGGCGATCGCAACTTCGGCCACGATCCGAATGCCCTTGCGCCGGCACGCGCTTCGCAAGTTCTTCAGGTAGCTCTCACCGATGAGGCTTTTTTCCACCAAGACTCCGATCTCCGCGAGTCCCTTCTTGGCGATGAGGTCGGCCAGGAAGATCGGTTCATCGGTCATGGATCCCTGGGGGAATGCGAACGTCCACTCCCCTAGCCAGTCGTCGGTGCCGGTCACGCTGATGGCTGGAACCTTGAATCGGTCCTCGATCGCTTCGCGCAACGGCACGCAGTTGTCGGTGATGTTCGGACCGAAGACCACCAGGCAGCCCTCGTCGACCAGTTCGCCGTACGCGTCGATCACCGCCTTGACCGAACCCTTGGGCAGACCCTCCACCTCGCGATAGATCATCTGCACCGGACGGTCCATCAGGCCCTGCGCGACGGCCTCTTCGAAGATGAGGTCGAAAGTCTGGGTGAACGAGGCGAACAGGTCCTCGGGAAAGCCCGGCGGAAGTTTGAAGTCCATCAGGTAGCCGACCCTGATCGGTTCTGCGGTGCTTTCGTAGGACATCTGACCTCCCGGGTGTCGAGCGCACTCCGTAGCGTGCCCGACCGAATATTTGTTCCGAATCTAACCTCGACGTTTTTGGACCGTCAATCATCGCAAGTCCGCCCTGCTGCTCGCCGACGGTGCGCGCTTGCGATCGCCATCGCCCAGATACAACTCGATCATCTCGTTGAGCGCCCGCCCGACCGCCGCGTCGTCGGTGAGCGGTCCGGCGATCGCGGCCCGCGCCGCCTCCGACCTGGTGAGTCCCTCCGCGATCAACCTGCCGGCCGCGATCAGAACCCTGGTGGACGCGACCTCGCGCAGTCCGCCGGTCTCCAACCGTCGGATGGCCTGGCCGAGCCGCACCAATTCAGCCGCGGTGTCGTCGTCCACACCGGCTTCGTGCTTGACGATCCCTCTTTCGACTTCGGCTGCGGGAAAACCGAATTCGATGGCGACCATGCGCTGCCGCGTCGAATCCTTGAGGTCCTTGAGCACGCTCTGGTAGCCGGGGTTGTAGGACACCACCAGTCCGAATCCAGGTGCCGCATCCAGCGTGATGCCGAGACGCTCGATGGGTAGTTGTCGCCGGTGGTCGGCGAGCGGGTGCAGCACCACGGTCGTGTCTTGCCGGGCCTCGACCACCTCGTCCAGGTAGCAGATCGCGCCCTCGCGGACGGCTCGGGTCAACGGTCCGTCCACCCACACCGTCTCGTCGCCCCGCAGCAGGTAGCGGCCGACCAGGTCAGCGGTGGTGAGGTCGTCATGGCAGGCGACGGTGATCAGCGGCCGGCCGAGATCGTGGGCCATGGCCTCGACGAAGCGGGTCTTGCCACAACCCGTCGGTCCTTTGAGCACGAGCGCCAGACCCTGCCGATAGGCCGCCCGGAAGACGGTCTCTTCGCTGCCGACCGCTTGGTAGTAGGGCCGCAACGATTCCCTTCCGCCCGTATCGGCGGCAGCGCCGTTCCGGTGGACCAGCCCGGGCTCGTTGGCCATAACTTCCCTTCTGTTCACCGCAGCCTAACCGGAACAGATGTTTGTTTCAAGCGCGCTGACGAGCGGTTTTGCGAAGACAAACGTCGAGTCGCGGTCTGCGGCATGGCGTCAGGACACCTTCCGGCGGACCTCTGCCGAGCGCAGCGCGGACCGAAAAAGCGGTCCCACCACGCCCGCGAGCTGCTCGGGACGGGCAATGATCGCGTGTGCGGTATTGCCGAACACCCGCCGTAACGACGGCACATCGGTGCCGGCGCCGATGGTCAGGCACACGCACCCGGTACCTCGACGGCGGGCCTCGGTCAGAGCGCGCCGCGCGTCCGCCGCGCCGTAGTCCCGCTCATAGCCGTGGTCGTAGGCCAGACCGTCGGACAGCACCACCAGCAGGCGCCGCGAGGTGCCGCCGCGCACCTCCAGCACGGCGGCGCCGTGCCGGATCGCCGCGCCGAGGCGGGAGTAGGCACCGGGCTCCAGGCTGTTGAGCCGCCTGAGGACCCGGGAGTCGAGGTGGTCGTCGAAGCGTTTGACGGGGACCATACTCACCGCTCCCCTGCCCTGGGAGTAGTACGCGAAGAGGGCCACCCGGTCACCCAGATCATGCAGCGCGACAGCGAGATTGGCGACGGCCGCGCGTTGCTGCTCATGAACCGTCCGCCCACGTGTTCCGGGCTCCGCGGCCGACCCGGACACATCGAGAAGAAGTAACACGGACAGATCACGTCGGCGCCGCAGGCTGTCCAGGTACACCGCCTCGTCGGGCACCGACCCGGCCCGAATCTCGACGCGGGCTTCCACCGCCGCGTCGATGTCGATGTCGTCGCCCTGCGGTTGGCGGTGGCGGCGGTGCAGGCCCATGCCCAGCCGCGACAGCGGGCGGCGCACGCCGATCGCATCGTCGATGGCTTGGGTCGCGGTGCCCTTGATCCTGGGCTCCACCTCCCGCACCGTGCACCAGTCCGGCCGATAGCGCTTACGCGTCACGTCCCATTCCGGGTACCGCAGGCCGTCCCCGCGTACGTCACCGTCATCGACGTCAGCCCCGGAGGCCGAAGCCAGGGACGACACCGCGTGCCGCCCCCGATTCGCCGAATTGGTGCGGTGCGTGGGGCTGTCCGCACCGGGTGGTCCGCCGCCGCTGCCGGTCTTACGCGCTGATGACAGGAACTTCTTGAACCACTTGCCGATGAAACCGCCGCCGCCGACCGGACTGGTGAACAGGTCCGGGTCGTCGGAGTCGTCGGCCTCGCCGTCGTCGAGGTCCTCGAGTTCTTGCTGGCCCGGTGTGCGCGGCACGTGTTGCGGAGCCGCCTGGTCCTGCTTTTCGGCTTTGGCGCCGACCGCCAACACCTTTGCCGCCCGGATCACCCCGAAGACCGGCGCCGGGTCGTCGATCGGCACTTTCCCGGCCGCGATCTTCAGCGAGCAGGCAGGCGAGTCGCTGTGGCTCGCGATGTCGCGGTCACCCAGCTCCGCCAGCACCGGCGGCAGCAACTCGGCGTTACTGACCAGGGCGCGGTGACCCTCAATCGCCAGATAGCGCCTGGCGAGCCGGCGCTGGCGCACCAAGTCGCGCACGGCATCCGGCTCGAGGCTGCCGGCCGCAATCAAGGACGCCTGTACCGCCAGGGCTCGCAGCGCTTCCAGCCTTGCTCCGTCCCCGTCCACGTAGATGGTTTGACCGTCGGTCCAGGGCAGTTCCCCGGTCGACAACGGGGCAACCGCCACGGGCCGACCCGCGAGTGCCGAAGCGAACATGCCGAATGCCTGGAACAGCTCGCCGGGAGCGTCATCCGCCACCGTCGACCTCCGCAAGTATCGGCGACCATCTTGAACTCGATTGACCAAATATCTGTTCCACCGTAGAGTTCGAATCCATCGCAAGTCAATGCGACGGTCGCGACGCTTGGCGGCGGGCAGCGGCGGATCGTCGAAATAGGCATCAGGACAACACATATGACGGTGGACGGCGGGCTACGAGACCAAATCAGGCGGCTGACCGACCGTGCGGAGATCTACGATTGCATGCAGCGGTACGCGCGCGGAATTGACCGACAGGATCGCGCGCTGCTGCGATCGGCGTACCACGACGGCGCGGTCGACGACCATGTCGGGTTCGTCGGCGTGGTAGACGATTTCATCGACTGGGCACTCGCGTATCACAGCACGCAGACCCGATACCAGCACTACTTGCTCAACCACAGGGTGGACATCAACGGAGACGAAGCCCACGCCGAGACGTACTACCTGTTCGTCGGGACCGACCGCGAACCGGCAAACCACATGACCACCTCGGGTGGCCGCTATATCGATCGCCTGGAACGGCGGGACGGACGCTGGGCGATCACCGATCGCGTCTGCCTGGTGGAGTTCATCAACGAATCAGAGTCGCTGCTCACCGACCAAGCCATCGCGATGGTCCCGGGATCTCGAACCGCGCAGCACGGTACGACGGACCCCTCCTACGATCGGCCTCTTGCCGCGTCACGCACGGTCGCCTCAGGAGCAGAACATGATTGATTTCACCGACCGGGTCGCCGTCGTCACCGGCGCGGGACGCGGACTCGGCAGGCTGTACGCCCTCGATCTGGCGCGTCGCGGCGCTGCCGTCGTCGTCAACGACATCGGCGGCTCCATGCGCGGCGCGGGCAGCGATTCCAGCGTCGCCGACGAAGTGGTCGAGGAGATCAAGACGGCCGGGGGCACCGCGATCGCCTCGTACGACTCGGTCGACAGCCCCGAAGGCGGCCAGGCCATTATCGACACCGCCGTGCAGACATTCGGGCGAGTCGACGCGGTCGTCAGCAACGCGGGGATCTTCGGCAGTGTGGCGTTCGAAGATCTCTCGCAGGACGAGTGGACGCGCATGTTGCGCGTACACCTCGACGGCGGCTTCTATCTGTCCCAGCCTGCGTACCGGGTGATGAAGAACAACGGGGGCGGACGATTCGTGTTCATCTCGTCGTCCGCGGGGATCTTCGGTCAGCCGATGGAGGCGCACTACGCTGCGGCGAAGGCCGGCCTGGTGGGGTTGACGAACGTGATTGCGATCGAGGGTGAGGCGCACGGAATTCTTGCCAATTCCGTTATGCCTAACGGCTTTTCGCGGATGGTCACCGAGACCGTCGGTGACGAGAAGTTCCTCGCCGAATCCGGCTTCATGCAGGCCATCCGGCCCGAACTCGTGGTGCCGCTGGTCAGCTTCCTCGCAAGCAGTGCCTGCACGTTCACCCACCGCAACTATTCGGCCGCCGCCGGACGCTACGCGCGGATATTCGTCGGATTGACCGAGGGCTGGTTGGCTGACGTCGACAGCCGGCCGACGGCAGAAGATATCGAAGCCCACCTCGAGCAGATGTCCTCGACCGACAGATTCATCGTGCCGGCGACGATCGTCGATGAGGTGCTGGAAGTGTGTGCGCGGCGCGGTGTCAGCCCGATGCCAGGGGGCGCCCCCATCGAATTCCCGCCGCCAGAAGGCAGCAGGCTCGAACCCGTCCCCGATGAGCCCAGGTAAAGTCACGAAAAGTGGACTTCTCATACCCCCCAGAGGCGGAGCGATTCCGTACCGAGCTACGCGAATGGCTGTCCGCCAATCTGACCGACGAGCTGATCGCCGCGCGCCGCCCGTCCGGACGCGACGACGCCACGTTCGAAATGCTGCGCGCCTGGAATCGCACGATGGCCGATGCCGGTTGGGCGGCAGTCTCCTGGCCCGAGGAGTACGGCGGTCGTGGGGCGACGGTGCTGGAGCAACTGGTTTACACCGAGGAGACCACACGCGCGCGAGTGCCGATGCCGCTCAACGTCATTGGGCTGAACAACATTGCTCCCGCCCTCATGCAATACGGCACCGAAGCCCAGAAGAAGACGCTGCTGCCACGGATGATGCGTGCCGACGACATCTGGTGCCAGGGGATGTCCGAGCCCGAAGCGGGATCCGACCTCGCTGCACTGCGCACCCGAGCGACACGCGACGGCCCAGAAGGTGGGGACTTCGTCGTCAACGGCCAGAAGATCTGGACATCGCTGGGACACCGGGCCGACTGGTGCCAGCTCTACGTGCGCACCGATCCCGAGGCTCCCAAGCACAAGGGGATCTCGTGCCTGATCGTTGACATGTCGCTGCCTGGCATCGAGGTCCGCCCTCTGGTCACGCTCAACGGCGACACCGACTTCGCCGAGGTCTACTTTCACGACGTACGGGTCCCGGCCGACGCATTACTCGGGCCGCTGAACGCGGGTTGGCAGGTGGCCACCACCACACTGAGCCACGAGCGGGCCGGGGCCGCAAGGCTATACGCGGAGATGCACGTGCGACTGGACGAACTGGTGTCAGACCTCGTCGCTGCCGGTGCGGCTGATGACCCCGTGACTTTGCGGCGACTCGGCGAGATCGCGGTCCGCATCAAGTATCTCGAAGTGCTCTGTCAGCGATCCATCTCGGCGTCGCTGCATGGTGGTGATGCCTTCGGTTCGGCGAGCCTGGCGAAGACCGTGTGGGGTGAGATCGGGCAGGATCTGGCCGCCTTGGCCTTCGACGTGCTGGGCACCGCGATGGGCAAGAGCCAATGGGTGGACTACCGCCTGACCTCGCGGTCGCTGACCATCGCGGGCGGCACCACCCAGATCAACAAGAACATCACCGCCCAACGGGTACTGGGGCTGCCGCGCAAATGAATCTCGAACTGACTGCAGAGCAAGTCGCACTCCGTGACACGGTACGGCGCTATCTTGCTGAGCGAGCACCGATTTCGGGACATGTGCGTCCACTGCTCGACGAACCCACTGGAACCACCGACGCGGTCTGGCGCGGCCTCGCCGACCTCGGCGCGACCGGCCTGCTGGTACCGGAGGAATACGGCGGCGCAGGCTTGACGATGGTCGAGGCCGGCATTGTGGCCGAAGAAGCCGGCGCCGCGTTGCATCCTGGGCCGTGGTTGTCCACCGCGGTCGGCGCGGTACGCATCCTGACCCGACTGGGCAGCGAAGCGGCAGCCGAGATCCTCACCGAGATCGCCGACGGCCGAGCCATCGTCACCCTTGCTCTGGCCGATACCGGCAGCGTGACAGCGGTCGAAAGCACCGATGGCGCCATAGCCCTGACCGGCGAGATCGGCCTTATTCCCGACGCCGCCGCCGCAGACCTGCTACTCGTGTCGGCACAAGATCGCGACGGCACCGGACTGTTCGCGGTCAAGACCGATGCCGCCGGCATCTTGGTGACCGGTGAACGCGGTATCGACAAGACCCGCAAGCAGTTTCGGGTCGAATTAGACGGCGTGGCGGCGCAACGACTCGGGGCGGCGACACCGGAATCCATCCAGGCGGCAACCGATGACGTGCTCATTGCGATGGCGGCCGACGCGCTGGGAGCGGCGCGCTCCCTGCTGGACATGGCCGTCGAATATGCAAAGACGCGAGAGCAATTCGGCCATGCGATCGGATCGTTTCAGGCGATCCAGCACCTGTGTGTCGACATGTACGAGACAGTTGAGTTGGCGCGCAGCGGGGTGATCCATGCGTTGTGGGCGGCTGACCACGCAGACGCCGCCGAGCGCCATCTCGCTGCAGTCCGCGCCAAGGCTTTCAGCGGCCGGTTGGCCGGCGTCGGCGACACCGCGATACAAGTTTTCGGCGGCATTGGTTTCACCTGGGAACACGATGCGCACCTCTATTTCAAACGGCTGCTGAGCTGGAGCGCGTTTCTGGATGGACCGGACCGATATCTCACCGAAGTCGGTGCGTGCCTTGTCAAGAGGGGACAGCAATGACCTCAGTCGATCCGGGCATCTCGTACCTGCTCAACGCCACCCGCTCGGCGCGCAAGTCGCTGGACCTCGATGCGCCCGTCGATCTCGCCGACATTCGCGAATGCCTGGGGATCGGGTTGCAGGCGGCCAACGGCTCGAATCAACAGACCTGGCGCTGGCTGTTGATCACCGATCCCGAATTGCGGAACGAGGTTGCGCGGCTGTACCGCGAGGCGTATCTGCTCAGGGTCGGCGGACAGCTTCTGGCTGAGCTGATGCCGGCCGGCACGCCGGAGACCAGGCTGATGTCGTCGACGGAGTGGCTGGTCGAGAACATGGCATCGGTCCCGGTGCTCGTCATTCCCTGCTATCGGCCGTACCTGCCGCGCATCGAAGGAGACGAGTCCTTTCATCTGGCCACGTTGTACGGGTCGATCTTCCCCGCGGTGTGGAACTTTCAACTCGCGCTGCACACTCGCGGCTACGGCACCTGCATCACCACCTTGCACCTGCACCACGAGACCGCCGTCGGGGAACTGCTGGGAATCCCGCCGGACTATGTGCAGGGCTGTCTACTGCCCGTCGGGCGGTTGCGTGCGGGGCACACCTTCCGGCCGGCCCGCCGGCTGCCCGTCGACGAGGTGGTCGCCTTGAACGGCTGGCGCGGGGGACCCGACTAACCGGGACAGTCGCGACCCGCTGCGCCCATCCCGGCTCCGTACGCAGCGCTTTTGCCGCGATCAGTCTGATAATCTCTGACAAAGATTTGGTTCATCAGGAGGGCGAATCTTCCCATGGTGCCGACACCGCGATCCTCCGGACCAGCGGCCGTCGAACCATGACGGACAGCACTACCGAATCCGGGACACGCCGAACCGAGATCCTCGAAACGGCGGCATCACTCATCGCATCGTCAGGGTTGCGTACCTCACTGCAGGAGATCGCCGAAGCGGCAGGCATCCTGCCGGGTAGCTTGTACCACCACTTCGAATCCAAAGAAGCGATCCTGGTCGAGCTCATCCGCCGCTATCAGGCCGACCTGAACCGCGTCGGGCTCAGCGCCCAAGCCCGTTTGGACGCCCCGGACTCGCGGCCCCCGGCCGATCAGATCATCGAGTTGGGCCAGGCGATCGCCAATTGTGCTGTGCGACACCGTGCGGCACTGCAGATGTCGTTCTTCGAGGGCCCCTCAGCGGATCCCGAGCTGATGAAGCTGACGCAGCAGCGGCCCAACGCAATACAGGAAGCGATGCTGCAAACGCTGCGCGCGGCCCGGTGGAGCGGCTACATCAAGGCCGACGGTGACCTGCCCACGCTGGCCGACCGGATCTGCCAGACCATGCTGCAGGTGGGCCTGGACGTCATGCGGCACAACTCCTCCGCAGATCAGGTAGCCGGGCTGTTGTGCCGAATAATTCTGCAGGGCTTGGCTTCCCGG
This sequence comes from Mycobacterium sp. IDUB_37, assembly GCF_055419245.1. Taxonomy (NCBI): domain Bacteria; kingdom Bacillati; phylum Actinomycetota; class Actinomycetes; order Mycobacteriales; family Mycobacteriaceae; genus Mycobacterium; species Mycobacterium sp. IDUB_37. The sequence continues at coordinate 782,587 of NZ_JBVAXG010000002.1, read as the reverse complement.
CCACCCGCAGACAGGGCGCTGGACCGGTCGAAGGCATTCGCGGCGGCCGCCAAGGTGATCGAAAGCTGGGCCGACGACAGCGAAGCAGACCCCAGCGACAAAGCGGCACACCTGCGGGCGGTGGCTCGAACAGAGTTCGGCCGCAAGGGATATGAAGTCACCACAATCAGAGACATCGCGTCGGCGGCCGGCTTGGGCACCGGAACGGTCTATCGGGTGATCGGCTCCAAAGACGAACTGCTGGCGTCGATCATGCGTTCGTTCGGCCAGAAGGTCGAAGCGGGATGGATCGACGTACTGCGTTCGGACGCAACACCGATCGAGAAGCTGGACGCGCTGAGTTGGGTCAATGTCAATGCATTGGACCAATTTTCCGACGAGTTCCGGATTCAGCTCGCCTGGATGCGCCAATCACCTCCCCGGGACACGGTGAACCCGGGCTGGTCGTATACGACGCGGCTGCGTCAGATGAAATCCTTGCTCTCCGAGGGCATTCGGTCGACGGAGATCCGGACTGAAGCACCGTCAGCCACCATGCTCGCCCGGTGCACAATCGGCATGCAGTGGATACCGGAGAACATCCTGCGCGCGGTGGGCACTCGGACGTCGCTTATCCTCGCGCGCGACACGGTCCTGCGCGGTGTCGCCGTACGCGGCAAATAACCCACGGACCGGACCAAACAGATGTTCCGCACGACGTTGCGGTACCCGGTGTCCGGTGCGGTGGGTCACCCGGTCGAGTTCCGCGCTAGCGTCGAAGAATGGCGAACATCATCGTTATCGGCGGCCACGGCAAGATCGCGTTGCAGCTGTCCCGCATCCTGACCGACCGCGGCGAACAGGTGACCTCAGTCTTCCGCAACCCCGACCACACCCAGGACATCGCTGAAACCGGCGCCAAGCCGGTGCCCGCCGACATCGAGAATCTCGCCACGGACGCGTTGGCGGATCTCTTGGCCGGGCATGACGCGGTGGTCTTCTCGGCCGGAGCAGGCGGCGGCGACCCGGCCCGCACCTACGCCGTCGACCGCGACGCAGCGATCCGGGTGATCGATGCGGCGTCCCAGGCGGGTGTGCGCCGGTTCGTGATGGTTTCCTACTTCGGCGCCGGCCCGAACCATGGCGTGCCCGCGAGCGACTCTTTCTTTCACTACGCGGAAGCCAAAGCGGCCGCAGACGCTCATCTGCGATCCAGCGAACTGGACTGGACCGTGCTCGGGCCGGGCCGGCTCACCTTGGAGCCGGCCACGGGGCGGATCGCGGTCGACGAGGACAAAGGTCAGGTGTCGCGCGCGGACGTCGCACTCGTCGTTGCCGCCACGCTGCAAACCGACTCGACCATCCACCGCACCATCAACTTCAACGGCGGCGATGTGCCCATCGCCGAGGCACTCGCGGGAGTCGACTAGTCGGGCCAACACCTGCGGCGCCCGACATCGAGTCTGCGCTGAACGCATCGAGACGAGCGTGCCCGGCAGCAATTGGGCGGGCTGCAACCAGCACATAAGCCCTAAGATCAGGGTCGTGGCAGTGCCGGAACCCTCACCTCGGGTTCAAGAGTTGATTCGCAAGGCGGCGTGGGTCGCGCTGAATCCGAGCCGGGAGTGGCTCGACGAATTCGATCGCAGCGTGCTGCAAACTCTGGCGCCGATCTCCAACGATCCCAGCCTGGCGACAATTGTTTCGCGGGCCAACCGGGCAACCTTGATCTATTTCGCATCCGCGATGCTGCGCAGCCCGGGCGCCCCGGTGCCGCCCAATCTGGGTGTCGAGACCATGCGGATGGCTCGGGACCTGGTGCGTCGAGGATTGGACACTTCAGCGCTCGAGGTCTACCGCGTCGTGCAGAACGTCGCCTGGCGGCGCTGGACGGAAATCGCCTTCGAACTCACTTCCGATCCGGATGAGTTGCGACAGCTGCTCGAGTTGCCCTTCCGGTCGGCCAGCGACTTCGTCGATGACACGGTCGCCGGCATCACCGCGCAAATGCAGCTGGAATACGCCGAGCTGACCCAACACAAGACGGCCCGGCACCGCAAACTCGTCGAGCTCATCCTCAACGGGGCCGCCGTCGACGTGGAGCGGGCCGAACAGCAACTGGGCATCGTTTTCGAGCAGCCGCACACCGCCGCCATCATCTGGTCCGACGGACCCGACATCGACGCGACCCGCCTGGACCAGCTCGCCGAAGCGGTCCAGCAGGCCGTCGACAGCAAGCGCGCGATCACCGTCGTCGCCAGCGCGTCCACCCGCTGGGTGTGGGTCAACGATGTGGTTTGCGTCGACCCCGAACAGCTCCGCGACGTGGTCAAGAATTCACCGGACGCACGAATAGCGCTCGGAAATACCACCGCCGGATTCGAGGGGTTTCGGCGTAGCCACCGCGAGGCGATGACTGCGCAACGCACGCTGGTCCGGCTGCGGTCACGTCAGCAGATCGCCTCCTTCACCGATATCCAGTTGGTCGCCTTGCTCACCGAAAGCCCCGAGGGCGCGGACGAATTCATCAGGGCTACGCTCGGCGACTTCGAGTCGGCAAGCCCGACGCTGCACAAGACGTTGTTGGTGTACATCAACGCGGAATGCAATGCCTCACGCGCCGCCAAACGGCTTTACACCCACCGCAATACGTTGCTGCACCGACTCGACGCCGCCCAACGACTCCTGCCCCGGCCCCTGGACAACAACCTGGTCGAAGTTGCCGCGGCCATCAAGGCCGTGCTGTGGCGCGCGCCGCAATCCGGCGATTTGGCGGAGGTCAACCCTGAACCCTACGACCCCGCCCTGGCACCTGTGCCGGAGCCTTAACAGGCAGACCCAACGTTCCTAACGCTGAAGCGCTAGCGACTTGACGAATTAAGGTTCAGATCGCGCAGTTGTGCTGCCAACTGCTGCGGACGCAGGAGTGGCGCGTTGTGGTCCAGCCCGGGGAGGACGTGCGCCTGTGCGTGCGGCGATATGTCAGCGATAGCGCGTGCGGCGGTGGCGTCAGGACGACCAGCCCAGGCCCGGAACCAATGGTGTCGATGGCGATCGAAGTGCCATCTGCCGAATTGACGAACGACTGCTTGAAATCACGCGCCTTCATTCCAACTCCGATCCGCGGCAAGCGGCCCGCTCAGGCGGGATTTTAGCCGCGACCACCCCGCGGAGTAGCGTTGACCACGCAACTGGTCTGCCGTTGCCCACGTGGTAGCGGCATCGAGCGGCGCATCGAGGCGTCGTGAGAGGGAATCCGGTGAGAATCCGGAACTGTCCCGCAGCGGTATGCAGGAACGAACGCCGTATTCGATATGAAGAAGCACTGGTCTCGATCTTGGGGCTGGGAAGCGACGGCCAGTAGGAGCACCTTCGAAGGTGCGCGCCTGTGAGTCCGAAGACCTGCCAGCTGTGTCGGACGCGCCGCGTCCGGCGGCACATCGCCTCGTGGAATGGGCGTTTGGCCAAGCTGTTTCGGTGGTATGCGGGCTCGAGTACAGAAAGCTGGCGCACCCCCGAACGGAATGGCTGCGCGTCCGCGGGCGGTGACCCACCCGTCAATTGAAGGACGACCAGCAGTGAGCGCTCAACCATTTTCCGCAACCGTCACCGGCTCCCCCCGCATCGGTCCGCGCCGCGAACTCAAGCGCGCGACCGAAGGCTACTGGGCGGGACGCAAAAGCCGATCCGACCTTGAGTCGGTCGCCGCGACTCTCCGCCATGACACGTGGTCGGACCTGGCCGCCGCCGGCCTGGATTCGGTCCCGATCAATACCTTCTCCTACTACGACCAGATGCTGGACACCGCGGTGCTGGTCGGCGCGCTCCCGGACCGGGTCAGCGGTATCTCCGACGAACTCGACCGCTACTTCGCCGCCGCACGCGGCAACGACGACGTCTCACCGCTGGAGATGACCAAGTGGTTCGACACCAACTACCACTACCTGGTTCCCGAGGTCGGACCCGCAACCCGCTTTTCGCTGAACCCCGACAAGGTGCTCTCCGAGCTGAAAGAGGCGCAGGAACAAGGCATTCCGGCGCGTCCCGTAGTGATCGGGCCGGTCACCTTCCTGCTGCTCAGCAAGGCAGTGGACGGTGCGTCTGCACCGATCGAGCGGCTCAAGGAACTGGTGCCCGTCTACTCCGAGTTGCTCTCGCTGCTCGCCGACAACGGCGCACAGTGGGTGCAGTTCGACGAGCCGGCGCTGGTGACCGACATCTCCCCCGACGCACCGGCGCTGGCCGAGGCCGTTTACACCGCGTTGTGTGCGGCGGCGAACCGACCGTCCATTTTCGTCGCCACGTACTTCGGCGACCCCGGCGATTCGCTGGCGGGGCTGGCCCGCACGCCCGTCGAAGCGATCGGCGTCGACCTGGTCTACGGCGCCGACACTGCCCTCGCCGCCGTGCCTGAACTGGCCGGCAAGACGCTGGTGGCCGGCATCGTGGACGGACGCAACATCTGGCGTACCGACCTGGAGGCGGCGCTGGGCAAACTCGCGTCCCTGCAGGGTTTGGCGGCGTCGGTCGCGGTCTCTACCTCGTGCTCCACCATGCACGTGCCGTACTCGCTCGAGCCGGAGACCGATCTGGACGACAACCTGCGTAGCTGGCTGGCGTTCGGCGCCGAAAAGGTCACCGAGGTGGCCACCCTCGCCCGCGCGCTGCGCGAAGGACGCGAGGCGGTCGCCGATGAAATCGCGGCATCCAACGCCGCGGTGGCCTCCCGCAAGGAGGACCCACGTCTGCACAACGACCAGGTTCGGGCGCGCATCGACTCCATCGTCGAGTCCGGCACCCAGCGCGGCGACGCGGCGGACCGTCGGGCCAGCCAGGAGGAGCGGCTGGACCTGCCGGTGCTGCCCACCACGACGATCGGCTCCTACCCGCAGACCTCGGCGATCCGCATCGCCCGCGCGGCGCTGCGTGCCGGGGACATCGACCAGGCCGAGTACGAGCGGCGGATGAAGCAGGAGATCTCCGACGTCATCAAGCTGCAGGAAGAGCTCGGGATCGACGTGCTGGTGCACGGCGAGCCGGAACGCAATGACATGGTGCAGTACTTCGCCGAGCAGCTGGAGGGCTTCTTCGCCACCCACAACGGCTGGGTGCAGTCTTACGGCAGCCGCTGCGTGCGTCCGCCAATCCTGTTCGGCGATGTGATCCGGCAGCAGACGATGACGGTCGACTGGGCCACCTACGCGCAGTCGCTGACCGACAAGCCGGTCAAGGGCATGCTCACCGGTCCGGTGACGATCCTGGCGTGGTCGTTCGTCCGCGACGACCAGCCGCTGGCCGACACCGCAAACCAGGTGGCCCTGGCCATCCGCGACGAGACGGTGGATCTTCAGTCCGCCGGCATCGCCATCATCCAGGTCGACGAGCCCGCGTTGCGGGAGCTGTTGCCGCTGCGTCGCGCCGACCAGGACGAGTACCTGGAGTGGGCCGTCGGGTCTTTCCGGTTGGCCACCTCCGGCGTCGCCGACTCGACCCAGATCCACACCCACCTCTGCTATTCGGAGTTCGGTGAGGTGATCGGCGCGATCGCCGACCTGGACGCCGACGTCACCTCCATCGAGGCGGCCCGGTCACATATGGAGGTACTCGACGATCTCAACGCGATCGGCTTCTCCAACAGCGTGGGTCCGGGTGTCTACGACATCCACTCACCACGGGTGCCCAGCACCGCCGAGATGGCCGAATCCTTGCGCTCTGCATTGAAAGCTGTACCGGCAGAGCGGCTTTGGGTAAATCCCGACTGTGGCCTCAAGACTCGCAATGTCGATGAGGTGACCAAGTCCCTGCAGCACATGGTGGCCGCGGCGAAAGAGGTGCGCGCGGAAAGCCCTTAGGTGTGAATTTCGAATGCGCCTCAGCAAAGCGCCGAGTGCCAACGTCAGGCTGGGCGGTAACGGGGGTGCCGGCGGCAACGGCGCCAATGCCGCCGGACCCGTCAGTGTCAGCGGTAGCGGTAGCGGTGGCGCCGGCGGCCGGGGCGGCAACGGCGGGGACGGCGGCGCGGACACAGCGACAGGCAACGCCACCGCCCCCGGCGGCGGAGCAGGCGGTAACGGCGGGCTGGGCGGCAACGGCACCGGCGGGACCGGTGGAAAAGGCGGCGACGGCGCTACCGGCGGGATCGGCGGCAATGGCGGCGTCGGGGCCGGCGGCGGTACCGGCGGCGGCAGCGGACCGGTCACCGGCGGCGACAACGGCGACGGACCCACCGGTCCGACCGGCGGTGGCGGCGGCACCGGGGGCACCGGCGGCTCCGGCGGGCTAGGTGGCAGCTAACGCCGCGAGCCCTACTCCGACAGCACCTCGACCGGCACATCGTCGGCCCAGGGCTGCCGGGTCACCATGTCGGCCACCCGCACGAACCCGTGCTCGAACTCCCCCGTCGCCGCGTCGACGAGCCGATACCGCTGTGTCTGACGGTGGATCGGTTGGGCATCGAGCAGTACGACCCGCACCTCACCTGGCGCGAACTGGCAACGCCGCTGCATCGCCTGGATCAACTGCTCGTTGTGCATGTGGCCGTCACCGAAATTCCATCCGATGGCGGTACTGCAGATCCGCTCACCGTCGGTGAGGACGTAGTCGTCCTCGTCCTGGTTCGCCATTGCGCGGTGCGCCAAGGTGAACAGCGCCCGGCCGTGAGTGTTGAAGCCGCGGAAGGCATATCCCATAAACAGCGGGATCTGCGCGGCCTCCGGACTGCCGTAGAACCGCTCGAGCTGCGCTTGCGGCATGCTGGCGATCGCCACAATGCCCCGCGATATCTTCTCGCTCGCCGACGGCTTGATGCACCACAGCGTGGTGTCCCAGTTTCCGGCGTAATATCGCATGCCCGGCAGGAACGAGATCTTGCGCGGGAACAGGTTGCCGGCAATCACGATGCTCACCAGCAGGGCGAACAGAATGCCCACCAGCACTGGGTATTTGAGGTCTGTCAGACCCAGCTGGGCATGACCGACGAACAGCGAGAGCACGCCGAACATCATGAAAACATTCCACTCCAGCGGGACGCCCATCGGGATCGCGGAAAGGATCCCGAAGTGGAACAGCAGCATGACGATCGCGGCCACCTTCAGCGGCCAACCGTCGTGGGAGAAGAACAGCACCACCGGCACCACCATTTCGATGAAAGTGCTGATGTGGGCGACGATTCGGGACAGCCGTCCGGGTCGCAGGTCGTCGGGGAACTTCTCGAAGAACAACCGCTTGAGCCATCGGGGGCGCATCAGCGGGTTGTTGGACATCATCGTGGAGATCACGAACGGGAAGTGCTTGTTGAGTTTGGACGTCGCCGCCCCCATCCAGATCACCAGAAACACCAGTTTGGCGGCGATGATCATGTCCACTCCTGGAAGGAGGAACGTCACCGTCAGCGAACCGTAGACCTCCCCGCGGGCGGCCAGGAAGATCACCTTGTCGCGAAGTCCGGCCGCGCCCAGCACCAGCAGAATTGCCACGATCTGCCACGTCGGCAACACCCCGACCGTGGTCCCCAACGCCGGTATCGGGCCGCTGCCATCGGTGAACAACGCCGTCACCAGCAAAACCAGCAGCAGCGCGTACAAGGCGACGTCCAGCGGCTTTCGTTTGGTGCCAAAGGTCATCGGAACACGGTCGGGCCACGGTGGTAGCCGGATGGTGCCGAACCGCAGCCAATACAGGATCGAGCCCAGCGGCGGGAAGAACCGGTTGTTCAGCGGCCCAAAACCGCAGCCGAGCCCGACGACCTCGAACAGCATCGTGTACAGCACGACCTTCTCGACCACGATAGGCTCCGCGTACCACGCCCGAACGTCGGTAAAACCGTCGATCCCTTTGGTAGAGAACACAATCAACCAGGCGAACAAGACGTAGAGCAGGATCTTGACGACATAGAACAGATGCAGCACTACGGGCGTACCGAAGCCCACTTCGGCCCAGTGCCGGGCCATCGGCTGGATCTTTTCACTGCGGGTGCCCTTGCTCCACTCGGCCATGTCGAGTTCTGGCAGTTGGGGCTTGAGAAATCCCATGGTCGAAAGACTAGAACGTGTTCTAACGGCCTGCCCAGGTTCTCGCACAATCCTTTGTCAGCCCGTAAGGCGCTCGATACCGTGAGCTGTGTTGCCGACGGGCGACTTGGGCGGCTGAAGGAACAGGACATGAGCAGACTTCGATACCTCGCCCTGGCAGTCGGTACGCCGCCGCTGTCGCCGGGCGACTCGTGCTTGACGTTGCACGCCACCACCAAAGACGCCACCGGGCGGACCATGTGGTGCAACCCGACGATGACGGGCAGTCACAGCCTGGTATGGCAATGCGGCGGGCCGGCCTAGTAGCGCCGTCAAGTCCGGCGGAGCAGGCGGTCCCGGCGGTGCCGGCGGCCCGGGTGGCTCCTAACAGCGCTCCCCCCTAGGGAATTCGCGCAATTCCGAACAAAAGTCGCCCGCGCCCGCGTAATGTCCGCGGTCTATTTACCTGCGGATGTTCGGGCATGACGCGGGTTGCACTTCTCGGCTGGGGGAGGCCATATGTCATATCTGATCGCAGTTCCTGAGTCGTTGGCGGCAGCGTCGGCCGACCTCGGCGGCATCGCGGCCGCCATCGGGCAGGCCAACGCAGCGGCGTCGTCGTCAACCACGTCGGTGCTGGCTGCCGGTGCGGATGAGGTGTCCGCAGCGATCGCCGCAATTTTCGGCACGCACGCTCAGGAGTACCAAGCGATCAGCGCCCAGGCGACGGCGTTCCAACAGCAATTCGCCCAAACTCTCCACTTGAGCGCTCAGGGATACATGGGCGCTGAGGCGATGAGCATTGAGGACCTCCTGTTTTTCCCGATCAACGCGCCGTCCGAATTGCTGTTCGGCCGACCGGTGATCGGTAACGGCACCAACGGCGCACCCGGCACCGGCCAGAACGGCCAAGCCGGCGGGATCCTGTTTGGCAATGGCGGCAATGGCGGGTCAGGGGCGCCCGGCGGTAGCGGCGGAGCCGGCGGGTCCGCTGGGTTCCTCGGCCGAGGCGGTAATGGCGGCGCTGGTGGAGTTGGTGGTGCTGCGGGCGGACGCGGTGGCAACGGCGGGTGGCTGTTCGGCTCCGGCGGGGCCGGTGGCGTCGGCGGCGCCGGATCGGCAAGCAGCATCAACGGCGGTGTCGGCGGTGCGGGCGGGGCCAACGGCTTCTTCGGTGGGAGCGGCGGCGCGGGCGGTACCGGCGGGAGCGGCGGCACCGGTAACGGAGTCGGCGGAACCGGTGGCGACGGCGGGGCAGGCGGTGCCAACAGGGCACTGATCGGCTGGAACGGCGGACATGGCGGCGCTGGCGGTACCGGCGGAGCAGGCGCGACCGGCGGTGCCGGTCAGACCGGCTTCGCGGGCGGTACCGGCGGCAATGGCGGTGGCGGCGGCTCGAGCTTCCTCGGCACCGGCGGCGACGCGGGCGCCGGCGGCCGCGGCGGGGTGGGCGGCAACGGTGGCGCAGACACCGGCAGCGGCGGAATCGCAGCGCCATCCGGTGGCGCTGGCGGCCTCGGCGGCAACGGCGGCACTGCCGGCACCGGCCTGTTCTCGGCGGGCGACGGGGGTACCGGTGGCGGCGGTGGGACAGGCGGCAATGGCACCAACGGCAACGACTTCAGCGCGGTAGGCGCCGACCGCGGCGGCGACGGCGGCGTCGGTGGGCACGGCGGCAATGGGGGCAACTCGGGTCGCGGCGGCACGAGCGGCTCCAGTGGCGCCGGCGGCGGTGGGGGTAACGGCGGCAGCGGTGGCAGCGGCAACGCCATCGGCCCGACCGCCGCCGCCGGCGGTAACGGCGGAAACGGCGGCGCCGCCGGAACGGCCGGCCGCGGCGGCAGCATCAGCCTGCTGGGTGGTTCGGGCGGAAGCGGGGGCGCCGGCGGCACTGGCGGCAACGGCGCCGATAACTTTGCCGTCAATCAATTTGCCCCGCAGGGCATTGCGGGCGGCAACGGCGGCAACGGCGGCGCGGGCGGCGCCGGCGGTGTCGGCGATCTCGTCGCTACCGGCGGCCTGGGCGGGACCGGCGGCGCCGGCGGAAACGGTGGCACCCCGGATCCGCTCAACGGAGTGCAGGCCATGGGCGGCAAGGGCGGGACCGGTGGTAACGGCGGCACCGGCGGTGCGAGCACCGGCGCGACCGCCACCAACTTCGGCGGACTCGGCGGATTCGGCGGAAACGGCGGGGTTGCCGGCGCCGGCTCTGAGGGGACCAACGTCATCAAACCCGGTGACGGCGGTGTCGGCGGCACCGGCGGGCTCGGCGGAAACGGCGGCAACTCGGCCAACAGCCTCGTCAACACCGGCGGAGCGGCTGGTGTGGGCGGTACCGGTGGCGCTGGTGGCACCGGCGGTGCCTCGCAGAATTCAGGTTTTCCTGGCGGCCTCGGCGGAAAAGGCGGCATGGGCGGCTCGGGCGGCACCGGAGGCACCGCCAGCGGCTTCCTCGGCAACATCGGCGGCCTCGGCGGCAACGGCGGCCCCGGCGGCGGCGGCGGCACCGGCGGTGACGGCAACGGCGGCAATCCGGGCTCGTCGGGCGGCCCAGGCTTCAGTGCCGGACCAGGTGGTCTGCCCGGCGGCAATACCGGCGGGTCACCCGGCACGGGTGGAACCGGGGGCACGGGCGGCCAGGGCGGCTCCTAGCAGCTTCTACGGCGCGCCCGGCGGCAGAAAGGGCAGTCCCACCCGGCACCCGCTCCGGGCCAGGTCGAGCAGGGCACCGACGTCGAGGTGCTGTTCGACGAGGTCGCCCAGCAGGTCGAGGCGGCGTTCGCGCGCGACCGGAAAGCACGCGCCCGACGCCAAATCGAGCGTCTCGCGCAGGAACGCCCCGCGCAGGGCATCGCCTTCCAGCGAGCCGTGCCACATCGTGCCGAACACCCGTCCCTGGCGCACGCCGCCGAGGAACTCCTCAACCGAGTCGCCGGCGGTGATCCGGCCGTGGTGAATCTCGTAGCCCGATGCGGCAACTCCGAGGCCGGATCCCTGGGGTAGCCGCAGCACCTTCTCGGCGCCGAACGTGGTCTCGATGTCCAGCAAACCCAGGCCCGCTACCTCGGCCGCCGAACCTTCGACCCCGTCTGGGTCACGTATCACTCGGCCCAACATCTGAAATCCGCCGCAGACGCCGAGCAGCGGTTTACCCGCCGCGGCGTGCGCCAGCACCGCCCGGTCCAGACCTCGCGCCCGCAGCCAGCCGAGATCGGCGATCGTCGAGCGGGTACCCGGTAGGACGATCAGGTCGGCATCGCCCAGTGCGCGGGGGTCGGAAGCGAACACGACATCCAGATCGGGTTCCAGACCCAGGGCGTCGACATCGGTGAAATTGCTGATCCGTGGCAAACGCACGACAACAACCCGACGCGTGCCCGCTCCGGCGGCGCGCCTGCCCTCCAGGTCGAGTGCGTCTTCGGAGTCCAGCCACAGGTCGGGGTGCCACGGCAGGGTGCCGTACACCGTTCGTCCGGTCAGAAGTTCCAGGTCGCGCAGACCCGGTGTCAGCAGGTCGAGATCACCGCGGAACTTGTTGACCACGAACCCCGCCACCAGCGCCTGGTCCTGCGCCGACAGCAGCGCAACGGTGCCCAAGAATGCCGCGAACACCCCGCCGCGGTCGATGTCACCGACGACGATAGTCGGCAGCCCAGCGTGGCGCGCCAGCCCCATGTTGACGTAATCGCCTGCGCGCAAGTTGATTTCGGCCGGGCTACCGGCCCCTTCCGCGACGACGACGTCGTAGCGGGCGGCGAGATCGTCGAAGGCCCGGTGCGCGGCCTCCCCCAGTGCCCGTCGTCCCTCCAGCCAATCCGCCGACGCCACCTGACCCCACGGTTTTCCCATCAACACCACATGGCTGCGCTGGTCACTGGCCGGCTTGAGCAGCACCGGGTTCATGGCCGGTTCGGGCGTCGCCTTCGCGGCGAGCGCCTGCACCCACTGCGCGCGGCCGATCTCCGCCCCCGAGCCGTCCGGGCCGATACAGACCATCGAGTTGTTGGACATGTTCTGCGCCTTGAACGGAGCCACCCTGACGCCACGTCGGGCCAGCGCCCGACACAGTCCGGCGGTGACGGTGCTCTTGCCTGCATCGCTCGTCGTTCCGGCCACCAGCAAACCCGACATGGCTAGTTGGGCTCACCTTCGCCGGTCGAGCCACCGTCTTCGGCCAGGTGGTGCAGGATTCGTTCGTTGAGGGCGGCGAACATCTCGAGCTCAGCCGGGGTAAGTAGGTCGACGAAGTTCCGGCGGACGTCCGCCACGTGCCCTGGCGCTGCCTTCTCGATGGCGGCGCGGCCTGCCGGTAGCAGGCAGACCATGGTGCTGCGGGCGTCATCGGGGTTGGGCTCGCGGCGGATCATCCCGTCCTTCTCCATGCGCCGCACCTGGTGGGAGACGCGACTCTTCTCCCAGTCCAGGGTGTTGCACAGCTCGTGGGCGGGCATGCGGTCCTTGTCGTGACCGGAGAGCACCGCCAGTACCTCGTAGTCGGCTCCGGATAGGCCCGATTCCTGCAAGCCCCGGTTCAGTTGCACGACGAGCAGATGATGCGCGTGCATGAACGCACGCCAAGCGCGGTCCTCGTGCGGGCTCAGCCAGTTCGGTTCCATCCCCACATGCTACCTAGTTGGTTGACGTATCAACAAACCCCCAATAAGGTAGAGACGTCAACCATTTTCGATCGCAACTCAGGACGGGACATCGAATGAGCAACATCAGCATCATCGGGACCGGGAACATGGCCCGCGCCATCGGCACGCTGGCGGTAGCGGGCGGCAATACCGTCGAGGTCATCGGCCGCGATCAGGCCAAGGCCGCCGACCTGGCCAAGACTCTCGGCGGTGGCGTCACAACGGGAGAGTTCGGCGCCGTCCCGGCCGGGGACATCGTCATCGTGGCGTTGTTGTACGCCAACGTGATTCCGGTCGTCACCCAGTACGGAGACGCACTCGCGGGCAAGGTCATCGTCGACATCAGCAACCCGTTCAATTCCGCTGCCGACGGGCTGGCCATCCCGGACAACACCTCGATCGCGCAGGAAGTTGCCGAGGCGGCCCCGGCCAGCGCCAGGGTGATCAAAGCATTCAACACAATTTTCGGAGTTGTCCTGGCCAAGGGACGGCCGCTCGACGTGTTCATTGCCGGAGACGACGCACCTGCAAAGGCGAGTGTCGCGAAGTTCGTCGAGAGCCTCAAGCTGCGCCCGCTGGACATCGGCGGTTTGCAGATGGCGCACTGGCTGGAAGGAACGGGGCTGGTCATGATGGGTCTTGCCCGTCATGGGATGGGGAACTTCGATTTCGCCCTCGGCGCCTCCGTGCCCGCCTGAGCCGCACGAGCAGGGCCGTCGTACGCCCCGTTGCTTGTTGACAAATCAACGAAAGGTCTTCGCGATGAAGCTCGGTTTCGCAATTCCCATAGTCGGGCCCGCAATTAGCAGCGCCGCTGGTCTCAGCGCGTTCTGCCGAGGACTCGAGGATCTCGGCTACGACACCCTGTGGGTCGGCGATCGCCTGGTCACGCCAGTTGATATGCACAGCACGTATCCGGGCAAAGAGCAGCCGTACCCGCCGCAGATGACCCGTTACCTCGATCCGGTCCTGCTGTGGACGGTCGCCGCGGCGGCGACCAGCCGGATTCGGCTGAACGCCAGCACGCTCAGCACGTTCTACTACGAGCCGGTTCACCTGGCGCGGCTGCTGACGACGCTGGACGTGCTCAGCGACGGCCGCCTCAGCGTCGGCGTGGGAATTGGGTGGATGAAGGACGAACATGACATCGCCCGCAGCGCGGACTGGCGCCGGCGCGGGCAGATGCTCGATGACGTGCTGGCCTTCCTGCACGAGTGGTGGACGACCAATCCGGTGTCCTGGGAGAGCGAGTTCTTCTCCCTGCCGCCGGTCCATGCCGACCTGCGCCCGGTCCAGCCCGGCGGTCCGCCCATCTGGATCGGCGGTGCCAGCGAGGCCGCGATGCGCCGGGTCGGCCGCAGCGGCACCGGCTGGCTCGGCGTCGAGGGGCTGCAGGCCGAGGTCACCGACCACCTGTGGTCGATCGCGCGCCGCGCGGCGCAGGACGCCGACCGCGATCCTGACGCGCTCAAGACGGCCATGCGGATCAATCTCGACCCGGGCACGTCCGTTGACTCAGTTGCCGGCAGACTCGATCACCTCGCCGGGTCCGGTGCCGACGAAGCGATCGTGGACGCATTCGCGCTGTTTCCCACCCTTGACCAGCTGCTTGACTTCGCCGGCCAGGTGATGGATCGATGGAGTGATCGCCGGAAAGCTTGACGGCGCCGCCCAACTCGCAGGGTCAGCAAATCGGCTTTGCGACCCCTGCGAACAGGAATGCGGGCACAATGGATTTCGCCGCCATCGCCTCTCTGCTGATGACGGGCAAACGCAGCAAAGGAGTGTGTGCGATGACGTTGCGAGTGGTACCCGAGGGACTGGCCGGGGCCAGCGCTGCGGTGGAGGCCTTGACAGCGCGGTTGGCGGCTGCGCATGCCAGCGCGGCTCCGCTGATCACCGCGGTGGTGCCGCCGGCCGCGGATCCGGTGTCCCTGGAGACGGCCGCAGGGTTCAGCGCACTCGGCGAGGAGCACGCCGTGGTTGCCGCGCAAGGTGTCGAGGAACTGGGCCGTGCGGGTGTGGGTGTCGGCGAAGCCGGCGCCAGCTACCTCGCGGGCGACGCGGCAGCAGCCGCCACGTACGGCTGGTAGCACGCCGATTTCACAGGACTATCCGTAGAGAAATGAATCACATGTACCCCCAAGGTTCGGAAGGAGAGACGCAATGAGTCTTTTGGACGCTCACATTCCTCAGTTGGTGTCTTCGCAGGCGGCGTTCGGCGCCAAGGCGGGGTTGTTGCGGCACACGATCGGCCAGGCTGAGCAGGCGGCGATGTCGGCGCAGGCGTTCCACCAGGGTGAGTCGGCGGCAGCGTTTCAGGCCGCACATGCCCGGTTCGTGGAGGTGGCCGCGCGGGTCAACACGTTGCTGGATATCGCGCAGGCGAACCTCGGTGACGCCGCGGGTACGTACGTTGCTGCCGACGCCGCTGCCGCGTCGACCTACACCGGGTTCTGAGCCGGAATTCACCAGAGAGGTTTGTTATGTCGCAGATCATGTACAACTACCCGGCGATGCTGGCGCACGCTGGGGAGATGTCGGGCTACGCGGGCACGATGAGCGGGTTGGGTGCCGATATCTCCGCTGAGCAGGCTGCTCTGCAGAACGCGTGGCAGGGTGACACCGGGCTGACGTACCAAGCCTGGCAGGCGCAGTGGAACCAGGCGATGCAAGACCTGGTGCGGGCCTACCAGTCGATGGCGAGCACGCACGAGTCGAACACCATGGCGATGCTGGCCCGGGACGGGGCCGAAGCCGCCAAGTGGGGCGGCTAGCCGCAAGGCTCGTCAACCTCATACTCGAGCAGAATTGACGCGCTCGGGCGACCCGGCGCATGCCACGACCACCACCCCCGGCGACCGCCTTGACGAAGAGCGGGAACGGCATCCGTTCGGCAGCCGCGAGCAACTCCCAACTGACGACGAGGGTGCGCAGGACGCCAGCACCGGAAGCCCCGCCGCCCGCGCCGCATCGATTGCGCGTGCTTTATTGCCGGTCAACTCCAGCACGGACACCGACGGGCCGACGAACGTGATCCCGGCCGCCGCGCAGGCTGCCGCCAATTCGGGCTTCTCCGAAAGGAATCCGTACCCGGGGTAGACGGCATCGGCACCGCACGCCGGCGCCGTCGCCACGATCTCCTCGACGTTGAGATAAGCCCGGACCGGATGGCCGATTTCGCCGATCTGGTACGACTCGTCGGCCTTCGCCCGGTGCGCGGAATTGCGATCCTCCATAGCGAACACCGCAGCCGTGCCGATACCCAACTCGTATGCGGCGCGAAATGCCCGGATCGCGATCTCGCCCCGGTTCGCGACCAGAACTTTCGAGATCACCGGTTCAGCTTGAGCGTTCGTTGCGGCGGTCCGACATACTCGCTGAGCGGACGGATCAACGCGTTGGATGCCGTCTGTTCCATGATGTGCGCGGTCCAGCCGGTGATCCGGCTCATCACGAAGATCGGTGTGAAGCAACCGATGTCGAATCCCATCATGTGATAGGCCGGACCGGTCGGGAAGTCCAGGTTCGGCTTGATGCCGTTGGCGGCCGCCATCCCGCGCTCCAAGACCTCATAGATGTCCAGCCAGCGTTGCCCGTCTCGGACTGCGGCGACTCGTTCCAGCGCCTTCTTCATGGTCGGCACCCGCGAGTCACCGCTCTTGTACACCCGGTGCCCAAAGCCCATGATCTTGTCTTTGCGGTCAATCTTGCCCTGCAGCCACGACAATGCTCGATCGGGAGTGCCGATTTCGAGCATGTCATGCATCACGGCTTCATTGGCGCCGCCGTGCAGCGGTCCCTTGAGCGCGCCGATGGCAGCGGTGACCGCGCTGTAGATGTCGGACTGGGTCGAGGTGACCACGCGCGCAGCGAAAGTCGATGCGTTGAAGCTGTGTTCGGCATAGAGCACCATGGACTGCTCGAAGGCGTCCACGATCACCTGCTCGGGAACATTCCCGAAGCACATGTGCAGGAAGTTCTGTGCGTAGTTCATATGGCTATGCGGCGCAATCGGTTCCAGGCCGCGCCGGCGGCGCATGTCGGCGGCGACGACGGTCGGCAGCACCGCATACATCCGCAGCGACTTGGCGTAATTCGCCTCGACACTGCTGTCGTCTTCCTCGGCATCTTCGGCGCCCAGGTAGCTGATCACAGTGCGCACCACGTCCATCGGGTGACAGGTATCCGGCTGCTTGGCGATCAACGACAGCATCGAACGGTTCAGCCGACGGTTGGCCCGTTCCCGCTGGGTGAACAACGCCAGCTGCGGTTCGTCGGGCAGTTCTCCGTGCCACAGCAGATAAGCCACCTGCTCGAAGCTGCACTGCGCGGCGAGGTCTTGCACCGCGTAGCCCCGGTAGGTCAGCGAGTTGGTCTCCGGGACCACCTTGGAGATCGAGGTGGTGTCGACGACGACGCCGGCCAGGCCCTTATAGATTCTCGGCTGGTCTTCGAGAGTACTCATGCGGTGACTCCTTCAAGCGCGAAGTTGTAGATATCGGAATCGAATTGGTTGTAGTCGGCGTAGCGCAGGAGCTCGTAGAGACGGCGGCGATGTTGCATCCGGTCGAGCAGACCGGATTGTGTTCCGGTGTCGGCGATTTCACGAAGCCCGACCTCGACGGCATGCATGGCCAGTCGCAGCGTGGTCACCGGATAGATCACCGCGTTGTAGCCGATGTCGGCGAGTTGCTGCGCGGTCAGCAGCTGCGATTTGCCGAACTCGGTCATGTTGGCCAGCAACGGCGTGCCGACCGCGTCGCGAAACTGCTCGAATTCAGCTGGCGTGCTGAGGGCTTCGGTGAAGATCAGGTCTGCCCCGGCGTCGGCGTACGCCTTGGCCCGGTCGATCGCCGCAGGGACTCCCTCGAGGCCGGCGGCATCGGTACGTGCGCAGACAATGAAATTCGGGTCCCGCCGGGCAGAGACTGCGGCGCGCAGTCGCTTGACCATCTCGCCGGTGGGAACGACCGCCTTCCCGTCGAGGTGGCCGCATCGCTTGGGGTTCACCTGATCCTCCAAGTGGCATCCGGCCAGGCCGGCATCTTCGAGGACGCTCACGGTGCGCGCGGCGCTCATCGGCTCACCGAAGCCGGTGTCGGCGTCGATTAGCGTCGGCAGGTCGGTCACCCGCGCGACCTGCGCGCCCCGCGTGCTGACCTCGGTCAGGGTGGTCAGGCCGATGTCGGGCAGACCGAGGTCGGCGGAGAGCACCGCGCCGGAAACGTAAACCCCGTCAAATCCGAGCTCGCCGATCAACGTGGCAACGAGCGGCGAGAACGCACCCGGAAGTCGTTGCAGTCGGCCGCTTTCCAGCGCTGTGCGGAATCGCGATCGCTTCTCGGCCGCCGACACGGCGCTGCCGATCAGCCCACTCATCCGAAGATCCCCGACGGGATGGTCGGCGCCTTGTCGAGCACTCGCGGATCTACCAGGATGTTCAGCGCACCCAGGGTGCCGGGTTGTTGCTCTGCCAGCCCTTCGACCACCGACAGGAACCGTTGCTGCTCGGCGTCATCGACGACACCCTCGGCCAGCTCGGTGAACTTGGCGACGTACTGCGTACGTTCAAACGGTCTGGCGCCCAACGGATGCGCATCGGCGACCGCGATCTCATCGACGATAACCTCACCGCTGCGCAGCGTGATCTCGGCACGTGCGCCGAATGCCTTCTCCGCGGGATCGGTTGCGTGATAACGCCGCGTCCATTCCGGGTCTTCCAGCGTGGAGATCTTGTGCCAGAGTTCGACGGTATCGGGCCGGTGCGCACGCTCGGGAGCATAGGAACGTTCGTGATGCCACGTGCCGTCTTGCAAGGCGACCGCGAAGATGTACATCACCGAGTGATCCAGGGTTTCCCGGGACGCGTCCGGATCCATCTTCTGCGGATCGTTGGCGCCGGTGCCGATCACGTAGTGCGTGTGGTGACTGGTGTGCAGCACGACCGTCGCCACCTGATCTAGGTCACCGATCCGCTCGCGTAGCCGGCGGGCCAGGTCGATCAGCGCCTGGCTCTGGTATTCCGCCGAGTGTTCCTTGGTGTAGCTGTCCAAAATGGCTCGCTTCGCCTCGCCCGTTTCGGGGAGCGGCACCTGATAGGTGTGCTCGGTACCCGACAGCAGCCAGGCGATCACCCCGTCTTCGCCTTCCCAGATCGGGGCAGGCGCGCCTTCCCCGCGCATGGCGCGGTCGACGGCCTCGATGCCGACCTTGCCGGCCCACGCGGGGGCGAACGCCTTCCAGCTGGAGATCAGACCTTTGCGGGACTGACGGGTGGACGTCGTCAGGTGCAGCGCCTGACCGATCGCCTGGTAGATGACTTCCTTGTCGAGGCGCAACATCGTCCCCAGGCCGGCCGCCACCGACGGCCCGAGGTGCGCGATGTGGTCGATCTTGTGCTCGTGCAGGCAGATCCCCTTGACCAGGTCGATCTGGATCTCGTACGCGGTGGCAAGGCCACGGATCAGGTCGGCTCCCCCGATCCCGAGGTGCTGAGCCACGGCGACCATGGGTGGGATGTTGTCACCGGGGTGGGAGTACTCCGCGGCCAGAAAAGTGTCGTGAAAATCCAACTCACGTACCGCCACGCCGTTGGCCCACGCCGCCCACTCCGGCGAGTAGTCGCCCTCAATTCCAAACACCTTCGCGCCGCGCCTGGACACCGGGTGGGCCAGCGCCTGTGCGCGGGCCGTCGCGACGGGCCGGCGGATCACCGAGGCCGCCGAAACCGCGGCGTTGTCGATGAGCCGGTTGAGCACCATGGACTCGGTCTCTGCTGGCACGGCTACCGGGTCGGCAGCTACCTCGGCAACCTTGGCGGCCAGATGTTCGCCGCGCGGAAAGTCGTCGGCGCTGCGCCGTGCTCGAACCTCATGAATACGCATAAACCGCACAGTACGCAGACGTGCAAGTAGCGTAAATGCCCTATAAAAGCGTAATTTTGTGTCCTTATCCCAGGGATTTTTGCGAACTTTGCGAAAGGGGTCGGGCGTACCGTGACTCGGGTGGCGAAAACATTCGCCGGTGCGCGGCTTCGGCGACTACGGGAAGACCACGGGCTAACCCAGGTCGCGTTGGCGCGCTCCCTCGGCCTGTCCACCAGCTACGTCAACCAGCTGGAGAACGACCAGCGACCCATCACCGTTGCGGTGCTGCTCACCCTCAGCGAGCGGTTCGATCTTCCGACCCAATACTTCGCGCCGGATTCCGATGCCAGGTTGATCTCCGACCTGGGGGAAGCGCTCGCCGACGCGCCTGCGACCGCGGCGCAGATCGAGGAACTCGTGGCCCGGATGCCGGCGGTCGGCCAGACCTTGGTCAACCTGCACCGCCGTCTGTACGACACCACCGCCGACCTGGAAGCCCTGCACAGTCGCGCGAACATCGAGATGTCTGCAACCGCGCAGCAGCCGATGCCGTTCGAAGAAGTACGCGACTTCTTCTACGACCGCAAGAACTACATCGGCGAACTGGACGTGGCGGCCGAGGATCTGTTCAACCAGAATCGCTTGCGGATCGGTGGACTCGACGGTCAGCTGGCGGAGTTCCTCGACGAGAAACTCGGTGTGTCGGTGGTACTCGACACCGAAATGCTGAATCCCAACTCCAAGAGGCTGTTTCATCCCGAATCAAAGACGCTGTATGTGGCGCGCTGGCTGCATACGGGCCAACGCGCCTTCCAGCTGGCGACGCAGATTGCGCTGCTCACGCAGGGCCGGCTGATCTCCGGAATCATCGCCGCCGACGATCAACTCAGCGACGACGCGCGCGGGGTGGCCCGCATCGGTCTGGCCAACTACTTCGCCGGCGCACTGCTGTTGCCCTACCAACGATTCCTCGATGCTGCGGAAGGCGCACGCTACGACATCGACCAGTTGGCAAGACGATTCGAGGTCGGCTTCGAAACCATCTGCCATCGGCTGTCCACCCTGCAACGCCCCAACGCCCGCGGCGTCCCGTTCATCTTCGTCCGCACCGACAGCGCGGGAAACATCTCTAAACGACAGTCCGCCACTGCATTTCACTTCTCCCGGGTGGGGGGAAACTGCCCGCTCTGGGTGGTCCACCATGCGTTCTCCCGGCCGGGTCAATTCTTGACTCAGGTGGCCCAGATGCCTGATGAGCGAACGTATTTCTGGATTGCGCGGACGACGACGACAGAACCCAGTCGCTACCTCGGTCCTGCCAAGAGCTTTGCCATCGGACTTGGCTGCGATGTGGCCCACGCCGAGAAGCTCATCTACTCCGTCGGTGTCGACCTGGCCGACGTCGAGGCCGTGGTGCCGATCGGCGCCGGTTGCAAGATCTGCGACCGACCGGCCTGCCCGCAAAGGGCATTTCCGTATCTCGGCCACCCGGTGCACGTGGACCCGCACGCCAGCACGGACTTGCCCTACCCGCCGGTGATCTCGCGACAGTGATTGACGCGCTGGACAATTCATAATTTTCCAAACCGTTTCGGCGGTATCGCGATCGGTGTAGCTTGCTGCTGGGGCGTCAGGGGTCACTGAGGAGTCAGGCATGACAGATGTCGATTACTGCGTAGTCGGAGCCGGTTTCGCCGGCCTGTCGGCAGCGTTCCGCTTGAAACAGGCTGGCCACTCGGTCGCCCTACTGGAAGCCCGCGACCGGGTCGGTGGCCGCACATACACCGTCACTCGCGACGACGGGGCGTGGATCGATCGGGGCGGCGCCTGGATCGGCCCGGGCCAGGACCGCATCTATGCGCTGATGCAGGAATTCGGCGTTCCGGAGTACAAGCAGCACAACGACGGCGACGCTTTGATGATCGTCGGCGGCAAGAAGCACCGCTACGGCGGCAAGCTGCCGTGGACCATGAGCCCCTGGGCGACGGCCAATCTCGGCCTCGGTCTGATGTCCGTCGAGCAGATGTGCAAGGCGATTCCGCGCGAAGCCCCTTGGGAGGCAAAGGATGCCGCCGAGTGGGACCGGATGAGTGTCGGCGACTGGCTGGAACGCAACGTGCCGTCCAGGCCGGCCCGCGACATGCTGGACATGGCCCTGGGCGGCACCTACACCTCGACCGCCGGCGAGGTGTCCCTGCTGTGGTGTCTGCTGCAGATGAGCTCGGGCGGTGGCCCCACCTTCGTCATCTCCGGCAAGGGCGGCGCACAGGATGCCCGCCCGGTCGGCGGCATGGGCGCTCTCCATTGCCCGATGGTCGCCGCGTTGGGCGACGATCTGCACTTGTCGCGGCAGGTTCGTCAGATCACTCAGGACGCCGACGGGGTGACCGTCAACGCCGACGGGCTATCGGTACGCGCACACCGGGCCGTCGTCGCGATACCGATGGCGATCGCGGACTCGATCGTCTACGAGCCGAACCTGCCGGTGGATCGCGCATTCCTCAACCAGCGCATGCCCAGCGGCGCCGTCGTCAAGACCTCGGTCATCTACGACGAGCCGTTCTGGCGAGCCCAAGGATTGTCGGGCCAGTCAGCCGCACCCCACACCCCGGCCACGCTGACCATTGACGCCTGCACGGACACCGCAAATCCGGGGATCATGTGCGTCATCACCGAGGGACCCGCCGCGCGACGGCTGACCCAGCTCAGCGCAACCGACCAACGGGAAATCATCGTCGGCCAGCTGGTCGACCGGTTCGGCCAAAAGGCAAGTAACCCTTCGGAATTCCACCTGCAGAACTGGACCATGGAACGCTACTCCGGCGGTGGCATGATCAGCCATACCGCCACCGGAGTGCTGACCCAATACGGCCACGCGCTGCGAACGCCATGCGGACGCGTGCACTGGGCGGGCACCGAAAGCTCGGCCGTCATGTGCGGCTGGATCGACGGTGCAATCCGCTCCGGAGAGCGCGCCGCATCCGAGGTGATTGCGGCCGAAACACCTCGGCCGCAGTGATCTGACCGGTTATCCGATGCCGGTGCGCGGGATCACGCTGGGGCGATTCTGCGTCACGTGCGGGTTGGCCCCGCCGCGACCCATCATGCCGCCGGGCATCCCGCCGCCCCCGGCGCCCATACCGGTAGGCATCGGCATCATCGGCATGCCGCCGCCCGCTGCCGCCGGTTGCGGCATCTCTGGCGTCGGCATAGCGGCCATGCCGCGCATGGCCGCACTGGACATTCCCTTGGGCGTCGAGCCTTCCCAGGTCGGTGGCACCGACATCGCACCAACCAAGCGCGCTTGGCCGCCGAGATCCGCGGACATTCCGCCACCGAGGCCGCCGAGGCCCTTCATCGCGGGGGCGGTATCTCCGACGAACTTGGTCGCATCCGCGCCCAAGCCCTCTGTTGCACCGGCCAACGCAGCGCTACTCGTGCCACCCATTTGAGCCGCCTGCATCAGTGGCCCGATCATCATGCTGGCCGGCTGAGCCGCCAGCGACCCCACTGAGATCACCTGTTGCAACGGCAGCCCCGCTGCCAGGGACTGCACTCCCGTCAGCAAGGCCGGAGCACCCGCCACCAGTTCGGCCACCGGACTGAACGCACCTGACGCAGTGGTCGCCAAACCGGTGACACCGCCGCCCAGGATCGACGTCAACCCAGTCAAGTCGACCGGCGGGAGACTGAACGGCGTCAAGGACTCGGCCACCGCCGTCGCCCCGCCGTGGTAACCGACCATCGCAGCGACGTCCTGCGCCCACATCTCCACGTAGTCGAACTCGTTCGCCGCGATCGCGGGCGTGTTGATGCCGAAGAAGTTCGTCGCGACCAGCGTCGTCAACGACACCCGGTTCGAGGTCACCGCGGCCGGATGCACCGTCGCCGTCAACGCCGTCTCAAAGGCCGTCGCCGCCGCCCGGGCCTGCCCCGCCGCCATCTGTGCCTGCGCTGCCGCTCCACTGAGCCAGCCGACGTACGGCGTCGCCGCAGCCGCCATCGAAGCCGAGGCAGGACCGGCCCACGGTCCGCTGGCCAGGCCGATGATCACCGAGTCAAACGACGACGCAGAGGCCGCCAGGTCCGACGCCAGGCCTTCCCAGGCCGTCGCTGCCATATGCAGGGGACCCGACCCGGCACCGGCGAAAATCCGTGCCGAGTTGATCTCCGGTGGCAACCACGAAAAATCCAGGAACATACCAACCCCAACCAGCCAGCCGCCGCAGCGGAACGAGCAATGCTTGAACACTCTCGTCAATAAACGGGTCGCCAGGTGCACGATTCAGGAAATACTCAGGAAATAAGCAGGCGATCCTCAGACCATATTCACATAAGACGGCCCAATGGGTAAATCACTTCGCTTAGTGTCCTAAACGTCCCTGGCCTGGCACCTTGTGCATCCGGTCCCCCAACCCCGGCCCGTGGAATCACGCTCGGCCGCTGCTGCCCCGCGTGCGACCCGCCGCGTGCCAGCATCCCGCCGGGGCCCCGGCACCCGCTCCGTCCATCGGCATGGGCATCATCAGCATGCCCACCGGGACCGGTCGCGCTGGGAGCTGCGCCGAGCCCTGCCGACTCAGAAAGCTCATCTACATCCTTCTCTCCGACATGCCGGATCAGCGCCATCCCGGGTCCCGGCATTCGTCGTAGCACCAAGGATGCGTGGCAGCCGATTGATTTACGTCAGTCACATCGCGTAAATACGCAGCTCGCGGGGGTCGTAGAAGGGAGGGCGCTGGGGTCGTACGGGCGGCGGAGACAAATGATGCGCACCGAGTCCCGGACCGCACCAAAGTTGTAGGTGCACTGATGCTTTCGGCTGCCCCCGCGGTCGCGCTTCTCGAGCGCGCGTGTCGGTGCGTGACACGCCGCGGCTTGTGTACATCAGAGGGTCTATCGCGCCGTGCCGCAAGCGTGCGCGAGACGCCGGCCGAGCCCAAAACCGCGTATTAAGCCCCGGCCGCCGACTAATCTTCCTTTAACTGGTTTGCGTCGGGGGGTGCCAACACAGCATCGCGTCCCCTGTGCAATGGCCGCGACCCGCTGCGCCCGGCTCCGCCCGGCTTGCGATCGCGACTTGTTCGATCCTCGAGGAGGCTGCTGTGTCGTACGTTGTAGCAACGCCGGATTTGTTGACGTCTGCTGCTAACGAATTGGCCACAATGGGGTCGGCGGTTACCGCGGCGAACACGGCAGCAGCTAATTCGACCACGTCGCTGCTCGCTGCGGGCGCCGACGAGGTATCGGCACGCGTAGCAGCGTTCTTCGGGTCGCATGGTCTTGAATACCAGGCGGTCAGCGCCCAGGCAGCACAGTTTGGCGAACGCTTCGTGAGCGGCTTGGCGGCGAGTGCGAGTGCATATCTGAACACCGACGTCGCCAACGCCCAGACCACTGCGCTGCCGGCAGCAACCACCAGGATCACCCTGCCCGGCGCGGGCCCGCTCTACATGCCGACGTTCCTCACCAACCTGCCGTTCCTCGGACTGGTTTACGGCCAGGGGTTCGCCGAGCCCGCCAACGCCTCGATCCTGCAGGCCTACGACGCGCTCAATGTGGCGATCGGAGCGAAGTGGTTCCCCAACACCGTCGCCCAGGTGGTCAACTACCCGGCCAGTGTCGGCATCTTCAGCGGCAGCCTCTTCGCTCCCACCGCCAACCAGGCCGTCGCTATCGGGCAGCAGATGCTCAACGACCAGATCATGACCGCAGTGACCGGCGGCACTCCGGTTCAGATCGCCGGGCTGTCGATGGGCACCCTCGTGGTCAACCGTGAATTGGCCTTCCTGGCAACAAGTCCGACCGCACCGCCGCCCAACGCACTGAACTTCGCCATGTTCTCCAGCCCAGAACTCGGCTTGGCGAACATCTACCTGCCCAACGGATTCACCGTGCCGATCATGGACTACACGGCGCATGGCCTGTCCAACACCCAGTACCACGTCGACGTCGCATTCGGTCAGTACGACGGCTGGGGCAATCCGCCCGACCGGCCCTGGAATCTGCTCTCTGTGGTGAATTCCCTGTTCGGCACCGTCTACATGCACAACACGCCGGCGCTGCTTCCGTTGTCGGACGCGGTGCAGTTGTCCAGCGTGACCACATCCCTGGGCGGCACGGTCGACACATATATGTTCCCGTCGCCGACCCTGCCGATGTTATTGCCGCTGCAGCAGATTGGTGTCCCGCAACCAATTGTCAACGGCCTCAACTCATTCCTGAAGCCGATCGTCGACGCCGGCTACTCATCTCTCGACCCGGGCGCCGGTCCCTACTTCCAGCAAGGGTCACTGGTCGGCTTGCCTACCGGGCTTTTCTGAGTTCCGGCTGAACTGTTTGTAACCCCCGCCCGTATCTCTGAGTTAAGTCACGGATACGAAAACATCGCCATGAAGGCGGGGGTGGCATGCACCTGAACGAGTCTCTGCCAACGATGACAGCGACCCTGTTGCTCGCCGATGTCGAGCGATCGACGCAGTTGTGGGAGAGCGCGCCTGCGACCCTGGCGGCCGCTCTCGCGCGCCTCGACGACACGGTGTCCCGGATTGTCGCCGCCCACGAGGGTGTCGGGCCGATCGAACATGACGGGCACGACGTCGCCGACGGCTTCATGGCGATCTTCCCGTGCGCCAGCGATGCGTTGGCATGCGCTGTCGATTTGCAACAGGCACCACTGGCTCCGATCCAGTTGCGTGTCGCGCTGCATACGGGAGACGTGCAGTTCGACGACCTCGACAATGACACCGGCCCGGCCCTCAGCCGCGCCGCACGACTGTGCCATCTGGCGCACGGCGGTCAGGTGGTGCTGTCTGGCACCACGCACGATCTGGTCATCGACCAACTACCGGCTGACATCTGGCTGACCGACCTCGGCACCCATCAGCTTGCCGACCTGCCGCGCCCCGAACGCGTCGTGCAGTTGTGCCATCCCGATCTCCGTGTCGAGTTCCCGCCCCTCTACGGCCCGAAAGATGCTGCACTCCTGGGTCTTCCGCAGCACCTGACCCGTTTTGTCGGACGCGACGCGCAGATTCGCGAAGTGCATGAACTGCTCACCGACAATCGGCTGGTAACCCTGGCCGGCGTCGGCGGTGTCGGTAAGACGCGGTTGGCGGCAAGAGTCGGCACCGAAGCGGCGGCCGCCTTCGGTTATGGAGCGTGGTTCATCGATCTCGCACCGGTCAGCGATCCCACGATGCTTCCGCTGACGGTGCTCCGCGCGCTGGATCTGCCGGACCAACCTGGCTGCACCGCGGTGGACTCGCTGCTGCGATTCATCGCGGATCGGAACGCACTGCTGGTCTTGGACAACTGCGAGCACCTGATCGACGCATGCGCCGCGCTGACCGGCAAGTTGCTGAGCACCTGCCCACGGCTGTCTGTCCTGGCCACCAGCCGCGCGCCGCTCGGCCTGCCGGGCGAGCTCACCTGGCGGGTGCCGCCGCTGTCGCCGGCGGACGAAGCGCTCGAGCTCTTCGTCGACCGTGCCCGGCTGGCGCGGCCGGACTTCACCATCACCGCCGCCGACGCGGCCATCGTGGTCGACATCTGCGGCCACCTCGACGGCCTACCGCTGGGCATAGAGCTCGCGGCAGCATCCGTTCGAGTGATGTCACTGACCGAAATCCTCGACGGACTCCGTCACCGTTTCCGTCTAGTCACCAGCGTTGCGCCGGCCGAGCGCGGGCGCACCCTGGGTTCGTCGATCGACTGGTCCCACACCATGCTGGACGAGCCTGAGCGTGTCCTGTTCCGCAGGCTCGCGGTGTTTCGCGGCAGCTTCGACCTCGAGGCCGCGCAAGTCGTGGGCGGCGACAGCGACCAGCCTTCACACGACGTCATCGACCAACTCGCCGTCCTGGTGGACAAATCCCTTGTAGTGGCAGATATTTCCACCGAACACAGCCGCTTCCGGATGCTGCAGACGGTGCGCCATTATGCGTTGCAGAAGCTAGACGAGTCGCAGGAAGCCAATGCGGTCCGTGCCCGCCACCATGACCACTACGCGCGAATGGCCGCACTGCTCGACATGCCCGCCGACACCTGCCACGACTGCTGCATTGAACAGGTGGAATCGGAGATCGACAACCTGCGTGCGGCGTTCGCGTGGTGCCAGGAGCAGGGTCAGATCGCGGCGGCGCTGGAGCTCACGTCGTCGCTACAGCCGCTCTGGCTCACCAGAGGTCGCATTCAGGAAGGGCTGGCCTGGTTCGACGCAGTCATCGCTGATCAAGCCGGGCAGATCTCCGCGGTGGTACGCGGGCGGGCATTGGCCGACAGGGCCGTACTTGACGCATCGCGCAACAGCGGCGACAACCTCGAGCAGGCACAGCGCGCGCTGGAGATCGCGCGACAGATCGACGATCCGGCGCTACTGGCGCGTGCGCTCACGGCGTGCGGTGCGATCAGCGCGTACAGCGTCGACGCAGCGAGCCCGTACCTTTCCGAGGCCATCGGTATTGCCCGCGGCCTCGACGACCGCTGGCGGCTCACCCAAATCTTGACGTGGCAGGCGTACGGCGCGTTCTACGCCGGCGATCCCATCGCCGCGCACGCCGCCGCGCAGGAGGGTCTCGAACTCGCCGAGGCGATCGGCGACCAGTTTCACTCACGCTCCTGCCGGTGGACACTCGGATTATCACAGATGATGAAAGGTGAGGTAGCCGAGGCAATCTCACAGTTCCGCTTGGTCAACGACGACGCCAGTGCGGCCCACGATGTGCTGTTCGAATGGGGCAGTGGACTCGCCCTCGCCCATGCGCTGACCTTCCGAGGTCATACCGGCGCATCGATCGCCGCTGCCAACGCATCCCTGGTGGCCGCTTCTGATTTGTGGCCATACAACGAGGGATTCAGCTACGCAGTGCTGGCCACCGCGGCAGTGGCCGCCGGCGATGTCGCAGCGGCGGCCCGCGCCGGCGAGGCCGCCCAACAGCGGCTGGGTGAGCAGGGCGGACTTGCCGCCGCCAACTTCAATCCAATGTCCGAAATCGCCTATTCGCAAGGCGATCTCGTTGCAGCAGCAAGCTGGGCCGATCAGGAGGTCGCACTGTCGGCGGGTTGGCGGCTGGCCCGTGCACTGACCACGCGTGCCCGCATCGCCATCGCCAGAGGCGAATTCGAGCACGCGGAGCATGATGCGCATCGCGCCTTGGTCTGTGCTTCAGAACACCAGGCGCACTTGATGGTTCCAGATATCCTCGAATGCCTCGGCCGACTGGCCGCAGAATTTCTCAGTCACCGCGACGCCGCTCGACTCTTCGGCGCGGCCGCAGCCCACCGACGGCAGATGGGCGTCGTGCGGTTCAAAATCTACGACACGGAGTGGGACCAAACGGTATCCAAAGTGCGAGATGCTCTGGATAACAACACTTTTGATAAAGCATGGGCGGAAGGCGACAGCCTGTCGCTCGACGCGGCGATCGCTTACGTGCGGCGTGGTCGCGGCGAACGTAAACGTCCCGCCAGCGGTTGGGCAGCACTGACTCCCACCGAGCGCGACGTGGTGCGGCTCGTCGCTGACGGGCTGGCCAACCCCCAGATCGCCTCGCGGCTGTTCGTCTCCCGGCGAACCGTACAGACGCACCTCACCCACGTCTACGCGAAACTCGGCATGAACTCACGCGTTCAACTGGCCCACGAAGGCGCCGCGCGCGGCTGACCGTGCCGGCTCGAGGCCGAGTGTGCGTCCAGCCGCACACCGGGCACCCGCACAACACCGCTGACCAGCAAATATACGACCCCTCCGGGCCGGTATCTACGACTACTGACTGACGTTCTTCTTCCCGACTGACCGCATCTTTGTTCCAACCGAGATGTCGAAAACGACTGGGAGGACGACGATGTCGTATCTATTGGTAGCCCCCGAAATGCTGGCCGCAGCAGTGTCAGATGTGGGAAGCATCGGCTCGGCCTTGAGCGAAGCCAACGCCGTCGCAGCAGCACGCACTGTCGATATCCTTGCGGCCGGCGCGGACGAGGTGTCCGCGGCCGTGGCGTCGCTGTTCTCCGGGCACGGACAGACCTATCAGACGATCAGCGCGCAGGCTGCGGCGTTCCATGAGCAGTTCATGCAGACCATGCGCGCCGGCGGCGCGATGTATGCCAGCGCCGAGGCGGCCAACGTCTCCCCTCTGCAAAGCCTCCTCGACGCGGTCAATGCGCCGTTCCTGGCGCAGACGGGGCGCGCACTGATCGGCAACGGGACCAACGGTGCCGCCGGTACCGGCCAGAACGGCACCGCGGGCGGATGGCTGATCGGCAACGGCGGCGCCGGCGGATCGGGCGCGACCGGCGCCAACGGCGGAACCGGTGGGGCCGGCGGAGCCGGTGGGTTCTTCGGCAACGGTGGCGCCGGGGGTTCCGGCGGGACCGCGACCGCGGTCGCCGGGGTCGGTGGCGCCGGCGGGCATGGCGGAGCCGCCGGGATGTTCGGCGCGGGCGGCACCGGAGGGGTCGGTGGGGCGTCAACGAGCATCACCGGTGGGGCGGGCGGAGCAGGCGGAGCCGGCGGTAACGCCGGGATGCTGCTGGGCCAGGCAGGAACCGGCGGCGCCGGCGGCTTCAGCGCCGGTCAGAACGCCAACGGCGGGGCGGGCGGGGCGGGCGGCGCCGGCGGCGTGTTCACCAACGGCGGCACGGGCGGAAACGGTGGGACCGGCGCCACGGGTGGACTCGGTGGAGCCGGTGGATCGGGCGGGATCTTCGGCAGCGGCGGCACCGGCGGTGCAGGCGCGTTCGGCAACAGCGCAATCGACGGCCACTTCGGCGGGGCTGGCGGCGCCGGTGGAGCTGGTGGGATGTTCGGCGGTGGTGGCACTGGCGGGGCCGGTGGAGGAAGTCTCGTCACCGGTGGCGCCGGGGGTGCCGGCGGCAATGCCGGCATGCTTTCACTCGGTGGCGCCGGCGGCGCGGGCGGCACCGGCGGAGAGGGCCCTGGCAACGGCGAGACCGGTGGCGCCGGTGGCGCAGGCGGCAATGGCGGCATGCTTTTCGGTGACGGCGGCGCCGGCGGTACCGGCGGGTTCGGCGGCTCTACCGGCGGACGCGGCGGCGCGGGCGGCAACGCCGGTCTGCTCGTCGGATCCGGTGGCGCGGGCGGCGCGGGCGGCGTGGGCAGCTTGGCCACCGGGGGTGCCGGTGGCGCCGGCGGGGCTTCCGGGCTCATCGGCGATGGCGGAAACGGCGGCACGGGCGGCTTCAGCACCAAGGCCGGCGGCGCCGGCGGGACCGGCGGCAACGGCATGCTGATCGGCGACGGCGGAAACGGTGGTAGCGGCGGGACTGGCGCAACGCCGGGCAAGGCCGGCGCCGGCGGAATCAGCGGCATGCTGCTGGGCGCAGACGGTTTCAACGCGCCGGCGAGCACGTCACCGCTGCACGCACTGCAGCAACAGGCGCTGAACGCAATCAACACGCCCGTCGAAGCGGTGACCGGGCGTCCGCTGATCGGCAACGGCGCCAATGGAACTCCGGGCACCGGCGCCGCCGGCGGGGACGGTGGCTGGCTGTTCGGCAACGGCGGCACCGGCGGTTCGGGAGGTACCGCTGCGGCAGGCGGGAACGGCGGGTCTGGCGGAATCCTGTTCGGCAGCGGCGGAGCGGGCGGGGCCGGCGGCCTGGGCGCGGCGACGGGCAACGGCGGAGCGGGCGGAGCCGGTGGGGCCGCCTTCTTGTTCGGATCCGGTGGCGCAGGCGGGACCGGCGGAGGCGCCATCGCGACCGGCGACGGCGGGGCCGGCGGTGTCGGCGGCAAGGCGGGCACCCTGCTCGGCGCCGCAGGCCTCGGCGGCGCCGGAGGCGCGGGGAAGGGCCTCGGACACACCGGCGGAACCGGCGGAGCCGGCGGCGCAGGCGGACTCTTCGCCGATGGCGGCACCGGCGGATATGGCGGGTTCGGTCCCACCGGCGGCACCGGCGGGGCCGGCGGCGCGGGCGGAGTGTTCGGCACCGGCGGCACCGGCGGATACGCCGGCGCCGGCGTCACCGCCGGCGGAACCGGCGGGGCGGGCGGGTCCGGCGGGCTGTTCGGCGATGGCGGCACCGCTGGGGCCGGTGGCGCAGGCCTCAACGCAGCGCCGGGCGGGGACGGCGGGACCGGCGGCAACGGCGGCTTGCTCATGGGCTCCGGCGGAACCGGCGGAACGGGTGGCAGCAGTGGCACCACCGGCGGGGCCGGCGGGTCGGGCGGACACGGCAGCATGCTCTTCGGCTTCGGCGGCGCCGGCGGCAGCGGCGGATTCGGCCTCGCCGCCGGCGGTGTTGGCGGCGCCGGCGGCGACGCAGGATTGCTCTACGGATTCGGCGGCGACGGTGGCATCGGCGGCGCCAGCGGAACCACCGGCGGGGCCGGTGGGGCCGGCGGCAAAGCCGGGTTGAACGGCAACGGCGGTGACGGCGGCGCCGGTGGCAGCGGCATCACCACCGGAGGTGCCGGCGGCAGCGGGGGCAACGCCGTCGTGACCGGCGATGGCGGCAACGGCGGAAACGGTGGGATAGGCGCGGCGACAGGCAAGGCCGGCACCGGCGGCACCGGCGGGACACTGCTTGGCGCGGGCGGCCTCAACGGGCTCCCGTGACTGCGCGATTGCCGTAATTGACGCGCCGGTCAGTGGCAGCGGGTAATCTCTCAACCACTGATTGCGTCGGGGGCGAACTGTGTCGTATGTCGTTGCGGTGCCGGATTTGTTGACGGCTGCCGTCGGGGATCTCGCCGCGACGGGATCGGCAGTGACCGGGGCGAGTACGGCGGCCGCCAACTCCACCACGTCGGTGCTGGCCGCGGCCGCCGACGAGGTATCGACCGCCGTAGCGGCGCTGTTCGGCGCGCACGGCCGCGAATTCCAGGCGGCTGCGGCGCAGGCGGCGCAATTCAACGAGCGGTTTGTACGCAACCTGTCGGCGACCGTGAACAGCTACCTCAGCACCGATGTCGTCAGCGCTTCGGCCCTGCCGGCCGCGGCGGACACCAGGATCACCATTCCCGGGGCCGGGCCGCTCTACTTCCCGAAGTTCTTCACTGACCTGCCCTATCTCGGTCAGGTGCTGACTTCGGGAATACCTGGCGCACCGAGTTCGGTGTCCATCCTGCAGGGGTATGACCTGCTGAATCTTGCCGAAGGACAGAACTGGTTCCCCGGCACCGTCGCTCAGGTGGTCAACTACCCGGCCAGTGCCGGCATTTTCAGCGGCAGCCTCTTCGCCCCCACCGTCAACGAGGGCGTCGCCATCGGTCAGCAGCTACTCAACGGCCAGATCATGGACGCGGTCGCCACCGGAACGCCGGTGCACGTTGCCGGCCTGTCCTTGGGAACCATCGTCGCCAATCGCGAGTTGGCCTTCCTCGCCAACAACCCAGCAGCGCCACCGCCCAACGCCCTGCAGTTCGCCCTTTTCTCCAGTCCCGAACTCGGCTTGGCGCACACTTACCTGCCGGCCGGCACGACGATTCCGTTGATCAACTACACCGTGCAGGCCCTATCGAACACGCAGTACAACGTCGACGTGGTGTACGGCCAGTACGACTTCTTCGGCCATGCGCCCGACCGGCCCTGGAACATCCCGGCGTGGGTGAACTCGCTGTTCGGCACCGTCTACGAACACAACACGGCGTCACTGGTCTCGATGTCGGATGCGGTGGAGATCTCGAGTGTGACCGCGCCACTCGGCGGCACGATCACGACGTACATGATCCCCTCACCGACACTGCCGATGCTGCTGCCGCTACAGCAGATCGGCGTCCCACAGCCGATCATCGGCGGGCTGAACTCGCTCCTGAAACCGATTGTCGACGCCGGCTATTCGTCGCTGACGCCTAACGCCGGGCCGTACTTCTTAGAAGGCTCGCTGCAGGGCGTTCCTACCCTGGCCGACCTGCTGCACTCCTTCTAGCCCGCTTCTTTGACCGGCGGCCGGTAGAAGATCAACAGCTGGCCGATGGCCCCGGCAAGGCCGAGGCCCAGCGAGATTGCCAAGCCTTGCCAGCCGTCGAACAAGTTCTTGCCGAAGATCACCCAATCCAGGCTGAGCCGTCCCGCACCCACGGTGGCCACCGCGACCGCGCTGAGCGCCAACACCAGGTTGTACTCCCAGCCTTCCTTGACGATGAAGAAACCGTTGTGACGGTGCACCGTCCACGCCGCGACGATCATCAGCGATACGAAGCCCGCCGCAGGAATCGGCGTGAGCAGCCCGGCCGCCAGGCCCAGGCCTGCCGCCGTCTCGGTGGTCGCGGCGACCGTGGCGTGGAACTTCCCGGGCTTCATCCCGATGTTTTCGAACCAGCGCGCGGTGCCCGGTATGCGGCCGCCGCCGAAAAACTTGTTCAAGCCATGCGCGGCCAAGGTCAGACCCAACGCCAACCGCAGTATCAGTAACCCGACATCGTAGGGAGTCATACGGTCAAAACTAGATCATCAAGTACTGCTAACAACAGGAGCGGCAACCAGTCGAGGCACCTGATGCGTGTGGGACCATTGCGGGCGTTCGGGCGATTAGCCCGCAAACCGCATTAGTTTGCTCGACGGCGAGGGGGTGCATCATGGGTCGCGCCGCGTCCGGCCATGACGTCCCCGACGGCGACCTACAAAGCCCACTGAAAAGTGCCACCGTGCTGCTGGACGGCCGAGCGACTCACCCACGAGAAATCCTCGGCAACAAGGGTCATGGCATCGACACCATGCGCCGCCACAATTTGCCGGTACCGCCGGCGTTCTGCATCACCACCGATGCGGGCCTGCGCTATCTCGCCGAACCCGGGCCGACCATCGACGCGATCTGGGACGACGTCGTTGACCGGATGGGCTGGCTCGAGCAACAAACCTCGCGCACCTTCGGGCGGGGCCCGCGGCCGTTGCTGGTCAGCGTGCGTTCCGGCGCCACTCAGTCAATGCCCGGCATGATGGACACGATCCTCGACCTCGGCATGAACGACGCCGTCGAGGAGGCCCTGGCCGCCCACGACGCCGAGTTCGCCCGCGACACCCGTCGCCGGTTCAACGCGATGTACCACCGCATCGTGGCCGGCGGCGAAGCCAACCCCGACGACCCTCCCGCGGATCCCTATGCGCAGTTGCGCGCGGGTATCGAAGCGGTGTTCGGCTCGTGGAACTCGCCCCGCGCGATCGCCTATCGCGACCATTACGGCCTGGACGGCCATCCCGGTACCGCCGTGGTGGTGCAGGCGATGGTGTTCGGCAACCAGGCGGCGAATTCCGGGGCCGGTGTGTTGTCGTCGCGCAATCCGATCACCGGGGCCAACGAGCCGTTCGGCGAATGGCTGCCCGGCGGCCAGGGCGACGATGTCGTGTCCGGACTTGTTGACGTGCAACCGATCACCGCTCTACGTGACGAACTACCGACCGTCTACGACGAGCTGATGCTGGCTGCGCGCAGCCTCGAGCGGCTCAATTCCGAGGTCCAGGAGATCGAATTCACCGTCGAAGACGGCAGATTGTGGTTGCTGCAAACGCGGGGCGCCGAACGGTCGGCGCAGGCCGCGGTGCGACTGGCGCTGCAACTGCACCGCGAGGGACTCATCGATGACGCCGAGACCCTGCGCCGCGTGACGCCCGCGGACGTCGAAGCGGTGCTGCAGCCATCCCTTCAACCGGAAACACGTTTCGCCGCGCCGCTTTTGGCCAAGGGGCTGCCCGCCTGCCCGGGGGTGGTGACGGGAACCGCGTATACCGACGTCGATGAGGCACTGGACGCCGCCGACCGGGGTGAGCCGGTCATTTTGGTGCGCGATCACACCAGGCCCGAAGACGTGTCGGGCATGCTGGCCGCACAAGGCATCGTCACCGAGGTCGGCGGGGCGGCAAGCCATGCGGCGGTGGTCAGCCGTGAACTGGGCCGGGTCGCGGTGGTGGGCTGCGGACTTGGGGTCGCGGCGTCGCTGGCCGGCAAGCAGATCACCGTCGACGGCTACGAAGGGGAAGTGCGCCAAGGGATTCTCGCGCTGACCGCGTGGTCGGAGGACGGCACACCCGAACTGCGGGAGATGACTGAGATGGCGCTGCAGGTCAGCCCGTTGCGCGCGCACACCAGCGGTGACTACCCCCGACTGGACGACAATGCCGACTCGGCGGTGCGTGCCGCGATGGCGTCGGGAACAACAGACGTCCTGTCCGCGACACCCCTGATCACCATGCTGAACGCGATCCGACTCAAGGCGAACCCATGACCGAATTGGCTGTCCTGCAGGCGATCCGGCTGAAGGGCCGGATCAGCACCGCTGACCTGGCCAAGACCTTGGCCGTCGACATCGCAGAGGTCTCCGAAACGATCGGTCAACTCGCGGCAAACAACTTGGTGATCGAGGGCCCCACCATACGCATCAGCCCCGATGGTCGCGCCCGTCTCGCCGAGTTGCTGGCAACGGAACGGAAGGGCGCTGACTCAGCCACCCTCGCCAAGGCCTATGACGAGTTCCGTTCAGTGAACATCGATTTCAAGGCGTTGGTGACCGACTGGCAACTCAAGGACGGCCAACCCAATAACCACGAAGACAGCGAGTACGACTCGGTCGTGCTGGCCCGACTCGACGCCGTCCACCGGCAAGTCCTGCCGCTCGTCGCGGCGGTTACCACGCAGCTACCCAGGCTCGCCGGGTATCCGACGAAATTGACTGCGGCACTGGAAAAAGTCCAGGCCGGTGAGATCGCCTGGCTGACAAGGCCGCTCATCGACTCTTACCACACCGTGTGGTTCGAGCTACATGAGGAACTAATCCTGGCTGTCGGGCTGACTCGCGAAGAGGCCGCCAGATCCGGTGACGCACAATAGTTTTAACCGGGGCTTACAACACCGCATCGAGCAGGCCGAGGTATGCGTCAACGTCAGCTACGGCCGACTCCGCCGCGTTCACGCTGATCGCAATGGTGTCGCCGATGCCGTGTACGCCGTGCGTCAACCCCATCAGCGGCGACAGTGCCGGGTAGCCCGAAGTAAGCACCACCGGGGCACCCCCGAAACTCAGGTCGGCGGGACCGCGGTGAACACTGGACACCACGGTGTTGCCAGACACCTGGTCGGGCCGCATAGTGGGATCGAATTGATTTATCCCCAAATGTAATAGCGCAGCGGGCACCGCGGCGAAGGCCCGATCGGATGCTCGGGTGGCAGGATGCTGAAAACGGCGCCGACCATTGGCCAGGTCGGTGGCGATCCGTTGCATGCGCTCATCGTGCCCTAGGGCCGGGTACAGGCCGACTACAACGTTCCCGAAATGGTTGTAGCCAAGCGGTTCACCGGGTTTGGCCATGGGAACCTCCGCACCCAGCGAATCGGCATGCGCGCCAAGCAGATGCGACAGGGCAGCCGCGACTGCGGCCAGTACCCCAATGGTGACCGTGGGACCAGGCAACTGTTCGCGCTTGCGCACCAGCGTGCGGATCATCCGGGTGCCTTCGGGCCGGGCGTTGGTTGCCAACAGCGGCCGCGTGCCCAATCCCGGCGCCAGCAGTCCGGCTTTGGTATCGCGGACGAAGCTGCGGTGGGCGCGTGCCGCGGCCACACCCCGCCACGGCAGCAATCCCGCCCGCGCCCGCGCCGTCGGTACCGGCGATTGCCGACCGAACAGCCACCCGGCGATCGCCGCGCCGCGGACACCGTCGGCGAACGCATGCGCGATCTGCAGTACCGCGACGGTACCCGGGCCGCTGACCCCCGGTACGCCCTGAACGGGCGTGAAAACGTGTAATTGCCATGGCTTCCGGCGAATGTCGAGCTGGTGACTGGCCAGCGCGACGACGGCGTTCAGACAATCCGACCACCCGTTGTCGTCCAGTTCGCGCCGGACCACCCGCTCGGGTTCGACCGGCACCCGCAGCCAGCGTGGATACGTCAGCGGGCTGCCGTCCTCGACAACCAGGCCCAGTTCCACCGAAGCGCGGGCACGCCGTCGAATCTGATCCATCGCACGCTCGAGATCCGCAGGTTCTCCGTCGAACGCATAAAGCAAAAACTCATCGCTGGGGATCTTGGCCGACATCCAATAGAACTGCGCGTCGACGGCCGCCATCCGATGGCCGGCCGCCACCTCAGCCCGGCGTACCGATGAAGTTCAGGACCAGGTCGGCGACCGCGTCGGGCTGCTCGAGTTGCAGGAAGTGACCGGCATTCGAAACGAGGGACACCTCGCTGCCGGCGGGTAAGACTTGTTCCACCCAGTGCGCGAAAGCCGCTGTCATGCAACCATCTTGGCGGCCATGTAGGTACTGACTCGGCAGGTGCGGAACCTGCAACCAGTACCGGTCGAGTTCCGCGTATTGCGCCGGAGGCCGGGTGTTGCGCAGCACGGCGCGGTAGGGCCCCAGCGCCGCGTGCCAGCTTTCCGGGGTGCCGATCGCGGCGTCGACGTGACGCAGATCCTCGTCGGCGTGATAGCCCGGTGACCATCGTCGCCACAGAAGCGGCACCACCCAGGATGACGAACGTTCCGGCAGCGCGGGCAATTGGAAATAGCTCATGTACCAACTGCGGACCAGCTGACCAGGTAACTGCCGGATCAACCGCAGCTTGTTGGGCACACCGCCGAACGGACGAAATGCCGCGGAGACCGGCACCGACATGATCACGGCCTTGGTGAACGAACTTTCAGGCATCGCGGCGAGGCCGGTCGCGGCCATCGCACCCCAGTCGTGGCCGATCACCACGTCGGCCTCGGAGCCGCCCGCGGCCTCTCGCACCCGCAAGGCGTCATCCATCAATGCACCGATGTGGTAGCTGCCGTCCACCGGAATAGACGACGGCGCATACCCGCGCATGAACGGCGCGACCACACGCCAACCGGCCTCGGCCAACAACGGGGCGATCTTGCGCCATCCGTAAGCGGTGTCGGGAAAGCCGTGCAGGCACAAGGCCATCGGGCCCTTGTCGGGTCCCCAGGTCAGGGCTTTCAGATCGCCATTGGCGCTCTTCACGTCGATCCAGCGTGGTCCAGACAACTCGACTCCTGTTCGCCATCTCCCATCCCGCACAGTCCAACGTAGCCGCCGTGGCGATCGCAAGCCCGGGCTGTGCCCGGGCGCAGCGGGTCGCCACCATCGACCCCCGTGGCGATCGCAAGCCCGGGCTGTGCCCGGGCGCAGCGGGTCGCCACCATCGACCCCCGTGGCGATCGCAAGCCCGG
>NZ_JBVAXG010000002.1:670155-743862 GCF_055419245.1 Mycobacterium sp. IDUB_37 | reverse complement strand
CCGGGCTGTGCCCGGGCTAATTTCTAACGATGACGTCCGCTCGGCAGTCCCGCCGCTGGGCCAAAACCGACGCTACGCAGCGCCGGATCCTGGACGCATCGACCGAGGTGTTCGCCAGCAAGGGCTTCACCGCGGCAACGATTGCCGACGTGGTGACCGAATCAGGTGCCAGCATCGGGAGCATCTACCACCACTTCGGCGGCAAGAGCGAGTTGTTTCTGGCGATCTTCGAGCAGATGGCTGACGCTGTGGACCGTCGTATCGAGTCGGCGATGCAGGAGGCCGGCGACCCCGCACCGGACCGCCGTCGGGTCTTCGAACTGCATGTCCGGGCTTACCTCCAAGCGATGTGGGAGAACCGGGTCGCCGCCAGAATGCTGTCGTCCGGGGATACGCCGGCCGGATTCCAAGCCGCACGGCGCGCGCGGATGACGGCCGCGTTCCGCAACTGGATGGCGGTTCTGGAGTTGGCCACGTCGCCGCGCGGAGAACTACAGAGCCGAGTGCTCATCGCGACCGTGGCGGAGTCCTCGCTGATGGTTGCGGCCTGCGAGGACCCTGACGAGGTGCCCCCCATCGTGGAGGCGACGATCGAATGGATCGCCCGGCTCACCGAGTGAGCTAGACCTTGGCTCGCACTCCCGCAGCCGCTGCCTCGATGTCGGCGATGACGATCTTGGACATCGTGTGCATCGCCTTGGTTGCCGCGGCGGCACAGTCCGGATCCGGATCGCTCACCAGGTCCATCAGTCGGTCAGGCACGATCTGCCAGCTCAGGCCGAAGCGATCCTTGAGCCAGCCGCACTGCGATTCTTCACCGCCGTCGACCAATCGGTCCCAGTAGTGGTCGATCTCGTCCTGGTCTTTGCAGTTGACCATGAACGAAACTGCCTCGCTGAACTTGAACACCGGGCCGCCGTTGATGCCGATGAACCGGGTGCCGTCCAGCACGAATTGAGCGGACAGTACCGATCCCGGCTCACCCGGACCCGCCTC
Organism: Mycobacterium sp. IDUB_37; assembly: GCF_055419245.1. Taxonomy (NCBI): domain Bacteria; kingdom Bacillati; phylum Actinomycetota; class Actinomycetes; order Mycobacteriales; family Mycobacteriaceae; genus Mycobacterium; species Mycobacterium sp. IDUB_37. Next base: position 742,866 of record NZ_JBVAXG010000002.1, on the reverse strand, counting down.
GCTGTAACGGGTGACATCCTCGATATGCGAGTTCGGGAACACCGACGTGTAGAACTCCGCTGCCTCCTCCAGGTTGTTGTCGAACCACAGTGAAGGGGTGATCGATGGCATTGGCCGTCTCCTTGTCGATTGTCGTCTTGAAGAGATAGACCACTGCGGCCGCCGATTCTCATCGGTCCGGCAGTCATTGACACTTATAGAACGTAATTCTAATAATTGGGAGATGACCGCGGCGCCGGTAGAGCAGCAGGCACGTCGCAAGTTGTGGGCCAACTCGGCAGATTCGCACTTCATTGAGCCCGCTGACCTCTGGCAGGCCCGCCTACCGAAGCGCTTGGCCGACCTGGTGCCGCGCAGCGAGAAGGATTCGGACGGACAGTGGGAATCCATCCATGTCGACGGACAGATGTTCCGCCGCAGGCTGCCCAGCGTCGCCCAGCAGAAGTTCATGGAGGCGACCGTGGCCGCGGCCGGGGCTCGCGACGTGAGCAAGAGGCTGACCGACTTGGACCACGAGGGCATCTGGTCGGAGTTGGTGTTCCCGTCACTGGGCATGTGGTCGGGGTCGATTCGCACACCGGAACTGCTCCGCGAAGCGATGCGGGCCTCCAACGACTGGTCTGCGGAGACGATCATGGCGCACTCGCCGCGCTTGATCCCGACCGCACAAGTGTCGACACTGGACATCGGAGACGCGGTCGCCGAGCTGCGCCGTTGCGGCGCAATGGGTTTCAAGGCAGTGTTTCTTCCAGTGACGCCACATCCGGCGCAGCGCGACTACCACCGCGATGAGTGGGAGCCGTTCTGGACCACCGCCGAGGAGATCGGCATGGTGATCGCGTTCCACATCGGCACCGAGCCAGTAGATTTCGCGGCCGGAGATTCGATCGGCGTGACGTACCGCGGTCCGGGCGGGGCGGTGCTCAACTACGTCGAGACGTCGTTCGGCGGTCAGCGCGCGGTGGTCAAACTTGTTGCTTCCGGCGCACTGGACCGGCATCCGAACCTCAAGGTCCTGGTCTCGGAGGGCGGCGCAACATGGGTGCCGTTCGTCGCCGACCGGATGGAGGAGGGCTACCGCCAACACGCAATGGTGGTGCGGCCCAAGCTCAATCGCAGCCCACGCGAAATCATCTATTCGCAGGTGTACGCGTCGTTCCAGCACGACTCATCGGCGATCACCGCGATGACGGCGATGGGCTTCAACAATGTGCTCTGGGGCAGCGATTACCCTCACACCGAAGGCACTTTCGGCCACACGCAGGAGACGCTGCATCAGTTGTTCGATGGCGTTGATCAGTCCGTTCAGGACCGCATCCGGTTCGGAGCTTTCGCCGAGCTGTTTCCGGATGCGCCGCAGCCTCCTGGGGACGGCGTCAGCGAGACTGCGCCCACCGCGCCGAGAATGCGCTCACAGCATGGCTTTTGAATTCTGACGCCTCTCAATGCAGGCTCGTCGCCGTGTACGCGGTCTCGATGCCCTAGGCGCATGTTCGGCAATGGTGAGCCCGGGTCGAATTGATGCAGGAATATCGATAATCCGAATGCAGCTGTCTACTCTGGCGGTCGGTCGGTTTGCCACCCGCTGAAGGTCTGCATCAGCCGACGACGGAAATCGTCGTCAAGCCGGTCGGCGGAAACCCGGCCCAATGTGCCGATGGTGGTGCGGAATTGCTCGATGTAGTTCTGGCACCCGTCGCACTCCCCCAGGTGCGCGTCGAACCGGGCCCGGACGGCGGGATCGAGTACACCCTCGAGATAGTCGGTAACCAGCTCGACGAGTTCGTTGCAGTCCATTGCGTCCGCGGTCATGATTGCGCTCCAACATAGTCTTCGAGTTCTTGGCGCACTGCGGCGCGACCGCGGTGCAATAGCACGCGTTGGTTGGCCGCGCTGATCTCCAACATCGAGCACACTTCTTCGGCGCTGAAATCCAATACGTCGCGTAGGTTGACCACCGTCCGCTGCCGTTCGGGCAGCCGACTCAGGGCGCTCCCGGCAATACGCGTCAGTTCGGCCCCGAGCAGCGATCCCTCAGGCGTGTCCGGGAACGGCGCGGGCGACTCCTTCCAGTGCCCGGGCAGCGGATCGCCAGAATCGCGGAAGCGTTGTGGGTCGACAGTGCCGCCCGTACCGACCCGCACCGCGGTGTCGGACTGTCGACGTTCGGCGAGTCCATGCTTCTTGGCAATATTGATCAGGATGCTAAAGATCCAGGTCCGCAATGACGATCGGCCTTCGAATCTGCCGATGCCCTGCAACACCGCTATCCAGGTCTCCTGCACGACGTCTTCGGCCACTTCGCGATTGGGAACGTAGTCGCGCGCCAACCGCAGCATCGAAGGTCCTTGCAGGTCAACCAGTTCCACGAACGCCGATGCGTCACCATTGCGCAGTCGTACGCCTAGCGCGTCCGCATCGCTCGGCATCTCGGCATCCCATCGTCTCGGCGGGTTGAAGCGCACTCTATCGGCTGGAAGTTGCCTTGCTGTTGAGCGCACCGAGGCTGTCGCGCAAAGTCCACACTGATACGGCCAGCAGCACAACATCTTTGAGTAAGAACCCACCGGTGTCGGAAAGGACCGGAAAGCCGCCGGCCTCGGCAGCCGTCACGCCAGGGGTGGAGAGCATGAAAGACATTGTGGTGCAGAACATTCCGACCGCACCGATACTTCCCAACAGCGACAGTCCCGGCTTCCACGGCTTGACCGCGATCAGCGCCGCCAGCGTCAGTTCCACCACGCCGAGGATCGCCGAGAAGGTGGTCACCGAGAAGACGCTGTAAACCCAGCTCATCAGCGGGCTGTTGGAGACCAGCGGCGCGATTCCGTGCGCCTCGTAGCTGGTGAACTTCAGCGCGCCGATCCAGCCGATCACCAGCACCAACGAATACCGCGCCGCCACGTCGGCCACCGGGGCCAAGCGTGCGTCCAACGCTGACAAGCGCTGGCTGGAGGCGAAACTCTGCAATGCCATGATGTGATCCCTTCGGATTATTTTTTTCCGTCAGGCATTGGTGCGGCGTTACCCCGAAGGCGTTACACACTTCCGCGAGAAATTTTCGGATGCCCCGGTGCGTGCCCCGGAAATCGCAACGAGTCAGGCCCGCCGAGTGCTCGCTAACCGAGGGTGAATGACAACCGAGTCGGCGGCTGAGCGTTGGGCAGGATCAGCACCGAGCTTTGGTTGTTCACGTCGTCGAAGGGAAAGCCGTACGCCAGGTTGCTGATGCTGTTGGCGTGGAAGAACTGTGCCCAGTTGTTCCACCGCCCACCCGTCGGGTAGTAGGCGGCAACATTGGCCCACTGGTCCGGCGAGGTCGCCACACCTCGGTTGAATGCCGCGTTGAACTCGGCGAGGAACGCCCCCTGTAAGTCCGCCCCAACGAATGGGCCATTGGAGGCAAAGACCTGCGCCGTCGTAGGTTTCACCATCGTGTACGTCGAGGCGCTCCCCCCGTCGGGGGTCAGGCTGTAGACGAACTGACCGCTGGCGTCCACGCTGCCAGTCACCGTGTAACCGGGGCCGTCGTACAAGAATTGGTGGCTTTGATAAGTCGACCAGAAGTCGTTGATCGGCTGGTTGAGCCAGCTTGCCAAGCCACCGGGCTGGGCGGTCCGCGGGGCCAAAATCCGCAGCGGGTCACCGCTGGTGTCGTTGAGGATCAAGGACTGGAACTCGGTCGGCAGCGAGGCTGCGTACTGCTGGAACACTTGAGTCCGCGACAGAGTTATGCCACGGGTGTCCGCAGGAAAAGTGGGGTCCTGCGCCAGCGTGAAAGAGATTGGGAACCCGAACTGGTCCACCTGGGTGGTGTTGCCGCCGAAGGCAACTGCACCGTACTTGTAGGTCATCTCGTACCAGTCGTAGACCGTGTTGTAGTTCGGATCGGCAGGATTCGCAGGATCGGGTCCCGCCCAGCCCGAGTTGTCGGGGGCGATGCCGATATAGAGCGGGTTCTTCAGCGACATGAATATCCGGCCGCCCTGGAATTCGGACGGTATCGAGAGGTTGCCCGTCTGGTCGAGGGTGAACGACATATTGGCGTAATTCACCCCGTTGTACGTGAGGTGGCCTGTGGCGTTGGCGGCGCTGGAGTCGATCGCGTGGGCCACGCCGTACTGATCGATCCACGACCAGTGACCGGGTGTCGTCTGGCCGAGCAGGGTCAGGTAGATCTGGCTATCGAGCAAACCGGTGTTGTTGGTGAAGGGTCCGATGGGGAAACCACCGGGAAGGCCGGCGGCTCCATTGAGGCCCGCGTGACCGACGCTGCCAAACAATCCGGGCGCGCCACCCGCGCCGCCGAGGCCGCCGGTCCCGCCCGGACCGCCGACACCGAACACACCGGTGCCGTCGGCTGGGCCTCCGGATCCACCAGTGCCCCCGGCCCCACCGGTACCGCCGGTGCCACCATTGCCGAACAACAGCCCGCCGTGACCGCCGACCCCGCCCGCCCCGCCAGGCCCGCCAGACCCGCCGATCTGACCCGCAGGGCCGGCCGTGCCGGTCGTCCCGACTCCGCCAGTCCCCCCAGTTCCGCCAGTACCGAACAATCCCGCCGCGCCGCCGGCGCCGCCGGTCTGTCCGGCCGCCCCGGACCCGCCATGGCCACCGTTGCCCCACAAGATGCCGCCCGGCCCGCCGGCCTGGCCGGTCCCCGCGGCCCCGTTGGTGCCGTCGCCGATCAGTGGGCGTCCCAGCAACGCGTTGAAGGGCGCATTGATCACATCCAAGATGCCGTGTTCAAGGGCCTGTAACGGCGCCACACTGGCCGCCTCAGCAGCCGCATAAACACCCGCCCCCGTGTCGAAAGCTCGCACGAACCGCTGCTGAAACGACGCGGCGTGGGCACTGATCGCCTGATAGGCCTGTCCATGCTCGCCCAGCAAGGCCGCAATCGCCGCCGACACCTCATCCGCGCCCGCAGCCAGCAGCGTGGTAGTCGAACCCGCGACCGCCGCACTGGCCTCATTGACTGACGAGCCGATACCCACCAGATCCGAAGCCGCCGCCACCATCATCTCCGGCGCCACGCTGACAAACGACAATCTGCACCTCCGAGGAACGTTCCAGAATCAGTTCTCGAGCGAAGTCTGAATAAGCAGATATCAGTTGTTCAACGACTGTGCAACAACGGGGGCGTAGCCGACCCCGACAGCGCGTTGTCCCCCGATTGGGGGACAACGGTTTCATCCCGCCGGTGGACATACATAGCGCAATCCGCATATGACAATTGTTCCTATCGGCTGGGGTCCAGGAACGCAGACCGCCCCCACCAACTGGAAGGCAACAATCATGAGCAACGCGACCAACACCACTCAGACCGTCACGATCGGCCGCCTCTCCATCGCGAGCCCGACGGGGCGCTCCGCCGAGCTCCTGTGCTTCTGCAAGTCCCGCAACGAAGACCTTGGATTCGCTCAGGCTCGCTAAACTGCGGTGGTGCTTGAAGGTCGACTTGAAGACGCGTTGGCCTTCAATGCACCCTTTGTCATCGATCGACTTGTCAAAGATCGGGTAGCCGAAACGTCGGCCTTCGCCGAGCAGCTCTTCACCGAAGTCAAAAGGTACCTCGTGCTGTGCGAGGCAACCCCCGACATGACGTTCGGGATGTCCTCGACGATGGTGGACGAGGCCTGGCACGCCTTCATCCTGTTCACTTCCGAGTACACGGAATACAGCCATCGCTTCTTCGGCGACTACGTCCACCATTCGCCCGCCCAGGAACATGGTGCGCCCGAGCCCACCGCGGTCAGTGGTCAGCCACAGAATGTGGCTTCCTTTAACGATTTTCGTCAGCGTTATCAGGACCTGTACGGCCAGCCGCTACCGGACATCTGGTACGACGACAGCAGCGTGGCCCCTTCCCGGCGCGTGATCAACACCAGGGCCGGGACATTGACTCCCGTCGTCGAGGACCACATAGTCCACTTGATGGACGACAACGGGAACACGTTGCTCTCCGTCAACGAATTAGCCAGTGAGGCAGTGAATTTCATCACCGAGACGCGCGACTTCTATGTGCGCGAACTGCCCGGCGACCTGACCGGGGAAGAGAAAGCCGGCGTGATCGCGCCGCTGGTCCGTTTGGGAGTGTTACGTCTCGCGCCGTAGCGCAGTGACGTACCTGACCTGCTGCGCTGACAATCCACCGAGGACAACTGGTTGCTGCACTCCGTCGGTCGTCCACCCATTGCGTTCGTAGAATCGTCGGGCCCGCAGGTTGGCGGCAAGAACCCATAAGAAGGCCGCGTCGTGGCCGGCGCGACTCAGTCGGTTGCACCCGGCGGCGAGCAGAGCGTGGCTGACCCCTGCGCCCCAATACGGCGGGTCGACGTACAGCGACCAAATCTCACCGCTGTCGACCCATTGGTCGTCGCGCGATCGGCCGATGGTGATGTGGCCACGTATCGAGTCGCCGTCAAACGCGACCAAAGTGTATGGCCCGCTTGGGTCCATCCCTTCAAATTTGTATCGAGTCGCCATCTCCTCGGGCTGCAACCCATCGAGAAACTCCTGCGCGACGAGATCTCGATAGCCCTGCTGCCACGATCGGACGTGTACTCGGGCGACGGCCATCTTGTCCGCTGCTGTCGCTTCTCGGACGTCGATCACCCCCGAAGTATCGCCCTCGATTCGTCGGGGCACCAACGCTCCGACGGCGTATCGTCTGCAGGTGGCTCGATCCATGGCTGAACCGGCGACAGCGCGCCCGTGGGCGGCGTTATGGGCGATGCTTACCGGCTACTTCATGACCCTGATCGATTGGACCGCGGTGTCCGTCGCCAATCCGTCGATCATGACGGCGTTGCACACCGACTACGACTCGGTTGTCTGGGTGACCAGCGCGTACTTGCTGGGGTTCGCCGTGCCGCTCCTGGTAGCCGGGCGCCTCGGTGACGAATTCGGCCCGAAGACAGTGTATTTGGGCGGCCTTGCGGTCTTTACCGCGGCATCGGCGTGGTGTGGCCTGGCCGATTCCATCCAGATGCTGGTAGCGGCGCGCGTGGTGCAGGGCATCGGTGCCGCGTTCCTCACTCCGCAGGTGTTGTCGATGATCACCCGCGTTTTTCCATCCGAGCGCCGCGGCGTCGCGACGAGCCTCCGGGGCGCCGTCGTCGGGGTCGCAACGCTGGCCGGGCCACTGGTCGGCGGCGTGCTCGTCGACGAATTGAACTGGCATTGGATCTTTTTCGTCAATGTGCCGATCGGCATCCTGGCAGTCGGGCTTGGCATCTGGCTGATACCCGTGCTGCCCAAGAGCCGGCACCACTTCGACGTCATCGGAGTCCTGCTGTCCGCCGTCGGCCTTTTCTTGATCGTGTTCGCGTTGCAAGAGGCCCCATCGCAGCACGGGGCGCCCTGGATGTGGGCGATGTTCGCCGCCGGTTTAATCATGATGGCGGCGTTCGTGTACTGGCAGGCCACCAATAAGGGTGAGCCATTAATTCCGTTGCGCGTGTTCAAAGATCGCAATTATTCGGTCGCCAGTCTCGGGGTTGGTGTGCTCGCTTTTGCCTGGACCGCCATGGCGCTGCCTTTCATGTTTTTCGCGCAACTGGGATGCGGGCTGTCGGCGATGCACGCGGCGCTCCTGACCGCGCCGCTCGCGGTGCTGACGGCGGTGCTGACGCCCGTGGTAGGTCGGGTCGCAGACCGTTCGGACCCGCGTCGAGTCATCGGCGGCGGCTTCGCGGTGTTGGCCATCTCAATGGCCTGGCTGTCGGTAGAGATGACCCCGGCTACTCCCATCTGGCGGTTGTTGTTGCCGTTCCTCGCCGCCGGGGTAGGCGTGGTGTTCCTCGGTGCGCCGCTGGCCGTCACCGCCATCCGCAATCTGCCCCCCGAGTTAGCCGGTGTGGGCTCCGGCGTTTTCACCGCAGCCCGTCAGGTCGGCACGGTGTTGGGCAGCGCCACCATGGCCGGACTCATGCATTGGCTGGTGATTCGTCAGCTGCCGCTCATGACCGGCGTGAACGCCGGTGGCCAGGGGCCTGAGGTCGTACCGCCGGTGAAGTACCGGAACGAATTCGCGACGGCAATGTCTGAGTCGATGTTGCTGCCCGCGGTCATCGCGTTGCTGGGCGTGGCCTGCGCGTTGCTACTAGTTGGATCACACCGGTCCTCAGCCTCATGAGTCGGAACCCACTGCGAACACACGCCACAGAAGTCGCAGCCTGGCTAGGTTCGTGCGCGCGATCTACGACCCAGGGTCAACAGCTGTCTGATCGAACCGCTCAGCCGTCATGATGGATGGCATGGAGTCGACCCGCGTGGACCGGTGGTTGTGGGCGGTCCGTCTGACCAAGACGCGCCCGGACGCTGCGGCGGCATGCCGAGGTGGCCACGTGCGGGTCAACGATCGACCGGCAAAGGCGGCGACCTCGGTGTCGCCCGGTGACGAGGTGCGGGCCCGGGTGGGTGATACGACAAAGGTCGTCGAGGTGGTACGCGTGATCCAGAAGCGGGTCGGCGCAGCCGATGCCGTGACGTGCTACCTCGATCGGACACCTGCGCCGCCCCCGACTTCATCCATCCCGGTAGCGGCCCGTGATCGTGGTGCCGGGCGGCCGACCAAACGGGACCGTCGGGTTCTCGACAAGTGGCGCGCGAGCCAGTCATGAATAGCCGTTGGCGGTCCTAACTAACGCGCGGTGGTGCTGGGGACCCGTGATGAATACTTCGGGGTACGCACGCTAGCCGCGTGTGATCGTCTACTGGCGCACCGCATTCGACTAGGAGATCAGTGATGAGCCCCTACGCCAACGCTTTTGGACCCCATGCCGCAGCGGATACCTACATCGAACATCGCTACCCCGAACAGCTCTACGACACCGGCGAAGTCCGGCTCAACTATGCCCGCGCCGGGGACGGCGCCTCTCCGCCGCTCCTTCTCATCCCCGGGCAGACCGAGTCATGGTGGGGTTACGAAGCAGCGATGCCCCTGCTTGCCGAGCACTTCAACGTTTTCGCCGTCGATCTGCGCGGCCAGGGACGCGCCACGCGCACTCCTGGCCGATACACGTTGGACAACATGGGAAATGACCTGGTCCGGTTCATCGACGGCGTGATCGAACAACCCACTTTTGTCAGCGGGCTGTCCTCCGGCGGAGTCTTGGCCGCTTGGCTGTCGGCCTACGCCAAACCTGGCCAAGTTCTTGGTGCACGTTACGAGGACCCGCCGCTGTTCTCCTCCGAAACCACACCCGCGGTCGGGCCGTCGCTACGCCAGGGCATCGGTGCGATGTTCGATCTGTGGGCAACCTACCTGGGCAACCAGTGGAGCATCGGAGCTTACGACGAAGCTCGGACGGCCGCTCCCGACAAGATCCCGTCGTGGCTGGCAGCCATGCTGGCGCACCTGCCCACTGACGGGCCTCCGCAGAACCTGAAGGAATACGACCCGGAGTGGGGCCGGGCCTTCTACAGCGGAACCGTCAGCGCCAGTTGCGACCATCAACGCATGCTGTCAGCCGTCAAGGTGCCGGTGCTGTTCACCCATCATTTCCGCGTTGTCGACGAGCAAACCGGCGACCTCATCGGAGCGATCTCCGACCGGCAAGCGGCGCGCGTCGGGGAACTCATCGAAGGTTGCGGACAGCCCTTCACCTACCAGTCCTATCCGAAGATGGGGCACTCGATGCATGGCCAGGACCCGCGGTTGTTCACCAAAATTCTCGTCGACTGGACTCGATCGCTATAGTCGACGGGGCTGTTCACGGCCGAATACGCTGCGCGCGCATCGCAAGGCGGATAACCTGACGCTCGGCAGCAGAGGGGTGCATCGGCGTTGGGTGTGGCAAGTTCGATCAGGCACGTGGTCGGTGGGCTAGCGGTTGTGGGTGCTTTCGTGACCCTGATCGCATGCAGTTCCTCCGGGACACCCTCGGGGACAGCTCCGTTTGGACAGTCCAGCGTGGTGACTACCCTTCCCGGCGTTGAGACGTGCGAGAACCGCACGAGTCCGAATGACGCGTCACCGGAGTTCTATCGGCAGCAGTACGCCAATGGATTGGCATCGCAGCTGAGGACCAAGCTGAGCGCCTACGATTCGGCGGTCGATTCCGGCGACGTTCAACATATCGGCGAGTCGGCGGCTGTTCTCGCCAGCGAGGTGCGAGTCGACGCAAAATTGGTCACCGAGTTTCCGCGATTGTATGGCTGCTACGACAGAGGCGTATTAGCCGATTTGCGGCGCGCGGCAGAGGAATTCGCGACTCGACTCGATGCCATGTCATGCTCCGGAGCCGACATGTGCAAGAAGGTTCACGCTGAGATTCCCAACCTCGTCGCGGGGGCGAAACCCCAGCAACGTTCCTACGTCGCAGCCATCAATACCTATGCTGCCCAGTTCGGTGGCGAGCAGTTGCCGATGCCGCGCACCACGGCCGGGTTCAAGATGCGCCTCTAGTCACCGACGATGAGAAGTGCGCTGTGACGGATGGTGACATCCGCCCGACTTAGCCAAGTTGCATCTGGCGTAACTTCTTTCGGTCAGGCTTGCCCACAGAGGTTGCTGGTAGCTCAGCGAGGAACACGACCTCCTTGGGTACCTTGTAGCCCGACAGGTTCGCTTTGCAGAACTCGCGGGCTTCTTCCTCGGTCATCTCTTCACCGGACTTGAGGACCAACGCGAGTTTGAGACTCTCACCGCGCTTTTCGTCGGGAATGCCGAAAGAGCAGGCTTGCAACACCTTCGGGTGCGAGTACATCAGTTCGTCGATCTCCCGTGGGTAGACGTTGAACCCGCTGGAGAGAATCATGTCCTTTTTGCGGTCAACGATGAAGATGTGGCCGTCTTCGTCCATGTAGGCAATGTCGCCGGTAAGCAGCCAACCGTCCTTGAAGGCCTTCTCGGTCTCGACGGGATTGTTCCAGTACTCCCGCATGACGGTCGGCCCCTTGGTGATCAGCTCGCCGGGTTCACCCAGTGGCATGTCCTTCGTGCACGTCTCCAGGTCGACGATGCGAACGTCATTGTCCGGGAACGGAATACCCACCCCACCGGGCTTACGCACGGTCCGCAACGGGTTGGCGGTGACGATGTTGGAGGTCTCGGACATGCCGTACCCCTCCGTGATCACCGCGCCGGAGAGCTTCTCGAATGTGCGCATCGCTTCGATCGGCAGTGGCGCAGATCCGGAGACGACCGCCTTGACCGATCGGATCTTGGAGGTGGTGATGTCAGGGTGCTGGTTGAGACCGATGATCATGGCGGGAACTGCCGGGAAAATATTCGGTTCGTGCTTGTTGATCGCCGCTAGGACATTGTCGACGCTGGGCTGCGGCACCAGGATGATCGTGCCGCCGCTCACGTGGTTGGCGTTGACGTTCATGTTGAAGCCGTAGATGTGGTAAATCGGGACCGCCGCAAGGCTGCGCAGCGGCTCGTCCTTGTCGAGGAGCGGAGCCATCCAGTAGTTCTCCTGGTAGGCGATCGACACCAGGTTGTCGTTGGTCAGCACACAACCCTTGGACAGCCCGGTGGTGCCGCCGGTGTACTGGAGCATCAGGACGTCAGACGGGCGAACCTCGACGTTGGGCTCGGAATCGTCGGCGGCGCCGACTAATTCGTTGAAGTCGTGGATACCCGAGCCGGCCTCCACTTCCGTTGTCACGCTGGGAATCTGGAACGTGATGACGTTCTTGAGCGGTGTGTCCTTCGATTTCAGAATCTCAATCGGCCCCTTGGCAAAGGCCGCCAGCACAATCAGCGCTTCAGCACCACTGTCCTTCAGATAGTGGTGCACCTCCGGCACCGCGGCCAATGGGTTGACCTGAACCACGATCGCTCCGAGCTTGGCGCAGGCCTGGAACGCGATGACGTACTGCGGCACGTTCGGCGACATCAGCGCGACTCTGTCGCCCTTCTTCACGCCCAACGAGGCCAGGGCATTAGCCGCCTTGCGCGCCATCATGTTGACGAGCCCGTAAGGCATCTTGATGTCGTTGATGATCAGGTAGTCCCGCTCGGGAGTCGCTTCGGCACACGCGTTGAACATCTGCTTGATAGACAACGGTGGATATATGACGGAGTGAGGAACGCCCTTGTCGTAGAGCTTGAACCACGGCCTGGTCTTGTCGACTGTCACGGCGCAAAGCATTGCACCGCGGCACCGATCCGGTAAAGACATTGCCGTACTTGAGCCGACATTCGTCTGGGCCGAGACAGGACCGCGATGAGCACTCCGATCGTGGCTGCGACCTGCACAGTTCATAAGGTGCCGCAATGTAGTTCACCGGCTGCGACGCGAAAAGTATTGCTAGAGTGGTCATTCAGCGTGGAAGGACCACAATGCACCCGGCGGACTCCGCAATCCACTGAGCGAAGATGTCGACATCAAACGAAGCCGGCTGAACGCAGCCTAGGATGTTCGAGCACGAAAGTCGCGCCAGTACCAGCCGGATGTGTCACGCTGCGAGGATCGACCTGCGATTGTGGGAGGCGGTGAGCGTCGTGAGCACTCGTCGACAACTGCGGCGCATCACGCCGTTGCTCATCCTGCCGGTGGCCGGCGGTGTTGCGTTGGCGCTTTTGTTGATCTTCCGATGGGGAGGCGAGGGTGTAGTCCGCACGGTCGACAACCTGGGTCTGCTGGCGTTGTCAATTTTTGCGACGGCCTGTGCGGCGCTCGCCGCTCGATCTGCCCAGGGACGTGGCCGCCGGGCCTGGACGACGATGACGATCGCGCTTGCCACCTGGACCGTCGGACACCTGCTTTGGGCGCTCTCCGCAATTACCACCGGGCACAATGGTTTTCCGTCTCCGCCGGACTTCTTCTACGTCGCCTTCGCCCTGATGGCAGCATTCGCAATGGCCCAGTTCCCCACCACGCCAACGCGGGGATCACGGCTACGCGTCGTCCTCGATGGCGTCACGGTGGCGCTGTGTCTGTTTCTGCTGATGTGGGCGGTCGCACTGAACAGTGCTTACGACAGCTACATCGTGAATCGAGACGTACCGGTTGTGGCGCTGCTCTTTCCGATCGGCAACCTGATGGTGTTGACCACGGCGCTACTGATCGTTGTGCGGGCCGACTCCCGATATCGAGCTGAGCTGTGGTTGCTCACCGTCGCGATAGCGGTGATAACGGCCACCCACACCGCCTACGTCCACCACGTCGCATTTGACCGCTTCCGCACCGGCACTCTGCTCGATCTTGGCTGGTCTGTAGCGATGATCGTTTTCGCCGGCGCCGCGCTGCTGAGCCTTCGTTCTCCGGCACCGACTCGTCTGGCAGCAGCTGTGTCGTCCAATTCGTCGTTGTGGCTGCCGTACGTACCTTTATTGCTGGCAGGCACTGTGGGACCGACAATTCTCATGTCAGGTCTTGAGTCAGTCGTCGTGCCGCTCATCATGTCCGCCGTGGTTTTACGACAAATGGTGGCCGCCTGGGAGAACCGGCGACTCCTGGCCGCCGCCGCCGACCAAGCGCTGCGGGACCCGTTGACCGGGCTGGCCAACGCCACGCTTTTCCACGACCGCCTAACCCAAGCGATGATGCTTCGACAGCGCGACGACCGTTCGGTTTCCGTCCTCTCTGTCGATCTCGATGACTTCAAACTGGTCAACGACAGCTTGGGCCATTCGGCTGCAGACACGCTTCTCGTTAGTGTCGGCGAGCGCATCAGCGCCTGTGTGCGGGCAGGCGACACGGTGGCACGACTGGGTGGTGACAACTTCGCATTATTGCTCGAAGGTCGTTCCGACGAGTCTTATCTGGTGGCCGGACAGGTGGTTGAGGCTTTCGATCAGCCATTCGTCATCGACGGCGAAACGATGTTGATGCGTCCCAGTATCGGCATAGCGGTGGCCTCGTCGGACGAGCCGGATTTGGCACCAGAAGCACTGGTGAAGCGCGCCGACACGGCGATGAACGCGGCCAAGCGCGCACGCTCGTCGGAACTCCATTCATTCAGCCCAGATATGGCGCTGATGGAGACCGATGTGCCGGAGTCTTCGGACCCGCCTGCCGGTGCGGGAGTCGCGCAGATCCGTCTTCTGGGCGAGTTGCGCCGCGCGATCGATCGTGCCGGGTTGGATCTCGTCTACCAGCCGAAGCTGCATCTGCGTTCTGGGCGGATAGTTGGGCTCGAGGCGTTGCTGCGTTGGCCGCATTCGAAGCTGGGTGTATTGCGACCGGCCGAATTCATGTCGCTGGTGCGCCAGCACGGACTGATGCGGCGACTGACCGAATTGGTGGTGTGCAGAGCGCTCGACGACGCGGCGTGTTGGATGACGGCAGGCGCGAGCACGGCGGTCGCGGTGAATGTGTTCCCCACGGACCTGCGGGATGCGGCATTGCCGGATGCGCTGTGTGAGGCGTTGAGCAAACGCGGTCTTCCTCCGGCTCGGTTGACTGTCGAGATCACCGAGGATCTGGTGGTTAACGACATCGCCCGCGTGTCGGCGGTGCTGCACCGGTTGCGCGAACAAGGCATCCGTGTCGCGATCGACGACTTCGGCAGCGGTTTCTCGGCGCTGTCCTATCTCCCCGATCTGCCCATCGACGAGGTGAAGCTGGACCGTCAGTTCATCTCGTCTGTCACGACCGACACGCGGGCCGCAGCGGTCGTGCGCGCCGTGATCGACCTCGCCCACGAACTGGGGGTCATCGTGGTCGCGGAGGGCATCGAAGACGCCGTCACCGCCGACTGGCTGCGCGAGCATGGCTGCGACATCGGACAGGGCTACTACTTCGGTACTCCTGTCGCCGCCTCAATGGTTCCCCAGTTGATCCTCGCAGGAACGGTCTCTTAGTCCTTGCTCGTTGGTCAGTCGCCCTGAGCGAAGCCTCGTTCGACGGCGTTGACAACGCGTTCGATCAAGTCACCATCGATTGGCTGTCGGGAAAGTAAAGCGCGGAAATGCAATGGCGCTGTGGCCATTTCGAGGACGAGCACGGGATCGGTCTGCGGCGGCAACTCACGGCGCAGCACGGCGCGATCGATGATGATTCGGGCGGCATCGAAACGGACTCGCCAAAATTCAGCCCGGGCAGCGGCGAGTGCGGCGTCGTCAGCGGTGGCGGCCATCGTCTGGACCAACGTGCGGCCCAGCGGCGTAGCGAGGTAGTCGGCTAGCGACTGAGCAAAAGCGACCAGATCGTCGTGCAGGGTGCCGGTGTCGGGGATTGAAAGCTGCGCCCCACTAAAGGAGAGCAACGCGTCGAATGTTGTCTACTAACGCGTCAATACTGCGTCGTTTACGCGGTCGGTAGCTTATGCCGTCCACCAGGATTTAGTGGGTGGTATTGATCAATCTATCAAGCAGTGATTCGGCGCGGCATTCGAAAATCGCCTGGCCGCGTGCGTGGCCCTCGACGGCCTATACGTGCCTCACTGTTAGCGCTGACTTTCCCGGCACCCAGGCCGATGCCGAAGCCGCGCTGCGGGCCGCAGTCTGCACCCGCGGCCGACGCGATGATCGCCCAACTCATGGCCGCCAACCCCAACATCCATTGGGCGCGTGGCGTCAAGCGGCATATTGTCGCCACCATCGGTGACGGTTCGTTCCAGTACTCCGTGCAGGCGATCTGGACGGCCGCCCAGCATCAGCTACCGGTCATCTTCGTGGTACTGCGCAACGGGTCTTACGCCATCTCAAGTCGTTTGCCTTGCTGGGGAACACGCCCGGTGTACCCGCACTCGATCTCCCCGGACTGGACATCGGCTCAGCGGACTTACGTTGGCGCGCAACCTGACTAAGATGATTTCTGAAAAGCCAAGCGGCGGAGACTTGGTCGGCGTCGAGGGCGGCGCCGGAAACCGCTGCGGCCCATCCAGATCTAGATGCCGGGGAGTTCGCCGCCGTCGACGATCAGGCTGGCTCCGGTGATCCACTGCGCCCGGTCAGAGGCGAGGAAGGCGACGGCCTCGGCGATATCTCGCGGGTCGCCGGGGCGCCCCAGAGGGATGCCCGCTGTGGTTTCGGCGAGCGAGACGCCCATCGCGTCGGCGAAGTTCTGGCGGATCGCGTCGGCGCCCGGTGTCAGCACGTTGCCGGGCACAATCGTGGTCACGCGGATTCCGGCCGGCGCGAGCTCGGCAGCGAGCGCTTTGCCGTAGGCGTTGAGTGCGGCTTTGGCAGCACCGTAGTGGGCCAACGGCGGCGCAGGCGTCAGCGCGGCTCCCGATGAAATGTTGACGATCACGCCGCCCGCCCCGGCCTCGCGCAGCGCCGGCAAGAGTGCGTTGTTGACCCGGACGGCGGAGAGGTAGTTGAGGTCGAGCGCGTCGAGCCATTCCTCATCGGGGATGGATGAGATACCACCGAGGTATGTGCGTGCCGCCGCCGCGTTGTTGACCACGATGTCGACGCCGCCCAGTTCGTCGAGCGCTGCCGCCGCGAACGCCTGCGCACCCTCGAGCGTGCTGATGTCGCCTTGGATGAAGGTAGCTTCCGTCGGCGTTTCGTCGGTGCTGTTGCGCGCTGTGGTGACAACGGTCGCGCCACCGTCGAGAAGCCGCTGCACGATGGCCGCGCCGATACCACGCGAACCTCCCGTGACGATCGCGCGCTTGCCGGAGAATTCGGAAGAGTTCAATGCTGGGGTTTTGGGCATGCGGTCCACTCTACGGGTTTTGGACCGAACGTCCAGAAGTTTCGGAACATACGTTCAGAATGACGTATATTCGGGGAATGGCGCGACCACGGAAATTCGACGAGCGCGAGGTTGCAGTCGCTGCACGCCTGCTGTTCAACGAAACGGGTTACCACGGCACCTCGGTGGAGGATCTTTCCCGCGTTACAGGGCTCAGCAAGGGCAGCCTCTACGGCGCGTTCGGCGATAAAGAGGCATTGTTCCTGCGAGTATTCGACGAGTACTGCGCAAACTCCGACGAGGATGCCGCCGCGCGACTCGAAGGTCCGGAGGACCAGGCGCTGGACCGCATTCGCGACTGGCTCACGGCGCCGGAGGGCTGCACCGACCGGCGCGGCTGCCTGTTGGCGAAGGCCACAGCCGAACTCGCGTGGGAGAACGAAGCAATCGCGGCGCGGTCGCTCGCGGCGCACGAGACGCTACTGGACAGCTGCCGCCAACTCGTCGAGCAGGCGCAGCGTGCCGGGCATCTAGATCCAGCCGCCGACGCCGCAGCACTCGGCGGGCTAATCCTGACTACGCATCGCGGGCTCGAGGCGCTCGCCAAGGCAGGAGTCGACACGGAGGCGAGGAACCGCATCGCCAACGCCATGGTCGACGCCATCGCGCTCACTTCGGGGCGCGGGTAAGCGCCGACGCAAGAATTTCGCAACCGGTTCGTGAGCGCCTCACAAGTGCTGTGCCACAACCTTCTAGAGAGCGCATCGGAGCACCGCGGCGAACCCCAGTTGGGATTGGTAGCAGTGCGGGCAGTGCGTACTTGACGACAACAAACGGGACGCCCCGGTGACAGGGCGAACCCTTCAAAAGGAAGAGAAGGACCATGAATCTGAATCTGAAGCGGACGGTCACCGGAGCGTTGCTTTCCGGAGTTGGCGCGGTCGCCACTCTGGGGTTGGCCAGCCTTGGCCCCGGGGTAGGCACCGCGCAGGCCGAGGTGAGGTGCGACCCGGTTTGCCACGGCACCTGGTGCCCAGGCGACCCGGTGTGGTCACAGGTCCGCGACCTGATGAACACCTGGGACAGGAATGTCTGCCATGAGTTCCACCAGGTGTTTGGTTCTACCTACGCCGAGGGACCGCTTCCGCCGGGAACGTTTGTGTGCCCGCCCATTTCGTTCATGTGCCCCTGAATCCGCTAAACGGAATGGCCATTGACTACGGCGAGGAGTGCGACACCCGCACGGCCCTGCGTAGTTGCAGTCGCGGAACGCTGGGGGTTGTCGCGAAGACGATGCGCCGGTGGATCGACCGCACCGAGGTCGACGCCGTTACCCGCGACGCCGCTACCCACCGATACGGCGCGGGGTAAGGACGAGACCGCCAATCTGGTGGGCGAATACACTCACCCCATTGCTGGCAGGCATTGCGCGCGAGGGGTTTACAGCAAACTGGTTCAGCCAAATCCATTAGCGTGCTGGGCCTTCTCCGACCCAACTTCATTCGCGCCGAAGCTGATGCCGATTTTCTGTCGCCGCACTGCATAACGAAATGGAGATGCGCTGGTATGCCCGCCCGAAGAACGACGCACGCGGCGACGGACGGTGAGCACCGCGGAGGGCACCCCGTTCGGCCGGTATCGGCTGATCGCGCTGCTGGGCCGCGGTGGGATGGGCGAGGTGTGGCAGGCCCACGACACCGTCACCGACCGGGCGGTCGCCATCAAAGTTCTGCCTGACTACCTTTCTGACGACGCGGACTTCCAGCAGCGGTTCCGACGAGAAGCCCATGCGGCAGCGCGATTAGAGACACCTCATGTGGTCCCGATCTATGACTACGGAGACATCGACGGCCGGTTGTTCGTCAGCATGCGACTGATCAACGGACGGAACCTGGCCACGACGCTGTCCGAAGGCCCACTCGAGGCCGCGCGAGCGGTACGGATCGTCACGCAGGTCGCGGAAGCCTTGCACGCAGCCCACGAAATCGGCCTGATCCAAGACTGTCGAATGATGCTGTGGCAGAAATATAATCGCCGCGCAGGACGTCGTCGAGGATCGTCAAGGCAGCTTTGCGCGATCCAACCCCCCGACGCGAACCGCGCGCACCACGCGACTCGGGTGCGGGCTCTTGAAGATTGCCGAAAGCTGTTGGGACGTTTAGCAGGGGCGTTCCTCGACGCGCGGCAGCGGGATCCGTTACTAGGACCAGAAATCGTTCATGGGTTGGGCGTACATGTCGTTGTACGTGAGCGGTGCCAGCGGAATTCCAGGCGCCGGACCCAAGGCGTATTCAAGCGTGCTCATCAGGCCGTAATGGTTGTAGTACGAGTTGGTGACGAAGTGGCCGGACTGCATCCCGCCGGCCACGGCACCGGCGTTCGGAATGACGATCATCGGAATGTGGTTGCCTTGGTTGCCGATGCCCAGCGAAATGTTGTTGTAGTCCTCGTCGAACGTGACGATGATCGCGTCCCGCTGCCCCGGCGTGTTCCAGGCTGTCGAGTTTTGAATGCTGGACACGGTTTGTTGGACGAACTGGTCGCCGGCCGCGGTGTTGTATTGATGATTGGTGAGTTGGCTGACAAGCCAATTGGCGGCGCCGCCGGGGAAATCGACCGGGCCTTCCATGTTGTTGGCCCCGTCGGCAGCGATCCACGAAAACCGTGGGGTGGTAGCCGAACTCTGCAGATCGGTGCTCAGCTGGGTTAAGGGGAGCAGGTGTGTCTGCAAGTAGGCGGGGGTGTTGTTGTACACGTAGCTGAACGTGGCGAAGGGTAATGCGTCGACGGCGTAGTCACCGGATGACACGATCGCACCCGGGTAGGGCATGCTCTGCGCGTATCCAGCCCACGTAATGCCCGCGGTATCCATTTCTTGCATGAGGCTCGGCGCGTTGATGGAGCCCGAGGGCGGGTTGTAAATCAGGCCGAAGTCCGATCCGCCCATGATGCGGAAGTAGTTGGGGTCGCTGGGGTGGCCCAGCGCGTAGTAGTTGTTCGCATAACCGTAGGTGTCGACCAGACTGTTCAGGTATGGCGCGTTGACGCTGCCTAGGATGTCGGCGGCACCCTTGTTCTCCATATAGATCAGGAACACGTGATCGAGTTGTCCGACATGGGATGTCGGCACGGTCAGGGCTGGCGCTGTGAGGCTTGGAACGCCGACTGTGAACGACAAATTATCGACGTAGGCGTTGTTGTAGTTGCCCAGGACGGGGTTGTGGTCGGCGAAGGTCGCGGTCACCACCGCTGAGGTGGCGCCCACCGGGATGGTCCCGGAGATGTCGCGTGGTTGAAATCCGGTCATTCCTAGGCGATCGAGCGCGGTCACCGGTGCGATAGTGCCGGTGCCCAGAGTGACCCCGCCAGCACTGAGGAAGCTGACCTGCACTGAGGTCGCGGACGGGTCCAAGAGGTAGCCGCCGAACATTCCGCTGAGCGTGTAGGGCGTAGTGCCTGTATTGATTTTTGCGGAAGCGGCAGTGAGGTTGACGGTTTGGCTGATGGAGGACGTGGCAACAGGCCCGCCACCTGCGAAGTTATTACCTCCACCGGGGGGTGGGTTACCTGGGAAGCCCAGGCCCAAGAAATTCGGCAGGGTGGGGAACGGAGTCGCAGTCGGCGAGGGATAAGTGAGCGGGGTGCCGTAGGGAATCACGGTCGGGGTGCCCGCCATTGTCCAGCCCGGAATGGTCACCGAGCTAAAGCCAGTCGTGGACGGGGTGGCTATTTCGAAGCCGGGGTTGACAAGCAAGTTCTCGCTCATCGGCAATCCGGGAATCCCGTTCCGGCCTAACAGCCAACCGCCGGGCCCGATGGTGCCAGGGCCACCTAGCAGCCCGAGAGTCGCACCGTTGCCGCCATTTCCGCCGTTGCCGCCGTCGCCGACCAACAAGGAACCGCCACCAGACCCGCCGTCGCCACCGCTGAATCCGGGGCCGGCCTCCGCACCGGCGCCGCCGCCTCCGCCGTTACCCAGCAACGACCCGCCGCCCCCGCCGTGCCCGCCTGCACCGCCCGTGCCCGCTATGGCGAATCCGCCGGGCCCACCGGCACCACCGCTGCCGAGCAAGCTCGCGTTGCCACCGAGCCCGCCCTGCCCACCGAGACTGCCTGCGGTGCCGCCAGCGCCTCCGGCACCGCCCGAACCCAGCCAGCCAGCGCCGGCGCCGGTCCCGCCGAGGCCACCAATGCCGGCAATGCTGGATCCGCCGGTCCCACCGGAGCCGCCAGTCCCGGCGAGCGGACCGCCAGCGCCGCCGTTCCCGCCGGGCCCGCCGGCGCCGTTCTGGCTGGAGCCGCCGTCACCGCCGGTCCCGCCGGCACCGAATAGCGAACCGCCGAACGTGCCGGAACCGCCGCCGAACGACGCGCCGCTGATACCGGCGGCCCCGCCCGCCCCGCCAGTGCCGCCGCCTGACTGGATGGACGGTCCACCTACCCCGCCGGTGCCGCCGCCGGCACCGACCAGCCCGCTAAGCAGCCCACCCGCCCCGCCGGACCCACCGGCGCCGGGTCGCAGACCAGCTGTCAGTTGGCCCGTCGACCCGCCGGATCCACCCGCCCCGCCGGAGCCCAGCAATCCGCCAGTCCCTCCTGCTCCGCCGCTCCCGCCGTTACCGTCGCCTCCGAGTGCTGTGGCGCCGACACCGCCGGCCCCACCGACCCCGCCATTACCGAAAATCAACCCGCCATTGCCGCCCATACCGCCGGCCCTGCCGACACCTGAGGCCCCGAACCCGCCGGCTCCACCGGCCCCACCGGCTCCCAAGAACCCGGCCGCGCCGCCGGGCCCGCCGGGCACTCCGTTGGCGCCGGAGCCTCCGGCCCCGCCGTCGCCGAGCAACCACCCACCGGGCGCGCCAGCGGCCCCGCTACCCGCGGCACCAGCGATGCCATTGCCGATCAGCGGGCGACCGGTCAGCGCCAGGCTGGGTGCGTTGATCACGTCGAGGGCCACCGCGGGCAATAGCAGTCCGTTGCCGCCGATTGCGCCGTTGCTGCCCGTCGGCGCACCGATCCCGCCGTTCCCGCCGCTTCCGCCAAGGCCGAGCAACATGGCCCTGCCGCCCGCTCCGCCGGTCCCGCCGGCCAAGCCGGTAGCGCCTTCCGCGCCGGCCCCACCGGTGCCGCCGCTGCCCAACAGCAGCGCACCGGTCCCGCCGGCGCCGCCCGCCCCGCCGGCCCCAGCCACCGCGAATCCGCCGGCTCCGCCGGTCCCGCCGAAACCGATCAAGCCAGCGTCGCCGCCAGCCCCGCCGAGGCCGCCGGTGCCAGCGCCAAAGCTGTTACCGCCGGCCCCACCCGAACCGCCGGAGCCCAACCACCCGGCATGGCCGCCGGCGCCGCCCGTACCTGCGGTACCGGACAAGCTGGTGCCGCCGGTACCTCCGGTGCCCCCGTTCCCGAATAAGGGGCCGGCCGCGCCGCCGGCACCACCGGACCCGCCGTCCCCGATGCCGCCTAGACCGCCGGTGCCACCGGCCCCGCCCACGCCGGCGAGCGGGCCTCCGGCGCCACCAGCCCCGCCGACACCGCCGGTGTTGCCGACTCCGCCCGCCCCACCGGTGCCGCCACCGGCGCTAACCAGCCCACTGAGAAGCCCGCCGGCACCACCGGTCCCGCCGACACCGCCAGTTCCGGCCGCCGCGAATCCGCCGACCCCGCCGGCCCCACCCGCACCGAACAACCCGCCGGCACCGCCGGTCCCGCCGACCCCGCCGGCACCGGCCGCCGCGAACCCGCCCGCCCCGCCGGCTCCCCCGGCGCCCAACAGCCACCCGCCATTCCCACCCTGGCCTCCGGCGCCACCGCCGGTGCCTCCGGAACCGCCGGCCCCACCAGTACCGATCAAGCCCCCGGCTCCGCCGGTTCCACCGACTCCACCGGCCGCGCCGGCCCCGCCAGCTCCGCCATCACCGAGCAACCACCCACCGGCTGCCCCATTGGCCCCCGTCCCAGGGGCCCCGCTGGCGCCATTACCGACCAGCACACGTCCGGTCAACGCCACCGAGTAAGCGTTCACCGTGCTCAACAAATCCCGATCCAGCAGGAACGCCAGTTGCGGGTTCTGTAGCAACAACCCCAACAACGTTCCGTTGCTCGCCTCAGCCGCCGCGTACGAGCCGGCACCCGCCCCCAACGCCTGCACAAACTGCTGCTGAAATACCGACGCCTGCTTGCTCAGTGCCTGAAAAGTCTGCGCATGGACGCCAAAAAACCGCGCAGCCGCCTGAGACACCTCATCAGCGGCCGCCGCCGAAATTTCCGTGGTCGACGGCGCAGCCGACTCCGCGGCCCGCCTGATCGCCTCCCCCACTGTGCGCAAATCCGCCGACGCGGCGGCCAAAGCGTCAGGTGCTGCTATCAGGAACGCCGGCATGTGCGGCTCCCATCAATCAATTCGCGACAGGAATAGTAGAACCGCTAACGCTATTCACCAGAGACGCATATGTGAAGCCCAACTTTCCGATGACTGAACGAGGCGCGCCGGAGAGGTCGTCCCGGGCGTGCTAAGTGCTTGTCCAGCTCAAGAAATAACGTGGAAATCGCTTCTTCGGCGAAGAGCTTTCCACTCAAAGCGATTAAACAATCCCAATTACTCAGCTGTACAGAACTCATCCACCAGCGCCACCGAGCGCTGCGATAGCAACGGTGGACAAAGCGCCGCTCAACCACAACGCCGCCTGCTTGGCCTTGACGCGCTCGGGCTCGTCAAGATCGTGATCCTGCCCGGCACCTTCCAATGCGGCAACGAGGCGCTCAAGCAGGTTCTCAGGCGTCGGCCATTGCCCTGCGGCGCGCAACGCGTCACCGGTCGGGCGCCCGACGAACAGCCGGTAACCGCCGCCGGCCGTCAGCCCTTCCCGAAAAAAAGGCTCTGTATACAGAGCCTGGACGGCGCGCTGGGTGACGTTGTCGGCGAGTCCGACCATCGCTGCGATGTCGCTGGTGCGGATTTTCTCCCTGCCGGTGTCCTCGTAGAGTTTGACCGCTGCCTTGAGTACCGGTAGGTCGCGATTCGTCCACGTATCGGGATTCACTGTCGGTGTCCTGGTTGCCGCAGGGGCTACCTGGTCGGCTGCGTCATTGGCGGTCATGAATCCAAGAGTTTCTCGAAGCCGTGATTGCGGATGGAGATTTCCATCATCGGTGTCAACTCGTGGGCTGTGAGCCACGTCTTGATCATTCGGGCCTGTTCGGCCCGAGGCGAGTCGTCCACCCCGTGGTGGCCAAACAGGGCCTGGACGGTCGTCGGCACGTAGTCCTCGGCGCCCTCCGCGTGCTGCTCGTCATCGAATTTGCCCATGAAATCACTTCCGGTTGGACGCCGGCCGGTTGCGTTGTGGGGGTGCAGTCCCAGGCAAGAAGGCGCGGCGAAATCCAGCGCGCACCGGGCCAACGCCACACGCATGATGCCGAGTTCGGGTAACCCACGTCTTGAGCCGACAAGCCCAACTCAGCACCACGCCGTCTGTCGGACAGCCACGCCACTTTCATCGTGCGTGTACCCAACGTTGATCCGTTCAGACGCCTGGGCGATGCCACATCGGCTGAATGAATGACCTCGGACAGCGGTCGGTCGAGGGTTTGCGCGCTGACGCACTCTGGAACCGTTACGGGCGACTACTTGCGGGCAAATAGAACAAGGACGTCGTCGGAATCCTATTGCAGGCGTGGCTATCTCGGGCTCGCGTCACGACGCGGCGGGGCTCCCCGTTACGAGAGCCCAGCAGAGGGCAACAGCTTCTGAGCATGCCGAGCGCGGCCATCGACGGGCCGATACCCGCGTTATCCGACGCCGGATCGCGGTATCACGCTCGGCCGGTTCTGCACCACGTGTGGATTGCCGCCGCCGCGTCCCGTCATGCCGCCGGGCATACCCCCTCCTGCGCCAGCACCGCCGCCCATGGGCATCGGCATCATCGGCATACCGCCGCTGGCACCCGCAGCCCCTGCGGCTTGCACCATCTCGGCGGAGTTCGCGCCCAAGCCCGACATCGCAGCCGTGGACATCGTCTTGGGTACCGAACCCTGCCAGGTCGGCGGCACGGACATCGCGCCTACCAAACGGGCTTGGCCAAGTCCTCCCGCCATCCCGGCACCGAGGCCGCCGCCGCCCAGACCCTTCAGCGGATTGACGTCACTGGCCAGCATCGGCACCGCCCCCAGATCGGCCGCCGTCGCGCCCGCGAGTCCAGCCGAGCCGGCACCGCCTACCTGACCCAACTGCATCAACGGCCCGATCAGCAGGCTGGCAGGGGTCGCCCCCACCTGCAATAGCGAAAGTGCCGACTGCAACGGCAGGGACGCCGCCGCTGATTGGACAGCCACCAACGCACTCGGAACAGTCCCTACGACACCTTGCAGGAGCGGGCTCACCCCGGCCGACGCTGTGGTGGCCACCCCACCAAGCGACACAGCCAAGCCCGCAAGGTCCACCGGCGGCGCAGCAAAAGGCGTCAAGCTCTCGGCCACCGCCGACGCGCCACCGTGGTAGCCCACCATCGCCGCAACATCCTGCGCCCACATCTCGACATAGTCGAACTCGTTGGTGAAAATCGCCGGAGTGTTGAAGCCCAAAAAATTCGTTGCGATCAACGACTGCAACGACATCCGGTTGGCAGTCACCGCAGCCGGGTGCACCGATGCAGTCAACGCCGCCTCGAACGCCGTCGCCGCCGCCCGCGCCTGACCGGCCGCCAACTGCGCCTGCGACGCCGCCGAACTCAACCACCCCACATACGGAGTGGCCGCGGCCGCCATTGACACCGCCGCCGGACCCGCCCACGGCCCGCTGGCCAGGCCGAGAATCACCGAGTCAAACGACGACGCTGAGGCAGCCAGATCGGCTGCCAGACCTTCCCACGCCGTCGCGGCGACATGTAACGGCCCGGACCCGGCCCCGGCGAAGATCCGCCCCGAGTTGATCTCCGGCGGCAACCAGGCAAAATCCAACATCACTGCTCCCCCAAACCTGCCAGAGGCGCCGCGAGGCTCGCGGCAGCGACTGTCTTGGACTTGGATTGAACCTGCAACGTCACGTTTCGATTCCTCCGCAAAAGGGTTGGCTTTGACACGGGTCCTGTGATCGAGCACACGTCATTCGGAGCTACGGCGACCACGGACGGGTCCGGGCCTCGAATAATCCACGCAATGTCCCGACCAGCGCACTGGGGTTCAAGCCTGGATGCATCCTGGCTTGCCCAGCGGGATAATGGGCAGCGCGGGACCGCCGCTCTCGCCCCGCGGTCGTCTTGGACACGTCGACGGCTACCGATTAATCCGGGAGGCTTGATTGAGCATCGAGACGATGGGCGATCGAAGGCGTGAGACCTGCCTGGTTCTCGGCAGATCCGTAGAGACGCTCGACATCGTGGTCGAGCGCCGCACCAATGGCGCCGGATCGCATAGTCCGCAGGCCTATCCCTGTAACGAATTGATCGTCATGTTCGGTGGCCAGGCGCTGGTCAAGCGTTCAGGCGAGGGCATCAATGAGCAGTGCTTCGCCCGCGCCGGGACGGGGTGGACGGGACCGGTCGGCTTCGTCGAGAAAGCCGAACTCTCCGGTCCCATCGATTGCGTGCACCTGTGCCTGCCGCCCGGATTGATCCACCGGAGTGCCGAGCAAGATTTCGACGTCGAACCGAGCAAAGTCGAACTCGCCTTTGCGGGCGGCTTTCAGGACAGCTTCATCAATGAGGCTGCGCGAGCACTGTGGAGCCTGTCAGAACAGCCGTCGCATTCCGCGGACCGGCTGTTTGTGGACGGATTGACCGCCGCACTCGTTGCTCACGTGATCAAGCGCTACACGGTCGATCGATGGAAGCCCAAGCGGATGCCACGAGCGCTCGACCCGCAGCGCCTGAAGGCAGTGATTGACTACATCGATGCGAACCTGTTCGAGCCGCTTGCGCTCGATCAGCTGGCAGCGGAAGCATGCTTGAGCCCATTCCACTTCTCGCGCTTGTTCAAGGAGGCCACCGGCTCTTCGCCGCAGCGCTACGTCACCGAGCGCCGCGTTGAGGCCGCGAAAATTGCGCTGAAATCGGAACATTCGTCGCTCATCGAGATCGCAGTGCAGCAAGGATTCGGCTCGCTCGACAACTTCATTCGGGTCTTTCGGAAGAACACGGGCGAGACGCCCGCCCGGTATCGACGGCAAGCGCTGGGCTGAGCAAGGACTGCGGGGAGCAAGAAGCGTCGGAAAGTTCGCAAGAAGCGTCGAGAAAGACGCGACACTGGTAGCTAGCCTTTCTGGAAAGTCAGCACTAGAAGGCGCATCAGAACGCGGGGACCTCGAATGGCTTACTACCCACTAGCTGTAACCCATGTCGGCATGACCGTGACCGATGTCTACACCGCGACCGCTTGGTACACAGAAGTGCTCGGCTGTCGCCACACGATCGGTCCGCTGCACATCAGGGACGACGGTTCTCCGATCGGGAACGTCTTCAAGGGAATCTTCGGCGAGCGCATGGAAGATCTCTACGTCAGCCACCTCGCCACGGCGAACGGTGTCGGCATCGAGCTGTTTCAATTCGTCACTCCGCCAACGGAAGACAACGTGAAGAACAACTTCGAATACTGGAAGACCGGAGTCTTCCACTTCTGCGTGGTCGATCCCGATATCGAGGGCCTCGCCAAGCGCATCGACGATTCGGGCGGGAAGCAGAATTCGGCGGTGTGGACGCTTTTCGAAGGCGAGCCGTTCAAGGCTGTCTACTGCCAGGATCCATGGGGCAATCTGATCGAGATCTACTCGCACTCCACCGAACTCATGTACGCCAACCGCGACACCAGCGCGATGATGGTTCCCCGTGAGTTGACGGACCGTACCTAGTGAGCATCAGGAGCACATTGCTTGCCGGTCCGCTCGGCTTCGGGACGGCACCGCTGGGAAACATGTACCGGAGCATCTCCGAAGACGAGGCGATCTCGACGGTCGATGCCGCCTGGGCGGCGGGCATCCGGTTCTTCGACACCGCCCCCTTCTACGGGGCCGGCCTTTCCGAGATTCGGCTTGGGAAGGCGCTGAAGAAGTACCCCCGCGATGAGTACGTGATCGCCACGAAGGTCGGCCGCCTGGTGCTGCCGGAACTCGTCGACACCAGCACACGCACTTTCGGCGAGAAGGGCGACATCTTCAAGGACGGCAATGCCAATGCGATCGGTTGTGACTACACGGCCGAAGGCACGAAGAGATCGATCGCGGAGAGTCTCGAGCGGTTGGGTGTCGATCGCCTCGACTACGTCTTCATCCACGACCTCGCCCAGGACTTTCATGGTGACGCATGGGTTTCGAAGTTCGTTGAGGCGCAGCACGGGGCCTTCCCCGTGCTGGATAAGTTGCGCGATGACGGCGTCATCAAAGCTTGGGGTCAGGGCACGAACAAGGTCGAGCCGATCGAGATCGGGCTCGAGCTCGCTGAACCGCGTGCCAACGGAATGCTCCTGGCCGGCCGATACACCATCCTTGATCACGAGTCCGCTCTGCAGAGGTTGATGCCGCTCGCGACCAAGAAGAACGTCGATGTCATCGTAGGGGGACCGTACAATTCGGGTGCCCTCGTGGGTGGCGCGCACTTCGAATATGGACCGATCTCGCCAGAGATCGCCGAGCGGGTCGCGAGGATTACCGCCCTTTGCGAGAAGCATGATGTCCCGATCAAGGCTGCTGCGCTGCACTTCTCGCTTGCCCATCCCGCGGTTGCCGCGGTCGTTCCGGGTTCCAGCAGGCCTAGCCGAATCGCAGAGGATGTCGCCGCAGTCGACTTCACGGTCCCTGCCGCTTTCTGGCGCGACCTCAGGAGCGGTGGCCTGGTAGCGGCGGCGGCACCGTTGCCCATCGACGTGTAGGCGCCATTCAGCCAGTCCTCACGGAGTAGCACCTCACGCCGACACGCCCCTGAGAGAATCGAGGATGCGATCGAGTTCGGCCGCTGCCGCTGCCGTCGCTACGAAATCCCCCACCGCGGAGGGCGGTTGGCACCCGGTACCGTGCGACGCAAAGCCGGGTGAGCTGCCGAGTCGTCGATCTGCACTGGGTAACCAGCCCGAATCACTTCAATGATCGATGGTGGCGTGAGCACGACAGCTGAGCCGGTCGTGGGGCGGGACACTTTCTCCCGGTAGATGTTGGCTAACGGATGCCACAGCGAAAGACGGTCACCGACGACGACGGCGGGTCCCGATTCGGTTGCCACGAACACGCCGTCGGGGAGAGTGCTCCACCGGGCGCTGAACCGACGTGCGTTGGTCCGCTCTTGATGGAGCTCAGCATCGATGTCTTTAGCGTAAACGCCAGTGCTGCTATGTGTTTGAGCCCATAGCGAGCGGTAACTTCGGTAGGCGGTGTTCCGGCATTCACCGCACGGCCGGTGTCCGGCGGCGAAAGCCACGGCTTCATCAAGAAAGAAGAGCGGCGTGTAGCGATTGGGTTCCCACTGTGGCACCCGTCGTCCCCGAAACGACAGGGCGCATGTGATCCAGGCCTTGGAACCATAGTTTCGGACGATGTCACGCGTGCCGCGACCCCGATGCAGTCGTCCGCGATTACCCGTCCATGCGCCTCGACCGGGAACAGCGATGATGTCGCCGAGCGGTGAGACCCTATTGCGTGCCGGCGCTTGCCTATTCACTTCTGCGCTCGGCATCAAGCAGGGTGCGTTTAGCGGCAGGACCACCACGGTAGGAGCCGACAACCCCATCGGAGCGAATGACCCGATGACACGGCACGACAATGGGAATCGGATTCGTCGCGCATGCGGTCCCGACCGCGCGAACGGCCTTGGGGGAACCGGCCAGTCCGGCAAGCATGGCGTAGCTGGCCGTCGTACCGTAACCGACATCTGTGTTCAGATGTTCCAGCACCGTGCGCCGAAAGCCCCGCGATAGCGACCAATCCAGCGCCACGTCGAATCGGCGCCGGCTGCCGGCGAAATACTCGTCGAGCTGACGCGCGACAGGATCCAGCTGCTTGGGTGCCTCGAGTATCCGCGGACTAATCCGCTCAGCAAGAGACAACAAGACGCTTTCGTGGCCTTCATTTGCGAACGCCACGCGGACAAGTCCGCGCGGAGTGGCTGCGAGAAGCAGCGGTCCGACGACGGAATCCACAGTGCGATAGGCAATGTCGAGCAATCTATGAGCTTGAGCCTCGTTTTCCAGACGCGCATGCAGGCGCCTCAGATCGTCGGGGGCAATGGGGTAATAGCGGGTCAGATCAGGTGAAATCATCGTCATTCCTTGCGGTCTCGACAAATGGATAGGTACGTCTCAGGTTGGCGATGCCATCCGCTGCGGCACGCCGGGCAGCGGCAACGCTGTTGTTCAGAATTTTCGCGACCTCTGCATAGGGCAGTCCTGCCAAGTAGTGGTAGGCAACAGCCTGGCGCTGTTTGGGCGGCAAGGCGCCGACAGCGGCTTCCAGATCGAGGTCGCGGCTATCGGCCCGTTGCAATGCGGGCGAATCCGGCGCGTCAGCGACGGGAATCGCGCGTCGCGATGCGGCACGCGATATCGATTGCTTTGCGGTGCGCGATGGTGACAAGCCACGCTTCGACGTTGGCATCGGCCGGCAACTGGGGGTAGGCCTTCAGCGCAGCCAAGAATGTTTCTGACCATGCATCATCAGCATCGGCGTGCCCGATCACAGCACGCACAACCCGCAGTACCGTGCCACCGTGGAGTGCCACGATGCTCTCGAATGGCAGCTTGACATCGTCAGTCATCGTGGTGTCACCGGCAACTATCACTGAGCATCCGCGTTCCTCCTCAGGCAATTGAATGCGCTCAAACTGAAGACGTGTGGGCGTCGCGGAACGTGAGTAGGCCAACTCACGCCTTTCGATCTCACGGTTATGACGCGGTCGTCGTCTACTGGGCAGGAGGTTGCAATGATGACGCCACGACACACCCGAATTGACAGTTCACTCGGCGAATTGACCTTGATCGCTGACGGCGAAACGCTGACAGGCGTGTACTTTCCAGGGCACTGGCACCCGCCCACGTCGCAAGCGCTGGGGCGATATGT
Source organism: Mycobacterium sp. IDUB_37 (assembly GCF_055419245.1). Lineage (NCBI taxonomy): Bacteria > Bacillati > Actinomycetota > Actinomycetes > Mycobacteriales > Mycobacteriaceae > Mycobacterium > Mycobacterium sp. IDUB_37. The sequence goes on along the minus strand of NZ_JBVAXG010000002.1, from coordinate 712,284 downwards.
AGAACCGTCGTCTGACGTTGTGTTCCGTGAGGCGGCTGACCAGCTGCGCGAGTATCTCAGCGGCGAACGCAAATCGTTTAGCCTTGCGATCGCGTTGGTCGGCAACGGGCGGCGGATCTGGGAACTGCTCTCTGATATTGAATACGGCCAGACCAAAACTTACGGTCAACTCGCTGCCCAACTGGCCGATGGCACCACCGCGTATGAAGTTGGTCAAGCCGTCGGCCGCAACCCGCTGAGCATCAGCGTTCCGTGCCACCGAGTCGTCGGAAAGGGCGGTGCCCTCACCGGTTACGCGGGTGGCCTGAAACGCAAACGCATTCTGCTCGACCTTGAAGAACCGGTCCCGGCATTGAACGGAAAGCTGTTCTGATGGCGTCGATGGTCCGCACAGACTACTCGAAATTCGTTGAGCCCGTTCAGCACACGACTGATCAGATTAGACGGCGATGACACCTCTCACGCGCAATCTGTCGAGAGGCCCGCCCCGAGCGGGCGACTGCGCTGGGTCATTCATGCCTTGCCGTCCACGGTCGCGTAAAGCCGAGGCCGACAGATGCCCCCGTAACGTTCGCTACCCGTCGTCGTCGGTCGATCGCAAGGTCCCTGAATTCAGCGACCCTCGTTGGCATCACCGGGATGGGGCACATTGTTCTCGTCGACGTAGGCGTTGCGATCAGTATCCACACCCTGATGGTCGCGTGGACCGTCGTTGGCCCCATCGGCTTCGATCCCATCAGCGGCGTCACTGGGCATCGTCATATGCATGTCCTCCTGCTCGTCACTCCGGGTCCACCGGAATGTGTATCGGATGGAAGGGTGCCCCGTCCGCGCCGTGCCGAACCGGGGCTTATTAATGCAAATGCTTTTGGCGCCGACACAGCATGCTTGGGTTACACCGGTAAATTCCGCAACCGCATCGACCCGATGGGTGCGGTCGCCGCGGCGGCCCTAAAGGTCGCCGTGAAGTGAGCGCGATGCTGTCAACCATGGCGTTGGCGGCGCGGTTCCTCAACTCCGCGTCGACCCCGCCTTCGCGAGTGCTTCAAGCCCGCGATGTGTCGTCAGGACTAGCCCACCGAGTACCACGGCGTCGGCGGCCAGATCTAGATCCCGGTATGTGACTGCGCTGCTCTAATGCGCTGAAGCAACTCCCGCGGAACCGTTAAAACGGCACCGATTTATCGGGCTTTGGCGCGTAATCTGATCGCCATGGTCAAGACCAAGACCTGTATACATTGCGGCCATACGTTCGATCCGAACGATCCACGGCGTCACCTTTCCGGTCCGGACTGGCTTCCCGTCGCATCGGGCTACTGTTCGCAAGAATGCAGCAACCAGTTCCATTGCAGCCTTTCGCATTGCTGCTCGACGCACGTGAAGCAGAAGGAGCGGCGCGAAGCCGCCAGGGCAGCTCAGCGATAAACCTATACCTCCCAATTCAATCCACGGGAGGTGCCATTACTAGGCCCGCGGATCCGGTTCGGCCGCGTGCCGCGGGTGGTGCAGCAGGGCGCGCACCAACGGGCGCGGCCCGACGGATCGAAGCATCTGGCTGGCCGGGCGGACCCGTACACGCTTGGGCCACCAGAACCAACGTCCCATCACCGTCATGATCGACGGGGTGATGAGCGATCGGACGACGAAGGTGTCGAACAGTAGCCCGATACCGATCGTCGTGCCGAATTGGCCGATAGCCCGCAGATCGCTGGTGAGCATCGTGCCCATGGTGACGGCGAACACGACGCCGGCGGCAGTAACCACCGGGCCGGTGACGCCCATCCCGCGGATGAGGCCTGTTTTCAGGCCGGCGCCGATCTCTTCCTCGATCCGCGACACCAGCATCAGGTTGTAATCCGAACCTACGGCCAAAAGAACGATCAACGCGAATTCAGTTGCCACCCAGTGCAACTGGAAATTGGCGAGATGCTGCCAAATCAGGGTCGAGAACCCGAAGGCGGCGGCGGCCAATCGATTCCAGGATCAATCGCGGCAGTGTAGAGCAGCAGCGATAGATCGCCGAAACCACCCGCCACGCTACGACTGTCGAGTGCGTGCGCCGGTGTGCAACGCTACGCAACAGATCGAGGCGGTTCGATAGCCCAGAGGATTCAGTGTGCTGCACCAGCGGCGGTTGCGGTCAGTTCGGTGCAGTTGCTGTGATCACCCTGGGCAGCGGCCATCTACGCGGCCCATCGATCATCTTCAGGCGCTAACCAGCACGGGTTTGGGTGCGGGTTGCGGCGCGGTCATGACTGCGTCGGTGAGGCCACGTTGCTCACCCGCCGATACTGCACTGTGGTCAGCAGCGTCTACGTCGTCTATGGGCTGCACTTGGCCGGCTTCTGATTCCGCTACCCGCTTGCGCTCAGTGCCAGTCGGGGCTGCGGCGCCCCTGCTGTGTTGGGCATCTCGCTGCCAGATCCCGCCCGCTGGGACCCCCACCGGTGGGGTGGCCCCTGTCGAGCCTCGAACGATTATGTTCAGGTCAGACCCACCATTATCACTCGCGCCCGCCACGTGCACCGCTGGCTGCTCAACCACACCAGCGGCATGCCCGCTGCCCTTAGATTCATCCAGCGCAGGACGGCGCACACCGCCTGAGCCCGCAACCGCAGACCCAACCACCGCACCAGCAGCTGGCGCCGATGAACCTGCCACCATCGATTTCGCAGACGTGCCGTATTTTTCGCCAAGTTCATTCACGTACACAGCGGTCCCCGCAGCAAAAAGTGGCGCGAAAGCCGTTCCCAAAGCAACCACAACCGCCGAACCAGCCACTTCCCATGCGAAGATAAAGCCAGCGCCAGCGTCGCTCATTTCAAAGGCTACGGCGATGGGGATGGCCGCGACCAGCAGATCCTTCAGGATCCCCAAGAGCAAACGCCCGATTGTGACAAACTCGGCTTGAACCTTCATGAGTGCTGCCAGCTTCACGTCAAGTTCACTCGTGGCGCGCGCTACTTCCTGCAGCGCCTCGTTGGATGACTTATACGATTGCGCCGCCTCGCCCTGCCAACGGTCATCCGGCACCGCCGACGCCAATTCATCGCAATACGCGGTGAATTGTTCGGCACCCGCCGTGAACTCGTCGCCCTCCGCAGGAATCAGGAAACCCCACAAAGTGCTGACCGCGTCGACGATACTGATGGCCCACAAAATAATACTCACCGGACGTGAGGCAGACGCTTTCAACGGGCGTTTGAGATCTTTGGGAACAACCCCGCCCGGCTCAAATTGCGAGGGATCGTTGGCAAACGCTGATCTAATCGCGCTGTCGACTGCACGATGGCGGGCTACATAGCTAACCGGCGCAGCGCCCAAGACTCCCGTATTAGTGGTACATGCCGCGATGTACGCCCCCGAAAACTTGGGGTCTGAACCGAGGTGGCCGAACTGCGAACCCACATTGCCCAACGCAAAAAGCACCCGGCCCGCATCACCAACAAACGACATCGAAAAAGCCCCTCCTCAGAGTCACAGACCGCGCGCTCCCAGCCACCGAGCTTTCACCGTAACATCGCCGCAATAACCGGCCGCGCGGCAATTTTTCGAGTATGCGCACCGGTGTGCAACGCACTCACAGCCATCGGCCAATCCATCTGAGTCTGCGAATCCCCGTGGAGCAGTGGTTGTTCGTCCGGGATCACAAGGGCAAGGACTTGGGCCAGCGCCCCTCAGGGCGGTCGCCGAAGTAGGATGGTTCCACGACGGATGTCGCGATCGGCCCACACTTCTGGTATTGGAGCTCTTCGCCATCTACGACTAATTCAGCACAGTCAACACATTTGGTAAATCCCGCCGTCGGCTGACGCTGATGTGTCAGGCCAAAACAGTAAATTTCAAGGCCATGAGTGCTGTCTCTGACTTCTTCACCCAACCGAGCCTGTGGTAGGGCATCCCCATGGGTGCCATTGTCTCGGGCATTGCGTCGTCGATCATCCCCGCGAGGTCGGTGCCCGCCAGCGACAAGCGGAAGTCCGATCCCGACAAAGAAATGCAGGATCGCAAGGGTCTGCTGCACGATCAGGTGACAGTTTGACCTGACCCACCGTGTGGGTTCCAGATTCGGTGACTAACTGACAGCCTGTACGAAGGGCTGACCGTCATGGCGCGCCCGTATCCTGCCGAGTTCCGTGCCCGAGCGATTGCCCTCGTGCGCGCCGGCAAGCCGCAGAAGCAGACCGCTGACGATCTGGTATCCACCCGGTCACGCTGTCCAAGTGGATCGAATAGGACGACATCGACCGCGCAGTACGACCCGGTGTCCCGACGAGCGAATCAACAGAGTTGCGAGCAGCGCGGCGAAGGATCCGCGAGCTGGAAACCGAGCTTGCCATCGTGCGCCAGGCCGCCACGTTCCTGGGTGAGGACAAGCCCCGCCCAAAAGCCTGTACCCAGTGATCGACCGACTCGTCGACGCCGGGGCGCCTGTGGATCGCTGCTGCCTCATTCTCGGGGTGACCCGGCAGAATTACTACAAGCACAAGCGAAAACCGATCACAGCCACTCAGCTGCGCCGGCAGTGGTTGACCGGACTGATCCGCGAGATCCATGTCGCCTCCCGCGGCACCTACGGCTATCGTCGCGTCCACGCCGAACTCGCCCTCGGTATGGGGATCACAGTATGCCCACGCACGGTGTCGGTCCTGATGACGCTCGCCGGAATCTACGGCCTGCCCGGTCCGATCCGGGTCAAATGGTTGCGCGGCGTAGTGACCGCCGATGATCTGGTGAACCGCAAGTTCCACCGGCTGGCGCCAAATGAGTTGTGGGTCACCGCCATCACCCAACACAGGACCCGGGAAGGATGGCTGTACTGCGGTGCTGTCCTGGATGCGTTCAGCCGCCGCATCGTGGGCTGGTCGATGGACTCGAAGGCCGATGCGACGTTGGTGGTCAACGCGTTGGACATGGCCATCCGCAACCGCCGCCCATCACCCGGTGGCATCGTTCACGCTGACCACGGAACCCAGTTCACCTCTTGGGTTTTCGGCGAAAAGATCCGCGCCGCGGGGCTTTTGCCGTCCTTTGGGACGATCGGCGACGGCCTGGACAAAGCCCGGCATGATGGAAAGCTTCTGGTCTTCGATGCAAATCGAGCTGCTCGACCGCCAGAAATGGAAGACCCGCGTCGAGCTGGCCAACGCGATCTTCGACTACCTCGAAATCTTCCATAACCGCCGACGCCGCCACTCCGCGCTCGGCTACCGCACCCCGGTCGAATACGAACTATCCTTCACCAACAACACCCTCACCGCCGCCAGTTAGTCACGGAAAATGGAACCCAACAGGTGGGTCAGGTCAGAACTGTCACCTGATCGCGCAGCAGATCCCCAGTTCATTCGCATGCACTGATGCAAGCCTCTTCCAGTCACTAAAGGTGGAGTTACGGAAGCGGTTAGCTTTTTACGCCTACACGAACAAAGTAAGAAGTCGCGCAAATGTACAGCCCAAACAGCGTGTCGGGATTGGCAGATGGCTATGAGTGCGTTGCACGCCGGTGCGCGTACTCGAAAATTGGTGCGTGATGGGTGGTTGCGGCGATGCTACGGTAACGGACGGCGGGCGTGCGTGCGAAATCGGTGAGGGTTGAGGCGGGGTTTTCTAATGTCGTTCATTGATGCGGGCCGGGTGTTGTTTGCGTTGGGCAATGTGGGTGCGCAGTTCGGTTACCTGGGTTCAGACCCCAAATTTTCGGGGGTCTACATTGCGGCATGTACTACCAACACGGGAGTCTTGGGCGCTGCCCCGGTTAGCTACTTCGCCCGCCGTCGTGCAGTAGACAGCGCGATCAGGTCAGCGTTTCAACGAAATCCGGCGGAATTTGGGCCGGGCGGCGTTCCTACCAAACTTCTGACCCGCCCGCTCAAAGCGCGGGTCGCACGTCCAGTGAACATCATCTTGTGGACCATCAGCGTCGTCGACGCGGTCAGCACCCTGTGGGGTTCCCTCATTCCCGCAGAGGGCGACGAGTTCACTGCGGGCGCCAAACAGTTCACCGCGCTCTCCGATGAATTGGCTTCGGCGGCGCCCGATGACCGCTGGCAGGGCACCACGGCGCAATCATACAAGTTAGCCGACGCCGCATTGCAGAAAATGGCGCAAGCCACGAGTGAACTCGACGTGAAGCTGGCAGCACTGACGAAAGATCAGGCCGAGAAGGTCGCCACAGTGCGTTTGGCCTTCGGGACGCTGAAGGATTGGCTGGTCGTGGCCATCCCTATCGCCTTAGCCTTCGAAATGAGTGACTATGGCAAGGGCTATGCTTTCGCGATTACCGCGGCTCTTGCCGCGGCCGCGGCCATCGCACTCGCCACGACTGTGTCGATGGTGTCTTCAGCGAGGGCCGCAGCGAAGGCGGATCAACTTGGCGATCAATACCGCGAGTTGGCGGGATTGGCGGCGGCGGGTTCGGCGGCGCCAGCCGATGCTGGTGCGTTGGCGGCGTCCGCGGTTGCGGGCTCAGGCGTTGTGCGCGGCCGTGCGGTTGATGGAGCTGAGGGCGGCGACCTGACCGCTGGCGTCGTTGAGCCGCCAGCAGTGGACGTGGCGAGCACGAGTGATGATGATTGGTCCGGACAGGACATAACCAGCGGCGCCCCGGCGGTCACCCAACCAGCCGGGGTGCCGGCAGCAGAAATCAACTGGCGGCGAGACGCCGGACTTAGGAGACGCGTGGCAGCCCCGGCGGGTGCCGCACAGAAACGGGCAGCGGAATCAGAAGCCGACCAAGTGCAGCCCATAGGCGACGTGGACGTTACTCACGACAGCACGGTGTCGGCGGGTAAGCAACGTGGCCCCACCGAGGCAGTCATGACCCCGCGGCAACTCGCATTCATACCCGTGCCGCGCAGCGCCTGAAGGCGATCGCTGCGCGCCGCGGCAGTTACTGAACTGATCGCCAACCGCCGCTACTGTGCAGCCACTGAATCCTCTGGGCCGAGCTAACGAACCGCCTCGGTCTGTTGCATAGCGTTGCACACCGGTGCACGCAGTCGATAGTTGGTTCGTTTGGCGGCCCGCCGATCGCATTGCACATCCCTTTCAGCTCAACGCCAGCCACATCGGCACCCTCGCCGGCGCACCGAAGCTGCCCTTCGCCAGAGCCGGGGAGCGCAGCAACTGGATGGCATCAACGAACAAGATGATGGCACCTCGAGTCGCCAGCCCTACCACCGTATATTCGCAGAGCGCACCGGCATCGCGTCCGGGTCGCCGAGCGTGATGACGGGGACCCGTTTGGTGGTGCAGTCGCTACGCGGCTCGGGATTGGTGGGTCGTGGTCCACTGTAGGGGCGAACTCGGTTGGGGTGAGTTCGCCGCGGGCGAAGTGGGGCCTGTTGGCGTTGAAGTCACGCCGCCAGTCTTCGATGATCACGCGGGCTTGCAGTAGTGAGTCGAAGCGCCGCCCGTTGAGCAGTTCATCGCGTAGCCGGCCGTTGAACAGTTTGATCCATGCGTTCTGCCACGGCGAGCCCGGGTCGATGAAAAGCGAACCGGCACTGTTGAATCGGCACCAATCACGCACGGCGTGCGCCACGAACTCGGGGCCGTTGTCGAAGCACACATAGGCCGGGGCGCCTTGCGGCACGCTTAGGCAGTCCAAGACCGCGACGACGCCGTCGCAGGTCAGCCCTTGCCAGAAAAATTACACGTGTGATTATCTGTACTCGTGGCCTCGCTTGACGGCAAAGTCGCCGTCGTCACCGGAACCAGCCGAGGGGTCGGCGTGGGCATCGCCCACGAACTGCTGCGCGCTGGCGCCACCGTCATCGGTTGTTCCCGTAGGCCATTGGACAAATTGCCCGGTACAGAGACCGAGCCTGACTGGGCAAACCGAAGCGCTCAAATAGTCTGCGACCAAGGCGATTACCGCGGCATCGACACTTTCGTGCAGCAGGTTGTCGACGACTACGGCCGGATCGACATCCTGGTCAACAACGCCGGTGGCACCGTCCCGGCACCACACGTCGAAGACATTCCCGAACTGGTGCAGCGAATGCAGGGCTCCCCGCGAAGCAAGGACGACTTCGAACGCACCGCGCTGTTCCACGCTTTCGCGGTACAGATGAACCTGATCAGCCCGATGTGGTTCGCGATTCGCGTCTGCCGGCAGATGAACACTCAGGATGGCACCGGTTGTATCGTCAACGTCTCCAGCGGTGCCAGCCATCCTGCGGGCGCGCCCACCCTGGTGTCCTATGGCGCCGCCAAGTCCGGGCTAAACCACATGACCCGCTCGCTGGCTCAGGAGTGGGGTCCGAAGATCCGGGTCAACTGCGTGGCCCTGGGCCCAACCATCACCGAGAACTTCCGCGCGTTCGTGCTGCCGAAGGACGACCCGACGGGCACTGACTACTTCAAGAACGTCCCGATGAAGCGGGGCGGTGAACCCGCCGAGGTCGGGCGCACCGTGGCCTTCTTGGCTTCGGGCGCAGCCGATTTCATCAACGGCACCACCATCGAGATCGATGGTGGCATGTTGCCGGGCGTGCTGTACGAGGCGGGTTTGAAGACGATTACCGACCTGATGTGAGGAGGAGGACCAAATGGCATATGACCGTGATGATTTCGACGAGTTCTGGGCCGCCTGGCTGGACGTCAACCGCAGGGGGCAGGATACTGGCGACTGGGGCGTGATGGCCGATTTCTATGAACCCGACGGCACTTACGGCTGGTCCTACTCCCCCACCGACCACTTCATGGCCAACGGCCGCGAGGAGATCCGCGACCTCGCGTTGGGTACCGAGATGCTCGGCTTTCAGGGCTGGATATATCCATACCAAACAGTGCTTTTCGACGATCGGTCTGGACAGGCCTTCGGGCTGTGGCGGCAACTGTCGACCTTCAACTCACCCAGCGGCGAGCCGTATGAGATTCAGGGATTGGGCGGCAGCTGGTTCCAGTACAGCGGAAACCGCAGCTGGTCGTGGCAGCGTGACATCTTTGACGTCGGAATGGCAACGGCCGCAATGGTCGATATCCTGCGTGACGGCAACAACTCACCCGAACTCGATGCACGGATGACTGCCATCCGCGGTGGCAAGCAGCCTGGCCACTACGACTCCTGGGCAGAACTCAGCGCACCCCTGTGGCCCGTCCCCACGGTGCTCACATGAGGCGCGTCATCCAATACTCGACCGGCAACGTCGGCCGGCACGCCCTGCGCATGCTGATCGAGCGGCCCGACCTGGAATTGGTCGGGGTGCACGCGTCCAGTCCGGACAAGGTGGGACGCGATGCGGCCGAATTATGCGGCCTGCCGACAACTACCGGAATCATAGCCACCGACGACGTAGATGCTCTACTCGCATTGAAGGCCGACTGCTTGGTCTACACCTCGCAGGCCGAGACCCGGCCGAAGGAAGCTATGGACGAAATCGCCCGCTTCCTCAAGGCGGGCACCAACGTCGTCGGGTCCTCGTTCGTCTGGATGGTCGCGCCCGAACAGGCGGGCTCGTGGTTGCGTAAACCCTTGCAGCAGGCCTGTTCTGACGGCGACACCACGCTCTACATCAACGGCGTCGACCCCGGCTACTCCGGCGACACCCTGGCCTACACGGCGCTGAGCCTGGCCGGGCAGGCCACCAGCATCACGGTGCAGGAGATCTGCGACTACGCCAGTTACGACGATGCCGAATTCACCGGCGTCAGTTTCGGTTTCGGCACCACACCCGATCACACGCCGGTGATGTTCCTGCCCGGCGTGTTGACCTCGATGTGGGGTGTGCAGGTGCGCAGCCTGGCACGGGACCTGGGCATCGAACTCGACGAGGTCCGTGAGCGCTGTGAGAAGTGGGTGACCCCGGAGCCCATCGATTGCGTGATGATGCACGTCGACCCCGGACAGGTGGCCGCGGTGCGATTCGGCGTCGAGGGCCTGCGCGACGGCGAAGTCGTCATCACCATGGAGCACGTCAACCGCCTCGGCCCACAGACCGCACCCGATTGGGCCTATCCCCCGGACGGCCGACTCGGTGTGCACCGCGTCGTCGTCACCGGCAGCCCGGGCGTCGAAATCAACACGCACCTGGGCGGTTTGGCGGGCGGAGGCACAGACCACAATGACGGTGGAGTGATTGCGACAGCCGCGCGGGTGGTCAATCTGATCGACGCCGTCTGCCGCGCGCCGAGCGGAATTCTTGCCGCGCACGATCTTCGGCCACTCGACCATCTCCATGGGGTGATGCGGTGAACCCGTGACGGCACCGCGCCGGCCACCGGGCGGTGGACAGGCCCGTGCGGAACGCAGCCGTCAGGCCATCATCGACGAGGCCGTCCGCTATATCCTCAAAAAGGGATTCGCCCCGCCCAGCGTGCGTCAGATCACCGAGCGGGCCGGATTGACTTGGGGTGTAGTGCAATACCACTTTGGCGACCTCGACGGCATTTTGATGGCCGTGGTGGACAAGGGTTTTGCCGAACTGATGGAGACGCTCGACGAATTGCCCGCGCGGTCGGCGCAGATGCGGCCCGGAGACCGGCCGGCATTCGTCGTCGAGGCTGTGTGGCAGGCGTTTTCCAGCCCAACCTCGATGGCGGCACTGGAGATCCTGATCGCAACCCGCGGCGAACGCACGGCGAAGGCCAATGCGCACCTGGCCGCGATGACGGCGCGGATGGCCGAGATCGGCCAGCACCTCGGCCCCGGCATCGACCCGGCACAGGCCAGCCGGCTGGGCAACCTCATCTGGGCCACCATCCGCGGTCTGGTAGCGGTTCAGCTGACCTGGCCCAAGCCGTTGGACAGCTCGCGGGACCGCGCGATGCTCGTCGAGGTGATCTCTGCATACCTGGACGAATAGCGGCGCCGCGACCCGTATGCAGCAACATCCCCGAACTAGAGGAGACTCAGCAAATGAGCAGCACCGCCCAAACGGTCGAGTTTTCCGGAGTCGACGGCCTCAAACTGGTTGCCGACGAGTGGAACCGAGGCGCTTGGGGCGATCGGCCGACGATCCTGATGCTGCACGGCGGTGGCCAGAATCGTCACTCATGGAAGAACACTGGCCAGATCTTGGCCGACGACGGATTTCACGTCGTCGCCATCGACACCCGCGGGCACGGCGACAGCGACCGCTCACCCGACGCCGACTATGACGTCGAGACACTGACCGCCGACGTGATGGAAGTGCTGAATCAGATCGCCCGTCCCGTCGTGATCATCGGGGCCAGCATGGGCGGGCTCACCGGCATTCTCGTTGCCGACCGGGCCGGCTCCGACAAGGTCACCAAGCTGATACTCGTCGACGTCGTGCCGCGGTTCGAGAAAAACGGCAGCGCCCGCATCCGCGATTTCATGATGACCAACATCGACGGCTTCGAATCGCTGGAGCAGGCCGCCGATGCCGTCGCGGCCTACCTACCGCACCGGGAAAAGCCGCGCAGCCCCGAGGGACTCAAGAAGAACCTGCGACTGCGTGACGGACGCTGGTTCTGGCATTGGGATCCGGCGTTCATGACCAAGCCCGGAGATGATCCCGAACTGCGCACCGAGGGCTTCGAAGAAGCCGCCGCACGCCTGACCATCCCGGTCTTGCTGATCCGCGGAAAGCTGTCCGACGTCGTCAGTCCCGAAGGCGTGCAGCACTTCCTGAGCCAGGTACCACGGGCGGAATTCGTCGAACTGTCCAACGCGGGGCACACCGCGGCAGGCGACGACAACGACGCCTTCAGCGAAGTCGTGGTGGCGTTCGCCGAACGCGCGTAGGCAGGTTAGCCGGCCAGTCCCGGCTTCTCCGCGTGTCCGCCGAACTGCTTGCGCATCGCCGACAACGCCTTATTGGCGAAATCGTCGAGATCACGAGAGGCGAAGCGGGACTGCAGGGCTGTCGTCAGCACGGGCGCGGGAACTCCCTCGTCGATTGCTGCGATGGAAGTCCAACGGCCCTCCCCGGAGTCGGAGACCCGTCCCGAGAACTCGCTGAGGGTGGGCGACTCGTGCAGGGCGATCGCGGTCAGATCAAGGAGCCACGAGCCGATGACACTGCCCCGCCGCCACACTTCGGCGACCTCTGGGATGTCGAAGTCGTACTGGTAGCACTCGGGATTGGACAGTGGCGCGGTTTCGGCATCGCCCGCCGCGATCCGCTTGCCGATGTCGGCGCAGCGCAGGATGTTCAGCCCCTCGGCGAGCGACGCCATCATCCCGTACTCGATGCCGTTGTGCACCATCTTGACGAAGTGCCCGGCACCCGCCTCGCCGCAGTACAGATACCCCTGCTCCGCCTGGGCGACGTCGCCGTCCCGGCCGGGTGTGCGCTCGGCGGCCTCCACACCGGGCGCGATCGTGGCGAACAGGGGTTCGGCGTGCTCGAACGCGTCCGCGTCACCGCCGATCATCAGGCAGTAGCCGCGTTCCCGACCCCACACCCCGCCACTGGTACCTACATCGAGAAGACGAATACCACTCTCTGCCAACTGCTTTGAATGCTTGAGGTCATCGCGGTAGTACGAGTTGCCGCCGTCGATCACGATGTCACCGGGCTCCAGGGTGGCGGCGAGTTCCGAGATCACTCCGGAGGTGATGTTGCCCGCGGGGACCATCACCCACACCACACGCGGAGCGGTCAGCTTGTCCCGCAAGTCCGCCAGCGACGAGGCGCCGGTGATGTTGTCCTCGCCCGCAATCGCCTCAACAGCGTCCGCGCTGTTGTCGTAGACGACACCCTCGTGACCGTCCGCGACAACGCGGCGGATGATGTTGGCACCCATCCGGCCCAGACCGATCATGCCTAGTTGCATCTTGTTTCGTCTCCTTAGAGGTGGTCCGGTAGAGCGAGATGCCAACTACGCCGTCGGCCAGCCACCTCGAGGTGCGGATGGCAAGACCCAACCCTAGACACTGGGTCTGCGGCCCGACAAGGTTCAGTAATGGCGGCCTGTCAGGATGGTTGGCATGGATGACGCGCTGCACATCGCGCTCTACATCCTGGGCGGGATCGCGGTGGTTGAAGCCGGCGGGCTCGTCGTGCTGTGGCAGATGCTCAAACGCAGCCGTCAGGAAGTCGCGGAGCTCCAACACCGGGCCGACGTCCGCACCCGGCTGTGGACCGGCGGCCGCGAGGCCGTCAAGACCGTATGGAACACCGCGAACATCGTGCGCAAAGAGGGTTTCGGTGCCGCCGTGCGCAGCAACATCGAGGACCTGGCCGACTGGGCGGAGGTCGAGCGTCCGGATCTGGCCCGCGTCACCCCGGACGGCCGGGTGGTGATCTTGTTCTCCGACATCGAGGAATCCACCGCCCTCAATGAGCGGATCGGCGACCGCGCGTTTGTGAAGCTCATCAGCGCACACGACAAAATGATCCATCGCCTGGTGAAGCGCCGGGAAGGCCACGTGGTGAAGAGCCAGGGCGACGGATTCATGATCGCCTTTTCCCGCGCCGAGCAGGCGGTGCGGTGCGGCATCGAGGTACAGGACGAGCTTTACAAGGACGGAAAACGTAAGCGGCACCACGAGATTCGGGTCCGAATCGGCATCCATATGGGCCGGTCGGTACGCCGGGGCGATGACCTGTTCGGTCGCAACGTCGCGATGGCCGCACGGGTCGCCGGAGAGGCCGTCGGTGGTCAGATTCTGGTGAGCGAACCTGTCCGGGATGCCGTCTCCGACTGCGAGGACATCAGCTTCGACGACGGCCACGAGGTCGAACTGAAGGGGTTCTCCGGTAGCTACAGGTTGTTCGAAGTAGAGCCCGAACCCGATCCCGACCGGGACTGAAAGCCCTCGGCATCGCTTTCGGCCAACCGCTCATGTAGCCGCGACCGAATCTCGTCGGGCGTGTAAGCCTCGCGTTTGCGTTGATCGCGCGCTACCAGCGCACCACCGGCGACGACACCCGCTGCACCGGCCAATCCGACCCACTTCCACTTGTTGCCCATGCGCCCAGGCTATCGGTGCGTGGGGTGGTTCTGTCCACGAGTTGATTCATAAACGAGCCTGTTTGAATTTCCAGAAATAGACGACAGACAAGGACGGCGAGGTTGATTGCGTTGCCGGGGCGGCGGCATTGGCGCAGTATTTGCCAGTTCTCATGCGGGCGAGACCCAAGACCTCCCGATCACCCGGGAAACGGCCCAGCAAGAGGGGCCGGTCCGGTCAACCATCCACCACAACCCGCCGACACCCTCGCCGCAAACTGGTGAGGATGGCAGCCAGAGCGATCTGGCCCCTGCCGGACAAGGGGAACGCCCCGCCCTACCCCGCAACAGACCCCACCGCTACACCTGGGGACGTCGGCGGCACAGGCGAACAAGCAACCCCCCCAACGATTCACCAGCCCGTGTGCTGTGACCTATGAATCAACTCTTAGAGTGCTGGCGTGGACTCGAGCACGCTCACCTTGGACAAAGCGCTGGCCGAAACCCGGACCGGCGATCTCTGGCTATTTCGCGGCGGTTCCCGGCCTGACCGCGCCATCCAGACGCTGACGAACGCCCCGGTGAACCACGTCGGCATGACGGTGGCCATCGATGACATGCCGCCTCTGATCTGGCACGCCGAACTGGGCGACAAGCTGGTCGACGTGTGGACCGGCACCAATCACCGTGGCGTGCAGCTCAATGACGCCCGGCAGGTCTTCGAGCAGTGGACCGGCCGCTACCAGCAAAGCTGCTGGTTGCGTCAGCTGACGCCGTACGCCAACCACGAGCAAGAGAATGACCTGCTGAAGGTGATCGCTCGAATGGACGGCACCGCATTCCCCACCACGGCCCGGCTGACGGGCCGGTGGCTGCGCGGCCAGCTGCCCACCGTCAACGACTGGTTCCGCGGAATCCCGTTGGTGGACAAGAAGGTTAAGGAACACACCGAGCGCCGCAGGGACGAGCAGCGCAAGATGGGCCTGGCTACGGCCTACTGTGCGGAAACGGTCGCGATCACCTACGAGGAAATGGGATTACTGATCACCGACAAGGACACGAACTGGTTCGACCCAGGGAGGTTCTGGAGCGGTGACACCCTGCCATTGGCGCCCGGCTATCAACTGGGCAAGGAGATCACGGTCGAACCCTGACACTCGGTGACGTCAGCCGATCTCCACCCGGGTGGTCACCGGGGTGGAATTGCGGGTCAGGTCCAGTACCGGACAGTGCGCGTCGACGGCATGCTGTAGCTCGCGATAGCGCTCCGGCGATTCTGGTCCGCTCACCTTGATCACCACGCGAACCTCCTGGAATCCGGCGCGGACGTTGTCGTCCAAGCCGAAGACGCCGTGGACGTCCAGGTCGCCCTCGGCGTGCGCGGAGATCTCATCAACCGCGATACCCAGCTTCTCGGCCCAGAACCGCCAGGTGACGATCTGGCAGGACAGCAGCGAGGCCAGGTAGTACTCGACCGGATTGGGTGCTTTGCCTTCACCGCCCAGGGGCGTCGGTTCGTCCACCTCGATCTGATATTGGCCGAGGCTGATAGTGCTGGCCACCGCACCGTGCGCCACGGCGGAAGCGCGAAAGACCACGGCGGCGTTAGCCCGGTTCTCGGCGACGGCTTCCCGGGTGGCGGCGATGACGCCCCCGAGGTGGGTTGTCGTTGATGTCACAGGAGGGCCCCTTCCGGTTTCGACAATCGTACAAATCGATGGCCGTTGAATCGACTCTCGCGCTCATCGTGAGGCCAACCGCCTTCTTAGAAACCCTGCCAAATTCTTTTCGATCGAATTGCGGAGCGGCAATTAGCGACATGACTGTGAAACGAAGTACGCCCGCGACGCATTGTGATGTGTCCCACAATTGCGTCAACGGGCGTAGCTGCGCCTATCCAAATTAATGTGATCCAGGTCGCAAATCTATCTTGTTGTGTAGATCACTTTGTCGCGGTTGTTACGAGTTCGGCATTTCGGGATCGCCGATGGGTGCAGGCTCGGGCGCGGGTTCTGGCGCCAACTCGGGAGCCGGCGGGGCCGGTTCCACTGCGTCGACGAGAACGACAGGCTCATCCGGGGCAGGCAAATCGCCGACCGCCATATCCCAGTCCTCCGCGGGCAGGAACATGTGGTGGGTGAATTGTGCCTGGTAGGCACCCCCGCCACCAACGCGGACGCCGCCGCCTTCACCACTGGACACCGGGGTGCCGTCGGGCAGGGTTACCGCGGTGTGGCCACCGTTCCAACCGATGACCAAGGCATTGGGGGCCATGCCGTGCTGGAAACCACGGGCCGCCAGAGCGGACTCTTCATTTCCGGTATTAAAGCGACTACCGAATACTGGCCGCTCGCTTGCAGCATTCGCGACCCACGATGCCAGTCCTGAGCAGTCGGTCCCCGCGGGGGAGTCGCCACCCGGAACATACGGGGTTCCAGACACCTGATTAACGAGTGCTAAAAGCGTTGCTAGAGCAATCATGAGCAGAAACCTACCGACAATATGCATAAGAAATCAAACATTGTGGTTTTTATCACCAGCATTCCAACAATGGCCGTTTGACCTGCACATACACCAGACAAGTAACGGTCTTATCTATTAATGAAACAGAAGTGATTACCGTTGAAAAATATAACACTTAGCAAATTACGCTACTGTCGGTCTATGCACGTTGAACAGGGAAAACATCGACATTGAGTTTGTATTGGCAACGCAGGTAGTTCATATGAAAGGCATGGTAGAGGCCGCCAAGCCATCAGAACGGCCCCTGACAAGGGCGTGACCAGGGCTTTATTCCCAGGCCAGCGTATGGCCTCGATCACAGGATCGGCTGGCCATCGACCCGTCTAAGCGCAGGTGTTCGCCCACCACCGCCGGGTGCGAGGCTGCGTCAGTCGCGGTGCTGAACGACATTGATCAGATTGCCGTCCGGTGCTCGAACAAAGAAGCGGCGCACACCCCAGGGTTCGGTCGTCAGCGGATGGACGATTTCATAACCCGACTCCTGCGCCTCGGAGTACGCACGGTCGACGTCGTCGGCGTGCACCGACATCACCGAGCCTTCACGGGCCGTCGCATCCCCGGTCACTAACTGGACGTGCGCCCCGGTGTCCGGGTCGGTATATCGGGCCACCCAGCCGAGGTTGAACTCCTCGGTGCTCAGCCCGAGGTAGTCCGTGTAGAACGTCTTCGCTGCCTCGATATCGGCAACTGGCAGGTTGACGGTGATTCGCTTGGCACGCATGGGCGTCTCCTGAGTCGGCGATCTTTCGCAACCGGTCAACCAAGTCTGCTCCAACAGCCAGTTTTACCTGGTGGTCGTGGTAGTCGGCGAAGGTGACGCCAGGGACAGGCCGGCGTAGATCTCGTCGAGAACCGCGGGCAGCATGGCGTTCGCCGTTGTCTTGCCCTCGGGCGAGAGCGTCAGGTTGGTCCAGATGACCAGGGTGACGTCATTGTCCGGGTCATATCCCATGAATGAGTTGAAGCCGGGAAGCTCACCACCGTGGTAGTACATCGCGGCGTTGGGGCCGAAACGCTGATAGGAAATCCCGTAGCCGTATTTCTGTCCGTCCGGCGCGGCGGGATTCTCGGCTTGCAGGCTCGCCAGCCACTGTCGCTGAAACTCAACATTGAGAACCTTGCCGGAGACCAGTGCCCGAATCCACGTCGCCAGATCGTCGGCCGTGGAGATCGCCCCTCCGGCGGCGGTGGCATAGGAGGAATTCTGATTGGTGTAGTCGATCGGTTTCAGCGTCCCGGCCTGTGCGGCAGCCTGCAATTCGGCGGGGTAGGGGTCGTCGCCCAGCGCGAAGCCGCTTCCGCCATACATGTATCCGTGTGAATACGGCGCGGGGATCGATGTGTCGTCGACGGCGGGAAGGGATGTCTGGCCCAGTCCCACCGGACTAAACAATCGTTCCCGGAATTGTTGCGCCAACGGTGCGCCGCCGGCCTTTTCGGCGATCAAGCCCAACAATGCGTAGTTGGTGTTGCTGTACTCATACGAGGTGTCCGGCGCGAACTGTGGCGGGTGCGCAAACGCGATGTCCAACACTTCCTTCGGCGTCCAGGCCTTGCCCGGGTCGGCGTCCATGCTGACCGCGAACGCGGGGTCAGCCGTGTAGCCGTAGAGGCCGCTGCGCATCTTCAAAAGCTCTGCGACAGTGATGTTCTGCCCGTTCGGCACATCAGCTACGTAGGCCGAGACGGGGTCGCTGAACTTGACCTTGCCATCCTGAGCGAGCAGTAGGATCAACGCGGCCGTCATCGTTTTGGTGTTCGACGCGATCCGAAAGTGCGTGCCCGCTTGCGGGGGCGTCTGTGTGCCCAGTTCAGTGCTGCCAACTGACGCGTCGAATGTTCCCTGCGGGGTGCGCAGCAGAACCATCGCGCCCGGCACCTTCATTTTCGTCGCGGCGGCTTCGACAACGGTCCGAAGAGCCTGTGGATCAATCTTTTTCAGTGCACGCTCTTTCGGTGCGGGGCTGGTCGCAGTGGTGGTGGCCGACGATGCTGTTGGTTGTTCCCCCGAGCGCGAACAGGCTGGGATCGACGCCGCGACACAGATCGCTAGAACAGCGATACGCATGGGTCGCGCCGCGCGGAAAAGGATGGTCACCGCCGGAGCGTAGCCGAATGCGAAATCGAAGTCGTTGAATAATCTCCGCCAAACATCACGGAATCAACCGCATTTCGCTGCCCGAGTTCACCCGTCTGGACGGTTAGCGTTTTCTGGTGGTGTTATCCCGGCGCCCAACTCGCGCGCAGAGATATGCTCGCCGCCGGAAACGGCGGCTGGCCAACCATGTCCATGACCTCACTGAAGCTCAATGGGCAGCGTTGAAGTCAGCGTGGGGCAAGTGCGCCTACTGCGGGACCGTCGGAACCGGGCTGCAGAAAGATTGCATGCTTCCCATCGCCAATGGCGGTCGGTACACCCTGGCCAACGTGGTGCCCAGTTGCCCGTCGTGCAACGCAAGCAAGTGCGACTCCGAAGTCACGTCATGGCTGCGGCGCAAGAAGTTGGACGAGCGCAACTTCCTGCTGCGTCAGGCCGAGATCGTCCGGTGTATCGCGTGACGGAATCCAGCGAGCCGTCGGACACCGCGCGGCGTCCCAACCAAGACACCTGGATCAGCAACTGGGTCGGAGTCACGGCCGCCCTCGTCGGACTCGCCGTGACCGTGTTGGCCGCGGCAACAATCGACCACCCCAAGTTCATCGCCTTGTGCGCCGTCACTGTCGCGATGGTCTACGGCGTCTACCTCGGCTTCGCAATCAAGGGCGGCTCGGCACGCGACCTCCTAGTCGAGAGCCTTTTCGTCGGCGTCGGCCTGGCCACCGCGATGCTGGGTCTCCTGTACGGAGCTGTGTGGTTGGCGGTCGGTTTGGCACTGCACGGACTGTGGGACCTGCTTCACCACCCACACCGGGTGGTCATCGGGACAAACGGTGTGCCCCGCTGGTATGTGCCGTTCTGCGCGGTCTACGACTTCACCGCCGCGATAGCGGTCCTACTCATTCATTGAGGTTCCAGACCGATCAGATCGGGGTCCAGATTCCGTTGTTCCAGAATCCCCAACCCTGGTTGAGCGGGTTCCACATCAGCTGAGCCCCAGGCGCCCATGACGGTTGCGGAGGCCGCGGCGACGCCCACCCGGGCGGGGGTCCCCATGGCCCCCAACCTGCGAAGCGGCCCGAATCTTGCCAGTCGTGGCACTGATTCCAGTTCCAGTTGTAGATGTCTTGCCAGCCCGGGTCCCAGAAATCACCCGGACACCAGTGGCTGCTCGGCGCGGGGGCCGGAGCCGCGTGGGCTGTCCCGCCGGCGAGTCCGAAAAGGGACCCAGCCAACAACCCAGTCAATGCGGTCCCGAGCACTGCGTTCAGAGACCGCCGGAACCACGGCCCGCTGCGCTTTGAAGTCGCCATACCTCAAGAATTTCCCGCTGCAGGAATCCAGGCAAGTACCAATTCCTGCCGGTGCGCTCGGCGACGACCGCGTACTCGACCCGCAACAGCGAGAAGTATGCGAACTTTGCTCGCTAAAATGCAGTGGAGTCTCGTCGACTTGCCTGGCGCTGTGCACCGGACGCGTCGAAATCTAACTAGCAGGGGGATGCCATGGTGCTCAGGGTTCTAGCGCTGGTAGCGCTTTCAGTCGGGTTGGCCGCGCCGGCCTACGCGGACTCCAAGGACGATGCATTCCTCACCAACCTCGACACCTCCGGCATGAATTACGGAGCGCCAGACAAGGCGATCCAGGTCGCCAAGACGGTCGTCTGCGGGTCGCTCGACGCGAACCCCCACGCCAGCAACGCGGATCTGATCGCCAAGGTCGTCGACGCCACCAAGTGGCCGTCGCTCAACGCCGCCTACTTCACCGGTGCTGCGATCCAGGCGTACTGCCCGCAGTACGGCAAACTCGAGGCCCCATCACTGCCCAGCAGGGCTCCTTCGGCGCCCAGCACGGCTCCCGCTACTCCCAGCCCTACCACCCCGAGTTCTCAACCGGCGTAAACGCGCGGCCTAGTGCGGCGACGACTCGCCTCCGAAACTCCTTCGCGTCTCGGCAACCGCGCGCCTGACCTCGGCGTTCTCGCGCTTGGCAGCGGCTGCTTGGCGGGTCGCCAGATCGCCGGCACGTTGCATTCGCTCGCGCTGACGTTGCTCGGTCGCCCCGTCGCGTTGATCGGCCAGCAACTCACGCTCGTCCGCCGCTAACTCGCGGTCATCTGCAATTCGATCCCGCTCATCGGCGACGCGATCACGTTCGTCAGCGACCCGCTGGCGCGCCATGAGCGCGTTCTCGCGCAGCGCGAGAGCTTCGTCGCGCATATCGAACTCACGAGGGCGAGGGTCAAACGCGCCCTGACCGTCGACACGGTCCCCGCCGGCCACACCTCACCCTAGCGCCGCGCACGGTCGCCAGCGCGATGTGCTAGTCGGCAGACAATCCGAACTTGGCACGAGCGCCGTCCGTCACCGGGGTAAATAAGTTGACGAGGTTGCCGTCCGGATCAGGGAACAGCAGAGCCCGATTGCCCCAGGGCATCGTCGTCGGCACGGTGACAATCTCATCGACCCGCCTACGGAGTCGCTCATACTCGGCGTCCACATCCTCAACCAGGAATTCGATGATCGCGCTGCGATTGGCGGCCGGCTGGGCGGATCCCGCTCCGAACAGCGGTACGGTCTTGTCGCTCCCGATGGCGAGCGCTCCGACCGGCGTCGGAATCTCAGCGAACAGTTCATTGCCCCATACCGCGGAAGTTTCGGTGACCATCTCGTAGAAGGCAACCAGGCGACTGACATCGGCTGTGATGATGCGGGTCGAAACGAATTTCATATGCCCTCCTGGTCGATTTGTCTTCGACGAGAAGGCTAGGCGGCCGCACCGACAATTCAGGCCGGCGCGATTAGCTTCGGAGCAACCGAAGCGTCGTCGTCGCGGCGTCGTCGCCGACCATGTTTCCGGTCGAACCGCCCCCGTATTTGCCGCGGTAGGCGCTATCGACGTCTTCGCGCAGCCCCGAAGGGCCCACACCGACGTCGTCGATGCGCACGCCGACTTCAACGCCAGGGACGCGCACACGTCCGCTTTTCGTCCTCAATGCAAGGCCGAACCACCCGGTGTCCCTGCGATACCAGGTGCGGACGTAGACGTCTCCGGCAACACACACCGCCCAAATCGGGGTCCACGGCCGAAGCGATTCATCCGCACGGCGGACCGCAATCTCGAGTTCGCGGGCGACGTCGACGAGAGCGAGCTGCTCCGGTGTCCAGCTCATGGTCCGGAGCGTACACATCAAGCGAGGCCGCTCCGGGGCGCCTGTGTAGCGTCACCACCATGGCACCAAATCCCCTTTGGCGCGCCGTTACACCTGCGCTTTACCGCACGGCCTCGTTGCTGTCCGGGACGGCGATCCGTGCATCTTCTCGGCCATTTTCACAGCCGTCAATGCTCAAACCGCATGTCGGCGGACACCGCTACGGGTGGACGCACTACGGCGTGATGATCCCCGACCTGCCCGAACCGCATCGATACTTCAGCACGATGGTCATCGCCGGTCTTCCCGGTGCCACGGCCCTCGACAACGATGCGGCGGTCACCACCAGTCCGCGGGACACGGTCACAGTGTCTGTTTCCACCGCCGCGCCCGGCGCGGCCCTGTTCCGCGCACTTTCGATGACCGAGGAGTGCGAGCTCGAGCCCGACGGCTCGCTACTCGATTTCGGCGGCGACGTGATTATCACCGGCACCTACCCGGACATGCAGATCTCGGTCATCTCAGGGGATTTCACCGCCGAGCTCAGTGTGTCCGGCACAGATCAGGTCGCTTGGTTCGTGCGGAATCCGGCCTACGATCACCTGAGTCTGTGCGCGAAGTATGACGGCTGGATCTCCGTCCAAGGCGAGCGCACCCAGGTATCGGCACTCGGAACTTTCGAATACGCCGCCTGCGCGGGGCTACACGGCCTGCTCGACCGTTCACTCCCCCGGTCGGCCAAAGTCCCGGTCGACTTTTTCACCTATCAAGTAATCGCTGTCGATCACCGGTCACACCTGCTGTTGGTCGATATTCACGCGATCGGCAAACCGTTGGTGACCATGGCGTACCACCGCTCACTCGGCGGACCGACCTGGGTCACCCACAGCGGCGTCCGATTCGAAGTGACGGAATACGCCGCCGAGACCACGACGGATCCTTATGGCAACCGAATGCGGCTACCGGTCCGCTTCAGTTGGACGGCCGGCCGCGATCTAGCCGTCGAAGGCATCGTCGACTCGCTACCCCGATTCGGTGTCGGTCGCGGCTACATCCTCGGCTACCAGTGCCACGGACATTTCCGCGACCAGCATTTCGTAAGCCGCGGCTATATGGAATACATCGACACCGAGGCGGCCAACCGTGCCGCGCCGGACTTCCTCATCCCAGCCTCGTCGCCGGACTAACGACGAGGCTGATAGCGGAGTAAAGCAGTCCCGTCGTCGAAGACGCGGTGCTCGACGAGGCTCAGGTCGAGGCGCACGTCGTCCGGCAGGGCGCGTAAGCCGCCGCCGACGATCTTCGGAACGACGAAGAACTCAAACTCGTCGATCCGGCCGGCCCGGATAGCCGGGCCCGCGACGGTCGGCCCAAAGATCGCGACCACGCCTGTCGCGCCTTCCACAATCTGCTGCAACTCGTCCAGGCTCAGATCGTGCACGAGGCGGTCCTTGCCCGACCCGAGGTCGTCGCGCGTCATTGTCGACGACACCACCACCTTGTGGATGTCCCGCCAGCGCCTGGCGAACTCCCGGTCGGCCGCGGG
Source organism: Mycobacterium sp. IDUB_37 (assembly GCF_055419245.1). Lineage (NCBI taxonomy): Bacteria > Bacillati > Actinomycetota > Actinomycetes > Mycobacteriales > Mycobacteriaceae > Mycobacterium > Mycobacterium sp. IDUB_37. Next base: position 689,100 of record NZ_JBVAXG010000002.1, on the reverse strand, counting down.
AAAGTCTTCGTCGTCGCGGACGGTCTCCCAATATTGCATCAGCGCATAGGTTTTGCGGCCCAGCACCTCGGTCGACACCGCGGCCATCCGGTCGATGTGAGCGGCGAAGACCGGATCGCCGGGAGCCGACCACTGGAAGTCGCCGTCGGCGTCGGCGACGTAGCCGTCAAGTGACACCGTCGCGGTGTACGTCAAAATCCCCATGCCGTGCTGGCCTCCTCAGGCTCGACTCTGTCCGACAACGTGACTGCCACCGATATGGACTCGCGCGCTCCGCCGAACTCATCGCGCGGGTGCAGCGTCATTTCGCGGGCGTCAACCGCATCACCGGAATCGTCCGCGCCTCACCACTTCGCTTGTCGTGCAACGCGAATACGTGACTTAGCCGGTCGACGGCGAGCTCGTAGAGCCGATCCCGGTCGGCTGCAACGGCTTCCGTTGCCAGGAAAGAACCCCCTCGAGACCCGATGCGCAACTCACATTCGGGGTGAGCCTTCAAGTTGTAGTACCACGCAGGATGCGCCTTCCCGCCGTAGTTCGACGCGATCAGTACCACGTCATCACCATCGGTGAAGTACGCGAGTGGAACCTCTCGACGTTGCCCACTTCGGGCCCCCACCGAAGTCAGCACCACCATTGGCAAATTGAGGCTCAGCTTCAAGCGCCCTCCGGTGGCTTTGATGAACGGCGCTTCGATGGGCGCACCCACCTTCCGCCAAGCGGCCAAAAACGTCTTACTGAGAAGGATGGGACCGCCCAACCACCACCACATTCGACGTCTCCATGGCCCGCGGTTCTGCAAGTCGACGCGGGCGATGCCCTGGATCGTGTCTCCCGACTTCATCGGGTGATTTTAGGAGCCCGGGAGCGGATCCGCACCAAGCTCCTGGCGACGTCTCACCAACTGATGTCCGGCCGCCACATCTCGTAGCCGTTCTCACGGATGATCAGCCCGTCCTGGATATGGAAGTTGTGAACGACTCGAAGCGCAACCCGAGTGCCGACCGGCAGCGGGTGATTAGGAAAACCCTTGCCATCGATCAGTTTGAACGTCATCTCGAGGTCATCGAAGACCCGCTTGGGCGTGGCGTAGCGCTCGACGGGGACGACCCTTGTCTCAGCACAGCTTTCGAAGATCTTCGCGTAGTTCGCGAGCACGTCTGTCTTGCCACGATGAATCACCCTGCGGGACGGCACCTCCCACACAATGTCGTCGTGATACAGGTGCTCGAGCATCGGGAGCTGCTCGGGGTTTTCAAATTGGAAGTGCCAGTGAGCCAGCCACAACGCATGCTCGGTCGTGCCAACTTGCGGTGGCGAGTCCCAGTCAGCGACACCGGGCACCGCTGTCGACGAACTTCCCATGCTGCTCTCCAAACACAAGGCTGCTATTCGGAGCATCTTCGCACTGAAGACCCGGTCGGCACGGACTTCAGCACGATTCTTGTGGGTTGCCGACTAGACGTTGAACCGGAACTCCACCACGTCACCGTCGGCCATCACGTATTCCTTGCCTTCCATGCGCACCTTGCCCGCCGCCTTGGCCGCCGCCATGGACCCGGCGGCGATCAGGTCGTCGTAGGACACGATCTCGGCCTTGATAAAGCCTTTCTCGAAGTCGGTGTGAATCACTCCAGCCGCCTTCGGCGCGGTATCGCCTTGATGAATGACCCACGCCCGCGACTCTTTTGGACCTGCCGTCAGGTAGGTCTGCAGCTTCAAGGTGTGAAAACCCGCCCGCGCCAACGCATCCAGGCCCCGTTCGGTCTGTCCGATCGACTCCAGTAGCTCCGCGGCCGACTCTTCGTCCAGTTCGATGAGCTCGGATTCGATTGCAGCGTCTAGGAATACCGCATCGGCAGGTGCGACGAGCGCGCGCAATTCGGCGACCCGTGCGGCGTCGGTCAGGACCGACTCGTCCGCGTTGAACACATAAAGGAACGGCTTGGTGGTGAGCAAGTTCAGCTCCCGCAGCACGGAGGTGTCCGCCCGCGAGGCAAATAGCGTCGTGCCACCGTCGAGAATCTGCTGCGCCGCTACCGCCGCTTCGTGCAGCGGCCGGCGATCCTTGTTGGTCCGGGCCTCCTTCTCCAGCCTGGGCAGAGCGCGCTCGAGGGTCTGCATGTCGGCCAGAATCAATTCGGTCTCGACAATCTCGATGTCCGATCTGGGGTCGACCTCTCCGGAAACGTGCGTCACATCGTCGTCGGCGAACACCCGCACCACCTGACAGATGGCGTCGCACTCGCGGATATGAGCCAGGAACTTGTTGCCCAGACCGGCCCCCTCAGACGCGCCCTTGACCAGTCCGGCGATGTCGGTGAAGGTCACCGGCGCCGCCACGACCCGCGCTGATCCGAATAGCTCCGCGAGCTTGTCCAGCCGCGGATCGGGCAGCGATACCACCCCTTCGTTCGGCTCGATCGTCGCGAACGGATAGTTCGCCGCCAACACGTTGTTGCGCGTCAACGCGTTGAACAGGGTCGACTTACCGACATTGGGCAGTCCCACGATTCCCAGGCTCAGGCTCACGGGAAGCCAAGTGTACGGGGCTTTCCGACTGAGAAAGCCTGGCTATGTTCTGTCGATTCGGCGCTGCATATACGGGCCATCGCCTCATTGCCGGTACGGTCAACGTGTGTCAGCGCAGCGGGAGAGACCAGCGGCGGAGGCGAATCACCGCTCGGTCGTCCCCAATATTCCAGGTGTGCCGTGGTGGGCGGCGGTGTTGATTGCCGTCGGAATGACGGCCGTGGGCTACGCGTTTGACGCCGGCCATAAGGACCTGACACACACTTTCGCTGGTTTCTACGTCGTCGGCTGTGTGGCTGCCGTCCTGGCGGTCCGGCAGGCGGCGGTGTTCACCGCCGTCATCCAGCCGCCGCTGATCCTGTTCTGCACCGTGCCCGGCGCGTACTGGCTTTTTCACGGCGGCAAGGTCGACAAGTTCAAGGATCTGCTGATCAATTGCGGCTATCCGCTCATCGAACGCTTCCCGCTGATGCTCGGTACCGCCGGTGGCGTATTGCTGATCGGACTGCTTAGGTGGTTCTTCGGCAAGAACGCCGGGACTGCCCTGACGTCCAAGGACGGCGAGGGCGCGCCCGTTGAGCGACCGCCCCTCCTCAGCAGCATCGTGGCGAAACTCACTGCGCTTTTCACCGCCGAGGAGGACCTGGACCCCGCTGACGCGCCGCCGGCTCACTCAAGGGCTCGGTCCGCGCGAAACAGCAGAACTTCGCGCAGCACCGCCAGATCAGGTCAGCGGTCAACCCGGACTCGTTCCCGGCCCGTTCGACCGGACGAGACCTATGAAACGGGCGCCGAACGCACGCGCGAACCCGGCAGCGAGCGCACCCGCGAGCCCCATGGTGAGCGGCCGCGCCGTAGCACCACCCGCAGGAGTTCGGTGCCGCCCTCCACGGGAACCGAGTACGACCCCGCCGCCCCGCCGCGCACCCGGCGCCGTCGTCCGCCGGTTGATTCGGATCTGGGCGAAGCCCCGCCCCGGGAAACGCGTCGTGAGCCAACCCCCCGCCGGAACCCCTACGAGCGGCCCTACGACCGGCCAGAGCCTCGCGGCAGCCGGGTCAATCCGTACGAGACTTACGACCGCCCGAAGCCGTCCGAGCCAGGTGAACGCCGCAACCGCCATGAGCGCCGTGGCTCTAGTTACGAGCCCTACCAGCCGTACGAGCCGTCCTACGACCCCCCTCGCGAGCCTCGCAGCCGCCGAGCAGCACCTACGGGGTCGAACACCACCAACCCGAACCATCAATCGGTGTCCCAGGTTCGCTACCGGGGCCAACCACCCCGCACCGAGCCTCGCGACGACCGCCGGGCTGAGGCACACGAGGAACCGAGTTCAGAACGACGGAGTCGGCCTCGAACCCAACGCAGGCCCCAGGACTACGACGCTTAGCAAGCGCCTCGGGTAGCTAGCCGCGCGAGCGAGGCGGACGAATCTCGCGGGGCAACGCGAACACCAACGTCTCATTGGCTGTCGTCACCGGCTGCACCATGTCGTAGCCGAATTCGGCAAGCCGTTCCAGCACCCCGCGGACCAGCACCTCGGGCACCGACGCACCGGAGGTCACCCCGACCGTCGTGACATCGGCCAGCCACGCCGGGTCGATGTCATCGGCGAAATCGACCAGGTAGGAGGCCCGGGATCCGGCGCCAAGCGCCACCTCGACCAGCCGTACCGAGTTGGACGAGTTCCGGGAACCGACGACGATCACCAGTTCACATTCGGGAGCCATCGCCTTGACCGCCACCTGGCGGTTCTGGGTGGCATAGCAGATGTCGTCGCTGGGTGGGTCCTGCAGTTTCGGGAAGCGCTGACGCAGCCTCCCGACGATCTCCATCGTTTCGTCGACTGACAGCGTGGTCTGCGACAACCAGATCACTTTGTCCTCGTCACGGACGGTGACGTGTTCGACGGATTCCACCCCGTCGACCAACTGCACGTGGTCAGGCGCCTCGCCGGCCGTGCCGACGACTTCCTCGTGGCCCTCGTGGCCGATCAGCAAGATGTCGTAGTCTGCGCGGGCAAAGCGGCGGGCCTCGTTGTGCACCTTGGTGACCAGCGGGCAGGTAGCGTCGATGGTCCTCAGGTTGCGTGCGGCGGCGTCCACGTGCACCGTCGGGGCCACCCCATGCGCGGAGAAGACGACGATGCCTCCCTCGGGAACCTCGTCGGTCTCCTCGACGAAAACCGCACCCGCCTTGGCCAGCGTGTCCACTACGTGCCGGTTGTGCACGATCTCGTGCCGCACGTAGACCGGGGCGCCGTGCTTCTCCAGCGCGCGCTCCACTGTTTCGACGGCACGGTCCACTCCGGCGCAGTAGCCCCGGGGCTCAGCGAGCAGTACCCGCCTGCGGGTCGGGTCGTCGTGCGCCACCGACCTCGATGCACCGGGAATCCCCATGTCAACAGTCGGCACCATGTCAACAGCGTACTTTCCGCCGGCACCGCTGTGCCATTTCGCGGTGATATCTCACTCCTCCAGCGCGCTCAGCTTGGAGTTAGCCGCTGCTTGAGGCAGGGTGGAATGCATGGCCAGTGCACCGTACGGGGTTCGGCTGCTCGTCGGCGCGGCGACAGTCGCCGTCGAGGAGACCTTTCGGCTTCCCCGAACCATCCTGATGTACCCGATGACCCTTGCGAGTCAGGCAGCGCACCTTGTGATGCGTTTTCAGCAGAACCTTGCTGATCTGGTCATCAAGGGTGACACCACGTTGGAGAACATCTTTCCCCCGAAGGACGAGCAACCCGAATGGGCGACGTTCGACGAGGATCTGGAAGTCCTGGACGGCGGAGGCGCCGGATTCTCCAATATTCCGGTCGACGGCGTCGATGGCGATCGCCGGGCCGAGGGGCGGTTCGCGCTGTACTCGGTGTCCGATGTCGCCGAATCGAGCGATTCGGCCACTCAGCCGATTTCCCGTTCGACAGCCGAGTCGGCGTCCGCGTCGTCGGTGCCGGCACCGGCCGTCGCGACCGAACTCGACTACGCCCAGCTCACCCTGGCGCAACTGCGGGCCCGTCTGCAGACGCTGGATGTCGCCGACCTCGAAGCGCTGCTGGCCTACGAGCAGGCCACCAAGGCCCGCGCCCCGTTCCAGACGCTGCTCGCCAACAGGATCACCCGCGCGACCGTGAAGTGACCCGCGCTTCGCAGCGAGATCCCGCGGCGAACTCTGCGGACAACCCGTTCCCTGTTCGCGCGGTCGCCATCCGGGTAGCGGGCTGGATCGACAAGCTGGGCACCGTGTGGGTCGAGGGACAACTGGCGCAGATCTCGATGCGGCCGAACACCAACACGGTTTTCATGGTGCTGCGCGATCCTGCGGCCGATATGTCGCTGTCGGTGACCTGTTCTCGTGACCTGGTGCTGCGCGCGCCGGTGAAGCTGACCGAAGGCACCCAGGTGGTGGTCTGCGGCAAGCCGTCGTTTTATACCGGGCGCGGAACATTCTCGCTGCGGCTCAGCGAGATTCGCGCCGTCGGTGTCGGCGAACTGCTGGCCCGCATCGAACGGTTACGCCGACTGCTGGACGCCGAGGGACTTTTCGATCCACGACTCAAGCGACCAATTCCTTTTCTGCCCAACATGATCGGCCTGATCACCAGCCGGGCCAGCCATGCCGAGCGGGACGTGACGACGGTGGCCGCGGCGCGCTGGCCCGCGGTGCGATTCGCGATCCGGCATGCCGCCACGCAAGGCGTCAATGCCGTCGCGCAAATCGTCGATGCACTGCGCGATCTGGACCAAGACCCCGATGTCGACGTGATCGTGATAGCCCGTGGCGGCGGCAGCGTCGAGGACCTGCTGCCGTTCTCCGACGAGACCCTGTGCCGCGCGATCTCGGCCTGCCGTACGCCGGTGATCAGCGCGGTCGGCCACGAACCCGACAACCCCCTCTGCGATATGGTCGCCGACCTGCGTGCCGCCACCCCGACCGATGCCGCCAAGAAAGTGGTTCCCGATACCGCTGCCGAGCAGCGCCTGGTCGACGACATGCGCCGGCGCGGCGCCCAGGCGCTGCGCAATTGGGTCTCGAGGGAGCAACGCGCGCTGAGCCAGTTGCGTAGCCGTCCGGTGCTGGCCGACCCGTTGCGCATGGTGACCACCCGCGCCGACGAGATCGTGCGGGCGAGATCCGCACTCCGTCGCGACATCAATCGGCTGCTCACCGTCGAGACCGACCGCATCGGCCACCTCGGTGCACGACTGGCCACTTTGGGCCCAGCCGCCACGCTGGCGCGCGGCTACGCGGTGGTGCAGGTCGTGACACCGGGAGCGCCGGGGATCCTGCGTTCAATCGACGAGGCGCCGGCCGGCACCAAGCTGCGGGTGCGGGTCGCAGACGGCGCGATCGCGGCGGTCAGCGAAGGGCGTACCGATGGTTCGTGAAAACAAGAGCGAGAAGAAGCCGGCCGACGAGGAGGCGGTTACACCCATTAGTCAGCTCGGCTATGAAGATTGCCGGGATGAACTGATCGAGGTTGTACGTGTTCTCGAGCAGGGCGGGCTGGACCTCGACGGGTCGCTGGCGCTGTGGGAAAGGGGCGAGCAACTAGCCAAAAGGTGTGAGGAGCACTTAGCTGGCGCTCGCCAACGGGTGACCGACGCGCTGGCCGCCAACGACGACCCGGAACGTTAGTTCCGACCAAAGTCGTACACCCGTTTTTGTTCCAAACTGGAACACGTTTCAGTTATTCTCTCCGGCATGGGTGATGCAGCACTGACAACCGAACTCGGCAGCGTCCTGGTAACCGGAGGCTCCGGCTTCGTCGGCGCCAACTTGGTGAGGACCTTGTTGGAGCGTGGACACCAGGTCCACTCCTTCGACCGCGCTCCCTCCCCGCTGCCTCAGCACCCGAAGCTGGAGGTGCTGCAGGGTGACATCACCGACAAGGCGGTCTGCGAGGCGGCGGTGGCCGGCATCGACACGATCATCCACACCGCGGCCATCATCGACCTGATGGGCGGCGCATCGGTGACCGAGGAGTACCGGCAGCGCAGCTTCTCGGTCAATCTCGGCGGCACCGAGAATCTCGTGCACGCGGGACACAAGGCCGGTGTCAAGCGGTTCGTCTACACGGCGTCCAACAGTGTGGTGATGGGCGGCCAAGACATCGCCAACGGTGACGAGACCATGCCCTACACAAAAAGATTCAACGACCTCTACACCGAGACCAAGGTTGCCGCCGAGAAATTCGTGCTGTCCCAGAACGGTGTTGACGGCATGCTGACGTGCGCTATCCGTCCCAGCGGCATCTGGGGCACCGGCGACCAGACCATGTTCCGCAAGCTGTTCGAGAGTGTGATCAAGGGACACACCAAGGTACTGGTGGGCCCCAAGACGGTGAAGCTGGATAACTCCTACGTGCACAACCTGATTCACGGCTTCATCCTGGCCGGTGAACACCTGGTGCCCGGCGGCACCGCGCCCGGTCAGGCGTACTTCATCAACGACGGCGAACCGATCAACATGTTCGAGTTCGCCCGCCCAGTGGTCGTCGCGTGCGGTGAAAAGTGGCCGACGCTGCGCATTCCCGCCCCTCCGGTGCGCTTGGCGATGACTGCATGGCAGCGGCTGCACTTCCAATTCGGTGCGCCCGCACCACTTCTCGAGCCATTGGCCATCGAGCGCGTTGCCATCAACAACTACTTCTCGATCGCCAAGGCACGTCGCGACCTGGGCTACGAGCCGTTGTTCACCACCGAACAGGCGCTCAAGGAGTGCCTGCCGTACTACGTCGACCTGTTCAACAGGATGAAGGCCGAATCCCGGGCGGGTAAAGCAGCAAAGGCGGTCAGCGGAAGCTGACCAACTGGTCGCCCCAGGCGCCGCGGGCGGGTGCGTCGACGTCGGGCACCACGGCGTCCTGGCTGTCGATCACCAGGCATGTGCGGTTGACCTCGTCGTATAGCGGCCAATGTGGTTCTCCCGCCAGCCCTTCCGGCTTGCCGTGCACAGCGAAGTTGATCCACCGGGCCCGCATTCGCGCGGCGACGGCCATCGCGGTCTTGGCGCCACCGAGCTTCAGGCTCATATCCCCCGGTCCGCCGAGATTGCCCCATACGTAAGGCAATTCGGTGGCGTGTGCGGCTCCGACCAGTAGCAGCCTGAACACCCGGGTGGAGAAGTCGAACCGGTACATGTGCACCGGCGCCACCCTGCTGTGCCCGTCCGCCAGCCACACCGACGGCATCCGGAAGCCGATGTCGGTGGCCATGTTGATCGTCTTGCGTCGTCCGGTGTAAGCCGAACCCACTTCCTCGATGGTCGGCAGTTGCAGGTCGGGCTGCTCGGCGGCGATCTGACTGAACATCGTCGTGATCGCCTTCGGCGTGTGCGGCATCAGCGACGAGCGCATCAACCGGAACAGCGCCGCCTCCCGCTTGTTAGTGCCGATGAGCAACGGGACCGGCAGCGTGCGACCTTCCTGCGCCAGCTTGACGGGAAGGTCGTGCAGCAGGTCGCCGTCGACAATCGGCACGAAAGCCAGCGTGCCGGGATTGGTGACGGGCACTTCGTCGAAAACTTCTCTGGACGCCGCGACCAGCGCCGCGGTCGGTACCTCCGCCACTTTGTGGCCCTCGGAAGCATCGACGCCGACCTTTGCCAGCACGGTCTCAGCGACACGACGGCCCCGGTCCCGGTCGTAGACCGACGTGGCCGGTGAGCTTTGCGCGATCGCCCGGACGAACAGGCCCTCGGCCGCCGGACAGGCGAGCAAGGTGGTGACCATGCCGGCACCGGCGGACTCCCCGAACAGCGTGACGTTGTCGGCGTCGCCGCCGAAGGCCGCGATGTTGTCGCGCACCCAAGCCAGCGCGGCGAGCGAGTCACGAAGCCCAATGTTGGTCTCGAACCGGCGCTGCGCGGTGTTGAACGATGACAGGTCCAGAAAGCCCAGCGGTCCGAGGCGGTAATTAACGGTGACCACGACGACGTCGCCGTCCTGGGCCAAGATCCGGCCATCGTAGAGCGGTTGACTGGCCGACCCCAGCACGTAGGCGCCGCCATGCAGCCACACCATCACCGGCTTCCCGGCTCCCGGCTCCGCGCCCGACGGGGTCCAGATATTCAGCCGTAGGCAGTCGTCACCCTGGGGACTTCCCAGATCAAGCGGAAAGGCGGATATGACAGGCTGCGGGCAGGCCGGCCCGTAGCTGAAGGCGTCAAAGACCTCGGTCCAGCACTGCGGTGGCTCCGGTGCGCGGAAACGGAGTTCGTCAACGGGCGGCGCGGCGAACCGGATTCCTTTCCAGGTCTGCACTGCCCCTTCTTGCAGTCCCCGAACCGGGCCGTAGGTGGTTTCGACCACCCAGTCGTCGTTCGCCATGCTCTCCTCTTACTGCCGAGCGGGGGCCGACAGCACTGTCCAACCGTTAATGTTGCGCTGAACACCGATGCGGAGGGTGGCGCGGTTGGGAGCATGAACACCGAATTCACACTTACCCAGAAACGAGCCCTCGCGGTCTTCACCCTGATCGCTCTGGTGTTCGGCGCGTACTTCCTGCGTAATTACTTCGTCCTGATCGTAGTTGCCGCAGTCGGCGCTTACCTATTTTCGCCGCTTTTCAATTGGTTCAACAAGCGACTGAACGCCGGTTTGTCGGCGACCTGCACCTTGCTGTCGGCGCTGGCCATTGTCATCGTGCCCGTCGGACTGTTGGTGACCCTGTCGATCGTGCAAATTGCGCGCATGGTCGACTCCGTCGCGGGATGGGTGCGGACCACGGACCCGAGCAGCCTGGGCGACAAGGTTTTGCATCTGCTCAACGAGTTACTCGCGCGCGTCCCATTCGTGCACGCGACGGTTACTGCCGAGACGCTGCGCAAGACGATGATCTCGGTCGCACAGACGGCCGGCCGCTGGTTGCTGGACCTGCTGCAGGACACCGCGGGCAGCCTCGCGACCACCATCACCTCGGCGATTATTTTTCTGTATGTATTTCTTGCGCTGCTGACGAACCGGGAAAAGCTGCGGACCTTAATCGGCCAACTCAATCCGCTCGGCGAAGAAGTCACGGACCTGTACCTGAAAAAGATGGGCTCGATGGTCCGCGGCACCGTCAACGGCCAGTTCGTCATCGCGCTCTGCCAAGGCGTCGCCGGCGCCGGGTCGATCTACATCGCCGGATTCCACCATGGCTTCTTCATCTTCGCGATATTGCTTACCGCGCTGTCGATCATTCCGTTGGGCGGCGGAATCGTGACCATTCCGTTCGGCATCGGAATGACGCTGTTCGGCAATGTCGGCGGTGGACTGTTCGTGGTCCTCTTCCACTTCATCGTGGTCACCAATATCGACAACTTCCTGCGGCCGATCCTGGTGCCGCGCGATGCTCGACTGAACTCCGCACTGATGCTGCTGTCGGTGTTCGCGGGTATCTCGATGTTCGGCCCGTGGGGCATCATCATCGGCCCGGTGCTGATGATCCTCATCGTCACCACCATCGACGTCTACCTTGCGGTCTATAAGGGCGTCGAACTGAAGACCATCGAGGAGAAGCCCGAACGGCGCAAGTGGTTCGCGCGCCAAGATAAGTGACCGGTCGGCTAATATAGTCGGTGTGCCACGGCCCCCCAACCCCGATGTGCGCCGACGCCTGCTCGAGGCCGGCCTCGAACTCGTGCACGCGCGCGGGTTCTCCGCCAGCGGCGTCAAGGACATCACGGATTCGGCGGGGGTGCCGAAGGGATCGTTCTACGCGTATTTCGCCAGCAAAGAAGCGTTTGCCGCGGCTATCCTCGAGCACTACTGGTCAGACATCGAAGCTCGGCTACTGCCAATCCTGAAGACGGACGCAACGGCGGGTGAGCGAGTCACGAGCTTCTTTCACGCCCTGGCCGACGAGCACGAAGCCGGCGATTTCCTGCTCGGCTGCCTGGTGGGCAACATGTCGCTCGAACTTGGCGGGGCGAGCGAACCGGTACGCACTGAGCTTGTCCGCATTCTGGGCCGCTGGGACGAGGCCCTCGCGTCATGCCTGCGTTCCGGCCAGGACGAATCTGGGGACGTCCGATCCGACATGGATGCGGCCGAACTCGCCGCGATGCTGATCGAGTCCTGGGAAGGCGCGGCGTTGCGCGGCAAGGTGACCCGCAGTCGTGAGCCGTACCAGCGGTTTGAATCGTCCACTGTCGCAGCCTTGTTGCGCTGATCACTGTCGCTGACAAACTCTCAGGCCGCCCGGGGGCTTGTTTATAGACGACTGGTCATCTATTCTGGATTCAGTCGATCCAGAGGGCGGACCCAATGACAGAGCCGAGCAGTTACGCCGAACCGGCAAACCCGGCGCTGCCGGATTCAGGATTCGTGCTTGATTTCGAGCGGGCCGCCCTCGTCGTCACCGACCCGCAAGTGGATTTCCTCAGCCCGGACGGCGTCTCGTGGCCGGTGTTCGGCGAGAGCATTCGCGACAACAACACCGTCGCTCACATCGGCGAACTGTTCAGCGCGGCCAAGCAGGCCGGGCTCACGGTCGCGGTGTCACCGCATTACTTCTACCCAACCGACCGACAGTGGCTGTTCGGCGATCCGCTGGAGAAGTTCATGGGCGCGGTCGGCATGTTCGACCGCCGGGGCGCGTACACGACGGACGGCTTCGCCGGATCCGGCGCGGACTTCCTGCCTGCCTATCAGCACCACATCCACGACGGACGAACCGTAATCACTTCACCCCACAAGATCGTCGGCCCGGAGTCGAACGACCTGGTGCTCCAGTTGCGCAAACGCGGTGTGAGCCAGGTGATCCTTGCTGGCATGGCCGCCAATCTGTGCGTCGAGGGCCATCTGCGCGAACTCATCGAGCAGGGCTTCGAGGTGGCCGTCGTCAAGGACGCGACGGCGGGTCCGCGCCTGCCCGAGGGCGACGGCTATCGGGCCGCGCTGGTGAACTTCCGATTCTTGGCGAGCGCAATCTGGACCACTGCCGAGGTGGTCGCGCTGCTGAGCAAACACACAGAACTCTCGATTAGAGGAGGCCGCAATGGCATCGAATGAACATCTGGGTCAACGCAGGTTCGTCCTGAACAACGGAGACGCGATTCCCGCGCTCGGGTTCGGAACGTCCTTATCGGACAACCGCAAGACACGCGATGCGGTGAAGAGGGCGGTCAAGGTGGGCTTCCGCCACCTCGACGCCGCCGAACGGTATCGCAACGAAGCCGAAGTAGGGGCCGCGCTCAAAGACTTGTTCGCCGACGGGACGGTCCGCCGCGAGGACCTGTTCGTGACCACGAAGCTGTGGAACAACAACCACCGACCCGAGCGGGTCAAGCCGGCACTGCAAGCGAGTCTGAACCGGCTCGGATTGGACGCGGTGGATCTGTATCTGGTGCACACGCCGTTCGCGTTCCGCCCGGGTGACGACCAGGACCCCCGCGACCAGCACGGGGCTGTCGTCTACGACGACGGAGTCACGCTGAAGGAGACATGGACCGCCATGGAATCCCTCGTCGACGAAGGGCTCTCGCGGTCAATCGGTTTGTCCGACATCGACGCGTCCGGTGCCCGCGAAATCGTCAACAGCGCGCGAATCAAGCCCGCGGTCGTGGAAGTCGAGTCGCATCCGTACCACCCGCAATGGGAGCTTCACGAATTGGGCCAGTCAGAGGGCATCATCTTGCTGGCCTTCGCGTCGCTGGGACACGGCCTGGAACCGCGACTGCTCGACGACCCGCTGGTGATCTCGTTGGCTCAGCGCTATGGGAAAACTCCCGCGCAGGTGCTGCTGGCTTGGGGCATCCAGCGCGGCAGCGCGGTGCTCACGGCATCGGTCACGCCCGCCCGCATCGAGGAGAACTTCGATGTCACTGCGCTGCCCGACAGCGCGATCAGCGAGATCAACGAGCACCTGCGAACCCGCGTCCGGTTCAACTCGGTCGTCGACGCGGGCGAACCCGGGTTTACCGAGGTGCCGGCCTAGGACTTTGGCAAGATCCGGCCGTCACACCCGTCACTTGCGCACCCGCAAAGCAGGGCATGATCCGTTCTGAAATCCGATATCGCCGGCGATATCGCTTTTTCAAAGCGGTCATGCCGACCCTGGCGGTGACGTGTGTGACGGGAGTGACACGACCGGAAGGTTCAGGTCAGACGTTCGTTGAAGAACTCCACCACTCGCTTGCGCGCCTCGTAAGCCGGCTGCCCGTCGACCTCACGGACCTGGTCAGTGAGCACCGAGTGGGCCATCCGGTTGAAACCGTGCCCGTTGCCAGGGCCGGAGTCGATTTCGATCACTTCGAACGCGTCCCCGAGCCGCTGCTTGAGCGTTTTGAACCGGGCGCCCGGCGCCATCTTGTCTTCGCTGAACCGCAATCCGAGGGCACACAGACCTTCGTTGGCACAGCGATCGGCGACGACACTGAGTTCTGATTCGCTCAGGCCTGGGTCGCGCCGGTGCTTGCCGGTCAGCGGGAACGGCACCGACGGCTGGCTGAGCACCGGCGCCAGCACGCTGTCGTCGACGGCAGCGGCGAGGGCGAACCCGCCGGTGAAACACTGACCGATCACGCCGACGCCCTTGCCCGGGGTCGAGGCGTTGAGGTCGCGCGCAAGGGCGCGCAAGAACAGCGACACCGGCCGCTGCTTGTTGGTGGCCATCGCGGCGAATTCCTTCGAGACGCAGGCCCGGCTGATCTCGGCCACGATGTAGACGGGCGAGATGGGCCTGCCCGGCTCGCCGAACAGGGACGGGATGACGACGGTGAAGCCGTTGTCCACCAGGTGATTACCCAGCCCCAGCACACCCGGATGAATGCCCGGCATCTCCGGGATCAGCACCACTCCGGGGCCGGACCCTTTCCGATACACGTTGTGGGTGTAGCCGGCACCGGTGAACGGCGACACCGACCACCCGGAGAGATCTGCTTCGGGTGCGGTCACGAGTGTCCCTTTCTGAGGCGGGTTTCTATCGTGTGGCCGGCAAAGGCTGCTGCGATTGCGTCGCCGTCGCTAGCGTACGGAACTGCTCGGGGGGACCGGCTCCCGTGACCGCGACTTGGCTGGGCCCGGCCGGACTGACAAGTCTGGTGGTCCAGACGGGCTCGAGGGCTCCGCTCTGGTCCGCGCCTTGGTAGACGACCCAGCGGGTTCCCTCGACGTCAACGGTTCCAGTGGGGTACATCCCCGCATGGATTGACCCGACGAGCTTGTCTTCGTCGGCGTTGCTCTGGGTCAAACTCAGATAGAGACCCGTCGGGCTGATGTAGCCGACCGTCGAGGTGGCCGCATGCACGCGCTGACCTGCGTCGGTACGTCCACCGTCGATACCGCCGCGGCCGCCTGAATTGGATCGCCAGCCCTCGGGGAGCTGCGGGAGCCGAATGGGAAAGCCGAGCGCCATGGCATCGGCCCGCAAAGCTGTCGCCGCGTCGAAGGACGGCACTGTGCCGCGGTTCGTCCCGCCCGGCTCGAAAGAACACATTCCGACCAGCCCCGCGAGCACAATGCAGCCGATCACCAGGGGCGCCAGCGACCAGAACATGTCCCGGCCGTCCTGCATGAACCGCGGCTTGGCCGGTCGGGGGGTCGGATGCGGCTCCAGCGTCACTCCCCGAGTATCCCAGCTCCAGCCGGGTGTTCCGCTTCTGGGACAATCAGCAACCATGACAGCACAGGGATCCGGCGTGTCGCCAACCGCCGTTGCGAGCCCAGCCACTTCCTCCACGCGGTCGCCGCGCAGGGAAGCGCCCGACCGCAACCTGGCTCTCGAACTGGTGCGCGTCACCGAAGCCGGCGCTATGGCCGCGGGCCGGTGGGTCGGCCGCGGAGACAAAGAGGGCGGCGACGGCGCCGCAGTCGACGCGATCCGCGAACTGGTGAACTCCGTGTCGATGCGAGGTGTCGTGGTCATCGGTGAGGGTGAGAAAGACGAAGCGCCGATGCTCTACAACGGCGAACACGTCGGCAACGGCGACGGTCCCGAGTGCGACTTCGCCGTCGACCCGGTTGATGGCACCACGCTGATGAGCAAGGGTATGCCCAATGCCATCTCGGTGCTGGCAGTGGCTGAGCGCGGCGCCATGTTTGACCCGTCGGCGGTGTTCTACATGAACAAGATCGCGGTCGGACCCGACGCCGCGCACGTGCTGGACATCACCGCTCCGATCGCCGACAACGTCCGGGCGGTCGCCAGAGTCAAGGAACTGTCGGTACGGGACATGACCGTGTGCATCCTGGACCGGCCGCGGCACGCTCAGTTGATCGAAGACGTGCGCTCCACCGGCGCCCGCATCCGGCTGATCACCGACGGCGACGTCGCCGGCGCCATCTCCGCCTGCCGACCGGGCTCCGGCACCGACATGTTGGCCGGCATCGGCGGCACCCCGGAGGGCATCATCACCGCCGCGGCGATCCGCTGCATGGGCGGGGCGATCCAGGCTCAACTGGCTCCCACCGACGAGGCCGAACGCCGCAAGGCACTGGACGCCGGCCACGACATCGAGCGGGTGCTGACTACCGAAGACCTGGTGTCCGGCAACAACGTCTTCTTCTGCGCCACCGGGGTCACCGACGGCGACCTGCTCGAGGGCGTCCGTTACTACCCGGGCGGCTGCACCACCCAATCGATCGTGATGCGTTCCAAGTCTGGCACTGTCCGGATGATCGAGGCCTATCACCGGCTGTCGAAGCTCAACGAGTACTCGGCGATCGACTTCACCGGCGACAGCACCGCCGCTTACCCCTTGCCGTAAACCCCCCCAACCCACAAACCCAACAAAACGAGGAAGCCACAATGGCCGACGGTGCCACCGAAGACACTGAATACCGCATCGAGCACGACACCATGGGCGAAGTCCGGGTGCCGGCAAAAGCGTTGTGGCGCGCGCAGACCCAGCGCGCCGTGGAGAACTTCCCGATTTCGGGCCGTGGCCTCGAGCGCACCCAGATCCGCGCACTTGGACTGCTGAAAGGCGCCTGCGCGCAGGTGAATAAGGACCTTGGTCTGCTGGCGCCGGAGAAGGCCGAGGCGATCATCGCCGCCGCCGGGGAGATCGCGGACGGCAAGCACGACGACCAGTTCCCCATCGATGTCTTCCAAACCGGCTCAGGCACCAGCTCGAACATGAACACCAACGAGGTGATCGCCAGCATCGCGGGCGCCAACGGGGTTACGGTGCACCCCAACGACGACGTCAACATGTCGCAGTCGTCCAATGACACCTTCCCGACCGCCACCCACATCGCGGCCACCGAAGCTGCCGTGAGTCATCTGATTCCGGCACTGCAGGTACTGCAGGATGCGTTGGGCGCCAAGGCACTTGAGTGGCAGACCGTGGTCAAGTCGGGCCGCACGCACCTGATGGACGCCGTTCCCGTCACGCTGGGCCAGGAGTTCAGCGGATACGCCCGTCAGATCGAGGCCGGCATCGAGCGCGTTCGCGTCAGCCTGCCGCGACTGGGCGAGCTGGCCATCGGTGGCACCGCGGTGGGCACCGGACTCAACGCACCCGAGGGCTTCGGCGTCAAGGTGGTCGCCGTTCTGGTAGCGGAGACCGGGCTGTCCGAACTACGCACGGCGGCAAACTCTTTCGAGGCGCAAGCGGCCCGCGATGGCCTGGTCGAGGCGTCCGGGGCGCTGCGCACTATCGCGGTATCCCTGACCAAGATCGCCAACGACATTCGCTGGATGGGATCCGGCCCGCTGACCGGTCTGGCCGAGATCCAGCTGCCGGATCTGCAGCCGGGTAGCTCGATCATGCCGGGCAAGGTGAATCCGGTTCTGCCGGAGGCGGTTACCCAGGTCGCCGCACAGGTGATCGGCAACGATGCCGCCGTCGCCTGGGGCGGTGCTTTCGGTGCCTTCGAGCTCAACGTCTACATCCCGATGATGGCCCGCAACATCCTTGAGTCGTTCAAGCTCCTGACCAACGTGTCAAAGCTTTTCGCCGACCGCTGCATTACGGGACTGGTCGCCAACGTCGACCACCTGCGCGAGTTGGCCGAGTCGTCGCCGTCGATCGTGACACCGTTGAACTCGGCCATCGGCTACGAGGAGGCCGCCGCGGTGGCCAAGCAGGCTCTTAAAGAGCGAAAGACCATCCGCCAGACCGTCATCGATCGTGGCCTGATCGGCGACAAGCTGTCGATCGAGGAGCTTGACCGCCGCCTCGACGTGTTGGCGATGGCCAAGGTCGAGCCACTCGACTAGCCAAACAACGGCGCAGCGCGGCCACACCGCGCTCACGACGGGCACCTATCGCCTTCACACGGGTACCCTGCGGTTGACGCACTGTTGTGGTTATCTCACGCGAGGTAACCGTTGAGAGTAAGGGTTGTTCAGCAATGACGGTTCCTCCCGGCGGACCATACGGTCAGGATTCCTATGGTCAGGATCCCTATGGGACGAACCCGTATGGGCAGCAACCCTATTGGGGTGGTCAGCCGCAGGGACAACCCCAGGGACCACCTCAGGGACCGCCGAGCGGCTCTTACCCGTACCCGCCTCCCGGCGGCGCCTATCCGCCCGGCACCGACCCCTACGGCGCGCAGGGCTACCCGCCCCAGCAATACACCCAGCCCGGGCAACAACCGGGCTGGCAGCAAGGGGGCTATCCGCCTGGGCCGCCGCCGTCGAATTCCAAAACGCCCTGGCTGATCGTGGCCGGCATCGCAGTGCTGGGCATCATCGTGCTGGTGGTGGTGCTGGTCGTGGCCCTCAATAGCAAGGACGACTCGACACCCTCGGCTAACCCGTCGGCGACGAGCAGCGCTGCCCCCTCGACACCGCAGAACACCATGCAGACCGCGACGGGCTGCACACCCAACGTGTCCGGCGGCAACAAGCCCGAAGACACCGTCTCCGCGGGCAAATTGTCATTCCCGGCCAGCATCGCTCCGGGCTGGTCGCCCTTCGTGGACGACCAGAACCCGAACGTCATCGACGCGGTCGGCCTCGGCTCGGAAGTTCCCGGCGGCAGCCAGTGGATGATGCAGCTCGAGGTCGCCGTCACCAACTTCGTGCCCAGCATGGACGTCGGCAAGCAGGCCTCCACACTGATGGACTGCATCGCCAACGGCCCCGGCTATAACCAGGTATCGCCCACCTTGGGCTCGAAGAAGACATCGTCGACGACGGTCGACGGCGTCAAGGCCGCGCGGGTGGACGCCGACATCACGATCGGCGACACGACACGCGGGGTGAAGGGTGACTCCGTCACGATCATCGCGGTGGACACCAAGCCGGTGACCATTTTCCTGGGCGCGGTGCCGATCGGCGATGCGGCATCGGCCGCGATTGTCACCAAAACCATTGCAGCGCTCAAGGTTTCGAAGAATTAGCGTCGCGATCGCAAGCGCGGCGTAGCCGGGCGCAGCGGGTCGCGACCATCGGGCCGTCGCGATCGCAAGCGCGGCGTAGCCGGGCGCAGCGGGTCGCGACCATCGGGCCGTCGCGATCGCAAGCGCGGCGTAGC
>NZ_JBVAXG010000002.1:655106-670060 GCF_055419245.1 Mycobacterium sp. IDUB_37 | reverse complement strand
TTAGCCGGGCGCAGCGGGTCGCGACCATCGGGCCGTCGCGATCGCGGCTTAGCCGGGCGCAGCGGGTCGCGACCATCAAATTACGTCTCGGCAGCGACCGGCGCAGACACGTGCGTGGGTTCGGAGCGACCGCGTAACACGGTGGAATAGCTTTCGGCCCAGTGCTTGCGCTCGGCGTCGTCAGCGTGATCGATGGCGGCGCTCGAGCACAGGATTCGCCGGTCCGAGGTCTTGGCCAGGTCGGACAGGCGCGCGGCCTCGTTGACCGCATCGCCGATCACCGTGTATTCATAGCGGTTTTCGGCACCGATGTTGCCGGCGAAGACTCTTCCCGCCGACACACCGATACCGAAGTCCACCACTGGCAGCTGGCGCAGTTTGTTGTGCAGCGCACGAGCCGTGGCCAGGGCGGCTGAGGCTGGTTGGTCCGCGCGCAGTGGCGCACCGAAGATGACCAACGCGGCGTCACCCTGGAATTTGTTGATCAGGCCCTGATATTCATCGACGGTGCCGACCACAATCCGGAAGAAATCGTTGAGAATCTCGGCAACGTCTTGCGGCGAACGGCTTTCGGCGAGCTGGGTGGAGCCCACCAGGTCGATGTAGAGGACGGCCGCATCCACCACATCGCCGGACAGCGAGGTTCCCTCCTCCAGAGCCCGCCGGGCCACATCGGTTCCGACGTGGCGGCCGAACAGGTCCCGCAACCGGTCGCGTTCCTCGAGCCCGGCGACCATCCGGTTGAATCCGCTTTGCAGACGGCCGATTTGGGAGCGCTCGTATACCCCGACATAGGTCTCGATGTGCCCCCGCTCGATCTCGCCCATGGCGTCGGCGACCTCGGCGATCGGATCTGAGATCGACCGGGACGTCAAGATCATGGTCGGCAGACCGAGTACCAATGCCGCCAACGACACCACCAAGACCGGCACATCCAGCGACGCGTTGCGGTCGATGAGCCACCCGTACGAGCGCAATACGACGAACGTCGCGATGACGCCGATGGGAAGCGCGCTGCACAGGAACCACAGCAGAACCATTCGCGCGAACACCCCGGGCACCGCAAGACGCGGCTCGCACCCCCGGGTGGCGACGACCATGATGGGCCGCAGGGTGCGTTGGGCGAGCAGTAGTCCCGTACCCGCGGCGGCAGCACCGCCGATCACCACGCCGAGCAGAATGGGCACGATGAGCGCGAGCCCGCCGTCGAGGTTCAACGAGATCAGGAGCGCGCCGCAAGCTACCCACGCCGACGCCAGCAGCAGCGACTGACGGCCGGCGAGTTTCATCGTGGCTTCACGCTGTTCGAGGGTCGGTTCATCGCCGGCGACGTACCACCGCAGGGTGGGCGCGATGATCACGGTGCCGGCGATCGCGACGACGACTGTCGCCACAATGATCAGGAACGCCACAAAACCGGTGTTCTTGTCGGCGAAATCGGCGCTGGCCACGCCCGGGGTGTGGCCGCGCAGCGGGATCAGGATGGCGGCCGCATCGACGACGGCGAGGAGGTAGGCCAGGCTCAGGTCGGTTGCGTACTGAAACGACAACTTGAGAGCCGACTCGGGCGCCCCTACCTCACGCTCAGGCACCGTTATTCGGCCCGCCCGAGTTCTGTCCGGGGATATCGGTGATGGGGAAATTCGGCATCGGCTTGGGTGACGGCGTGTTGGGCAACGCCGGGATCTGGACGCTCGGAATGTCGTGCAGGTCGTTGACGGGCGGCCCGTTCTCGCGGCTCCCGTAACTGCTGCCGGGTGCTCGTGGGCCGAGGAGTTCACTGACCGTCACCAGGTGGTAGCCGTTGGCTTTGAGCACCGGGATGAACTGATACACCAGGTCGACGGTGCTGGAGTAGGTGTCGTGGAACAACACCACCGAACCCGGCTTGATCTGACTCATCAGCAGTTGCCGCGTCGCGCCGGTGTTCGCATCATTAGCCCAGTCGAAAGGTATGACGTCCCAGAGGATTTCGGCCAGACCGAACTTGCCGGCGGTCTCGCGCACCGCAGGGTTGGAGAGTCCGCCTGCCGGTCGGTAGAGGTTAGGCGTGTGGCCCGTCGCGGCCGTGATGGCGTCATTGGCACGGGAAAACTGGCCGGCGATGTCCTCCGGCGGGATCGCCGTCATGTTGGGGTGTTCCCAGGTGTGGCTGCCGAGTTCCATGCCTGCCTCGACGACTCGCCGGGCGCCGGCGGGGTTGGCCGCCACCTTGTTGCCAATCTCAAAGAAGGTGGCTTTCGCGTCGTTGTCCTTCAGGATCTGCAGCAGCCGGTCGGTGTACGGGCTCGGCCCGTCGTCGAACGTCAGTGCAACGCACTTGACGACCGAACAGTTGAGATTGTCGGCACGCGTGATGTGGCCGGTCAGTCCGCCGATGACCAGCACGGCGGCGGCCGCCACGACGCCGAACACTGTGCGCCAGTAACGCCAAGCCTGGTTGTCGGGTCGTTTCGGCACTGGTGAAGTTTACCCGGCGTGGCTGCCACGCCGGGAAACACTCAGTCCAATGGTCGCGACCCGCTGCGCCCGGCTTCGCCGCGCTTACGATCGCGACGGCTCGATGGTCGCGACCCGCTGCGCCCGGCTTCGCCG
Source organism: Mycobacterium sp. IDUB_37 (assembly GCF_055419245.1). Lineage (NCBI taxonomy): Bacteria > Bacillati > Actinomycetota > Actinomycetes > Mycobacteriales > Mycobacteriaceae > Mycobacterium > Mycobacterium sp. IDUB_37. Next base: position 667,465 of record NZ_JBVAXG010000002.1, on the reverse strand, counting down.
CGCTTACGATCGCGACGGCTCGATGGTCGCGACTAGTTCGGGCCGCTGATCTCCTCGAGCATCTCGGTGACCAGTGCGGCGATCGGCGACCGCTCGCTGCGCAGCAGCGTGATGTGGGCGAACAGTGGGTGGCCCTTGAGTTTCTCGATCACCGCGGCCACGCCGTCGTGGCGCCCGACCCGCAGGTTGTCACGCTGGGCGATGTCGTGCGTCAGCACCACGCGCGACCCGGTGCCCAGCCGAGACAACACGGTGAGCAGCACGTTGCGCTCCAACGACTGTGCTTCGTCGACGATAACGAAGGAGTCATGCAAGGACCGGCCCCGGATGTGAGTCAGCGGCAGTACCTCGAGCATGCCCCGGGACTGCACCTCCTCCAGCACGGCCGGACTGGCCAGTCCTTCGAGAGTGTCGAACACGGCTTGCGCCCAGGGCCCCATCTTGTCGCTCTCGCTGCCGGGCAGATAGCCCAGCTCCTGGCCTCCCACGGCGTACAGCGGGCGGAAGACCACGACCTTGCGCTGGGTGCGGCGCTCCAGAACCGCTTCCAGGCCCGCGCACAGCGCTAGCGCCGACTTCCCGGTTCCGGCCTTGCCGCCGAGCGAAACAATGCCCACCGACTCGTCGAGCAGCAGGTCGAGCGCCACCCGCTGCTCGGCGGAGCGGCCCCGCAAACCGAACACCTCGCGGTCGCCACGCACCAACTGGACCCGCTTGTTCGCGGTGACCCGGCCCAGCGCGTGCGAGCTTCCGCCGAGTAGCCGAATCCCGGTGTGACACGGCATGTCCCGCGCCTCAGCCAAGTCGATCTCGCCATCGGCGAACAGCGCGTCGATATCATCGGCGGCTGTCTCGAGCTCACGCATTCCGGACCATCCGGAGACCACGACGTCTTGCGCGTGATACTCGTCGGCCGGCAAACCGATCGCGGCGGCTTTGACCCGAAGCGGAATGTCCTTGCTCACCAACGTGACTCGCTTGCCCTCGGCGGCGAGGTTGGCGGCGCAGCTCAGGATCCGCGAATCGTTGCTATCCGTCCGGAAACCCGAGGGCAGCACCGACGGGTCGGTGTGGTTGAGCTCGACGTGCAGCGAACCGCCCTCTGTACCAACAGGAATGGGCTGGTCCAGCCGACCGTGCTCCAGGCGGAGGTCGTCGAACAGCCGCAACGCCTGGCGAGCGAACCAACCCAGTTCGTGGTGGTGGCGCTTGGCTTCCAGTTCGCTGATTACCACCAGCGGGACCACGACCTCGTGCTCGGCAAACCGGCTGCAAGCCCAGGGGTCGGACAGCAGCACAGAGGTGTCGAGCACGTACGTCCGGGTTTGGGTCACGGGGCGCTCCTCGGGGAATACCCGCGCGGACCCACACAGGAATGTCGGTCGGGGGCCGCAGCACCAGGACCGGGGCCGGTCCCGCCGTAGTAGTGACGGAAGGTGCCGCCCTGGCAGCTGAACAATTCGCTGACCATCAAAGGCGACGCTACCCCGCTCGCCGCGCCCTCGCAGCGCAGGCGCGCCGAGACACAACCGAGACACGCAAGAGTTCGAATCGGAACGGGGAAGACCCCCGGTCCGGGCGTTGAATTCGGCTCAGTCCGTGACGAATTGCTTAAGGCGAGGCTCGTCGGCCAAGCCCCATGCGGAAATGCGCTCGGAGATCACCTGCTGCAGCTGGGCCTCGTCGAAAATACCGGCTTCGGCCACAGCCTGCCGCTTGTCCCCGTAGGAGTCGATGTCGGCGCCGACGACCTCGAGCTCGGCCGCGCGGGCGGCAATCGCCTCGATGGTCTCGTCCCGGTTGTAGTCGAGGAGGTGGGCGATCAGGTTGGCGAAGAACTCTTCATGCCGCTCTTCGTCCTTGGCGATCTTGTCGATCAGCCCGGCCAGGATGGGTTCCTCGATCTGCGCAGCCAGGTTGCGGCAGAAGGTCGCGTAGGCGCGTTCCTCGAGGGCCATGTACGCCAGCATGTCGGTCTGAGAGTAAGAGTCAGCGCGGTAGCCCTTCATCACGTACTGGACGCGGGCCTCTTCGTTGGCGGTCGGATCGACCTCGCGGGTCACCACGAGGTATTGGCGCAACGCGATGGCGTGGTGGTGTTCCTCGGCGGTCCACCGGCCGAGCCAGCGGGCCCAGTAGTCCTCGAGAATGAAGCGCTCGACGAACTCACGGTGGTGGGCGGCCACGTTGTCCTTGAGCAGCAGCAGGATCTCGCAGGCATCGGTGATCGGCCGCGGCAGGGTCGCCTGGGAAGCGTCCCAGTCGCGTCCGCCCAGGAATGCGTAGTTCTCGCCACGATCGAACGGTACGTAGTCGTGAGCGAACCAGAGGTTGTCAGTGGCCAGGTGGCGGGCGATATTCGCTTCGACCACTGGCTCGAGTTCTAGAGTCAGCGCATTAGCGACAGGTCTCTGTGCCATGAGGTAACTGTAACTTGTAGACACAGGTTCTTTCAAATTCCTGAAGGCCTTGTCGCACTACCGTGACCAGACGCCAAAGCACCTCATTCGGTGCCCGAATGGGTGCTTCCGCGTCTGCTCGGCGGACCTAGCGGGGTCAAATGCGCCACTCCTCACTCGCGCGCTACGCGCGCTCGCCGTCGTCAGCGGGGCTGAATGCGCCACTCCTCACTCGCGCGCTACGCGCGCTCGCCGTCGTCAGCGGCCGACGAGGCTCCAGTCCTCAAGGCCGTCGTACAGCGGAAACTCCTGCGCCAACTTGGTCACCCGCTCGCGAAGGCCCGACACGTCGGCGGAGGTGCCCGCTGCCAGCGCGAGCGCAATGATGTCGGCAACCTCGGCGAACTCGGCGTCGCCGAAGCCGCGGGTTGCCAGTGCAGGCGTTCCGATCCGCAGGCCCGACGTCACCATCGGCGGCCTCGGGTCATTGGGCACGGCGTTGCGGTTGACCGTGATTCCGACCTCATGCAGGAGGTCTTCGGCGGCTTGACCATCCAGCGGCGAGTTGCGTAGGTCGACCAGCACCAGGTGGACGTCAGTGCCGCCGCTCACCACCGAAACGCCCGCCTTGGCGACGTCGTCGGCCAGGAGTCGATCGGCCAGGATCCGCGCACCGGAGACCGTCCGCTGCTGCTTCTCGGCGAACTCCGGCGTGCCGGCGATCTTCAGCGCCACCGCCTTGCCCGCGATGATGTGCATCAGCGGTCCGCCTTGCTGCCCAGGGAACACCGCCGAGTTGATCGACTTCGCGTATTCCTGCTTGCCCACGATCAACCCGGAGCGGCCGCCACCAAGAGTCTTGTGAATAGTGGTGGACACCACATCCGCGTGCGGCACCGGCGATGGATGCAGCCCTGCGGCGACCAGACCCGCGAAGTGCGCCATATCTACCCACAACTTGGCGTCGATCTCGTCTGCGATCGAACGGAATGCCGCGAAATCCAGGATCCGGGGGTAGGCCGACCAGCCGGCAATGATCACTTTCGGACGGAACTCGAGCGCTTGCGCCCGCACCACGTCCATGTCGATCAGGTGTGTCGTCGGATCCACGCCGTAGAAAGCGTTCTCGTAAAGCTTGCCGGAGAAGTTCAGCCGCATGCCGTGTGTGAGGTGACCGCCGTTGGCGAGGTCCAGGCCCAGCAGCCGCTCCCCCGGTGACATCAGCGCGTGCAGCACCGCCGCATTGGCCTGGGCACCCGAGTGTGGCTGCACGTTGGCGAAGTCGGCGCCGAACAGCGCCTTGGCCCGATCGCGGGCAATGTTCTCCACCACGTCGACGTGCTCGCAACCGCCGTAATAACGCCGACCGGGGAGTCCCTCGGCGTACTTGTTGGTGAGCACACTGCCTTGGGCCTGCAGCACCGAGCGCGGCACGAAATTCTCGGAGGCGATCATCTCGAGGGTGTCCCGTTGCCGTCCGAGCTCCTTGCCCAGGAGCTCCGCGATATCGGGGTCGACCTCCGCGAGGGGGGCAGACATGATCGATGAGGCAATACGGGCGTCAGGTGCAGCAGTCACGGGCGTCATTCTATCGAGAGCACGGTTTTGCGGCCGAATCGCGCTTTGACCAGCCCACCCGTAAGGCACGTTTACGTTCCTGCAAGACTGGCAGCATGCCGCGGCTTAGCGAGCCGAGCCCGTATGTCGAGTTCGATCGGAAGCAATGGCGTTCGCTTCGCATGGCGACGCCGTTGGCCCTCACCGAAGAGGAACTTATCGGCCTGCGCGGTCTCGGCGAGCAGATCGATCTGTTGGAGGTAGAAGAGGTCTACCTTCCGCTGGCTCGGCTCCTCCATCTGCAGGTCGCCGCGCGCCAGCGACTATTCGCCGCCACCTCGGAATTTCTTGGTGAGCCGCAACAGAACCCGGACCGACCGGTGCCCTTCATCATCGGCGTCGCGGGCAGCGTGGCTGTGGGTAAATCGACCACCGCACGCGTGCTGCAGGCACTGTTGGCCCGCTGGGATCCCCATCGGCGCGTCGACCTGGTCACCACTGACGGTTTTCTCTACCCCAATGCTGAACTCGAACGTCGAAACCTGATGCACCGCAAGGGCTTTCCGGAGAGCTACAACCGGCGATCCCTGATGCGATTTGTCACCTCGGTGAAATCCGGTTCGGACTACGCGTGCGCGCCGGTGTATTCGCACCTGCGCTACGACATCATTCCCGGAACCAAACACGTGGTCCGGCACCCCGACATCTTGATTCTCGAGGGGCTCAACGTCTTACAGACCGGTCCGACGCTGATGGTGTCGGACCTGTTCGATTTCTCGCTCTACGTGGACGCCAGGATCGAGGACATCGAACAGTGGTACGTGTCGCGGTTCCTCGCCATGCGAGGCACCTCGTTCGCCAACCCGGAATCGCATTTCCACCACTACTCCGCCCTGTCGGACCCGCAGGCAGTCGTGGCCGCGAAGGAGATCTGGCGCTCGATCAACCGGCCCAATCTGGTGGAGAACATCTTGCCGACCCGGCCGCGAGCGACCCTGGTGCTGCGCAAAGACGCCGACCACTCCATCAATCGGCTGAGGCTGCGCAAGCTCTAGATCCTGATCAGCCGTTCGCTCTCGGTGTGCCAACTTTCGTCGCAAATTCTCGCCCTTGAGGCTTTGACGACCATCGTCAGCTTGCCTGGAAGGCTGCACAGTGATCCGCCGAAGATGGCCCGGAGCGCAAGAAGGCCGACACGGGGCGCGTGCCGCAGAGCGGAGGCGCCCCGCATCGGCGGGGAGGGGAGCTACGCGGCCAGGCGGCGCACTCCCAGGTATTGCAGGCCGGCGAACAACGCTGTGTACACGCCAGAGGCCAGCGTCGCGGCCACGCCGACCGCGGTCATCGGGACCAGTTCAGCCGCGACGATCGATGCCACGGTGTAGACGACGTTCGCCGCGACGACGCCGATGCCCGCGCGTCGCAGGTCCGGCAGCGCCGCAAGGCTGAACACCACCAGGCCATAGAGCACGAAGAATGCGCCCATGCCGTACTCCTGACCCGACGTCAGCCCGGTCAATCGCGACACGGGGTCGGCGGCGACAGCGACGGCAAGACCCATCAGTCCAGTCAGTGTGGCGTCCGCACGCATCGCGAAACGCAGCAGCGCGTCTGTCGAGTCGGACAGGGGCCGGCTGACGCGGCTACCGGTTGCAGAGATGGAAGTCATGTTCGGTACTCCTTGGGACTTGGTGCGGTGGGCTCTGGGTCGAACACTTTTGACGGTGCCGCTTTTGCACTGCCAGATCGACGTATGGCACTGCCAGTTACTGCCACGCACACAATGACCAGGGAATTTGCCGAGATATTCCCGCCTGCAGGTGAAGGTGGACGCTAGACGGCTTGCGCCTCGAGCACGCTGAACGGCGACGCCGTCCCCACCACCCGTTGCAACCGAAAACCGGCACGGTCGAAAAGTCGCTCGTACTCGGCCGCGCTGCGCTCACGCGCGTCCAGCGCGATCAGCATTTCGAGGTCCAACCAGTTCCCCACGTATTCGCGGTGGTGGTCGGGGACCACAAACTCGACGAGCAGAAGGTGACTGCCAGCCGCGGCTGCGGCACGCACGTTTCGCAGGATGCGCACGGCATCGTCATCGGGCCAGTCGTGAATCACGCTCTTGAGAATGTATGCGTCGCCGCCGGCGGGCACGGAGTCGAAGAACGACCCTTCGACAATCTCGGTGCGGTCCTGCACCCGGTGTTCAGCGAGCACGACGGAGGCACCGGCCACGACTTGAGGTTGGTCGAACAAGATGCCGCGAGCTTGCGGCGCAGAGACAAGAACCTCGGCCAACAGCCGTCCGTGCCCGCCGCCGACGTCGACGATGGTGGCATACGGGCTGAAATCGTAGGCGGCGATCACCGGTCCGATTGAGCGTGCGGATCCGTCCGTCATCGCCGCGTTAAAAATCTCGCCGAGTTCGGGCTCCGATGCCAAGTATTCGAACGCGGGTTTGCCGCGCAGTTGGGGGATCACGGACCTGCCGGTGCGGATCGCATCGGCAAGGTAGCTCCAGTGCTCGCGGTGTTGGGGCGCTCCCAGCCAACGGGCCCAGCCCGCAATCGAACCCTCCGTGTCCCGACGAAGGGTCTCGGCAAGCGGAGTCAGGTCATACCGGCCGTCACGACGCTGCCGGAAAATGCCCCGGCCGATCAGTGCCCGCAGCAGTCGGCTGAGCGCATCGGCGTCGGCGTTCACCGCGGTTGCCAACTCGTGGGCCGACAACGGCCCGTTGGCGAGGGCGTCGGCGATACCGAGTTCCGCCGCAGTGGTGATCGCTTGGGCCGCCCACCCGTCGACGACCATCTCCATCATCGCGACGGGCGGTGGGACCATCCGCCGGTGCAGATTGGCGAGGTGATGCCGCGCAGTTTCAATCGCCCGCACGACTTTGGCGGGCGGAAGCTTTGAGGGCATAGCGGTCTCCGTCTCAAGGCGAGTAGTTGTCAACTAAGTGTTCGAACACAAGAGCCACAAGGATGGCCTGTGTAATCGTTCAAGCGGGACGTCGGCTATTCGCTGGAGACGGTGACCCGCCCGCGTAGGTCAGCCGCGATCAACTTAGCCGCCGCGTTTTGCCAATTGTGCAGCGAACGCTGCGGGACCTCGGTGACCAGCCATTGCCATGCTAGGCGGGCGGTCGGATCCAGACCGGCGGCGGTGGCGTTCTGCGCATAGGCCCGCACCCCAACGACATACGGGAAGTACAGCGAGTTGTAGTAGCGCCATTCCTCGGTGGTGCCGAAGTCGCCGCCGTCGCGCGGCTTGAGCCGTGCGATGCCGTCGGCGAGCACCGCCTTGAGCTCGTTTGCGCGCTCGACCGGCTGATCGGGCGCGCCGCGCGCGGCCAGCCGATCGTCGATCACCGTCAACGCGGTCAGCGGGCTGGCGACCAGCTTGCTCAGGTCGGCGTAGTGACCCAACGCCCTGCGGGTAAGTCGAACGAACGTGGCATCGTCGACGTCGACGAGCGGATCCTCGGACCGCAGCGGCAAAGCCGCGCCGGCATCACGCAGCGCCGCGCGGTCTGCCCGTAGCCCCGGCGACCTGGAGAACGCGAGACGGTCCAGAATTCCGGCCAGCGGATCGGCCAGTACCTGCACCGTGATCGCGATCGCCAGACTGGTGAACAACAACACCGTCAGCGCGGTCTGAGCACCCGACTCGGTGCGGGTCAGCGCCAAGCCGATCAGGGCCTGGCCACCGAACAGCGCTGCCACCACCACCGAGCCGGCGAACGACCGCAGCATGTCGGCCCGCAGCGCCTGGCCCTCGTCGAAGGCGTCCCAGAGGGCGACCGCAACACCGAGCAGCATCACGTCGAATCCCGTCGACGCCAAGGCAAGCCAGCTGGGCACCAGCCCGAGCGGAATAATCAGAATGGCGTTGGCCAGCGCGAAGAACAGCGTCGCGAGCACTACCGCGCCGGTGACCGACGTCGGCTGCGCGGGCCGGAGTACCTTTGCGGCCATCGCTCCCAGTGTGGACACCGAGATCACCGCGAACATCAGCCAGTGGCCGAGCCGCAGCGGACCGTTCACGTCGCCCGCCACCGCAGCGGCGAGCAGTGTCAGTGCGGCGACAACCCCCACCATCAGGACCTCGCGGGTGCGCCCGCGGGGGCTGTCACTCGGGCGCGCCAACTCGATCAGCACCGCGAACCACGCGACGCCGGGAACCCCAACCAGGTACACCTCGACCTGACTGAGCAGCTGAGCATGCGCCTGGCTGGTCGTTCGGACCGCGTCCAAGGCCACCACCAGCGCAAAACTACAGAGCCCGATCGACGCCAGCGCGAGCACCGGCTTACGCGGATCACGGGCGAGCAGGTACAGCCCGAGCCACCCGCTCAACGTGAACACCAGCGCCGACAGCGCAGCCATTCTCCTAGTGTGGCACGCCGTGTAGCACCACCAAATGCACAGCGGGCCGGCACCAGTTTCGGTGCCGACCCGCTGCGTCTCGGATGAACCTAGCGCTCGCGCCGACCTGTTAGGTCGTCACATTGGCGGAGAAGGACTCAACCCCAAGGCCCACACCGCCCTGCCACGGCTCGAAGCCCGCTTGGATGCTGGTCAGGTACCAGTTCTGGTTGACCGGCAGGGTGTTGATGCTGTCCGTGTGGTCGATGAAGTCCATCGCGTCGAAGGTCCACACTTCGATCGGCTGGGTCGCGACGTAGGACGTCACGGTGTTCGAACCGTTGCTACCACTCCAGAGCGTGAAGTTCTTCCCCGCAACGTTGACGTTGCCGGTGGGCGAACCCACGGGCTGGATCGGGCCCTGGTGGTTGAACCAGATCATGATCTCGTGATCATTGTTGCCGGTGGTGGTGTAGCTGGAGTCCAGCCAGATGTCGTAGGACGCGTTCCACACTCCGGTCTGCACGTAGTTGTAGTCGATGCTCGTCATCGCCGTGTCAATCTGGTTGAGCTGAATGGGCAGGTTGGTGCCCGGCGACGTGGTTCCGTAGTGCACGCCCTCGAAGATCGACGGGTAGCCCAGCGGAGCACCGTGGGTCGAAGCCGACCCGTTCATCTGGGTGATGGTGAACCCACCGGTCGGGCTGACGGTTACGGTCTGACCGCCCGGGTTGTTCCAGGCGTTGTTCTGCACCACATACCCATCGCCCGTCGTCACCGTCCCGTACTGACTGGAGATCAACGTTCCACCGGTCGGCGGGGGTGTGGTGGGGGGAGTAGTCGGCGGGTTCGACAGCGTCGTGACGTCGGCGGAGAACGAATCGATCCCTAGACCCACGCCGCCTCGCCACGGCTCGAATCCGGCTTGGATGCTGGTCAGGTACCAGTTGTCGTTGACAGGCAGCGTATTGATGCTGTCGGTGTGGTCGATGAAGTCCATCGCGTCGAAGGTCCACATCTCGATCGGCTGCTTCGCGACATAGGAAGTCACCGTGTTCTGTCCGTTGCTGCCGCTCCACAGCGTGAACTGCTTGCCTGCGACCGTGACGTCGCCGGTGGGCGATCCCACCGGCTGGATCGGGCCCTGGTGGTTGAACCAGATCATGATCTCGTGGTCATTGACCCCGGTGGTGGTGTAGGTCGAATCCAGCCAGATGTCGTAGGAAGCGTTGTAGATGCTGTTGCTGGTGGTGTTGTAGTTGTAGTCGATGGTGGTCATCGCCGTGTCGATGGTGTTGAGCCGGATAGGCAGGTTGGTGCCGGTCGACGAAGTGCCGTAGTGCACGCCCTCGAAGATCGACGGGTAGCCCAACGGAGCACCATTGGTCGGCGCCGAGCCGTTCATCTGGGTGATGGTGAAGCCGCCGGTCGGGTCGACGGCGATGATCGACCCGCCCGGGTTGTTCCACGCGTTGTTCTGCACCACGTAGCCACCGTTGACCGTGGTCGTCCCGTACTGGCTCGAGATGACCGTGGTACCGGCCGGCGGGTTCGTCGGCGGGTTGGTGGGTGGATTCGTCGGCGGGTTCGTCGGCGGGTTCGTGGGCGGGTTGACGGTGACCGGGTGTCCGTTGATCGTCAGGTCGGTCGGCGGCGCGTAGGCGCCCGTCTGTGAGACCTGGTATCCGATCGTGATCGAGTCGCCGGGTGCGATCGTCGCGTTGTAGCTGGCCGGGGTCAGGGTGTACTCCGAGCCGGTGTGAGCCAGCGTAGAACTCCACGCATTGCCGATCGTCGCGTTGCTAGGCAGGTCAAACTGCAACTGCCAGTTGGTAATCGGAGTGGTGCCCGTGTTCGTGATCGTGTAGTTGGCGACGTAGCCGCCCTCCCACTGCGACGGCGTCGAATAAGTCGCGGTCAGGCCCGAGCCGGTCGCCGGCGGAGTCACCGGTGGTGTTACCGGCGGAGTCACCGGTGGGTTGGTCGGCGGATTCGTCGGTGGGTTGGCGGGCGGGTTCGTCGGTGGGTTGGCGGGCGGGTTCGTCGGTGGGTTGGTGGGCGGGTTCGTCGGGCCACCTGTCGCGGGATGGCCGTTGATCAGCACGTCGGTCGGCGCCGAGTAGGTGCCGTTGTGGGCTGCCTGGAAGCCGATGGAGACGGAATCGCCGGGCGCGATCGTGCCGTTGTAGCTCTGCGGAGTGATGGTGTAGTGGGTGCCCGACTGGGTGAGCTGACCACTCCACGCGTTGGTGACGTGCGTGTTTTGAGGTAACTCGAACTCCAGCTTCCAGTTGGTCATCGGGGTGGTTCCGGTGTTGGTGATGGTGTAGTTCGCGGTGTAGCCGCTATTCCACTGCGAGGACGGCGAATACGCGACTTCCAGTCCGGACGCCCCGGTGACCGGAGGGGGTACAACCGGCGGCGTCGTGGGTGGCGTCGTTGGTGGTGTGGTGGGTGGCGTCGTTGGTGGTGTGGTCGGTGGCGGGGTGGTTGACCCCCCTCCGGCGGGCTGGCCGTTCAACAGCACATCCGTCGGCGCCCCGTAGCTACCGCTATGCGCTCCTTGAAAGCCGACCGTAACGGAGTCGCCAGGCGCAATGGTGCTGTTATAGCTCTGCGGAGTAAGGGTGTATTGATTGCCGTTCTGCGCCAGCTGGGCGCCCCAGGCATTCGAAATAGATTCATTCGCAGGCAGCTGGAATTGCAGCTGCCAATTGGACATCGGTGTGGTACCAGAATTGGTGATTGTGTAATTGGCGACGAAGCCCTTGTCCCACTGCGAGCCCACGCTGTAGGTCGCCTCCAGGCCGTTGCTGCCGGCACCCGCAGAGTTCGCCGACAGCGCGCTCGCCCCGCTCGTCGTGGCCGAGGCTAGTTCCGAGGATCCGGTTGCTGCGGCCGCGCTACTGGTCGTAGAAGACGTCGTCGCGGTGGTCTTCAACGCGGTGGCGGCGCCGCTTGCAGCGGTGTCCGATGTCGCGCCGCCGACCGTCGCGCCGGCTTCGGCGGCGGGCGCCGCCCCGCCGGGCGTCGTTGGAGATGCCGCGGCGGAATTCTCTCCGGCGCTCGCAGTGGTGGCTTCGGCCGACGCGGGGCGCGGATCCGCACCCGTACCTACTGCTTGACCTGCACCGTTGAAGAGGTCCTGCACGACACTACGCACCAGCGTCGCGTTAGCAGCCTCAGCGTTCGCAAACGACTCTGCCGCACCGTTCAGGGCGCCCACGAACCGAGACTGGAACGCCCCAACCTGCGCGCTGAGAGTTTGGTACTCCTGCGCATTCGCGTTGAACAACCCGACGATCGCCGCCGAGACTTCGTCTGCCGCGGCCGCTGCAACTCTCGTCGTTGCCGCCGCCGCTGCAGCATTGGCTGCGCGGACGGTCGAATCGATTCCTGTAATGTCGGTTGCTGCCGATGCCATCACTGCCGGTGTTGCCAGCACGTAAGCCATGTGTGATCCTTCGATAACATAGATAACGAATTTATATCGGATGCATATGTAATCACGTCGTGACGTTTACTTAGTTCGCAATAACTAACTAATTAATAAACCATCACGATATGATCACGGAACGTTATCATGAATTAATCCCAGCTCGGCAGTATTGCCATAGAATCCTTAGACTCGTGTAAAACAAGCAGCTTGACCAGCAATTCTATGAGTTTAACCAGCAAACAACCTGAGATATGTTCGGCTAACAATGCACTGCGCCCGCCGGTTCTCGCTGACCCCCGTCGGCGGGATTCGCTCCGAATTACGTCGGTTCGTTAGGCGGATACGCGGCTACGGACCGACCCCAACGGCACCAGGTGGGGTTCATCGGCGCGGGCCCTCGACGCGGCAACATGGCGCCGACCCGCCGCACCCGGCTCCGCCGCGCTTGCGATCGACGCGGAAACATGGCGCCGACCCGCCGCACCCGGCTCCGCCGCGCTTGCGATCGACGCGACAACATGGCGCCGACCCGCCGCACCCGGCTCCGCCGCGCTTGCGATCGACGCGACAACATGGCGCCGACCCGCCGCACCCGGGCTC
>NZ_JBVAXG010000002.1:0-655011 GCF_055419245.1 Mycobacterium sp. IDUB_37 | reverse complement strand
TGGCTCCGCCGCGCTTGCGATCGACGCGACAACATGGCGCCGACCCGCCGCACCCGGGCTCCGCCGCGCTTGCGATCGACGCGACAACATGGCGCCGACCCGCCGCACCCGGGCTCCGCCGCGCTTGCGATCGACGCGACAACATGGCGCCGACTCGCCGCACCCGGCTCCGCCGCGCTTGCGATCGACGCGGCGGCTATTTGCCGTAGCGGCGATTGCGCATGCTGTAGTCGCGCAGGGCGCGAAGAAAGTCGACGCGGCGGAACGCCGGCCAGTGCGCCTCGGTGAACCACATCTCCGAATAAGCGCTCTGCCACAACAGAAAGCCGGACAGCCGCTGCTCTCCGGAGGTGCGAATCACCAAGTCGGGGTCGGGCTGCCCAGAGGTGTAGAGGTTCTCCGAAATCCCCTCGACGGTCACCGCTTCGACGAGTTCCTCGGCGGTTGCCCCGTCAGCAAGGTGCTTACCCAACAGCCCCCGGACCGCGTCGACGATCTCACGACGGCCGCCGTAGCCCACCGCGACGTTGACGTGAAAGGACGCATTCTGCGGTGTGGACTCCACCGCGTCGCGCAACCGGCGGGCCGGCTCGGCGCCCAGTAACTCCAAATCGCCGACAGTTCGCACACTCCAGCGGTTGGCCGGTGCGCAGATCTCCTCGACCACTTCGGTGATGATCTCGATCAACGCGCCCAACTCGTCGACGTCGCGCTGAAGATTTTCAGTGGAGAGCAAGTAGATGGTGGCCATCTCGATGCCGGCTTCGTGGCACCAGCACAGCATCTCAGCGATCTTGACGGCACCCATTCGATACCCGACGCTGACGTCCTCGTACCCCAGGCTGCGGGCCCACCGCCGGTTTCCATCGCACAACACCGCGATGTGGCGTGGCAGCTCAGATCTTGTGGCCGCCAGCCCCTGCCGCAGCCGCAGCTCGTAAAGCCGGTAAAGCGGCTCTTTGAACCTCGGCGGGATGATCTCCACGAAAATCCACACTACTGTGACCGAGGCCAAATTCCGGGTGCGATTCCCGGCAATCTCACTCCACGTCGCTCAGCTCTCTATCAGCGATTCCCGGTACCCTCATCTGGGATACATCCGATCCGCAATCACAAGACGAGGGACCAGCGAAGATGGGCAGCGAGACCAGCACGCTCACCAGCAAAGAGTCGAACTCAGACGACTCGGCGACGTCGGACACTGCGCCGAATGCCGCCCAACAGATCGTCGACGGCGTCACCAAGGTCCTGACCAAGCCCCGTTTCCGGGGCTGGATCCACGTCTACTCAGCCGGCGCTGCGGTTGCCGCCGGCGCCTCACTTGTCGCGGTGTCGTGGGCATTGGATTCCACGAAGGCCGGGCTCGCGACGATGCTCTACACCTTCGCGACCATCATCATGTTCACCGTCAGCGCCACCTATCACCGGGTCAATTGGAAGTCCGACAAGGCCCGGATATGGATGAAGCGCGCGGACCACTCGATGATCTTTGTGTTCATCGCCGGCAGCTATACACCGTTCGCCCTACTCGCCCTGCCGCCCGACGCGGCGAAACTGATGCTGTCGATCGTCTGGGGTGGCGCGGCGGCCGGAATCCTGCTCAAGATGCTGTGGCCTTCAGCTCCGCGCTGGGTCGGCGTGCCGCTCTACATCCTGCTCGGCTGGGTGGCGGTCTGGTACATCGGCACGATTCTGCACAACGCAGGCGTGGCCGCGCTGGTGCTGCTCCTGGTCGGAGGCGCCCTCTACAGCATCGGCGGCATCCTCTACGCGCTGAGGTGGCCCGACCCGTGGCCCTCGACGTTCGGCTATCACGAGTTCTTCCACGCCTGCACGGCGGTAGCGGCGATCTGCCACTACATCGCCATGTGGTTCGTGGTGTTCTGACGCCTCGCCTTTACGACTGGGTGACGTCGGCGGCCGACCAGTAAGCCTTCATCGCGGTGACTTTTCCGTCACCGTTGAAGACCATCGTCTCGATGGGCTCGATCTGCATCTTGCTGTCGCCGGCGGTGATGGTCAGCCGGAAGTGGAAAGCAGCCTCATGCCCGGAGACCCGTAGCGTGACCAACTCGCATTGGCGCTCGAGTCCGACGACCGCGGAGTAGAAGCCGGCGATGGCGCGGGTGCCGATGTGCACCTCACCGCCGACCGGATCCTCGAGCGTGGCGTCGTCGGCGTAGAAGGCGGCCAGGTCGTCGGCGCTGCCGTCGACAACCGTCGCAATGTAGCGGTGGACCGTCTCGGTGATCGCTTGGGTCCTATCGTCATTCGGCATGAGTGGCAGATTATCTCCGCGCTACTCCCCCGCGACGCCCAGGGCGGTCGCCAATCCGCCCGTGCTGGTCACCGGCAAGTCGCAGGTGCGCCCACGGCATATATAGGCGGCATCGGACCCCGCCACCCGGCCCCGCCCGGCCAGCAGCGGCGACGAATCCAGCTCGCCGCCAACAACGATCGCCCCACCCGGTGCGAGTCGACGGGCGTCGGCCAGCAGCGGCGAGGATGAGCCCGAGCAGACGACCGCGATCTGCAGCGGCCCGCGCACCGCCGCTTCGGCCACCGCCAGCCAATGACCTGCCGAACGCGGCGCACGGGCCAGCAGCACCGAGTGCGCACCCAACGTGTAACCGGCCAGCTGCAAATAGCTTTCAGCTCGGGCGCCGTCGACCAGGTGCGCGGCGGTCAGCAGTGCCTCGGCGACCGACGACGCCCCCGACGGCGTGGCTCCATCCAGCGCGTCGGCGGGCCGCATCATCAGCTGTTCGGCATCGTCGGCGGTGTCGAACCAGTGGCCGGGACGGTGCGAATCGCCGAAGTGTTGCACGGCCGTATCCAGCAGGCCGGTCGCGGCGGCAAGCCACGATTCGTCGCCGTCCAACTGGTAGAGCGCCAACAGTCCGGTGGCCAGCATGGCGTGGTCCTCCAGGATCGCGACACTTTCACCGACGACGCCGCCTAGGCTTGCGCGCCGAAGTCTCCCGTCGACAAGGTGCAGATCCAGCAGCGCCGTCGCACATCGCTGCGCGGCCCGTGCCAGGCCCGGGTCATCGAGAGCGACGCCGGCTTCGGCCAGTGCGGTGATGGCCAGCCCGTTCCACGACGTGACCACCTTGTCGTCGCGTCCCGGCTGCACCCGGGTAAGCCGGGCCGCCAGCAATTGAGTCCGAATGCTCTCGAGTCGTTGTGGGTCGTCGGGGTCGCTGAGCAACTGCAGCACCGAGGTGCCGTGCTCGAAGGTGCCGGACGCGGTGACTCCGAATACCGCTGCCGCCCAGCGACCGTCGTCGGCTCCGAGTACCTCGGTCAGTTGTGCCGGGGTCCAGACGTAGGTCGAGCCCTCGATGCCGTCTGCGTCGGCGTCCAGCGACGACGTGAACATGTCGCCGTCAGCGAGACCGTCGAGCAGAAACCGGGCGGTCTGCGCCGTGACCCGGCGGGCCAGCGGATCTCCTGTCCGGCGCGCCCAGTGCGCGTACATCCGCAGCAATAAGGCGTTGTCGTACAGCATCTTCTCGAAGTGCGGGATCACCCAGGCGTTGTCGACGCTGTAGCGGGCGAACCCGCCGGCCAGCTGGTCATAGATGCCGCCGCGAGCCATCGCGTTGCCGGTGCGCATCACCGCGTCCAGTGCGGCCGCCGAACCGGTGCGTTCGTAGTTGCGTAGCAGCGCTTCGAGCAGCGCCGACGGCGGAAACTTGGGCGAGCCGCCGAAGCCGCCATGCGCTGTGTCCTGCTCGCCCAGAACGACGGCGATGGCGTGGTCGCACAGTTCGGGCGCCACCCCCGGCCCGCCACCGGGCACGCCGGACACCATCGAGCGCAGCTCACCGGCAATGTGGTCGCTGGTCTCCTCGACCTCGCCGCGGCGCTCCCGCCAAGTCTGCGTGATGGCCGAAAGTAGTTGCAGGAAACCTTCTTTGGGGTAATAGGTGCCGCAGAAGAAGGGCCGACCGTCCGGCGTGAGGAAGCACGTCATCGGCCAACCGCCCTGGCCGGTGAGCGCGACAGTGGCGTTCATGTAGACGGCGTCGATGTCCGGTCGTTCCTCCCGGTCCACCTTGATGCAAACGAATTCGGCGTTCATCATGGCCGCCACGTCGTCGTCCTCGAACGATTCGTGCGCCATGACGTGACACCAGTGACAGGCGGCATAGCCGATCGACAGCAGTATCGGCACGTCGCGAGTGGCGGCGTGTTCGAGTGCCTGAGGCGTCCACTGCTGCCAGTGCACGGGGTTGTTCGCGTGCTGGCGCAGGTACGGACTGGTGGCCTGCGCGAGGGTGTTGATCCCGAAGGGATCAGCCGGGCTCACGAGCGGATCCCGGCGGTCGGGCAGTTCCGTTGCTGTCGGGCCCGGGTGGCTGCGGCTCGACACTACTCACCGTGTCCGTCCCGTCGTCCGCGGCCTGATCGGGCTCGGGGTTCTGCCGATCGAACGATTCGGGCACCTTCTTCAGTTGCTTGTTCATCGAGCGGACCAGGAAAACCGTCGCGACGACCAGCAACAGGACGACCACCAACCCCACCGGGCTCGCCTTGCCGAAATCTGGGCCGTTGTTCTTGGTTCCGCCGTCAGCAATCACGCTGATTAGAAAGTGATTCACTGCTCGTCAGTCCCCTCGGAGATCCCCTCGAACAAATCCGTCTCGGGCAGCGCGGCGGGGACGCGTGAGCGGGCCAACTCATACTCTTCGGTGGGCCACAGCCGCTCCTGCCAGGAGATCGGAGCGGCGAAGAACTCGGCGTTCGGATCGATCTGGGTGGCGTGCGCGAGCAGCGCGTCATCACGCTGACCGAAATAGGCCGAGCACTCCACGCGGGTGGTCACCCGTTTCTCGAAATGATCCTGCTCGGGGAGCCAGTGCTTGAGCCACTTGTCGAACGGGCCTTTCTGCCCGTGCTTTTCGAATTCGTCCTGCAGCAGTTGCATCCGGGCCCGCAAGAACCCGTGGACGTAGTACAGCTTGGACACCGACCAAGGCACGCCGGCGTCCGGGAATCGGCGGTAGTCACCGGCGGCCTCGTAGGCACCGACCGACACCTCGTGGCACTTGATGTGGTCGGGGTGTGGGTAGCCGCCGTTCTCGTCGTAAGTGATCATCACGTGCGGCTGGAATTCGCGAACCACGCGCACCAGCGCCTCGGTTGATTGCTCGAGCGGCACCAGCGCGAAGCATCCCTCCGGCAGTGGTGGCAGCGGATCGCCCTGCGGCAATCCCGAGTCCACGAAGCCCAGCCACTTGTGCTCCACACCCAAGATCTCGGCGGCCTTCGCCATCTCGTCGCGGCGGATCTCGTGAATGTGTCCGTGCACGTCAGGCAGGTCCATCGCCGGATTGAGGATGTCGCCGCGTTCGCCCCCGGTCAGTGTCACCACCAGCACGCGGTGGCCTTCGTCGGCGTATCGGGCAAGGGTGGCGGCACCCTTACTGGATTCGTCGTCGGGGTGGGCATGCACCGCCATCAACCGCAGTTTGCTCACGTGCTCCCTTGTCCGTCCGTAGGCCGCCCACCGACCCCGATAGTGCCCCCTATAATTCCAGTTCTCCTGTACCCCACAACTCCCCAGGGCATGACTGACCCCGTGACAGAAGATTCTTTCTCGCGCCCCGAGGCGCGTTACGGCAGCACCCGGCTATCCCGAAAATCGCGTCGCGGTGTCGTCATCGGCTTAACCGTGCTGGCTCTCGCGGCCGGCGTCGGCATCGCCTTCGTCGGCTATCAGAGGATCGGCACCAGCCCTGTCAAAGGCACCCTCGCCGGATACCAGCTGATTGACGACGAGACGGCTTCGGTGACCATCAGCGTGCACCGCTCCGACCCGTCGCGACCGGTGGACTGCATCGTGCGGGTGCGATCCAAGGACGGCAGCGAGACCGGCCGGCGCGAAGTGCTGGTCCCCCCTGGCGATCAGGACACCGTGCAGGTGACGACAACACTGAAATCCAGTAAGCCACCCGTGGTGGCGGACGTATACGGCTGCGGCACAGACGTGCCCGCCTATCTGCGCTCTTCCTAGCGCGCAACGAACGCCGAACTGCGGATATGTCAGTCATCGATTGTTTGCGCGGTGGTAACATAGGTGAATGCACGGTCCTGCTGGGGACCGTGTATTGCTGCATTAAAGGCCGCAACCAGAACGGAGTGGCAGCAGTACCCGGGGCGCAGAAACCGAGCACCCGGCCAGTCCCTGCACAAGGGATCACGAACTTGCGCGGTTGCGCGGAACGACAAACACAAGGAGCGCCACGAGATGACGGACACTCAGGTGACCTGGTTGACCCAGGAGTCACATGACCGACTCAAGGCCGAGCTCGACCAACTGATCGCGAATCGTCCGATCATCGCCGCAGAAATCAACGACCGCCGCGAGGAGGGCGATCTGCGCGAGAACGGCGGCTACCACGCTGCCCGCGACGAGCAGGGCCAGCAGGAGGCCCGCATTCGCCAACTGCAGGACCTGCTCAATAGCGCGAAGGTCGGCGAAGCACCCAAGCAGTCCGGTGTCGCGCTGCCCGGTTCGGTCGTGAAGGTCTACTACAACGGCGACGAGTCGGACCACGAGACGTTCCTGATCGGAACCCGCGAGCAGGCAGTGCAGAACGGCAAGCTCGAGGTTTACTCGCCGCTATCGCCGCTGGGTGGCGCGCTGATCGACGCCAAAGAGGGCGAAACCCGCAGCTACAAGGTGCCCAACGGCAACACCGTCAAGGTCACCCTGGTCAGCGCGGAGCCGTACCACTCCTGACGCCGGCGCTCGCCGCGTCAGGCGAGCGCCTGCTCTAAGTCGGCCAGTAGGTCGGTGACATCTTCGATGCCGACCGACAGCCGCACCAGGTCATCCGGCACCTCCAACTGCGAGCCTGCCGTCGAGGCGTGCGTCATGGCGCTGGGATGCTCGATCAGCGACTCAACGCCGCCGAGCGACTCGGCCAGGATGAACACGTTCGTCTTGGCGCACAGCTTCTCAGCGGCCGCGCGCCCGCCACGCATACGTACCGAGACCATGCCGCCGAAGCCGTGCATCTGGCGCACGGCGACCTCGTGACCTGGGTGGCTGGACAAACCCGGATAAAGCACCCTGCTCACTGCCGGATGTTCGGCCAGGAACTCCGCTACCGCGGCGGCATTCTCGCTGTGCCGCTGCATCCGCAGCACCAAAGTCTTCAGCCCGCGCATGGTCAGGTAGGCATCGAACGGACCTGGCACCGCGCCCGCACCGTTCTGCAGGAACGCGAATGCATTGTCCAGCTCTCCGTCGTCGGTGACCAACGCTCCGCCCACCACATCGGAATGCCCACCGATGTATTTGGTGGTGGAGTGCAGCACTACGTCGGCACCCAGCGTCAACGGCTGCTGTAGCGCAGGTGAGGCAAAGGTGTTGTCCACCAATACTTTTGCCGAATTGTCAGCGCCCAGTTGGGCGATTCCGGCGATGTCGGCAATCGACAGCAGCGGGTTCGTCGGTGTCTCCACCCAGATCAAGCGCGTGCGGGGCGTGATCGCCGCGCGGACCGCATCCAGATCCGACAGCGCCACCGGCGTGTACTCGAGTCCCCACTGAGTGAAGACCTTGTCGATCAGGCGGAAGGTGCCGCCGTAGGCGTCGTCGGGAATGACGAGGTGGTCACCGGGACGCAAGATGGCCCGCAGTGCGCAGTCGGTGGCGGCCATCCCGGAACTGAACGCCCGTCCGAACGCACCCTCTTCAACTGCCGCCAGCGATGCTTCCAGCGCGGCACGCGTCGGGTTGCCGGTGCGGGCGTATTCGAAGCCGCCGCGCAGGCCACCAACGCCGTCTTGAGCGAACGTGCTGCTGGCATAGATCGGGGCATTGACGGCACCGGTCGCCGGGTCTGGGCGGTAGCCGGCATGGATCGCTTTGGTAGCCAGGCCGGAGTACTCAGGGTGATTGCTCATCGCCAGCTAGCCTAACCGGCTAGAAAGCGAAGGCAGGCTCGGATCAGACCGGCAAGCAGACCGTCGTCATGATCTTGTCGGCCAAGGTCTGGCGCTTCTTGTCCCACAGCGGGAACAAGAACCCGACGTAGCAAATGATCGCGTCGACGAAGTGCGCGACCTGGCGTACCAACGACATACCAAAGCCCAACGGCTGCCCCGTGGCCTCGCTGACCACCTTGAACTTCAGGATCGATTTTCCGATGCTCGATCCGGTGGTGCCCTGCTTGTAGCCGTAGTTCCAGACCACATAAGCCAGGATGGCCAGCGACGCCAACCCTTGGGCAAGCAGGCCGATGATCGAGTCTTCGGTGTAGCAGTACTGCGCAACGTCGTATTGGTTGACGCTGGTCACGCACGACTCTTCCTGCGTGATCAATCCGATCACCCAGGCGATGCCGTACACGACGATCACCGGTGCGTAGTCGATGAGAAATGCCAGCACGCGAGTGAGCCACGGGGTGTAGGAATCCGTGGCCTGCTCACGGATCGCCGGCCCGGGCGGCGGCGGCGCGAAGCCCCCGGCGGAGGGCGGCGGCGGCGGATAGCCACCTGCAAGCGGGGGCGGTGGAGGCGGCGGGCTCGACGCACCACCGGGCTGCTGGAAGCCACCGGATGAGCCAGGCGGCGGAGGCGGAGGCGGGTAGGAACCGCCAGGCGGCTGATCGGTCATGCGGCAACCTTCCGGTACGAGCTAGCTGAACTAAGCCGCGACAGTACCCGAGCTTCCGGGAGTCGCAGAAGGCGTGCCGTCAACGCCGTCGGGTGCCCTCGGAAAGGAAGCCCAACAAGTCGTAGCGAGTGATCACACCGACCGGTTTGCCTTCTTCCACGACCATCAATGCGTCCTTGTCGCGCAGCGCCTTGCCCGCCACACTGACCAGCTCGCCTGCCCCAATGAGTGGCAAAGCCGGGCTCATGTGCTGTTTGACGGCATCGGCCAGTTTGGCGCGCCCTTCGAAGACCGCCGACAGCAACTCGCGTTCGGAAACACTGCCGGCGACTTCGCCGGCCATCACCGGCGGCTCAGCGCCCACGACCGGCATTTGGGACACCCCGTACTCGCGCAGAATCCCGATGGCGTCGCGCACGGTCTCCGATGGATGCGTGTGTACGAGGTCGGGCAGCGCGCCGGACTTGCGACGCAGTACGTCGCCGACCGTCGACTCCTGGGCCGAGCCGTCGAGGCGGCTGCGCAGGAACCCGTACGACGACATCCACCCATCGTTGAAGATCTTCGCCATGTAGCCGCGACCGCCGTCCGGCAGCAACACGACGATCACTGCATCCGGGCCGGCTTTCTCGGCTACCTTCAGCGCGGCGACGACCGCCATCCCGCATGACCCGCCGACGAGCATGGCTTCCTCACGGGCCAACCGCCTGGTCATATCGAAGGAGTCGGAGTCCGACACCGCGATGATCTCGTCGGGCACGGTCGGGTCGTAGGCCGCCGGCCAGAAGTCCTCGCCGACGCCCTCAACCAGATACGGCCGACCGGTGCCACCGGAATACACCGAACCCTCCGGGTCCGCGCCGATCACGCGCACCCGACCGTCTGACACCTCCTTGAGGTAGCGGCCCGCACCGGTGATCGTGCCGCCGGTGCCGATTCCGGCAACGAAATGAGTGACCTTGCCGTCGGTGTCCTGCCAGATCTCAGGGCCGGTGGTCGCGTAGTGGCTGGCCGGGCCCTCCGGGTTGGAGTACTGGTCGGGCTTCCAGGCGCCGTCGATCTCTCTGACCAGGCGGTCGGAGACGCTGTAGTAGCTGTCCGGGTCCTCGGGCAGCACTGCCGTCGGGCACACGACCACCTCGGCACCGTACGCGCGCAACACATTTCGCTTGTCCTCACCGACTTTATCGGGGCAGACGAACACGCACTTGTAGCCACGGCGCTGCGCGACGAGAGCGAGTCCCACACCGGTGTTGCCGGACGTGGGTTCGACGATGGTGCCACCCGGCTTCAGCTCTCCGCTGGCCTCGGCGGCGTCGATCATTCTTTCGGCAATCCGGTCCTTCGAGCTGCCACCCGGGTTGAGGTATTCGACCTTCGCCGCCACGATGCCGGATCCTTCGGGGACGACGGAGTTCAGGCGAACGAGCGGGGTGCCGCCGATCAGGTCACTGAGGTGCTGCGCAATTCGCATGCGCCTATGGTCTCAGGCGATTTCGGAGCGCGCGCGCGTGGCCGACCGCTGGTGCGCTTCCGGCCCCGACCGCTAGCCGGTCGCTTCGCGGATGTACTCCCCGATCTGACGCAACGAGCGGACCGCCTCCGGCAACATCGGCCCGGCGACCTGGAAGTCGTGCACCTGGCCCGGCCAGACCCGTACCTCGGCAGGCACGCCGGCCGCCGCCAACTTGCTGGCCGCCAACCGCGCATCGTGCAGCAGCACCTCGGATCCGGACACGTGAATCATGGTCCGCGGCAAACCCGGTTCGATGTGTTCGAGGGGCTCGTAAATCTCCTCCGGCTTGCCGCCTACCTTGTTCCTGGCCGCTGAGCTAGCTACCAATTCACCGAGCGCGTCGAAGGCCCTCGCCGAGAACATTGCGTCGGTCTTGATGTTCGGATGCGCCTGCTTCTCTTCCTTTGCTAGCTGCAGCAGAGGAGAGATCGCGACCAGCGCCGCGGGCTCCTCTCCTTCGCGTTGCAACCGTTGCGCGAGAGCGAGCGCGAGATAGCCGCCGGCCGAGTCGCCGGCGAGCACAATCTGATCCGGGTCGTAGCCCAGCAGGCGCAGCCAGCGATAGCCGTCATGGCAGTCGTCGAGCGCCATGCCTATCGAGTGCTTGGGCATCAGTCGATAGTTGACGACAAGAATGGGCGCGTCAGCAAACTTGGAGAGCATCTCGACCAGGCGGCCATGCGAGTTTGCTCCGCAGGTCAGGAAGGCACCACCGTGCAAGTAGAGAACGACCCGCCTGGTCCCGTCCGCCGGTAGCACTCCCGTCGCGCGGACCAGCTGCGCAGACGCGTTGGGCAGGTCCACTTCGGCGCGGACGGTACTCGTTGCCGGAAGTAGAACACGGGCCGCGCGGTCGATTAACGCCCATGGATAGGGCAGATGGGGTGCGTAGCTGCCAACCGCCAGAGCGGGCCGGATAGTCACGCGCGAGGCCAGGTTAGCTAACCGCGCGGCAACGCTCGGGCCTGACTCGACCACCTCGACGGGAGCGCCATCACTGATCGCAAATCTGCGTGCAACGAGTCTACGAGCCTTGAGCGCGTCTCGCGGGCGAATGGCGACTCTAGGTGCGCCAGATACCTTCGTGGGTGCAGTCATGCTCAACACTTCCTACGCCGTTGTAGTCCGATACAGCATGTATCGAAGTGGCTGAGCAGATCAGTTCATCTGGTCACCGAAGCGTCCAGCCAACCCCGCGAACTTAGCTTGACAGGCATTTTCCGTTTCGTCGTTCGTAGACTCTTATTCGATATCAACTGTGTTCCACACCGTAACCCGTTTCTTTCTCAGCTACCCCCAAAATCAGCACAATCGTCCTAAACTCTTGTCTGTGAGCATGCGCGCACCACGGCGTTCGACGATCGCTTTGGCCGCGGCGGGTGCACTCGCCTCGACGGGTACGGCCTATCTGGGCGCGCGTAACTTGCTGGTCGGTCAGGCGACTCATGCGCGCACTGTGATTCCGAAAGCATGGGATGTGCCGCCCCGCGCCGACGGCGTCTACGCGCCGGAGGGTGGGCCCGTGCAGCGGTGGCAGCGGGGAACGCCCTTCGACCTGCATCTGATGATCTTCGGCGACTCGACCGCTACCGGGTACGGCTGCACCAGCGCCGAAGAAGTCCCGGGCGTCGTGGTCGCGCGCAGACTGGCCGAACAGACAGGAATGCGTATTCGGCTGAGCACCAAGGCAATCGTCGGTGCGACGTCGAAAGGCCTGGTGGGTCAGGTCGATGCGATGTTCGTTGCCGGGCCCCCACCGGACGCGGCGGTGATCATGCTGGGCGCCAACGACATCACGGCACTCAACGGCATCAGCCAATCGGCGCAGCGACTGGGGTCGTGTGTGCGCAAATTGCGTAACCGGGGCGCCGTTGTGGTGGTCGGTACCTGCCCGGACTTCGGCGTCATCACTGCCATTCCGCAACCACTGCGCCACCTGGCGCACACCCGCGGTTCTCAACTCGCTCGCGCCCAGGCCGGAGCTGTCCGCGCGGCCGGCGGTGTGCCGGTACCGCTGGCCCATCTGCTGGCGCCCAATTTCCGCAGTGGCCCGCCCGAGTTGATGTTCTCCGCCGACCGGTACCACCCGTCGGCCTCCACGTACGCACTGGCAGCCGACAAGTTGCTGCTTGCGATGCACCATGTGTTGAGCGACGTGACCGGAATTTCATTGCCGCCGTTGGCAACTCAGACCGGGCCGGCCGCGGGCGGCACCACCGAACTGCGGCGCTCCATCCTGTCGCGGTTGTGGCGGCGTCAGGCGTCAGCGCAGGCAACACCCTTCGAAGAACCGACCGAGGGCTAAAGACTAGATTTGGTGAGTCTTGTCCTAGCGGGCCGAGCGGGGGTTTCCACCCAATTGCGCGGCTTCGTCGCAGCCCAACGAAGGGAACCGTCATGCCAGAAGCGGTAATCGTCTCAACTGCCCGCTCGCCGATCGGTCGGGCCATGAAGGGTTCTCTGGTCAGCATCCGCCCCGACGATCTGGCCACCCAGATGGTGCGCGCTGCGCTCGACAAAGTGCCCGGGCTGAACCCGCACCAGATCGACGACCTGATCCTGGGCTGCGGCCAACCCGGTGGCGAGTCGGGCTTCAACATCGCCCGCGTCGTCGCAGTCGCGCTCGGGTATGACTTCCTGCCGGGGACCACGGTCAACCGGTACTGCTCGTCGTCATTGCAGACCACCCGGATGGCGTTCCACGCAATCAAAGCTGGCGAGGGCGACGCCTTCATCTCGGCCGGTGTGGAGACGGTCTCCCGGTTCGGCAAGGGCAACGCCGACGGCTGGCCGGACACCAAGAACCCCGAGTACGACAGCGCCCAGGAGCGCACGGCAGCCTCGTCTGCGGGAGCCGACGAATGGCACGACCCGCGCGCTGACGGGAACGTGCCCGACATCTACATCGCGATGGGTCAGACCGCTGAGAACGTCGCGCTGATGACCGGCATTTCCCGCGAGGACCAGGACCACTGGGGCGTGCGCAGCCAGAACCGCGCCGAGGAGGCGATCAACAGCGGGTTCTTCGCCCGTGAGATCACCCCGGTCACCCTGCCGGACGGCAGCACCGTCAGCACCGACGATGGCCCTCGGGCGGGCACCAGCTACGAGAAGATCAGCCAGCTCAAGCCGGTCTTCCGGCCCAACGGCACCGTGACCGCCGGCAACGCGTGTCCGCTCAACGACGGCGCCGCGGCCGTGGTGATCACCAGCGACACCAAGGCCAAGGAGCTTGGCCTCACGCCCCTGGCACGCATCGTGTCCACCGGCGTCAGCGGACTGTCTCCGGAGATCATGGGCCTGGGCCCGATCGAGGCCTCCAAGCAGGCGCTGCAGCGCGCCGGGCTGTCGGTGTCGGACATCGACCTGTTCGAGATCAACGAGGCTTTTGCCGTGCAGGTGTTGGGCTCGGCCCGCGAACTCGGTATCGACGAGGACAAGCTGAATGTGTCGGGCGGGGCGATCGCCCTGGGCCACCCGTTCGGCATGACCGGTGCGCGAATCACCGCCACGCTGCTGAACAACCTCACCACCCACGACAAGACGTTCGGCCTGGAGACCATGTGCGTCGGTGGGGGTCAGGGCATGGCGATGGTGATCGAGCGGCTTTCCTGACGCGTTGGCTCTGCGCTGGTGGTGAAGAACTTCGAGTAGCCAACGCCCTCAGCGCAGAGTCAAAGTCCTGGGCGGCCGGCTGCGGGCGTCCCAAGCACGCCGAACTCGTCGAATTATGTCGCCCGGCTGGTGCCCGGCAACCACTCTGACGACGGTCCAGCCGACCCGGTCGACGTACTCTTGCCGGTCGACGTCCCACACGTACTGTGCTGGGTCGGTCCAGTGTTGTTCGCCGTCATACTCGACGGCCAGCATGATGTCTTCCCAACCCATATCGAGGAAGTACCGCGGGAAGCCATCCGCGCCTAATTCCGGTATCTGCGTACGTGGCCGCGGGAAACCCGCTCTGAGCATCAGCAACCGTAGCCAGGTCTCCTTCGGCGACTGCGCTCCCCCGTCAACGAGGTCTAGCGCGGCATCTAACTGGCAGAGGCCGCGAGTATGCCGGTGACGTGCGGCCAAGTCTTGGACATCGGGCACCTTGAAGTCGGTGGCTGCGGCCAGCGCATCGAGATTGGCTACGGAGCGCTCAAGCGTTCCGCGCCTGCCCAGGTCGAATGCGGTCCGCTCCGGTGTCGTCGCTATAAGTCCGTCGAGTCGTTGGAACTCGCCGTCCAACAACAAGTCATTACGGGTGATCACTCGGCGCGGCGTTCGGGCATTGCGCCCGATCAATTCGATGGGCGCCGTTTGATCAACCCATCTGGCGCCGTGCATAGCCGAAGCCGCGGAGCCGGCGATGACCGCCTCGCGGTGTGACCACAGCCAGGCCGCGAGCGTGCGTTGCCGCAACGACGGCTCGACCCGCTTGTCCAGGTAGACATTCGGCATGATCGCGCGGTAGTACCTGCGGAGCTCATGCCTGCTGAGGTCTCCGGCGGCCAGCGCCTCACTGCCGAGAAACGGCTGCTGTCCATGCTCCATGCCGGCATGGTCGCAGCGCGCACCGACACCGACAGTTGACTCTGCGCTGAGGGCGACGAAGTACGAGAAGGCCACACCCTCACCGCAGAATCAACCCCGCCCGAGCCGCCCGGCCACCCCGCCGCCCCACCGCGCGGCACCCAGACGCGGAAAAGCCGGCACCCGAACTGGCGTGCCGGCTTTTCCCCGTCGAAGTTAACTAATCGTTCTGCAAGTAACTCAGCAGACGCAGGATCTCGATGTAGAGCCACACCAGGGTCACGGTCAACCCGAGCGCGACACCCCAAGCGGCCTTCTCCGGCGCCCCAGCGCGGATCATCTGGTCGGCCGCATCGAAGTCGATCAGGAAGCTGAAGGCCGCGATGCCGATGCACACCAGCGAGAAGATGATGCCGATCGGACCGGCACTGCGCAGACCCAGGCCCTCGCCGCCACCGACGTTGAACATCGCCAGCACGAAGTTGCCGAGCATCAGGACCATCACGCCGATCATCGCGGCGAACAGCATCCGGGTGAATTTCGGTGTGACGCGGATGGCGCCGGTCTTGTAGACGATCAACATTCCGAAGAAGACGCCCAGCGTCCCGAGTACCGCTTCCCCGATCAGCATGCCCGCGTTGGCGGAGCCCACCGAGAAGTTGGCCAAGACGAACGATAGGGCGCCGAGGAACAACCCTTCGAGCGCGGCGTAGCTCAGGACGATCGCCGGGTTGTCCTGCTTACGACCGAAGGTGGCGATCAACACCAGCACCAGCCCGCCCAGCGCACCGACCATGGTCAGCGGCAGCGCGAGTGCGAGGTTCGATGCGACCAGGAAGTAGGAGACAACGGCCGTCAGCGACAGCGTGGCCAGCGTGAAACCGGTCTTGGTGACAACGTCGTCGATGGTCAGCGGACGCGAAGCCGCAGTGCCCTGCTGGTAGGGGGCGTAGGGGTCACCCGGGTATCCCGGGGCCGGGCCAGTGCCGAATTGCGCGTATCCGCCCTGCTGCTTCGGCAGGGAACGAAATACAGGATTGCTTGTCTCCCGCACCGTCGGATCCTCTCTATTGCTATAGCTTCGAGCTGCGTGAACAACTGCTCAACGATTTGGTGGTCCGCCTGAGTTCCCAGCGGAGCTGCTATCTGTAGTTTCTCCTGGACTTCTGTACCGAGTCGAGCAGAAGATCCAGATCACCCTAAACCTTAGCCCCGCGGGCATCGTCGAGCGAGTCACGAATTAGATTGCTCGTCAAACTCATGGGCAGCTTTTGAGTGGGTAGGTTCTGCCCGGGAGCCCGACGAGGGGAGACGATAGGTGTGACTGGGGCCGTTACTGGCGAATCCGACGAGGTCCTGACCCGAGTCGACAACAACATCGGCTTCATCACCCTCAATCGACCCAAGGCGATCAATTCGCTGAACCAGACGATGGTCGACCTGCTCAGCGCTGTGCTGATCCGGTGGGAACGTGATGACGCGATACGCGCGGTAGTCATCTCCGGGGCGGGCGAACGGGGGCTTTGCGCCGGCGGCGACGTGGTGGCGCTCTATCACAGCGCCCGCAAGGACGGCGTCGACGCGCGGCGGTTCTGGCGCGACGAGTACCTGATGAACGCTTTGATCGGCCGGTTTGCCAAGCCCTACGTCGCCGTGATGGACGGCATCGTGATGGGCGGCGGCGTTGGCGTCAGTGCCCATGCGAACACCCGGGTGGTCACCGACAAGTCGAAGATCGCGATGCCCGAAGTGGGGATCGGCTTCATTCCCGACGTCGGCGGCACCTATCTGCTGTCCCGGGCGCCGGGCAAGCTCGGTCTGCACGCCGCGCTCACCGGAGCACCCTTCAACGGACCGGATGCCATTGCATTGGGATTCGCCGATCACTATGTGCCGCAAAGCGACATAGACGCGTTCGTCGCCGCCGTCGCCACCGATGGAGTCGAGGGCGCCCTGGCTCACCACGCAGTCGAACCCCCACCGAGTGAGCTTGCCGCACAACGTGAATGGATCGACGAGTGCTACTCCGGCGAGAACGTGATCGACATCGTCGCCGCGTTGCGCGGTCACGACGCTCAAGAAGCCAACGACGCCGCCAACCTGATCGGCACCCGCTCCCCCGTCGCGCTGTCGGTGACTTTCGAGGCGGTTCGCCGTGCTGGCGAATTGGAAACACTGGAAGATGTTCTGGTGCAGGACTATCGGGTGTCTTCGGCGTCGGCGCGGTCGCACGATTTTGTCGAAGGTATTCGCGCGCAACTCGTCGATAAAGACCGCAATCCGAAGTGGTCGCCAGCGCAACTGGACGAGGTCACAGTGGCCGACGTCGCAGCCTATTTTGCGCCGGCGGATGACGACTTAGAGTTCTAAAGGGCCGGAAAGGATTGGCATGGCTTACGAAACCATTCTTGTCGAACGCGAAGAGCGAGTCGGCATCATCACCCTAAACCGACCGAAGGCGCTGAACGCGCTCAATAGCCAGGTGATGCACGAAGTCACCGGCGCGGCAACCGAACTCGACTCCGATGACGGTATCGGTGCGATCATCATCACCGGTTCGGCCAAAGCATTCGCCGCGGGAGCCGACATCAAAGAGATGGCCGGGCTTTCCTTCGCCGAAGCGTTCGGAGCTGACTTCTTTGCCACCTGGGGCAGATTGGCTGCGGTGCGCACGCCGACGATCGCCGCTGTAGCCGGGTACGCGCTCGGCGGCGGCTGCGAACTGGCGATGATGTGTGACTTGCTGATCGCGGCCGACACCGCGAAGTTCGGCCAGCCGGAGATCAAACTCGGTGTGATCCCAGGCATGGGCGGCTCGCAGCGATTGACCCGGGCCATCGGTAAGGCCAAGGCCATGGACCTGATCTTGACCGGCCGCACCATCGACGCCGCCGAAGCCGAACGCAGCGGCCTGGTTTCGCGGGTCGTGCCGGCCGACGATCTGCTGACCGAGGCGAAGTCCGTCGCCACCACCATCTCGCAGATGTCGCTCCCCTCGGCGCAGATGGCCAAAGAGGCCGTCAACCGGGCCTTCGAATCGACGCTGGTCGAGGGACTGCTGTACGAACGCCGGCTCTTCCACTCCACATTCGCTACCGACGATCAGTCCGAAGGGATGGCGGCCTTCATCGAGAAGCGTCCGCCTGACTTCCAACACCGATGAGCGGGACCGCGGTCACCACCAGGGGCGAATCGGCCGGCGACGAACCGGACGAGCCGCACGCGCCGGTCGAGCAGGCCGCCGCGAAGGACGGCTTGGGCAAGGATCTGGCGCCGCCTCTGGTGGGCGGCGATTGGTGGGTTCGCAACTACACCTACACCGGGACCTTGGTCGGCCTGATTTTCCTTTGGCTGTCCCTGACCCCATCGCTACTGCCCCGCGGGCCGCTGTTCCAGGGCGTCGTCAGTGGGTGCTCCGGTGCCATCGGTTACGGGCTGGGTGTGTTCGCTGTCTGGCTGATCCGCTGGCTGCGCTCGCAGAGCACCACGCGGCCGGCACCCACTTGGGCTTGGCCACCGCTGATCGTGGTTGGTGCGATCGGCATCGTGGTGATGGCGATCCGGTTCCACGTCTGGCAAGACGATGTGCGCGACATGATGGGCGTCGAACACCTCAAGTGGTACGAGTACCCGATGACCGGCGTGCTGTCACTTGTCGTGCTGTTCACGTTCGTCGAGATCGGCAAATTCGTCCGCTGGTTGGTCAATCTTCTTGTGGCGCAAGTCGACCGGATCGCGCCTTTCCGGCTTTCGGCGGCCATCGTGGTGATCGGGTTGATGGTGCTGACCATCACCGTGCTCAACGGTGTCGTGCTCAAATTCGCGATGCGATCGATGAATGACACCTTTGCCTCGGTCAACAACGAGATGGACCCGGACTCGGGCGCGCCGAAGACCAAGTTGCGTTCCGGCGGCGTGGATTCGCTGGTGTCCTGGCAGTCGCTGGGCCATCAAGGCCGGATCTTCGTCGGCGGCGGGCCGTCGGTGAAGGAACTCACGGCCTTCAACGGCAGTCCCGCCATCGAGCCGATCCGTGCTTACGCCGGGCTGGATTCGGCGAAAGACATTGATGCGACCGCGGAACTGGCCGCACGCGAGTTGCTGCGGACCGGCGGCCTGCAACGCGCGGTCGTCGCGGTCGCCACCACCACTGGCACCGGGTGGATCAATGAAGCAGAAGCCTCCGCGCTGGAATATATGTACAACGGCAACACCGCCATCGCGAGCATGCAGTACTCGTACCTACCGAGCTGGCTGTCGTTCCTGGTCGACAAGGAGAATGCCCGACATGCCGGGCAGGCCTTGTTCGAGGCCGTCGACAAGCTGATCCGCCAGATGCCGGAGTTCAAGCGACCCAAGCTCGTCGTATTCGGCGAGAGCCTGGGTTCGTTCGGTGGCGAAGCGCCGTTCATGAGCCTCAACAACGTCTTGGCCCGCACCGACGGCGCGCTGTTCAGCGGCCCAACCTTCAACAACACCATCTGGACTCAACTGACCGCGACCCGTGACCGCGGCTCGCCGGAGTGGCTGCCCATCTACGACGACGGCCACAACGTCCGGTTCGTGGCCCGCCCGGACAACCTGGATCGCCCGAAGGCGGAATGGGGCCATCCGAGGGTGGTGTATTTGCAGCACGCGTCCGACCCGATCGCCTGGTGGACGCCCGATCTGCTATTCCACGAACCGGATTGGCTACGCGAGAAGCGCGGCTATGACGTACTGCCCGACACACACTGGATCCCACTGGTGACGTTCCTTCAGGTTTCCGCCGACATGGCGGTCGCCGTGGACGTGCCCGACGGGCACGGACACCGGTACGTGGCCAACGTCGCCGACGGCTGGGCCGCGGTGCTCTCACCTCCGGGCTGGACGTCGGACAAGACGGCGAAGCTGCGGCCGCTGCTGCACGCCGACTCGACGCCGAGCTTTTCGGCGACGGACAGTTCAGGGTCCTAGCACCGCTGATCCGGCTGCGTGATCGTCAGTCTCAGCAAACACTCCTGCCGTACCCCATTCCGACCGTCCGGTCGCGACGGATCGATGGCGTCGCTTCGTTACTTGACATTGGCCCGGTGGCGATAAAGCGAAGACGGGAATGTAAAGTAGCTGGACTATTGGGCTGAAAAAATTACCTGTTGATCAGTTATTTTGGAGTAAATGTACACGCGCATAATAACGCCCTGGAAGCAGGATGCGCATTGATGCCCGTCGGCCTTGGCGCGTGTCGAATAGATCCTAGACATCGCTGTATTACGCTGCCAGTCAGCACTTTTCGTGCAGCTCTCGTGTGCGAGGCACTCAGTCCGCCATTCACTATTGGACGTGTATCCAGAAATAAACGATCCGATGAACGCTTTCTGAAAAATCCACATAACGAAAGATCTTGCCGGATCAATATCCTGCGCCCGCATCTCCCGGACAGATTGATGAGTCAATAAATATCCACTACTAGGGAGACATCGTGTCGTTTGTGTTGGTTTCGTTGTCGGAGCTGCTGGCCGCGGCCGCGGACCTCGCGGAAGTGGGTGAGGCCGTCCTTGCCGCGAACGTGGCGGCCACAGTGCACACGACCGAGCTGGCAGTGGCGGCGGGCGACGAGGTGTCAGCCGAAATCGCGGCGATGTTCTCCACGCATGGTCAGGCCTATCAGCAGATCAGCGCCCAGGCCACGCAGTTCCAGCAGCAGCTCACCCGGGCGATGCAAGGCGGCGCCGGGTCCTACCTGTTGGCCGAAGCATCCAACGCCGAACAGACGATGCTGAGCGTGATCAACGCCCCCACCCAAGCCCTAGTGGGACGCCCGCTCATCGGTGACGGCACCAGCGGAACCGCCGGCAGCCCGAACGGCGGCGACGGTGGGTTGATCTACGGCAACGGCGGTAACGGATTTTCGCAATCCACCGCTGGGCTGACGGGAGGATCAGGCGGCGCGGCCGGATTGCTCGGCAGTGGCGGGCTGGGTGGAGCCGGCGCCAACGGCGGCCGGGGCGGCTCGGGTGGCTGGCTCTGGGGCAACGGCGGCACCGGCGGTGCCGGCGGGATCGGTGCGACCGGCGCAACGGGACTATCGGGCCTAGGCGGTGGCCATGGTGGTGCCGGCGGCTCCGCCGGAATGTTCGGCGACGGGGGCGCGGGACCCGCGGCAACGGCGGCAGCGGCGGCGGTGGCGGCGCGGGCACTACGCCAGGAAGCAAGGGGCCCAGCGGCCCCGGCGGCAAGGGCGGCTTGATCTACGGAAGTGCCAATTCCGGAGGGCAATAACCGGCGCGCTCTCGGCGACCAATTCGCGCATCTGGAATATAACCACGCTAACGAAATCAGCGTCGCTATATCCATTTTGGGGCAGGCCGATATCGAGTGAACGCAGTTCGTTTCGCGGCTCTCTCTAAGCGCAACTCGACTACCGCCTGCTGGCCGCTACCCCCACGCGCGCCGCTCGTGGACTGAACGCATCGCTGAGCTACACCCCAACCAGCGCTTGACTCAAACAGGCTGTGAATAAGGATTTTTCAGATTTATACAGTCGAGCGACAGACGCTCCGGAGTCGTCAACCCGGGTGGTGGATGTCAAATAGTTGACATCCACTCGGCAATCCATATGCAATGCGATTTATCACTGCAAATCGCCGGGAAAATCCGCATAACAGGTCTGCCGCGTAACCAATCAGCCCAGCCACTCCCCGTAGTACTGACTACCGAGTCTTCGTAGGAGCACCGATGTCTTTCACGCTTGTATCGCCGGCCGAACTATCCACCGCCGTAGCCAACCTGGACGGCATCAACTCCGCCATCAGGGCAGTCAACGCCGCCGCGATGGCACCCACCACCGCTCTGACCGCCGCCGCCGGCGACGAGGTATCCGCGGCCATCGCCGCACCCTTCTCCTCCTACGGGTCCAGCTCCCAACAAATCAGCGCCCAAGCCACTCAGTTCCATGACCAGTTCGCGCTGACCATTCAGACCGGCGGGGCGAGCTACTTCGCGGCAGAGGCGAACAACGTCGAGCAGGTCCTGCTGGACTTGATCAACGCACCCACCCTGGCTCTGGTGGGTCGCCCGTTGATAGGCAACGGCGCCAATGGCACCGCAGCCAACCCCAACGGCGGGGCCGGCGGACTGCTCTCCGGCAGTGGCGGCAACGGTTTCTCACAGACCACCGCGGGGGCCGCAGGCGGTGCCGGCGGCGCGGCGGGACTGATCGGCAATGGCGGTAATGGCGGCAACGGCGGGGTCGGCGGAAGCGGCGGCGCGGGTGGATGGCTGCAGGGCGACGGCGGTAGTGGCGGAGCCGGCGGCAAAGCTGCACGTTCCCCGCCTCGCCGGCGGGGCCAGGCGGTGCAGCCGGCCAGGGCGGAACCATCTTCGGCAGCGACGGCAAATCCGGGCAGTAGCGGCGTGACGGCGCCTGTCCGGGGCTACGGCCTCAGCTCACCCAGGACATCTGCGGCAACCAGCGCGTGGTAGCCACCGATCACGTCGGTCGCGCTATGTAGGCCCAGATCCAGCAACGCCGCAGCGGCCAGGCTCGAGGTGTAGCCCTCCGAACAGAGGATCACCCATTCGACGTCGTCGTCGACCGCCTGCGGCAGCCGTGCTTCGCTGGTCGGGTCGCAGCGCCACTCCAGCACGTTGCGCTCGATCACCAACGCCCCAGGCACCTCACCCTCACGAGTGCGTTGGGCCTGCGGGCGGATGTCGACGAGCAGCGCACCACGCCGCACCGCGTCGGGCACTTGATCGGCGGGCAGACGGTGATACCGGTTCCGGGCTGCGTCCAGCAACCGGTCGATTCGGCTCTGCACGTCGATCCGAGTCATCAGGGGCCTTCGGGTTGGTCGGTGAGCTCAGTGCGCTGCCGACGCAAGGTATTGCGCGCGGTCACTTCGTAGTACGACATGGCGGTCAGTGGCGGGGAATAGGCGTGCACGCTCAAGGTCGGCTCCACCGGCGCCGCGACTGCCCCCACCGCAGCCGGCGCCGGGCGTGGCGCCCAGACCACGTCATGCACCCAACCTAACGGAAACCCTGCCTGGTCACCCGCGTCAAGTCGACGACGACGCAATTTTCTTCCGTCCCAACGGAATTCGTTCAGCGCCCCAGACAACACCGTCAGCGCGCCGAGCGATCCGCCGTGGTCATGCAATTCGGTGGCGTGTCCCGGTACCCAGCTGATCAGCCAGATGTCGAGCTCGTCGTCGCCATGGATGCGAGCGAACCAGCGTTCGGCATCCGGCACGCCACCCTTAGGGAGCAGATGATCGCAACGCCCACTGAGCACGTCGTCAGCGGCTTGATCGGTGGCATGCAATAGATCGGGGACCCGCAACCGAGTGGGGCCAGGGTACGGGACGGTCAGCGCAGAAGTGGGCGGGGAAAAGCTCGAGCCGGATTTGACGAACGGCTCAGCAAGAGAAATGGCCATGCAGAGGACTCCGGAGTGTGAATCGGATAGGGCAAGCGGCGGCGCGTCAGGGCCGACAACACTCGCAAGATCCGAACCACTCCAGCATGCGGACAGTGTTGCATAGATTGGGACTGTGCGCGGTTACCGAAATCTCCCGGTGCGCCGGGCAGTGCTAGGCGGGACGGCCGTCATCGCGGCGTGTTTATGGGCTGTCACGGGCTGCTCCCAAAGCCATGAACACGGCAAGGCCGCCTCCTCGTCCGCGCGATCATCGGAAGCTGCCAGTCCGGTGCCGCCAGGTTCCATCGGCATCTCCGCGGGCGGCGTGACAACCCGCGTCGACGTGCCCGCGGAATCGACCGAGGAGGAGTATTTCCAGGCCTGTCACGCTGCAAAGGTGTGGATGGACGCACAGCCAAGCGGTGGCGAGACATCGATTGAGCCGTACCTCAGCATGGTTCAGGCTTCCGCGTCCGGCGTCGCAGGCAGTTGGAACAGCCGGTGGCAGGATCTGACGCCGCCGCGTCAGGCGGCGGTGATCGTCGCGGCACAAGCTGCCGCCAGGGGCGAGTGCGGCTGACGTCGCCGGCGCCCCTTTCGGTGCCATTTTGAATTGCGATCAGGGGTGCACGAAACTGTGGCCGGTTCCGGCGCCGCGTGACTTGCCCAGCAGAATGAAGGGATGGCTGAACCGATACCCCTTCGCCCGCGCGCGCCACAAGGGACGCGCGTCGCGCTGGCCCTGGGCAGTGGCGGCGCCCGCGGATACGCCCACATCGGCGTCATCCAGATACTGGAAGAGCGTGGCTACGAGATCGTCGGGATCGCCGGCTCATCGATGGGTGCATTGGTCGGCGGGGTCCAGGCGGCCGGCCGTCTCACCGAGCTCGCCGAATGGGCCCAGTCCCTCACCCAGCGCGCCATCCTGCGATTGCTCGACCCATCGATCAGCGCCGCCGGAGTCCTGCGTGCGGAGAAGATCCTGGATGCCGTCCGCGACATCCTCGGCCCGGTCGACATAGAAGAACTGCCCATCCCCTACACCGCGGTGGCTACCGACCTGCTGACCGGCAAGTCGGTGTGGTTTCAGCGCGGACCGGTCGATGAAGCCATCCGCGCGTCCATCGCGATTCCCGGCGTGATCGCCCCGCACGAGATCGACGGGCGACTGCTGGCCGACGGCGGCATCCTGGATCCGCTGCCCATGGCGCCGATCTCGGCCGTCAATGCCGATCTGACCATCGCGGTGAGCCTCAGCGGCAGCGACACCGGCGCCGCCCGCGACGCGGAGCCGCTTGTGACGATCGACTGGCTGAACCGGATGGTCCGCAGCACCACGGCGATTCTCGACACCAGCGCGGCCAAGTCCCTGCTCGATCGGCCGACCGCCCGGGCGGTTCTGGGTCGATTCGGCGTGGTCATCCCGGAGGACGACTCGGAGTCAGCGGACGACGAGTCGGATGAGATCGATCTGGACGACGACAGTGACCTGCCGGACGTTCCAGACCTCCCGAAGCTCGGCGGCTTCGACGTCATGAACCGGACGATCGACATCGCCCAATCGGCGCTGGCCCGGCACACGCTGGCGGCCTACCCGCCCGACCTGCTGATCGAGGTGCCCCGCACCACTTGCCGCAGCCTGGAATTCCACCGAGCGGTCGAAGTGATCAACATCGGCCGCGAACTGGCCACCCGCGCCCTGGATGCTTTTGAAAGTGCCCGCGACGGTGATGACGACGAATCAGAGCCGACCGCGATCGAGGTCTGACCCCCCGCTCGGTCAGCCGCCGAAGAATCGCGCGATCGCCTCGGCCTCCCGGCGGCCCTGTGCGCGGCCGGCCTTCGCCGAAGCGAACCGACACCGTGGGTCCAGCGGGTTGGCGCCAAACGCGGCCAACGACTCCTCGTCGGCGAACACCCCCAGCGACCGCCCCGGGAACGCATCGATCTCGGCGGCCGGCCCCGGGCCGAACGGCGACGGGGTGTCTGCACCGGCGGGAACCAGTACCACCACCGTGTCGCAGTCATTGGCCACCTCGACGTTGACGGTGCCGTTGACGCCGCCGTCCATGTAGCGCCGACCGCCGATCGTCACCGGCGGCCAGGCGCCCGGCACCGCGCAACTGGCGGCGACAGCGTCGACGAGGCTCACGCCCGACGTCGGGTCGAACACCACGAAATCGCCGGTCGCGGTGTCGACCGCGGTGACTCGTAGCACTCGGTCCGGCCACTCGTGTGCCGGCAGGCGCTGGGCGATCACCTCGCGACGAACGGCCTCGGACACGGTCTCGGTAGCCAGTGCCACCGAACCGATGCGTTGCAGTCGCCCCTTGGTCTTGTCGTAATCCGCCGTGCGTGGCTCACGTAGCGCATCCAGGAAGAGCTCGGTGATGGTTTCGATATCGACGCCGGAATCGATCTCGGCGGATTCCTCGGCGAGCTGCCGGTCGAACAACACGTCCAGTGGGCAATCGCTGCTGATCTGTGCTGCCACCGTCGAACCGGCCGAAGTACCGACCAGCACGTCGGATTCCAGCAACAACCGGGCCGTCGCCGGCGACTCGTCGGCAATTCCGCGCAGAATTCCTGTCTCCCAAGCGATTCCGGCAATTCCGCCACCGGCCAGGACGAGCGCTCGTCTACTACTCATCAGGGCAGCTGCCTGGTGCCGGGCAGGGCGTGCTGGGCGCGGAAGACCGGTTGGCTGAGGTCGTCTCTGCGGACCAGTTGCCGCGGCGGGTCGGGAAGGACCAGAGTGCGGCTGATTTCGAGGTTTGTGTCCACGTAGACGAGTTCGCCCGGGTCGAGCAGACACCATCTGGGATCGTCGTCCATCGGTTCGGTCGCGAACACCACCGACGATCTCTCGGTCAGCGACTCGCTCTGCGCATGAATCCTCTTGGTGGACAAGTTGAAATCGGGCTCCCCGTCGATGCGTCGATCCAGCATGAACAGCTGATGGGTCTCCGGATACCGCAATGCCCACATCTGCGTACCCATGCACAGCAGGATGTTCACGGCGTAGACCGGCACATTCGCGGCCAGCCAGCTGACGGCGTCCACCAAACCTGTTGTCACATCTCCATTTTGGGCGCGGATACCGGCGGTGATCAGGGCAAAAATCCGCTCCGAGTCCGTCTGGCCCAGCACGAGGTCTTTGGCGCCGAGTTCACGAAGCCGTTCGTCCACGAGGTCGAGACCCTCGATCATGCCGTTGTGCGCGAAGATCCTGCCGTCTTGCAAGAACGGGTGGGTGTTGCGGACATCCAGCGATCCCGTCGTCGCGTACCGGACGTGCGCGATGAATGTGGTGCCATCGAGCCGGTGGGCATCGGTGGCGAATTCCGCGTCCTGCCAGGCAGCTATGGGCTCTTTGTGCAGCTGCGGTCGTCCATGCTCGTCGAACACGCCCAGACCGGTGCCATCGGGATTCTTGCGGCTCTGCTCGGCGAGGCTGTCGGGGGCGTCCAACAGCCAGAACGTCGCGGTAACCACTTCTGTCCCGGCGTGCAGGCCAAAAAGTCGACACATGGCCCAGACAGTACCGAGGCGGTGTTACAGATCAGCCCACCAGTTGCGCCGACAACTTCTCCAGTGCCACCCGGGCGTAGCCCTTCCACATCTTGCCCAGCACCGGCAGCACGGGAGCCACGGTGGATGACTTGGGATGCAGGGCCCATTGCCAGGTCACCTTGGTCCCGGTGCCGGCCGGAACGAACGACCATCTCCCGTCGACTGAGGTGACCAGCGCCGCCAACGGGCCGCTGATGTCTGAGAGCGTGTATTCGAAGGATCGCGGTGCGTCGACGCTGGTCAGCAGTTCGCGGACCCGGCCGCCGCCGACCATGAGCACGGTGCGGGTCTGACCGGCCGCATCCCAGTCGCCGGTTTGGTCGCGTACCGCCTTGATCGGCGGCAAGACCCCGTACCACTGCGAGAAGATCGCCGGCAGCGAAATAGGCATGGTGCCGGTGAAAGCGTCCTCGACCGAAACGGGTATCGCTCGGGACTGCTCGACGACGACGGGCTTTGCCATGTGGGTCCTTTCGCGCGGATTATCGGGACAGCCGGGGCGCCGCCCGACCGGTGATGAGGGGCAGGTCGAAGAATCCCTGGATGCCCGCCGGGGCGGCGCAGGTCGCAGGAACCGCGTTGACGCAGTGCGCCGCCGTGGCCACGATGCCGGGGTTGCTTTCCAATCCCGCCTGGACGCTTTCGGGCTGCCACCCCTTGATGGTGACGAAGGTATCCGGGTTTCCTTTGATCTCGACCTCGTAGCGCTCCCCCGCCGGCCCGAAAGACCAAGGCGGATCGAGGTTTTCTTCACCCATCAACCAATTGACGGTGATCAATACGACGGGAGTGTCGCCGACGAATGCCTCCCAGTGGAAACGACGTCCCGCGACCTGTCCGGGCTCGATCACGCCGATCGGCGAGTCGATCGGTGCCGTCGCGACTGCCACCTCTTGGGAAGGACGGATCTCGGGGTCGGCGGCGAAGCCCAACTTGTCGACGCACAACCGCACCGACTGGAAGAAGCCGCCATTCAACAATTTCTGCATGGGCCCGGTCAGCGCGCTGTCCGGGGTGCCGCCGAAGCCCATCACATAGCGCAGCACATCGGGCGCGCCATAGGTGCGCAGATCGGAAAACTCTTCGGCGCGAACAAAAGTCACGCCGGTCGACATCACCGAAAGCAACAGCGGGAACAGTTCGGTGGCCGCCCCAGGCCCGATGCCTGCGCCGTGCAACGTCGCGTTGCCGGCTTGTGCGGCGACCTCGAGCGGCGCGGCCTCCTTCTCGGTCGGGTAGAACCAACCGAGCGGCGAGACAACGTTTTTACCTGAGTGCAGCAGGGCGGCGACCTCGTCGACGCTAGGCAACAACGGCGCGTAGATCACCGCGTCGGCGTCCAGTGCGAGCACGTCATCGATGCTGTTGGTGGTTATCACACCCAACGGTTCCGTGCCGATGATGTCGCCGACGTCCTTGCCTGCCTTGGCGTCGGAATGCACCCA
This sequence comes from Mycobacterium sp. IDUB_37, assembly GCF_055419245.1. Lineage (NCBI taxonomy): Bacteria > Bacillati > Actinomycetota > Actinomycetes > Mycobacteriales > Mycobacteriaceae > Mycobacterium > Mycobacterium sp. IDUB_37. Next base: position 626,920 of record NZ_JBVAXG010000002.1, on the reverse strand, counting down.
GCACCCGACGAGTTCGAGTTCGGGGTGTTCCAGCACGCCCTTGATCGCGGCGACGCCGACCCCTCCGGTTGCCCACTGCACGACCCGCAAGCTCATACCGCTCGCCTCCTCACGCTTATTGCGCGTGCTTATCCGGATGCCTCAACGACATCGTATTCACCGTCGGCGTAGCGGGATCGGATGCCCTTCTTGTCGTACTTGCCGACGCTGGTGCGCGGGATCTCGTCGGCAAATGCCCACCGTTCCGGCAGCCACCAACGAACCACCTTGTCCGCCAGGAATTTTCGCAGTTCGGCGGCGGTGACATCGGCGCCTTCGCGGGCGACGACGACGGCGAGTGGCCGTTCCTGCCAACGCTCGTCGGGTACGCCGACGACGGCCGCCTCGAGCACATCGGGGTGGCCGATCAGGCAGTTCTCCAACTCGACCGAGGAAATCCATTCCCCACCGGACTTGATGACGTCCTTGGCGCGGTCGGTCAAGGTGACGAAGCCCCGTTCGTCGATGCGGCCCACATCGCCGGTGCGCAACCATCCGGAGTCGAACTTGGACTCGTCGTGGCCCCGGTAGTACGAACCGGTGATCCACGGCCCGCGAACTTCCACCTCGCCGACTGCCACGCCGTCATTGGGCAACACCGCACCTTCGTCGTCGACGATGCGTGTTTCGACGCCGCACACCGGTTGGCCCTGGGTTCCGCGGTATGCCCAGTGCTGGTCCTCGGGAGTTCCCGGCGGCGGCCAGGCCATGGTCGCGAGCGGGGATGTCTCCGTCATTCCCCACAGTTGCCGAATCTGGACGTCGTGTTTGTCCTCGAAGGTGCGCATCAGCGACACCGGAACGGCCGAACCCCCGCAGACGACCATCCGCAGCGAGGACATGTCGTGCCCCGGGTTCTTTTCCAGGTGATGCATGACGTCGTTCCAAATGGTCGGCACCGCGCCGGCCAGCGTGGGCCGCTGCGTCTCCACCATGTCGATGAGCGCCGGCGCGTTGAGGTGGCGATCGGGTAATACCAGATCGGCGCCCGCCATCAGCGCCGCGTACGGCAGACCCCACCCGTTGGCGTGAAACATCGGCACGATGGGTAGCACCCGATCGCTGGACCCGATCCCGATGCCATTGGCCGTACATGCCGCCATGGTGTGCAGGTAGCTCGAACGATGCGTGTAGACAACACCTTTGGGGTTTCCGGTGGTGCCGCTGGTGTAACACATCGCGGCGGCGGAGTTCTCATCGACGGCGGGCCAATCGAATTCGGTCGACTCGCCGTCGATCAGATCGTTGAAACGCACCACCGTCTTGCCCGCATCTTCCAGTGCGCTGACATCGCCCTCGCCCACCGCGACCACGGTGTGCACGGTGTCGAGTTCGGACAGCACCGGCCCCAGCACGGTGGCCAATGACTGGTCAACGAGCACGACCTGGTCTTCGGCTTCGTTGGCCACAAAGGCCATTTGCTCGGGGAACAGTCGGATGTTGAGCGTGTGCAGCACTGCGCCCATCGAGGGAACGGCGAGGTAGGCCGCAAGGTGCTCGGAGTTGTTCCACATGAACGTGGCGACCCGCTGATCGCCGGTGACACCGAGGCGGCGCAATGCATTTGCCAGTTGGGCGGCTTGTTGACCAACCTTGCGGTAGGTGGTGCGCCGGTAGCCATCACCGGTGGCAGTGATGGCTTCACGCGCCCCGTGGACACCGCAGCCGTGCCGCATGATCGCGGCAATCGTCAGCGGAAATTCCTGCATCGTGCCGTACATCGATGTGCCGCCTCACACGTCCCCGGCGCTGCACCGCCTCATGTCCCGTTGGGCGAATGCTATCGCCGCACCGGGTCAGTAGAAACGTCGACCCGCACCCGAACCCGGGGGTCAGACCAGCGCGGCGTCGTACTGCAGCAGGTCGGGAACGAACAGGTCCACCGAACGCTTGGCTTCGATTGCCCGCGGCTCGCCCGATTCGACGTTCGCCTCGATCGGCGCCACCGTCACAGCGCCGGAGTAGTCGGCGATGTAGAGCTGTGTGCCATCGGGGCTTTCGACCACGCATGACGGTTGAGTCGCCACGCTGACGGTGTCGATGACGTCCTGGGTGAGCGTGCACAACATGGTGACGCTTTCGTCGCTGACCAGGTAGGCCCGCTCGCCGTTGCCGCTGATTGTCAGCCGGGTGAGCAGACCGCTGAACTCGGCGATCTTGCGGGTGCTGGTGATCTTGTTGGTGCGGGTGTCGAACACGTCGATCACCGCGAACTTGGGACCGCTGCTGGCGACGTACACCAGGGCGCCGTTGGGGCTGATGGCAACATCGCGGACGTCCAGATCGATGTCGATGGTCTCGACGATCCGCAGGCCGGGCTTGGCGTTCTCCTTCGCGGCCTTCTGCGTTCCCTTCGCCCTCGACTTCGCCGGCGCCTTGGCCGGGGTCTTGGCGTTCTGCCGGCGCCAGCGCGAGCGCCCGGCGTTGGCGTCTTCCTCGGCCGCGATGCCGGTGTCGACCACAATCAGCTTGCCGCCGGACGGCCCGTTGACGCCGACGTACACGCGGCGGCCGTCGGGACTGACGCGCACGCACTCGGTCGTGGTGCCGGCGGTCGTAGAGATGTCGATGACCTCGACGCGGTCCGTCGTGGTGTCCAGCACCGCGATGTCAGCGCCGCGGGCGCCGTTTCGGCTCGCGTAGACCCGCTTGCCGTCGGCGCTGGCCGTCATGTCGCTCACGCTGAGCGCGAGCGGGTGGGTCGCGACCACCGTGTTGGTGGTCAGGTCGAGGACCTGGATCGAGTCGTAGGCCGGCGACACCGCTGTCACATAGGCGCGGTGTGTCGCAGCCTCACCCATGGCGATGGCGAACGGTTCGTCGACGTCGGCGATGGTGCCCACCACGCGGCAGATGTCGGTGTCGATGATCGAGATGCTGTTGCCGCCATAGTTCGTGACCAGCAAGCGGCGGCCATCGGGGCTTGCCACGATGCCGCTGATCGGCCCCTTGTTGACGCGAATCTGGACCGCGACCGGGTCAGCAGGCGTTGCCTGTGAGTCGCTGACCTCTGGGGACTCAAGGACTGCAACATCCCGGCCGGTCACTTTGCTCATGAGGCTCATGCTGGAACCGCCTTCGCTGTCTTCGTCGGGCTCGTCCGGACTGGGTGCCAGATATTGCGGAACTTCATGGAAAACTGACATCCGGTAAAGCACATAGCAGCACCAAAAGGGCTGTTTCGACTACGTTTCGCGTTCAGTTTAGCCGCAAAATTCCGGCTAAAAATAATTCAATTTAGCCGTTGTTACCTACGTCACGCTGCGCGCTTATATTGCACTCAGGATGCGCAAAACCAAGGCTACCAGCCCATCTCATCGGCAACTTTCATGGTTGCTTTTACCAGTCATTATGATCATTTCAGCTAATGACCTCCGCCCAGCTTCAGCGTCCGCTGGATAAGAAATTCTTACATTTTTCAACAGAACGAGGGGAACATCACATTCCTTTGCTGACGCGTGTCGCGCCCCCGCGAATTCCCCGCTTCGCCGCTACGACGCGCCGAAATGGGGGGAAATTTACGAATCCGAAACCGGGCCGGCGACCGAGCCGTCAACTGCTGAACTGCGTGCGCGGGCGGGCCAGCGCGGCACCGTCGACGATGATGTCGAGTTTCTCGTTGTAGAAGGCGACCAACCCGGCGATCGCAGCGACGGCAGGCAAGGGGTAGTGGTAGCTCCACGCCAGGTCCGGATGCAGCGTTTCGCCGGTCCGCACCGACCAGTAACCCGACGTCACTCCCTTATAGGGGCACAGCGTCTGTGTGGGAGTGGGTTCCAGGTGCTCGAAAGCGATGTCCGCCGGGTCGATGTAGTACCTGGTGGGCAAACCGGTTTCGAACAGCAGCACCGGAGACCGGGTCTCGGCAAGCACGACACCGTCCAGCTCTACCCGCACATGGCGGTGCGAGCGCAGCGCATCAACCCGCGAATACGGATTGCGCGGATGGCCGTAGATCGGCTCGTCCTCTTCGAACCACCGCAACGGATCCCAGTTGAAGCGCACCAAACCCGCGACGGGACTCTCACCGCCTGCATCGAACACCCGCGCCGCCGACGGATGGGTCTGGCCGGCGCCGACCAGGGAATGCAACCGCGACGGCCCCAACTGAACCTTCTGCGGGTGATCCTCGTCGCGCAGGAAATCGGCGCGCACATCGGCCAGCGGCACGTAGTACTGCGGGTAGTAAGGCAACTCCCACACGTATCGCGCCGCTGTGGTGTCAAAGACCAACTCATGGCCGAGATAGCCGCGGACGCGACGAGGTGCCGGCTCGATTCGTCCACGCGCAGCAGCCATTTGGGGATAGTCGTGGTCGGTGGTCATGATTCGCCTTTACTGGTCGCGGGACGCGAGGCCAACGGGCGCGTGGGCAATCGCGTTGCGGATCGCGTCGGCCAGAGCCAGCGCACTTTCCTCGGTGAGTTCCAAAGCGACGCGCGCGGCCGGCCCGAGATCCGGGTTGATGACGTCGATGTTGACGGTGTGCCCGTAGGGCGCGTGGACCGGGTGGTCGACGTACACCGTCGCGCGGTCGGCGCCGAACCAACCGGTAGCCCCTTTGCCGCTGCCATCGATCTGGACATGTTCGGTGAGATAGGTGCACATTGGTTGTCAGACCTAGCCTTTCAGGTGAGCGCTGAAGAAATCGTCGATACGACGCCAGCCGTCGACGGCCGCTTCCGGGCGGTACGCCGGCCGGTCAACGGAGAAGAAGCTGTGTCCCGCACCGTCGTAGGAATGGAACTCGTGTGGCTTGCCCAGCCGGGTCAGTTCGGCGTCCAATGCGGCCACCCCGTCCGGCGCCGGGAATCGGTCCTGTGCGCCGAACAGACCCAGCATGGGGCAACCGAGGTTCGGCGCCAGGCCGAGGATGGGTTTCATAGCCTTGGGCATCCCCTCCGGCGGATCCTCGACGATGAACGCGCCATAGCAGTCGACCGCGGCATCGAACGGCAGCGAACAGGCGGCCAGGTAGGCGTGCCGCCCACCCGAGCAGTGTCCGATCACGCCGAATTTTCCGTTAGCACCGGGCAATTCGCGTAGGTGCGCGACGGCCCCGGCGACATCGCCGATTAACCGTTCGTCCGGCACTCCGCCGGCGGCGCGTGCCGCCGCGGCCGCATCATCGGGATCTGCGCCCGGCGCTTCCCGGGAATAGAGATTCGGCGCCACCGTGTGATAGCCGCTCACCGCCAAACGGCGAACGAATTCCTTTGTCTCACGGTCATATCCGGGCATGTGGTGGATCCAGACGACGCTTCCGCGGGAGCCCTCCGCGAGAGGCATCGCTCGGTAGGCCTCGATCTCGTCACCTCCGTGACCGGTGATGGTGATCGTCTCGGCGCGAATGGCATCTGAGTTGGGGGATTTCACTCCTCCCAGCTTGCCACTCACGCGAGTACTGTCTAGCCCGTGCCATTTCTCCGGGACAGCCCGATTCGGGGACGACGACTGCGTGTCGACGAAGCGCTCGTCGAGCGCGCGGTGATGTCTCCGGTCGGCTACCAGTTCCTGCTCCATCTCGCGCCACGCATCGACAAGGTGTTGATCCCGCGGACGAAGGGGAGGCTGAGTTCGGCCGGCCTTGACTCGGTTGGTCTTGTCACCTCAACCGGCGCCAAGTCCGGACGGCCCCGTACGCATCCGCTGGCATTGATTGACGACGGCGACGGTCTGTTGGCGATCGGATCGAACTACGGGCGGCCGAACCATCCGGCGTGGAGTGCAAACCTGCTGGCAGACCCCGAATGCATTGTCGAGTTCAGGGGCCCGCCCAAGCACTACCGCGCCGAACTACTGGCCGGCGACGCCCGCGCCAAGGCCTGGACCGACGCCAACGATTTCTACGCCGGCTACGAGAGCTACCGAGCCAAGTGCGCGCCGCGCCAGATCAGGGTCTTTCGGTTGCGGCCGAGCGCCTGACCGCGTTCAGCCGACTTTGACCGGGACCTTCACCGATTCCGTCTTGGCGGGCAACGCAGTGGTATCGACGGAAAGTATCTCGCCGTTGTCCTGAGTTCCGTTGGGCAGCGTCTTGGGCTTGAGCCGGAACGGCGGGTTGGCCGGACCGGGGCCGTCAGCCAGCCCGGCAAGTCCGAAGTCGCTGTCGTTGGCCAGGATTAGCGTGTTTCCGCCGTCCGGGGAGATGAGGCCTTCGATCTTGTCGTGTCCGAAGAAGTCGCCCTTGGGCGACAACGTACGCACCAACTCGCCGAGGTCGAGTTTGAGTGACTTGTTGGCTACCGTGATGCCCGCGGCCTTGAGCTTGGCAGTTGCGTCGGCGTCCGTGGTGACTCCGACCAAGGTCTCGATCGGCATCTTGTTGATCAGCAGGCCACCCGCATCGGCATCGTAGGTCGCGCCGGGCACGGTCGAAGCCGGGCCGACATCGGTGGCCGGGGCGACGTCGGCCAGATAGATCTTCTTGTTGCCGTTCGGTGCGGTCTTGCCGTCTCGTTCGTCGATCAGGAACTGGGTGGCGCTCAGCGCGAAGATCTCCGATACTCCGACGTTTGATTCCTGCGGGTTGGCCAGCGGGTACAGATACTCGTGCACAATCCTGCGGTCAATCAGGTTGATGGTCACGATGCGGGTGATGGGAACGGACTTGGCCGCACCTTGCAGACCAGGCGTCTGCAGGGCGGACTGCATGATCGCCACCAAGGTGTTGCCGTCCGGGGTGATGGTCAACCCCTCCAGTCCCTGATTCGGGGTGCGCAACGAGAGCTCTCGGGGCAGGGAGCCGTCATAAGGCGAAAGGCGTTCCAGCTCTTTGCCGTTGGCGTCGAAATAGATGATGTAGGGGCCGTACTCGTCGGAGACCCAGAAGGTGCCCTCGGTCCGGGCGACCAAACCCTCCGGGTCGAGGCCGTAATCGGAGGGCGGCAGCGGCGTGCCGTTGAGGTCGACCATCGTCTCGCCACCACTGGCGTGCGGATCGACCAACCCCACCAGCGGGGTGCCCTCGGTGCCCTCCAAGGTGATGGTCCGCTCCACGGTGGCAATACCGTTGGCGAGCTTCAGCTTGGCGATATGAGGGTGGAACTCGGGAAGGGGAAGCACCTTCTCGTTCGGGGCTCGTCCGTCGACGTTGGGGCCACGGTCGGTGATGCCGTAGATCTCGTCGGTACTGCCGGGCACGGCCGCGATCGCCGACCCGTGTGCGCTGGCCTTGATCACCACGCCGCCCATGGTGGCCAGCGGCAAATGATCCTCGGCATACAACTTGACGGCGCGGCTGACGGTGACGTTGAGTTCGTCGGTGCCGGTGAAACCGGCGTCCGGCGTGTAAACCATCGACCCGTTGTCGCCGTAGGTGATCTTGCCGTGACTGGGCTTGCCGAACGCTACCGGCGTGATACCGCCGGTAGCCGCCAACATCTGGTCCGGCTTGATGGTGAGCGGCTTCCCGGTCGCCGTGTTGAACTCGGCTTTCGAGGAAGTCGGCATCGACGGCGACGCGCTCGATGCGCAGGCCGCAACGGTGACTAGCACCGTCGCGATCACGGTCACCGATCTCGCTTTATTCGCCATTTGCATTGCCTAACAGCACAAGTTAAAGGGTTGATGTACGACAGACGAGCGCACTACTGCTTCTTGTCTCGCACCTTGTAGGTCGAGGGCCATGATTTACGGGACTCGTCGCCGGTCAGCGGCGTTCCCATGCCTCCGACCTTGACGTTGTAGGCCTCTTTACCGGGACCCACTTCGCGATTGGCGTGCTCCTGGGCAAGGTAGTACAGCTCATCGATAGTCGCCTCATCGTAGGCCACGAACGAAGTCTCCCGGGCGACATCGTCGATCCCTGCGAGCATCCGCTCGGGCAGCACCCGCGATATCAGCGCCGCTGCGCCCAGCAGCGAGAACGGAATGACCCAGTAGCAAACGAAGGACAGCGGGGTCTTGGTGTCCAGGATCGTCGAGTTGCCTTGCACGATCGGCGGGATGGCCGAGGACAGCGTCATGCCGCCGAACGCGGCCACCCAGATCCAGGTCAGCCGGGTGGTGACCCGGTTGAACAACTCGGTCTTGATCACATCAGGGGGTTGCTCGGCGGCGGCGATCTCGCGCACGAATGGCTTACCGATCAGAACGCCGACCAGTGCAACCAAGAATATGCCGGCGTTGCTGAGCGGCTGTATCCAGCGCGCCATGAAGGACTCGTTGAGAACGAACGTCAAGACGGCCAGCACCACGAAGGTTGCGACGGCACCGACTTCGAGAGTTCGGCCGGGCTTGCCGGCAGCGCGTCCGATGGCGTAGACCGCGATTGCCATCAGCAAAGCGATGGACACTGCGGTGGCGAACGGCACGTTACCGACAAGGACCCAATAAACGATCCACGGTGCAAAGCCAAAGAGCATGCCCACAACGGGTCAGTCTATGGCTGGGCGAGATCGCGTTGCGGTGCGGGCGGTTTCCTACCCGGGCGCCCACTTGTTTCCGGATGACCCGAAGCAGCTGGCGATCAGCTGGGTCGGGCCGCTTTGAGCGATCTGCTTGTCGTTCGCCAGGATCCGGCAGCTGATGGTGGCGTCGGACTCAAGGCTGGTCACCATCAACGAGACGAACACAACCGTCGGGCCGATCGTCACCGTTTTGGTCCACGGCAGCGACACGTGATTGGCCTGCTCAGTGTCCTTTTGTCCCGTGTAGCTGATGTCCACGGAATCGCCGGAGCCCTCGACCTGATAGGTGATCTCGGTGCTGCCGGGCTGGGAGTCCCGGGCGACGAAGACGAGCACGGACACGCCGATCACCATGACGACGAAGACCGCCACTCCCCCGAGCACCCATGGCCACCAACGCCTGCGTCGGGGAGCGGGGTATCCATACGGCGGGTATCCAGGGGGTGGCGGATAGCCGGGTGGCGGGTAGTTGTACATGGTGCTCCCGAATCGCGGTGCAGCTACCCGTACATCACAGCAAATTTTCCGCCCGCCGCGTGCATTTTTTGCTGTTCAGGTCACGCTTGCGATCGGCGCTAGCCCAATGGCGCCGACCCGCTGCGCCCGGCTCCGCCGCGCTTGCGATCGCCACGGGCCTGGCTTGCGATCGGCGCTAGCGCGTGAAGATGCAGTGCGCCGAGCCGCCGACCGGCTGCTCGGCCACCACGTGGCCATTGATCGAGATGCGACAGCCGGGCGGGGTTGCGCCATTGCCGACCACCACGACCTGGAACATCGTGACGTCGGGGCCGGCCTGGACGGTCCGACTCCACGGCAGCGTGGCGTTGTAGACGCGATCGATGGCCGGGTCGGTGTCGATGGTCAACGCCTGTCCCGACCCCAGTGCCTCGAATACCACTGTGCTGTTGTCGGCGTATGCCGCCGGAGCAGCGAAGATGCCGGAGGCAGCACTGATTGCCAGTGCTGATAGACCCACCCGGGCGAGGTGCTTCATGTGCATGGAAACCCCCAAGGTTTTGCCAATCAAACTCACAACGTTTGCATCATCGTACGGATTGGCCACTTTGCGAAACAGTGTTTTGATGGTTACCAGATCCGCCCTCCCGCAAACGTCGGCTCAGCCCTTCGGCAGGGCGTCCAGATAGAACCATTGGCCGGCGCGCCGCTCGAAGCTGCTGCGCTCGTGCATGCTGCCCGCGCGACCCGCGGACTGGAAGTGGGCGGTGAACTCAACCTCGCCGCGATCGTCGTCCGGGCCGCCCGCGACGGTGTCGATCACCTCCAGCCCGGTCCAGGTGACGGCCGGGTCGACAGTCACATCGACCGGTCTGCTGCGCGGGTGCCAGGTGCGAAAAAGATAGTCGGCGTCTGCGTAGGCGAACGCCGTGTACCGCGAGCGCATCAACTCCTCGGCCGATCGCGCCTGGCGTTCACCGTGCAGCAAGGGCCCGCAGCACGCCCGATGAACAATTCCGCTGCCGCATGGGCACGGCGGCCCGAGGAGTCCGGTCACGTCGACGAGCCTATGGCGGCGGCGCGTCTATCCCGGCGGCGCGGCGTCTGCCGCGTCCTGCAGTAGCTGTAGCAACTTGCCGAGTGGATCACCCGCGCCCGGCTCGAGCCGACGAGGTGGGATCTCCCGACCGTCGCGCGTCACGACGGGGGGCGGTGGCGGCGGAGGTGGAAGCAGCACTGCCACCGGCGGCGGGGGTAGTGGCACCGCGGGCGGCGGGGCAGTCAGCGCGGTCGTCTTATTGGCCAACCGAGTTGCGGCGTCGTCTCGGATAGCGTGCCGCTCCTGGTTTGGATCGGTGTTTCCTGAAAAGCAGGCTTGCGGCGCATCACCCACAACGCCGAGCGCGCTTGCATACCGTTCCCCGGCGCGGGCCCGGTCACCTGCCGCCGCTGCCCGGTCACCTTGGGTTTCGCGGACCAGTTCGAGGTTGACTCGGACCAGGCAGGAGCTGGCGGCGTCGGTGCGGGCAAGCGCGGCGGTGAACTGGCTGTCGGCGTCGTCGAGCCTGCCGCCCAGCACCGCGGCAGCGCCCGCGGCAAACGGCGCCTTGGCCGGTTCCACCACGTTGCCCAAGCCGAGGACCGCTGCATCCTCGCGAACCCTGTTGCCGTCGCCTCCTGCAAAAGCGGAGACTGCTGAATTCCCCACCACGACAAGTGATAGCAGTTTGCCGGCGACCAGCAGCAGAACAATAGTCAGTGGGGCCGAGTAGATCAGCAGCCGTCTTCGCAGTCGCAGCCGCACTGGTGAGCGGGTCATAGTGCCAGGTCCCGTCGAGCTAGGCGGCCGCGTCGAATTTCGCGGACGGAACGGTAGATCTCGGCGAGCAGGAGGCCCGCGGCGAGCAGAGCGGGCAGCCAGTAAAGCTCAATCCGCGGGATCGCCTCCACTCGGATTCCGGTGCCGTCCGGCGCGTCAGGCAGGTCAGGGTGAAAGGGCTGAGCGGCCACCCGGTGCAGGTACGTCACGCCGAGTTGTCCGGCGATTTTGCGCAATTCGGCTTCGTCGATCGCACCGGCGCTTCCGTAGCCCAACACCGCTCCACTGGCCACCGCACTCTGCGTGAGCTCGAAGTCGCCTTGCGGCGCGCGCGAACCCGGTGCGCCGGAACCGAAGTACAGCACCACATTCCGCGAACCCGGATATTGCTGCGTCGCCTCGATAAGCTGATAGCGCAGCACGTTTGCGGCCGCGGCGGCATCGACGTCGACTCCCGCGTCGGAGTAGGGTCTCAGTGCAGCGACGGTCGGGCGCAAACTCCATACGTCCTCGGACAACGGCCAATCCAGCGCGGCCCGCGATGCGAAGTCGACGAGCGCATACCGGGCCGCCGGGTACTGCTTTATCAACGCTGCTATGTCGTCGCGCATACCCGCGATCCGTGGTTGGCCGGTGCCGTAGTCCGTCACACCCGAGTTGACCGACCGATCGACGATCAAGAACACGTTGAGATTTTCACCGGCCGCTGCTGTTGTGCGCCTTCGAGGTTCGTCGTCGCGCAGGGCCGGTCTGGTAGCCGCAGCAGTGACCAGTAGTACTGCCAGAGTCACACCACTCCACCGCAGTACCGCGAGTGCCCGTCGACGTCCCGCTGACTGAAGCACCTGCCGCAGCGCCACCAGACGCGCGAGGACAAGTGCGCCGATAACGACGGCGAGAATCGCCCAAGGCAGTACGGGCTGGAACGTCATCGGCGCAACATCAGCAGGGCCACGCAGAGCACCGCGGCCGACACCAACGCCAGCGCCAACGGCATCACCGGCGCATCCTGGAAGTCCGCTGCCACGACCGTACCGTCGGCACGGCGCGCCGGTGGAGTGTTCGCCCGAATCTCGTTGAGCCCCGCGACCATTGATCCGGGTCCCGGTACCAGGTAACGGCCGTCGGTCTGCTCGGTCAGCGCGAGCAGGGAACCACTCGCCGGTGACGGGGCGGTGTCGACCACATTGAGTTGAATGGCAGCCCGTTGGGCCAGGTCCCGCACCCCACCGGCATCGAATAGCACGGCACGAAGCTCCCCGTCATCACCGAAATTCGAGGGCCCCAGATAGATCACCGAACGTCGGCGGGTGCTGGGTTGCTCGAACAAGGGGAACCCTGAGATACACAGGGCCAGAGTGTCATTCACGCTCGCGACGTAGTCGGTGTAAGGCACCGTGGGGGCGAAGGACTCTGACGACGCCGCACGCGTGCGGGCGTAGTCGCCGAATCGCGCCGCCGCATACTGATGGTCGCGCGTCAACGGCACCAGACGGCGGTTAACCGAGGTCAAACCGATGCGCTGGCTCTGGTAAGCCGCAGTGGCCTGATCGGCATCACTGGCCTGCCGCGCGAAGTAGTCGAGCAGTTCAGCCGTCGTCGCATCGGTCACCGATTGCCCGACACACAGCATGATGTCCTCGGGGTGAGCGGCGTCGGACACTTTGTCGATCTCGATCGGACGGGCCGCTGCCCAGGTTGCCGCGCCGAACATGATCGTCAGCACCACCAGGGTCACTATCGTCGAAATCGCCCGCAAACGAGCCACTTTCACGTATTCGGGCAACCGGGTCAGCCGTGCGACGTTGGCCAGCGGGCGTAGCCGGGTGCGGGCAGCGCTCATGGGTAACAACGCCGCAAGCACCACGGCGGCGACCAAGCTTGCCGATCCGATAGCCCCTACCGGCCACCATTTCAGGTCCACGTGCGGATCAACTCCTGCACCTGGGCACTGACGTCCACTATGTCGACCCGCGCCTCGGCGTTGAACTGTCCGTCGCCGAGCCTGGCCAGCAGCGGTACGGCCGCGGCCAGGTGTCCGGCGCCTTCCACTTTCAGAGCATCGATGTGCAGGTACTGGGCTCTGACGCCGGTGGCCTGATGCAGGAAGCTGCGTATCGTTCGACTGATCGCCGCACAGGCCGCCGAAGCCGACGTCCGTCCGGCAATGTGCTCATCGGCGATGCCCTGCACGCTCCGGGCGAACCGGTAGCGGATGAACCGGGCGTGCAGTCGCCGCACGACAGGGATGCGCCGCAACCGGCTCGACGGCAGCGTCCACACGAAGATGCCTGCATACCAACCAATGACGGCAACCACCAGTAGTACGGCCCACCACAGCCACCACGACGAGTACGGTTGCGGACCAAACACGTGGCGCAGCAGATCATCTGGCACGGGTGACCCCCTCCGTCAGGCCGACGAGCTTGCGCCGGATGTCGTCGCTGCCGGCGATGGTTGCGTTGGGGATGGCGTGACTGGTGAGGAACGCGCCGAGACGGTCGCGACGGGCGTGCTCGGCACGGCGGTACGCGTCGACGACCCGCGGGCCAAGGTCGGCTCCGTTGAGGACGAAACGCCCTGTGGCGACGTCGAATCCGTCGGTGCCGTCGGGACCCAGCGCCGGCATGTCCGACACCATCGCCCACATGATGTCGTGGCGCCCAGCCAATCTGGTGAGCGCATGGCTGAGCCCTTCGTCGACTTCGGGTTCGTCGGACACCACGATGATGAGCATGGTGTGCCGGTAATGCGTTGCGACGTAATTGAGTTGGGCGGTGATTTGGCTGGGTCCTGGCTCGGTGATGGTGTGCTGGTACCAGCGGTGCAGCAGTCCCTCGATGTGCGACTCGCCACGCCGCTGAGGGACGTTCGCCGAACCGCGGCGGTCGCCATAGACCATGCCGATCTGATCGGACCGCCGTAAGCCGATCAAGCCCACCGCGCCCATGATGTTCGCGGCGACGTCGCGCTTGTACTCCTCACTCGGCGCCAGCGCCGACATGTTGGCGCCGGCGTCAGCGACGAGCAGGATTTTATGGTGCTTCTCGGAGACGAACCGTTTGATCAACACGCTGCCCGAACGCGCGGAGGCCTTCCAGTCAATGTCGCGCACGTCGTCGCCGGGAACGTACTCGCGTAGGTCGTCGAACTCCATGCTGCGCGTGTGCGACAGCGCGTAGCGACCGCCTTCCAGCAGGCCGCGGGTGTCGGTACCGAAGTGCGCTTTCGCCCGGTTGAGGTGTTTTCCCAAGGTGACCGTCTGGCCCTCAGGGGACCCTGACGACCCGCATCGCGGCGTCGATCACGATCTCGGGGGTGATATCGGCGCTGGCCGCCTCGAATCCGAGGATGAGCCGGTGCCGCAGCACTCGGTGCGCGAGCTTCGCGATGTCCTCGGGGAGCACGTGTGCCCGCCCGTGCAACACGGCGCGAGCCCGTGCCGCCTTGCAGAACGCGATCGTGGCCCGCGGGCTGGCGCCGTACTCGACGAGGCGCGCGATCTGCTTTGGCAAGACTTTCGCGGGGTGGCGCGTCACGTCGACCACCTGGCTGGCGTAGAGCATCAGCGCACGGTCCATGTAGACGTGGCGCACCACGTCCTGCAGGCGCAGCACGTCGTCGAGGCTGACCACGGGCGGAGTGCGTCGTGCCTTGCTGTAGACGCCTGCGTCGATCCGCGCCATCACTTCCACCTCTTCCTCCGGAGAGGGGTAACGCACGATCTCCTTGAGCAGGAAGCGGTCGGTCTGGGCCTCGGACAGCTGGTAGGTGCCTTCCTGGTCAACGGGATTCTGAGTGGCGATGACCAGGAATGGCTCGGCGATGGGGTGCACTTGTCCGGCGATGGTGGTCTGCCGCTCCTCCATCGCCTCGAGCATCGCGCTCTGCGTCTTCGCGCTCGACCGGTTGATCTCGTCGAGCAGCAGGATGTTGGCGTGCACCGGACCCTGCTGGGTCACGAACGAGTTCGTCGCCGAGTCGTAGATCTGGGTGCCGATTATGTCGCTGGGCAGTAGGTCCGGCGTGCACTGAATGCGTTGAAAGCGGCCGTGCACCGACTCGGCAAGTACATTCGCCGCGGTGGTTTTCGCCAAACCCGGGACGCTTTCGAGCAGGATGTGACCGCCGGCGAGCAGCCCGATCAGCAGCGACTCGCGCAAGTCGTGCTGCCCGACGATTTTGGCTGCAAACGCTTCGGAGACGGCATCTACGATCTGCCGGATGCCATCGAGTTCACGCTGATCCGGTTGTGTTCGTGCGGTAGCCATACGCTCGCATTTATACCCGGGCCCTGATTTTCCACACCTTTTCGCGCGCCCCGGGCCCGGCCCGGCCAGCTGCTCATCGGAGTGTGCGACTGGCGGTCACATTCGCGGGTTCCGCTGCGGTGGTGGCAAATTTTGCGACTTCGCCGACGGGCGCGGGTCGTCCGAAGAGGTTTCCCTGTGCGAGGCAGCATCCGGCGGCCCGGACTATGTCCAACTGAGCGATCGACTCGATACCCTCGGCGATCACGTTGAAGCCCAGCTCGACGCAGAGCCCGGTGACCGTGCGGTAAAGAGCTAGGTCGCGCACCGGATCCGCACCAACGGCCAAGCTGCGGTCCAGCTTGACGATGTCCACCGGCAGCGCGTGCAGATAGGTCAACGAGTTGTACCCCGCGCCGAAATCATCGAGCGCCACCCGCACGCCGGTCTCATTCAGCAAAGCGATCTGAGCTGCCGCGTCAGCGAGATCGACAATCGGAACCGTCTCGGTGATCTCCAGGACGAGACGGCCCGGCGCAACTCGATGCCGGTTCAACGTCCGTTTTACATTTTCGACGAAACCGGTGTTCCCCAGCCGTGCCGCACCGATGTTGACGTGGATGTCGACCTTCAGCCCGGCGTTCTCGACTTCGCGACAGGCCAGGTCCAACACCATCGCATCCAGCGCAGCACCAAGCCCGGCGGCCTCTGCGGCTACCACGAATGTTTCGGGAGAGATGTGTATGCCGTTGGGAGCCGTCCACCTGGCCAGTGCCTCCACGGCCAGCAGCGTTCCCTCCGGAAGCCGCACGATGGGCTGGTAGACCAAGCTGAATCCGGCGGGTACGCCGCCGTCGGCCTTGCGCAACGCCGTCGGGAAGTCTGCACGGTGGCCCGTCAGCGGTTGATAGATGACCGCCGTGTCTTTGCCGACCCGCTTGCCCGCGTACATCGAGATGTCGGCTTGCCGCAGCAGGTCATCGGACGTCTGAGGTTCGTCCTCGGCGCCCGGCAGGACGAGACCCATGCTGGCCCGGACACGCACCGAGGAGCCATGCAGCGGGAAGGGATCTCGAAGCGCCACTCGCAGACGATCACTCACCGTCTCGAGATCCTCCACTTCTTCGTGGATCAATATCGCGAACTCGTCGCCGCCGATCCGGGCCAGCGTGTCGGTGTCCGTTACGCAACGCTTGAGTCGCTCACCCACGGCGCACAGCAGTTCGTCGCCGGCCGCATGCCCGAACCGATCGTTGATCTCTTTGAAGTCGTCGAGGTCGACGAATATCAGCACGAATCCGCCCACCCGCCTCGCTTCGTCGAGACGACGGGCAAACAGGAGCCGATTGGGCAGGCCCGTCAGCGCATCATGATGCACCTGGTGCGCGAGTCCCTGTTGCGCGCCATACAGGCGTTGAGTCAGCCGTTGCTGCGCGACCATCGCGATTCCTTGGCGAGTGGTCACCAGCAGAACCATGATCACCGTCACGATGACTGCAGATCCATCCAGTCGCCGACCGGCGAGGACGTGGAAGGCGTACAGCACGGCGATCCCGAGAAATCCGATATACGGCAGAATCAGGTGTGCCCAGTCGATACCGCGGCTGAGATGCTCGTCGTCCGCTGGCCGCGCCGGATCAGCAGGCATCGCAACGGCGATCATCGCCGGACCCAGGATCAAGCCGACGCCGCCCCAGTGCTCGCCGCCCGGGGAGCCGACTGATTGGAAATAGGCGATGACTCTGTCCGAGGTAGCCATCAGCACGATGCCGCCGGCCAAGATCAGGTAGTTCGCCCGCTGTGGGCGGTCCAGTTCGAACACCATCGCGATGACGACCACTGCCGCCACGATCCCTAACTCGGCCAGCGCGAACACCACCTCTACGGCCGGGATACCCGACCGGGGCAGTGAAGCCGACGAGGCGGCACCGAATCCACCGAGAATCACCAGGACCAAAAACGACAGACCGGCCACCAATCCGTCTATGAGACTGGTGATCGAGGGGCGCCACAGCAGTCCGTCTCGTCCAAATATGTTGCCGCTCGAACGCACCAGCAGAATCACCGCCGGAAGGGCGATCACCGGCAGCAGCAGGTACGCAACCACTGCCGCGGTGGGCGCGGCACCATTCGTCCCGGTGTTGCCGGTCCACCACAGCGACTGCCCAAACACCCACAGCCCCAGCGCCGCGGTAAAGAGCAGTCGCCACCAACGCGACACGCCGCTCATCCGCCGCGCAACCCTGAGGCCGCACACGATTGCCGCAAGCCCGGTGCACAGCTGGAGGATTGCCTCGCCACGATCGGCAGCCCGTTCCCCGCACAGGGCCAGCGCGTTCGTCGCCGCCAGCAGCGTGACGAGACCCAAGATGAAGAGGCGCAGTCGAGAACGTGCGGTCGACACAAGCCTCCCTTCTCTGCCTCGCGCCAGGTCACTTTGTCCGCGGGACGAAGGTAGTCCAACTGGCCGCGTGCATGGCGCCGATGAGCGGTGCCATCTTCCCCCAGTGTCAGCGTGTCACCCGCAACGGACGCGGCGCTACCCCACCGCCCGTTGGTAGTTGCGACGACGAACATCTCGGACAGGTAGAACTGGGAGATATGAGGGGTTGGCCATGAGCGAGGACCAGAAGATGTTCGTGTCGACTGACCCCCTGCCGCCGGCAAGGACCGGCCTGTTGACCGGATTCGATCCAGGGACGCGAACTTTGGCGGCGGGTTTTCAGATCGCTCCTCAGTTCCGTTCTGCGCCAGTCGACATCGTGCTCGAGAAGGACGTCGCCGTCGAGTTGCGCGACGGTGTGACGATCTACATCGACGTGTTTCGGCCGGCAGGAGCCGAGAGGGTGCCGGTCATCGTCGCATGGAGCCCGTATGGCAAGGGGCAGGGCACCTCCGTCAGCGTGATGGGTGTGTTCGGCATGGTCGGCCTGGACAACGGGATCGTGTCGGGCCTGGAGAAGTTCGAAGGTCCGGACCCGGCATATTGGTGCGCGCAGGGCTACGCGATCTGCAATCCGGATATTCGCGGTGTGGTCGACTGCGAAGGCGACAGCGTGCTGTGGGATCGCCAGGAAGGTCGCGACTGTTATGACCTGATCGAGTGGCCGGCCGAACAGCATTGGTGCACAGGCAAAGTGGGAATGAGCGGAACCTCCTACCTGGCGGTGTCGCAGTGGTTCACCGCCGCCGAACAGCCTCCGCACCTGGCGGCGATCAACCCGTGGGAGGGCGTCAGCGATGTCTACCGCGATCTGGTGATGCGCGGCGGCATGCCCGACACCGGGTTCGCCCGGCAACTTCAGGACGGAAGCTTCTTCGGCAACAACCGAAAGGAGGACATCATCTCGGAGTCGGAACGTTACCCGCTCATGAATACGTTGTGGGAGAACAAGATTCCCGACTTTGACAAAATCACCGTGCCGGCCTACGTGGTGGCCAGCTACTCGAACGCCCTGCACACCGCGGGAACGTTTCACGCCTGGCGACGGATCGCTTCAGAGCAGAAGTGGCTGCGCATCCATAACAGCCAGGAATGGCCCGACTACTACGACGAGGCGAACAGAGCGGACCTGCGCCGCTTCTTCGACCACTACCTCAAAGGCGAAGACAACGGGTGGGAGCTGACGCCCCGCGTTCGCTACTCGGTCCTTGACCTCGAGGGCGGCGATCAGGTCGGCGTCGCCGCGGATGAGTTCCCTCCGGAAGGCGTCACGCCAACGAGGTACTACCTCGACGGCATCTCACGCACGTTGACCACCGATGCGCCGACCGATGAAGCGACGGCAGCCTATGACGTCGGATCGAACCCGAACGCAGTGTCGTTCATCGTGCGGTTCGACCAGGAGACGCTCATGGTCGGCTATCCGAAGGCACATCTGTGGGTCGAAGCACGAGGCGCCGACGACATGGACCTGTTCGTGCTCGTGCAAAAGCTCGATGCATACGGCACGCCCCTGCAGCAGTTCACCGTGCCCAACCAGAGCGCGACCATTCACGACCTCACCGATCACGGTGCCAGCATCCTGCGATATAAGGGCTCGGACGGGCGGTTGCGCGTGTCCGCTCGCCACCTCGACAGCGCGCTGTCGACCGACGACGTTCCCGCGCACAGCTTCGACCGGACCGAGAAGCTCTCACCAGGCGAGATCGTCGACATCGAAATCGACCTGTTGCCGATCGGCCTCGCGTTCCACCCCGGTGAACAGCTCCGCTTCATCATCAGCGGCCGGAACATCCTGGGAACCCTGATGCCCGCGATCAGCGAGTACGCCGGCGCCAATAGTGGGCAACACGTCATACACACCGGCGGCGCAAACTCCTCCTACCTGCAACTCCCGGTGAAGAAGTGCTGAAGCCGACCGTCCGCTGAATGGGCTGCCATAGCCACCGGACCCCGACAGCGACATGCCTTAATTGAACCCACGCGAACGCCCGCCCGGCCGAGAGGCCAAGCGGGCGCCACGTTGAGGAGTCGTCACATCTTTACAGCGGGATCCAGACGCCGAAGAAGTCGAAACCAAACTGGTTGAACCCGGGGTTCCAGTACGGCGTTTCCTGGTAGCCGTAGTAGTTGATCGGGCCACCTACCCACGGGCCGCCAGGTCCCGGGATCGGTCCGCCCCAGACTGGCCGCGGCGGCGCGCCGTATCCCCAGGGCGCGGCCCCGTCACCCCAGGGGGCTCCGTGGAAGTAGCCACGCTGGCCGTCCCCGCGCCACGGTGAGCCGGGACCGCCAGGTCCGCCGGGACCACCGGGTCCGCCTGGGCCACGGTCTTGGGGCCCGCCTCCGGGACCACCGGGTCCGCCCGGGCCACGGTCTTGGGGCCCGCCTCCGGGACCACCGGGTCCACCGCGGCCCTGGGGAGCGGGACCGCCAGGGCCACCCATGTTGTTTCCGGGCGACGGCGCCCCGTGGGCGCCGGGCGGGTTACCGCCACCGCCGGGTGCGGGCGGCGCGCCATGGCCACCACCCGGACCTCCGGGCCCTCCTGGATCGGCGTTTGCCACGCCCGTGCCAATACCTAATGCTGCTGCGCAAAGAGCACCGGCGAGGGTTGCTGATGCGGCAAGTTGCTTAATATTCATGTCCCCCACTTCCTCTGTAAAACTCGTTGGAACATTGCCCCCCGACGTTTCCCAACTTATGTAGCTTGTCTATGAATGAGCTGTGTCAGCTGGTCGCCGCCGTCAATCCGGACCCGAAACCGCTGGTAGAGCCATCGGATTTTGAATTTCATTTGAAGATGTCGCCGGAGATTGGCCCCATAGCCATCGCGTCGGCCCGCCGCTCGCCACGTCGATACCGCAACGGGAAGCCTCGCCGAACCGTTCAGCCCGCTTGAAATAGCCTCTACCAGCATCTTCTCAGTGCCCCCAGTCGGACTCGAACCGACACTTGGCGGATTTTAAGTCCGCTGCCTCTGCCAATTGGGCTATGGGGGCCCGGCGGCGAATCTAGCGCGCTGACAACGAGTTCGGGGCGCCCGGGCCTCGAATTTACGCCGGTGTGCATTCCCCGTATGAGTTGAGTATGATCGCGCGCCGCTCGCCCTAAGAGGATTCAGTCCGCCTGGGACCATATGACACATCCGTGTCGCCCGCCAGAAGCTTGTTAAAAGTGCTTGCGCCAGCGTTAAGACGCCGTAAACGTCCGTCACCCGGCGCTGTTCGGCAAGGACTGTTGAGCCATGGCTGGTTAGCGTTACGCCAACGCACAGGGGCCGTTATGCAAACACTCAGGCTGACCCGGGGACCGGGGCCAGCAGGTTTCCACATATAAGGAGCAAAAATGTCGTTTCTGTCAGCAGTGCCACAAGAACTGGCCGCTGCGGCGGCGCAGCTGAGCGCGATAGGCAGCGCCTTGGCAGCGCAGAATGCCGGTGCCGCCGCCTCGACGACCGCCATTGCCCCGGCGGCCGCGGACCAGGTGTCGATCATTCAGTCCGGCATCTTCACGGCTTATGGCGCGCTCTACCAGCAGTTCGCCGCCGAAGCACAGACGATCCAAGAGCAGTTCGTGCAGACCCTCGGGCTGAGCAGCGGAACTTACGAGCAGTCCGAGGCCGCCAACGCGGCATCGGCGGTGTTGGCCGACGGCGCGTCCTCTGCGGCGGCTGCACCTTCTGCGGCGCCGACCACGATCGACGAGGCCATCACCCAACTCGCCACGCTGCTCGGCGGCCCGGTCACCAGCTTCGGCGGCCAGCCATTCAGCCTGTCGGGCAACATGGCCAACGTCGGCAGCTACGAGATCGGTAACTTCGCCTCGGCCTCGTCGAACATGCTCGGTCTGACCAGCGGTGGCCTGATGCCTGAGGGTTACGGCGTCCCCGCGGAACTGTCCGCCGACGCGGCAATCGAGGGCGCGGCCATCGAGGGCGGGCTGACCAGCGCGGTCGGCGGCGGCGGTCCAGTCGCGGCCAGCGTCGGTACGTCAACTCTGGTCGGCGCCATGTCAGCGCCGCCCAGCTGGGCCTCGGGTGCCACTCTCGTGTCGAGCACTGGCCCGAGCGCACTTGCCGGCTCCGGCTGGACTTCGGCAGCACCGGCTACCAGCGCCAATGGCTTCTACCCCGGCGTACCGGGAATGGCCTCGGCCGCGCGCAACAGCGCCGGCTTCGGTGCGCCTCGCTACGGCGTCAAGCCGATCGTCATGCCGAAGCCGGTGAGCGTCTAAACCCCGGCACCGACCACCTAACAACCAGAAGCCAAAAGAAGCCAAGGAACGGATAGAAAATGTCTTTTGCAGCCTTCCCGCCCGAGATCAACTCCGGCCTCATGTACAGCGGCGCCGGCGCCGGCCCGCTCATGGCCGCCGCGACGACGTGGAACAATCTGGCCGCTGAGCTGAGCACCACAGCGACTCAATATGAATCGATCATCACCGAACTGACCACCGAGCAGTGGACCGGAGCAGGCTCAGCCGCAGCCGCCGCAGCAGCCCAGCCGTTCGTCAGCTGGCTGACCACCACCGCGGCGGCAGCGGAGCAGGCGGGCATCCAAGCCACAGCGTCGGTCGCCGCATACGAGGCCGCGTTCTCGGCGACGGTGCCACCGCCGGTCATCGCGGCCAACAGGGCGACGCTGGCCGCACTCGTGGCCACGAACTTCCTGGGCATCAACACCCCGGCGATCATGGCCAACGAGGCCGAGTACGCCGCATTCTGGGTGCAAGATGCCACCGCGATGGCCGGTTACCAGGCCGCCGCAGCCGTTGCCGCGGTCCTCGAGCCGCTGACGCCGGCGACACCCACCACCAACCCGGGTGGGGCGGGCGCGCAAGCCTCGGCCGTCGCCGCCGCCCAAGCCGTGGGACCCGCCGCCTCGCTGGGTGACATCGTCACCGGTCTGCAGACCGAGCTGGAGAACCTCAGCCTGGGAACATCGTCCATCGGCACCGGCCTTTTCAACGCTCTGCCGACTGACGTTCAGAACCTGCTGACCTCGCTGGACGGCCTCCTGGGCACGCCGCTGCTGTTCAACGGCATCCAGCAGGTCGGTGTCACGGGCTCGTGGTTCATGTTCGCCGCCATCCCGAACGGCATCTTCGCCGCACACACCATCGACTCCAACATCGCGGCGGCGGCAGCGTCAGCGGCCGAAGCTGCTGCAGCTCCCGCAGCCGCGGCGGCAGCCGGACTCACCGGCGCGGAGGAAGCAGTCGGGGGGGCCGCCATGGGCGAGGCATCTCTGGTCGGCAGCCTCTCGGTTCCGGCCAGCTGGGCTGGTACGGCGCCGGTGTCGGCGACCGCCGGAACGGCGCTGGCAGGCAGCGGCTGGACCGTCTCCGAGGAAGCAGCGGCACCGGGAATGATGGCCGGTATGCCAGGCATGGCTTCGGCCGCCAAGGGTGCCGGTGCGTACGCCGGACCGCGGTACGGTTTCAAGCCGATCGTCATGCCCAAGCAGGTCGTCGTCTAGAAAACCGAAGACCGGCACGAAAAAAGCGAAACATTTCGCTCGTTTGTGTTCAGGAATAGACCGTCAAGCCGTAACCTATGGCGTCGACGGATGTCGTCAACGATCGTTACAGCAAGACTGCATCACCCCGTTTGAAACTCGAGATAAGGAGACACGAAACATGGCTTCACGTTTTATGACCGACCCGCACGAGATGCGTGCGATGGCGGGCCGCTTTGAGACCCACGCTCAGACCGTCGAGGACGAGGCCCGTCGCATGTGGGCGTCCTCGCAGAACATCGCCGGCGCCGGCTGGAGTGGTCAGGCTCAGGCGACCTCGCTCGACACCATGGGCCAGATGAACCAGGCCTTCCGCAACATCGTGAACATGCTCCACGGCGTTCGTGACGGACTCGTCCGTGACGCGAACAACTACGAGCAGCAAGAGCAGGCCGCCCAGCAGACCCTCAGCAGCTAGTTCTAGCTGCCCAATCTTTCAAGTTAGGAGAGCACTTCTATGACCATTAATTACCAGTTCGGCGACGTCGACGCTCACGGCGCGCTGATTCGCGCTCAGGCCGCTTCCTTGGAGGCCGAGCACCAGTCCATCGTTCGCGATGTGCTGGCTGCCGGTGACTTCTGGGGCGGCGCCGGTTCGGTTGCTTGCCAGGAGTTCATCGCCCAGTTGGGTCGCAACTTCCAGGTGATCTACGAGCAGGCCAACCAGCACGGCCAGAAGGTTCAGTCGGCCGGCAACAACATGGCGCAGACCGACAGCGCCGTCGGGTCCAGCTGGGCCTGATCGAACGCCTGACAGCAAGGCCTGACAAACCAGGCCCGAAGTCACAGGGTGGCCGCACACCGCGAGGTGTGCGGCCATTCTTGTTTTAACGACTATTGACGTGATCGATAGTTTGCCCGCGCAGGCCGCGGCACCCGCGCGGCAATAATTGGCCTGATTCTCCGGCGAACAGAATTTCCCGCCGCCTGTCGCGCGGCGAGTTCGTGAAGGCTCACCCCGACTCAGGGCCGGCGTCACGGGCCGCGACGCGACGATCATGACCGTCGCACCGTGGCCTGGACGCCCGCCTGACCACCACACAGCAGGGCCCGCGCCCACGGGTTCCCACCACGCGCCTGGGGGCAACGGGGACCGCCAAGGGGATGTGCCCGCGACCGTTGCTGTCAAAAATGTTGAAAATCAGTGATTTCCGCGCGGTGTACCGTCGAGAGCGTCACCGCCGAGCCGATCACACGATTTGCCCACACCACACGAGCAGCGAAAATCGTTCGCGATGGCCCTTTTGACGCGACACCCGCACCGATGCATTTATCGTTGCCTATTAATTGCCTTGCGCGCCAATGGCTTTGGCGACGATCTCCACATCCGCCGCGCCGCGGCGATGCCTACTCAACCGACACTCGCCCCGCAGCCAGGCTCGGCCGGGGGCTAATGTCACATTTGAGTAGTCTATGAACACCGTGACAAGCGGATATGTGATTGAAAGAATTCGTGAACATGACGACAATGACGGGATACAACCGCAGTCAACGTCCGCGCCAGGCAATTCTAGGGCAGCTTCCTCGAATCAATCGCGCCGATGGTTCACCAATTCGTGTGTTGCTGGTGGACGATGAACCGGCCCTGACCAACTTGGTCAAGATGGCGTTGCACTACGAGGGCTGGGATGTCGAGATCGCCCACAACGGGCGAGAAGCCATCGCCAAGTTCGACAGAATCAGTCCCGACGTGCTCGTCCTCGACATCATGCTTCCCGACGTTGACGGTCTGCAGATTTTGCAGCGCGTCCGCGAATCGGACACGTACACGCCCACCCTGTTTCTCACCGCGCGTGACTCGGTGATGGACCGGGTGACGGGCTTGACCGCCGGCGCCGACGACTACATGACCAAGCCGTTCAGCCTGGAAGAGTTGGTTGCCCGGCTGCGTGGTCTGCTCCGCCGGTCCAGCCACCTCGCACCGCCTGCCGACGAGTCGCTGAAGGTGGGCGACCTCAAGCTCGACGCGGCGAGCCGCGAGGTGACGCGTGGCGGTACACCGATGTCTCTGTCGTCGACCGAGTTCGAGTTGCTGCGGTTCCTGATGCGCAACCCGCGGCGCGCACTGAGCCGCACCGAGATCCTCGACCGCGTCTGGAACTACGACTTCGCCGGACGCACCAGCATCGTCGACCTGTACATTTCCTATTTGAGGAAGAAGATCGACGCTGATAGAGAGCCGATGATCCATACAGTGCGCGGAATTGGATACATGCTCCGACCACCCGAATGAGTTCGGTATGACGGAGGTCCGAGTCCGCAACACGCCGCGGTGGCTCCCCCGTTCTCTGCGCAAGCAACTGCTGCTGGGCGTCCTGATCGTGGTGACCCTGGTGCTGGTGACCGTAGGCGCCGTCTCGGTGCTGAGCCTGCGCGGCTATGTCACCGCGATGAACGACGCCGAAGTCGCGGAATCCATGCACGCGTTCAACCATGCCTACGACCGGTATCTCAGGGGCGAACACACCTCGATCCACACCGGCATCCCGCCGTTGTCCCAGGCGCTGCTGGAGTTCACCGGACAGACCCCGGGCAACCTCATCGCGGTGATTCACGACGGGAAGGTCATCGCTTCCGCCGTTTTCTCCGAGGACGAACCACGGCCCGCGCCACCCGACGTCATCCGCGCCATCGAATCTCAATCGTGGACTGACCGCGCGTCTCATGTCGAGAACCTCGGCAGCTTGGGCGCCCACCAGGTGGACAGCCGGGGCGTCGGATCCGACCGGCTGATGGTCGGGGTGTCGCTGACCATTGCCGAGCGCATCATCGCCCGCAAACAGCTCACCACCATCGCACTGGTCGCGACCGCATTGGTGATCACCGCAGCAATCACCGCTTGGGTAGTGGGCTATGCGCTGCGCCCCCTGCACCGAGTCGCGGCGACTGCAGCCGAGGTGGCCGCTATGCCGCTCGTCGGCGACCAACATCAGATCAAGGTGCGAGTTCGTCCCGAGGACACCGACCCCGACAACGAAGTCGGAATCGTCGGGCAGACCCTCAACAAGTTGCTCGACAACGTCGACAGCGCGCTGGCGCATCGCGTCGAATCCGACCTGCGGATGCGCCAATTCATCACCGACGCCAGTCATGAGCTGCGCACCCCGCTCGCGGCCATTCAGGGCTACGCGGAGCTGACCCGTCAGGACAGTTCGGATCTGCCTCCGACAACCGAGTACGCGCTGGCGCGCATCGAGTCAGAGGCACGCCGGATGGCATCGCTGGTGGACGAGTTGCTGCTGCTCTCCCGGCTTGGTGAAGGCGAGGACCTGCAAACCGACGACCTCGACCTGACCGACCTCGTCATCAACGCGGTGAACGACCGGGCGGTGGCGGCACCGACGCACAACTGGGTCAAGAAGCTGCCCAACGCGCCCGTCTGGGTCAATGGGGATCGCGCCCGTCTGCACCAACTCGTCAGCAATATCCTCACCAACGCCTTTGTGCACACTCCCCCAGGCGTCACGGTGACCACCCGGATCATCTCCCATCGCCACGGCCCGAACGCCCCGTACGCCGAGCTGAGCGTCAGCAATGACGGCCCGGACATCGACCCGGCGGTCCTTCCGCATCTATTTGAGCGCTTCGTGCGCGCCGATAAGGCGCGGTCCAACGGGTCCGGGCACGGGCTGGGCCTGGCAATCGTCAGCTCGATCGTCAAGGCGCACCGAGGCGCGGTCTCGGCCGATTCCGCGAATGGCCTGACGGTCTTTCGGGTGCGGCTGCCGATGATCGAACCGACGGAAGCTTCCTAGTCGCCGATCGAAAGCGCGGCCGTGACGATTGGATTAAGCCTCTTCACCGGCCTGATCAGGACCGCAGCAACCCGTAAAGGTCGCGGCTGAGGCCGTAAAGAAACCGTTAACGCGGCGGCTGGCAGTCTTCGGCCGCGCTTAGCGTCGACCTCGTCCCTCTTTGTGCGGGTGCGTTGTTGCCTGCGAAACGATCAAGGATCTCATGTCCGTCGTCATTTACCTGGTGCTGACCGTGGTCATCTTTGCCGCGCTCGGCGCACTGCTGAAGTTCGCATTGTGAGCGCCGCTAACAGCATCGGCCTGGCCCTGGCCGTCCTCGTCGCGCTGTTGCTCGTTGCAGCCCTTCTGTATCCGGAAAGGTTCTGATGAGCACCAACACCGCCGCTATCCTGTTCCTCGCGTTACTGGTGGTCGCGCTGGTGGCCGTCCATGTGCCGTTGGGCGACTACATGTTCCGGGTGTACACCTCCGAAAAGCATTCCCGCACCGAGCGGTTCATCTATCGAGCGATCGGCGCCGACCCGGCGGCCGAACAGACGTGGGCGGCGTATGCGCGCAGCGTGCTGGCGTTTTCAGCCGTCAGCGTCATATTTCTGTTCCTGCTCCAACTGGTGCAGGGCACGTTGCCCCTGCACCTTTCCGACCCGGCGACCCACATGACGCCATCGCTGGCCTGGAACACGGCAGTCAGCTTCGTCACCAATACCAACTGGCAGGCCTACTCGGGCGAGTCCACCCAGGGCCACCTTGTGCAGATGGCCGGTCTGGCGGTGCAGAACTTCGTGTCCGCGGCGGTCGGCATGGCCGTGGCTGTGGCTCTGGTCCGCGGGTTCGTCCGGCACCGCACTGGCGAACTCGGGAACTTCTGGGTGGACCTGACCCGGGGCACGCTGCGGATCCTGCTGCCGATCTCGATACTCGGCGCGATTGTTCTGATCGCCGGCGGCGCCATCCAGAATTTTCATCTGCACGACCAGGTCGTCAGCACGCTGGCCGGCACACCACAGACGATCACCGGAGGTCCCGTCGCCAGCCAGGAAGCGATCAAGGAACTCGGAACCAACGGAGGCGGCTTCTATAACGCCAACTCCGCGCACCCGTTCGAGAATCCGACCTCGTGGACCAACTGGATCGAGATTTTCTTGCTCCTGGTCATCAGTTTCTCGCTGCCTCGCACTTTTGGCCGCATGGTGGGTAGCAAGAAGCAGGGTTACGCGATCGCCGCGATCGTCAGCGCGTTGGCCTTGGGCAGCGTCACCCTGATGATGACATTCCAGATGCAGCACCATGGCACCGTCCCGACTGCGGTCGGCGCCGCGAGCGAAGGCGTCGAACAGCGTTTTGGAGTTGGCGATTCCGCGATCTTCGCCGACGCAACCACGCTGACGTCCACCGGCGCGGTCGACTCCACGCACGACTCCTACACCAGCCTCGGCGGGCTGATGACCATGTTCAACATGCAACTCGGCGAAGTCGCGCCCGGTGGCACCGGATCGGGCCTGTACGGCATCTTGATCCTGGCCGTCATCACGGTGTTCGTTGCCGGCCTGATGGTCGGCCGGACGCCGGAGTACCTCGGCAAGAAGATCACGCCGCGCGAAATGAAGCTTGCCGCAAGCTATTTCCTGGTGACGCCGCTGATCGTGCTGGTCGGCACCGCGGTCGCGATAGCGATGCCGGGCGAGCGGGCCGGCATGGCCAACAGCGGTCCACACGGCTTGTCTGAAGTGCTGTATGCGTTCACCTCTGCGGCGAACAACAACGGCTCCGCGTTTGCCGGTCTGTCGGCCAACACGGTCTGGTGGAACACCGCTTTGGGTTTGGCGATGCTCTTCGGCCGCTTCCTGCCAATCATTCTTGTTCTCGCACTGGCTGGTTCGCTGGCTCGACAGGGTGCCACACCCGAGTCGAGCGGCACGCTGCCCACGCACAGGCCACAATTCGTCGGTCTGGTGGTCGGTGTGACGGTCATTCTGGTCGCCCTCACCTTCCTACCCGCGCTGGCGCTAGGACCGCTCGCAGAAGGGATTCACTGACGTGCCCACGAAAGAAATAGTTTCTACCTCAACGATTTCCCCGAAACCAACCGTACGCCGGCAGAAGGCGCACGCTCCCGGCGAGAAACTGCAGGGCGGTCTACTCGATCCGTCCCTGCTGTTGAAGTCGCTACCAGACGCGCTGCGCAAACTGGATCCGCGCACCTTGTGGCGCAACCCGGTGATGTTCATCGTCGAGATCGGCGCCGTCTGGTCGACCGTGCTGGCCTTCGGCGAC
This sequence comes from Mycobacterium sp. IDUB_37, assembly GCF_055419245.1. NCBI lineage: Bacteria > Bacillati > Actinomycetota > Actinomycetes > Mycobacteriales > Mycobacteriaceae > Mycobacterium > Mycobacterium sp. IDUB_37. The sequence goes on along the minus strand of NZ_JBVAXG010000002.1, from coordinate 597,954 downwards.
GAAACCTGGTTCAGCTGGATGACCGTGTTCTGGCTATGGCTGACAGTGCTTTTCGCCAACCTTGCTGAAGCGGTGGCCGAAGGACGCGGCAAGGCCCAGGCCGATACGCTGCGCAAATCCAAGGCGGACACCGTTGCGCACCGCCTCAGGAACTGGACACCCGGGACACCCGGCTCATACGAAGAAGTAGCGGCACCGTTGCTGCAGCAGGGCGACCTCGTGGTCGTCACCGCCGGGGAGGTCATCCCTGGCGACGGCGATGTGGTGGAAGGCATTGCCTCGGTTGACGAGTCAGCGATCACCGGCGAATCCGCGCCGGTCATCCGAGAATCCGGCGGCGACCGCTCGGCGGTGACCGGCGGAACGACGGTGCTGTCCGACCGCATCGTCGTGCAGATCACCCAGAAGCCGGGTGAGAGCTTCGTGGACCGGATGATCGCACTCGTCGAAGGCGCGAACCGGCAGAAGACTCCCAACGAGATAGCGCTGAACATCCTGCTCGCCGCACTCACCATCATCTTCGTGTTTGCGGTGGCCACCTTGCAGCCGCTGGCCATCTACTCCAAGGTCAACAACCCGGGAGTGCCGGATACCCAGGCCCTGGGCACCGACGGCATCAGCGGAATCGTCCTGGTCGCACTGCTGGTCTGCTTGATCCCCACCACCATCGGTGCGCTGCTGTCCGCGATCGGCATCGCCGGCATGGACCGTCTGGTGCAACGTAACGTGCTGGCCATGTCGGGCCGGGCCGTCGAGGCCGCCGGCGACGTCAACACCCTGCTATTGGACAAGACCGGAACCATCACGCTCGGCAATCGGGAAGCGTCGGAATTCATTCCGGTCGCCGGCGTGACCGATGGCGCTCTGGCTGACGCAGCACAGTTGGCCAGCTTGGCCGACGAAACCCCGGAAGGGCGCTCCATCGTCGTCTACGCTAAAGCGGCCTACGGTCTGCGGGCGCGGACACCTGGGGAACTGGCCAACGCGTCCTGGGTCGCATTCAGCGCGACGACGCGGATGTCGGGTGTCGACGTCGACGGGCGCCAATTGCGCAAGGGCGCAGCAAGTTCGGTGGCCGAATGGATCCGCGGTCACGGCGGCACCGTTCCCGCCGAATTCGGCGACATCGTCGACGGCATCTCCGCCGCGGGCGGCACGCCACTGGTGGTCGGCCAGGTCAGCGAATCCGGTCACGCCAAAGTTCTGGGCGTCATCCACCTCAAGGACGTGGTGAAGCAGGGGATGCGCGACCGCTTCAACGCGATGCGCCTGATGGGCATCCGAACCGTCATGATCACCGGCGACAACCCGTTGACCGCCAAGGCAATCGCCGAGGAGGCGGGGGTGGACGACTTCCTCGCCGAGGCCACGCCCGAAGACAAGATGATGCTGATCAAGCGAGAGCAGCAAGGCGGTCGTCTGGTGGCCATGACCGGTGACGGCACCAATGACGCACCGGCGCTGGCCCAAGCCGACGTCGGGGTGGCGATGAACACCGGCACCGCTGCGGCCAAAGAGGCTGGAAACATGGTCGATTTGGACTCAGACCCCACCAAACTGATCGAGATCGTCGAAATCGGCAAGCAACTGTTGATCACCCGTGGGGCCCTGACCACGTTCTCGATCGCCAACGACATCGCCAAGTATTTCGCGATCATTCCGGCGATGTTCGTGGCGCTGTTCCCCGGCCTGGACCTGCTCAATGTGATGCGTCTGCACAGTCCGGAGTCAGCGATCCTGTCGGCAGTGATCTTCAACGCGGTCGTGATCGTCGCGCTGATTCCGTTGGCGCTGCGGGGGGTCCGGTACACGCCGAGTCGTGCCTCAAAGCTGCTCAGCCGCAACCTCTATCGATACGGGCTGGGCGGCATCATCGCGCCGTTCATCGGCATCAAACTCATTGACCTGCTGGTTCAACTTCTTCCTGGGATGGCCTAGATGAAAATTGCGAATACGGTTCGCCAGTACGGGGCGGCGGCGCGCGCACTGCTCGTCTTCACCCTGATCCTCGGATTCGGCTACCCACTGCTGATCTGGCTGGTGGCACTGATTCCGGGTCTGCACGAGCGAGCCGAAGGCTCGATCCTCACCGCCGGCGGCAAGCCGGTCGGCAGCAAGCTGATCGGCCAGCAGTTCACCGATTCCGCCGGCAACGCGCTGCCCCGATATTTCCAGAGCAGGCCGTCGGCAGCGGGCGCCGGATACGACCCGATGTCGAGCGGCGGCAGCAATCTGGGTCCGGAAAGTGTCGTGGACACGCCCGGTGATCCCGCCAAGCTGGCCACCGGATCCAGTCCGGCCGACGCCGGCTTCAAAGCGAGCCTGCTTACGTTGGTGTGCTCGCGCAGCCTGGCTGTCGCCACGCTCGAAGGCCTGAGCCCCGCGGACGCGGCACGCCCGTTCTGCACCGGCGGCGGTGTCGGGGCGGTGTTGTCGGTGATCGGCGAGCGCGATGCGCGCGGCACCGTCGTCCGACCGACCCGGGTGGTCAGTATCAACGAGCCATGCGCAAGCACGTCGCAGACCTTTCTGGACTTCTACCGCGGCGTGCGGGTCGAGTGTGCAAAGTTCGGCGAGGATTACTCGAACGGGCTGATCGTGCCGGTGCGGGGCGCTGCCTCGGACAATCCGCGGGTGCCGGCCGATGCTGTCACGGCCAGTGCCAGCGGACTGGACCCCGACATCTCACCGGCCTATGCCGACCTGCAGATCCCTCGGGTGGCCAAGGCCCGCCATGTCAGTCCCGATCAAATCCGTGCGGTCGTGCAGGCAAATCAATCTGGGCGCATCCTCGGCATATTCGGTGACCCAGCCGTCAACGTGCTGGAACTCAACCTGGACCTCGACCACCGGTATCCGATCACGAATTAGCGCTTCGAGTGGATGATAGTGAGGTGAGCGAGCCCGGCCTGGCGGAGCACCGCCGCAAACGCGGGGAGCTGCGCATCTACCTCGGCGCAGCCCCTGGCGTCGGCAAAACGTTCGCGATGCTCGGCGAGGCGCACCGACGGTTGGACCGCGGCACTGATGTGGTGGCGGCGGTGGTGGAGACCCACGGTCGCGCGAAAACCGCTGAGATGCTGGAGGGCATCGAGGTCATCCCCCCGCGTCACGTCCTCTATCGCGGTGGCAGCTTCGCCGAACTCGACGTAGCCGCGGTACTGGCGCGCAAGCCGCAGGTGGTGCTGGTCGACGAGTTGGCCCACACCAACACCCCGGGCAGCACCAACCGTAAGCGCTGGCAGGACGTCGAGGAGCTGCTCGACGCCGGGATCGCCGTGATTTCGACCGTCAACGTCCAGCATCTGGAAAGCCTGAACGACGTGGTTGCCCAGATCACGGGTATCGAGCAGCAGGAGACGGTACCGGATTCGATCGTACGGCAGGCGGCGCAGGTCGAGCTCATCGACATCACACCGGAAGCGCTGCGGCGCAGGCTTTCTCACGGCAACGTCTACCGGTCGGACAAGATCGACGCGGCACTGTCCAACTACTTCCGGCGTGGAAACCTCACCGCGCTAAGGGAATTGGCATTGCTCTGGCTGGCCGATCAGGTCGACACCGCGCTGGCCAAGTACCGCGCGGAAAACAAGATCACCGATATGTGGGAAACCCGCGAGCGCGTCGTCGTCGCCGTCACCGGTGGCGCCGAATCAGAGACGCTGGTGCGACGCGCATCGCGTATCGCCTCGAAATCCAGTGCCGAATTGATGGTCGTCCATGTGGTGCGCGGGGACGGACTGGCCGGACTGTCCGAGGGCCGGATGGCCAAGCTGCGTGAACTCGCGGGCAGTCTCGATGCCTCGTTACACACCGTGCTCGGCGACGACGTGCCGCGGGCACTGCTGGATTTCGCCCGCGAGATCAACGCAACTCAACTGGTGATCGGTACATCTCGGCGCAATCGGTGGGCACGCATCTTCGAGGAAGGCATCGGCCCGGCGATTGTCGAGCGGTCCGGCAAGATCGACGTGCACATGGTCACCCACGAGGAGTCCAAGCGCGGAATCCGGGCCGCGTCAGTTTCACCTCGAGAGCGGCGGGCGGCATCCTGGGTGGCGGCCTTCGTTGTGCCGTCGCTCATCTGCGGCGTCACGGTGCGACTGTTGGACCGGTACCTGGACAACGGCGGCGAAAGTGCCCTGTTCTTTGTCGGCGTGCTGTTGGTGGGCCTACTGGGAGGTGTTGCGCCCGCTGCACTTTCGGCCGTGCTGTCGGGGTTGCTGCTGAACTACTTCCTCATCACTCCCCGGCACAGCTTCACCATCGCCGAGCCGAACAACGCCGTTACCCAACTGGTGCTGCTGCTGATCGCGGTAGCGGTCGCGGTCCTGGTCGACGGTGCCGCCAAACGCGCCCGCGAAGCCCGCCTCGCCTCGCAGGAGGCCGAACTGCTGACCCTCTTCGCGGGATCGGTGCTGCGCGGCGCGGATCTCGAGACACTGCTCGAACGAGTCCGCGAGACCTACTCGCAGCGCGCGGTCTGCGTGCTGCGCGAAGTCGGTGGCATCGACCGGGTGGTCGCCTCGGTCGGCAAGGATCCCTGCACGGCAGTCGATTCCGCCGACACCGCCATCGAGGTGGGAGACGACGAGTTCTGGATGTTGATGGCCGGCCGCAGGCTGTCGGCGCGTGATCGACGGGTGCTGGGCGCGGTGGCCAGGCAGGCCGCGGGATTGATCCGGCAGCGTGAACTCACCGAAGAAGCTGGTCGCGCTGAGGCGATCGTGCGCGCCGACGAGCTTCGGCGGTCCCTGCTTTCCGCGGTCAGTCATGACTTGCGCACCCCGCTGGCGGCGGCCAAGGTCGCGGTGTCCAGTCTGCGTACCGGCGATGTCGCGTTCTCCCCCGAGGACACCGCCGAGTTATTGGCGAGCACCGAGGAATCCATCGATCAGCTCACTGCGTTGGTGGGCAATCTGCTCGATTCGTCGCGCCTGGCAGCCGGTGTGGTCCGACCGGAGTCCGTCCGGGTGTACCTCGAAGAGGCGGTGCAGCGCGCCCTGGTCAGCATCGGCAAAGGCGCCACCGGGTTTTACCGGTCTGCCATTGACCGGGTGAAGGTCGACGTCGGCGGCACCGTGGTGATGGCTGACTCAGGACTGCTGGAACGAGTGTTGGCGAACCTAATCGACAACGCGCTGCGCTACGCGCCTGATTGCGTGGTGCGGGTCAACGCCGGACGGGTCGGCGATCGGGTGCTGATCAACGTCATCGACGAGGGCCCGGGTATCCCGCACGGTGCCGAGGAACAGATCTTCGAGTCCTTCCAACGACTGGGTGATCACGACAACACCATCGGCGTCGGGCTTGGGATGTCGGTGGCGCGCGGTTTCATCGAAGCCATGGGCGGTGGAATCACGGCCGGCGACACCCCGGGCGGCGGACTCACCGTGGTGGTGGATCTGGCCGCGCCGCAGGGGGTCTCGTGACACGCGTGTTGGTGATCGACGACGAACCGCACATTCTGCGGGCGTTGCGGATCAACCTCACCGTGCGCGGTTATGAGGTGGTCACCGCATCAACCGGTGCCGGCGCGCTGCGTGCCGCTGCCGAGCATCCGCCCGACGTGGTGATACTCGACCTCGGACTGCCGGACATTTCGGGTATCGACGTGTTGGCCGGATTGCGCGGTTGGCTGTCCGCGCCGGTGATCGTGCTGTCCGCCCGCACCGATTCGTCGGACAAGGTCCAGGCCCTGGACGCCGGTGCCGATGACTACGTCACGAAACCCTTTGGCATGGATGAGTTTCTGGCGAGGCTGCGGGCGGCGGTGCGACGCAACGCCGCGGCATCAGAAGTCGACCAGCCCGTCGTCGAAACTTCTTCATTCACCGTCGATCTGGCGGCCAAGAAGGTCACCAAAGGAGGCGCCGAGGTTCATCTGACGCCGACCGAATGGGGCATGCTTGAGATGCTGGTCCGCAACCGCGGCAAGTTGGTCGGCCGCGAGGAACTGCTCAAGGAGGTGTGGGGTCCCGCATACGCGACCGAAACCCATTATCTGCGTGTGTATTTGGCGCAGCTACGGCGCAAACTCGAGGATGACCCGGCGCACCCCAAGCACCTGCTGACCGAATCGGGAATGGGTTACCGCTTCGAGGCGTGAATTGCCTAGCGCAAGAAGCTAATCCGCGATCGACAGCACAATGCCGTCCAGAATGTCGTGCTCACTGACCGTCAGTTGCTCGATACCGGCCCGCTCGTACAGTTCGCGCGCCAACTCTTGCACCACGATCGCGCCGCCGCCGATCACGTCCACCCGCCCCTCGTGCATCGGCCCCAGCGCGGCACGCTCAGCCCGGGTCATACCGATCAGCCGATCGCAGACGGCTAACAACTCCTCGCGCCCCACCCGCGAAAGATGAATGACGTCAGCGTCATACGCGGTCAGATTGTGAGCCAATGCCGACAGCGTGGTCATTGTTCCGGCCAGTCCCACCCAGGTCCGGGCGCCTTCGACGGGCACCGCGTGTAGCGCGACATCGAGTCGCTCCCGCACCACCTCGCGCGCCGCGGAGACTTCCGCGGGTGAGGGCGGGTCGGAGTGCAGGCACCGTTCCGTCAACCGGACACAACCGATGTCCGCCGAGTAGCTTGCCACGACCTCGTTGGCGGCCTTGCCGAGCACCACCTCGGTCGAACCGCCACCCAAGTCAACAACAACGAAAGGCGCACCGGCACTGTCCAATTCACCAACAGCACCGCGGAACGACAGTTCGGCCTCCTCGGCGCCGCTGATCACTTCGGCAACCGAGCCGGGAATCACCCTTCCCAGCACATCCGCCGTCATCGCAAAGAACACCTCACGATTGGCGGCATCCCTGGTTGCCGACGTGGCAACCATCCGCACCCGCTCGACGCGATGCCGCTGTAGCAAGTCCGCGTAATCCGCCAATGCGGCTTTCGTGCGGTCGATCGCCACCGGCGCGAACTCTCCGGTCGCGTCAACTCCCTGCCCCAGTCGGACGATCCGCATCTCGCGATGCACGTCGCGCAACCGATCACCATCGACGTCGGCAATCAACAAGCGAATCGAGTTGGTACCGCAGTCAATTCCAGCCACCCGCGTCATGACCAGCCTCCCCCTACCAAACCCGCCGTACCCGACTCAGCGGCCAACAGTGCCAGCGTCTCGTCCCCGAAGGGATTGACGCCGGGGCCTTTTGCCAACGAGTGCGCGATCAGCACGTGCAGACACTTGACCCGGTCTGGCATGCCGCCACCCGAAAACGTCGTCCCCAGTGGCTCGATCGCATCGCGCTCGGCCAGATACGACTCATGAGCCCGTCGATACGCGGCCGCCAGATCTTCATCAACACCCAACCGCTCGGTCATATCGCGCATCAGCCCGGTGGTCTCCAGTCTGCTCGCGGCGGCGGTGAGCACCGGATGGGTCAGGTAGTACAACGTCGGAAAGGGCGTTCCATCAGCAAGTTTCGGCGCCGTCTTGACCACGGCCGGTTCACCGTTTGGACAGCGATAAGCGATCTCCAACACCCCACGAGGCTCGCGGCCGAGCTGACGCGCCACCGCCTCCAGATCAGCTGGATCAACCACCGGGAGCCGTCGGGTTGGGTGCTACCGACCCCGGCGAGGCCGGTCCAGCCGGTTCCGGCTCGGGCGACGGAGCGTGAGTAGGTGGCAAATGCGGCGCGTCGGCGATGGTGTGCCAGAGCGAGGTGTACCAGGGGTCATTCTTTGCCTGGCTGCCCACCTCGCCTCCCGGCTGCGGGGCCGCCGCCGTGCCCGGCGGAAGCTGCACCTGGAACGGGATGTCTCCGGGTTTCACGAAGCCGAGGCGCTCACGCGCCTGCGCGGCGATGTAGGCCGGGTCGCCCAACTGACCTTTGCGCTGCTCCAGCTCCGCGATCTGGCCGCGTAACGAGGCCTCGGTCGCAGAAAGTTGCGACATCTCGGTGCGCTGAGCAAAGTACGTGCGGACCGGACCCGCGATGGTGAGTGTCAGCACACACACCACGGCAGCCAGGATCGCGGCTCGCCGCGCGGTGAAACCCAGCCGTTGATCCGACCGCTGCTCAACGGATTCGGTGAACGACCGCTTGATGGGTTCGACGACATGTTCCTGCAGTGAGCGTGCGGCGTTGCGAGTTTCGTCGGGTGCGGTCTGGGTGGGCTTGGATGCCGGTTTGGAAAGTGGCTTCCCGGCCGGCTTCGCTGAGCTCGCCGAGCGACGGCCCCGCGCCGAGTCGCCCGCCTTCCCCGGCCGGGATGCCGGGGAGCGACGCTTCGGATCGGGCTTGGCGGGCAAGCTACTTTATTTCGGGTCCAGTGCGAATCGGGGGAATGCCAGGTCGCCGGCGTAACGAGCCGCGTCACCCAATGCCTCTTCGATGCGCAGCAACTGGTTGTACTTGGCGACACGTTCACTGCGGGCCGGGGCACCGGTCTTGATCTGACCGCTGCCGACGGCCACCGCCAGGTCGGCAATCGTGGTGTCCTCCGTCTCGCCACTGCGGTGACTCATCATCGTGCGGTATCCGCTGTGATGGGCCAGCGCGACCGCGTCGAGCGTCTCGGTCAAAGTCCCGATCTGATTCACCTTGACCAGCAACGCGTTTGCCGCACCCCGCTCGATACCTTCCTCGAGGCGTTCGGGATTGGTGACGAAAAGGTCGTCGCCCACGATCTGCACCCGGTCTCCGATAGCCGTCGTCAAAGCCACCCAACCGTCCCAATCGTCCTCGGACAGCGGGTCTTCGATGGACACCAACGGATAAGAGCCGAGCAGACCGGCGTAGAAGTCGGTCATCTCCGCGGCGCTGCGGGTCGAGCCCTCGAAGCGGTAACCGGTGCCGTCGGTGTAAAACTCGGTGGCCGCGACGTCAAGGGCCAGGGCGACATCGGAGCCGGCCTGCAGGCCGGTCGACTCGATGGCCCGCAGAATCAGGTCCAGCGCCGCGGTGGTGCCGGCGACGTCGGGGGCGAAACCGCCCTCGTCGCCGAGACCGGTGGACAACCCTTCCTTCTTCAGCACCGACTTGAGCGCGTGGTAGACCTCGGCGCCCCAGCGCAATGACTCGTGGAAGCTCGGCGCACCGATCGGCGCCACCATGAACTCCTGGACGTCGACTCCGGTGTCGGCGTGGGCGCCGCCATTGAGGATGTTCAGCATCGGCACCGGCAGAATGTGCGCGTTAGGCCCGCCCAGGTACCGAAAGAGGGGCAGAGCGGCGCTGTCCGCGGCTGACTTGGCCACGGCCAGCGAGACGCCCAAGATGGCGTTGGCTCCCAGTCGGGACTTGTCGGGCGTGCCGTCCAGGTCCACCAATGCCTGGTCAACCAGTCGCTGGTCATCCGCGTTGAGGCCGATCACCGCGGGGCCGATCTCGTCGAGGACGGCCTGAACCGCCTTCTTGACCCCTTTGCCGCCGTAGCGGTCGCCACCGTCGCGCAACTCGACGGCCTCGTGCTCCCCGGTCGACGCGCCGGAAGGCACTGCGGCACGTGCGAACGTCCCGTCGATCAGCGCGATTTCGACCTCGACGGTCGGGTTGCCGCGGGAGTCGAGGATCTCGCGGGCTCCGACCTGCTCGATAATCGGCACTAGGTTCTCCTTTGCGTCTGGGCCCGCTGAAGGCTCTTAGCCTAAAGCCTCGGTCAGCGACTCATCTTTCTATAGCGGGTGACCCGCCGCATAGGCGGTTGCCCAGTCCCGGACAGCCCGCGCATACACGCCGGAGTTGTTGTACGCCCGCAGCGCGGTGATCCAACCGCGCGGCGTCGCCAGATCCTTTCCGCGCCAGCACAAGTAGCCGGCGGCCGACAGCGCGGCATCGTCAATGTTGTCCGGGCTGGCGACACCGTCGTTATTGGCATCCACCCCGTACAAGCGCCATGTCTCGGAAATGAACTGCATCGGCCCCATCGCGCGTTCCAAGCCGCCGTCACCGTCCAGCGCGCCCGAATCGGTGTCCACAATCCGCAGGTTGCCGCCGGTGCCGTCGAGTCGAACACCACGAATGGGCGGCCTGACGTCCCCGTTGGGCGCTATCGTCGCGCCGCGGTAGGTGCCGTTGTGGCTCTCGACCTGCCCGATACCGGCCAGGGTCGTCCAGGCGATGTGGCATTTCGGGTTCTCCACCTCGGCGACCCGGGCGGCATAGGCGTAGGCCTCCAGCGCTACGACGGGCATTTCCATGCCCGGCGCCCGCGCCTCGGCCCACGAACGCAATTGATCGGCAGGCCGCCCGGTCGCGTGGGTGTCGATCGGGGGCACCGGATCACCCGCCGGCGGAGGCACTCCCTCCGGGATGAACAGGCTCAGCTGCCAGGTACAACTGGACGCCAACAGCATCGCGGTCGCCCCTATCACGGCGACCGCGCGCAACCAGCGTCTCGGCGACACAACCTCTCCCTGTCAGTCTCCCTAGGCGGCCTCTCCGTAGTTTCGGCCCCAGTCATCGTCCCATGGGTTGGCTAAGTGCCCCGCCGAAAAAGCCCTTCAGCACACCGATTCATCATCACTCACCGCGGCGGAATGATTCGCTGATACCGTTCGTGGCTACCGCGATTGTTACTTCTTCTTGCGGAAATGACTCCTGCGCAAACATTATGATGATCGCTTGATGTGCAGACGCTCTGAGTCACCGCAAACTCGGCAAATTAGCCTGTCGGCGGTGTGAGGCGCGCATTGGGTGTTATCGACGACCCTTGCGCTTCTTGGATCTGACGTCTTTGGCAGCACCCTTGGGGGCCCCCGCCGGTTCGTGGTCCGCGACTTCCTCGGAGTCGGACTCCTCGTCCTCGGTCGACGCATCGGCAGGCCAGTGGATCCGCCACTCCTCCTCGGTGACGAAGCCCAACGGCGTCATGTCGAGTTCCTCGGCGATGCTCTCGCCGCGACGTGTGGCGGCGATCGCTCGCTCCACGCTTCGTACCGTCGCCACAAAATCCAAAACCGCTGCGCGTAAGTTGTTTTCCGCATCGGCGGCGGCCAACAGTGTAATCGTGGTGAGTTCGTCGGGAATGAGGTCGGCTGGCACGCCGGCCTGGTGGACGCGTTGAATCACCTTCTGCGCCAACGCCAATGCCGGCTGACCGGTGTGTACGTCATCCATCACCGAGTAGCGCGACTTGCGCGATCTTTCCGCCGCCTTCGCGTCCTCCCACTGCGCGAGCTGATCTTCAAGCGAAATCGTCTCGCCCGCAAGTACTCCCGGTACACGGTTGCTGAGCTTGCGCATCAAGGTGTCGGCAACGTCGTCAATGGTGAATGGAAGCGACGCCGCATCTTCGGCGATGCGGGCGTGGAAAAGCACCTGCAGCAGTAGGTCACCGAGCTCTTCACGCAGTTGTCGACGCTGCCGTTGTGCACGGCATCGAGCAGTTCGTAAGTCTCCTCGAGCAGGTATCTGCGCAGCGAGTCGTGGGTCTGCTCACTTTCCCACGGCCCCGCGGTGCGCAGGTGGTCCATCATCGCGACGGCTTCGATCAACCGTTCGCCACGTTGCCGCTCGGGCGCCGAGATCAGCCGGGCGCCCGCGGCCAACCTCGCGGTGACGGCGGGATGCTGCGGGTCTGAGGACAACAGCACCGGCGCGTCATCTCCGATGTGCGCCGGGTGCGCGTCGGGAAGCGACCAAGGCACCGCGATGGGCATCTCCTCGGTGTACTGCACCGGGCCGGCGAGCAACTGAAGGGCTTCGACCGGAACTAGCGAGGGACGGCGGGGGTCGACCAGGACGACAATCATCAGCTTTGCCGCTCCTTACTCGACGTGACGGATCCGGAGTTCGTTATACCAACATCTTGCTGCGGTTTACCCGCCAACGCCGTCAGCAGATCAGCCACCATCTGCACCAACGCGACATCGCGAATGTGTCCGGCGCCGATGCCGCCGGCGCGCGGAATCGGGACCTGCACCATGGACGAGGTCGGACGGTAGCGGCTTCCGGGATAGATCCGGGCAAGTCGCACCTGCGCGGAGTCCGGCAGCGTCAGCGGCGACACGCGCACCGTCGCCGCTGTCGCTGCACTGACCTCGGTGATGCCGGCGGCCCGGCACAGCAGCCGCAGCCGCGCCACCGCCACCAGTCGCTCGGCGGGCTCGGGCAGCGGGCCGTACCGGTCGATCAGTTCCTCCACGACGAACCCGACGGCGGCGTCGTCCTGGGCCGCGGCCAGGCGTCGATAACCTTCCAGCCGCAGCCGGTCACTGGCGATGTAGTCGGGTGGCAGGTGCGCGTCGACCGGAAGGTCGATCCGCACATCCTTGGGCTCCTCGGCCGTGGTCACCGTCTGACCGTCGGCAGCGGCTCGATAGGCCTCCACCGCCTCACCGACCAGTCGTACGTACAAATCGAAGCCGACGCCGGCCACGTGACCGGACTGCTCGACGCCGAGCACGTTGCCGGCGCCGCGGATCTCGAGGTCCTTCATCGCCACTGCCATGCCGGCACCCAACTCGTTGTTCTGGGCGATCGTCGCCAACCGGTCATAGGCCGTCTCGGTCAGCGGCGCGCTCGGCGGGTACAGGAAGTAGGCATAACCACGCTCCCGGCTGCGACCGACCCGGCCCCGCAACTGGTGCAGTTGGGAGAGGCCGAAGGTGTCGGCGCGCTCCACGATCAGCGTGTTGGCGTTGGAGATGTCCAGGCCGGTTTCCACGATCGTGGTGCAGACCAGGACGTCGTATTCGCGGTTCCAGAAACCCTGCACGGTGGTTTCCAGCAGATCCTCGTTCATCTGACCGTGCGCGACCACCACCCGCGCTTCGGGTATCAGCTGCCGGATTCGCGCGGCGGTCGCGTCGATCGAGCTGACCCGGTTGTGCACGTAGAAGGCCTGGCCGTCGCGCAGTAGCTCGCGGCGCAGGGCCGCGGCGATCTGCTTGTCGTCGTGCGGGCCCACATAGGTCAGCACCGGAAAGCGTTCTTCCGGCGGCGTCAGGATGGTCGACATCTCACGGATGCCGGCCAGGCTCATCTCCAGCGTGCGCGGGATCGGGGTGGCGCTCATGGTCAGCACATCGACGTGAGTACGCAACGACTTGATGTGTTCCTTGTGCTCGACGCCGAATCGTTGCTCCTCGTCGACGACCACCAGGCCCAGGTCCTTCCACCGAACCCCGGTCTGCAGCAGCCGATGCGTGCCGATCACGATGTCTACCGACCCGTCGGCCATACCCTCGACAACCTTGCGCGACTCGGCGGGGTCGGTGAAACGAGACAGACCCTTCACGGTCACCGGGAACCCGGCCATCCGGTCGGTGAACGTCTGCAGGTGCTGGTCGGCCAGCAGGGTGGTGGGCACCAGCACAGCGACCTGCTTGCCGTCCTGGACGGCCTTGAACGCCGCGCGCACCGCGATCTCGGTTTTGCCGTAGCCGACGTCGCCGCAGATCACCCTGTCCATCGGGATGGACTTCTCCATGTCGGCCTTGACTTCGGTGATCGCGGTGAGCTGGTCGATGGTCTCGGTGAAACCGAAGGCGTCTTCCATCTCGGCCTGCCAGGGCGTGTCCGGGGCGAACGCGTGGCCCGGGCTGGCCTGACGTTTGGCGTAGAGCGCCACCAGTTCGCCCGCGATCTCCCGGACTGCGCGGCGGGCCTTGGTCTTGGTGTTGGTCCAGTCGCTGCCGCCGAGCTTGCTCAGCGCCGGCGCCTGCCCGCCGACATAGCGGGACAGCTGGTCCAGCGAGTCCATCGGGACGAAGAGCTTGTCTGAACCCCCGCCCCTCTTGGCCGATGCGTACTCCAGCACCAGATACTCGCGGCGGGCGCCGCCGACGGTGCGCTCCACCATCTCCACGAACCGGCCGATGCCGTGCTGATCGTGTACCACCAGGTCGCCGGCATTCAGTGCCAGCGGGTCGACGGTGTTGCGCCGCTTGGCCGCCAACCGCTTGCCCTCGACGGCGGTGGCCCGGCTGCCGGTCAGATCGGCTTCGGTGATGACGACTAGGTTGGCGCCGGGAATGACGACCCCGCCGTGCAGCGGACCCTTGAGCACGCCGACGACGCCGGCCGCGGGCGTGACGCCCGCCTCCAGAATCGCCGCCGGGATGTCCGAGTCGGCCAGCCGCTCCACGAACCGATGCGCGGTGCCGGTGCCGGGCGCGATCATCGCGGCGTACCCGCCGGTCGCTACATGGGCGCGCAGCATCGCGAAGATCCCGTCGATGTCGTGCTGATGCCCCCGCGCGGACGGGGCCGCGCGGATGTCCAGTTCGACGGCCGATTCGTCGGACAGCTGGCTAAGCGTCCACCAGGGATGACCCGACGTGGCCGCCGAGGCCCTTACTTCGTCCAGTTCCGCGAAACCGGAGCCACCGAGTTGTTCGATGTCGATGGGTGCGTCGGTGCCAAGGGCCGCGACCGACCACGACGCCTCCAGGAATTCGCGGCCGGTCTTGATCAGGTCGGCGGCCCTGGTTCGCACCTTCTCGGGATCACACACCAATACCGGTGTCCCGTCGGCGAGCTGATCGGTGAGCAAAGCGTGATCGTCTGGCCGCAGCACCGGAAGTAGCGCCTCCATCCCGTCGACCGGGATGCCCTCGGCAAGCTTTGCCAGCATGTCGATGATGCTGCCGGTGACCGTGTTCTCGGTCGGGGGATGCTGCCCGGCCAACTCGGCCGCGCGGGCCCGGACATCGTCGGTGAGCAGCAGCTCTCGGCAGGCGACGGCGAGCAGCGTGTCGACGTCGATGTCGGGAATCGAGCGCTGATCGGCAACGGCGAACATCCGCATCTCGGTGATCTCGTCGCCCCAGAACTCGACTCGAACCGGATGCTCGGCGGTCGGCGTGAAGATATCCAGGATCCCGCCTCGCACCGCGAACTCGCCGCGTCGGCCGACCATGTCCACCCGGGTGTACGCCAGCCCGACCAACCGGCCCGCGACGTCCTCGAACGGAGTCTCGTCGCCGACGGTGAGCGTCAAAGGTTCCTGCATACCGAGTTGCGGCGCCATCGGCTGCAGCAACGAGCGCACGGCCGTGACCACCACCCGTAACGGCGGCCCCAACCGGGCGTCGTCGGGATGAGCCAGCCGGCGCAGCACCATCATCCGGGTGCCGACGGTGTCGATGCCGGGCGAAAGCCGCTCGTGCGGCAACGTCTCCCAGGAGGGGAAGGCCGCCACCGCGTCACCGAACACACCTCGCAACTCGGCGGTCAGGTCGTCAGCCTCCCGGCCGGTGGCAGTCACCACCAGCAACGGGCATTGCTGGGCCAGTGCGCTGGCCACGAAAAGCCGCGCGTTGGCAGGGCCAACCAACGGCAATTCACTGGGTCGATCGCAGGCACGCTCGATGAGCTGTTGGAAAGTTGGTGCGTTCAGCGCCAATTCGACGAGCCCCGCGATCGGGGTATCTGGAGATGCAGTCCCCGGTGCGGTCATGATTCCGACATTCTAAGGGCCAGTCCCGACGTGTCCGTCCAGCGAGGAGATCGTCAAGATAGGGCCGAGGGCCGTCAAGAGTTCGTAAGGAAAGTCGCCGCCGGCCCCATTTCGCTGCAGCTTGAAAGCATGACGTTGCTGGACATGCTGCCTTCCATCGGCAAGGCCGCCCCTCGAAGATTCGACCCGGCGATCTGGCCTATCACCGCGGATTGTGACGAACAGGGCCGGCTGTGCATCGGTGCGGTACCGGTCACAGACATCGCCGACGAGTTCGGCACCCCGGCCTATGTGATCGACGAAGCCGACTTCCGGCAGCGCGCCCGCCGCTACCGTCGGGCGCTGCGCGAGGTCGAGGTGGTCTACGCGGGCAAGTCACTGCTGACCACGGCCGTGGCGCGCTGGGTGCGCGAGGAGGGACTCGGCGTCGACGTCTGCTCGCCCGGCGAACTCGCCGTTGCCCTGGCCGGAGGCGTGGACCCGATGCGCATCATCCTGCACGGCAACGCGAAGTCCGCGGACGAACTGCGCGACGCGGTGGCCGTCGGGGTCGGGCGCGTGGTGGTCGACTCCGACATCGAGATCGCCTACCTGGCGGGCCTGGCTCGTCGGCGCCAGCGGGTGCTGGTCCGGGTGACTCCCGATGTCGATATCCACGGACACCGTGCGGTCACGACGGGGATCAGCGACCAGAAGTTCGGGTTCAGCCTCGCCGGGGGCCAGGCCGAGGACGCGGTACGACGCGTGCTGGCCCACCCGATTCTCGACCTGATCGGACTGCACTGTCATATCGGCTCACAGGTCAGCGACCCGGCGCTGTACGGCGAAGCAATTCGCCGGATGATCGCCGCGATGGCCGATATTCGGGCGCATCACGGTGTGATCCTCACCGAGCTCAATATCGGTGGCGGGCACAGCGTGCCCTACCTGCGCGGGGACAGCGAGCTCAGCCTGGACGAGCTGGCCGCCGTCATCGAGGACGCCCTGGACGAGGCGTGCGCAACCGAGCACTTTCCGCGGCCGGCGGTTGTGGTGGAACCCGGTCGGGGCATCAGCGCCCGTGCCGGCATCACGCTGTACCGGGTGTGCTCGGTCAAGTCGCGACCGGGCGGGCGCACCTTCGTGTCGGTCGACGGCGGCATGAGCGACAACCCGCGGGTTGCTCTGTACGGCGCGCAGTACACCGTTGCGCTGGCCAACCGGCATCCGATGGTGTCCAAGCGGGTGGTCACCGTGGCGGGTCGGCATTGTGAGGCCGGCGACGAGATCGCCCGCGACATCGAACTACCGGCAGATGTGCGTCCCGGCGACGTGCTTGCCGTCGCGTGTACCGGCGCCTATCACCACAGCATGGCGTCCAACTACAACCTGGTGGGTCGCCCGCCGCTGGTCGGGGTCAATCGGGGCCGGGTCCGCGAGTTGGTGCGCCGCGAGACGGTCGCCGACCTGCTGGCCCGCGACTCTGGATAGCGGCGATCGCAAGCGCGGTGCCGTGGCGATCGCAAGCGCGGCGAAGCCGGGCGCTGCGGGTCGCCACCATCAGACCAGCCCGGGCGCAGCGGGTCGCCGCCATTGAGACCCAGCTACCGCCCCGGCCAGGGCATCGTGGCCCACGAATAGAAGGCGCCGTTGCCCACGTCGTGCACGCCGTAGGAGTCCCAGTAGTAGTCGTGG
The DNA here is from genome assembly GCF_055419245.1 of Mycobacterium sp. IDUB_37. Taxonomy (NCBI): domain Bacteria; kingdom Bacillati; phylum Actinomycetota; class Actinomycetes; order Mycobacteriales; family Mycobacteriaceae; genus Mycobacterium; species Mycobacterium sp. IDUB_37. The sequence goes on along the minus strand of NZ_JBVAXG010000002.1, from coordinate 580,914 downwards.
CAGACGCCGCCGTCCCACGGCACCGGCCTGCCTGCGGGGTTCGGGTCACCCGGGCACCACGTTGTGCAGGCCTGCAGACGTGGACAGTTGCCTTGATCGGCTTGGGCGACGGGAGCGGCCAGCAATGAGAGCGCAGCGCTGCCGGCTGCTAAACCCAAAACTATGCGCGATGGTGCCTTCATGTTGAGTCCTTCGTTGACGAGGTTGTCCTCAACAAGTGCACAGCGCGGGTGCGGCTACCGATCCCAAGTTCATTCGTCCTGCAACTGCGGGTCGGCTTCCAGGTGAGTCAGTCCGTTCCACATCAGGTTGACCAGATGCGCCGCGACAACCTCTTTCTTGGGCTCCCGCGTGTCCAGCCACCACTGCGCCGTCATCGACACCGAGCCCACCAACGCTTGGGCGTACAGCGACGCCAGACCTGGATCCAGACCCCGGCGCGCGAAGTCACCGGCCAGGATCGAGCTGACCTGGCTGACGGCGTCGTTGAGCAGGCTGGAGTACGTGCCCGAGCTGATCGCGGCCGGCGAGTCGCGGATCATGATCCGGAAGCCGTCAGTGCGTTCTTCGACGTAGGTGAGCAACGCCAGGGCGACCCGTTCGACGCGGACCCGGGATCGGTTGTTGGTCAGCGACGAAGTGATGCCGTCGAGCAGCGCCGACATCTCGCGGTCCACGACCACCGCGTAGAGACCCTCTTTGCCGCCGAAATGCTCGTAGACGACGGGTTTGGAGACGTTGGCACGCTGCGCGATCTCTTCGATCGAAGTGCCGTCGTAACCGCGCTCGGCGAACAGCGATCGGGCGATCCCGATGAGTTGGTGCCGGCGCTCGCTGCCGGTCATCCGAGCGCGCGGTGCTCGTACTTCTTTTTCCGGCACTTTTTCCGGTTGGGCCACGTCATCAGGGTATCGGTGCACGAGCGCAGTGACTGGCGCGAGCGTGCACAGAATCACGACGACACGCCGCTGACCCTGAGATTTTGTGCACCCTCGCGGGTCTGTGAGGTCGGCCGCACGCGACCACCCGCACCGGCCGACTAAAGTCTCTACGAGCAATCCGTCGTGGTGTAATCGGCAGCACCTCTGATTTTGGTTCAGATAGTTCAGGTTCGAGTCCTGGCGACGGAGCTTCCACAGGCGCATTTTTGCTTCGGGCAGTCGTCGAATGTCACCCTGGACGGCGTGTCGGCGCTACCCCCCCGGGCTCGCGTGAGACAAAGCCGACTTAAGGAGAGTTGATGACGTTTCGTGGTGACACCGCGGTCCTGGTCCTGGCGGCCGGGCCGGGCACCCGGATGCGGTCGGACACCCCGAAAGTGCTGCATACCCTTGGCGGGCGCAGCATGCTGTCCCACTCGCTGCACACGATGACCAAGCTCGCCCCACAGCACCTCGTCGTGGTGCTGGGCCATGAGCACCAGCGCATCTCCCCGCTCGTTGCCGATTTGGCTGTCCATCTGGGTCGGACCATCGACGTCGCTTTGCAGGACCAACCGCTAGGAACCGGACATGCGGTGCTGTGCGGCCTCTCCGCGCTGCCCGACGACTACGCAGGAATCGTCGTCGTCGCCGCCGGCGACACGCCATTGCTGGACGCGGACACGCTGGCCGACCTGATCTCCACCCACAGCGCAGCCTCGTCGGCGGTAACGGTGCTGACGACGACGCTGGACGACCCCTTCGGTTACGGCCGCATCCTGCGCACCCAGGACAACGAAGTGATGGCGATCGTCGAGCAGACCGATGCGACGCCCTCGCAGCGCGGAATCCGCGAGGTCAACACCGGCGTCTACGCCTTCGACATCGCCGCGCTGCGGTCGGCCCTGAGCCGGCTGAGCTCCAACAACGCCCAGCAGGAGCTCTACCTGACCGACGTCATCGCCATCCTGCGCCGCGACGGCCAGGCCGTGCATGCCAGCCACCTCGACGACAGCGCGGTGGTGGCCGGCGTCAACAACCGCGTCCAGCTCGCCGAGCTCGGCGCAGAACTCAATCGGCGGATCGTCGCCGCTCACCAGCTTGCCGGTGTGACCATCATCGACCCGGCGACCACCTGGATCGATGTCGACGTGACCATCGGACGCGACACCGTCATCCACCCGAGCACCCAGTTGCTGGGCAGGACCCGGATCGGCGGCCACTGCGTCGTCGGCCCGGACACCACGTTGAGCGACGTCAGCGTCGGCGACAACGCCAAGGTGGTCCGCACCCACGGCTCGGAATCGACCATCGGCGACAGCGCAACGGTCGGTCCGTTCAGTTACCTGCGACCCGGAACCGTGCTGGGCGCCGACGGAAAGCTGGGCGCGTTCGTCGAGACCAAGAACTCGACCATCGGCACCGGGACCAAGGTTCCGCACCTGACCTACGTCGGCGACGCCGATATAGGTGAACACAGCAACATCGGCGCGTCCAGTGTCTTCGTTAATTACGACGGCACCACCAAGCGGCGCACCACGATCGGCTCGCACGTCCGCACCGGCTCGGACACCATGTTCGTCGCGCCGGTCACCATCGGCGACGGCGCCTACACGGGTGCCGGAACAGTCGTGCGCGACGACGTCCCGCCGGGTGCTCTGGCGGTGTCTGCCGGCCCGCAACGCAACATCGAAGACTGGGTCCAGCGCAAGCGACCCGGCACCGCAGCGGCCGAAGCGGCGAGCAAGGCGGGCGGACAAACGCGGGCGACCACGAACCCGGATCAGACACCGTGAAGCAACTTCGCGGTAACCCGAACGCACGACCAGGCCCGACGGCTGCGTACGATGAGCCTGCTTTTCTGAACTCCGATCCCGATATGGCGAGGGCAGCCCGGTGAGCCACGACTGGACCGATAATCGCAAGAATCTGATGCTCTTCAGCGGCCGGGCACACCCGGAGCTGGCCGAGCAGGTAGCAAAGGAACTCGACGTTCACGTCACCGCGCAGACGGCGCGGGACTTCGCGAACGGCGAGATCTTTGTGCGCTTCCACGAGTCGGTGCGCGGCTCCGACGCATTCGTTTTGCAGTCAAACCCGGTGCCGGTGAACACCTGGTTGATGGAACAGCTGATCATGATCGATGCCCTCAAGCGGGGCAGCGCCAAGCGGATCACGGCCGTCCTGCCGTTCTACCCGTACGCCCGCCAGGACAAGAAGCACCGTGGCCGCGAACCGATCTCCGCGCGACTGGTGGCCGACCTGCTCAAGACCGCGGGCGCCGACCGGATCGTGACGGTCGACCTGCACACCGATCAGATCCAGGGGTTCTTCGACGGGCCCGTGGACCACATGCGCGGCCAGAACCTGTTGACCGGCTACATCCGGGACAACTATCCAGACAGCAACATGGTCGTGGTCTCCCCCGACTCGGGTCGGGTGCGTATCGCCGAGAAGTGGGCCGACGCACTGGGCGGCGTACCGCTGGCCTTCATTCACAAGACCCGTGATCCGCGGGTGCCCAACCAGGTGGTGTCCAACCGCGTGGTCGGCGAGGTACAGGGGCGCACCTGCGTATTGATCGACGACATGATCGACACCGGCGGCACCATCGCCGGCGCGGTCAAGCTGCTGCACAACGACGGCGCGAAGGATGTGATCATCGCGGCCACGCACGGCGTACTGTCCGACCCGGCTGCGGAGCGACTGGCCAACTGCGGCGCGAGTGAGGTCATCGTCACGAACACGTTGCCGATCGGCGAGGAGAAGCGCTTCCCGCAACTCACCGTTCTGTCCATCGCACCGCTGCTGGCCAGCACCATCCGCGCGGTATTCGAAAACGGCTCAGTCACAGGACTTTTTGACGGAGACGCCTAGATGGCAGCCAATACCGGACCGGCCACCATCTATCACAATCCCAAGTGCAGCACCTCACGTAAGACGCTGGACTTATTGCGGGACAGTGGCTTTGAGACCGAGGTCGTGCAGTACCTGAAGACACCGCCGTCCCGGAACGAGTTGGTGCGGATGATCAACGACGCGGGCATCGAGGTGCGCGCGGCGGTACGCAAACGCGAGTCGCTCTACACCGAACTCAACCTCGCCGACGCGGGTGACGACGAACTGCTTGATGCGATGGCCGAACATCCCATCCTGATCGAACGGCCGTTTGTCGTCACGCCGAAGGGCACCCGGTTGGCACGTCCCATCGACGCGGTCCGAGAGATTCTGTGACCAAGCGAGCAACTCGGGTGGGCACGGCGGCGGCCGGACTGGCCGCGCTGATGGCCTTCACCACAGCTTGCGGACCGAAAGCCCCTGACTACCAGTCGATCTGGACCACTCCGTCAACCACCGCCGCGCCGACGACGACGCAGACGACTCCCCCGGCGCCGCTGTCGAAATACTTCGAGGGTGAAGGCGTCCAGGGCGATGCGGTGCTCCCGGATGCCCTCAAGGACCTCACGGTGTCGATCCCGACCCCGCCGGGCTGGAAGTCTCGGGAAGACCCGAACAAGAAACCCAAATCGGCGGTGCTGATCTCGAAGGGCGACAACTATCCGGCAGCCCTGCTGGTGGTGGTCAGGCTGCGTGGCGAGTTCAATCCCACCGAGGCGATCAAGCACGCGAACAAGGACCTGCCGGAGGGCTTCCACCAATTGGACGCCTCGGATGCGGACTTCAATGGTTTTCCGTCGTCGGTGGTCCAGGGCACCTATGAAGCCAAGGGCGCGCGGCTGCGCAGCTGGAATCGGGTTGTGCTGCCCACCGGTCCGGCACCGGACAACCAGCGGTACCTGGTTCAGTTGATTGTTACCAGCCTGGCTGAAGAGGCCGTTGCGGAGAGCAACGACGTCGAGGCGATCATCCGCGGGTTCGTCGTCGCCAAGAAGTAGCCGGATCAGGCGCGCCGGACCGCTTCCTGGGCAAGCTGCACCCGCGACGTCAGGCCGAGCTTGGCATAGACGTGAGTCAGGTGGCTCTGCACCGTGCGCGGCGAGATGAACAAACGTGCCCCGATGTCACTGTTGCCCAGCCCCTCGGCAACCAGTCGCACCACGTCCAGCTCCATCGGAGTCAGCGACCCCCAGCCGCTGGCGGGGCGTTTGCGCTCGCCGCGGCCACGTTGCGCGTAGGCAACGGCTTCTTCCCTGGACAGGGCGGCACCTTCGACCAACGCTTCGTCAAAATCGTTCTCCGCCATTGATTCTCGAATGGCAGCGACGGTCGCGTCGTAGCCCGGCTGATACATCGGAAGCCGGACCTGCCCCACGCGGTCCCGCAGGCCATTCGCTGCCCCTAGCAATCGTGCCGCGTAGGTGTGATGGCCAGCGTCGGCGGCCAACTGAGCCAAACACTCCAGCGCGTCGGGAACGCGCAGATGTGTCTGGGTGCGCATGGCGACCAGGAGGGACTCGTGGGCGTCGCGCTCAGCTAGGTCGGGCTCACTTTGAGCCGCCGCCACCCAGGCGCGCACGGACAGGGCGATCGCCTGGTGGCCGCCCAGCGCCATCGCGACGTTCTCGTCGGCGTAGCGGCGGGCGGCAACCAAGTCGCCGTCGGCCAGTGCTGCCTCGGCCAACGGATTGAAAGTTCTGATAAAGACTTCCCGTTCTGGGACGGTGCGCCGCCGGCAATCGTCGGCGGCCTGTCGCGCCGCGGCAGCATCACCACAGGCCAGAGCCGCATTGGCCATAACCCCGTACACCGAGTCGCCGTAGATTCCACCCATCGCCGAGGACGTCGCGAGGCCCAATTGCGCGCAAGTTCGCGCGGCAGCCCCGTCTCCTCGATAGGCGAGCAAATTCCCGTAAGTCACGTAGGTAAAAGCCTTCATAGCGACGTCATCGCTGTCCTCGGCCTCTTGCACCAGGGTTTCCAGGATCTCGCCGGAACGAGGAAGATCGCCGCTTATCCCCAGCGCCGCGCCCTGCCATACTCTGCAGCCCCACGAGGTGAACCGGTCGCCAAACTCGTCGGCAATGCGCGCCCCCTCCGCGCCGGCCGTGCGGGCGGTGATCACGTCGCCGGTGTAAACACTCACGGCCGCTTGATAAGTGAAGATCTGGCTCAGTATCCACCGGTCACCGTGCACTCGGGCCAGCTCGATCGCTTCCGCGAGGTGACTGTTCAGTGCAGGGTCGTAGACGGCCAGCATCCCGCATCCGAGCAGCGCGCGCAGGAGCAGTCCAGGGTCATCCAGCTCCCGAGCGATCGTTACCGCGTCCTGTGCCCTTTTTAGATCTGTGGGTACGGTCGCCCACACTGCGAGGGCTGAATGGTCGGCTACGGCGCGTACCCAGACGGGCGGCGACACCGACGCGCGTTCCCAGTCCGTGAGCAACGCGTCGAAGGCCGCGAGCGCTTCTCTGAAGCGCCCGGTCCTCAGCCAGAACTGCTGCAAGGCTGAGACCAATCGCAGCGCAGTCTCGGGATCACCGTTCTCTCGACTCCAGCCATATGCCGTCCGAAGATTTTCGATCTCGACGTGCGCCCACACCAGTAGTGCCGCGTGGCCGGGCTGGGCCGTCGATTCGAGGTGCGTTGCCGTAGCTGCGTAGTAGTCGCGGTGGCGGGTGCGCGTGTCGGCAGCCTCCACGGATTCACCGAGCTTCTCCTGCGCGTACTGGCGCACCGTCTCCAACAGTCGGTAACGCATCCCGCCTGCGGCGGTCTCGATGTTGGTTTCAAAGGCCACTACCAGGGACTTGTCGACCAAGAGTCCCAATTGGTCCATCAGTTGGTAGCTCTCGAACTCGCTGTCGGCGCCTACCGCTTGAGCGGCGTCGAGATCGAAGCCGCCCGCGAACACAGCTAACCTACGGAACAGCACCTGCTCTGGCTCGGTCAACAACGCGTGCGACCAATCCACCGAGGCCCGCAGGGTCTGTTGACGTCGCACCGCGGTGCGGGCGCCGCCAGTGAGCAATCGGAACCGGTCGTGCAGGCTATCCACGATCTGCGACAGCGACAATGCCCTAACTCGCGCCGCGGCCAGCTCGATGGCCAACGGCATCCCATCAAGACGAGTGCAGATCTCTTCGATCAGACCCGTATTGTCTTGGTTGACAACGAAATCCGGCCGCGACTTTCTGGCTCGATCGCTAAACAGGTCGACCGCCTCATCGGCAACCGACAGCGACGGCACCCGCCAACTCAACTCACCGGGCACTCCGAGCGGTTCACGACTCGTGGTAAGAATCGTCAAATGCGGGCAGGTCGCTAGTAGTTCAACGACCAGCGACCCGCATGCATCCAGCAGATGCTCACAATTGTCCAGCAGCAGCAACATTGACTTGTCGCCGAAGAACTGCAACAGCAATTCCATCGTGGAGCGGCCAGGTTGATCGGGCAGCCCCAAGGTGCGGGCGAGTGTCACCGGCACCACCGCAGGATTGGTGATCGGGGCGAGGTCGACATACCAAATGCCATCGGCGAATTCGGCACCCAGCGGGGAAGAGACCTCCACGGCAAGCCTGGTCTTACCCGCGCCGCCGGCGCCGGTCAGGGTCACCAACCGGTTCTGCGAGATGATTCGTCCTAGCTCCTGCATTTCGGACTGGCGCCCAACGAAACTCGTCAACTGCGCCGGAAGATTATGCGACGCGGTGACGGTGCGCACCCGAAGCGGCGGAAACTCATTACGCAGATCCGGATGACACAACTGCACCACCCGCTCCGGACGTGGCACACCCTTCAACGGGTAGCTGCCGAGATCCGTCGACCACGCGCCCTCGGGAAGTCGATCCATGACAAGCGCTTCGGTGATCGCGGACAACACCGTCTGCCCACCATGGGCCAGATCACGAATCCGCGCAGCGCGGTTGATTGTCGGGCCCGCGTAGTTGCCTTCGTCGCGCAATTGAATCTCGCCGGTATGCAACCCAATCCGGATCTTGATCGGCGCCAACGGTGCCCGCTGCAACGCCACCGCGCACCCCGCCGCATCCGACGCGCGGGCGAACGCCGCCACAAAGCTGTCGCCTTCGCCCTGCTCCACCGGACGCACCCCGCCATAAGCAGCGACGGTCTCGTTCACCGTCCGGTTCAACGCCGCCAACGCCGCCGTCATCTGCTCAGGCTGGGTCTCCCACAGCCGTGTCGACCCTTCGACATCGGCCAGCAGCAATGTCACCGTGCCCGTCGGCAGCAACTCGCTCACACCCAACTCACTCCAGGTCAGCGCGGGTATCTCCGCATGTTGGCTCATGGTAGCCAGCATTGCCGTCAACATGGCGGATTACATCAGCGCCAGCGCGCAGATCGTCGCTGCGGGCATGCGCAATTGTCAGCCTTGACGACTCGCTTCCTGGGCAAGCTGCACCCGAGACGTCAGCCCGAGTTTCGCGTAGACGTGGGTGAGGTGGCTCTGCACCGTTCGGTGCGAGATGAACAAACGTGCCCCGATGTCACTGTTGCCCAGGCCTTTAGCGACCAGTCGCACCACGTCGAGTTCCATCGGGGTCAAAGATCCCCAGCCACTCGTTGGGCGTTTGCGCTCGCCCCGGCCGCGCTGGGCATAGCCGATCGCCTCCTCGATGGAAAGCGCGGCGCCCTCAGCCCACAGGATGTCAAAGTCGTTTTGCGGTAATGCTTCTCGCACTTTGGCGACGGCAGCATCGTAGCCGGGTTGATACATCGGAAAGCGGACGTGCTCCATGCGCTGCCGGGAACCGTGTGCGGCACCCAATACGCGTGCCGCATAAGTCATGTTGCCGTCTTCGGCCGCAATCCGGCCCAGGCATTCCAGGGCATCGGCCACCCGTAGGTATCCATGAGTGGCAGCGGCGATGGTCAGCGCCTCACGGACATCGCGTTCGGCCTGTTCGGGATCGCCCTGAGCAAAGGCGACTAACGCGCGCGTCGTCAATGCGGCAACTTTGAACCAGCCCATGACCACCGGGACCGCCTCGTCCGCCGAACGCCGCGCACCGACGAGATCACCACAAGCGAGCAGTGCCTCGGCCAAGGGAACGACTCCCCTGGTGAAGACCTCGCGCGCCGGAATGATGTGCCGCACCGCATCCTCGGATGCCCGCCTGGCCCCCTTTGCGTCGCCGCGGGCGAGCGCGGCGTAGGTGAGGGACGCTCCGACGGTGTCCTCCGTCAACATGCCTACGCTCTGCGAGGCCGCCAACGCGGATTGAGCGGCAGCGGTCGCGGCGTCCACCCGCCCCTGGCAGGCAAGGGCTCCGCCGTGGCAGACCTGACCGAAGATCGTTGCGGCGACGTCCCCCACGGCGTCCGCTTCTTCGAACAAGGTACTAAGAACCTGCTCGGCGCGGACGAGATCGCCGTGAAAATAGTGCCCGCAACCGAGCCAGGCCCGGTTGTTCCGCGAGTAGAAGCCGTCGCCGAGTGCGTCGGCGAGGTCACGTCCCGCCTCGGCGGTGGCGATGATGGCAAGGGGTTGGCCGGATACCAGGGCCGCGGTCGCCTGGTAGCTGAAAATTGCGCAGAGGCTCCACTCTTCACCCGCCGCACGAGCCAGATCGATCGCGTCGGCGAAGTACGACTCCGCTATTTCCGGGTTGTAGAAAGTCACCATCCCGCAAGCCCCCAGCGCGCGTGCAATCAGCGCCTGATCGCCGAGTTCGCGCGCGAGCGCGAGGGCGTCTTTTGCGAGTTCGACGCTGGCGTAGGCACCGGCCCACCCCGCGATCATGCATTGGTCGGCGACCGCGCGTACCCAAACGCTGGGCGCTATCGTCTCGGGTCGCCGATCGGTCAGGATCGCGTCGAACGCCGCCAGTGCCTCGCGGAAATTCCCACTGCGCAGCCAGAACTCCTGCAACGAGGACACCAGACGCAACGCCGACTCCTGGTCGGAACTCTCCGTGCTCCAGGCGAATGCCGTTCGCAGATTGGCAATCTCCCCGCGCACCCAACCGAGCAGTCGGTCGACGCCGGCGAGACCTTGCGACGCAATCTGATCGGCGGTCGCCGTGTAGAAATCACGGTGCCGGGCGCGCACGTCGTCGGCTTCACCAGACTCACCTAGTTTCTCTTGTGCGTACTGGCGCACCGTTTCCAGCAACCGATAACGCATGCCGGATTCGGACTCGGCGCTGGTTTCGAAAGCGACCACCAGGGATTTGTCGACCAGCAAACCCAGCTGGTCCATCAATTGGTATTGCTCCGCAGCGTTGTTGGCGCCAATCGCCTGAGCAGCTTCCAGATCGAATCCGCCGGCGAAGACCGCGAGGCGACGGAACAACGCCCGCTCCGGCTCGGTCAGCAGCGCGTGCGACCAATCCACCGAGGCCCGTAGAGTCTGCTGGCGGCGCACCGCGGTGCGTGCGCCACCGGTGAGTAACCGGAACCGGTCATGCAGGCTGTCCACAATCTGCTGCAACGACAGCGCCCGAACCCGCGCTGCGGCAAGCTCGATGGCTAACGGCATCCCATCGAGACGGCGGCATATCTCCTCGACCAGTCGGGAATTATTCTCGCTCACAACGAAATTGGCCCGAGCACGCCGAGCGCGGTCAGTGAACAGCTCGATCGCTTCGTCGGCAACGGTCAGGGACGGCACTCGCCAACTCAATTCACCGGGCACGCCCAGCGGCTCACGGCTCGTGGTCAGCACAGTCAAATGCGAGCAAGCCGCGAGCAATTCGACGACTATGGCCCCGCATGCGTCCAGCAAGTGCTCACAATTGTCGAGCACCAACAGCATGGTCTTGTCGCCGAAGAACCGGGTAAGCAACTCCATCGTCGAGCGGCCCGTTTGATCGGGCAGCCCAAGTGTGCGAGCGACGGTCAGCGCTGCCACCGCGGGATTGGTGATTGGGGCCAGGTCCACATACCAGATGCCATCCGGGAATTCGGCGCCCAGCGAGGAGGAGACTTCGGCAGCGAGCCTGGTCTTGCCGGATCCGCCCGCGCCGGTCAAGGTGACCAACCGGTTGTCCGAGATGATCTGTCGGAGCTCCGCCATCTGAGCCTGGCGCCCAATGAAACTCGTCAACTGCGCCGGAAGATTATGCGACGCAACAACAGTGCGCACCCGCAACGGCGGAAACTCATTGCGTAGTTCCGGATGGCACAACTGCACCACCCGCTCCGGACGCGACACGCCCTTGAGCGAGTAGCTCCCCAAGTCGGTCGTCCACGCGCCCTCGGGAAGCCGTTCCATCACAAGTGATTCGGTCACCCCTGACAACACCGTCTGCCCACCATGCGCCAGATCACGAATCCGCGCGGTGCGGTTGATCGTCGGACCCGCGTAATTGCCCTCATCACGCAACTGAATCTCGCCGGTATGCAACCCAATCCGAATCCGGATCGGCGCCAACGGCGCCCGCTGCAACGCCACAGCGCACCCCACCGCATCGGACGCGCGGGCGAACGCGGCTACAAAGCTGTCACCTTCCCCCTGCTCCACCGGACGCACCCCGCCATAAGAGGCGACCGTCTCATCCACCGTCCGGTTCAACACCGCCAACGCCGCCGCCATCTGCTCAGGCGCGGTCTCCCATAGCCGCGTCGACCCCTCGACATCGGCCAGCAGCAACGTCACCGTCCCCGTCGGCAGCAAATCGCTCACACCTAACTCACTCCAGGTCAGCGCCGAAATCTCCGCGTGTTGGCTCATGGTAGCCAGCATTGCTGCCGCAACCGCGCATTACATCTGCGCAAGCGCGCAGATCGGCCACCCCGTTGACGATTGGTGGTCTCTGGTTCCTGCGCTCGCGAGCCTCGTAGCGATGCTGCTGGCATCGCTGCCTAAGGGGCGTCAGCATCCTCGGCAGCGGGCGTTACTAAGCGCTTGCTTATAAATAAGCGCCCGCTTATAGTGGCAGCATGCGGAGGATCGGGTGAGCACGACGACGGCGGGGGTCGTCAGCAATTCCAAGGCCGCCGCGCGGATCCGGGCCGCGGCGATCGAAGCATTCGCCGAACACGGCTATGGCGGCACGACCACCCGCGACATCGCGGCACGCCTCGGTTTGAGCGCAGCCGCGATGTATCCGCACTACAAGTCCAAAGAAGAACTGCTCTTCGTTATTGCATACGAGGGCCATCAAAAGACTGTCGAATGGCTCCGCGCCGCCGATCCGGCCAGCGAATCGCCCACTAATCGCCTGCGCGCGGTGGTCGGCGAGTTCGCCCGGACGCAGGCGGCCTATCACGGCCGGTCAAAGGTGGTCGAGTACGAACTGACCGCACTCTCGCCGGAACACTACCGCGTGATCGTCGGGCTTCGCCGCAAACTGACGCGTCACATACGCGAGATCGTCAACGCCGGCGTCGGCGACGAAAGCTTTCAGGTCCCGGACACCGAGGGCGTCACGCTTGCCATCGTGTCACTGTGCGTCGACGTCTGCCGCTGGTTCCCAACCGGGCGCTACGCCGATCCCGAAACCGTGGCCAAGCTCTACTCCGAGTTGGCGCTTCGCCTCGTCAGCGTCTCTAGCGAATAGGACCGACTACATGACACAACCGCAACTCGCGCAGCCCTGGGGAGGCGCCAGTCACCTCAGCGACATCGCAGGACCGGTGCACTGGGTGGACTTCGGCGGGCCGACCGGGGCTCCGCCCATCGTCATGGTGCACGGATTGGGCGGCTCACACTTGAATTGGGTCAGCATCGCCGGACCGCTGACCGAGCGCAACAAAGTGGTCGCCGTCGACCTGCCCGGATTCGGGTTCTCGCCGGCCGCGGGCAGAAAAACCAGCATCGAAGCCAACACGAAGACACTTGACCGTTTCATCAACGAAATCATCGGCGGCCCAGTCATTTTGGTGGGCAACTCGATGGGCGGCGCTATCACGATTCTGGAGGCGGCTGCCAACCCAGAGGCGGTCGCCGCAGTAGTCCTGGTCGACCCGGCGCTGCCGCGACCGGTAGAGGTTCCCGACGGCCAGGTCGCCGCACAGTTCCTGATGTACGCCGTTCCCGGCGTCGGCGAAGCGTTCATGGACGTCAGCAGACGATCCAAAAGCGACCGCGAGCTAGTTCAGCGCGTCATCAACCTCTGCTTCGCAGATCCTCGCCGAAGCGACCCGAAGGTGATGGACGCCGCTACCGCACTGGTCGCCTACCGCCGCCTGCACATGCCCAAGCAAGACGCCGCATTCCTCCAAGCCGCTCGGTCCGTCCTGCGGTCGGGGTTGCGGCCGCGTCAGTTCAAGAACACCATGAAATCGCTCACGCAGCCCGTGCTGCTCATCCACGGCGATAAAGACCGACTGGTGCCCATCACCGCAGCGCGCATTGCTGCCGCTGCTAATCGCAAGTGGGACAAGGAATTTCTCTCCGACGTCGGACACACTCCGCAGCTGGAAAACCCCGGCGCGGTGATCCAAGCCGTTCAGCATTGGCTCGAGCGTCACGAACTTGGCGCCACAGCGCCAGCAATATGACCGCACCAACTGAGGAAACCCGATGAAACAGCTCTCCGGCTTAGACGCGGCGTTCTTGACGCTGGAAACCCAGAACTCCACCGGACACGTCGGCGGATTACTGATCCTCGACCCGAGCGATGCGCCGGCACCACTGGACCTGGCAGCGTTGACCAGGCTGATGAACCAGCGCATCGGGCAGATTCCGCTGCTGCGGCAGCGGTTGAAGTACGTGCCGTTGGGACTTGACCAGCCCTACTGGATCGATGACCAGAACTTCGACATGGAATTCCATGTCCGCGAAATCTCACTTCCCACACCGGGTTCGGACGCGCAACTCACCGAGCAGGTCAGCCGGTTGCACGCGCGTCCGCTGGATCGGCGGCGACCGCTGTGGGAGATGTACCTCATCTCGGGCCTCGCGGGCGGGCGCCTGGGCGTCTACACGAAGATCCATCACGCAGCCATCGATGGCGTCTCTGGCGCCGAGCTGATGACGGTCCTCGTGGACCTGACGCCCGAGTCCGAAAAACCAAATCTTGCAGACGATTTCAAGCCCGAACCGGCACCGAGCGACACGACGCTGCTCACCCGTGCGGCGGTGTCGTTGGCCACCCGACCGGCCAGCGCCGTACGGATTGCGGCCGGGATGGGCCGGGCGCTACCGCTGTTCGGCAGTGTGCTCTCTCCGTATGTCGGCGCGCTGCTCGGTCGTGACGACCGAGACGGTGACGTCATCAACTCGGCTCCGTTGATCGCGCCGCGGACGCCGTTCAACGACGAAGTCACCCTGCACCGGCGGTTTGCGATGCGCAGCGTCGAACTCGACGACGTGAAGACCGTCAAGAACGCATTCGGCGCTTCGGTCAACGACGTTGTGATGGCCATGTCGGCTGGTGCGGTGCGGCACTGGCTGATCGATCACGATGCGCTGCCGGAAGGTCCGCTCGTCGCGATGGTTCCTGTCTCGGTGCGCGACGAGGCCAGCAAGTCCAAGCTCGGCAACAGAGTTTCGGCGATGTTTGCGGCATTGCCGACTCACCTTGACGACCCCGTCGCCCGCCTCAACACGGTTCGCGAAGCGACCAAGGTCGCCAAAACCCAGCAGGCGGCGATCCCACAGGGACTCGTCGACAACGTCACCGACTTCGCCCCGCCGGCACTGGTGGCCCGCGCTGCCCGGGTGATGTTCGCCTTAGGCCTGCCGCACCGGGTCCCCCCCTATAACCTGGTGATCTCCAATGTGCCCGGCCCTAACGTCGACCTGTACCTCGGTGGCGCGAAAGTGCTGGCCAATTATCCGGTTTCGGTGGTTACGGACGGCCAGGGATTCAACATCACCGTCAACAGCAACAGCGGGCAGATGCATTTCGGTCTGATCGGCTGCCGCGAACTGGTTCCGGACATTGATGTCATTGGGAGCTACCTCGTCGACGAACTCGACAAGTTACTCAAACTCGCCCATGACTTGGAGGGATAGGTCGGGTCACGGAGTCGGGGTCAGAACAATCACCGGAATCGGCCGCGATGTCTTCTTTTGATACTCGACATAGCGGTCGGCATTGTTCTTGTTGACGATCTTCCACAGTCGCGCGTAGTCGAGGCTGTCGGGCAGCACCGGCGTGGCCCTGACGGTGTAACGGCTTGAGCCGACATTGATTTCGACGTCAGGGTTGGCTTTCAGGTTGTGATACCAACCGGGTGCCGTGGGCAACCCGCCCTTGGACGCCACGATCAGATAGTTGTCGCCGTCCCTGGCATAGCTCAGCGTATTGGTGCGCTTCTTACCCGTTTTGGCGCCCACCGTGTGCAGCAGCAGATTGGGCGGCATACCCGGAACCCGATGCCCGATCCGGCCGTTCGTCGCTTGGTAAATCTTGTCGTGCAAGCTGAGAAATCTGAAGAGCACCTGCTCGGCCATGGATGTCATCGCTTCAGTCTTCCCGAGGCACGTCGCCCACGCTAGGGCGCTGACGGACCGGGTCAGAGGCGACGGTGGGCTTCCTGGGCAAGTTGCACCCGAGATGTCAGCCCGAGCTTGGCGTAGACGTGGGTGAGGTGGCTCTGCACCGTGCGCGGCGAGATGAACAAGCGGGCGCCGATGTCGTTGTTGCCCAATCCTTCTGCGACCAATCGCACCACGTCGCGCTCCATCGGAGTCAACGATCCCCAGCCACTGGTCGGGCGTTTGCGTTCGCCGCGGCCGCGTTGGGCGTAGGCGATCGCCTCTTCGGTGGATAACCCACCGCCTTCGCTCCACGCCGCATGAAAATCATCCCGCCCCATAGCATCCCGGACAGCCACGAGAGCGGCGGCGTAATCCGTTTGGTACATCGGGTAGCGCGCTTCTCCGGTGCGCTGGCGAATGCCGTCGGCCGCGCCCAATACGCGCGCCGCATGCGGGTAGTTGCCGCCGTCAGCTGCCATTCGAGCAAGACACTCCAGAATGTCTGGCACCTTCCAATACCCATAGGTACGGGCGGCGACAACCAACGCGTCGTGAGCGTCCCTTTCTGCCTGGTCCGTCTCGCCTTGCGCGAGGGCGACGTGGGCCCGTGAAGTCAGAGCTAGCACCTGATGGGATCCGGGCACCGTGGCAACAGTTTCGTCAGACCAGCGGCGGGCGGCCGCGAGATCGCCGCAACTCAAAGCTGCTTCAGCCATCGGGACAAGGCTTTTGGTGAATAATTCCTTCAGCGGATACGTGTGCTGCATGGCTGCATCGCAGGCACGCTTAGCGGCTACGGCGTCGCCTCGGGCCAGCGCGGCGCTGGCCATGGTGATGTACGCGGTGTCCTCATGGAAACCGCCTATAGCCGCAGCGGCTTCGAGGGCGGCTTCGGCTGCGGTGTGCGCCCCGGCGGCATCGCCCTGGAACGCGAGCACTTGTCCGAGGGTGATGAGACCGAACGTCTCCATCGCGCGGTCCCCGGCCGTACGCGCTTCCTCGACCAGTGAGAGCGCTACGTCTCGGGCCTCGGCCATTTTGCCCAGCATGCATAACGCGCCGCTGAGAAACGTTCGACAGTATCGGGACATGAACTTGTCGCCGAGTGCTTCGGCAAGATCGCGTCCTTCCGCACCGGCCGCCTGCGAGCCGAGTGGATTGCCCGCGACATTGTTGGCGAAGGTTTGATATGCGCGCAGGTGACATTGGACAGACAGGTCCCCCGACGCGCGAGCCAGCTCGATGGCCTCGGCGAAGTACGGCCCGGCGTCGTAGAAACTGAGCATGCCGCAGCCCATCAGCGTGCGTGCGATGAGTCCCTGATCGTTGAGTTCGCGCGCGACGGCCAGGGCTTTTTCTGCGCGTTCCAAACTGGCGGGCACCGACGCCCAAACAGCTAGAACTGAGGCGTCGGCGACGGCGCGGACCAAGATCGCGGGCGCGATGTCACTGGTGTCGTAGAGGCCGTCGGCAAAAGCGGCATCGAAGGCAGCCAGCCCCTCGCGAAACCGCCCACGGGTCAGCCAGAACTGCTGCAGCGACGCCGCGAGCTGCAACGCCGACCCGACCGATGCGGTCTCGCGGCTCCACGCATGCGCCGCCCGCAGGTTGTCGATCTCAACTTCGGCCCACTGGATGAGCACCGTCCCGACGCCCTGTGCTTGTGCCGCGCGGTCTCGGGCAGTGGTGGTGTAGTAGTCGCGGTGCCGGGTGCGCACCGCGTCGGCCTCGCCCGACTCACCGAGCTTTTCGAGTCCGTACTGACGCACGGTTTCCAGCAGGCGGTATCGCATTGCGCCACGGATTTCCTCAGCGACGACGAGCGACTTGTCCACCAGCAGTCCCAGAAGATCGATGAGCTGAAATTGCTCGACATCCGTGCTTGCGCCCACTGCATGGGCGGCATCGAGGTCGAATCCCCCCATGAACGCAGCCAGACGTCGGAACAGGACGCGTTCCGGATCGGTGAGCATTGCGTGCGACCAGTCAACGGAGGCCCGTAACGTCTGCTGGCGGCGCACCGCGGTGCGCGCGCCCCCGGTCAGTAGCCGGAAGCGGTCGTGCAGGCTATCCACGATCTGTTGCAGTGACAGGGCCCGAATCCGCGCTGCGGCAAGCTCAATCGCCAGCGGCATCCCGTCGAGGCGGTCGCAAATCTCCCTGATGACCACCGTATTGCCCTGATTGACAACGAAATCGGGACGGGCCCGTCGAGCACGTTCGGCGAACAGTTCGACCGCCTCGTCAGCCAGTGACAACGACGGCACCCGCCAGCTCAGTTCGCCGGGCACGCCGAGTGGTTCGCGACTGGTGGTCAGAATAGTCAAATTCGAGCAAGAGGCCAGTAATTCGATGACCATGGCCCCGCTAGCATCGAGCAGATGCTCACAGTTATCGAGCACCAGCAAAATCGACTTTTTGGCGAAGAACCGCACCAACAGTTGCATGGTGGAACGGCCTGGCTGGTCAGGCAGGCCCAGCGTGCGCGCGACGGTTACCGGCACCACCGCGGCGTCGGTGATCGGCGCCAGATCGATGTACCACAGCCCGTCGCCGAACTCCGCGGCCAATTGGGCCGCGACTTCGACCGCCAGTCGGGTTTTCCCCGCACCGCCGGCCCCGCACAGCGTGACCAGCCGATTGTCGGTGATGGCCCGTCGTATCTGAGTCATTTCCGCTTGGCGCCCAACGAAACTCGTCAACTGCGCCGGAAGATTATGCGACGCAACAACAGTGCGCACCCGCAACGGCGGAAACTCATTGCGTAGTTCCGGATGACACAACTGCACCACCCGCTCCGGACGCGACACGCCCTTGAGCGAATAGCTCCCCAAGTCAGTCGTCCACGCGCCCTCGGGAAGCCGTTCCATCACAAGTGATTCGGTCACCCCTGACAACACCGTCTGCCCACCATGCGCCAGATCCCTGATACGGGCCGTCCTATTGATAGTCGGCCCCACGTAATTCCCCTCATCACGCAACTGAATCTCGCCGGTATGCAACCCAATCCGAATCCGGATCGGCGCCAACGGTGCCCGCTGCAACGCCACCGCACACCCCACCGCATCCGACGCGCGGGCGAACGCCGCCACAAAGCTGTCACCCTCGCCTTGCTCCACCGGACGCACCCCACCAAACACCGCGATGGTCTCATCCACCGTCCGGTTCAACACCGCCAACGCCGCCGCCATCTGCTCAGGCGCGGTCTCCCACAACCGTGTCGACCCCTCGACATCAGCCAGCAGCAACGTCACCGTCCCCGTCGGCAGCAACTCGCTCACACCCAACTCACTCCAGGTCAGCGCCGAAATCTCCGCGTGTTGGCTCATGGTAGCCAGCATCGCTGCCGCAACCCATGCACTACATCGGCGAAATAGCGCGGTTCCGCACCCGCGACGCGCGTAATTGCGCGGTCGGCGTGCGCAATATGCGCGCTGCGGCGGATCTTTTCGGCCATCCGTCGCCGGATAGTCGACGCCATGACAATCCCAAACGTCCTTGATCGCCCCAGCGTTTTTGAAGCCGGCCTGCCCGTGCTCAGCTATCACGAACTCACGGATCCAGAGGCGGCGCACCGCGCTATGGCCGGCACCCGCGCCGAAAGCCCGATCGCCCTCGGCCCGTACGGGCCGGAAATCTTGAGCTATGACCTGGTCCGGAGCGTATTGCGGGACAACCGTTTCGTCACCGCTCAGGGACTGGGCCTCAGCGTGCAGGGCATCACCTCGGGCCCACTGTGGGACAGAAGCACCAGCAACATCCTCGGTCTGGACGGAGCGGTTCACCACCGCCTGCGACGGCTGGTGTCGAAGGCCTTCTCCCCTCGTGCGGCCGAACGGCTACGCGGCTTGACCATCGACGTCATCACCGATCTTGTAGAACCGGTCGCCGCAGTCGGGCACTGCGACCTCGTCGCAGATGTCACGCGGCAGTTCCCGACGCGCATCATCTGCGCGCTGCTCGGCGCACCGGCGCAAGACTGGCGATTGTTCTCGGACTGGACTGAGGACATCAAGAAGCTCTTCGAAACCAACGTCGCCAACGAGGCCGAAATCATCCTGACTGCGTGGAACGAGTTGGATGCCTACCTCGAGGATCTGATTGCGCGCCGCCGTCGGTCGCTGACAGATGACCTCATCTCGGATCTCATCCGCGCTGAGGAGGACGGCGACCACCTTTCCCACGACGAATTGATCATGCTGTGCGGCACCCTGCTCGGCGCCGGCACCGACACCACCCGCAACCAGCTCGCCGCGGCGGTCGAAGCCCTCGCCGAGCAGCCGACGCAATGGGCCATGGTTGCTCAACATCCCGAGCTGGCTCCGGCCGCGGTTCACGAGCTGATGCGCTACCGCCCAATCATTCTCGGCACAATTCGACAAGCCGCAGAAGACATTGAACTGGCCGGTGTCCGCATACCTGCCGGAACCATCGTCGTCGCCAACACCGCTGCGGCCAACCGCGACCCCGAGGTGTACGACGACCCGGAGCGGCTCGACATCACTCGTGCGGAGCCCGCAGCCATCCTCAACTTCGGCGGCGGCGTGCACTACTGCCTCGGCGCGCATCTGGCCCGGCTCGAGATGACCGAAGCGCTTCGCGTCATCACCGCGCGGATGCCGAACGCGAAGGTGACGGGCCCGGTCCCCTGGCATGCGATGAACGGGATCACCGGACCCCGCACGGTGCCACTGGCCTTCGACAAGGTGTGAGGACGGCTGCCTACAGTGGGCACCATGACCGACTGGACAGCAGCTGACCTTCCCTCGTTCGACGGACGGACCGTCATTATCACCGGAGCCAACAGCGGGCTGGGCGAGGTGACCGCCCGCGAACTCGCCGGCCGCGGCGCCAAGGTCATCATGGCCGTGCGCAACACCGATAAGGGCAACAACGCTGCGCGGCAGATCACCGGGTCGGTCGAGGTGCGCCCGCTCGACCTGCAGGATCTGTCTTCGGTACGCCAGTTCGCCGACAGCGTCGACAATGCCGACATCCTGATCAACAACGCTGGCATCATGGCCGTCCCATACGCCCTGACTGCCGACGGATTCGAGAGCCAGATCGGCACCAACCACCTGGGTCATTTCGCGCTGACCAACCTGCTGCTGCCCAAACTCAGCGACCGCGTGGTGACGGTGTCCTCGATGGCGCACTGGCCCGGGAAGATCAACCTGACCGACCTCAGCTACCAGAAACGGCGCTACTCGCCGTGGCTGGCGTATAGCCAGTCGAAGCTGGCCAATCTGTTGTTCACCAGCGAACTGCAGCGCCGCCTCACCGCTGCCGGGTCTGCGCTGCGAGCGCTGGCGGCCCACCCCGGCTACTCGCACACCAACCTGCAGGGTGCTACCGGCCGCAAGCTGAGCGATGCGATCGTCGGCGCAGCCACTCAGTTGGTCGGGACCGATGCAGACTTCGGCGCCAGGCAGACGTTGTATGCCGCAGCGCAGGATCTGCCCGGCAATACTTTTGCCGGCCCCAAGTTCGGCTACCTCGGCAGGACTCAACCCGTCGGACGCAGTCCGCGGGCCAACGACTCATCGACCGCCGCCTCGCTCTGGGACCTGTCTGAGCAGCTCACCGACACCCATTTTCCGCTCTGACGCCTCCACAGCGCCTGCAAGCGGGCGACCTACCGCAGCCGTCGAATTTCCTCCCCGACCGGCACATGCGCTAACCTAACGACGCGTCACGGCGAGGGTAGCTGGCCTTTCACCAGCTCACCGTTATCGACGGAGACCGACATACTGTCGCGATCCTGGCCGTGCCTTCGACACAGTGCCTAAACACAGGAGCGACACGATGGCAAAATCTGCAGTCAACAATCTGACCGTTACCGTCCGTACCGAGACGGGCAAGGGCGCGTCCCGGCGGGCCCGGCGCAACGGCAGGATCCCCGCTGTTCTGTACGGCCACGGCAGTGACCCGCAGCACCTGGAGTTGCCCGCACACGACTTCGCGGCCGTGCTGCGCCACACCGGCACCAACGCGGTGCTCACCATGGACATCGAGGGCAAAGAGCAACTCGCGCTGACCAAGTCGATCGTGATCCACCCGATCCGGCGCACCATCGAGCACGCCGACCTGCTGGTTGTGCGTCGCGGTGAGAAGGTCACCGTCGAGGTGAACGTCATCGTCGAGGGCGAGGCCGGGCCGGACACGCTGATCACCCAAGAGACCAACGCCATCGAGATCGAGGCCGAGGCCCTGTCGATCCCCGAGCAGCTGACGGTCTCGGTTGAGGGCGCCGAGGCCGGCACCCAGTTCACCGCGGGACAGATCGAGCTGCCGCGTGGCGTCACCCTGATCTCTGACCCCGAATTGCTGGTCGTCAACGTGGTGCAGGCCCCGACGGCCGAGGACCTCGAGGACGACGGCGCGGGCGAGTCCGAAGAGGGCGAGGGCGAGTCCGAAGAGGGCGAGTCCGAAGAGGCTTCGGACGGCGACGCCGCCTCAGACGAGTCCGAGTAGGCGGAACCAGACGTGGCCGAACCCCTTTTGGTGGTCGGCCTGGGCAATCCGGGCGACAACTACGCCCGGACCCGACACAATGTCGGCTTCATGGTTGCCGACGTCCTCGCTACCCGGCTGGGCGAAAAGTTCAAGGCGCACAAGCGTTCCGGCGCCGAAGTCTGCACCGGCCGGTTAGCGGGGCGATCTGTGGTGCTGGCCAAGCCACGCTGCTACATGAACGAGTCGGGGCGCCAGGTCGGGCCGCTGGCCAAGTTCTACTCGGTTCCGGCGGCCGACATCATCGTCCTGCACGATGAGCTCGACCTGGACTTCGGCCGCATCCGGCTCAAGTTGGGCGGTGGCGAGGGCGGCCACAACGGGCTGCGGTCGGTCGCTTCGGCGTTGACTACCAAGGACTTTCAACGCGTGCGCATCGGAATCGGCCGTCCGCCCGGGCGCAAAGACCCGGCCGCATTCGTGCTGGAGCCGTTCAACGCAGCGGAGCGTACCGAGGTGCCGACGATCTGCGAACAAGCCGCCGACGCAACGGAAATGCTGATCGAACTAGGGCTGGAGCCGGCGCAGAACCGAGTGCACGCCTGGTAACCCGCGAGCAGATCTGAGTGACCGCCAGGTCTAGGTGACCAGGGTGACGGAGTTCGCCCGGCGCAGCTTGCCCGACGGCGTCTTGGGAATGGTCCCCGGGCCGAGCACGACGACGTTGCGTGGCCGTACATCAACCTCTTTGACGACCTCGTGGGCCACGTCGTGCTCGATACGGCGGCACTCGGCCGGGTTCTCGAAAGCATTCGACTCGACGGCGACGGCGAAGGACTCTCGTGAGTGCCCGGCGTCGAGGCGCACGGCTACCGCGCAGCCCGGGCGGACGCCGACAACCCGGCCCGCCGCCCGCTCGATGTCGGTCGGGTAGATATTGCGGCCGGCCATGATGATGACGTCTTTGACGCGGCCACACACCACGACGTGACCGTTTTCCAGAAGGTAGCCGAGGTCGCCGGTGTCGTACCAGCCGTGCTCGTCCTGAGCCGGGATGAAGCCGCCCATGGTGATGTAGCCGGGCGTCACGCACTCGCCGCGCAGCTCGATGACTCCGACGCCGCGGGCGGGAAGCGGATCGCCGTTCTCGTCGACGACGCGTGCCTCCAGGTCCTGCAGCAGCGGCCCAAGCGTGGCCAGCCTGCGGGTGTTGCCCTTGGTTGCCGGTACGGCCCGTCGCAGCGCTGCCATCAGATCGCTGTCGACCTCGTCGACCACCAAGCCGGAGTTGCACTTGGAGAACGACACGGCCAGCGTTGTCTCGGCCATGCCGTAGGCCGGCAGGATCGCCGACGGCCGCAGGCCGAACGGCTTGCCCGCGTCGAGGAGGTCCTCGACGTCGGCGGGATCGACGGGCTCGGCGCCGGAGAGCGCGAAGCGCAGCGACGACAAGTCGAACTGGCCGGCGTTGGCCTGGCGGCGCAACCGCTTGGCGAGCAGCGCGTAGGCGAAGTTCGGGGCCGCGGTCATGGTGCCCTTGTACTTGTCGATCAACTTCGCCCACAGCAGCGTGTCGCGCAGGAAGTCCATCGGGGTGACCTTGACCAGTTCCGCGCCGAAGAACATCGGAATGGTGAGGAAGCCGACCATGCCCATGTCGTGGAAGCAGGGCAACCAGCTGACCATTACGTCCTTGTGGACGTCGTACTCGGCGCCGATGAACATCGCCTCGGCGTTGGAGTAGATGTTGCGGTGGGTGATCTGGACGGCCTTCGGGGATCCGGTCGATCCCGACGTCAACTGCATGAGAGCCAGGTCGTCTTCGCCGACCTCGATCGGGTCGATCGGGTCCGAGGCCAGCAGGTCGGCGGCGGTGAGGACTGTGATGCCCTTTTCCTCGAGCACGGGGATGGCCACCGTGAACGGTTCCGAGACGATGACGGCCTTGGCCTCGATCATGCCGATGACAGTCATGGTGTCTTCGGCCCACATCACCAGGTCGGTGCGCGGTGTGGGCTGGTGCAGCATGGTCAGGCTGGCACCGCGCATCCACAAGCCCTGCGCCGTTGGGGCGATCTCAACGGGGAAGCCGGCGAGCACTCCAACGGCGTCGCCCCGTCCGATACCCGCGGCGGCAAGGCCACCCGCAATACAACGTGCGCGCTCGTGGACCTCGCCCCAAGTGTGACGAATCGGTTCGTGGGGTTCACCGGTGACCATGCCCGTCGTAGCAGTG
The DNA here is from genome assembly GCF_055419245.1 of Mycobacterium sp. IDUB_37. Taxonomy (NCBI): domain Bacteria; kingdom Bacillati; phylum Actinomycetota; class Actinomycetes; order Mycobacteriales; family Mycobacteriaceae; genus Mycobacterium; species Mycobacterium sp. IDUB_37. The sequence continues at coordinate 557,009 of NZ_JBVAXG010000002.1, read as the reverse complement.
CGGGCATTGAGAAACATCTTCTCGGTAAACCTGCTCACGCAAACCTCCTCGGTTCCAGCACAACCCCAAGGTCCGAACTTCTAATGTTGCACCTGCCAGATCTCGCTTTGAGGCAGGCGCGCGTACACGTTGGGGAGCGGTTAGGTCTCGATTTGATGATGAAGCGCGGCTCTGCAGGCCCGTGGTGACTGGGCTGCTCGGACGCATCGTGACTCACCACCGCGCATTATCTTAAGCAACTCTTAAGTAACTACCAAACCCCTAGATGATTTGAGTTCGATGTCACATTCGCGTCCCGGCGGTTACGAGTCAGTTGCGGGCGCCGGTACCACCTTGGCTCCGGGCACCGGTCCACTCGCGACCCGGACGGTGCGGCACACCCCCGCACCCGACAACTGAGCGCCGACGTCAATGGCGGAGTCCGCCGAGTCACACAAGAACGCGCAGGTAGGACCCGATCCGGACACAATCCCGGCCAGTGCCCCCGCTTCGACACCCGCGCGCAGTGTCCGGCGCAGCGCTGGATCCAGACTGACGGCTGCCGCCTGCATCTCGTTACCCAACAGTGGTGCGAGCTGCTGTGGATCGCCCGCTGCCAGTGCGGCGAGGACGGGTCCCGGCTCGTCAAGGCGCGGTGGATCGCCGGCTTCTCTGAGCCGATCCAGCTCGCCGTATACCCCCGGAGTCAGCAGCCCGCTGTCGGCGAACGCCAGCACCCAGTGGAACGTATTGCGCGACAGCACGGTGGCCAGCTCCTCGCCACGGCCAGTTCCCAGCGCGGTGCCGCCGTGCAACGCGAACGGCACGTCGCTGCCCAACTGCGCGGCCATCGTGCGTAAATCCCGGCGGGGCACGTTCAGCTCCCACAACGAGTTCATCGCCACCAGCACCGCGGCTGCGTCGGCGCTGCCGCCCGCCATTCCCCCGGCCAGCGGAATGGACTTGTCGATCAGGATCGATACGTCAGGTGCGCGGCCCACATGCTCGGCCATCAGCTCGGCGGCCCGCCAGGCGAGGTTGCGTTCGTCTGTGGGCAGCTTGTCGGCGCCTTCGCCGACATGGTCCAGCGACAGCACGTCAGCACTGCGGACCGTCACCTCGTCGAACAGCGAGACGGCGTGAAACACCGTCGTCAGCTCGTGGTAGCCATCGTCGCGGCGGTCACCGACGGCCAGGTAGAGGTTCACCTTCCCCGGTACCCGCACAGTGACCGAACCGGTGGGCACCCACAATTCGGCTACGTTGCCGTCAGACATCGCAGCAGACTATCGCTGCGCGCAATGAACCACTCGCAGCGGCACGACGGGCGGCTGATCGGCGCGGCATCAGCCGGCGGGAACCTGCGCCTGGTCCTGGCCGGCGCCCGGGGCGGCGTCTCCGTCGCCAGAGCGTCGCAACAGGCGCACAAAGTCGTCGACCGACAGGGTCTCGCCGCGTCGGGCAGGGTCGATACTGGCCGCGAGCAGGCGGTTCGCCGACTCGTTGCCCGACCCCGCCCATCCCGCGAACGCATTGCGCGACGTCTTGCGGCGTTGCGCGAACGCGATGTCCACCAGCTCGAAAACCCGTTTGCGGAACGTTTCGTCAACGGGAAACGGCGACGTCTCGTAGCGATCGATGCGAACCAGACCGGAGTCGACGCGGGGAACGGGCCAGAACACCGTCGGCGGCACCGTGCCGCAGCGGCGCACCCGACCGTAGAAGTTCACCTTGACGCTGGGCACCCCGTATTCCTTGCCGCCCGGCCCAGCGGCAAGGCGCTCGGCGACCTCGGCCTGCACCATCACCGTCACCACGCGGATGGTGGGAAATTCGGCGAGCAGATGCAACAGAGCCGGGACTGCCACGTTGTAGGGCAGGTTGGCCACCACCGCCGTCGGCTCGGTGTCCAGATCGTCCCTGCGCAGGCCCAACACGTCTTGGTTGACGACGGTGAGTCGTTGGAACTCGCTGGTCGAGTGCTCGGCAATTGTCTGCGGCAGCCGCTCGGCAAGCACCGGATCGATCTCGACGGCGATCACGGCCGCGCCGCGGTCCAGTAACGCCAGCGTCAGCGACCCTAGACCGGGACCGACCTCGAGAACGACGTCGGACTTGTCGACCCCCGAGGCGGTGACCACTTTCCGCACCGTGTTCGCGTCGTGTACAAAATTCTGTCCGAGGGACTTCCGCGGCCTGACATCGAGCTCCTTGGCCAACCGCCTGATATCGGTGCGCCCTAGCAGTCGGACGGTCAGCGCGCACCCGCCCGTCCACTGCATACCGGCCAGGCACCCCAGCCTTGACGCTGCCGGGTCACCTCGGCGACCGCGATCTGCTCCTCGCGGGTGGCCATGTCGGCACGAGGGGCGTAGCGCAGCCCGCCGCTGGCCTCCCAGGTGCCCTGGTCGAACTGCACGCCGCCGTAGAACCCGTTACCGGTGTTGATCGCCCAGTTGCCGCCGGCTTCGCATCCCGCGAGGGCGTCCCAGATGCTTCCGTCGTTCACCGCCGGCACCTCGGTACCCGGCTTGGTGCCCACCCGCACCACCGCTTCGTGTGCCGGACTGAGCACGACGTTGGAAATCGGCAGGCGACCAGTCTCGACGCCGTTGACCTCGGCCACCGCGAACGTCACGTCCTGCGTGCCGGGAAGGCCCGGGTCTTCGACGATCTCCCGGCTCATGTTCAGCTCCGGGTCCTCGATGCGGCGCGCCGGTGGCGGCAGCGGCATCCGCTCGGTGATCTGCTCGATGCGGTTACGCGTGACCTGGATCTGCATCCCGTCGGTGATCGGGGCCGTCGCGCCGGGCACTACCTGGTCGGCTTCCTGCAGTGGGATGCCTGCGGCCGCCAACAACCCGGCAACTGTGGGCGCCGGCAGATGCACCGACCGGACATTTCCGCCATCGTCGATCTGGACCGTCTTGGCGCTCACGACCGGCAGGGACATGCCTGCCAGTGGAACGCGGCTCGCGCGGGAAGCCGCGGCGGGGGCGGTGTCGGTCATGGCAAGCTGCGCGAGCGCCTCGTCGACAGTGGACGCCGTGGTCCACACCTGACGGGAGTTCTGCCCGTCCAGCGTGATCTCCAACGGCCTGCTGCGCCGCAGCACGATGGTCGAAGCGTCGCCGACGGTCACGTCGGCTGCGGGATACACGTCGTCACGCCCGCTGACGTCGTACCCGTTTTCCTGGACGATGTCGATCACTTTCGACTTCATCGTCGCGACTCGCATCGAAGTCCCGTCGACGGTCAACGTCACGGTCTTGGACACGGAGACGGCGTATCCGCCGGCAAAAGTCAGTACCAACAACAACGCGCCAACTACCAGGCGCAACACCGGTGATTCAGTTTCATGAAGTTTCGTAAGCAGACTCAATGTATGTAATCCCGACCTAATCAACCCTTAGCGAACGCTCAACGACGAGCTTCCCGACCCTATTCACCTGAAATCACAAAAGAGGCCACTGCGGCCCCGCGATCGATCACAAGACGGTAACGAACGGACGAATGCTGAGCAACTCCTGCTCGCGGATTAGGGGCAAAGACTAGGGTTTCTGGCCCAGTCCGTACGCTCGCCAAGCATTGCTCGTGGTGATTTCCGCCAATTCTTCCGGCCGCCGATTGACCAGTTCAGCAAGGGCGCGCACGGTATATGGCAGGCAGTACGACTCATTTGCTGCGCCGCGATAGGGGTGCGGAGTCAGAAATGGTGCGTCGGTCTCCACCAAAAGTTGCTCGATCGGTATCAGCGGAACAGCTTCGCGAAGATCCCGAGCGTTGCGGAAGCTCACTGTCCCGGACAGGCTGATCAACCAGCCGGCGGCAACGCACGCCCGCGCCATCGCGCTGTCGGACGAGAAACAGTGAAAAATCACGGTGTCGGGCGCACCCTCGGCACGCAGCACATCCAGCACCTCGCGATCGGCCTCCCGGTTGTGGATCATCAGCGGTTTACCGAGGCGCTTTGCCAGGTCGATGTGCCAGGCAAAGGCCTCACGTTGCACGTCCGGCTGCGCGCAACCGTCGAGCCGACCGGGCCAGTACATGTCCATGCCCGTTTCACCGACGGCCACGACCCGTGGATGTGCGGCCAGTTCCTCGATCTCGCCACGGGCGGTGTCGGTGAGTGCGTCGGCCCGTGTCGGGTGTAGCGCCACAGCCCCGTAGACCCGCGGATCCCATTCGGTTGCCTGTGTCACCCAGCGGGCCGAATCCATGTCGTCGGCGATGGTGACAACGGCGGTGACCCCGACCGCCGCGGCGCGGTCAACGATGGCGCGCACCCCCGCAGCGTCGGACGCGCCACACGCGTCGAGGTGGGTGTGGGCGTCAATCAAGGGCGACAAAGGCTCCGGTGCGGGCGGAGCCTGTCGCTGGGCGGACCGGTTGGAGCTCACGCGGACACGATATGTCCACACACGGACGATGAACCCAACCAATAGGGTGAGTTGCGATGAAGCCCTATTACGTAACCACCGCGATCGCCTACCCGAACGGCGTGCCGCACATGGGTCACGCCTACGAATACATCGCCACCGACGCGATCGCCCGGTTCAAGCGGCTCGACGGTTTCGACGTGAGATTTCTTACCGGGACAGACGAGCACGGCCTCAAGGTCGCACAGGCCGCCGCGGCTGCCGGGGTGCCGACCGCCCAGCTGGCGCGCAGCAACTCGGATGTGTTCGAGCGCATGCAGGAGAAGCTCAATATCTCCTTCGACCGGTTCATCCGCACCACCGACGCCGACCATCACGAGGCGTCGACGGAAATCTGGCGGCGGATGCAGGCCGCCGGTGACATCTATCTGGACAACTACGCCGGTTGGTACTCGGTGCGCGACGAACGGTTCTTCGTCGAATCGGAGACCCAACTGCTTGAGGACGGCACTCGGATCGCGGTGGAAACCGGCACACCGGTGACCTGGACGGAGGAAGAGACCTTCTTCTTCCGGCTGTCGTCGTACGCGGACAAGCTGCTGGCGCACTACAAAGCCAACCCCGGATTCATCGCGCCGGACACCCGTCGCAACGAAGTCGTCAGCTTCGTCTCCGGCGGCCTGGAGGATCTATCGGTATCCCGCACGTCATTCGACTGGGGCGTGCAGGTGCCCGGACACCCCGACCACATCATGTATGTGTGGGTCGACGCGCTGACCAACTATCTGACCGGCGCCGGGTTCCCGGACACCGACTCGGCGTTGTTCGGCAAATATTGGCCCGCCGATCTGCACATGATCGGCAAAGACATCATCAGATTCCACGCCGTGTACTGGCCGGCTTTCTTGATGTCGGCCGGAATCGAGTTGCCACAACGGGTTTTCGCGCACGGTTTCCTGCACAACCGGGGCGAGAAGATGAGCAAGTCCGTCGGCAACATCGTCGACCCGGTGGCGATGGTCGATACCTTCGGCGTGGATCAGGTCCGCTATTTCTTATTGCGCGAAATCCCGTTCGGCCAGGACGGCAGCTACAGCGACGAATCGATCATCAACCGGATCAATACCGATCTGGCCAACGAACTCGGCAATCTGGCTCAGCGGTCGTTGTCGATGGTGGCCAAGAACCTGGACGGGGTGGCACCCGAACCGGGCGAGTTCACCGAGGCCGACACCGAGTTGCTGGCCACGGCCGACGGCCTGCTGGAGCGGGTGCGCACCCATTTCGACGTGCAGGCGATACACCTTGCGCTCGAGGCGATCTGGCTGATGCTCGGCGACGCGAACAAGTATTTTTCGGCGCAACAGCCCTGGGTGTTGCGAAAGAGCGACGCCGACGCCGACCAGGACAGGTTCCGCACCACGCTCTACGTCACCTGCGAAGTGGTCCGCATCGCCGCGCTACTGGTCAGCCCAGTGCTGCCGGATTCGGCCGGGAAATTGCTGGATCTGCTCGGCCAGACCGAAGGCCAGCGGACGTTCGCCGCGGCCGGCGTGCGGCTCGCGCCTGGGACGGTATTGCCGCCGCCCACAGGGGTGTTCCCCCGCTACCAAGTGCCCGACACCACTTAAGGCGACCGGCCGCGCCGCAAATACCGAGGCGAGTGAGCATCGTTTTTCGGCTATAGGACATAATTGCAAAGTGGAGCGAAGACAAAATCGGCAGCCCAGCCAGTCGCCGATAACCACGTTGAAGCAATTGCCTGCACTTGTGGTGCTCGAGCGGATCCCAGTGCCCGTCCTCGCGATCGCCGATGACGGAAGCATCTTGTTCACCAATACCCCCTTCGCTGCCATGGTGGGCTTCGAACCGGACGAGGTTCTGGAATTGCGGTTTCACGAGATCTTCCACCAGGCCCCGGAATCGGAATCGTCGCTGCTCTCCTTCGTTCATGCCTTGGCAAACATGGTGGTCGAACTCGCCCATAAGGACGGTTCAGTGGTGCGCGCACTGATGAGCAGATCAGCGGTTCGGCGCGCCGATGACAAGTTCGCCCTCGCGGCTTTTCAGGATCTGACCGAACAATTGTGGGAAGAGGAGCGCTAAGCCCGCTCGGTTATGGCCGGCCCACTCGGCGCCGCAAGCGCGTAGAGCTAGTTTGTTTCCGATGGCGCTGCCGCGGCGACCGCGTGCGCACTCGGTCGCGAATGACGCATCGCTTCACGGGCAAGGAACTGCCGAAAGTAAGGCAGCGACGCCTCGGCGGCAGCGCCCGGCAGCAGCAGAATCCAGATCTGACCCAATCGCGAATTGAGTTCGTCAATCACGCCTTCGTTGCTGCGGGTTCGGGATACCGCGATGGAGAGCATCCGAGTTCCGATCATGGCACCCACGATCGCCTCGGCGAGGGCTTCCGGGTCGACGTCTTCGCGCAGATCGCCTTCCAGGATCGCCCGCCGGGCCTGGACTGCCATTTCCGACACCCAGCCTGCGCAACAGCGGGCGGCGGCGTCGTTGAATCCGCTCAACGCGGCGATCAACTGCTCTGCGGCGCGAGCCGTCTTATCCGTGCTGAGCACCTGGGCGATCGCGAAGGTGCCGTGGATCATGTTTTCCAGGGCGGGCGATCCCGAAGCGCTGACGCTACGAAACGCCGCGAGCAGGACCAGGGCGCCCTCGTCGATGATGTCCGATGCGAGCGCTTCCTTGGAGTCAAAGTGATGGTAGAGGGCACCTTTGGTCATGCCCGTCCGCTCGATGATGGTGCCCCACCCAGCGGCCGCGTACCCGACCTCACTGAATACATCGATCGCCGCATCGAGAATCTTCCGACGTGTGACCTCGGATCGAACCTGGCGCGCCATCGCTTTTCGCACCTCCGCAAGTGGTGTCTGTCCGGTATCAGCCGGGTCTGTGCGTCTCGTTCTTCCTGGTCAGCCGGTCAAGACTAACAGCCGACGTTTCTGCGCCTTGGATGCTGCGCCCGGAGCATTTATGCGTCGGACTAGCTGGCGCTCGCCGGGGCCGACAGCGAGTTGACCGCAAGGGAGGTGCGCCGCCTGACGAATTGCTTGAAGTAGTCGATTCGATCCGGTTGCAGGATGCCCGCAAGCACCAGCATGCAGTTCCTTTCCAGATCAAGAAGGTACTGCTTGGGGTCTTCCAGGTCGCTTGTTTGGCGCAATCCCATATACATCGACACGATCAGACGCCCCACGTCGCGCGGCTCCCACTCGTCGGACACGTCACCTTCAGCGATCGCGCGCGTAACCACTGTGGCCAGCATCTCGATCCACCCGCCCAGCAGTTTTGTCTGCAGGCCTTCGGCCCGCCCTACCGACTCGATGAGGTGCGAGGCCGCCCTGGCCACGTCCTTGGTGATGTCGTGCAGTGCAGCCAGGTAGCAAAAGTCGATGAGGGTCTCGAGACCGGAGAGCTGCCGGGCCAGCAGGTCGTCAACCGCTACCCGCCCCTCCGTCCGGTGCTGATCGATGATCGCGACCGCAAGCGCGTGCTTGGAGCGGAAGTGGAAGTACATCGCGCCCTTGGTCAGTTCGGCTTCGGCCAGGATGTCGTCGAGACCAACGTCGTGGTAGGGCCGGCGCGCGAACTGGTGTGCCGCGGCCCGCAGAATCTGCTGCCGGGTGCTATCCGCTCTTCCGTCAGTTGTTTCAGTCGACATCTGACCCGCAGGATTCATGAGGACGGGGCGGGTTGCCCGATGGGCACCACAGAAGCACGAGGGTTTCGCGGTCACCACCGGTGACCGGAACGATCGTCTTCACCGTCGCGATGCCTTCCTCCGAACAGGGCGGCCAACTCCTACCACGTGGTGGGCGGACCACCGCGCGTGTCTCAGGCGACACATTTGTGCCGACTGCAAGGCGCCAACTGTGAGGTTAGCAGTCAGGTGCTCAGCCGCAGATATCCACGCCCATCCGACTGCAGATTATCCCATTTCATACCTTGAGTGAACTAGCTATCCGATTTCAGAACTTTCCGTACGTTAAACGCTAAATCGGACACTGCTTAGTCGGTTTAGTGCGCAAGTCCGGCCGCTATTTACGTGTTACCACCAGTCCGCGCCGAACCGGTATCAGCCGTCCTCGACCAGGACGCGGTCACATCGCGCTAAGGCTTTGGAGCAGTCGACGTCAGCACACTGCGCGCTAAGTCGAGCGTGGCGACGGGATAGAAACCGGAGTCATCGCGTCCGTCGCGCGCCAACTGCATCGGCGGGTAGTTGACCACGTGCGAACCGTTCGGCTTGTGCTGCTGCCAGTCGATAGCAGCCCGCAGCGAGTAGTGCCCAGGCGCCAAGCCCTTGAGGTCGACGCGGACGGTCTCGGTCGCCGTCGCGGGCAGTGGCTCGGTCCGGTCGCCTGAGGCATCGGAGACCAACGCCTTCAAATCGACGGTGGCAGGCAACGTCCGAACCGTCTGCCCGGTGAAGGACACCAACCGGTAGCCCGGTACCCACTTCTCGGTGGCCGCGGCCGACCCGTAGTTCGTCCAGTTCACTGAAATGGTCGCCACCTGGTCTTGCAGGGATTGCGACCCGGGTTGGGCTTCGACCGAATACCGATAACCGGCCGTGGCGTTCGCCTGCGCCCACTGCACATAGAGCTTGGGATCCATCGGAGAAGTCGCATTCTGATCCGGGAAGTTGGTGCTCGACGTCATCGAGACGTGGTACCTGATCACGTCGTGCAGGCCCTTGTCGTAATAGGTCTGCGGCATGGTGCCGTTCGGCAACTGGCACCACTCGGTGATCACCAGCGCCTTTCCTAGCCGTTCCTTCAGCTGCCCGACCAGCGCGTCCTGAGTTTGCACGTAGTGCGATGTGCTGGACTCGGCCCAGGTCGGCAATGGCGGGGTGACGCCGAGGCAGTCAGAGCGGATACCGACCGGTGCGGCCAGTTTCTTGGTGACCTCGTCGGCGAGCAACTGACGCACGATCTCAGGGTTGTTCGGCGCAGTCACGAGTTGGGTGTGCGGAAAGGCACTCACGTTCGCGGCGACGAGCTGTTGGATCGACGCGGTCGTGATGTTCTGGTCGCGGAACTGGCTGTAGTAGCCGAGGGCGGCCGTACTTTCGTCAGGCCCCGGGCCGGCTGCGTTCAGCGAGTCACGCAAGTAAGCAATGTGGTTCTCGCTGAAGTCGCCGTAGCCGGAGAACTCGAAGACGCTCAGGCGCTCGTCAGTGTCGTAACGGCGGCCCAAGGCGGCCAGCAATTGGCCGAAGTCGTTGAGATAGGTGGGGTCGTTGAAGTTCGGCACCACCTGCGTAGCGCCGGAGTTGCGCCCGTTTACCGGTCCGGGATAGCTGGTATTTGTGCTCGGCTTGGCGCGCTCCCAGTCCGGGATCTCGATGTTGGTGTTGTTCGAATAAGAGGCGCTGCAGCACGAGTTGTAGGTCTGTACCCGAAGGGTCAGCCGCATGTGGCGCTCGGCGAGCTTATTGAGCGCATCGTCGATGGCGCTGAAGTCGAACTTGCGATCGTCCGGCGCGTCCGGTGGCAACGTGGCCGGATCTGCGGGCTGCAACTGCCGCCAGGTGACCCGCAGGCTGGCGTCGTAGGAAGCGGGCCATGCCGGGTAGCGCTGCTGGGCAGGGGCGCCCTGGGGAAAGAGCGGCTCCAATAAGTCCTCGTACTGACCGCGCAATGGGTTGGGTATTTCCTGAGCGGTCGACGGGATCGCCGGACTCACCATTGCCGACAACGGACCGGGATCGGTGTGCTTGCGACTGCAGGCGCCGATGAGTAGGGCCACGCTCGCGACCAGGACACTTACGCACGCAACAGCGACAAGGGTGATTTTCCTAATTGTTCGAACCACTCTCTGCTTGAACTAGATCGCGCCGAGCGTCAGCGCCTCGCGATCTGCGAGGAACGGCATCGGCATCCAGCGCGCGGACAGCAACGCCTCCATGGCGTTGCCCGGAACGGGGCGCGACAACAGAAATCCCTGCGCCCGGTGGCAACCATGTTGCATCAAAGTCAGTGCAGCGGCCGGAGTCTCGACGCCTTCGGCGACCAATTGCAGTCCGAACGCCTCGGCCAATCCGATAATGGCACGAACAATCGCCAGGTCACCGGCGTTGGTGCCGAGGTCGCGAACGAATCCGGTGTCGATCTTGAGCATGTCGACAGGCAGCGACTTCAGATGCGACAACACGGCGTAACCGGTGCCGAAGTCGTCGATGGCGATCTGCACACCGACCTCTTTGAGCTCGTGCAACGTCTTGCGGGTTGCCTCGATGTCGTGCACCACAGCGCGCTCGGTGATCTCCAGACACACCGATCCGCCATCGATGCCGAACTCGTCGATGGTGTCGGCGACGCTGCGAACGAAACCCCGGGTGATCAATTGCACGGGTGAGACGTTGATGCGCAGAATCGCACTCTGTCCCACACCGTTGGATCGCCACCGGCTGAATTCGGCACAGGCGCTTCGCATCACCCAGCGCCCGAGTTCACCCGCCAGGTTGGTCGACTCGGCGACCCCGATGAACGAATCCGGAAGCAACAGCCCCCAGATCGGGTGCCGCCAGCGCACCAGCGCCTCGGCCGCCACAATGGCGCCGGTCCACAGGTCGACCTCGGGCAGATAGTGCAGCAGCAGCGCTTCGCTATCGATGTCGCCCTGCAGGTGCAATTCGATGTCATTACGGAACGCGCTCTTGAGCGACATGTCATCGGTGGACAGCGCCACCTGGTTGCCGCCGGCGCGCTTAGCGGTCAACACCGCCTCGTCGGCACGACGCAGCAGGTCCGTGCTGTTGTCGCGGCCGGGCATACCCACCGCCAGCCCGATGCTGATGGTGCGGGTGATCTGGTGGCCGCCGATTGCCAGGCGTTCGCGCAGCATCGTGCCCAGCCGGCGTGCGAACGACTCGGCCGCGCCACTCGACATCGTCTGGTCCGGGATGACGACGAACTCGTCGCCGCCGAGGCGGGCGATCATGCTCTGGCTTCCCGCGCAGACTCGCAGGCGTTGCGCGAACACGCGGATGAACCAGTCGCCCGCGGTGTGGCCGAGATAGTCGTTGATCGACTTGAGCCGATCGAGGTCCATGTACAACACCGCGACGGGTCCGGGATTGCCCGCGGCGAGTCGGTCGGAGAGGTGGGCGACCAGCGCGCGGCGGTTGTAGAGACCGGTCAGGTCGTCGTGCTCGGCCAGATAGCGGAGCTTCTCCTCCGCGGCGATCCGGGCCTGCAGCTGCGCAAACAGCGCCGCGACCGCCTCGAGGGTGTTGATTTCTTCTTGCTTCCACTTCCGGGCACCGAACTTGACGAAGCCGAGCACGCCGGTCGTCATCTCCCCCGATACCAGCGGCGCGGCCGCGACGGAGGGCGACGGCGCCTGTCGGGCACCCCCGATCCAACGCTGAAAGGATCGGGTGTTCTGCTCGGGCCGGATCACCACCGGCTTCCTGCCGTGCTCGCATTGGGCGAGTACCGGGTCGGCGCTGGTGAAGTGCACAACGGCCTGCGGATCCGGATCCGGAATGTTGACCCGTGGAGGCCACTCCGCAACCAGGACTGACGCGCGGATGTCATGGTCATGGTGGCGAAGGAAACTGGCGTCGACATCGAATTGTTCAACAAGCTGCGCGAGCACCTTCTCGCTCACCTGCGTAGCGGTGGACGCGGTCGCCTCCATGAGCTGGGTAGCTACGGAGGTAACAACGAGGTCCAAGCTGCGCGGCACCGGGTTCCTCCGATTTGTGCACGTCTCACATATGGGTCACTGCGCCAATTATGAGCGACTAACCCAGTCAGCGGACAGTATTGCGGCGGCCGTTTTCGAAAGCCCTTCGATGTGCATCGAAGCTCGCCTCATTGCCTGGGAAGTACCCGAACCGGCGCAGGTCACGGATGCATTATTAGTTAACAGAGACTATCACGCAGGCCTGATTCAGCCCGGCCGAAGAGTGTGACATTAAACGAAAAAAGAGCGCATTTACGCGGGTCAGCCAGGGTCGGCTGGTGTCCGTCGCCCCGGTCGGTCAGCCGCCGGCGCGCGCCGGCGGCAAAGTGCATTGGCGGCGCGCCTGATCCGGCGTCACAACTTCGGCATCGCAACAACGACTCGGCGCACGTGGCGGCTTCACAGCCGTCCGACGTGAGACAGCTCACATTTGAGGCCCGAACTGTCACGGATTGCCGGCCTGCGGTGTCTGAAGGGCAGCACGTCAAAAACACCGGAGCATTTCAGATCTAGGAGACAAAGATGTCTGAGCGTAACGACGCCACCGGCCGCCGAAACCAGGTGCGAAACCACGTCGTCGTCATCGGCGGTGGATACGCAGGAACCATGGCCGCCAACCACCTCCGGCTGCGCGCCGACGTCGACATCACCATGGTCAACCCGCGCCCGCAGTTCGTCGAGCGGATCCGCCTGCACCAATTGGCAGCCGGGACCGGCAGCGCGACCGTCGACTTCGGCACGCTGCTGGGCGAAGGCATCCGTTTGATTGTCGATAACGCCGAGCGCATCGACGCGACAGGCCGGCGGGTTGAGCTGGCCTCGGGTGCCGCGTTGGACTACGACTACCTCGTCTACGCGGTCGGCAGCACGGGCGCGACGCCCCACGCGGTGCCCGGCGCGGCCGAATACAGCCACTCACTGGCAGACCTCGACGGCGCGCAACGAGCCCGCTACGCGCTGGCCGACCTTGACCCCGGCGCGGCGGTGACCGTGGTCGGCGGCGGCCTGACCGGCATCGAAGCCGCCAGCGAACTGGGCGAGCAGGGTCGCACGGTGACGCTGGTCTGCGGTGGCACGCTGGGTCCGTCGCTGAGCGAGCCGGGTCGGCGTTCGGTGGGCAAGCAACTGCGCAAGCTCGGAGTCAACGTGCTCGAAGCCGCCACCGTCAGCGAAGTGCGCTGGGACTCGGTGGTCCTCGGAGACGGCTCGGTGCTGCCCAGCGCGGTGACGGTGTGGACGGCGGGCTTCGGCGTTCCGGACCTTGCGACACGCAGTGGGTTGCGCACCGACTCGCTCGGCCGCCTGCTCACCGACGAAACGCTGACCAGCATCAACGACCTGCGCATCGTGGCCGCCGGCGATGCTGCCGCGCCCTCCAACCAGCCGCTGCGGATGAGCTGCCAGGCCGCCATCCCGCTGGGCGCCCAGGCCGCCAACACGGTGCTGTCGCGCATCGCCGGGACCACACCCGCGGCACTGAACCAGGCGTTCACCGGGCAATGCATCAGCGTGGGCCGCACCTACGGCACCGTTCAATTGGCCCGCACTGACGACACCCCGATCAAGCTGTACGTCGGTGGCCGCGCCGCCGCGTCGATCAAGGAGATGGTCTGCAAGGGCACCGTGTGGGGCCTGCGGAAAGAAGCCGCCAAGCCGGGTTGGTACCGCTGGCTCAAGGGCGGCAACCGGTCCGCGCAACTGGCCGCCGCCCCGCAGGTCGCGGTGCGGTGACGAATTCACCATCCGGGCAATCGGACAGCGGCGGGCACGCAGAGCGATTCACTCTGCTGCGCCCGCTGCTGTTCACCATCGCCTACGAAATATTGGGCTCCGCGACCGAAGCCGACGACGTCCTGCAGGACAGCTACCTGCGCTGGGCTGATGTCGAACTGTCGACCGTGCGGGACAGCAAGTCCTATCTGGCCCAGCTCGTCACCCGACAGGCGCTCAACGCGTTGCGGGCGCAGGCACGGCGACGCGAAGAGTACGTGGGGCCCTGGCTGCCCGAGCCGCTCCTGCTCAATGACCAAGACGCTTCCGCCGATGTCGTTCTGGCGGAATCGGTTTCGATGGCGATGCTGGTCGTGCTGGAGACGCTGAGCCCGGACGAACGCGCGGTGTTCGTGCTGCGCGAAGTGTTCGGGTTCGATTACGGTGAGATCGCCGAAGCGGTGGGCAGATCAGCACCGACCGTGCGGCAGGTCGCCCATCGAGCGCGGGCCCACGTCCACGCGCGGCGCAAGCGATCCGACGCTGTGGATGCGGCCAACCCGCGGCGGCACGCCGAAATCACCGCGCAGTTCCTGGCCACCGCGGCCACCGGCGATGTGGAAGCACTGATGACCATGCTCGCCCCGGACGCCACCTGGATGGCTGACAGCGGCGGGAAGGTGAGCGCGGCTCGCCGGCCCATCGTCGGCGCGGACCGGGTCGCCAGGGCCATCGCCGGCATCATGGGGAAGGCGAAGGGCCAGGTGCGGGTAGAGATGGTGACCTGCAACAGCGCGCCGGCGGTGCTGCTGTACCTGGACGAGCATCTGGAAGGGGTGATCTCGGTGGAGATCACCGACGCCAAGATCTCCAACTTCTACGTCATGCGCAACCCCGACAAGCTGGCCGCCCTGGCGACCGCGCGCGAGATCAGTCGTCGCTAATTTTGATGGACGCGACCCGCGACGGGGCCTCTGGCGTGCGAAAACCCACCGCTCTGTCAAGCTAGGGCGGTGCGAACGGACCGACTCGGCGATCTGGGCAGCCCCCCGCAAGTGCTGCGGGCCGTCGGCCGCGCCACCAGTCGACTCGGGCTGCCGCCGCCGGCCGCGCTGACCGGCGAATGGTTCGGCGCGCTGGCCGTAATCGCGCCGAGCGTGTCAGTGCAGCCTGTTGCCGTCGACGAGGTGTTCAGCACGCCATGCGGGTCGGGTCAGACCACCGATCAGGGAAAGAATTCGCAGTTCAGGCCGGTGGGCGGCGGCTGGATCGGCTATCTGTCCTACCCGGACGCGGGGTTTGACGGGCTACCGCACCGGATTCCTGAGGCGGCCGGCGGTTGGACAGACTGTGTTCTGCGCCGCGACCGGGACGGACAGTGGTGGTTCGAGAGCCTGTCGGGCGCCCCGATGCCCGCCTGGTTGGCCGACTCGTTGGCAGCACCGGTGAGCAGAACGGCACCGACGTGCCAAATCACATGGGAGTCGGCAGATCGGTCAGCACATCGTGACGGTGTGCTGTCCTGCTTGGAGGCGATCTCCGCCGGCGAGGTCTACCAGGCCTGCGTTTGCGCGCAGTTTACCGGCACTGTCGTGGGATCGTCGCTGGATTTCTTCGTCGAAGGTGTGGCCCGCACTTCTCCGGCGCGGGCCGCCTATATCGCCGGCAAATGGGGCGCGGTGGCGTCGCTGTCCCCGGAACTTTTCCTGCGCCGTCGCGGCTCCTTGGTGGCGTCCAGCCCGATCAAGGGAACGCTCCCGCTTGATGCCTGGCCTTCGGCGTTGCGGGCATCGCCGAAGGAAGTCGCCGAAAACATCATGATCGTGGACTTGGTTCGCAATGACCTTGGCCGAGTGGCGATTACGGGTACGGTGACGGTGCCCGAACTCCTGGTGGTCCGTCGCGCCCCGGGCGTCTGGCACCTGGTTTCGACCGTGTCGGCGGAAGTACCTCCCGAGTTGCCGATGTCGGCCCTGCTCGACGCCGCCTTCCCTCCGGCATCGGTCACCGGAACACCTAAAATCCGTGCGCGACAATTGATTTCACAATGGGAGCAGCGCAGACGTGGAATATATTGTGGCACAATAGGTTTGACTTCTCCGATAGCAGGCTGCGAACTCAACGTCGCGATTCGCACCGTCGAATTCGACCCCTGGAGCAACGCCGTGCTGGGCGTTGGCGGCGGCATCACCGCAGACTCCGATCCGGACTCCGAATGGCAAGAGTGCCTGCATAAAGCTGCCCCGATCATGGGTCTGCCTGCCGCCGTCACGGCCAGTCGGGTCAGTTAACTCAGCAAATTCTCAGGAAACGTGTGAACCTGGGCGATTTTTGCCGAAAGCCCACATGAACTTTCTGCGCCACCTAAACTTCAGCCATCGACACGTCGTATCTGCTGGCAGATGCGAGAGGGTCCGAGAGGGGAAGTCCATGAGAGTCGCGATCGTTGGCGCTACGGCTGCCGCCGTGTTGGGTGGCGCACTGGCGGTTGCGCCGTTGACGGTCTCTAACCAGACCAGGACGCTGCCCGGCGGCACCTGCACCGCAGGTCAGCAGTGCGACAAGCTCGCTTCGGTGCTGATGCCGGAGACGGGCAAGCCGTCTGGGGCGATACCAGCCCGCGGACCCGCTCCGGTCGAGCAGCCCCCCGCGCCGGCGCCTTCGCCGGCCCCGAAGCCCGGCCAACCTGAACCTGCGGCCTACACCCCCCCGGGCACGTCCAACGGGAACGGATCAGGCGGAACCGGCATGGCGCCCGGGTCGTCAAACGGAGCCAACTCGACCGTGCCGCCCGCCAGCGCGCCGCCGACAGACGCCGGTGATCCCGGCGCCTACGATCCCTCGCAGTTCGAGCTTCCCGGCATCGGCTCCATTCCGGGCGTAGGCATCCCCGGTATGGACCTGGGTGGCCTGGGCGGTCTGGCGAACGGCGCAAACAGCGTCAACACGGCTTACTCGGTCGTCAACGGCTTGATCGGGATCGGAAACTCCGTCTCCGGCGCCGTCACGTCAGGCGCGTTGGCCGTCACTTATGTGGTGCTTGCCTACAACGCGCTGCAGTCCTCGGGTCTGCTGCCGGCAATGCAGGGCGCGGGTAGCTCGATTGGCAACGTGCTGCTGCCTGGATCCATCCTCCCCACCGCGGCGGCTTTGCCGGGTGTGGGCTTGCCCGGCCTGCCCGGGCTGCCGGGCCTGAACCTGCCGGGTCTACCTGGCATCTCACCCGCCGGCATGATCGCGCTGGCTGGGGCCGGCGGTCTGCCCGGTCTGAGCCTGCCGGGTCTGCCAGGAATTTCGGCGGCCAGCCTGCTGCCGTTGGCAGCCACCGGTCTGCCGGGTCTGCCAGGCGTCTCGCCGACCGACCTGATCGCCCTGGCCTCGGCCGGCGGCATCCCAGGTCTGCCGAACCTGTCTGGGGTGAACCCGGCGATCATCGCCGCGGCACTGCCCGCTCTGGCTGCCGGCATCCCCGGTCTGCCGCCGCTGCCGGGCCTCGACCCCGCAATGCTGGCAGCAGCGCTGCCCGCGCTCGGCGGTGGCCTGCAGGGAATCGACCCGACCATCATCGCGGCGGCGCTGCCCGCACTGGCCGCCGGCGGCCTGCCTGCCTTGCCCGGCCTGCCTGCACTGCCTGGGCTGCCTGGCCTACCCGCGGTCGACCCGGCCATCCTGGCAGCGGCGCTGCCCGCACTGACAGGCGGAGGCCTACCAGGACTGCCCGCCATTCCTGGGGTGGACCCGGGCGCAGTGGCCGCCGCGCTGCCGGCGATTGCCGCCGCGGCCGGTGGTGGACTGCCGGCACTGCCTGCGCTTCCCGCACCGGCCTTGCCCGCACTACCGGCACTGCCTGCGCCGGCCCTGCCGCCGCACCCGCCGATCTGCCCGATACCTGGAGCGCCCTGCTTCTGACCTAGCCCGATGGTCGCGACCCGCCGCGCCCGGCTATCGCCGGCCTCGCGATCGCGACAGTCCGCCCGATGGTCGCGACCCGCCGCGCCCGGCTATCGCCGGCCTCGCGATCGCGACAGTCCGCCCGATGGTCGCGACCCGCCGCGCCCGGCTATCGCCGGCCTCGCGATCGCGACAGTCCGCCCGATGGTCGCGACCCGCCGCGCCCGGCTATCGCCGGCCTCGCGATCGCGACAGTCCGCCCGATGGTCGCGACCCACCGCGCCCGGCTATCGCCGGCCTCGCGATCGCGAGAGTCGGCCTACGCTGCCCGTTACTCGGGATCCAGCTCTTCGGCTTCGCGGCGTGACTGCAGCACGGCTTCGTAAAGTTGGCGCGTGCGTACCTCCGGGTAACCGGCGGCAACATGGCTGCACGCATCCTTGATGCGGATGCCACCCGCAACGAGGTTCTCCACCTCGGCGACCAGGTCGGTCAGCAGCGTCGACAGGTCAGCGCGCGGGGTCGCGCTCGCGCCGGCCAACACGACGGTGACCTCGCCGAGCACCCCACCGGCCGCCCAGGCCGCCAGTTCGTCCAGCGAACCGCGCACGACCTCCTCGTGCACCTTCGTCAGCTCACGGCAGATAGCGGCCTGACGGGTACCGCCCAATTGCTCGACCGCGTCGCGCAGACATGCGGCCAGCCGACGTGGCGATTCGAAGAACACGCAGGTCCGCCGTTCGTCGACCAGCGAACTGAGCCAGGTCCGGCGCGCCGAGCCCTTTCGCGGGGCGAAACCCTCGAAGCAGAATTTCTCGGCCGGCAGACCAGAGACGACCAGGGCGGTCGTGACTGCCGACGGCCCGGGCAGGCATTGCACGGGCAGGCCGGCCGCAATGCACGCAGCGGCCAGTCGATAGCCGGGATCGCTGATGATCGGCATGCCCGCGTCGCTGACCATCAGCACCGTGGCACCCGAGCCGATTGCGTCGACGAGTGAGGCGACCCGGGTGGCCTCGACCCGGTCGAACAGACTCAGCACCCGACCGCCGATCTGGACATCAAGCGCCTTGGCCAGATTCCGCACTCTCCGGGTGTCCTCCGCCGCCACCACATCCGCGGCGGTCAACGCTTCGATCAGGCGTGGCGACGCATCCGTGGGCTGGCCCAACGGCGTCGCGCCCAACAGCAGGCGCCCAGTTGTCATGACCGACAGCCTACGATCGACGTGATGACCGCCCCGCCCCAACAAACCTCTGTCGCTGTGGAGGGCCCCGCTCCGGACGGCCCGACCGCGCGATCCCAACAGGGAACCGCGAACGCCTCGCCGGACCGCGCGACATTCGTCATCAGCCCTGTACCGCTGGTGCCCATCGCCGACTTCGGCCCGCTGGACCGGACACGAGGCTGGATTGTCACCGCCGTCATCGCAGCGCTCGCGGCATTCACCCGATTTTTGAACCTAGGCTCGCCGACCGACGGCGGCACGCCCATCTTCGACGAGAAGCACTACGCGCCGCAGGCCTGGCAGGTGCTCAACAACCACTGGGTCGAGGACAACCCCGGGTTCGGCCTGGTCGTCCACCCCCCGGTCGGTAAGCACATGATCGCAATCGGTGAGGCCCTGTTCGGCTACTCCGGGCTGGGTTGGCGATTCACCGGTGCGCTGCTCGGGGTGATCCTGGTGGTGTTGGTGACGCGGATCGTCCGTCGGATCAGCCGGTCGACCTTGGTCGGGGCGATCGCCGGGCTGCTAGTCATCTGCGACGGCGTCAGCTTTGTCACCGCGCGGACCGCGCTGCTGGACGGCTTCCTGACGTTTTTCGTAGTCGCAGCGTTCGGCGCCCTCATCGTCGACCGCGATCAGGTTCGTCAACGCATGCACAAGGCCTTTGTGGAGCGCCGTGCCGCCGAGACGGTCTGGGGTCCGCGGCTGGGTGTGCGCTGGTGGCGGTTCGGCGCCGGGGTGCTGCTGGGACTGGCCTTCGGGACCAAGTGGTCCGGCCTGTATTTCATCGCGTTCTTCGGCGTCATGTCGCTGGCGTTCGACGTGGCCGCGCGCCGTCAGTACCAGATACCGCGACCTTGGCTGGGGACGCTGCGACGCGATGCCTTCCCCGCGGCTTACGCGCTGTTGGTCATTCCGTTCGCCGTCTATCTGGCCAGCTATGCGGGGTGGTTCGCGTCCGAGACCGCGATCGACCGGCACCAGGTCGGCCAGACCATCGGGCCGAACAGCGTCGTCCCTCTTCCCGACGCGATTCGCTCGCTGTGGTGGTACACCACCAAGGCCTTCCACTTCCACGCGACGCTGACGAATTCCGCGGGCAACTACCACCCCTGGGAGTCGAAACCGTGGAGTTGGCCGATGTCGTTGCGGCCAGTGCTCTATGCGATCGACCAGAACAACGTTGCCGGCTGCGGCGGACAATCGTGCGTCAAAGCCGTGATGCTGGTGGGCACTCCGGCCTTGTGGTGGCTGGCGGTGCCGGTCCTGCTGTACACATCCTGGCGAATGTTCGTCCGGCGCGACTGGCGTTACGCCGTAGTCTGGGTGGGCTATTGCGCCGGATGGCTGCCATGGTTCGCCGAGATCGACCGGCAGATGTACTTCTTCTACGCCGCGACGATGGGACCGTTCCTGGCGATGGCGATCGCGCTGATCCTCGGCGACATCCTGCACCAGCCCCGACAAAATAAGGAACGGCGCACACTCGGGCTGATCTTTGTCTGTTGCTATGTGTCGCTGGTGGTGACCAACTTCGCCTGGCTGTTCCCGGTGCTGACCGGACTGCCCATCTCGCAGCAGACCTGGGACATGGAGATCTGGCTGCCCAGCTGGCGGTAACTCGCCGCCGATATTGCCACTGGGCTGCAAATCCGGCCCCACCACAGCCGTGGCGGCAATCTTGACGGCAAGAAACTAGAGGGCGTCCCGCGCGGCCGGGCATGACATGCACCGCGGCCCGCCCCGACCCGTGCCCAACTCGGAGCCGGCGATGGTGAGCACCTCAACGCCGGCTTCCAGCATGCGGGTGTTGGTCTGGACGTTGCGCTCGTAGGCCACGACGACCCCGGGAGCCAACGCCAGCGTGTTATTGCCGTCGTCCCACTGTTCGCGTTCGGCGACGACGGGATCGCGCCCGGTGTCGATCACGTGCAACTTCTCGATACCCATCGCTTGGGCGGCCGCGTCCGCAAACGGTGCGGTGTCGCTGATCGTCACGCCATCGGGGGTGCGCCGGATAGTGAACGCCGAGAGCGAGTCGACGACGTTCGCGTACATCACCATCGTGTCGGTGTCGACCATCGTGCAGACCGTGTCCAGGTGCATCTGCGCGCGTTTCTGCGCGATCGGCACCGCGAGCACCGCGTGCGCGAGATCGTCGTCAAAAAGGCTGCGCGCCAATGCTTCTGCACCGGCCGGCGTGGTCCGCTCCCCCACCCCCACCGCGATCACGCCCGGGGCGAGCAACAGCACATCACCACCTTCTACCGGAGCGGTCCGCGATTCGTAGGCCCGGCGCACACCGGTGAACCGTGGGTGATGGGCGTAAATGATGTCGGTCAGCGACGCCTCCCGAACCCGGGCCCGCAGCGCCAACGAGGGAATCACCACCCGCGGCCCGATCCAGATCGACGAATCGCGGGTGAACACCAGGTTCGGCAAGGGCTCGATGACGAAGTCCGCCCCGTGATGCATGCGCAGCACCAGCGAGACATCGGTGCGGGTGTCGGCGGGCAGTTCGTTGAACGTCATGCCTGCCGTCAGCACGTCTGCCAGCGCCGCCGGTTCAAGGCCCCGCAAATATGCCGAAAGGCTTTGCGCCAATGGCGTTCCAAGCCGCCGCGCGTCTACGGCGGCGGCCACGCCCTGCATGCGGGCAGCCCCGCTGTGATGCAGCGCCTCCGTCAGTAACTCCGAGAGCAACAGCACTTCGACGCCGCGTGATCGCAGCAGTTCAACAAACTGGTCATGTTCGTCCTGGGCGCGCGACACCCAGGGCAGCCCATCGAATAACAGCTGGTCACTGTTGCCCGGGCTGAGCCGGCGCAACTCGTCGCCGGGGCGGTGCAGGATGGCAACCCGCAAGGCACCCACCTCGGAATTGGTTCCCCACTCGACACCCACAGCTAAAACCGTAGCGTCGCCGGGCCCAACGGGCGCGTCACACGCCGATCGATCGAACTGATGTGCGATAGACTCTCGGTTGTGGCGATCGCGGTCCAGGGCTCGCTATTTGAGCACAACGAGCGCCGACACCTCGGCGAAGGCGCCTTCATCGACATCCGGGCAAACTGGCTGAAAGACAGTCCGGCCGACGGCCTTGGCCTGCTCCAAGACCTGCTCAAGACCGTGCCGTGGCGAGCCGAACGCCGCCAGATGTACGACCGGGTGGTCGACGTCCCCCGCCTGGTGAGCTTCCATGACCTGACGGTCGGAGACCCGCCGCATCCGCAGCTCACCCGGCTGCGCCGCCGGCTCAACGACATCTACGGCGGCGAACTGGGCGAACCCTTCACCACCGTCGGACTGTGTTGCTACCGCGACGGTTCCGACAGCGTCGCGTGGCATGGCGACACCATCGGTCGCAGCAGTTCCGAGGACACCATGGTCGCGATCGTCAGCCTCGGCGCCACCCGTACCTTCGCCATGCGGCGCCGTGGCGGCGGACCGTCCCTCCGATTGCCGCTGGCACACGGCGATCTGCTGGTGATGGGCGGATCGTGTCAACGCACCTGGGAGCATTCGGTGCCCAAGACGGCCACGGCCGCGGGTCCGCGCATCAGCATTCAGTTCCGCCCACGCGACGTGCGCTGAACAGCTGACTAGCTCCGGACCGCGCCCACGGCCTTGACCAGTAGGTCGCGCGCACGTTGGGTGTCGACCTTCGCAGTGGGCTGCCCCGGAACGACAAGCGGATTGGCGATCACGATCACCTGGTAGTCGCCGAACTGGGCGGAATAGTCGTAGAGCTCACCGGTGTGAGCGGCCCCGTCGACGACCGCCTGCAACACCCGGTGCACGCCTTGCGTGTGCGTTCCGTCGATGTGCGGCGGGTCGACCACCTCGATGGCGCCACGCAGTTGGGCCCCGGAGAACCCGACCCTGGCGCAGTCCTTCCCGGGGTCGGTGACAGGCAACTCTTTGGAGGTCTCCACCGCGATGACCACGAAACGGTTGCCGTTACCTTCTGCGGAAACGGCCGCCATGTTGCCTTCCAGGCCGGGCGGCATCTCCGGTCCCAACGCCGCCTTCGCGCAGTTGGCCGGGTCGAAAGTCAGCCCGTCCGGCAGCTTGCGCGAGGCGAAGAACTGCGGATCGATCACCCGGGGGGTGACGTCAGTGACCTTGAATTCCGGACCGAAACCGGACTTCAGATCCACGACCTTGGCGATGTCGCCCTTCGTGGACTGCGAAGAATTGGCGCCCGGGGAGCAGCCGACCAGCACGGACACCGCTGCGACGGCGAGCACCAATTTGAACACCGTGGCCAATCTACCCAACCGAGATCCTCAGCCGCGCAACGTCGAGACCGTTTTGACCAGAAGATCGGCGGCGAACTGCGCCGGCAACGGCGGCAGCATCGAACCGGGATCGGTGGTCAGCGTGGTGAACGCGTAGAAATCCCCCAGATACGCGACGAAAGTGTATGCCCGCGAGGCTATTTCGCTGGTCGATTCGGCAGCCGCCCGAATGTCGGCCACCATGCCGACGGTCTGTGCGCCGTCAACGTGCGGTGCGTCGATGAGATCGACGCCGACGACGGTGCGTCCGGCGGTCAACTGCCAGTGGGAGCAGCCCGACACCACTTCATGGTCCAGTACCACCGGACCCTTCGGAACCGGAACGACGACCGCGTCGAGGATGCCACCCGGCCCCGACCCGGACACGCCCTGCGGAGGCTGATCGCCACCGGCGGCCGGGTCGGCCAGCGCGATACATTGCGGCGGATCCACCACCGGGTCCGCGCCGAGTCCCCAGATCGCCCGGGGTGAAGACGCACGCGCGATGTTGGTCTCCTCGTAGCCGGGCGGCAGCTCACGACCGACCCGCCTGATGTTGGCGGGGTTGATGCCGGTGGCGCGGGCAGTTGGCGTCCGGGCCGGCGTCGACGGCCCGGACGATGCCGACGGCGACGACGAAGGGTTCGCGGGCGGGGGCGGCTGCGCGCACGCCGCCAGCAGCATGGCCGACAGAGGGCCAATCCACAGAGGGCCAATCCAGTATGGCCGCATGCGGAGTTCTTATCACGACAACGAAGCCGGGTCGGGTAGCTTGGCGCCTGTGTGCACGCGAGTTCTGTGGAACACCGACGGCCATCCCGTTCTGACCGGCCGCAGCATGGACTGGCCGGAGTCCACCGAGCCGTTGATCGTGGCCTTCGCCCGCGGGCGTGTTCGCGACGGCGGATCGCTTGCCGGCGTTGAGGTAGTCGCCGACAACCCACTGCGTTGGACCAGCCGTTACGGCAGCCTGGTGACGACGGTGTACGGGATCGGCACGGTCGACGGCCTCAACGAGGCCGGCCTCAGCGTGCACGCCCTGTACCTCCAGTCGACCGATGTCGGCCCCCGCGACCCGGCAAAACCCGGGCTGCACACCGGGTTATGGGCCCAATATCTGCTCGACCAGGCCGCCACCGTCTCCGAGGCGTTGCACCTGATGGACGGAGTCCAGTTGGTGATGGTGGGTGCCCACGGGCGCGACGCCACCCTGCACCTGGCCGTCGAGGACAGCACCGGCGACTCGGCGATCATCGAGCTGGACCACGGCGAGATCATCGTGCACCACGGCCGTCAGTACACCCTGATGACCAACGACCCAACTTACGATCAGCAACTGAAACTGCTTGCTCAACAAGACTTTTCACATCCGAGTCGGGACTTGCCGCTGCCCGGCAACGTCAACCCGGTGGACCGGTTTCAGCGCGCGGCGTACTACCTTGCGCTGTTGCCCGAGCCCGAGACCACCCGCCAGGCGGTGGCCGGGGTGATGGCGATCATGCGCAATGTCTCGGTGCCGTTCGGCGCGCCGTACGGCGAGTTCGGGATCTACAACACTGAGTACCGCACGGTCACCGACCTGACGAACCGGTTCTACTTTTTCGAACTCACCACGAGCCCGAATGTCATCTGGGTCGATTTCAACGGTCTGGACGTGACCGACGGTGGCCAACCACAGGCGATCGACCCGTACGACGAATCGCTGATCGGCAACGTCACGTCCCGGTTCGCACCGCGGGAGCTGGCGTTCTGATCAGCTCACCGCCTCGATCACCTGCCGGGCGACCTGCCTGATCTGCTTTTCCAGCTCACGCCCTAAGCCCGGATCCCGCGGCACATCGATGACGGTGGTGATGACGCCGATGTCGTCGCGCTCCCAGACCGCGCCCTGCTGATCCATGATCGTGCGCATCGGCAAGTTGTCGGCAAGCATTCGCGCCGAGAATCTTTCGATGCCGTCCACCCGCGCGGCGACGGACAACGCTGCGATCAGGAAGGTGCCGATGCCGCGGCCCTGGTAGGCATCGGCCACGGTGAAGGCGATCTCGGCGACGGTCGGATCCTTGTCGTCGCGCACGAAGCGCGCGTCTGCCACCGGGTCGCTGCCATCGACCATCACCCAGACGAAGTGATCGACGTAGTCGACCTCGGCCAGGTAGTGCATCATCGCCAAGCTGGGAACCCGGGCCGACATGAATCGCCGGTAGATCGTCTCGCTGGAGAAATAGATGTGTCCGTGCACCGTCCGCTCGCTGTCACCGGGCAGGACCGGGCGCAACGACAGATGCGTCCCATCGCGCATCTGCACCGGAATCGGCGCGATGAAAGCGGCCAGGCGCTGCCGGACCGTGCGCACCAGCCGCTCCATGATCCCCGGAATGTGCACCATCTGATCCAGGGCGTCCTTGCCGCCGACCCACCCGGTCAGCGGTTCGACGGTGGTGACGGTCGCGGTCCGGGGGATGTCACGCAGCAAAGCGATTTCGCCGACGATCATGCCTGGCACCGCCAACTCGACGATCACCGTGTCGTCGTCACCGGCGTGGATGACCTCGGCGCTGCCGGATGCGATCAGGAGGAACGACACCGCCTGCTCGCCCTGTCGCATCAGAACCTGACCGGCAGGGGCGCGCAGCGGGGAAAGGTGCGCGGCAAGAGACAGCAAATCCTCGGTTGGACATCCCTTGAAGATGTCCATGCCCGCGAGATCCTCGACCCCCACGCCGGTCAAATCGGCCATCCCTCCACGGTCTGATCGGACTCAGGTTATGGCGCTGCCCGCCGCCCCTGCAAGGAGCAGGCGGCCCGGCGCACTAGCCTGGCAACAAGTCGCCCGTCACACGTAGGACTCCCGAAATGGACCCGCAATGATCGACAACCAAGACCGAGTCGAGCTGACTCGCGGTCTGCTCAGCAAGCCGGCCGTGCTTCGGCACGGCTACCTTGATGTATTGGGCGCATCGACGTCCTCGCCGATTCCCACGTTTGCTCAGCTCGCGATGAACAGCCCGCTGGTGGCGACCGTCTACGAGAAGTTGTGGCGTCCCACGTCGTTTTATCTCGCCAGCGGTGTCACCACGCAGGCAGAGCAGCGGCGTGCCGCCGAGGCGCTGCACCTGCCCGGTGCAAAACGCCTACTCGATGTTGCTTGCGGGCCAGGCAATTTCACGGCGCCACTGTCCGAGAAATTGTCCACCGGCAGTCTCGCGGTCGGATTCGATATCTCCGAGCCGATGTTGACCCGCGCCGTGGAGGACAACAACGGGCCGCGGACCTGTTACGTCCGCGGCGACGCCCGCGACCTGCCATTCGAAGCCGAAACCTTTGACGCTGTCTGCTGTTTCGGCGCGCTGTATCTGATGCCCGAGCCGTTCCGGATCGCTCACGAGATGGTTCGGGTGCTCAGTCCCGGTGGCCGGATCGCCATCCTGACCAGTTACACCGGGCAACCACAGCCGATCAGTCTTGCGCTGAATACGACGGCTCGCCTGATCGGACTCACCATGTTCGACGGAGATGCCTTCGTCGACCTGTTCTCCTCCGCCGGTCTGATCGACGTCGAACAGCAGACACAACGCGCGCTGCAGTTCGTCACCGCCACCAAGCCGGAATAGGGCCCGACGGCGAACCCAGCCGCCTAAGACGCAGCGGCCTCACAGATGCCGAACAACCGGACGACGGGCGTTCCCGGTTCGAAGTCGAGAACCCAGGTGGCGGCCGCGGCATCGGCCCGCGAGGTCAACCTGATCAGCGCGGGTCGGCCGTTGCGCGCAGACGTGTGCGTACTCCGAACCTGAAAGAGGCGATACTTACCGGCATCGCGGATGGCCAGCGAATACCCGGGCTTTACGGACTCGACGGGGACCTTTTGCAGGTAGTACTTCGTGCTCATGGCCCCGACAGTAGGGACGAATTATTACGGTTCGGACCCGGCCACGCTTGTCTTGGCGAATGTTCAGCTGAATCTATGTACTTCATCAGACTTCGCGCCGGATGTCGTCCCACCAGCACCTTATCTTCGGGCATCCGCGGCGCGCGACCCGCGGTCGGCCGCTGGGCTGGACTCACACAGTAGCTTTGACACATGGTCGACAACTGGGGTGTTCGATGAGCGTCGCCGGGTTCGTTCTTGGCCTGATCGCCACCGTGCTCGCCACGGCGTCGCTGGGGTGGCAAGTGGTGATATTCCTGCGCCGACGGCCGCGGCCCAAACTCACAGCGGTGGTCGGACGCTTGACGCCCGAGGGACTGGTGACCAATGACGCCAGCGGCGACGTCCGCGGGTCTCTGCTGGACACCGCCGAGCAGGTCGGGGGGATTCCGCTCATCATCGGCGTCAAAGTCGCCAACGCCGGAGGTTCGCCCTTCCACGTCGCGGGGTGGGCGATCCGCTCCGAACCCGACGGCACATCCCTGATGCCGGTCGCGAAACCCGTCGGAGGCGCCGATTTTCCTCATGTCATACCGCCGGGCGGCAGTGCGGTGTTTCTCACCGAGTTGCAGCACGCGCACCGATTCGCTCGCGGCGCCGACAGCCAGGACCACGGGGGCAACGAGGGCGACGAAAGTGACGAAACCGGCGAGGGCAGTGAGACCGCCGCGGTCCAACCACCGCGCATCGTGCTGACGGTTTCTTCGGGAGCTCGCACCTATGCAACCAAACCCATTGCACCCGAACTCATTTCGCTCGGCAAAGGCTAGCGGTCGCGCGGTCAGTCAGGTCGTAACGCGCTCGTACACGGTCGGCAACCCCACCAGGGAGAGCACGTGGTGCGCGACGCCGCCCGGTACGGCGACCAGGGTGCAGCTGCTGTTTTGCCGCTCGGCGCGCGCGCACGCCTCAGCGAGCACACTCACCGCGGCCGAGCCGAGATGGGTGGCCGCGCTCAAATCGACGCGAATGGGTGTGGTCCCGCCCTGACTGCGCGAGGAGAGGACCGCCGCAAGCGCAGGCGCGGCCAGGGTGTCGACATCGCCGAGAACCAGGATGTCGCCGTGCGCGCTGACGTCCATATCGAACGTCGTCGATGTCGGCGCATGTGGCGTGCCCGGTGCAATGCGAATGTCGGTGACGATGTGTGCGGCTCGGGTCAGTCGATGGGTCGCGGTCACGGTGGTACCGCCAGGCCCGTGCTTGACGACCGTGTCCGGAATCAGCGAATGCGCGATGGGCAGGCCACGGCCCCTGTTCGTACGACCGGTGGACGGGGGCTTCCAGGTGCCCACATCGGTGACGGTAACCCGCACGCGCCCGTCATCACCCAGTACCGCGTCGACCGTCACGTTTGCGGGAGGCGTTGCAATATAAGCATGTTCGATGGCATTGGCGACGAACTCGTTGACGGCGTGCACCAGCGGCCGCATGTTCGCGGCATCGGCGCCCACCATCATCAGCCAGTCGAGTAGCCGCACCCGGAAGGCGCCTTCGGAGGTGACCACGGCGGGGAGGTCGACGTGCAGCGGCGGTGGCGGGGTTCGCCGCTGGGCCGCGAGCAGAGTGACGTCATCGCTGTAGCCGGTGGTGCGCACCATGATTTCCACCGCTTGCGCACAAAGGCGTTGCACTGCCGGCTGGGCCAAGTCGAGTGGAAATACTTCCCTGCGCAGGACCCGGGTCGCCACTTCGGCGAACTCGACGCTGCTGGACCTTACTTCGCGGCCCGGTCGTTCGATGATGCCGTCGCTGTAGAGCAGCGCCACGTCGCCCACCGCCAAATGCGATGACTTGCTGGCGAAGCCGTAGCCGCTCGAGAGTGGGCCGGCCCCGGTTGGCTCGAGGTAATAGCCGGTACCCTCGGCCCCGATCACCAGCGGCGGCGGATGTCCGGCAGTGCAGTATTCGAATTCGCCGGTCACCGTGTCCAACCGTGCTACGCACAACGTGGCGGACTTCGCGCCGGGCACTTCCGAGGAGAACCGATCCACCGCCTCGAGGGCTTCGGTGATCCCGGCCCCGCCGCTCAACTGCATTCGGACCGCCGTCCGCAACTGCGCCATTACCGCGGCCGCCGCAACGCCGTGCCCGACCACATCACCTAGAACCAGGACCAAGTGCCCAGCCGGGTCGTTGAGCGCGTCGAACCAGTCACCGCCGGCCGCCGTGTCTTGTGTCGCGACCAGGTATCCCGCGGCGAGTTCCGCACCAGGCAATACCGGCACGTACGGCGAAAGCAACGCGCGCTGCATGAGCGTCGCCGAGTCCCGCATGGACTCATAGCGTCCAGTCATCTCGTGAGCGCGTTGTTCGGCGGCGATCCGGGCCCGGACCTGTTCGGTGGTATCTGTCAGGACGAACGAGGAGCCGGTGATGGTGCCGTCGGCGGCGCGCTGCGGGACGGCGGTGATGTTGAGGAAGCTCTCCCGGATGCCCGTGCCGTCAAGATCCACCTGCACCCGGAAGTTGGAAACGCTGAAGGGTTCACCTGTTTCATACACGCGATCCCACATCGTCATCGCGCCCTGACCGCGGAGTTCGGGCGCGAACTCGGAGATCGGCAGGCCCCGCACCGCCCGCGGATGGAATGCGCGGAACGCAGCATTGCATGCGGTGAGAATGTGTTGCGGCCCCTCCAGTGCGCCTAGACATGTCGGCACGTCCTCGTAGGCTTTGCGCACCTTTTCGGCATCACCAACGAGACGATCCAGCTCGTCTTCCCTGCTGCTCATGCCGCCCGCACCCGAGTCATCGTTGTTCATTTTAGTCGCGTGAATTCATTCGTCGGACAGCAGTTACGTAACAGATAAGCGGAGCGTGGTCGGCGCTGCCGACAACATTGACGATGACTGCCCGATTTTGGCCCACGGGCCGCGGGTCTGGCTGCGCTCAGCTCGACGCCCTCGCCTACAGGGCGCTTCAAAGTCGCTGCGCCACAGACGAATCCCTGCCGTAAGCGATGATCAGTCGGCCGCGAGCGCGACGTGCGGACTCTCCCCGTAATTCTCCCGGTAGTAGACTGAGAAACGCCCCATGTGTCCAAATCCCCAACGCCGCGCGATTTCACTCACTGTCGTTGTGGCCCGGTCCCCGGCGACGAGGTCGAGATGGGCGTAGTGCAGGCGAACCTGGCGGACGTATTCCATCGGTGTGCAGCCGCGGTGCTTTCGGAACATGTATTGCAGCGCCCGCGGCGAGACGAAAACAGCCGAGGCGATATCGGTCAGCGCGACATCGGTGTGCGCGTTCTCGTCGATGAAGGCAATCGCGCGTCGCAGTAGCAGCGGAGTGCTGTCCTGCTGGTCCTGAGTGGACAGTTCCAAACTCGCCGTGTTCGGCAGGGTGGTCAGCAATACCGTCGCCACGTATCTCTCCAGCCCTGCGGCGAGCAACGGGCTCTGGTCCAGATAACCGTCGGCCGCGACTCGTCTCAAAAATCCGATGGTGTCGAACAAGTGCCTGCCGGCGGCAGGCGAGACCGGAGTCGCCCCCGTCAGCCGCACCGGCTCATCGCTGCCGGCAGGACCGACGGCTACTTCACCCAGCAGGCTGGGCTCGATGACGAGCTGGTCGTACTGACCACGCTGAACTCGCCCTGAGTAGTACAGCCCGTCGAGTGCACCCAACGCGGCCACCTGGCCGGGCTGGACGAACGTCGTATGCCCGCCCTCCACTCGCTCCTCCAGACCGCCAGAAACCACGCGACACAGCAGGATTCGTTCCGGGGGATCCATCTCATAGCTGAAGGTGAGGCCGTAGTCGGCGACATTGAGGCCTATCGACCCGATGAAGGACCGCTCGAGGTGCAGCGTCGACGAGTCGTCGTCACAAAACCGCTGGAGTCGCATCTTCGAAAAGTTTGCGCTCAGCACAGCCTCAGCCTCGCTGAGATCTGTGGTGTCGAGTAAGACTGTGAACATAAGCGACCCCCGTGCGGATTCACACGGCATCGTTGCTGAGCCGACTGCAATACAGTATCCACCACACGAACGGCTCGATGGGTGAGATTGACGGAATTATTGAGTACTTTATCGTCTGCAAGTCTCTGAGCTGCAGAAATCACCGAAAGCGGATTGCTTAATAGGTGAATATCTCAACGATAAGTGTTCGCTTGGTGGTAGTGCCGCCGGCCGCCGATTGCCAGCGGAGTTGCCTGAGTCCGCAGCGGCGCACTACCCGACGCAGCGGCACTGTCGTCGTCAAGACCGGGTCAAGGCACCAACCGTCGGTTGCCGACGATCTGGCGGCACGTTTGCTGACGGCACGACGCAGAAGGCCGCGTGATTCAGTTCGCGGCGCGCTTCTTCAGCAGGATCCGGTGATCGAGCCAGAATTTCCGTCCGTAGGACCGCGATTGAACACCCACCACGTCCGCTCCGCTGCTGCTGAGCACTGCAACGATCTCGTCGAGGTCGCGCCCGTGCATCTTGAACGGGGGGCGCTTGCGATGTCGCAGCAGCCAAAACACGGTTTCCACGTGCGCATGCTTCATCAGAAATCGCCGCACCGGATTCCGTGAGTATTCGGTCATCTGGAAATAACCGATTCCCTCTGGCTTCAGAACCCGGACAAATTCGCGCATATAGCGCTCCGACAACGACGGCGGCATGTGTTGCAGCACGAGAAGACTGAATACGAAATCAAAAGTCTCGTCTGCGAAAATTGAGAGGTCATCGCGTTCATTGAGGACGAACTGGCACTTTGATCCGCGCGTGTTGGCGGCCCGCGCCCCCTCGATCATGCTCGCGGCGATGTCGACACCCACCGCCTCATCGAATCGATCAGCCAATGGTTGCGTGAGTCGACCCAAGCCGCAACCGAAGTCGAGGGCCTTTCCCTGGCCTAGTTCGACGTCAAACGACTCGATATATGCGAATTCGGTCGCGACTTCCTGCTCTCCGGTGCGAAAGAACTCTTCCGGATCCCAGTGTTCACTCTCCGACGTAGTCAGAATCGCCCACATTGGATTGGAGTTACCAAGCGAATCCCACGTGCGACCCAACGATTCGAGCTCGCCCATAACGAGTACTGTCCTCCCCAACCGGGCTGAAAACAAACGCCACACTGGCAAAAAATCAGCCGGCCTCTGAAGCCGTAGCAACAAAAGGCCGACGCACTCCGCACTGAGTCTCAGCAGCCTACCCACCGATCACGGGCAGGCGCGCGCTAACCGGCGCAAGCCTTAACCGCGGCGATCGCGCTTTTCGCGTCGGGTGGGCAGTTTCGGACCGTCGAAGACCCATGCCAGGCCCACCCGACGCAACACGGTCGACAGGGCAAGCGAGCCGAAGATCCCCGTCATCAAACAGGCGCCGACGAGCACGGGCACCGAGTGCACTCCCAGCATCACCAGCACGATCCGGCACCCGGAGGCCATGATGATGTGGGCCAGGAAGATGTCGAGCGATCGCCGACCGCAGAAGGCAAGGACGGACCAAGACCGCGCCGCCCGCGAGCATAAGAGCACTGCGGCAGACATCACGACCGACAGCACGACACCGACCGCCACCGTCGCGACGGTTCGACTCGCCCATCCGGCGGTCGGCGGCGTGGCGTGTGTCCAGACGGCGATGAACGTAGCGATTGCGAACAGCGCGAGCCCCGTCAAGCCCGCTGCGACGGACGGGACGGACCGCAGGCGGTCCTGCAACCGGTCGACACCGACGATCATTCCGCCGACGAGGAAGAGGATCAGCCCGAGCCCTTGGGTCCCGATCATTCCGAGGTCGAGTCCCCACAATGCGACGCTTATCACTGTCGCGATGGCCATGACCCACGGCGCGCGTCCAGACTGCCACGGCCGCAACGGCACGAAGACCAGCGTGGCGATCGCCAGGAATGGCAGGTACCACAGCTGGCCGGTGGGTGCCCAGAACCTGAACAGGATTCCCATCGAGCTCGGATTGTTGACAAGATGGGACGCCATCAGCTGGACCGAGCCCTGCAGGATGGTCCAGATCACGTAGATGGCGAGGAGCTGCCACGTCCGCTCCTGCAGATAGGTCTGCAGGGAACGTTTTCTCAGCGACTTGGCCACGAAAACTCCGCTAAGGAATGCGAAGACGCTCAGTTCCCAGATGCAGAGCACCCTGTCGACCTCGGGAAACCACGAGTTCTGGCCAAGCAGATGTCCGGCATTGAGGCCCCGCAGAACGTGGGTGAGCACGATGCCGAACACGGCGAAACCCCGGGCGACATCAATGGTGGCGTCCCGTTCAGGTGGGGCCGTTTTGACGGCGGCCTTCGTCGCCGGCAAGGCCGTGGCAGGCTCCCCGTCCCGCGGTTCACTGGTCATCGACGCAGACTCCTTGGCGACCGCCGAGGCGCGACGCAACCCGCCGGCGCGCTCTGAAATTCTGGCACCTATCACTATCTACCCGCCTCAGCCTTCCAGCGCAGGCCAGGTGGTTGGCGCAGCGCGTGCACCCCGCCTCCCGCGCCCGGGGTCCTCACATACCCACCATGCACCGATTTACGGGGTGTACATACCGTTTGTAAAATCCGGGCTGTGGGTAACCCGAACTTCAAGTCTCTAAACAGGGGGGCCGTTTAGTTACGTCGGGACGATAGGCGGTTGACAAACCGTGGGGGAACAACAGATCTTGTCGCAGAAAATACTGCCGCAGGACGAGTCGGCGCAGAACGAGTCGACGCAGCCTGCCGAAAAATCAGGAGCCGCACGCGCGGCGCCCGCGCCGGACCGCGCTGCCGCCGGCAAGTCGAAGCGGGCGGCCGACGTTGCGGCCGGTAAGGCCACTTTCGATGGGTTCAGCGCGATCCACCGCTTCGACGCGTTGGATGGATTGCGCGCGCTGAGTGTCATCGCGGTGATCTGGCACCACACGTCCGGCAGGCCGGGTCCGTCGATCTCCAGCAGAGGCGACTTTGCGCCCGACTTGTTCTTCGCCATCAGCGGGTTCCTGATCTGCACCCTGCTGATCCGCGAGTACAACAAGCACGAACGAATCTCATTGCGCAAGTTCTACATTCGACGAACACTGCGCATCTTCCCGCTCTACTACGCGACGCTGCTGCTCTGCATCGGGACAACGTTCATCTCGTCGCGGCACGACGACCAGGTGGAGCAGCGATTCATCCACCACCTCCCCGCATTCGCGACCTACACCTCCAACTGGGTGGTCGAACAGGGCGACAAGTTCTACCTGGCCTGGACACTGGCGACCGAGGAGCAGTTCTACTTGTTGTGGCCACCCCTGCTGATCGCGGCTCTGGCGATCGGGCGGCGGAAGATCTGGGCTCCGTTAGTGGCATTGAGCGTGTTGATCATCATCTCGCAAGGATCGCGGTTCGTACTCGACACATCGGTGCTGCCGGGCCGGATTCCATCGAGCATGTCGTTGTCTATCCTGCTCTCCTGCGCCGCCGCGCTCGCGGTCAGCACTCCGCGCGGATTTGCTTTACTGGCAAGCATTCTCGGCCGCCGCTGGTCGGCGCCGATCGTCGCGGTGGTGTTGTTGACGGTCCTCGCGTTTGCCCCGCAGCAGCAGCTCACTCAGGTGTTGATCGTGTCTCTCGTGGTGAGCGTCTGCCTGTTCGAGCGCACCCCGCTGCACCCGCTGCTGCAGTGGCGGCCGCTGGCATTCGTCGGGGTGATCAGTTACGGCGTCTATCTGCTGCACATGCTGGGGGCCAACTCGATCAGCAAGTTCCTCCACCTGCACGACGGCCTGCTGCTGTTCGTAGCGACGATTGTCACCTCGATCATCGCCGGCTACCTGAGCTTCCACTACTTCGAGACCCCGATATTGAAGTTCAAGCGGCGCTTTGAGACCAACACCCAGCGCGAAGGCGACGAATTGAACCGCATACCTGCCGGTAACGGGCAGAGCCGCACGGCTCGCGTCGGGAACCGGGCCCGAAAGCTACTGGGTGTGACGCGATGATGCGCAATACCCACCGTCGAGAAATCTTCAGCGAAGAAAAATAGGAGTGCACGATGGCGACCTATCCCCCCGGCCTGCACCACTCAGCGATGTGGGACCAGTTCAAGAACGTCTGCGCCGAGTTGATCCGAAATGGTAACTGCAAAGACATCTGCGAGATCGGCGCGGGCAGAGACCCGCTCTTCTCGCTTGCGGAGATCGAAGAACTCGGAGTCAACTACACCGTCGTAGATGTGGATGCGACTGAACTAGAACTCCTCCCTGAGGGATTCCACGCATTGGTGGCGGATCTGTGTGAACCCGGGGTAATCGGAGTCGGAAACCAATTCGACTTCATCTTGTCCCGGACGGCCGCAGAGCATATGCGCGACGGCGAGATGATGCATCGAAACACCCTTGCGCTGCTGCGCCCCGGCGGCGAGGCGATTCACATGTTCCCGACGCTGTACCACCCTATTTTCGCCGTGAACCGGGTGCTCCCCGGTTGGGTCAGCGACGTGCTACTCAATCGATACGATCCACGGGCGAAGCCCAAATTCAAGGCTTACTACTCGATGTGCCGCGGCCCATCGCGGCGCATGCTGCGCCGTTTCACTGCGCTGGGCTTCATCGTCGCCGAACACCGTCCGTTCTACGGGCACGACTACTTCAAGAACGTCGGTGTGCTGCGGCGGGTCGACGATCGAGTCTCGGCCTGGGCGGCACGTCGCCGGAACCCGTATCTCACCACCTACGCCTGGGTGCGGTTGCGCAAGCCGGCAGCCTTCGAAGCAGCAGTTCAGACGCACTGACCACCGCGGGCCGTCGGCAGAGTCGCGGCTAGCATTGCGCGATGGGTTTGCTGCGCCGAGCCCGCTCAGTAGCACGACGGGTCGGGATCGATGTGTCGCGGTACGACCCTGCCCTGGACTGGAATCGGCAATTCGTCAAGCAACTCCAATCGCGTCACGTTGATGTGGTGCTGGATATCGGAGCCAATGCGGGGCAATACGGCGCGGATCTGCGCTGGTCCGCGTACCAGGGCCGCATCGTGTCATTCGAACCACTGGCGGGACCGTTCTCAATTCTGCAAAGCGCCGATGCTGCGAAGTCACCGTGACGCCTTTCCGGCCGCGAACTATGTCGGCACCGAGCAGGTACCCATGCGCCGACTTGATTCACTGGCGCCAGAAATTCTGGGACCTGCCGAACTGGCCTTTGTCAAGATCGACGTTCAGGGATATGAGGAAACGTTCCTTGCCGGCGGCAAGTCGACGTTGGCTGAGCGCTGCGTCGGTATGCAACTCGAATTGTCGCTGAAGGCGCTCTATGAAGGCAGCATCCTGATTCGCGACGCATTCGATCTGGCGTACTCGATGGGCTTCTCGTTGACCGGGCTGATGCCGATTGTTGCAGACCCGATCAATGGCCGACTTCTGCAGACCGACGGAATCTCCTTCCGGAACGAGGATTGACCGGAAACCGTTAGTCCAGCAACGCTTTGGCCGCTGGCTTCAGGCTGAAATCCCGGCGTATCAGACCGAAGTTCTGCTGGATATCATTGCGATCGTCACCGGCGTCGCGAAGCTCGTAATAGATGAGCGGACCTGCCCAATCCCACGATTGCACCTGGCGACGCGACTGCAAGATGGTCGCGGCTTGATCCTCCGCCGACATTGCGCCCAGCACTGTGCCGGTCGCAGCGCCGAATTCGGTGATCCAGACTTTCTTCGCACCGTCCCCGTGCCGGACCATCAATTTGTGCACCTCGGGCAGGTCATTGAATCCGCCGACCAACGCAGGCGGACGCTCGGTCGGCAGCCAAGGGAAGCTGTAGGGGTGAATCGCTATCGCATTGGCTAGCTGGGCGGCGCCGTTCTTGTACAACGCCTCGAGATACGTCGTTTGGGAGACTGTCCTGCCATCGGCGGAATCGGCTCCTCGCGTGAGTCCCGCGGTCAGCACGGTGGCGCTGGGATCGGCCGCGCGAATCGCTCCCGCCGCGGCTTTGAATAACTCACCGTACTTGTTGGGATCGGGGCGCGGCTGCCAGAAGTCACTGGTATTGGGTTCATTCCAGATTTCCCATACGACGCCCGACGGACCGTAGCGTGCCGCCGCTGCCGCTGCGAAGTTCGCGTAGTCGGAAATCTGCACGGGTGGAACATGACTGGTGGTACCCGGAGGGCGTGCCCACTCCGGCGTGTAGGCAAGAATTGCCACCACCTTCATCCCGTGGGCCGACGCCTCATGCACAACGCGATCGGGGTAGTCCCAATTGAAGTGCCCGCGTTGGAATTCCAGCCAGGACCAGTCGAAGTCGGCTCGGATCCACTTCACGTTCATGGCCGTCATGAGGTCGAACTCGCGATTCACCGTCTCCTGGTCGGCGTTGGCGATATCAACGCACATACCAAGCTGGGCCGGCTCCAGGATCTTTATCGGCAACACCGCGATGACGCCCATCAAAGCAGCAGCAACTAACAGCCACAAGAACATTCGGCGTACCGCCAAGGGCAGACGCTTCACCAAGTTTTCGGCCTTTCCGACATCACGCCACGGACAACTTCGGCGATATCCGTCAGCGGCTCTGGCGCGGAATCGATTCGATAATCGCTCAACGGCTTTTCGAGTGCATCTTGAAGCGCCACAACGCTGTTCGACTCGAAGATCATGTGACGTGCACCCGATGCGCGCGCGGCCTCCACAATGCCCGGGCGATCAGCGAGCAGCACCGGAACATCGGCCCGCGCCGCCTCGACGACCACCAACCCGAACGGCTCAAGCCACACCGACGGGACGACGAGGACGTCGATCTCGTCGAAAAAGGGTGCCAGGTCGGTTTGCCCTCGCCACTCGACGCCGGCAGGCGCGCGTGCCTTGAGTCCGTCGACATATGCACGTTCGCCCTCACCGGCCACGATCAGACGCTTGCCGGTGTCTGCGAGCGCGGCAAGAAGAACGTTCACGCCCTTGGCGTCGGTCAACCGGCCCAGGTAACCGATGGTCGACGGCGGGCCAGCGGTGCGATCCCGACCCGAGCCGGCCACCCGAGTGGCGGCCGCGGTGGGGTGGACGATGGCCGCGTCGTTGAAGGCGGACAATCCCCGCTTTGCATGCTCTGCCACCACTGCCCTTGACACGCCGACGATTTGGCCGCCCGGCCACCTCCGTCGGGTGGCGCGCACTCGTGGTCGGCACATCCGGCAGACGTCGTCGGAAATCTCGCCGTGCCACAGCGTGGTCGCGTTGCATAACAGGCTGTAGTCGTGAACGACGTGCACGATCGGGATACCGCGCTCGCCCGCGACCACCCAGGGCGCATAACCCCAGCCGCGCAGGTTGTGGCTGACCAACACGTCGGGACGGATCTCGTCGAAAATCTCCTCGACGGTGTTGCGGGCCAGTAGCGCGAGGGTGTCCAAAGCATGCCACAGGGCCCGCGGGACGAAGCCGCGTTGGTCACCGTCGAATGGCCAGAAGATATTGCTGATCGGGTGTGCCGACGGTGTCGCGCTGCCGTCAGACCCGCGAGCCCGCAGGCCCCGGTTGTGTACCTCAAAACCGGCCTGCTCCAGCTGTTCCCCGAATGAGCCGACAACGCGCTCTGCACCGCCGTACCGGGCCGGCGGCACCATCGACGACAGCTGCAGGACCACCTGCAACTGATTCACCGCATCCTCCAACCACCCATAGGTGGGATCGTACTGATTTCGGTGTTAGGACTGAGTCCGCAGATCAAGACTGCGGCCGGATCGACCGCCATCCACCGCGCTGGCGCATGAACTCCAGACCAACCGCGACGACGATTCCAATGACCAGTCCAGCCACCACACCGACCGTGATGTAAACGAAAACGCCAAGGTTCGACTTGCTCTGGGGCACCGTCGCCGGTCCCACCGCCGTCACCTTGATATTGCCGTTTTCGATGCGCGAGATGGCCTGACCCATCTGCGTCAGCGTGGCGTCCGCGATGCGGGCCGCCGTCGACGGATCGCTGTACTCCGCGCTGACCTCGATAACGGCTCTGTCCGCAAGGCTTTTCGACGTCACTCGGCCGCTGAGAGTAAGCGGAGTTTCCTGCAGGTGCAGATCGTTGACGACCGGGGTCAGCACAGGCGTGGTCTTGCCGAGTTGGGCATAGCTCGTCATTCTGTCCAGGATGTACTGCGAGCCGTTGGCCAGCGTGTAGGGCGGGCGGCTCTCCGGCGAGGTCACCGTCAGCAGCCCCTCGGCAGTCGCCGTGTAGGTCGGCGGGCTGAGCACGCCGAACAGGCCTGCCAGCAGTCCCAGCGCACCCGTGATCAGAGCGACCGCCAACCAGCGTTTTCGCACCGCTTGCACTACCGTTGCGACGTCCATGATCTCTCCCTAGTCCTAAGAATTCCTGAGCCGCGACAACTGGTAAGCCGTCGCCGCCCGCTGCTGACTTAAAGCCCTCGCTCCGTAGGCGATTTGGCCGACTGTCCGCGGGAAGTCCGATGTGCCCTCGGAATCGGCCTTGACGCGGTGCCAGCGAGCCTCATGGTGGTGAGTGAGCGCAAGACCGGCATGGGCGAAAGCCCCGAAAAGCCAACGTGATCGGCGATCTGTCCGCACGATCGAGAAATCGTGGTAAGTCGCGACCGTGGAACTCCAGCGGTTCTTCGACGTGCTGGGTCCGGTCGAGAGGTTCAGCGTTCTGCGCCCGAGTTCGACCGCTTCCGACAACGCGTTGTAGATCAACGTGGTGTTGAGGCTCAGCTCCCAGTAGAGGGGATCCAGCCCGCTGGCCGACAGGTAGTCGTTGTGGCCGTCGGAGAGCACGAGTTGCGCCGCGATGGCCCTGCCTTCGTGCTCGGCCAGGTACATCCGGGCCAACCCGTACTGGGCAAGGTTGCGCACCGCCTCGACGAAGAACTCACCTTCGGCGCCGCCGAGTATGTCAGGGTGTTCGACCTTATTCGGCATCCTCGAGCGCATCCGGTGCAACCGCGCCAGTTTCGGGATGGCGGCCTCGACGTCAACCGGATCTGACGCAGAGTGAAAACTCACCCCGCCCAACTTCGCCGAACGATTACGGCTGCGACGCAGTGATTCTCGGACGTTGCGCTTCAGCAGACTCTTGAGATCTGCTGTGTCGGTTGGCAAATCGTCGAAAACCACACAGGGCCGCGCCTTGGAGTGCCGGATTATCGCGCCAGACCGGTCTTCGAGCCACTGCGGCAGCAACCAGCCCTGGGCGGGTCCGAGGGACAGCTGTGCCCAATTCCAGCCTGGCAGCCCCTCCAGGTGCTGCACCACCGCCCGCACCACCTCGCTGGTGCGTTCCGGCAGCGCGAGCACTTGAACCACCTCGGTCAGAGCATGGTTACGCCCGGCGCCGAGCGGCTGAACGCAGGTCGCACCCAGCCCGCCCACCCCGCGCTGTTGCCAATACAGCGGTGCGACCCCGATCAGCGAGCGGTCCAACGAGAGATCCCGCACGACAACACATTCCAGGTCGCCTTCGGGTACGAAATGCTTGGCCCAGGTCTCCACCCAGGCCGGATGCTCGAAAGGCGACCCGGGAGCGGCATCCCAATGCAGCTTGGTCCATTCGCTCCTCAAGTCTGCCAACCCACCAAGATCACGGACGGCGCTGACCTCGATCCGCGGGCTCACGACGGCCGCCCGGATGTCAGTTGAACAGCGGCGGCAGACTTGTTCGGACGCAGGGCGACTGCGCGGAATGACTGCGCCAGTTGCCGGACCAGCGCATAGCTGAACGCAATGAGGGTGTCCAAGGCCCGCCAGCGCAGGACTGGAGAGTTGAGATGGCGAACCATCCGCCTGCCATCGCGATAGAGCGACAACGCTGACCTGTTCGCACTGATTCCGGTGCCGTCGAAGTCGCAAAGGAAGTCGGCGAGTGGCAGCGGCGGCGCGAGGTCAGCGGCACACAGCATGAGCAGTTGGTCTGCTGCTATCCCGAATTCCTCGTCGTAGCCACCGATCCGCCAGAACAATTCGCGCCGAATTGCGGTCGCCTGATGCGGCATCGGTCGCAGCAGCACCGCAAAGTTGAACATCCGGAACGGGACGATGCCCAGCGTCGAATGCAGACTCCCATCTGAATTCACCACGCGCGCCAGGCCATAAAACCATTCCGGACGCGTCTCGGCCTCTTTGATCGCGGTGGCGACGCGGTCCAATACCAACGGATCGCCGAACGAGTCACCCGCGTGCATGAACCACAGGTACTCACCGCTTGCCATCCGGGAGCCCTTGTTCATCGCGTGGTAGCGACCGCCGTCTGGCTCGCTGACCCAGGTGCCGTCGAAGTTCTCGGCGAGCCACTCGGCTGTGCCGTCGGTTGACCCGCCGTCGATCACTATGTGTTCCAGATCGCAGAACGTCAGCGACCGCACGGATTCAACCGTGCGCCGCAAGCCCTCCAGGTTTTGGTAGGTGATCGTTACGATGCTGAATAACGGTGCCGCCACCAGCTCTCCTTTATCACGGCGCCGCCGCGTCTAGTCGAAGGTCCGCTGCCGTCGTGGCAGAACGCGTCGTTACGCGGTGTTGCCTCCGACTTCCGCAGCAGCCTTCGGTATTCGAGCGCCAGGACCACCTCAGGGCTGTCCTTGCGCAGTTCGGCCATCAATTCGAATTGCTCCCGGATGCGACGTATGCGCGCGGGTTGCCGGCTGAGGGCACGGATCATTTGCACGGCTTCCGCGGCATCGTCGAATTGCCAGTCATCTGGCAACATGAAGCGGTAGGCCGGATTTCGCCGGATCACTACGGGCAGGCCGGCATCCATGGCATCAATGGCCGCGATCGGCAGCGCCGCTTCCCATCCGGCCGTGTGCACATAGGCGGTATGCCCGGAGATTGCCGACGGCACCTGCTCTACCGGCAGCCACCCCGTCACCTCAACACCGGACAACTCCAGGTTGTCACGGGTGTGTCCGACTCCGTCGCCCACCCACGTCGCCGTGACGTCGTCGGCGCCCCGCAGCATCGAGACGATCTGGACGAACATGTCCGGATCCTTCTGTGGCGCAACCCGTCCCACTGTCACGATGCTGATGGCATCCGACTCCGGGCGCGTGGGCGCGGTGACCGCTGCCGTAGTTTCATGACCACGTCCGCCGAACGAGTTCAGCAGGTTGACCACGTCCGCCTTGGATCCGAGTTGTCGCGCGAGCTCCCCCTCGTGCGGGCTGACGCAGACGAATGCGGCTGTTCGGCGCGCGAGCAGGAACTCCACACCGCGGTAAGCCCACCGCTGCATTCTGGAGATGTCGCGTCGTTCGAAGGCGAAGCAGTGCGGGCTGTAGACCACGATCTGCCGCCGCCGCAGTAGGAATCTGAGCCGGCCCACCCCGCCTGCCATCGACGAGTGCAGGTGCACGATATCGGGTTTGATCTCGTCGACGGCGGATCCGATTGCCCGCCAGAGGTTCGGCAAGCCGGGCGCGATAATCCGCGCGTTCACAAAGGGATTCGAGCCGCCAAGCTCGTCGAGGAGACCCGAACCGCGGTCTTGGGCCAGCAGCGAGGACTCGACACCCTGGTGTTGAATCGCCCTCGCGTAGCCGATGATTGCGGATCCGGTACCCGCCGAGAATGTCTCGGTGACGTGCAAGATCCGCAGCGGCGATTGCCGGGTGTCAGAGTGCTCGTCTGCCGCGGAGGATATCTCGGGCGCGAAGAGCGTTTCCGCGGTGCGCGACCAACTGAATCGTTCGGCATTGTGCTTCGCCGACGAGCTGAGATCCTCGCGCAACTCGCGGGAAGCGATGACCTCCCTCACGAGGGCTACGCATTTGCTGAAATCCCCTACCGGATAGCCGAGTCCACCTTCGCCGGCAACTTCGGTCATGGCCGAACCCATCGCGTAAACCGTGGGGCAGCCGAACCTGCCGGCCTCGACGATCGGAAGTCCGAAGCCCTCGTACGCGGACGGTGCCACCAGCACGCCGGCCTCGTTGTAGAGCCTGTTGAGCCGACCATCGTCGATACGGCCGAGGAAGCAGACATTTTCGCGATGCACCAGGGCCACATCGCGGAAGACATGTTGTGCACCGCCAACCACAACCACGCGGATGCCGGCACTGGACAGCGCGTCGGCTGCGGCAACGACGTTCTTGTGCGGGGCCAGGTTGCCCACGATCAAGGCGTACGACCCGGGCTCGAACGGTAATGCGGCCCTGGGGCCGGCCAGTCGATGTCGATCGACATGATCCGCGCCGCAGGGCGCCAACTGGAATCGGCACTCCGAAACTCTCAGCACGGAGGCCAATTCGGCCCTGCTGAACAGCGACACCGTGAAGACGCGCTTTGCGGTGCGCGACAGCACCGAGTACAGGATGTGATACCACAGGACGAAAAGCGGCCGGAACGTCTGAGGGTTGCGGAACGGCATCGCGTCGTGCATGACCATTGTCTGATCCCGCTTGGCCAG
The DNA here is from genome assembly GCF_055419245.1 of Mycobacterium sp. IDUB_37. Taxonomy (NCBI): domain Bacteria; kingdom Bacillati; phylum Actinomycetota; class Actinomycetes; order Mycobacteriales; family Mycobacteriaceae; genus Mycobacterium; species Mycobacterium sp. IDUB_37. The sequence continues at coordinate 513,572 of NZ_JBVAXG010000002.1, read as the reverse complement.
CGGCGCGGGCCCGGCAAGCGAGTAGAGATGTTTGCCGCGGGAATGCCAAGGCAGTGCCAACTGCTCGAACAGCTGGCCACGCAAGCGGGACCGGACGATCCGGAAGTTCGCGGCCCACGGTGGCTGCACCGCGTCTTTGGGCACGATCAGCGTCACCTGCGGCGCGATCGCGGTAGCGCTGATCGAACGCATCACTTCGGTCGCGTAACGCTGCGTGCCAGAGGCAGATTGGGCCAGCCACTTGCCGTTGACGCAGATTGTGACCGGTTCACTTCCTGTTTCCACTATCACGTGGCCACCTTCAGATCCGTGCGCCAGACGCGGCCGCTCGACTCATCATCCGGGGCATCGCTGACTGTCGTTGTCCGCGAAAGCCCCGGTTTCGCAACTCCTTCGGCGGAACGCCGACTTACGATCGGGTAACTCAAGAATGTCGCCGGGATCGCCCAGATCAACCAATCGCAAGTGTCGATCGGCCACGGGCGCTCCGTTGCCGCCAGCACGAAGACCGGTATCAGCACGGAACCCATGACCAGGCTGTAGTTGGGTCGGGCCTGCCACAGCAGCAATCCCAGCGCCGCGAGAAACAGAATCGAACCGATGAGGCCCGTGGAGTAGAGGACCTGCAGCCACTCGTTGTGGACCGAATAGGAGGCGGTCGGGTCGATCATTCCGCTGTCCCGCACATGCTGCCAGCCCAACATTCCGGTGCCGTAGAGCAATGTCATGGGTTCAGAGAGTGCGTTCCGCGCCATCATCCACAGGGATGTTCGACCATGAAACGCGGTGGGATCCGTAGACAGGAACGGCAGACCAATGCCGACGGCTACCAACACCGCAAGTCCGGCGTACAGCAACCCGCTACGTACCGGCGTCGCGACGGCGTGGCGGATGTTGGGTCGCAGCGCGACCAGCGCGACCAGGGTGACGGCCGAGGCAATCATCCCCGACCGGCCCCCGGTCAGCATAATGAGACCGACGGTGTAGGCGGACAGTACGGGACCCTCCCACGAACCGAAGCCTATGTAGATAAAAGGCACGGCAAGCGTGAGGAACATCGCCATGGCGTTCGCGTTCTCCAAGATGCCGCGAAAATTGAAGCCGAGCAGCCCGCACTTGTCAGCGGTGTAACTGTCTGTCGTACAGGGGAACACGCTGAAGTCTTTGTGAATGATGAAGGTCAGACCGCTCGCAATCGCGACAATCATGCAGGCGGTGCCGACGCCGAGGTGTATGCCCATCCCACGGGGCGCGACAGTGCAGACCGCCACGACAGCCAGAAACACCAGCGACAGCGGCCGGAACGGATTGTCACCGTGGATGAGTGCCGATTCCGCTGAGACGATCCCCATCAAGAGGAAAAGCACCGCAGGAATGTTGAGGACGGTGTCACCCCGCCGGAATCGCACGACGAACGCAACCGTCGCGAAGAGTCCCAACCCAAGGATGAGGACCTGCATCGCGAGGTGCGCGCTGGCCGGCACCGCCCAGACGGTGCTCTTGTAGTACGCGTTGGTGCTTTTCGTCCAGATGCCGAAGAACGTCACGAAGATTTCCACGGTGCTGACGGTCAGCATCACCATCGCAAAGCCGAACTTGGTTGTACCCGTCCACTCCCCGCGCGCCATCGACTTCCGCAGGGCGCTGAACAGGATCAGCGCGGCGACTATCGACAGCGCCCCCATGCCCGCCGATACAACTGACTCACCCATCGGCCGGCTCCGCGTCGCGCCGGCGGAGTGCGGCTTGCCTGGAAGTGGTGCGGTTCGCGACGACCAACCCGGGGATCAGCTGGCACACGGCCACCGTGATCGCGGAGGCCCAGACCGGTCCGGCGGCCCCCATGGTTCCCGCCAGTACCCAGGACAGCGGCAGGTTTGTGACGACGAGCGCCAGAACGCAGACTGCCTGGAATCGCAGCTGTCCCGGCGAGATCAGCATGATGCCGGACGCCAGGTGGACCGCCTGCACCACCAACAGCGCGGCGAAGGCGAACAACAACGACCACCGCGGGTGGGACGAGTCCGCGCTCATCCATTGAATCGCCAAGGGACTCAGCAGCAGAAATCCCGCCGCTGACACCAGGCCACCTGTACCCAGCACCGCCATTCCGGTCAACCAACTCTTGCGCTGTGCCTCCACAGGCAGGTTCTTGGCGGCGAAATGGGGCCACAATGCCAGTCCCGCAACCGAGATCACCGACCACAAGGGTGTATAGAGCTGAACCACGTAGGAGTAGTCCGAAAGGCTGGCGGGGTCCACTCGGTGCGAAAGGACAATGCGGTCCGACTGCAACGCCAACGGCAGACCGATCATCACCGCAAACATCGGCAGGGCGGTTGCGGAAATCGCCAGGCCCGGAAAGCGCTGCGGTCGAAGCACTTTGCGGAGTAGGCCGGCCATGATGGGCCGGTCGGTGCGGTGCGCGCGCAGCGCGGAGAATATGTAACCGAGTAGCACACCGACCGGGATCGGCAGGACGTACGCGAGGGTTGGGGCCTTCAGGACGTACAGCACCGCAGTGATCGCCAGCGACGCCGGACCGGACACGCCGGCAAGAAGCACCGCTTCGTGCAAACGGCCGCTACCTCTGAGCACATCGGCTCCGAGTGCAAAAGGCAGCGACACACAGAAAGCCGAAAGGGTCAGCACTGCGGCAAGATTCGCATCGGCACTGAAGTTGCTGTCATGCATTCCGAGCAAGGTGGGCCAGGCTCCGAGCAGAGCGATAACGGTCGCGACGACGCCGAGCAGTGCACCGGCACACAACGTGGTGCGGATCGCGGTTAGCAGGGTTCGCTGGAAATGGTCGGCGCCCGTGGGCGTTTCGTGCACCTGGGCGCGTCCCGTCGCGACGGCGGCGCCGGCCCCCAGATCGGCGAACATCAGCAGCTGACTCAGCATGGCCACCAACATGACCGCGCCGAACTGGTCGATGCCGACGGCAAGCGTGGTGAGACGAGAGACGATAAGCCCGCACACCGCACTCACCGGGAGTACGACTACGCGGGCGCCGCCGGTCGCCAGCAGCGATCGCCAAACGGACCTTTGCCGCCCGACCTCGGTGCTACCGACCGTTTCAGGGGACACGAGTTCAGTGGTCACCGGCCCACTTTCCGGGAAAAGTCGCGTCCATCCCCGACCCGAAGCATCACGACGCTCGGGCTGTCGTCGTCCGCGTCCGCCTTCGGTTTCACCGGCACGGCAGGCTCACGGGGGCCGCTCCGGCGGGACCGGATGAAGCGGAAGGCGAGAATGCCCAGGCCCAGCCCGACCACCAGGCCGCCCAGTGTTTTGAGGAATCCGCCGGTGGCCTCTGGCTGCTCCGGCGCGATCGCCGGTTGGACCGGGACGATCTGCACCGGTGGACGTTGGCCGTTGTCGCCCTCCAGCGTCGCGACGGAACGAGCGAGGTTGGCCATGACCGAGTCGGCCAAGTGGGCCGCAGCCTGGGGATCGCGGTCTTCGACCGTCACCCACAGCATCACGCCTCCGGTAGAGGAGACGTTCACATTCTTTGCTATCTCGGCGGCGTCGGGGCGATGTAACTCGTTGATCGCCGCCTGAATAACTTGCGGAGAAGTTGCCAGCTCGGCGTAGCTCTGTACCCGCTGCAAGGCAAACTGTGAGCCGCTGAATGGATCGCTGTGGTACGGATTGTCGGCGGGCAGCGCGGTCATGCTGACCATCGCTGCCGACTGCGACTTGTACATCGCCGGAGCCGAAGCCCCCCAGGTCAATCCCACGAGCAGGCCGAGCACCCCGAGAATCGGGATCAGCAGCCAATGCCGTGGCGAATAGTTGAATTTGAGGCGATGACCGTCGGGCCGTTTCTCGGCAGCGGCAGTCGACGACTTTTTACCCGCATGGGGCGGTCGGCGAAATAGCCGCTTGCGCCGATCCGGCTTGTCGGCTTCCGGTTCATCGGACGACGAGGCCTCGGGCGCAACTTGTGGTTTCGCGGGTGTTCTGCCATCCGGCGGTCCGCCGAGCCGTGACTCGACCCACTCGCTGGGAGACATACCCAGCGCCTGCGGTACACCGAGGCGAGCGCCTTCCTCTACCTGGCGCCGTGCGCCAGCAACAATTTGGCCGAGGCCTACGGTGTATTCTTCGGCGTCTTCGGGATTCATTGGACCTGCTACCCGACTTCGGTGAGATGCGGCTTCACAAATGTAGCGCGGTTATCGTCGCTGGTGGGAACTTGTGCGGGCTTGGCGTCAAACCTGTGGGCGTGCCTCTGGCGCTCTTTGTTGGCAGCCTGATCCATGGCCGTCTCGTAGTCGGCGTCCACCATAAGCCGGGCCAGTTCCGGCATGTAGATCTGCGGCGTCCAGCCGAGCTCTGATTCGGCCTTCGAGGCGTCACCGATGAGCGAGTCCACTTCGGCGGGACGGATGTAGCGCTCGTCGAACTTGACGTACTTCTCCCAGTCCAGGCCTGCGTGATCGAAGGCGACCGAGACGAAGTCGCGCACGGTGTACGACGTGCCGGTGGCCAGCACGTAGTCGCTGGGTTCGGGCGCCTGCAGCATCCGCCACATGCCCTCGACGTACTCCTTGGCGTAACCCCAGTCGCGCGCGGCGTCCAGGTTGCCCAGGTACAGATCCTTATCCAGCCCGGCTTTGATCCGTCCGACAGCCCGGGTGATCTTCCGGGTAACGAAGGTCTCTCCACGCCGGGGCGATTCGTGATTGAACAGGATCCCGTTCACCGCGTACATCCCATATGCCTCGCGGTAGTTGCGGGCCATCCAGTAGCCGTACACCTTGGCAGCGCCGTACGGGCTGCGGGGGTGAAAAGGGGTGTGCTCGTTCTGCGGCGGCGGCGTCGCGCCGAACATCTCCGAACTCGATGCCTGATAGAACCGGCATTCCAGCCCGATCATGCGAATCGCTTCGAGCAGACGAGTCGTGCCGATGCCCGTGGTGTCGCCGGTGAACTCGGGTTCGTCGAAGCTCACCCGCACGTGGGACTGCGCCCCAAGGTGATACACCTCGTCGGGCAGCACTTTCTGCAGCAGCGTCACCAGACGCGAACCGTCAGTCAGGTCACCGTAGTGCAGGAAAAAGCGGGTGTCCTCGTGCGGGTCCGTGTAGAGGTGGTCGATCCGGGAGGTGGTGAACGTGGAGCCACGCCGGATCACACCGTGCACTTCGTAGCCCTTGTCCAGCAGTAGCTCTGCCAGATAAGAACCGTCTTGTCCGGTCACACCGGTAATGAGAGCTTTCTTCACTTTTGTACCGCCTCTGGCAATTTGGTCATGGAGTCACTCACTGAGTCACCGCACTCAGCCGGGCTTCCTCGTGATGCTCGACGAACCACTGATAGGTGCTTTCCAGCCCCGATCGCAGCGTGATCGCCGGGCTCCAGCCGAGGCTGGTAATCCGAGATACATCAAGCAATTTGCGTGGAGTGCCGTCCGGACGACTGGTGTCCTGAACGATGCGGCCGTCGAAACCGACTACGTCGGCGATAGTTTCGGCGAGCTCGCGGATACTGATGTCCTTACCGGTGCCCACATTGATGGTCTGCGCGGAGTCGTAGCTGTCCAGCAGGCGAACGACCGCGTTTCCGAGGTCGTCCGAATGCAGAAACTCCCGCCGGGGAGTTCCACTCCCCCACAGCTCTACCTGCTCGCGGCCATCGCGCGCGGCTTCGTGGAAGCGTCGGAGCAAGCCCGGCAACACATGTGAAGATTCGGGATCGAAATTGTCGCCTGGCCCATACAGATTCGTCGGCATCGCCGAGATCCAGGGCAGCCCGTACTGGCGACGCACAGCGCCGATCTGCGTGATGCCGGCGATCTTGGCGACCGCGTATGCGTCGTTCGTCGACTCGAGTTCGCCGGTCATCAGGCTGGATTCCTTGATCGGCTGCTCGGCGAACTTGGGGTAGATGCAGGACGAGCCGAGGAACAACAACCGATCGACGCCGGCAGCAAGTGCTGCGTCCATCAAATTGACCTGAATGCGGAGATTATCGGACAGAAAGTCAACGGGGAACGTGCTGTTGGCGACGATGCCACCGACCCGGGCGGCCGCGATGACGACCACGTCCGGACGTACCGACTGGACGTAAGCGCACGCGGCTTCCCGGTCCCGCAAGTCAACATCACGTGAAGCCGCGCCGAAGAGATTCCGAAAGCCGGACCGCTGCATGGCTTTCCAGATCGCGGAGCCGGCCAGGCCACGATGGCCGGCTATGTATACCCGCGCGTCTCTTGGGAGCGGTTCACGAACCGCGTTGTCCTGATGATTCATTCGTTGTCTCTACTCAACTACCGCCGTGAAACACGACTTCGGAGAAGGTGCGGAAGATGATCTTGGTGTCGAGCCAGAGCGACCAGTTCTCGATGTAGAAGTTGTCGTAGCGGGCCCGGTCGGCGATCGAGGTGTTGCCCCGCAGGCCACTGACCTGCGCCAGGCCGGTGAGCCCGGCCTGCACCCGGTGGCGGTGGGCGTACCGGTCGAACTGCTGCGAGAACTGTTCGACGAAGTAGGGCCGCTCGGGCCGCGGTCCCACCAGCGTCATGTCACCACGAATGATGTTCCACAGCTGCGGCAGTTCGTCGACCGAGGTACGCCGCAGGAAACGGCCCACCGGACCGATGCGCGGATCGGTTGCCACTGACCAGTTGGTGTCCCCTTCGCGCTGGGTTGCCGGCTTCATCGAGCGGAACTTGAGTAGCTGGAAAGGCTTGCCGTTGTGGCCAATTCGGGTCTGGCGGAATAAGATGCCGGGCCCACCTTCAATGCGGACCGCGATCGCGGCACCCACCAGGATCGGCAGGACGGCCACCGCGGCGATCAACGCGATCACCACATCGAACAGGCGCTTGATGAGCCGAGACGGACCACGGAGGTTGGGCGTGCGAATCCGCATGACGGGGATGGAGCCGATGTGGTCGGCCATGCCGGTCTGAGTGTGGAAGTGGTGCATACGCGGCACGATCAGCAGGTCGGTGCGCTGGCACAGCGGCGTGCGCACCGCATCGTGCAACATACCTTCGGAGAAGTCGCCGTCGGCGATCAACAAGACGTCGGCTCCGGTGCGTTCGACGGCTTCGTCGAGGGCCCGCAGGGTGCCGAGGAACGGCAGCTCGCTCTCCGCCTGGTGGTCGTGACCGTCGTCGACGAATCCCTTGAGCGTCAGACCGTATTCGCGGTGCTCACCGAGAATCTTCGCCAGCTCCGCAGCAATCGGACCGCCGCCGATGCAGATGGTGTTGTGCCGGGTGATTCCGGTACGTCGTCCCAGCGCGATCAGTTGCGTGGTGACGAAACGGCCGATCACCACCAACAGCACCGCCCAGCAGGCCGTCTTGAGGAACATGATGACGGCATCCTGCGGATAGAGCATCGCGATCATCAGTGCAACCGCCGCCGCGGCCGTCAGCACCCGCGCCAGGATCGTCGGCAGCTCGTCAAGCACACTGAGGTGCAGACGCGCACGGTACCGACCGCCACCGGACAGCAGGAGGACCCCGAGCACGGCCATCACCAGCACCGCGTGAACCTGGTACGGTCGCCACAGGATGGGCAGCACGATCATCGCAAAGTCCATGGGAGGCACGCACATCCATGCCCGGACCTGCCGAAGATGCCGTAACCCCATCCGCCCCCTGTCCTTTGACCCGGACATCTCTGCCTCGACATCAGTGGCGGACGACAGGTGCAGCCTCGGCGCTGCCGGGGCCAGAGTCGTCGTTCCACCCGATCGGCGATCGCGGCTCGTCGCACGTTGACGGTCCAGTAGCGAAGCCACTTTAGGGTTCATGGGCCTCTCCGGCATGTCCATGAGGTCTGATGTCGTCATGATCGCTTAACCGTTCCGGCGTGATTCTGTGGATGTCATGGTCAGCTCACCGCGTTGAGACGCCGACCGTGGCTGGTGCGAGTAGGTGATGAAGCTTGCGGCCATTGAAATTCCCTCCCTTGTCTTCATCCGACGTGCGTTGCAAGCAATCACGACGGATGCCCCCCTGATATCAATTAGTCGGAGCGTGTCCGTTGGTCGGCACATACACGATCGCGGGCGTATACCCGGGCGGAGCTTGTCCGCTGAGCGGAAACCCTTCCGGTACTGGATAAGCCGCTGCGGGCGGTCCGCCTGCCCCCGGCCCGTATCCGGCGGCTGGCGGGCGCGTCATCACTGCGGGGAGCGGCAAACCGTACTTGGTGTTACCGCCTGCGGCGCCCCCTCGCGCCCCTCCGCCCATTACCATCGGCATACCGAGGCCAGCAGCAAGATTGGGATCCACCGAACCGATCGGCGCCGCCAGTGGCATGGTGCCAAGCATCGCTGCGGGACCCTTGGCGGCGTACCCCCAGCTCGACGGCACCGTAAGCCCGCCGACCGCGGCGGCCTGAGCCAATCCCGGTATTGCTCCCATACCTGCGAACCCGCCCATGCCACCGAAACCCGCTGCACCCTGCGCAGCGGCTGCCGCCGCGGCACCCTCAGCTGCAGCCTGTTGGGCTGCAGCTGACGAAAGCTGCGACCACAGACCGGGATTCATCAGCGGACCGAGCGCGTTGACGCCCATGAACAGACCGAACAGGCCCGGGTAGGTGGCGTACTGGGCGAGCACCGAGTCGGAGAGGCTGCTGCCGGGGATGCTTCCGAAAAGCCCCCCCAGGGAGGAGCTGTCAGCAGCGGTGGCGCCAGTGGTCCCGCCGGTGAGTCCGGACTGCGCCAGTGCCGTAGACCCAGGCGATGCGAGCTCCTGCAGCGCGCCGGGGACCGCGGTGACCACTTGCGACAATGCCGACTGCACGCCGCCCGACGACGAACCCAATTGGGAGGCCGCCTGCGCGGCGAGCCCGCCCGCGCTGGTGGTCTCCGGCGCCGAGGTGAACGGCGTCACGCCCGTCACGGCTGACACGGCGTTCGCCGCGTACGAGTACATGGCCATCGCGTCCTGCGCCCACATTTCGACGTACTCGGTTTCCAGGGCCGCGATCGCCGCCGTGTTCTGCCCGAGGAAGTTCGTCGCGGCAAGCATCAGCACCTGGGCGCGGTTCAGGGCAACCACCGGCGGCGGCACCGTCATGGCGAAGGCTGACTCGAATGCGCCCGCCGTCTGCTTGACGACGCTGCCGGCCATCTCGGCCTGCGACGCCGTTGCGCTCATCCACGCGACATAGGGTGCGGCCGCGGAGGCCATGGCAGCCGATGACGGGCCCACCCACGGCCCGCTGATCATCGACTCGATCACCGTTCCATACGCGGCTGCCGCTGAACGCAGTTCGAATGACAGGGCATCCCACGCCGCCGCAGCGGCAACCAACGGACCCGAGCCGGGTCCGGTGTACATCCGGGTGGAATTAATTTCGGGCGGTAAGGCTCCGTAGTCCATGGTGCGACCTCTGCAAACTCACTGGACCGTGGCCGCGTTGGCGACCTCGGTAGCCGCGTAGGAAGCAGCGCTGATCCCTAGGACATCGACAAAACGTTGGTGGATCTCGGCGGCCTGCGCACTGATTTGCTGGTATAGCAGCCCGTGCGCGGCGAACTGGACCGTTGTCAAGGTCGAAACCTCATCAGCGGCCGGAGGCAACACCTGAGTGGTCGGGACTGCGGCGGCCGCGTTACCGGCTTCAACAACAGCCCCGATGCTGCCAAGGTCTCCCGCCGCGGCGGTGAGCACCTCCGGCTGTGTATTCAAAAACGACATCTGTCCCCCTACCGACGTGGTCTCAGACCAGGCAGCTTCGTCGCTCCCCATTGGTCCGACTCGGTGTCTGTACCCCCGCTTCAGTCAAGTTATACCTATGTACTCCAATTCTTTGGTGATTCGTACTTTTTGTTTGAACAACTCTGGCGGAGCACAGCTAATAGTCTTTGACAGACGTTCAATAAACCTATTTACCTGTGATGTTTAAGATCGGGCGACACTGGGTATTCACCTTCGCCACGTGTGAGCAATATCCGCTGTCGGAAAAAGCAACTTCGCAGGCCGGGTGCCTGATCCACTATCGGAAGTAGCTGCTGATTCACTGAAAGTTCAATCGCCGGGTCAGACCTCGACCCGCTGCTTGATGTGATTTCGCCCACACTTCTGCAAATCGCACCGCAACGGCGATTTGACGCATCAGACAAATATGGCCGGATATTTCACAGCACCGTCACAGGCGACGCGGATAGCTGTGATCCATTTCACGAGAATGGCGGTACCGGAGGCGGTTCTCGACCGGCTATCCGTGGGCGGTGGGCGCGGGGTCGCCCAGAAGCACGGTGAGAAGGTCTAGCAACTCCCGCAGCACCTCGTCGGCATCCATGTCGATTCCGCCCGCCGCAACGGTGGCCCTGACGGCGCCGACGTTGCCCAACACCCGAAAAGTCAGCGACATCGCCTGCGACAATCGGAACACCACGGTTCCATTGCTCCAACCTGGATGAAGTCTTTCGACGAGAGCACGGAACCGCGTCCCGTGGTCGAAGAATCCTTGCGTCACGACATCAAGGGCCGGGTGGCCAGTGGCGATCATGTTCGAGATGAATCTGATCCATGCATCGCCGCCGGCGGCACTGAGTTCCGCGACCGGGATGGCGAAGGCTTCCGCCAGACCGCGCGCGGTCACCTCCTCTGAGTCCTCCAGATTCTCCAAGAGGCGTGACCTGGTGTTGCGGATTTCGCGACTGCGTTCGTGAATCACGGCTTCGAGCACGGCGTCTTTCGATCCGTAGTGGTAGTGCAATGACGCAACGTTGGTTCCGGCGGCCGCGTTGATAGCGCGCAGAGAGACCGCATCGACTCCCCTCTCCGCGAAGAGCCGTTCGGCCGCAAGCAACAGCCGCCGCTCCGTGGGCAACTCCCGCTCATCCTCGCGAATGAGAACACTCTTGCCCGGGGTCGCATCGGAGACCTCTGATGGCGTCATCGGGGTTGATCTGTTCTACCGGTAGTAGATGTCGAACGTCTGGATGCGGCCAGGTCGGCGCGGTTGACAGCGTCGACGTACGACTCGGCAATCAGACTCACCTGACAACTCCTTCGTAAAGAGTGATCGTCGGCTTGTGTCTATCACATGATTGAAACGTGTGATAGACATCATCGAGATGCTGCACGATGAGGCCGACAACCGAAGGAGTGGGGATGACGCCCGTCTGCCTGTCCGACATCGACCTGACTGATCTGGACAACTTCTCATCGGGCTTCCCGCATGACCTGTTCACATTGCACCGGCGTGAAGCACCCATCTACTGGCACCTCCCGACCGAAAACACCCCTGACGGCGAGGGATTCTGGTCCGTGGCCACGCATGCCGAGACGCTCGAGGTATTCCGCGACCCGACAACGTATTCATCGGTGACCGGCGGAGATCGCCCCTACGGCGGAACCCTGTTGCAGGACTTAGCGATTGCCGGACAAGTCCTCAACATGATGGACGACCCGCGGCACTCGGCCGTCAGGCGACTGGTCAGTTCCGGACTGACGCCGCGGGTGATCAAACGAGTCGAGGATGACCTGCGGGCCCGGGCCCGCCGACTGCTCGACGGCGTCACACCGGGCGAACCCTTCGACTTCCTGGTCGACGTGGCCGCGGAGCTTCCGATGCAGATGATCTGCATTCTGCTGGGAGTGCCTGAGTCCGAACGACATTGGCTCTTTCACGCCATCGAGCCGCAGTTCGACTTCGGCGGCTCACGCAAAGCCGACGTAGGGCAGATGTCGAACGAGGACGCCGCTTCACGCATGTACACCTACGGACAGCAGTTGATTGCGGACAAGCGCGCCAATCCGACCGACGACATGTTGTCCGTCGTTGCCAATGCTTCCGTCGCGGACGGCTCCGGCGAGGAACTCTCCGACCTCGAGTTGTATCTGTTCTTCAGCTTGTTGTTCAGCGCAGGTGCCGAAACCACCCGGAACTCGGTGGCCGGCGGGCTACTGGCGCTGGTCGAACACCCAGACCAGATGGACCTGCTGCGCAACGACCTCAGCCAGCTACCGACGGCGATTGAAGAGTTCGTACGCTGGTCATCGCCGTCGCCGTCGAAGCGTCGCACCGCCACCCGCGATGTCGACCTAGGCGGTTGCCATATCGAAGCGGGCCAGAAAGTCCAGATTTGGGAGGGGTCCGCGAACCGCGACGAGGCGGTGTTCGCGAACGCCTCGACATTCGACATAACCCGTAAACCCAACCCGCACTTGGGGTTCGGCTACGGTGTCCACTATTGCCTTGGCGCCAACCTGGCCCGCCTAGAGTTGAGAGTGCTATTCGAGGAGCTGCTCGACAGGTTTGACTCCATGAGACTGCTGCAGCCTCCGGAATGGACCCGGAGCAACCGTCATACCGGCATCCGACACCTCGTAGTCGAAGTTTGCCGGTAGCACCGTCCTAGTCCTGCAGCGCGGAAATGACGGCTGGCTCAACGGCGTTCGCCGCCAACTCGCGGTCGCGCTCGTTGACCACCGCTCCACCAGCACGCAAGATCTCGACGATGTCGACAACGTCGCCGCGTCGGTATCCGGCCCAGCGCGCATTCGCCGCCCACCAAATCAGCATGGCGGTCAGCGCTTTGGCCGGCGTTGCGCCCAAATCCAGCATGGTCGCCACTGTCGCCGGTAGCAGCCGCTGGGCCGCTCCCTCAATCGGCCGCTGACCGCTCGTCGTCGACGCATTCACGTCCGCGCCGGCGGCGACGAGTGAGCGCACCAGCTCCGGGTTGAGATGGTCGGATCGATCACCCAAACGATGCATCGGCGTCGCGCCGTCAGAATCCCGTAACGACGGGTCAGCCTGTCGAGCCAGCGCGTGTTCGAGCGCCGTCGACCGGCCGAGCAGCACGATCTCGTGCAGGATCGTGGTGAAACATGCTCCCTGCGCAGACAATTCGATTCGGCGGCCGGCGTCGGCGCCGGCGTCGATCAGCACCAGTGCGGCCTGCGGCTGCAGTGAACGCACCGCGTACCAGAGTGGTGTGGCCCCGCATGCGTCGACCGCGTCGACGTCGACCCCCGCTTCAAGAAGTCCGCCAACCGAGGCCCATCCGTTGGCTGCCCGCGCGAAGATCTGGAAAACCTCGGGAGCCAACGGTTCGGTCCATCGCTGCGCCGGCACACCGAGTGCGTCCAGCACCTGCAGTGCACCCGCTTGCCGGTCACGAAGGTCGTACCAGGGCCACGGGCCCTCGCCCTTCGCCACATAGTCGGCCACCGCCATCCGCGACTCCGACACGATCGACTTGCCGTTGTCGTCGAAGTCCGACCAGAACACCAGGTCGTCGCCGTCGCGCGACACGACCACCGAGGCGAATCCCTCCTGGTATCGCGCCAGTTCTTGCACATGCCCATCCTCGCCGACGGATGCCCCCGGCGGCGATAATCAAGCGGTGCCGGTCAAAGACATAGTCGCGCTCGTTCTCGGGCTCGGCATCGCCATCGTGGTGGCTGCGCTCGCGACTCAGGTCCGAGACTCCGGCGATCCGTCGATGAAGTGGGAGGCCGGAGTCGCCGTCGGATTCGGCGCGATCATCTCTCTTGGCCCGTTCTGGATCGCGCAGGCGGTTTTCACTGTTCTAGCGACCTTGGACGACGCAGGCGTGCGTCCGGGGTGGCTATGGGCGTGGTTGTTCTTGGCTCCGGTTATCGGAGCCTCGCCGCCGGCTTCCGGATTGATCCGGTTGCTCAAGCGATAGCGATGGCACGCCGATCACCGACAGCAACTGCAGCTTCTCGTAGCTCTCGCTGCCTGGTACCGCGGTATAGACCAACAGCGCGTGCGACTCCTCGGGGTCCAGCAGGATCTGGCAATTGAGCTCCAGGTGTCCGACTTCGGGGTGCAGGTACCGCTTGATGTCTCTTGGTCTGATACCGACCTCGTGCTCCTTCCAGAGTTCGCGGAAGTCTGCACTCTTGGCGAGGAGGAGGTCGGCAAGTCGTGCGGCCTTGGAATGGGACCCGCGGATGGCGAGCACTCCGCGAAGCCCTGAGACATACATCCGCGAGTAGAACTCGTGGTCCTCGCTGGGGTAGAGGTTTCGCACCGCCGGGTCGGTGAACCATCGGTACCCGATGCTGCGTGCCGGACCGGTGTGCCGGGACATGTCACCGACGAGCGCGACGCCGAGCGGGGTTTGCCGCAGAGTCTCGCCCAACTCGGTGACGATCTCGGCCGGGGTGTCGGTGAGCCGGTCGAAGATCCGCAACATGCCGGGGCCGATGTGGTCGGTGTCAGAGCCCCGGGCCGGCGGCTGTCGCCCGGCAAGCCGGAAGAGGTGGTCGCGCTCGTCGCGGGAAAGGTGCAAACCCTGGGCGATCGAGGCGATCATCGAGTCCGAGGGTTGCGGACCGCGCTCTCGCTCCAGGCGCGAGTAGTAGTCGGTCGACATGTGGCAGAGCGCCGCGACCTCCTCGCGCCGGAGTCCAGTCGTCCGACGGCGCTGCCCACGTGGCAGTCCGACATCCTCGGGACGTAGCGCTTCTCGGCGGCGGCGCAGGAACTCGGCCAGTCCCGTTCGGTCGATCATCCGTGCATCCTCCCCCGGTGTCAGACCAGTTAGCCACGGATCATCAGTCCGTGGATACATCGCCGCCCGCCAGGAAGTGTTGTCGGCAAGTCCCGAACCGGTGCCGAACCACACAAACATAGGAGCGCGCAAATGCCACGCGGGCAATACGACCTCACCATCACCGACCTCTCCGGAAAGCGGGCGGTGGTCACCGGCGCGAGTGACGGCGTCGGACTTCTTATCGCCACCGAACTCGCCGGTGCAGGGGTTGAGGTGGTCATGCCGGTTCGCAACCCCGACAAGGGTGAGGCGGCCGTCGCGACGATCCGCGAACGGCATCCGGCGGCGAAATTATCCCTCGAGTCGCTGGATCTGTCGTCCCTCGCGTCGGTGGCGGCACTCGGCGAGAAAATGCGTGCCGAGGGAGCTCCGATCCACTTGCTGATCAATAACGCGGGCGTCATGACGCCGCCCGATCGGCAGACCACCGCCGACGGGTTCGAGCTGCAATTCGGCACCAACCACCTGGGCCACTTCGCCCTGACTGGCCACCTGCTGCCGCTGCTGAAAGCGGGACGGGCGCGGGTTACGTCGCAAACCAGCATCGCCGCCCGTAGCGGGTCGATCAACTGGGGCGACCTGAACTGGGAGCACAAGTACGACGGCATGGGCGCCTACCGGCAGTCCAAAATCGCTGTCGGCCTGTTCGGCCTCGAACTCGGCCGCCGCAGCGCGGAAGCAGGCTGGGTAATCAGCAGCAACATTTCCCACCCAGGCGTCGCGCCGACCAACCTCCTTGCCGCACGCCCTGAGGTTGGACGGGCCGAAGACACCGTTGGTGTCCGAATCATCCGGTGGCTCTCGAAGCGCGGCCTGATCGTCGGGACGGTAGACAGCGCAAAGCTGCCCGCCCTGATGGCCGCCACCTCGCCGGAAGCCAGCGACGGCGGCTTCTACGGCCCCCAGTGGCCCGGGAACGTCGGCGGCCCTCCCGGCGAACAGAAGCTCTGGGCCCCACTTCGCAACGTGGACAACGCATTACGCATGTGGACGGTATCGCAGCAGCTGACAGGAGTCACTTTCGCGGGATCGTGATCGGTCGCAGTTCATCGCCGCGTAGCACGGTCAGCTCCGGCGCATCGGCATCGCCCGTCCGCGCCTCCCAGCCCAACCGGTCATGCTGGCCTGTGGCGATGACGACGGCCAAGAAGGTCACCGGTGATCTGGTGAGCGAACTGGGCTTCGAGTCTCTTGACCTCGGCGACATCACCATGGCCCGTCTGCTGGAGCCCTACGGACTGATCTGGATCCAGCTCGCACTGCGCCGGGGCCTGAGCACCGACTTCGCCTTCGGACTGCTGAGAAGCGTTGTAGCCTAACAACACTCAGCGATCGATGCCTTCATGGCCGGAACGGACGAGTGCGTTGTTGGGACGCAGGAAGCCGGGCTGCTGGAGCCTTCGGACTGCCCGCAGCGTCCCGGACGGGATCACGCGCTTGAAGAAGACGCGTGCGTCGAACGCGGCGCGCACCTCCTTGACATAGGAATTCGGGAGACCGAATCGGATCAGTCCCTGGCTGACATCGACGAGGTCGGCCCTTCGGAAGGCCTCCACCAGCGGCGCGTGCGGGCGGCCCGGTGCGTAATTGGAGAGGCGATGATGTTGCGCGACGATGAGCGCCAGTTCGTCCGACCAACTCTGCCGGCCGGTCTCTCGCAGCCACGAGTCCTGCGCCTCGATCGACGGCACCAGATAGTCGAGGGTGTCGAACGCGGCCAGGTCATGAAAGGCCGCGGCGATCGCGAATTTGTCGTCGCGGCCCGGTGCGTCGGGAGTCAGCGCGCGGGCGAAGTTGACGACACGATAGACGTGCGCCTTGTAGGCGTCATAGCCGGCGTCGTCGCCGTGGGCGTGCGGGCGGCGGTGGGATTCGAGGATCTCGTCTACCAGAGGCAAGCTACGGAGAATCTCCGGCGTGGTCACGACATGAGCGTACGGCCCAACATGCTGTGTCAGCGTGCGCGAATGAGTGAGGCTGCACTGCTCGTCCCTAATCGGTACCGGCTTTCCAGCCGGTTGATGTGGGTCTGCGCGTTGCGGATGTCTCGTCGCAACACGGCCGCCTCCAGTTGCGAGCCTTGGCGCTCCAGCCTGATCAGCCGGCGGGTCATTCGGTCCAATAATTCGTACAACGCCCGAACCAATTCCGCGGCATGGGCGGCGTCGCGTTCACCCGTCTCAGTAGCGTCGCACCTGGTGGACACTTTCTCGATACCGCGCGGACAACTGCGGAGACAGTCCACGTAACTGCGCCGCCGGGTACGTCAACACCTTGAGCTCAGGCGTCGATGACCGCCAGCGAGGTGCGCGATCGTCTCGATCAGCGGTTCCGGTTGCTGGTCGGTTCCAGGCGTGGGCTTGCACACCACCAGACGCTGCGCCAGGCGGTGGCGTGGTCCTACGACCTACTCGATGAGGCGGAGAAGCCACTGCTGGAAAGTTGTTCGGTGTTCGCCGGTGGATTTGACCTCGAAAGTGCTTGCACTGTAATGGAATCCGGGGAAGAGTTCGCCGTCTTGGATCTACTCGATGCGCTGGTGCGCAAGTCGCTGCTAGTCGTTGACAGGTCGTCGGGGCGGACCCGGTTTTCGATGCTGGAGACGATCCGCCAGTTCGCCGAGCAACAACTCGTCGCCCGCGGCGAAGCCTCCGCGATTCGGGCCGCCCACTCGCGCTACTTCGCCGGACGTGCAGCCGACATCATGGCCCGGTGGGACAGCCCCCGCCAGCGGGAGGCCTATGACTGGTTCACCGTCGAACTGGCCAATCTGCGGTCCGCGTACCGGCGGGCGGCTGAACTCGGCGACCTCGACGTCGCCGCCACCATCGCGACATGGACTGCATGGCTTGGCTTTTGGAGTCACAATTACGAACCGATAGCGTGGGCCGAGGAACTCATCAAACCAGCCCACGTGGCCGATCACCCGAAACTGGCTTTCCTGTACGCGATGGCGTCTTCATGCTGGTGGCTCGGACGGATCGAGGATGCCGTTGGCTACAGCGAAGCCGGCCAGCTGGCGATCGCCAGTGGCCGTTACGACGAGGTGCCTTTCGGCCTCGAAGGTGCACTCGGCTCTGGGTACCTGCACTCCGGCCAACCCGAACGGCAGGTCGAATGGTGCCGCGCCCGGCTTGTCTTCGGTCGCGACACACACGGGATCACCAGGACGTTCCTGACCGTCGCACTATCGCTCGCGGGCTGCGCTGACGAGGCGAGGGCCGCAGCGAATGGCCTGATCGAAGTTGCCGAGGCCACCGGCAATCCGGCTGCGCTTTCATTCGCCCTTTACGCCTATGGTTACGCGTTCGGTGACGCCGATCCCGCCGCGGCGCTAGACGCCCAGCGCCGCGGTCTGGCGATCGCTCAGGGCAGCGGCAACCGCAATACCGAAACACGCCTCGCTGGCAGTCTGGCCCGCCTAGAGGCCGTGTACGGAGACCCGTTGGCCGCGCTCGACTATGTCGCACTTGCGGTCCGGAATTTCCACGACGCGGGCAACGCAACCATGATCCGTTTCCCGCTGACTGTCCTTGCTGCCCTCCTTCACCGACTCGGACACCGCGAACCGGCAGCCGTCATCGCCGGCTTCGCCTCCAGTCCACTCACCGCGACAGCGAACCCCGAATTCACCACCACCGTCAGCGACCTGGGCGATGCGCTCGGCACCCAGAGCTACGAATCGCTGGCCCGCAGAGGTAAGACGATGACGACGGCCGCCATGGCGACCTACGCCTCCAACCAAATCGACCACGCCCGAACAGAACTCACGAACGACTCCTGCATCTAGCCTTCGCCAGGCGGAAGCGTCACTTTGTCCGCCCCAATCGTGACGATGAGCCTGGTCTCGTTCGGGTTGCCGTTGAAATCTGGGTACGGGATTCCGAGGTACTTCTGCGAGATGGCGTCGATGCTTTCACGCCCACCTTCGGTGGTTTTGGCAATAACCCGCCCGCGGACTGCATAGAACCGCGCGAAGTCGTCAGGGTCAACAACGTTGATGGCAACTCGCGGATCCCGGTCTAGGTTCCTCGCCTTCTGCATGCCGTCGACGATGTTGAGGACGATGTTTTCACCGTCGGTGTCGACCCACGTTTGCGTGAGTTGGGGCGAACCGTCTGGCATGAGAGTGGCGACGAAGCACGGACTGGCCTCGCGGAGAAGATCGATTAGACCTTCGGGCAATGACGTAGACATGAACAGTCCTTTCCATTGCACTCACTTCTTCGATGGCCCGGTCATCGAGTTGACTCTGCAGTCACGGCGACAAAGTTCGGGCACACCGCGCCCTGAGCGCAAAGTCAACATCAGCTAGCCGGGCCCACCAGCCACTGGCCTGCTCAATCTTTGTGGAGCTAGGGAGATTCGAACTCCCGACCTACTCGATGCGAACGAGTCGCGCTACCAACTGCGCCATAGCCCCTGACCGCTAGCAGGCTACCAGTCGTGAGCCTGTGGTCCGAACCGCACTCTATTGTCCGACGGCACGCGCGAGGTGTTCCCGGGCGTATCCATAGTGCCGCGAGGCCGTCGCGTACTCCAGGTGCTCGAAGATCGGGTCCTCGTCGTCGATCTCTAGAACTACCGCGCCAGGGCGGCGCAGCCGCGACGGGACCAGGTCGTATTCGCGGTCCTGGGTGTTCTCCACACCAAGCCGGGACCGGGCCATCCGCTGCGACCGGCGCCGGCGCACCCGCTCCTCGATCTTCGTCTGCCGACGCAGGTAGGACAGGTAGAACATGGTGAAGGTGGTGGCGATGCCGCAGATCCACCATGCCATCGACGTGACCTCAAAGGCTGCGATCGCCGACCCCACCAGGACCACTGCCATCGTCACCAACATGCGCTTGCGGAACGTGTACTTGCGGGCGCTGACCGCCGCGGCGGTCTTGTTCTCGAATCGGCGCCGCCGGTTGACGCCCGAGGCGTAGGACGGCGGAGCACCGCGGTCGTCTTCGTCGTCTTCCTCAGGCTCGAGACCGGAGGAATCTTCGATGTATTCGTACTCGTCGTCGGCGAGTTCGTCGTCGTCGTCCTCAGCGTGCTCAGCTTCGACGACCGGTCGGCCGTCGACCGCGAGCGGCGTGGGCCCCTGTGAGCGGGCGCTGGCACCTACCGGGAGGGCCGGTGCGTTCTCGTCGACCACGTCGACGTCCAGGTAGTCCGGCTCACCGGTCCCGGCCGGGTCGGCCTTGTCCGTTCTTGCCATCGCGGTCACGACCGACCTCGACCGCAGCACGACATCGGTGTCCTCTTCCTGTTCTTCAGGCTCTTCCCGTACTTCCGGCTTCACAGCCTCGAGACCATGATCGGTGTCGGCATCGGCGAACGCGCCGTCGAGACGATCGGTGTCCCACTCCTCTTCGTGCTTCCAGTCGGGGTCACTGCGATGACCGGCCGCCGGGCCGGGACGCTTCAACAGGCGGGAATTCCCACCACCGTTGAGCACTCTGGTCGCCAGGGCCACATCGCTGGTGCGCCGTACCGCGTCACGTTTGCTGATCAGCATCGGTACCAGCACAAACAGCCATAGCACCACGAGCGAGATCCACAACAACGACTGCGGAATGCTTGGCATGATGACCTGCTCTCGTTCAGTTCCAATCCGCCGAGGCCAGGTGAGTGGCCAGTGCGGTCGGGTCTCCGTGACCAGGGCAATTACACACCTGTAATTTCCCTCTTTCAAGCATCACACGCCACATATGTCACGCCAGCCACATTTTTATTTCAGTTGCCTCAAGGCGGCGCGCCCGGATGAGCACTTTTGCGGGACTCCCCGCGAGATTGCCCAGATGGTTGTGGTCAACCCACAGACCGCAGCCGGCACCGCAATCTCGGTGACCGACAGTCAAGGATCAAGCCCAGTTGGCGCGACCCGCGCGGACCAGTTGCGACGCCACTGATCCGTAGACCTCTTCGACGGTCAGCGCCACCAACAGGTGGTCGCGCCAAAGCCGGTCCACCTCGAGGTATCGCCGCAACAATCCCTCTTCCCGGAACCCGGCTTTGGCCAGAACGGCTCGGCTGGCCGCATTCTCCGGGCGCACGGTGGCCTCCACGCGATGCAGCATCACCGGACCGAAGCAGTGGTCGAGACCCAGTGCCACCGCCCCGGTAGCCACCCCACCGCCGGTCGCCTCGCTGGACACCCAGTAGCCGATCCAGGCCGATCGCAACGCGCCGTGGGTGATGTTCCCGACGGTCAACTGCCCGCAGAACTGCCCGTCCAACTCGATCACGAAAGGCAGCATCCGGCCCTTGCGGGCCTCGCCGCGCAGGCCGGAGCACACAGCCGGCCACACCGAAACGCCGTGCCGGACCGGCCAGTCGCCCTCCGTGCTCGGCTCCCACGGTTCGAGCTGTGCGCGGTCGGCCAACCGGATCCGGCTCCACTGCGCGCCGTCGCGCATCCGAACCGGACGCAACCGGATGACTCCCGCCGCAACCCGCAGCGGCCCTAGGTTCATCGGCCAGCCCGGGTGCCGGGCGTTGGATCTCAACAAGTGCACCTGCCCGCGGTCACGCTCAGCCGTGCTGAGCCAGAAAAGCGACGTCGACAATCTCACCGGTGCGAACCTGCTCCGCACCGCTGGGAACCACGACCAGGCAATTGGCCTCGGCGAGAGTGGCCAGCAGATGCGACGACGCACCCGGCGCCCCACCCAGGGCCTGAACCAGGTACTCACCGCTCTCCTGGTCCCGCATCAGCTGCCCGCGCAGATAACCCTTACGCCCGGCCACCGAGGTGATCGGCGACAGCGCGCGCGCCTGCACGACCCGACGCATCGGATGTCGCTTGCCCAGCGCCAGTCGGATCAACGGCCGCACCATCACCTCGAAGACCACCAGTGCGCTGACCGGGTTGGCCGGCAGCAGAAAAGTCGGAACGCGGTCGCGTCCGAGTTGCCCGAATCCCTGGACGGACCCGGGATGCATCGCGATCCGGACGACTTCCATGTCGCCGAGTTCAGACAGCACCGCCCGTACCGCCTCGGCGGCGGCACCACCCACTCCCCCGGCGATCACCAGCACCTCGGCCCGATTGAGCTGGCCCTCGACGGTCTCGCCCAGCTCCTTGGGGTTGTTGCTGACGATCCCGACGCGGTTCACCTCGGCACCGGCATCCCGGGCGGCCGCCGCCAGGGCGTAGGAGTTGACGTCATACACCTGCCCGTTTCCGGGATTGCGCGCGATATCGACCAACTCACCGCCCACGGCCATCACCGACACCCGGGGACGCGGATGGACCAGGACCCGCTCGCGGCCGACCGCCGCCAGCAGACCCACCTGGGCTGCGCCGATGATGGTTCCGGAGCGCACTGCCACATCACCGGGCTGCACGTCGTCGCCGGTGCGTCGCACGTAAGCACCTGATGGTGCGCCGCGCAGAATCCGGACTCGGTTCATCCCGCCGTCGGTCCACCGCAACGGAAGGACGGCGTCGGCAAGGGTCGGCAACGGTGCCCCGGTCTGGACGCGCGCGGCCTGGCGCGGCTGCAGCCTGCTCGGTGTGCGCGTCCCAGCGTCGATAGTTCCCATCACCGGCAGGGTCACCACGTCGCGGCCTTCGACACCGACTTCCAGGCCACCGTCCTCGGCGAGAGCTTCGGGAGCGCCCGAATCACCCACGCCCAGTACGTCGACGCTGCGTACCGCGTAGCCGTCGATGGCAGCTTGATCGAACCCGGGTAGCGGCCGTTCGGTGACGACTTCCTCCGCGCACAGCAATCCTTGCGCCTCGGCGATGGCAACTTTGATCGGTCTAGGGGCCACCGCGGACGCCGATATTCGGGCCTGTTGCTCCTCTACAGAACGCACGGTGTGCCTTCCTGCCCTCCGGTCTGGCGGGCGCCGCTTCCGGCGAACTGGGCCCGTGCGCCGGTGTGCCGGCTACTGTTCGGCCAGACCCAATCGCGCCACCAACCACCGCCGCAGTTCAGGGCCGTAGTCGTCACGATCCAATGCAAAGTCAACCGCAGCCTTGAGGTAGCCGCCGGGATTTCCCAAGTCGTGTCGGGATCCGCGATGCACGACGACATGAACCGGGTGGCCCTCGGTGATCAGCAAAGCGATGGCGTCCGTCAACTGAACTTCGCCGCCGGCGCCTTGGTCGATGCGGCGCAGCGCGTCGAAAATTGCGCGGTCCAGTAAGTACCGCCCGGCGGCCGCGTACAGCGATGGCGCGTCTTCGGCCTTGGGCTTTTCCACCATGCCCCTGACCCTCAGCACGTCTTCACTGAGGGACCCGGGAACCGGTTCGACGTCGAACACGCCGTACGCACTGATCTCTTCGGGCGTCACCTCGATGGCGCACAGAACCGTGCCACCGTGTTGAGCCCGTACCTGCGCCATCACCTCCAGGACGCCGGTCGGGAGCACCAGGTCGTCGGGCAGCAGCACCATCACGGCGTCTTCGTCGGCCATGAGGGTGGGCTCGACACAGCTGATCGCGTGCCCCAGCCCAAGCGGCTCGGCCTGCACGACAGACTCGACCTTGATCAGCGCCGGGGCACGCCGGACCTTTGCCAGCATCGCCTTCTTGCCGCGCGCCTCGAGGGTGCCTTCGAGGACCAAGTCCTCGACAAAGTGCGCGACGACCCCGTCCTTGCCTTCGGAGGTGATGATCACCAGACGTTCGGCACCGGCTTCCGCCGCCTCCGCGGCCACCAGTTCGATGCCGGGGGTGTCCACGACCGGCAACAATTCCTTGGGCACCGTCTTGGTCGCAGGGAGGAAACGCGTTCCTAGGCCGGCTGCGGGGACGATCGCCGTGAAGGGGACCGCGATTTCTGGTCGTGACATCGATTCACACCATATCCCTTAGGAGCTGCACAAGGACCGCATGTCGTCAAGAACACCGCGGCCGGAGATCGTCTGTCATCGTGAGAGTCATGGCAACCGCGAGCAAGGCGCAGTTGCGGGAACGGCTCGCTGTTGCCCGGCGTCGGGTCGGCGACCAGGTTCGAGCAGCCGAGGCCAGGATGCTGGCAGATCATCTGGAATATGCGGTGACCAGCGATAGCACCGTATGCGCGTATGTGCCGGTGGGCTCGGAACCGGGTTCGATCGAGCTGCTTGATGTGCTGCTGAGCCGCGCGGGTCGGGTGCTGTTGCCGGTTGCGCGGACGTCGGCGGACGATACGCCGCTGCCGCTGCAGTGGGGCGAGTACCGAACGGGCGAGCTGGTCATAGCCCGCTGGGGCCTGCTCGAGCCGCCCAAACCCTGGCTGGAAGCGTCGGCCCTGGCCGAAGCAGAACTGATCGTGCTGCCTGCACTGGCGGTCGACCGCCACGGGGTGCGGCTGGGACGCGGCCGGGGTTTCTATGACCGCTCGTTGCCGGCTCGGGATCCGCACGCCCGTCTGGTCGCGCTGGTGCGCGACGAAGAGCTGGTCGACAGACTGCCGTCGGAAACACACGATGTGCCGATGACGCATGCGCTCACCCCGACGGGCGGGCTGATCACGCTGCCGGCTCGGGAATGAGAGACATCACGTGGCGGTTCTAGCACTTGAAACGGTAGAGTGCTAAGTCAGTCTTAATATCATCCGGAGGTTTTTGTGCCGACGTACAGCTACGCGTGCACCGAGTGCGACAACCGCTTCGACAAGGTGCAGGCCTTTACCGAAGATGCGTTGACCACTTGCGACAAGTGCTCCGGTCGACTGCGCAAGTTGTTCAATTCCGTCGGCGTGGTGTTCAAGGGCAGCGGTTTCTACCGTAC
This sequence comes from Mycobacterium sp. IDUB_37, assembly GCF_055419245.1. Classification (NCBI taxonomy): domain Bacteria; kingdom Bacillati; phylum Actinomycetota; class Actinomycetes; order Mycobacteriales; family Mycobacteriaceae; genus Mycobacterium; species Mycobacterium sp. IDUB_37. Next base: position 489,328 of record NZ_JBVAXG010000002.1, on the reverse strand, counting down.
CGACAGTCGCGAGGTCGGCAAGAAAGAGAAGGCTTCGACCAACGGGGCCTCGTCGTCGAGTGACTCCGGGTCGAGTTCAAGCTCGAGTTCGGGCTCTAGCGAGAGCAAGTCGTCGGGGTCGACCGAGAAAGCCAGCAGCAGCAGTAGCAGCACCGCATCCACTGCGGCAGCTTCGAGCTAGCTAGATCCCTCGCCGGCAACGCGTCGGACTTATCCACACCCCAGAGCCGCAGCGGACAGCGCTGCCGCGGAATGCCACCTAGCGTGAGCAAAGTGCGGGAATCTTCGTCGCTCAATCCCACATTGCTCAGCCGCGTTTCGACGGCCTTGCGGCCGGACTGGACTCGGACCGTGCTGGCCCGACGGGTCGCGGCAGGCGGTCTCGTCGTCTTGGCCGGCATCGCGGCGCTACGGCCCGACCCCGACGGCAATCAGATCGACGTACTGGTGGCCGCGCGCGACCTCGCGCCCGGAGCGACCCTTACCGCCGACGATTTCAAACTGGAAAAGCGTTTGGCCACAACGGTTCCCGACGGATCCCAGGCCAATTCCGCAGTGCTGGCCGGTGCGACGCTGGCCAGTCCCACCCGCCGCGGCGAGGTGCTGACCGACGTCCGATTGCTCGGCAGCCGGCTCGCCGAGTCGACCGCGGGCCCCGGCGCACGGATCGTGCCGCTGCACCTGGCTGACAGCGCACTGATCGACCTGGTCAGAGTCGGCGATGTCGTCGACGTGCTGGCCGCCCCGGTCAACGAGACGCCGCCGGGCAGTCAGCCGGCCACCCGGGTGGTCGCCGTCGATGCCGTGGTGGTGCTGGTGTCGGCCAAGCAGCGCGCCCAGGCCGGCGAGAGTGATCGGGTCGTGCTGGTTGCACTGCCGGCCCGCGTGGCGAATACGGTGGCCGGTTCGGTGTTGGGGCAGTCGGTGACGCTAACGCTGCACTAACCCATATCTTAGTAAGCGTGCCCTTACTTACCAGCGTCGTCGCCGACGCCGACGTCCATGACGGCCTCGCCCGCATGGAAGCGCTGATCGCCGATGAGCTTGCGCAGGGCGACGAGGTGGTTCGAGACGCGGCGCTGGTTGGGCTCGAAACCGGAGGCATCCGACTCCGGCCGCTATTCACGGCGCTTGCCGCGCAATTCGGCCCGACTCCGGAGGCCTGGCAGGTCAAGGTCTCCGGCGCCGCCACCGAGCTGATCTACCTGGCAACGCTGTGCCACGACGACGTCATCGAGGACGCCGAGGTGCGCAGGGGCGCAGGGGCGCAGCGAGAATGGGCACCCGCAGCGCCAACAACTCCGCGATCCTGGCCGGTGACTACCAATTCGCAACGGCGTCGCGCCTGGGTTCGCGGCTGGGTCAGCAGGGTTTTCAAGTCATCGCCGAGGCGTTCGCCGAACTGGTCACCGGGAAGATGCGCGAGACTATTGGCGCCGCGCCCAATGCCGATCCGACTGAGCATCACCTCCGGTGCGCTGCGGAGAAGTCGGGCTCGCTGCTCGCAGCGGCCGGGCAATTGGGCAGCACCTTTTCCGGTGCGAATGAGGAACTGCGCGTTGCACTTTCGCTGCTGGGGCGCCTCGTCGGGATCGCCGCTCAGATCTCGAAGGACCTCGTCGACACCGCTGGCGCTTTGCGGCGAGGTGTGCAGACACTGCCGGTGTTTTTCGCGCTGCGCGACCAAGGGGCGGGTGCCGATCGGCTGCGCACCCTGGTGGCCGCCCCGATCGACGAAGACAACATCGCCGAGGCCGTTGCATTGGTGCGCTCCTCCCCCGGCATCGGGCAGGCAAGAAAATTGTTGGACGACTATGCCGAGCGGGCGGGCGAGCAACTGGCCTCGTTGCCCGATTGCGCTGGCCGCCAAGCATTGTCGACGCTCATCGAGGGCCTGATTGCCGGAGGAAATTGAGAATTGGCCGCCGTAAGCGGCTATTCAAACAACAATTCTTGGCCACATGTCGACACGTCAGTGATCTTGAACCATGGAAATCCACTGAATCTGCGTTAGGTTTTTCTCGCGTGCCAATCCGAAATAGCAGATGACCTCTGCAGAAAGGACATCCGATGCTCAAAGGGTTTAAGGAGTTTCTAGCGCGCGGCAATATCGTCGACCTGTCCGTCGCGGTTGTGATCGGCGCGGCGTTCACGACGGTGGTCAAGAGCTTCACCGACGGCGTCGTCAACCCGTTAGTCAGCTCCATCGGCGCAGGCCCGAAGTCAGAGCACGGCATCCTCAAGCAGCCCATTCCGGGCACCGATCAGTTCATCAACTTCAATGACGTGTTGTCGGCGGGGATCAACTTCATCCTCGTCGCCGCAGTGGTGTACTTCCTCATCGTGCTGCCGTACAACAAGCTGCGCAAGAAGGGCGAAGTCGAGCAGGCGGACGACGCGCAGGTCGTCCTGCTCGAGGAGATCCGGGATCTGCTCGCGTCCCAAACCAACGGAAGCTCGTCCGGCAAGCACGGTGGGACACAAGAACCGCCCGTGTTGTCGCCGCCGCCGAACTACGGGCCGCGCGCCGACACCTGAGCCGAGTCTGGCCTCAGATCTCCAGGCTCGACAGCTGCCCGATGATGTAGGCGGCCAGCGGGTTCAGCGTTGCCATCCCGTCGCGCACCGCGTAGCGGGAACCCGCCAGGTTGACCACCAACGTGCTGCCGGAGACGCCCGCCAGCCCGCGTGACAGTCCGGCGTCGGTGATGCCCGCAGACAGACCCGAGCCGCGAATGGCCTCGGCGATGCCGAGGATTTCGCGGTCCAGGATGTCGCGAGTTGCTTCTGGCGCTACGTCGCGCGGCGTCACGCCAGTCCCGCCGACGGACACGACCAGGTCCACCCCACCAATGACCGCGGTGTTCAACGCGTTTCGAATCTCGACCTCGTCGGCCTCGACCGCGACCACACCGTCGACGACGAACCCGGCTTCAGTCAGCAGCTCGGTGACCAACGGCCCGCTGTGGTCTTCATCGCCGTGCGCGGTGCGGTCGTCGACAACGACGACGAGTGCCCGACCGACTACCAACTCCGCACCCTGTTCCATGGGTGCAACCGTATATCCGAGGTCTGAGAGCTGTGCTTCGGCCTTCATCACTGCTCCGCCTTACCCAGCGTGACCTGCACGGTCCGGCTCCCGCCGCCGGGATCCTGGTACGTCACTGACACCTTATCCCCGGGCGCCTTCGAGCGCACCGCGGCAACCAACGCGTCGGCGCTGTTGATGGTGCGGTCGTCGACCTTGGTGACGACGACGCCCTTGGGCACGCCGGCGTTGGCAGCAGCGCCATTGCCGACCACTTCCATCACCTTGGCGCCGGGGACGCCCTTGTCGGTGGTCACCTGCACACCCAGCGAAGCATGTGACGCTTTGCCCGTGCTGATCAGCTCGTCAGCGATGCGCTTTGCCTGATCGACCGGGATAGCGAAGCCAAGTCCGATCGACCCGCTCTGCGCGTCGCCGGTATCGGCACCCAACGTGGCGATGGCCGAGTTGATGCCGACGAGTTGACCGTTCATGTTGACCAGCGCGCCACCGGAGTTACCCGGGTTGATCGCGGCGTCGGTCTGAATCGCGTCCAGCACGGTGTTCTGGTTGCCGGCCTCACCTGTCGTCGAGACCGGCCGATTGAGCGCGCTGACGATGCCGGTGGTCACGGTGCCCGCCAGACCCAGCGGCGACCCGACAGCCAGCACCTCCTGACCGACCCGCAGCCCCGCCGACGAACCCATGACCATTGGAGTGAGGCCAGACGCACCCTGCACCCGGACCACGGCGATGTCGCTCGTCGGATCGGCACCCACGACGGTGAACGTTCCGGTACGCCCGTCGGAGTAGGTCACCGTCGTTTTGGGCGGCGGACTGCCCGCGGGCGGCTTGGCGGCCGCCGCGATGACGTGGTTGTTGGTCAGAATCAGTCCGTCAGCGGACAGAATGACCCCGGATCCTTCCTCGGACTGACGCCCCAGGTCGGTCTCGAGCATGACGACACTGGGTAGCACCTTGGCCGCGATCTGCTCGATCGAGCCCGACGGCGCGTTCCCGGCCGGCACGGTAGGCGCCGCGCCGGAAGCTGCGGTCTTGCCGTGGCCATTGCCGGCGTGTTGGCCTATTTCCACCACCGTGGCGGCAGCACCGCCGATTCCCGCGGACACCACCGCGATGGCCAGTGCGCCGAAGACCAGCGCGCCGGTGCGCCGACGAGGGGGAGGCGGAAGCATCGGCGGGAGCATCCCCGGCATCGGGCCCGGCCCGCCGGGTATCGGGCCTGCGCCGGTACCGCCGGGAATAGGACGGGCTCCGGTGCCACCTGGAATCGGACCCACGCCGGTGTTGCCGGGAATCGGACCCACGCCGGTGTTGCCGGGAATCGGGCCAGACCCGGTATTGCCGGGCTGCGGAGCCAACGCGGTGCTACTCAGCGGGTCGTACGACGAACGGTACGGCGGCTGTGGCTGCTGTTGATAGCGCCAGTCGAACTGCTGGTTGTAGCTTTGCTGCCCCTGGGCATAGGCGGGAGGAACCGGCTGATTAGGCGCGGCGCTGTAACCCGGCTGCTGCGGCGGTGGCGAATACCTCGGGTGATTCGTCATGTCGCTAAGACGCTCTTCCTCTACTTGGGGGCTTACTCAAGGCCGACTCGAGCATGCGTTGCTTGCATGGCTTGGTTTTCAACACTAACTGCACATCCACCTTGCGCGCGCGGACTAAGAATCCACTGAGATATTGTTCGCCGCACCCCGTGACTTCGCAGTATCTACGGCGCCATTTCTGGGGCCTCTATCGGAGCTTCTTACCACGCGCTTGTCCCGGCCGGAATTCTCCCCCTCGCCCGCCTCGGACGGGTACGCCGGATCCGGCATAGGACGACCGGGTAGCAGCACGTAGATCGATGTCCCCGGGGGGTCTCCGTCCGGGTCGGTGTCCTCGACGCGCAGCGATCCACCGTGGTTGAGCAGTACCTGTTTGACGATCGCCAGCCCCAAACCCGAACCTTGCATCCCCCGCGCCGACGTCGACCGATAGAAGCGTTCGAACACCAGGCGCCGCTCGTGCGCGGGAATACCCGGGCCCAGGTCGGACACCACCAGTTCGGCATGCGACGGGTCGAGTTGTCGCAGCATGACTCCGACGTGTCCGCCGGGCGGGCTCCACTTGGCGGCGTTGTCCATCAAGTTCAACGCCGCCCGCGACAACCCGGCGGGGTCACCGTAGACCTGCCAGGGAATGACTTCGACGTCGAAGTGAATATCGTTGCGGCGCCGACGAACTCGTTCCAGACTCCGATCGATGACTTCGGACATGTCGACCGGCTCGTGCACCACTTGACCGGCGTCTCCCCGGGTGAGGTCAACCAAATCGCCTACCAGCGTTGACAATTCCTCGATTTGCGCCAGCACATCGGAACGAAGGTCGACCATTTCCTGTTCGGGCAGTCGCGGCGCCCCCGGCGCCATGGAGGCCATCAGCAGTTCGACATTTGTCCGCAGCGACGTCAGCGGGGTTCGCAGTTCGTGTCCGGCATCGGTGACCAACCGCGCCTGCCGTTCCCGGGATTCGGCCAGCGCCCGCAGCATCAGATTGAACGCCTCGGTGAGCCTGGCCAATTCGTCGCTGCCGAATACCGGGATAGGTCGTAGGTCGTCGGTTCGGGCCACCCGTTCGGCTGCTTCAGTCAGACGACCGACCGGACGCAACCCCGCTCGGGTGACCATTCCGCCGGCAACCGCGGCGATCACCACGCCGACGCCACCGACCATCAGCAGCACGAAGCGCAGTTTGCCCATGACCGCTTCAGTCGGCCTAAGACTCTTGGAGATCAGAAGGGAGCTGCCGTTGGGCAGGTGGATCGCAAGCACCCGCTGGTCGGAGGCGGTGCGCCGGGACATGAACAGGTCGCCGCGGATGACAGCCTTTTCCGGCGTTCCGACGGGCAGCGTCTGCCCGGGTTGGTTGGCCGTGTAGATGGACTTGCCCGGATTGACCAGCATCGCGTTGACGTCCGAGTAGGCGGTGCCCTCGATGGCCTTGCCGGGATCGGCGGCAAGGGAGCCGCTGGCAATCAACAACTGCGCGCGGCTCTGCAACTGGTTGTCGATATCGCTGTAGAGCGCGGCCGAGATCACCGCGTATACGGCGAACGACAGCAGGACGACGACCATCGCCACCATAGACATCGCCAGCAGCATGACGCGCCAACGCAACGACAGCGAACTGGTCGCCCTCAGGGGTGCGCGGCCAACCCGCGCCGAACGACGGAACCAAAGCATCAGGGCGGCGTTTCGCGTAGCACGTAACCCACACCGCGCACGGTGTGGATCAGCCGCGGCTCGCCATCGGCCTCGGTCTTGCGGCGCAGATATCCGACGTAAACCTCCAGCGCATTGCCGGAGGTTGGGAAATCGAAACCCCACACTTCTTCGAGGATGCGGCTGCGGGTCAGCACCCGGCGCGGATTGGCGATGAGCATCTCCAGCAATGAGAACTCGGTGCGGGTAAGGCTGATGCGCCGTTGCCCGCGGATGACCTCACGAGTTACCGGGTCGAGACTCAGGTCGGAGAAGGTCATGGCCACCGATTCGGCGGCGTCCTCCGGCTTGGTACGGCGCAGCAACGCGCGCATCCGGGCCAGCAGCTCTTCAAGGGCGAACGGCTTCGGCAGGTAGTCATCCGCGCCCGCGTCCAGGCCTGCGACGCGCTCCGACACGGAGTCTCGCGCGGTGAGGACCAGGATCGGCAGATCGTCGCCGGTACTGCGAAGCTGGCGGCACACTTCGAGACCGTCCAGCCGCGGCATCATCACATCGAGAACAAGCGCATCGGGCCGGTCGCTGGCGATCACTGCCAGTGCCTCGACCCCGTCATGCGCCAACGCCACGGAGTAGCCATTGAAGGAAAGCGACCTGCGCAGCGACTCGCGCACCGCGCGATCGTCGTCGACGACAAGTATTCGCACGCGGTCCAGTTTCGTACTAACGCCTGAGACTGGCCTGAGAGGCGCGCCGGTGAGCGCCCACGGTAGGCAGGCCGAAGGGGCCGCCGGCCCCCGGAGGACGGCCCTACCGCCAGCGCATTCACCCGAGATTCTGGTCAGCGCCATCGGCGACAACACGTGATCGAGTCACATATGTCACACATGCCCCAGTCCGGGTTCGCGCACTATTCATCGCGACAGATCAAGCCGTCGCACTTGCGGTAGGCAAAACTGCCGCCGACCATCGCGGGACCGATTTCGGTCCGATGGGGGCAGCCGCGGCTAGCTGAAACTAGCGCTTGTCGAGGTCGACCAGGCCGAGGCGAGCGGCCTTGAGCAGGCGACGCGGCACCTTGTGCTTCTGGCCGCCCACATTGACGGTGACCAACTCGATCGCGGTGGCCTTCCACTGCGAGCGTCGGCTGCGGGTATTCGAGCGCGACATCCTGCGCTTGGGTGTGGCCATGGTCGGGCCTTACTCCTCGTTCGGGGTTTCGGTTCGGGCGTGTCGCGCTCCATGGCCTCACGGCCGAACGACAACAGTTGTTGCTAAGGGTAGTCGGTGAGCCGCTGGTCACCAAAATGAGCCCGTACGCGGCGGGGCTTCTTGGTGATCTGGCCGCCGGCCGCTCCGATGATGCACTGTGCTGAGCCGGTTGACGCGACACCCGCAACACCCGATAGCCTACCGGGTGGTTGGTTGATAAATTGCGCCGGCCGAGTTTCCCAATGGAGGGAGGACTCGCATTGGCTCCTGAACCTGGTGCCGTGCGTATCGCGAACTGCTCCGGTTTCTACGGCGACCGGTTGTCAGCCATGCGCGAGATGCTCACGGGCGGCGAAGTGGACTATGTCACCGGCGACTACCTGGCCGAACTGACCATGCTGATCCTGGGCCGTGATCGGATGAAGAACCCGACCGGCGGCTATGCGAAAACCTTCCTAAAACAACTCGAACAGTGCCTGGGTCTGGCCCACGAGCGCGGCGTGCGAATCGTGGCCAACGCCGGCGGCTTGAATCCTGCGGGTTTGGCCGACGCCGTGCGAACGCTGGCCGAGAAGTTGGGCATCCCGGCGCGGGTGGCGCATGTCGAAGGCGACGACCTGCAACCGCGTGCGGCCGAACTGGGTCTGGGTTCACCGCTGACGGCCAACGCCTACCTGGGCGGCTGGGGCATCGCGGACTGCCTCAACTCCGGTGCCGACGTGGTGGTCACCGGCCGGGTCACCGATGCCTCGGTGATCGTGGGGTCGGCGGCCGCGCACTTCGGCTGGGCTCGCACTGACTACAACCAGCTCGCCGGCGCCGTCGTGGCGGGCCATGTCATCGAGTGCGGCACCCAGGCCACCGGCGGCAACTTCTCCTTCTTCACCGAAGTCCCGGACTTAGCCGACCTCTTACACCCCGGCTTTCCGTTGGCCGAGGTGAGCGCAGACGGTTCCTCGGTGATCACCAAGCACGCCGGCACCGGTGGCCTGGTCAGCGTCGACACCGTCACCGCCCAGCTTCTCTACGAGATCACCGGCGCGCGCTACGCGAATCCAGACGTGACGGCCCGAATGGACACCATCGAGCTGTCCGATGACGGCCCCGACCGGGTGCGCATCAGCGGCGTCGTCGGCGAACCGCCGCCGCCTACCCTGAAGGTGTCGCTCAACAGCATCGGCGGGTTCCGCAACGCAATGACATTCGTGCTGACCGGACTGGACATCGAAGCCAAAGCCGAATTGGTGCGACGGCAGCTCGAGACCAGCCTGACGGTCAAACCGGCAGAGCTGGAGTGGACGCTGGCCCGCACCGACCGACCCGACGCCGATACCGAGCAGGCCGCCAGCGCACTGCTGAGTTGCGTGGTGCGCGATCCCGATCCGGCGAACGTGGGACGCAAATTCTCCGCGGCCGCAGTCGAATTGGCGCTTGCCAGCTATCCGGGTTTCACCTCGACCGCCCCACCCGGAGACGGCCAGGTCTACGGCGTGTTCACCCCCGGCTACGTCGACGCCGCCGCGGTGCCACACATCGCAGTCCACGCGGACGGTAATCGCACCGAAATCGACCCTGCCACGGACACTTTGAAACTCGCGCCGGCGGACGTGCCAGCGCTGCCAGAACCGTTACCGGCCGGCCCGACCCGGCGCGCACCGTTGGGCGTGATTGCCGGTGCCCGCAGCGGCGACAAGGGCGGCTCCGCCAACGTCGGGGTGTGGGTCCGCACCGACGAGCAGTGGGCCTGGCTGGCCAACACACTGACGGTCGAATTACTCAAGCAACTGCTCCCCGAAGCCGCCGATCTCGAGGTGACCCGGCATGTGCTGCCCAACCTTCGAGCGGTGAATTTCGTGATTGAGGGAATCCTCGGGCAGGGCGTCGCCTACCAGGCGCGTTTCGATCCACAAGCCAAAGGGCTGGGCGAATGGTTGCGCAGCCGCCATATCGATATCCCGGAGAGGCTTTTGTGAGTATCTGGAACACGCCGGAGCGCGAGCAACTACGAAAGACGATGCGCTCATTCTGTGAACGAGAGATCCTGCCCAACGCCGACGAGTGGGAACGCACCGGCGACCTGCCCCGTGAGTTGCACCGGCGCGCGGGAGCCGCAGGCCTGCTCGGTGCGAACTTTCCCGAAGCAGTGGGCGGTGGCGGCGGCGACGGTGCCGACGCGGTCGTCATCTGTGAGGAGCTGCACCAGTCCGGCGCACCGGCCGGGGTGTTCTCGTCGTTGTTCACCTGCGGTATTGCGGTACCGCACATGATCGCATCGGGCGATCAGCGCCTGATCGACACGTTTGTGCGGCCGACGCTGGCCGGCGAGATGATCGGCGCACTGGCGATCACCGAGCCCGGCGGCGGTTCCGACGTCGGGCACCTGCGGACCTCCGCCGTCAAAGACGGCGATGACTACGTAATCAACGGCGCCAAGACCTACATCACCTCCGGGGTACGCGCCGACTTCGTCACCACCGCGGTACGCACCGGCGGGCCAGGTGCCGCCGGAGTTTCGCTGGTGGTAGTCGAGAAGGGCACACCAGGCTTTGAAGTGACCCGCAAGCTGGACAAGATGGGCTGGCGCTCGTCCGACACCGCCGAATTGTCCTACACTGACGTGCGCGTTCCGCGAGCCAACCTGGTCGGCGTTGAGAACACCGGCTTCGGCCAGATTGCACAAGCGTTCGTGTCCGAACGCATCGCCCTTGCCACACAGGCATACTCGAGCGCGCAACGATGTCTGGACATCACCGTGCAGTGGTGCCGTGACCGGGAAACATTTGGCCGCCCACTGATTTCGCGGCAGTCGGTGCAGAACACACTCGCCGAGATGGCCCGCCGGGTCGACGTCGCCCGGGTGTATTCACGCAGCGTCGTAGAGCGTCAGTTGGCCGGCGAGACCAACCTGATCACCCAGGTGTGTTTCGCGAAGAACACCGCGGTCGAGGCCGGCGAATGGGTTGCCAACCAAGCGGTTCAATTGTTCGGCGGCATGGGCTATATGGCCGAATCCGAGATCGAACGCCAGTACCGGGACATGCGAATCCTGGGCATCGGCGGCGGAACCACCGAGATCATGACCGCACTGGCCGCCAAACTCCTGGGGTATCAATCGTGACCACATTGCGCTCCACCCTCGACCCCTCAGTCGACGCGTTCACCGACGCGGCCGCGGCGGCGACAGCCAAACTCGACGAGATCGCAGCGGAGTTCGCCAACGCGGTCGATGGCGGTGGCCCGAAGTACGTTGAGCGCCATCACGCGCGGGGCAAATTGACCGCCCGGGAACGAATTGAGTTGCTCGTCGACGCAGACTCGCCGTTCCTGGAGCTGAGCCCACTCGCGGCCTGGGGCAGTGCGTTCAAGGTCGGCGCCAGCACCGTCACCGGAATCGGCGTCGTCGAGGGTGTCGAATGCATGATCGTCGCCAACGACCCGACCGTCAAAGGCGGCACCAGCAATCCGTGGACGCTGAAGAAGATCCTGCGGGCCAACCAAATCGCTTTTGAAAACCGGCTTCCGGTGATCTCCCTGGTGGAATCCGGTGGTGCGGACCTGCCTACCCAGAAGGAAATCTTCATCCCCGGCGGGCGGATGTTCCGCGACCTGACCCGGCTGTCGGCGGCCGGAATCCCAACCATCGCATTGGTATTCGGCAACTCCACCGCGGGTGGCGCCTACGTGCCGGGTATGTCCGATCACGTGGTGATGATCAAAGAACGCTCCAAGGTCTTCCTCGCCGGTCCCCCGCTGGTGAAGATGGCCACCGGTGAGGAGTCGGACGACGAATCACTGGGTGGGGCCGAAATGCATGCCCGGATATCGGGTTTGGCGGACTATTTCGCGCAAGACGAGCTCGATGCGATCCGGATCGGACGTCGTGTGGTGGCCCGGTTGAACTGGGTGAAGCAGGGTCCGAAACCCAAGCCGGTCACCGAACCGTTGTTCGACACCGAAGAATTGATCGGCATCGTACCTGCGGACCTGCGCATCCCATTCGACCCGCGGGAGGTGATCGCCCGCATTGTCGACGGTTCCGAGTTCGACGAGTTCAAGCCGCTTTACGGGTCCTCCCTGGTGACAGGTTGGGCACGGCTGCACGGCTATCCGATCGGAATCCTGGCCAACGCACGCGGCGTGCTGTTCAGCGAGGAATCCCAGAAAGCTACGCAGTTCATCCAGCTGGCCAACCGGTCCGACACCCCACTTTTGTTCCTGCACAACACCACCGGCTACATGGTGGGCAAGGACTACGAAGAGGGCGGGATGATCAAGCACGGCTCGATGATGATCAACGCCGTGTCCAACTCGAAAGTCCCGCACATCTCGCTGCTGATTGGTGCTTCCTACGGGGCCGGCCACTACGGTATGTGCGGTCGCGCCTACGATCCCCGGTTCCTGTTCGCCTGGCCCAGCGCCAAATCCGCAGTGATGGGCGGCGCCCAGCTCTCGGGCGTGCTGTCGATCGTGGCGCGCGCGGCCGCCGAGGCGCGCGGGCAGCAGGTCGACGAAGCGGCCGACGCCGCGATGCGGGCCGCCGTCGAAGGCCAGATCGAGGCCGAGTCGCTGCCGCTGGTGTTGTCCGGAATGCTCTACGACGACGGAGTGATCGACCCACGCGACACCCGCACCGTGTTGGGAATGTGTTTGTCCGCCATAGCCAATGGCCCGATCAAGGGGACGTCGAACTTCGGCGTCTTCAGGATGTGATGCAGATGCCGATCACTCGAGTGCTGGTTGCCAACCGCGGCGAGATCGCCCGTCGGGTGTTCGCCACCTGTCGGCGACTGGGCCTGGGCACCGTTGCCGTCTACACCGAACCGGACGCGGCCGCCCCACATGTCGCCGAGGCTGACGCCCGGGTCAGGCTGGTCCAGACCAACGACTACCTCAACGCCGAGGCCATCATCGCGGCCGCACAGGCCGCCGGCGCCGACGCCATCCACCCCGGCTACGGATTCCTCTCGGAGAACGCCGAATTCGCCGCGGCCGTGCAAAGCGCGGGCCTGACCTGGATCGGGCCGCCGGTGGATGCGGTCCGAGCGATGGGTTCCAAGATCGAGTCCAAGAAGTTGATGTCCGCCGCCGGGGTGCCGGTGCTCGAGGAACTCGACCCGGAGACCGTCACCCAAGAGCAGCTTCCGGTACTGGTAAAGGCCTCCGCGGGCGGCGGTGGCCGCGGTATGCGGGTGGTGCGTGAATTGTCCTCACTGTCAGCGGAAGTCGAGGCGGCGCAGCGCGAAGCCCAATCGGCGTTCGGCGACCCGACGGTGTTCTGTGAGCGCTACCTACCCACCGGCCATCACATCGAGGTGCAGGTTATGGCCGACACCCATGGCACCGTGTGGGCGGTCGGTGAGCGCGAATGCTCTATCCAGCGGCGTCACCAGAAAGTCATCGAAGAGGCGCCGTCGCCTCTGGTCGAGCGAGTACCGGGTATGCGCGACAAGCTGTTCGAGGCCGCCCGACTGGCCGCGAGCGCCATCGGCTACACCGGCGCGGGCACGGTGGAGTTCCTTGCCGACGACGCGGGTGATTTCTTCTTCCTGGAGATGAACACCCGGCTTCAGGTCGAGCATCCGGTCACTGAGGAGACCACCGGACTGGACCTGGTCGAGCTGCAGCTCGACGTTGCCGCCGACGGCAGACTGGCGGCGGAACCTCCCGCGGCGCAGGGACATTCGATCGAAGCTCGGCTGTATGCCGAGGACCCGGCCCAATCGTGGCAGCCGCAGGCTGGTGCCGTGCACAGGTTCCACGTGCCTTCGGTGCGCGCTGAATTCAGTCTGCTGGGACACCGCACCGGAATTCGGCTGGACTCCGGCATCGTCGATGGCTCAGTTGTGTCGATCTATTACGACCCGATGCTGGCTAAAGTCATTTCATATGCCCCCACCCGCCGGCAATCAGCGCTGGTGCTCGCGGACGCGCTGGCCCGCACCCATGTGCACGGGCTGCGCACCAACCGCGAATTGCTGGTGCATGTCCTACGTCATCCCGCGTTCCTCGAGGGTGCCACGGACACAGCGTTTTTCGACACCCACGGGCTGGCGGAGCTCTCAGCGCCGCTGGCCGACGCCGCCACGGTTCGGTTGTCGGCGATTGCGGCCGCACTGGCCGACGCCGCACAGAACCGCGCCACGGCAAAGCTGTCCGGAGCACTCGGCTCGGCGCCCAGCGGCTGGCGCAACCTGGTCTCGGGTTTCCAGGCCAAAACCTACCGAGACGACACGGACACCGAGCAACTCATCGAATACCGATTCACCAGAACAGGATTAGCTCTTCCAAACGATCCCACGGTGCAGCTGATCTCGTCGTCGCCGGACGAGGTGGTGCTGGCCGAGCACCGAGTTGCCACCAGTTTCGCGGTCGCCCGATTCGGAGATGACGTCTACGTCGACTCGGCCCGCGGACCAGTGCATCTCGTCGCACTGCCTCGCTACCCCGAGCCGGGGTCGGCGGTGGAGCAGGGATCGCTGGTTGCGCCCATGCCCGGCAACGTCATCCGCATCGGCGCCGAGGTCGGTGCGACCGTCACCGCCGGCCAGCCGTTGATCTGGCTGGAGGCGATGAAGATGGAACACACCATCGCCGCGCCGTCCGACGGGGTGCTCGCGGAACTCAATGTGCAAACCGGCCAACAGGTCGAGGTCGGTCAAATCTTGGCGCGTGTAGAAGCGGCCGAATCAGGAGGGGAAAACCAATGAGTGACACCAGCTTCATCGAGAACGAGGACCGTCAGGCGCTGCGCAAAGCCGTTTCGGAGTGGGCGGCCGGCTACGGCGCCGAGTACTACCTCAAGAAGGCGCGCGCCCAAGAGCACACAGATGAATTGTGGGCTGAGGCAGGCAAACTCGGCTTCCTCGGCGTCAACCTGCCCGAAGAGTACGGCGGCGGCGGCGCGGGGATGTACGAGCTCGCACTGGTGATGGAGGAAATGGCAGCCGCTGGATCGGCGCTGTTGCTGATGGTCGTCTCGCCGGCGATCAACGGCACCATCATCAGCAAGTTCGGCACCGAAGAACAGAAGAAGCGCTGGGTGCCGGCCATCGCCGACGGATCGTTGACCATGGCGTTCGCCATCACCGAACCCGACGCCGGCTCCAACTCGCACAAGATCACCACGACCGCGCGGCGCGACGGCAGCGACTGGATTCTCAAGGGCCAGAAGGTCTACATCTCCGGTGTCGACCAAGCGCAATCGGTGCTGGTGGTGGGTCGTACCGAGGAGGCCAAGACCGGCAAGCTTCGACCGGCGCTGTTCGTTGTTCCCACCGATTCGCCCGGCTTCAACTACACCCCGATCGAAATGGAGCTGATCAGTCCCGAACGTCAGTTCCAGGTCTTCATCGACGATGTGCGACTGCCATCCGACGCGCTCGTCGGCGCCGAGGACGCTGCAATCGCACAGCTGTTTGCGGGATTGAACCCCGAACGCATCATGGGTGCGGCAAGCGCGGTCGGGATGGGCCGGTTCGCGCTCAACAAGGCCACCGACTACGTCAAGACCCGCAAGGTGTGGTCCACACCGATCGGGGCGCACCAAGGTCTGGCGCACCCGCTGGCGCAGTGCCACATCGAGGTCGAACTGGCCAAGCTCATGATGCAGAAGGCCGCGACACTCTACGACAGCGGCGACGACGGCGGCGCCGCCCAAGCGGCCAACATGGCCAAGTACGCGGCAGGCGAGGCATCGACCCGCGCGGTCGACCAGGCGGTGCAGTCGATGGGCGGCAACGGGCTTACCAAGGAGTACGGGGTGGCCGCCATGCTGACCGCGTCGCGACTGGCCCGCATAGCACCGATCAGTCGCGAGATGGTGCTGAACTTCGTCGCGCAGACGTCGCTCGGCTTGCCCCGCTCGTACTGATGGACACACTCGTCGAGTACGCACGCGATGGTGCGGCCGCCAAGCTGACACTGAACTCGCCGCACAATCGCAACGCGCTGTCCACCGCGCTGGTCACGCAGCTACACGAGGGCTTGCGGACGGCCGCGGCGGATCCCGAAGTCCGGGTGGTGGTGCTCGGGCACACTGGCGGCACGTTCTGCGCGGGTGCCGATCTGAGCGAAGCCGGCGGGGGTGACCCGTTCGACTTGGCCGTTTCGCGCGCTCGGGAGATGACGGAGCTACTGCGCACCATCGTCTCCTCGCCGCTTCCCGTGATTGGCGCCGTCAACGGGCATGTTCGGGCCGGTGGTTTCGGGCTGATCGGCGCGTGCGACATGGTGGTGGCCGGGCCGAAGAGCACCTTCGCCCTGACCGAGGCACGGATCGGCGTCGCCCCGGCGATCATCTCGCTGACGTTGCTGCCGAAGTTGTCGGCACGGGCCGCGGCGCGCTATTACCTCACCGGTGAAACGTTCGGTGCCGGCGAAGCTGCCGAGATCGGGTTGATCACCGTGGCCGCCGACGACGTGGAGGCGGCGGTGGCAGGCCTGGTCGCAGACGTTGGCCGCGGATCGCCACAGGGGCTGGCAGCGTCCAAGGCGTTAACCACCGCTGCCGTATTGGCAGGCTTCGACCGCGACGCCGAGCGGCTCACTGAGGAGTCGGCGCGGCTATTCGTGTCCGACGAAGCGCGCGAAGGCATGCTGGCATTTCTGCAAAAACGTCCGCCGACGTGGGTTTCGCTGCCGGAGGAAACGCCCCAACCAGGCACTTCCGGCTAGAAGCCGGCGCGAAGGTTGCAGTTTAGCCAACACCTCTTGCAGCAATATCTTGACGTCGTAAGCTCGCGGGTGAGATGACCAACCCAGCCCAGCGTGACGCGAGAGCCACGCGCGACGAATTGTTGCGCGCCGAGGACACCGATCGCATCCAGCTTGCACAGTTGCTGGCCTACGCGGCCGAGCAAGGTCGTCTGCAGCTCAACGATTACGAAGACCGGCTAACCAAGGCCTATGCCGCAACCACCTATCGCGAGCTTGATCAACTGCGGGCGGACCTGCCCGGCGCGGCGGTAAGCGCGCGACGCGGCGGCAACTGCAATCCCGCGCCGTCGACATTGCTGCTGGCCATCATGAGCGGCTTTGAGCGCCGGGGCCGGTGGAACGTGCCCAAGAAGCTGACCACCTTCACGTTCTGGGGCAGTGGCGTGGTGGACCTGCGCTACGCGGACTTCACCTCGACCGAGGTCGAGATTCACGCGTACTCGATCATGGGTGCGCAGACCATCCTGCTGCCGCCGGAAATCAATGTCGAGATCTCCGGCCGCGGAGTGATGGGGAACTTCGACCACTCGGTTGACGGCGCGGGCACGCGCGGTGCGCCCCACGTGAGGATTCAGGGGTTCTCGTTCTGGGGCGGGGTCGGCATCAAGCGCAAGTCGCGCAAGGCTCATACCTAACCTCCAGTTCTGATCCACAGGGCCGCTCAAAGTGAGTGGCTGATCCTCCTGCCCATTGCCAAACTTCGTCGAACATTGCGTCGGCGAAGGCGGGTTGATGTGGCAGAAGAGTTGAATGCGATTCCCGATTTGCTGTCTCACGTGGGCAGTGAATTGGCCACCCACGGTCAGTCTTTACTGGCCTTGCAACTGAGCTGCCATCGAGACGCCGACGAGGCACGGCCCGGTTGGGTCGGCGCTTCGGCAGGCGCGTTGTCGGAACTGCTGGACCGCTGGTACACAGCCAGCGCGGGTCACCAAGCCCGCTTCGGGCAGCACGCCCGCGGCTTGGGTGTCGCCGCGGCCCGACTTCGGCAGATGGAGCGTCAAAACGCCATCGCGGTCAGTCGGCCATGACGCTGACCCTCAGCGATATCGACCGCTGGGATGCCCAAGCGATCAGGACCGTCTTAGATGCCGCGATCAGGCGCGCACACGGCACCCGTACCGCATCCGGGGCCATCACCGAAATGATGCGACTCGTGAGTTTCGGTGGTGAAGCCGCCGACGCCGCACATGCCGCGACCCAGCACACCAGGCTGGCGCTGGACAACCACGCCGACGAGTGCGACGCAGTCGGGCGGGCAGCCGAACAATCGGCCGACGAAGTCGACTCGATCAAGTTGCGCCTCAACGCAATCCGCGGCATGGCAGCCGAAAGCCAGTTGCGCATCAACGATGCGACCGGCGCGGCATTGCCGCCGTCGAACTTGTCCGCGTTCGCCGCCGGCGACCAACAGGTGATCCTTGAGACCGCGGTGCGGCTGACCGAGAGTCTGCAATGCTTGCTGGCGGCTGCGGAGAACGCCGACGAGGATCTGGCCGCGGCGATTCGCGGCGCCGACGGTGACCTCTCGCCCGACCGAGTTGATGCGCAACTGAGTCATCAACCGCCCGGCATGCCGTCGCTGCCGCCGTCGGGAAACACTCCTGAGCAGGTGAGCAGCTGGTGGCATGGACTGACCCCGGGCCAGCAGGATCGGGTCAGGGAATGGTTTCCCAACGCCATTCGCAACCTCGACGGCATCCCCGTCGTCGTCCGCAACCAGCTCAATGTTCCTGTGTTACAACGCGAAATCAATCGGCTGCAGCAGGGCTGGTATGACGGCGCCGGCCTCTGGCACACAGATCGCGAGAAGGCAGCCGACCTGCGGTCACTACAGATGGCGCTGGACGCCAACCCCGGATCCAGCCTCATCCTGCTGGACACCACCGGAAATCCCGGAAAAGTACTGGCGGCAGTTGGAGTTGGTGACGTCGACAATGCGGAATGCGTCGGCGTGACGGTGGGCGGCTTGAATACCCGGGTCAGCGTCACCGCCATCGATGCGACGAATCAGGCTGCGGCGCAGCGCAATAAAGCACGTGATCTGCGGATGGCGGCGGGCCGGCCGAACGCCGACGCGGTTGCATCGATAGCCTGGCTCGGATACGACGCACCCGACAGCCTGCGCGACGTGACTCATGACTGGCATGCGCGCGCCGGAGCGGATCGGCTAAATGCCTTCTACAAGGGGCTGGCCGCGTCGAGCAACGTTGTGAATCAAAGAATCACGGCATTCGGCCACTCCTACGGTTCCCTGGTCACCAGCCTGGCGCTGCAGCAGGGCGCGCCGGTGAGCGACGTCGTCCTCTACGGCTCTCCGGGTGGCGAAATCACCGACGCGTCGCAACTCGGGGTGCAGCCGGGGCACGCCTATTACCTGATCGGTGTCAATGATTATGTGGCCGAGGCTATCCCAGGCTTCGGAGCGTTCGGCCCAGCCTTGCAGGACGTGCCGGGCATGATGCCCTTGTCGACCGCCACCGGCGTGGCGCCGGCTCATGAGTACGGGGACGGTCAACTTCACCAAAGGGCATACGGACATTCGGACTATGCCCGCACAGGAAGCAACGGCCAACTCCGGATGAGCGCTTACAACATGGCGGTGGTACTCGCCGGCTTACCCGACGATCTCGTCAGACCTGCCCGCTAGCGCCGTCGCGACCGCAGGTAGTCACCCACCACTGCCGCACCCAACCCGTCGAGATCGGGTACCACGACTCGGCCTTTCACTCGCCGCGCCACCTGATCGATGAACCGGGCCAATCCGGGATCGCTGCCGAGCCGGAAAATAGTGACCTGTGCGCCAAGCCGGGCCATATCATCGAAGCCCTTCACCGTGAAGGAGATGGTGCGCGGGTGCGGCGGATAGTCGAAGAAGACCGAGGTGCCGTCGCCGTCGTAGTCCTCCAGGTGAGCCGTTGGTTCACCATCGGTGACAACCAACACCACAGGTTGTGCGTTGGGGTGCCTGCGCAGGTGACGCCCGGCCAGCGCGAGCGCGTGATGGAGGTTGGTGCCTTGTTCGTAGACGCCCTCCAGGCCCGCCAGCTCGGCAGCGGTCACCGTCCGCGCGTAGCGGCCAAAAGCGATGATTTGCAGGGCATCTGAGCGGAACCGGGTGGCCACCAGGTGATGCAACGCGATCGCTGTTCGCTTCATCGGAAGCCAGCGGTTCTCCATCACCATCGAGAACGAGGTGTCCACCAACAGCGCTACCGCGCTTTGGGTGCGGGTTTCGGTCTCGGACACTTCGACGTCGTCGACGGTGATGCTCAGCGAAGGGTTCGCGCCGTCGAGAGTGCGGGTGCCCGACTGCCGCAGCACGGCATTGGTGAGTGTCCGGGAGATGTTCCATGGCTCGGTGTCCCCGAACTGCCACGGACGCGTGGCGCCCGTCAGCTCACCGGCCGCCCCGGCGCGGCGGTGATCACGCTCGCCGCGTCGCCCTGACAGTTGTTGTGCCACATCGCGCAACGCCGTCTCACCAAGTCGGCGCATGGCCTTGGGCGAGAGTCGCCACTGGCCGTCGGAGCCCCGGTCCAGGAAACCTTGGTTGACCAGCGCGCGTTCGAGTTCGGCCAGTGTCCGGGCATTGACGGCAGCCTCGTCGCCGAGTTGGCGAGCCAGCGCGTCGAGGTCCACGTCGTCCATGCTGGCGCCCGGATATGCCTGCGACAGCTGATCGGCCAGCTGCTCCAGCTCGCCGATATCCGACAACGCCTGCGCGCCTTCGCCCATCCCCAACGGGTTTTCGCCGGAGAACTCCTGAGATCCGGACCAGTCCTCGCCGGGCCGGGCCGCCTGCAGATGCGCGTCCAGGCGATTCAGCGACTGCATCAGCTGCGGCGATCCAAATGCCTGCTGCGCCAAAGCATCCAGCTCGTCGCGCTGCTCTTGGCTCAGACTGTTCCGGAACCGCTGTGCGGCAGCGGCACGCTTGGCCAGCGAGTCCAGTAATTCCTCGACGTTGCTCGGGTTCTCCGGGAAATATTCGCCGTGCTTGTCCATGAACTCTTGAAAATCCTGCTGGGTGTCCTCGCCGCGAGAGTGCTTGTCCAGCAGGTTGTTCAGGTCGTCCAGCATTTCGTTGATGCGCTGGCGATCCTCGTCGGTGGCGCCCTCGAGCGCCTGCTTCATTCCAGAAAAGCGCTGATCGAGCATCTCGCGGCCCAGCAAATCCTTGATCTGCTCGTACTTTTGGCGGGCCTCGCCACTACGCCAGTCGTACTCGGACAACTCCTGGACGGCCTTGGCCGGGGACGGCGGCAGCGCCTCGAGTTGCAATTCGGAGAACCGGGCGTCGTCGTCGAGTGCGCGGGCGAGTTCCTTACGTTCGGCCAGCACCGCTTCGTCGAGCAACTTCTTGATCTCTTGCAGGGTTCCATCCAAATTATTGCGGCGCAACAGTTCTCGTCGCTTCCGATTGGCTTCGGCAGCCAGCCGGTCGGCACCGCGCATGTTCTCGGTGCCTCGTCGCAGCAACTCGGACAGCGCCCGGCGCGGCGATGTGCCCGACATGACGTCCTGGCCGATCTGTTCGAGCGCCTCACGCAGATCAACCGGCGGTGCCAGCGGGTCGGGCCCGCCAGAGTACGCCGAATATCGCGATGAGTTACCCCTCGAACCGGGTTTAGCCATAGACGGTCTGCCCCTCCCCGGATACCTTGTCGACGCGCTTCGCGAGATACAACGCCTCCAGCGCCAGTTCCAATGCCGCGGCCCGCTCACCCTCGGACTCCGCACCCAGCTTCGCCGCGATCTTGTCCACCACCGGTAGCCCCGGCACCGCGGCCAGCACGTCCTTGGCCGACACCCGCTCGCCCGTCGTCACCGCGGAACCACCCTCGACGGCGGTCACCAACGTGGCGACGTCGATGCCGCCCAGGACGCGGGAGGCGGTGTCAGCGGTCGAACGGCGCAGCAGATGTTCCAGCACGGCCTGCTCGCGACCCTCCTCGCCGGATTCGAATTCCAGCTTGCCGCGCAGCACGTCGATCACCGTGCCCAGATCCACCACCCGGGCCACCGGGTCGGTCTCGCCCAGGATCGCGCCGCGGTGTCGGGCCGCGGCGGCCACCGTCTCGGCGGCGGCAATGGCGAACCGCGCCGACACCCCGGAACGCTGGTCGACCGAGCTGGATTCCCGCAGGTAGCGCGCGAATCGCGCGATCACCTGCATCAGGTAATCGGGCACCTGCGCGGTCAGGTGCGCCTCTTGGGCGATGACACCGATCTCGGCATTCAACTCGAGCGGATAGTGGGTGCGGATCTCGGCGCCGAACCGGTCTTTGAGTGGCGTGATGATGCGGCCCCGGTTGGTGTAGTCCTCCGGGTTGGCGCTGGCTACGACAAGGACGTCGAGCGGCAGCCTCAGCGTGTAGCCGCGGACCTGGATGTCGCGCTCTTCCATCACGTTGAGCATCGATACCTGGATGCGCTCGGCGAGGTCGGGCAGTTCGTTGACGGCGACGATGCCGCGGTGCGCACGCGGGATGAGTCCGTAGGCAATGGTCTCTGGGTCCCCAAGACTGCGGCCCTCGGCGACCTTGATCGGGTCGATGTCACCGACCAGGTCGGCGACGCTGGTGTCGGGCGTGGCCAGCTTCTCCGTGTAACGCTGGCTACGGTGTTTCCAGCTGATCGGTAGGTCGTCCTGGGCCTGGGCGGCGCGGCGGATCCACTCCGGCGTGATCGGCGTGTACGGGTGCTCGCCCAGTTCGGATCCCTCGATCACCGGCGTCCACTCGTCGAGCAGGCCGGTGAGCGCGCGGAGCAATCGGGTCTTGCCCTGGCCACGTTCGCCCAGCAGAACAAAGTCGTGGCCGGCGATCAGGGCGCGTTCCAGCTGAGGAATCACGGTGTCGTCGAAGCCCAGGATGCCGGGCCAAACGTCGTCACCCTCGGCCAACGCGGTCAGCAGATTCTCGCGGAGTTCCTGCTTGACCCCCCGCTCTCGATGACCGGAGGCACGCAGCTCGCCGACGGTACGGGGCAGGTTGCTCGGTGAAGTCACCACTCCAAAGTACGACGCCGGACGGATCCGCGTTACCCGCGCCGGTTTTCCCGGCGGACTTTGCAGCGTGTCACGCCGTGGATTTCACTCACAGCCGAATTCGCTAGTGCGCGAAATGGCGTGCCCCGGTGAGGTACAGCGTGATGCCGGCCCTGGTCGCCGCCTCGGTCACCACGTCGTCACGTACCGAACCACCGGGGTGCACGATCGCTTTGACCCCAGCGGCCGCGAGCGTTTCCAGGCCGTCGGGGAACGGGAAGAACGCATCGGAAGCCCCGACCGCGCCCTTGACCCGCTCGCCCCCGCGTTCCACCGCAAGCCGGGCGGCGTCCACTCGGTTGACCTGCCCCATGCCAACCCCGATGGTCGCGCCGCCGGCGACGATCACGATCGCGTTGGACTTCACCGCGCGGCAGGCGCGCCACGCGAAGACCAGGTCGGTGAGGGTGGCAGGGTCGGCGGGTTCGCCGGTGGCCAGTGTCCAGTTGGCCGAGTCGTCCCCGGGAGCGTCGAGCTGGTCGCGCTGCTGGATCAGCAGTCCGCCACTGATCGGCCGCAGTTCGTGCCCGCCGAGGAGCGGTTCCGAGGCCAGCAGCACCCGGATGTTCTTCTTGCGCGTCAGCGCGTCGAGGGCGCCGGGCGCGTAGGCCGGCGCGACGATCACCTCGGTGAAAATGGTGCTGACGAACTCCGCCATTTCGAGGCTTACTTCGGTGTTCGTCGCGATCACGCCACCGAACGCGCTCAGCGGGTCGCATTCGTGGGCCTTGCGGTGCGCATCGGCCACCGAGATTTCGGAGATCGCGATGCCGCAGGGATTGGCGTGCTTGATGATCGCCACACACGTCTGCTCGTGGTCGAAAGCTGCCCGCCAGGCCGCGTCCGCATCGGTGAAGTTGTTGTAGGACATCTCTTTGCCGTGCAGCTGCTCAGCTTGCGCCAGGCCCGGCCACGCAGCGGGGTCGGTGTAGAGCGCTGCCCGCTGATGTGGGTTCTCGCCGTAGCGCAGCGTTGTTTCGCGGCGCCAGTTCCGGGCGAAGAAATGCGGGAACTCCTGCGCCGGCTCTTCCGGAGCCAAGGTCTGTTGCATCCAGGCCGCGACCGCGATGTCGTACTCGGCGGTGTGCTGAAATGCCAACGAAGCCAGCTTTTTGCGCTCGCCGAGGGTAAATCCGCCGTCACGCACGGCAGCGAGGACTCCGTCGTATCCACGAGGGTCAGTGACGACGGCAACGCTGGGATGGTTCTTGGCCGCCGCGCGCACCATCGAGGGCCCGCCGATATCGATCTGCTCGACGCACTCGTCGATGCCGGCGCCGGAATCGACTGTCTCGCTGAAGGGATAGAGGTTGACGACGACGAGTTCGAAGGCCTTGACTCCAAGCTCTTGCAGGGCCGCCTCGTGTGCGGGCTTGCGAAGATCGGCCAGCAGACCGGCGTGGACCTTCGGGTGCAGGGTTTTGACGCGTCCGTCGAGCACCTCGGGGAAACCGGTCAGCTCTTCGACCCGGGTGACGGGAATCGCTTTGTCGGCAATGGTCTTCGCCGTGGATCCGGTCGACACGATCTCGACCCCGGCGGCGGCCAGGCCTTGGGCGAGGTCGACCAGCCCGGTCTTGTCGTACACGCTGATCAACGCGCGACGGATCGGCTTTCTGTCGATGCTCATCCTATGAGTGCCTTTCTTGCAGTCACCGTCACGCCGCCAGTTGCTATCGCTGCCACCACGTCCACCAGAAGTTGTCGTTCCACGACCTTGATGCGTTCGTGCAACGTCTCTTCGTTGTCATCGGCGAGCACCGCGACTGGTTGCTGAGCCAGAATTGGACCGGTATCCACTCCGGCGTCTACCAGATGCACCGTACAGCCAGTGACCTTCACTCCGTAGGCCAGCGCGTCACGAACGCCGTGCGCGCCGGGGAAGGCGGGCAACAACGCCGGGTGCGTGTTGAGGGTACGTCCGCTGAATCGCGAAAGAAATTGCGGTCCAAGGATTCTCATGAACCCCGCGGATACCACTAAGTCGGGTTGGTGTGCCGCGGTGGCTTCGGTGACGGCAGCGTCCCAAGCGTCGCGGGTGGGGTGGTCACCGACCCGAACCGTGTAGGACGGTATCCCTGCGTTCGCGGCGATCTCGGTGGCCCGGCAACCACGGTCCACCCCAACAGCCACCACTCGAGCCGGGTATTCACCAACCGCGGCGTCCAGCAGGGAGTTCAGCAACGAACCGGTGCCGGATGCCAGCACCACCAGTCGTGCCGGTGCACTCGGGGGTACACGGAGCGGTTCCAGCACACGGCGAGCCTAGCCGGGCTCCCTTGGGCGACCACTCCCGGCCGCTGCGCTGATTGCCGGAGCCGAGGCTGCACTCAGGGCATCCAGACTGCGTCCCGCCGACAGCAATACCGCTACTCGTCGCGCCTGCGACCCTCGCGGGGATCCGCGGCCGGTCCGTCGGGCATCAGCGTGTCCGAGTCGGCGGACCACCCGTCATTCGAACGGTGAATATCGCCCCGAAACTCGTCGTCCCGGAATTCTTCGCCGCCCCGGAACTCGTCGTCCACGTAGAAATCGTCCGCGTACTCCGAGCCGTCAGCGGACGCATCGTCCCCTTCGCCAGCGGCGATGTCGTCGTCGTAGGCCCCCAACAGCGAATCTTCATCGTCACCGGGATCAGGGCCGGGATCCGGTGCAACCGGCTTGGGCCGCGCCCGCCGGGGGCGCCGCCTGATACCGCCGGCCATCACGACGGTGCAGGCACCAACGACGGAGAACCAGAAGAACACCCCGATAATGAGCGCGCCGATGTCGACGCCGACCGAGCCGAAGTTGCCGAGCTTTCCGCCTCCGCCGTACCCCAGCAGCGCCATCACGAGCGCTCCGACGACGGAAGCGACCAACAACTTGGCGATGGCCTGGAAGAACGGCAGCGCATGCCGAGCGCACTGCTGCCCGACCGCGACTCCTGCCGACGCTCCGATGATCAGCAGTGCCACCCATACCGGCCCGAGTGGTGGCGTGGGCGACGCGGCCAGGATCGGCAATGCCGGGATGTCGCCTCCGAACACCGTGAACGGGCTGAACGTCGCGAAACCGATGTGCGCGCTGGAACCGACCGCTATCGCCGAGGCGCCGACGATGACATTGGGGGCGTACAGCACCGACAGCACGGTCAGGTTGAACTGACCCCAGATGGAATCGGTGATCCCGTACAGGTCCTGCATGGTCGCCCAGTGCACGACCAGGGACCCGGCAGTCACCGCACTGGACAGCCCGAGCAAGGCCAGTACCCCGGCAGTCGCGGCACGTAGCGAGTCACCCAGCCAATTGGGCAGTGGTGATCGCGCCAGCGCCCGTCGCCCCATGCGCGACCACACCCCGATCGACGCCCCGACGAGGTGCACCACCAGCACGCTGGTAAACGCCCGCAGGGCGCTAGGTGTCTCCAGCTCGGTGAGCACCGACGACGCGTCGTGGATGACGGCGAGGGCGATCGCCGTCAGCAGTATGGGCCCGCCCAAAGCCGACGCGATCACCCATCGGGCGACCAGCAACGACGAGTAAGGCGACGTGGCCCGCGCGGTGGTGCGTGCGGTGCCCCACACCATGAGCAGAGCGGGCAATAAGGGCATAACACCCAGTTCGCGCCCGCCGATCGAGATCGGCACCTGGTGCACGCCGAGCCACATGCTGGCGATAGCGCCCAACGCGCCGGTCATGTCGCTGTTGGCGATCAGCAGTTCGATGAGGGTGATCGCCGCGATGACCACCAGCGCCACCACCGCGGGGGCAAACGCGACTCGAACGAGGTCGCGCGCTTGCCGAGCGCCTGCCGCTCGGCTGTCCTCGCCTCTTCCCGACACTCTGTTCACTCTTCGAGCACGAGGTTCACTCGCCGCGCACGAGCGCGGTCAGGCGCGAGAGCGCACGGTTAGACCGGTGCCGCACCAGGTGACGACTGTTGCCCCTGGCCGTAGGACGATTGCTGCCCGCCGGCCGCGTTGCCGTAGTTGACCGGCGCCGATCCACCCTGCGATCCGCTGCCGGCGTTGACCGGAGGCGGCGGGCTGAAGCTCGGGAAGCCGGTAGGCGGAGTGTGAGTGGACGGACCCTGCTGTTGCTGCTGGGGCACCTGCTGCGTGGGCTGCGCCGCGAATCCGCCCGACTGCGGGTTAGGACCGGACTGATAGCCGCCGCCACCGCCATACTGCGCACCGTAACCGGAGGCCTGGGCCGGGTTCTGCGCGGGCTGCTGTGCATTCGGCTGACCGTAGTACCCGCCTGGCTGTCCGCCGAACTGCCCATACTGTCCGTACTGGCCGTAGCCCCCGAACGGGTCGTACTTGGGCCGCGGCGTCGGGGCGGAGATCACACCCGAATCCAGCAGCAATGCACCGACCGCGGCCACCGCCTGGAAGACGATGCACACCAGGACGATCCACAGCGCCCACCCGGTCGCGAACGAGTCTGGCTTGTTGAACGTCGAAGAGATGATCAGGAGCACGCCGACTACCGAGAGAACCGCCACGATCGGCACGTAGCTCTTGGCCTTCGGCAGCAGGCCGACGCCGGCCAGCAGCGCTGCCAGCACCGCGACGGGAATCGCATATCCCGCGTCGCCGGAGATATCTCCCAGTCCACTGAGATCCGACTTGTAGGTGAACATCGGTCCGAAACTGAAGAAGTACGCCAGCAGACCCAGGGCGGCTACCGCAATTCCCAGGTACAGGCCCAGCTTGCTCTCGCCAGGCTCACCCGGGGCAGCGGGAGCAGGCGCCGCAGCGCCGTAGGAGCCGGCCGGCTGCTGAGCGGGTGGATAGCCGGGACCACCGGGCGGGTAGGTCATGAGTCCTCCTGTTGCTTTTCGATGCCGCATGATGCAGCAGATGCGACGCGGCGCTGCTGCCGTGGCTTCGATGCCGTTCGACCAACCACGCTAGCGCACCTTCAGGAACAAATGCCGCTCACTGCTCGGCGCCAGCGTCGCCTGAACAGGGGCCCCGCCCGCGAACAAAAGTAGAACACGTTCTAAATTGGGGCATGGACTACGGCCTCGTTCTGTTCACCAGCGACCGCGGCATCGCCCCGGCGGCAGCCGCTAAACTTGCCGACGAGCACGGTTTTCACACTTTCTACGTGCCTGAGCACACCCACATTCCGATCAAGCGCGAGGCGGCCCACCCGACCACCGGCGACGAGACGCTGCCCGACGACCGCTATATGCGCACGCTGGATCCATGGGTGAGCCTGGGCGCTGCGTCGGCGGTGACGTCGCGGGTCCGGCTGTCTACCGCCGTCGCGCTACCCGTCGAGCACGACCCGATCACCCTGGCGAAAAGCATTGCCACGCTGGACCATCTGTCCGGCGGGCGGGTCAGCGTCGGCGTCGGATTCGGTTGGAACACCGACGAACTCGCCGACCACAACGTGCCGGCCGGCCGTCGTCGCACCATGTTGCGCGAATACCTCGAGGCGATGCGGGCGCTGTGGACGCAGGAGGAAGCCGAGTACGACGGCGAGTTCGTGAAGTTCGGGCCCAGCTGGGCCTGGCCGAAGCCGGTGCAGTCCCACATTCCGGTGCTGGTCGGCGCCGCCGGCACCGAGAAGAACTTCAAGTGGATCGCGCGCAGCGCCGACGGCTGGATCACAACTCCGCGTGACTTCAACATCGACGAACCGGTGAAGTTACTCCAGGACACCTGGGCCGCTGCGGGTCGCGATGGCGCCCCCCAGATCGTGGCTCTGGACTTCAAGCCGGATGCCGAGAAGCTGGCGCACTGGGCCGAAATCGGTGTGACCGAAGTCCTATTCGGCATGCCGGACACCGGCGAGGACAAGGTCGCTGCCTACGTGGAGCGACTGGCCGGCAAGCTGGCCTCGTTCGCCTGACGACCGAACGGCAAACGCCTTTCGGCTAGCGGGATTGACGCCCGAAATAATTAGGTAGTCAGCTACGCTATGCCCTCCTTCCTGCGAAAACGATCCTGATGACACTGATCGTCATTCGTCGTTTTCCGGGAGATATGAGATGTCGTTTGTCATTGCAACGCCAGAGTTTGTGACGGCCGCCGCTTCGGACCTGGCGCATATCGGCTCGGCGATCAGTCAGGCCAACGCGGCGGCTTTGGCCCCGACCGCGGGGGTGCTGGCCGCGGGTGCCGACGAAGTGTCGGCCGCGATCGCCGACTTGTTCGGAGCGCACGGACAGGCCTATCAACAGCTCAGCGCTGACGCGGCGGCGTTCCACGCCGAGTTCGTTGAACGGATGACGGCAGGTGCCGGGCAGTATGCGCTGGCCGAAGCCGCGGCCGTGTCGCCGTTGCAGGAGATTGTCCAGCAGGTGCTCGATGTGATCAACACACCGACCCGGCTACTACTTGGACGCCCGCTGATCGGCAACGGCGCAAACGCGGCGCCAGGTACTGGGGCCAACGGCGGCGACGGTGGACTGCTGTTCGGCAGTGGTGGCGCCGGTGGATCCGGGCCACGCGACGGCGGAACCGGAGGGGCTGCCGGACTGTTCGGCAATGGTGGAACCGGCGGCGGCGGCCTCAACGGCGGAAATGGTGGGGCTGGGGGGCTCATCTTCGGCACTGGCGGCGACGGCGGCTTCGGCAGGGTTAACGGTGGAACCGGTGGCGCCGCAGGCCTGTTCGGCAACGGCGGTGCCG
Source organism: Mycobacterium sp. IDUB_37 (assembly GCF_055419245.1). NCBI lineage: Bacteria > Bacillati > Actinomycetota > Actinomycetes > Mycobacteriales > Mycobacteriaceae > Mycobacterium > Mycobacterium sp. IDUB_37. The sequence continues at coordinate 460,465 of NZ_JBVAXG010000002.1, read as the reverse complement.
GCGGGCCAATTCACACCTCTACCTTCATCAACGTTGCGAAGGGTGGCACCGGGGGGGCTGGCGGAATGATCTTCGGCTCAGGCGGGGTAGGCGGTACCGGCAGCTCCCCGTTCACAGACCACGCCGCCGGCATAGGCGGCGCAGGCGGAAACGGCGGCGCAGCAGGCCTCTTCGGTTTCGGTGGCGCCGGGGGCGCCGGCGGGTTCGGCCAAGCCGCAGGAGGTTCTGGTGGCACTGGCGGTGCCGGCGGCACACTCCTCGGATTCGGTGGAGCCGGCGGAGCGGGCGGTATCAGTGGCACCGGCGGCGCCACCGCACAAGGCACGGGCGGGTCTGGTGGGCACGGCGGGGTCGGAGGATTTCTCTACGGCACCGGCGGCGCCGGCGGCACCGGCGGGTACGGCTACTACGGCGGTGCAGGTGGCGAAGGCGGTGGCGGCGCGATGTTGGGCGGCGATGGAGGAGAGGGCGGTGCCGGTGGCTACGGCTACATGCGCGGGGGCGCCGGCGGGGACGGCGGCCAAGCCGGCGTCCTGATCGGCTCCGGTGGCAGCGGCGGCGCCGGCGCGCGATCTGCCGCATTTGGCGGTGCCAACTCCGGTGGAGGAACAGGCGGTAACGGCGGGGATGCGGGGTTTTTCGGCAACGGGGGCAACGGCGGCAACGGCGGGGACCTCGGCGGCCAACCCAGCTTCAGCGGCACCGGTGGGACGGGCGGGGCAGGCGGACCGATATTCGGCGCGAACGGCTTGCCCGGCCTACACGGATGACGCAGCTCTTCAGGCGGGTAAGCACCGATTCCCGTATTCGTACGAGCTGACCCGCACCGACGATCCGAGCGGGTCACTGTCTGTCAGGCGGGAGATCAGCGCGTCGTCCTCGGTGGTCGCCAGAAAACGGGTCCCGTCGGCCGTCAGTCGACCGATGATGATTCCGGTGGCACGCCCGCTGTCGCGCCGCACGGTATAGGTCTCAATGGTGGCGGAGCCGTCGGGAGTCTCGGTGACCGGCACCGTCGGCCAGCCGCGGACTTCGGCCTGCAACTCAGCGCTGCGATCGGGCCGCCAATCCCCCGGTGTCGTCGAATACACGCCCACCGAATACTTGCTCTGGATCCCGCCGTTGGCCCCAACAAGTCCGAATTGCCCTGGTGCGCGTCGCATCCGGGCCACCGTCTCGGCAACTCCGTGCATCGAGTAGTTATTGCCCGCGCCGCCGAAGAACGGCAGTCCGCCCGTCAGGGTCAATCCGCGCGGGTCGTCCGTGGCGACGCCAAGGCCGTCGCAGATGTTGAACACCGGCACCGGAAAGCAGCTGTACAGATCGAAGGTGGCGACGTCGTCGACACCGATGCCTGCCACGTTCAGTGCCTCACGCGCCGCCAGCACCGCCGACGGCGCATGCCCGAGGTCCGGGCGCTCCAGCATCGCCTGTTCTTCCATATCGGCGTGCCCGCGCAGATACACCCATCTGTCTTCGGGCACGCCGAGGCGCTTGGCCGTTCCGACCGACATCAGCAGGGCCGCCGCACCCTGGTTCACCTGATCGCGGGCGACCAGCAGTCGCGGGTAGGGCTCGGCGATCATACGGTTGCTGTCGGTGACAGTGATCAGTTCGTCGACGGTCCGCTCAACCGGGGCGGCGGAGAACGGATTGGCCGCGGCGACCTTGCTGAACGGCGCAAACAGCTCAGCCATCCGCCGCAGGTACTCCGCCGGCCCAAGCCCGAGCGCTGCCCGTCGGGCGTTTTCCATCAACGCATACTGGGTCGGCGCATCGATCAGCCCGTGAATCACCGTGTAGCGCGACATCAACTTCTCGATGCCGGGTCCGCGGTCTTCCAGGTCACCGTCGACGGTCTCGCTGAAGTCCGGCTTCTCCTCTTCTGCGGCCTGGGCAAAGTGCCGCAGGGTCGACGTGGCATCCGATCCGAAGATCAGCGCAACCTCCGAGCGGCCCGCAGCGATCTCCCCAGCCAGCTCGGTGATCAGGTGCTGGGGCCCCTGCCCCCCGACGATTTCCAAGATCGCGCGGCGCGGTTCGGCGCCGATCCGTTTGGCCACCGAGCGCGGGTAGTTGTTGGACCGGCCCAGCGGGGCGTTCGCGGCCGGGCCGGAGATCTCGAACTGCCGCAGCGCGGCGATGGTGTCGATTTCGGCGGCGACGGCGGCGGCACGGCAATCATCGATCGCGGCCTGGGCGGCGGCCGCAGCCAGTTCGACGGGTGACATCGCCCGGTAGTCGGCGTCATCGATGCGTTCCGCCGCTTGCCCTACTCCGACCACCACGGGCGTCCGCGGGTCAAGATTCATAGATCAACTATCTACCGTAGAGATCTCTTCCCGACGCAGTCGGGGCACTGTTCGATGATCAGCCGGGCCAATTCGGCGGCCCCGGTTTGCCCGAATTATCAGCGGATTCGTAGGCTCTGACTCCGAAAACCGGACAAGCCGTCGAGTTGACGGTGTCGGCTCAGCAAGCGCTTAGCTTCGTCTCAGCAACGGCCCCTCTACTGAAAGGGCGTCGCGACCAGGCCGATAGCCCAGATTTGAAGTCGCTGTGAATCAGACCAGGGATCGGTTGGCGGGACGTACGATTCACTATCGGCGGTCCTTCGGGGGGACCGTCGCATTGGTCGGAGGTCGGGGATGTCCTTTGTGACCGCGGTGTCGAAGATTCTGGCGGGGCAAACGCTGGATCTGACGAATTTCGCGCCCGACTCCCGCACGGCAATCGAATCATCCGAGCGTCTGCTCAAAATTTCCTCCGAAGCGCTTCGCGATCTGAAAAGCGTTGCTATCGCGTCCGATAAATCACCCAACAAAGTTGGGATCGGTAGACATCGTGTCGCGGATACGTTCCTGCTACTCGGCGGCCCGCGGGCGGTCGCCGCTGCATACGGAGGGTGACTATGTCATATGTAATCGCGGCACCGGAGTTCCTGACGGCAGCGGCATCAGATCTGGCCAACCTCGGCTCCTCGATCGGCGCCGCCAACGCGGCGGCGGCGGCGCCGACGTCCGCGCTGATGGCCGCGGGTGCCGATGAGGTGTCGGCCGCCATCGCGACACTGTTCAGTGCGCACGCGCAGGCTTATCAATCGGTCAGCACCGGAGCGGCGGAGTTCCACCAGCAGTTTGTTCAGCTGCTGACCTCTGGTGCCGGTTCCTATGCCAGCGCCGAAGCAGCCAACTCCAATCCGTTGCTCGCCTCGATCAATGCGCCGTTCGAGCGGTTCCTGGGACGCCCGCTGATCGGTGATGGCTTTAACGGTGTCGACGGGACCGGGGCCAGTGGCCAAAATGGCGGGTTGTTGTGGGGTAACGGTGGCAACGGTGGGTCTGGCGGTCCCGGTCAGAACGGTGGAAACGGCGGAAGCGGCGGGTTCCTATACGGCAACGGCGGTCGCGGCGGGGCTGGTGGGGCATCCAATGGCGGCTTCGTCGGCCTTGGCGGCAATGGCGGTAGCGCGGTCGGTTTGTTCGGCAGCGGTGGCGCCGGGGGAATCGGTGGCGCCTCTGTCAATGGCGTTGCGGGCGATGGCGGGACCGGCGGGGACGGCGGGATCATCTTCGGCAACGGCGGGGCCGGCGGAGCCGGCGGGCGCGGCTTCGTTGCGGGCTGGGGCGGTTCCGGAGGCTACGGAACCGGCCTCCTCTACGGTCTGGGTGGAGTGGGCGGTGCCGGTGGCGCTGTCAGCCAAAGCGGCGGGACCGCAGGCCTCGGCGGGTTCGGCGGCGGCGGCAACATCCTCGGTGTGATCGGCACCGGGGCCGCGGGCGGCGCCGGCGGGGAGGGCATGGGCGCCACCATCGGCGGCCAGGGCGGCCAGGGTGGCTTCGGCAACGGCCAGTTCTTCGGCATCGGTGGGGCCGGCGGGGCCGGCGGCGCCAACATGACCGGCACGGGTGGGGTCGGGGGCTACGGCGGGGACAGCACCGGCTTATTCGGCATCGGTGGTGCCGGCGGCGACGGCGGCGCCGGCGGCTTCCGAGGAGGGGCCGGCGCTCTCGGTGGCACCGGCGGCATCTTGTTCGGCCTTGGCGGTGCGGGCGGCAACGGCTACGGGGGCCCCGGCGTGACGTTCGGCGGCAACGGCGGACAGGGCGGTACCGGCGCCCAGATCTTCGGCATCGGCGGCGCCGGCGGCAACGGCGGCGGCGCGGCGAACCCGGGCATCGGCGGCCCCGGCGGATTCGGCGGATTCGTTCTCGGCGGCCCGATCGGAGCCTCCGGGATTTCACCTTAAGGACCTACCGAGCAGCACCGAATCGCACGTCTCCGCCAAGGAGGCGTGCGATTCTCACTTACTCCGCAGCTAACCGTGTGAATTGGCTGTGTCTGGTGTAGGAGCGGGCTACGCTGAGCATCTCTCGGGCGTGCGCCGACTGAGACGCTGACGATCGACCGCCGACCGCCATGGTTGCGTCCGGGGAGGTGACCCCATGTCCTTTGTCACCGCACTGCCCGAAGCCGTGACCGCAGCCGCAGCAAATCTGGCGAATCTTGGTTCCACGATCAGCCAAGCCAACGCGACAGCGGCGATCCCGACAACAGGATTGCTTGCAGCGGGCGCTGACGAGATATCGGCGGCAATTGCCGCGGTGTTCGGCCTGCATGCCGAGGGTTATCAGGCCCTCAGCGCCGAGGCGACAGCTTTTCACGAGCAGTTCGTTCGGCTCTTGTCCACCGGCGCGGGCCAGTACGCGACCGCTGAAGTCGCGGCCGCCACCCCGCTGCAGTCACTCGAGCAACAACTACTCGCTCTGATCAACACCCCCACCAACCTGCTGCTGGGTCGCCCACTGATCGGTAACGGGACCAACGGAGCACCTGGGGCGGACGGCCAGGCCGGCGGGCTGTTATTCGGCAATGGCGGCGCGGGCGGGGCGGGCACCACCGCCCATCCCGCCGGCGGTAACGGCGGAGCCGCCGGGTTGCTGGGCAACGGTGGCGCCGGCGGGCCGGGAAGGGCCAACAGCGTGAGATCCGCGGGGGGCACCGGGGGGGCCGGCGGGCTGCTGTTCGGCGTCGGCGGTGCCGGCGGCACCGGCGGGTCGGGCATTGGTGGCGTTGGTGGCGCCGGCGGGACCGCCGGGCTGTTCGGCACCGGCGGCGCGGGTGGCATCGGCGGGACATCGCCGCTCGGCGCCGCGGGCGGGGCGGGTGGCGCCGGCGGCGCCGGCGGACTGTTCGGCACCGGCGGGGCCGGCGGCCGCGGTGGGACGAGTTTCGACGGTCTGGGCGGAAAGGCCGGCGCGGGTGGTGCGGGTGGCGCCGGCGGTGCCGGCGGGATCGTCCTCGGCTCCGGCGGGGCCGGCGGTGCCGGCGCGGACGCAAGTGGGAGTCCAGCTGGGATCGGGCCCGCTGGCGCCGGCGGTATCGGCGGCAAAGGCGGATTCCTCAACGGCAATGGCGGCGTCGGCGGTAGCGGTGGATTCGGCGGGGGTTCCGGAGGTGCGGGCGGGGCGGGCGGGATGCTGACCGGCTCTGGCGGTGCAGGCGGAGCCGCCGGCAGCGGGGGTACCGGCGGAGCGGGAGGCGACGCCGGGCTGCTAATTGGCGACGGCGGCGCCGGCGGCGCGGGAGGACCCACGGGCGGGGGCCCCGGAGGTAACGGCGGAAACGGCGGGCGAGCCGCGCTGCTGATCGGCTTCGGCGGGAACGGCGGAAACGGCGGGCCAGGGGCTCCTCCAGGCACCGGGGGTCAAGGCGGCGACGGCGGTCAACTCATTGGGGTGCCGGGCACGCCTGGCACGTAGTAGCCCACCCCGCGCGAGCAGACAGAAAATCGCCCGCTTCCGGTCGGAAACGGGCGATTTTTCGTCTGCTCGCGGTGAGACCTAGAGCGTCTTCAGGATCTCCCGGGCCAGCGCCGCCGTCTCGGACGGCGTCTTGCCAACCTTGACGCCCGCCGCCTCCAAGGCATCCTTCTTTGCCTGCGCAGTGCCCGAAGAGCCGGACACGATGGCGCCGGCGTGGCCCATCGTCTTACCCTCCGGCGCGGTGAATCCCGCGACGTAGCCAACAACCGGCTTGGTCACGTTGGCCTTGATGAAGTCCGCCGCGCGCTCTTCTGCGTCACCGCCGATCTCACCGATCATGACGATCAGCTTCGTGTCGGGGTCCTTCTCGAACGCGTCGATGGCGTCGATGTGGGTGGTCCCGATGACCGGGTCGCCGCCGATGCCGATCGAGGTGGTGAACCCGAAATCGCGCAGCTCGTACATCATCTGGTAGGTCAGCGTGCCCGACTTGGACACCAGCCCGACCGGGCCGGGGCCGGTGATGTTGGCCGGTGTGATGCCGACCAACGACTGTCCGGGGCTGATGATGCCCGGGCAGTTGGGGCCGATGATGCGGGTCTTCAGACCCTTTTCGACGTTGTAGGCCCACGCGTATGCGCTGTCCTGCACCGGAACACCCTCGGTGATCACGACCAGCAACGGGATCTCGGCATCGATAGCCTCGATGATGGCGTCCTTGGTGAACACCGGCGGGACGAACGCGATCGATACGTCGGCGCCGGTCTTCTCGATTGCTTCGACGACGCTGCCGAACACCGGCAACTCGATCGGGTTGCCGTCGACGTCCTTGTGCGCAACCGTCGTGCCCGCCTTGCGTGCATTGACACCGCCGACGATCTGGGTCCCCGCCGCCAGCATCCTGGCGGTGTGCTTGGTGGCCTCGCCGCCAGTGATGCCCTGGACGACGACCTTGCTGTCCTTGGTCAGGAAAATTGCCATATTCGTCGTCCTCTCAGGCGTTCGCGAGCTCGGCGGCTTTGTCGGCAGCCTCGTCCATGGTCGGGACCACGGTCACCAGTGGGTGGTTGGCCTCGGCCAGGATCGCCCGGCCTTCGTCGACGTTGTTGCCATCCAGGCGGACCACCAACGGCTTGTTGGCTTCGTCACCCAGGATCTCCAGGGCCTTGACGATTCCGGTAGCCACGGCGTCACACGAGGTGATCCCGCCGAAGACGTTCACGAACACGCTCTTGACCTGAGCGTCATTCAAGATCACGTCCAGCCCGGCGGCCATCACCTCGGCAGAGGCGCCACCGCCGATGTCGAGGAAGTTGGCCGGCTTCACCCCGCCGTGCTTCTCACCGGCGTAGGCGACCACGTCCAGTGTCGACATGACCAGTCCCGCGCCGTTGCCGATGATGCCGACTGCGCCGTCCAGCTTGACGTAGTTGAGGTCGTGTTCCTTCGCCTTGAGTTCCAGCGGGTCGGTGGCGGCGCGGTCTTCGAACTCCACGTGGCCCGGCTGCCGGAAGTCGGCGTTGCCGTCCAGGGTGACCTTGCCGTCCAGCGCCAGGATCTTGTCGTCCGGCGTGCGCACCAGCGGATTGACCTCGACCAAGGTGGCGTCCTCGCCGACGAAGACTCCCCAGAGCTTCTCGATGGTGACCGCGGCGGAGTCCAGCACCTCTGCCGGCAGGTGGCCCTGCTCGGCGATGGATCGCGCGAACGCGCGGTCGACACCCTTGACGGCATCTACCGCAACCTTGGCCAGCCGGTCAGGCTTCGTCGCGGCCACCTCTTCAATCTCCATACCGCCCTCCACCGAGCACATCGCCAGGTAGGTGCGATTAGCCCGGTCGAGCAGGAAGGACAGGTAGTACTCCTCTGCGATGTCGCTGGCCTCGGCGATCAGCAACTTCTTCACGATGTGGCCTTTGATGTCCAGGCCCAGAATATTCTTGGCATGCTCGTAGGCTTCCTCGGCGTTCGCGGCGTATTTCACGCCACCGGCCTTGCCACGGCCGCCCACTTTGACCTGGGCTTTCACCATCACGGGAGCACCGATCTCCTCCGCGATGGCCTTCGCGCCTTCGGCGGTATCGGTCACCCGGCCCTGGGTGCCGGGTACGCCGTGCTTGGCGAACAATTCCTTAGCTTGATACTCGAACAGATCCATGGGCGTCACTGCCTTTGCTCGGCTTGCTTGCTAGGCCAACTTGGGTGGCGGTGCCGCTACGCGGCAACTCGCACGGAGGAACTGTATCTACACCCAAAACGGGTCCCGTCGCCGCATCCCACCGCGGTCGCAGACGTCATGCGATGTTCAGAAATTCGAAACGTGACCCAAGTCACAAAAGCATCCGGGTTTTTGCCTTGAGGTTGCCAGTCCCATACCTTTGCGGATACCTTCTCAAAGTCCAGATAACGTTATGGTCACGATCCGAGGACATTTCAGCTTGTCCCAGCACCTACATGCCCGCCCTGCCGCTGCAGGCTCGGTTCGCGCAGCCCGGGATCGCTGGCTGCTCCAGCACCGCAATGAAGTCACCGAAATCATCCCGCTGGATGGATTCGACGAACTCGACGACCTCGAGTTGGCCGATCTTGACGATCTGGACTTCGGCGAGTCCGAGTTCGGCGTCGACGATCAGCTGCTGCAGGCACCCGAGCTCGACGACTTGGATGACACGGACAATCTGACTCCCGCGTGGCTGGCCGCCCCCAACACCGTCGTGATCGCGCCTGAAGCTGCAGTCACCGACGTGCTGGCACGGGTGACCGTCAAGTACGACGACGACCCGCTTCCAGGCCGCAGACTGGCGATAAACACCACACCCGTAGCTCGTCGCGGTGGAAGCCACCGCAAACAGCCCACCAGCGCGGCCAAGGGGCGCCTGCTGATCGGGGCGATGGCGGCAGGTGCAACGGCAGCGGCAGCGCACGGGGCGATCGACCACTCCGACACCGCCAAGGTCGAGACCGTACTCACCGCCAACGCGTCCACTCTGTCCGGAGGATCCGGCGGTAACGCGGCGCGGGGCGTGCAGGTGGTAGCCGCACAGCCGACCAACGTCGCAGTGCACAACGAAGAACTCGCCCGCGGCATGGCCTTCGCCCAGGAGCGCGCACAGCGCGAGGCACGACTCCAGCAGCCGCTGTACGTCATGCCCACCAAGGGCATCTACACATCTGAGTTCGGCTACCGCTGGGGTGTACTGCACGCCGGTATCGACCTCGCCAATGCGATCGGGACCCCGATCTACGCAGTGTCGGACGGTGTCGTGATCGACGTCGGTCCCACCGCCGGGTACGGGATGTGGGTCAAGCTGCGCCACGCCGACGGCACCGTAACGCTGTACGGCCACGTGAACAGCACCTTGGTCAATCTCGGCGAGCGTGTGATGGCAGGCGACCAGATAGCGACCATGGGCAACCGGGGCAATTCCACCGGCCCGCACCTGCACTTCGAGGTACAGCTGGGCGGCACCGAGCGCATTGATCCCGTGCCGTGGCTGGCCAAGCGAGGACTGTACGTCGGCAACTACGCCGGCTGACCGGTGACCGCGCCGAACGATCCCGCCGCGAACCAGGACCCCGACAAGCCCGCCGACTCCGACAGCGAGCCGCGCCCCCGAATCATCCGGCGCGCGCCGACCGGGCCGCTGCCAACCATCGCAGTCGAACTGAAGACCACCCAATTTTCGCGTTCCGCAGCGTTACATGACGCGACAGTCCGGGCCGATCACTTGTCATCCGGTGCTGGACACGCTGAGCCGGGCGCCCGCTCGGCCGTGGCCGTCAGTGCGGTCAGCATCGTCAGCGGATGGGCGACGTCAGTGGTAACCACCGAACTGATCGCCGGCTGGTGGGGCAGCGACCGGTTGTTCTGCGTGGCGGTGGGATTCTTGGCCCTGGTGTTCGCCGCGACGACCATCGCCGGCGTCATCATGCTGCTGCTGCGTCGGCACCTGGGGCGCTACCTGGTCATGACCGGGTCGGTGGTCGCGCTCCTGACCTATCTGGGCGTGTTCATCGCGGGCGCACGTGTGTCGTGGCTGGTGCACGTGCTGCCGTTGCTGCCGATCACCAGCCTGGGGCTGGCCATTCTTCCGGAGACCAAGCGCTGGGCCGACTAGGCGGGTCGGATGGTCGCGACCCGCTGCACCCGGCTACGCCGCGCTTGCGATCGCTCCGGTCCAATGGTCGCGACCCGCTGCACCCGGCTACGCCGCGCTTGCGATCGCTCCGGTCCAATGGTCGCGACCCGCTGCGCCCGGCTACGCCGCGCTTGCGATCGCGACGAGTCCTCAGAGCTTGCTGATCGGAGCGTGGTTATGCATCAGCTTGACTCGACCCGCGCTGCCGAAGTCGATCAGCGACATCGCCGATTCGCCGACGCCGGAGACTTCCTCGACCTTGCCCAGGCCGTACTTGTCATGCGTCACCCGGTCGCCAGCCTCCAACACCACCAGCGGACGCTTACTCGCACCGGGACGCATGGGCGATGAACGCGGGGTGCCGAACCGGCCTGCGCCGCTCACCGGCGCACTGAACGACGGCTTGGGAGCCGTGCGCCGCCAGTCGATGAGCTGCTGCGGAATCTCGCGTAGGAAGCGCGATTCCGGGTTCAGCATCGGCTGCCCCCAGGACGACCGCACGATCGCCCTGCTCAAGTAGAGGCGTTGCCGGGCCCGGGTGATGCCCACATAGGCCAGTCGCCGTTCCTCGGAAAGCTCGGTCGGGTCGTCCAGCGCCCGCATGTGCGGGAACATGCCGTCCTCCCAGCCGGTCACGAACACCACCGGGAACTCCAGACCCTTGGCGGTGTGCAGGGTCATCAGCGTCACCAGGCCGGCATTGTTCTCCGGGATTTCATCGGTGTCGGCGACCAGCGAGACGCGTTCCAGGAAGGCCGCCAATGCGCCGGTGTCGGGCACGTCTTCATCGTCGGGATTGCTCTCGGCAGCCAAGGCCGCGGCATTCGCCTGGTCGATGGTGAATTCGTGTGCGACGCTGACGAGTTCGTTGAGGTTATCCAGCCGCGCCAATTCCTGTGGGTCAGTTGACGATTCCAGCTCCCGCCGATAACCGGTGCGCTCGAGCACCGCCTCGACCAACTCGCCGAGGTCCCCGTCGAGGTGCCCGCGCAACTCATCGAGCAACTCGACGAAGCCGGCGATGCACTTCTCCGCCCTGGTGTTGAGCATTGACACCTTGCCCGCAGCGGCGGCCTGCAATGCGTCGGCGAAGCTCGCGCCGGTGTTCTCTGCGTACACCGCCACACACGCCTCGGCACGGTCGCCGATGCCGCGGCGGGGGGTGTTGAGGATGCGCCGCATGCTGACCGCGTCGCCGGGGTTGTCCAGCACCCGCAGATAAGCGACGATGTCGCGGATCTCCTTGCGCTCGTAAAAGCGCACTCCCCCAACGACTTTGTACGGAATCCCGGCACGGATGAAGACTTCTTCCAGCGACCGCGACGAATTGTTGGTGCGGTAGAAGACGGCCACGTCGTTGTAGGTGATGTCGCCCCGGTCGGCGAGTGCGTCGACCTCATCGGCGACGAATCTGGCTTCGTCGTGTTCGTTGTCGGCGACGTAACCGACGATCAGTTCGCCTTCGCCGGCATCGGTCCACAACCGCTTCTCCCGGCGCCCGGAGTTGCGCGCGATCACCGAGTTTGCCGCCGACAGGATGTTCTGTGTCGAGCGGTAATTCTGTTCCAGCAGAATCGTTCTGGCGTCCGGGTAGTCGCGCTCGAAGTCTTCGATGTTGCGAATGGTGGCGCCGCGGAAGGCGTAGATCGACTGGTCGGCGTCCCCGACGACACACAGTTCTGCCGGCGGAACCCCATCGTCATCTGGCTCGTCGGATCCACGGCCAACGAGTTCCCGCACCAGCATGTACTGGGCGTGGTTGGTGTCCTGGTATTCGTCGACCAGCACATGCCGGAACCGCCGCCGGTAGTACTGCGCGATGTCGGGGAAGGTTTGCAGCACTGCAACGGTCTCGCCGATCAGGTCGTCGAAGTCCATTGCGTTCGCCGCGCGCAAACGGCGCTGGTATTCGCCGAACACCGAGGCGACAGTGCGCGCCAGATCGTCGGATTCATCCGTCAGGTTCGACACCGCCTGATGCGGGTCGATCAGTTCGTTCTTCAGATTGGAGATCGCATTGGACAGCAATCGTGGCGAATACCGTTTGATGTCCAGGCCCATATCGCGGCCGATCATCTGCAGCAGCCGACGCGAATCGTCGGCGTCGTAAATCGAGAAGTTGGAATTGAGCCCCTCGATCAGCGACGCCTGATTGCGCAAAATCCGCACGCACGACGAGTGAAATGTCGACACCCACATGTAGCGGGCGCGGGGCCCGACCAGATTCACCACCCGTTCCCGCATTTCAGCGGCGGCCTTATTGGTGAAGGTGATGGCCAGGATCTGTCCGACCCCCGCCCCGCGGGCAGCGATCAGGTAGGCGATGCGCCGGGTCAGCACCGCCGTCTTCCCCGAACCCGCACCGGCGACGATCAGCAGCGGCGAACCCTCATGCACCACCGCTTGGCGCTGTTGCGGGTTGAGACCATCCAGCAGTTCGTCTACCTGCTCGGAACGGGGGGCTTTGGCTTCAGTTGCGTGCACACTCATGTCGCCCCAAACTTACCGCCGACCGGCGACAGTCGGGCCGCGGTCCGCCGTGATCGTCAAGAAAAGCTCGGCAGGCCCGGCCCCGGGCCAAGCCGCCGACGCCCGCTGGCGGTAGTCGCATACTGAGCAGCGTGACTGACAACTCTGCGGGGCCTATGCGCCCCCGCACCGGACGGGAACGCATCAAGACGCTCACCCAGGCTGCACTCAACGTCGACGTTCGGGTCGAGCAGGTGGAAACGCTGCTCGAGGGTCTCAACGCGACTCTCGGGGACATGAACAGTTCGATGGCGACCCTTGACGACACCATGGTTCGGTTCAACGACACCATCACCAAGATCGACGCGCTGGCACCGCGAATGGACGTTGTCGTCGATCGGATGGAGGCGATTGTGCACCGCGTGGAACGCCTCGTCGGCTTGGCCGAGTCCGTGCTTGCCCCATTGACCGCCACCGAGGACGCGGTTCGGGACGCTGTGAACATCGTGAAGAAGATCGCCAGGTTCTAACGCCTGGCAACTTCGCCGTTTTTTGCACGCGCGCGCCATCTGGTGGCAGACTCCAGACGTGCTCAAAAAGCAGCCTCGATTTTTTTACGGGTATCGACAAGCGGTGCCCGTGGTTTAGCTGCATTCGCAGAGCCCCGTGGTCCGCTTCCGGATTCGGGGCTCGTCTGTTTTGTGAGGCCGAACCCGGATGAGACCAGAACCACCACCTCACGAGAACGCGGAGTTAGCAGAGATGAACATCGAAACCGTCGACCCCGAACAGCTCGGTATCGACGAATTGCGCGGAGAGATAGACCGACTGGACGCTGAGATCCTTGCCGCGGTCAAAAGGCGCGCCGAAGTGTCCCAGGCGATCGGAAAAGTTCGGATGGCCTCCGGTGGCACCCGGCTGGTCCACAGCCGTGAGATGAAAGTGATCGAACGCTACAGCGAGCTGGGTCCGGAGGGTAAGGACCTGGCGATGCTTTTGCTGCGTTTGGGCCGGGGACGACTCGGCCACTAAACGGTTACTACCGCCGTTATATTTGTCGAATTCGAGTTTTGCTGCGGTAAATTTCGCCGGAAATGGTTACGGCAACAACAGCTGCAGTTTCGCCGTTGCGCTGGCTGATATCGCTGTCAGCGGCAACATTGTTTGCGTTGCTGGGTGCGTCGTTCAGCAGTCCAGCGACCTCGTCCGCCTGGTCGCGCCAGGGTCAGCCGATCGAGTACCTGATGGTCCCCTCGCCGTCGATGAACCGCCAGATCAAAGTGGAGTACCAAGGTGGCGGCTCGCATGTGGTTTATCTGCTCGACGGCATGCTCGCCCGTGACGACTTCAACGGCTGGGATATTCACCTGCCGGTCTTCGAATGGTTCGGCCAATCGGGCCTGTCGCTGGTAATGCCGACGGGCGGAATGGCGAGTTTCTATTCCGATTGGTACCGGCCGGCCGTCAGCAACAACGGAACGTCGACCTACAAATGGGAGATATTCCTGACCCAGGAGTTGCCCTCCTGGTTGGCGACGAACAAAGGCGTCAGCGCGACCGGCAACGCCGTGGTGGGCGCGTCGATGAGTGGTTCGGCGGCCCTGATCCTGGCGGCCAACTACCCGCAGAACTTCGTCTACGCCGCGTCGATGTCGGGTTTCCTCAACCTGTCCGCCGGAAACTGGCCCACTCTGCTCGGCGCGGTACAACTGGGCGCCGGCGGCTTCCGCCCTGACGCCATGTGGGGCCCACCCGGCGACCCGGCGTGGGCGGACCATGACCCCACGGTTAACGCCGCGAAACTGGTCGCCAACAACACCCGCGTCTGGGTCTACACCGGCAACGGCGGTGATTCCGATCTGGGCACCAAGCTGGACGCCAGCCTGCTGGAAAGCGCCACGCGCATCAGCAACAAGGTTTTCCAGGCCCGGTACAAGCTCAAGGGCGGGCACAACGGGGTGTTCAACTTTCCGGCCAACGGCACCCACACCTGGTTGTACTGGGGTCAGCAACTCCAGGCGATGCTGCCGGACCTTCAGCAGGTGCTCGGCAACCAATAACTCGCGCGCGTCGAGCCTGAAAGTCTGCAGAAGAAGTGCGAGTAACGCCCTGCCAAACTTCAGGTTCGACGGGCAGAAACCCAAACTCGGATCCTGACCAGCCCGCCCCGCGGCACTAGGGTTCAAGCCATGACTTCCGAGCCATCAGACATCACCGCCACGCCGGCGTGGGACGCCCTGCTCAAGCATCACGATCAGATCGGGGCCACCCACCTTCGCGAGTTGTTCGCCGACGATCCCGACCGCGGCCGGGAGTTGACGCTGAACGTCGGCGACCTCTACATCGACTACAGCAAACACCGCGTCACCCGCGAAACCGTGCAGTTGCTGATCGATCTCGCGCGGGCGGCCAAGCTCGAGGAGCGCCGGGACGCGATGTTCGCGGGCGAACACATCAACACCTCCGAGGACCGTGCGGTGCTGCACACCGCATTGCGTTTGCCACGCGACGCTGAACTGACCGTCGACGGCCAGAACATCGTCAAGGACGTGCACGAGGTGCTGGACGCCATGGGCGACTTCACCGATCGACTGCGTAACGGCGACTGGACCGGCGCCACCGGAGAACGAATCCGCACCGTCGTCAACATCGGCATCGGCGGTTCGGACCTGGGGCCGGTCATGGTGTACCAGGCGCTGCGCCATTACGCCGACGCGGGAATCTCGGCACGCTTCGTGTCCAACGTCGATCCTGCCGACCTGGTTGCGACGCTGGCCGATTTACAGCCCGCCACAACGCTTTTCATCATTGCATCGAAGACTTTCACCACGTTGGAGACGCTGACCAACGCCACGGCGGCACGCCGCTGGCTGACCGACGAACTCGGCGACTCAGCGGTCTCCAAGCATTTCGTCGCTGTCTCCACCAATAAGAAACTCGTCGACGAATTCGGCATCAACACCGACAACATGTTCGGGTTCTGGGACTGGGTAGGCGGGCGCTACTCGGTGGACTCGGCGATCGGCCTGTCAGTGATGGCCGTCATTGGCCGAGAAGCCTTCGCCGACTTCCTTTCTGGCTTTCACATCGTCGACGAGCATTTTCGGACCGCGCCGTTGGAATCCAATGCGCCTGCGCTGCTTGGCCTTATCGGGTTGTGGTACTCGAACTTCTTCGATGCGCAGGCGCGCGCGGTGTTGCCGTACTCTAACGACCTGGCGCGGTTTGCCGCCTACCTGCAGCAGTTGACCATGGAATCCAACGGCAAATCGACCCGCGCCGACGGCACCCCGGTTACCACCGACACCGGCGAAATCTATTGGGGCGAACCGGGAACCAACGGGCAGCACGCGTTCTATCAATTGCTGCATCAGGGCACCTGGCTGGTGCCGGCCGATTTCATCGGATTCAGCCAGCCCCTCGACGACCTGCCGACCGCCGAGGGCACCGGCAGCATGCACGACCTGTTGATGAGCAATTTCTTTGCCCAAACTCAGGTGCTGGCATTCGGCAAGACCGCCGAGGAGATTGCTGCGGAAGGCACGCCTGCCAACGTGGTGCCGCACAAGGTGATGCCCGGCAACCGACCGTCCACCTCGATCCTGGCTACCAGACTCACCCCGTCGGTGCTGGGCCAATTGGTCGCACTCTACGAGCACCAGGTGTTCACCGAGGGTGTGATCTGGGGTATCGACTCGTTCGACCAATGGGGCGTGGAACTGGGCAAGACGCAGGCCAAGGAGTTGCTGCCGGTGCTCACCAGCGATGGCTCACCTGACGAGCAGTCGGACAGTTCGACGGATGCGTTGGTGCGCCGCTATCGAAGCGAAAGAGGCCGCGCGGACTGAATCTCGTTCGCCGAATGTGAATCTCACGACGCGCCACGCCCGCGAGGCGTTGTGAGATTCACTCTCGACGGCAACGCGGAGAAATGTCAGGCGAAGCGCTTGGTCAGTGGCGGCGGCAGCACCCGAATCAGCTGCACCAGCGGCGCCCAGGGCCACCTGGGGACCACGGCGCGTCCGGGCTCACGTTCGATGGCATCGACAAGGGCCCGGACGCCAGTTTCGTTGTCCACCATCAGCATTGTGCTGCCCGACTTGGCCGTCATCTCCGACTCGATGTAGCCGGGTTCGATCGCAGTGACTTTGATGGGACCCTTGGCGTACTCGGCGCGCAGCGATTCACCGAGGGATGTCAGCCCGGCTTTGCTTGCGCAGTAAGCGGCCTTGACGCCAGGCACGCCCTTGTTACCGAGCACCGACGAAATGAGCACCAGGTGACCGGATCCACTCTTGGTGAACATCTCCAATGCGGTCTCGATCTGCACCAGCGCCGCAATCAGATTCGTCTCGATGGTCGCCTTGTTCGCCCACAACTTGCCCGAACCCAGCTTGGCCCCTTTGCCGATGCCGGCGTTGACAATGATGCGGTCGATGCCGCCCAGTTCATCGCTCAACTCGGCGAATACCTTCGGCACCTGCTCGTGGTCGTTGACGTCCAGCGCCGCCACCGCGATATTGATCGACGGATACTGCTGCAACAGTTCAGCTTTCAATTCGTCAAGGCGATCGGTCCGCCGGGCGCACAGCGCCAGGTCGCGGCCTTTGGCGGCGAAGGCGCGGGCCATGCCGGCGCCCAGGCCGGAACTGGCTCCGGTGATGAGGATTTTCTGGCGAGTCACTCAGGCAGCATATCCACTACTTGAGAAGCCGCGACATGCGCCGGTCGGCCAGCACTTTGCCACCGGTCTGGCAGGTCGGACAGTACTGAAAAGACTTGTCCGCAAACGATACTTCTCGCACAGTGTCGGCACAGATGGGACAGGGCAATCCGGTGCGCGCGTGGACGCGCAGCCCGGAACGCTTTTCGCCCTTGAGGGTGGCCGCGCCCTGGCCGACGGACCGGCTGACCGCGTCATTGAGAACGGAAATCATCGCGTCGTGCAGGGTGATGAGTTGCTCGTCGGACAGTTTCGCTGCGGTGGCGAACGGTGACATCTTGGCGACGTGCAATATCTCGTCGCTGTAGGCGTTCCCGATACCGGCGATCACCTTCTGGTCGGTGATGACGGTCTTGATCCGTCCGGTATTGCCTGCCAGCACGCGAGCCAGGTCGTCGGGCCCCAGCTCCAGCGCATCGGGCCCGAGTGTGGCGATCTGCGGAACCTGCTGCGGGTCACCGACCAGCCAGACCGCCAACCGCTTCTGGGTGCCTGCCTCGGTGAGGTCGAAGCCGGGCGCCGCACCGGGAGTGCCCAAGTGGACCCGCAACGCGATCGGCCCCTTGCCGGGCCGTAGCGGCGCCGGGGCCAATTTGTCCGACCAGCGCAGCCATCCCGCCCGGGAGAGGTGCGTGATCAGCCACAATTCCCCAGCCTGCAGGCCCAGGTACTTGCCCCACCGGCCGGCACCCACGACGGTCTGCCCGTGCAGAGCGTTGATGGGCGGATTGAAAGTCTTGAGCACCGACAGGGCGGCGACGTCGACGCGCCCGATCGTCAAGCCGACGGCATGCCGGCGCAGATGGTCGGCCAGCGCTTCGATCTCAGGGAGTTCGGGCACCTATCCAGTCTGCCGCGCACCGCGGCAAGCGGCTAGGCGGACCGTCCGGGCATGGGGTGCTGTAGCTGCTCGCCACTAGCTGCGGGTGCGGCATAGAAACCGTTACCGCCGCCGTAGAGCGGCCCGCCGGGGCCACGGAGGCCGCCTGTGACGTCGAGTGTGGGCGCGGCCTCTTCGACGAGTTCACTATCAACACCATGCGCGACGTGACTGGTGACCGTTTCAGCGTGGCCCTCGTCGCCGCCTCGGCTAGCGGGGGCCGTGGCAATTGCGCGATCCGCGGCGAGGCTTGCGCCAGCCGGGGATTGGCCGCTCAGAACGCCGCCCATCCCCGGGGCGCCGCTGCCGAATGAGGACATCCCGCTGCCGCCCGCAGATCCATCGATAGCAGCACCATTCGCGGCTGCGGCAGCACTTGTGCCGATAAGTGGCGCTGCGCTGCCTAGTAACGCACCGCTTGCGCCGCCACCCGAGAGCCGTGCGAGTGGAGCGGCGGAGCCGGGTAGGACCCCGTTCGAGCCGCCCGCGGCGTTGCCGCCTGCTGCGACTGCACCGGAGTGGCCGCCGCCCCCGATCTGGACGTAGCTGCCGTTTTGGCCGGTGTGCAGCACACGCTCATCTTGGTGGCCGCCAGACGCTGCGGCGGCGGCCGTGCTTCCGCCCGACGATATTCCGGCCAGCGCCTGCAACGGCCCACTGATGGCGGTCGCGGCGTCCTGCATTGGCATTTCGTTGAAAGCCTCAGCGGCGATGTACTGGTTAGCGCCGGCGTTCATCAACTGAACGAACTGCTGATGGAACAACGACGCCTGCTGGCTCAGCGATTGATAGGCCTGGGCGTGCGCGCTGAACAAGGCAGCGATCAGCGCCGAGACGTCGTCAGCACCCGCCGCAACCACGCTGCCGGTCGGCGCGGCCGCAGCCACACTGGCCTCATTGATCGAGGAACCAATGCTCGCCAGGTCCGTCGCCGCAGCAGTTACCCACTCCGGATTAGCGAACACGTAGGACATTCATCACCCTCTTCCCAGCCCTGGTATACCCGCAATTCGAGCCTAACCGAGCATTCAGGGTGCGGAGCACACGTTCTTCTCGATGCCGCAACCAACGATTCACCGGAGTTTTTTGGCCGATCGGTAGATGAAATAGCAGCTCAGACCCCATGCGGGCGGCCGGAACCCGGTTCGCCGAATGTCTGGTCATCGGTACCGCCGGTATCACCTACACCACCCCGGTACGCGCCCGCCTCGGGTTCGCCAATGGCTTGGTTTCAAGTTCGCGGGGTCCGGCGATGATCGGATGCCCACCGAGTGCTGCGCTGCGGTCGCCGCGCATTCGGGGTGGGCATCGACTAACGACATCAGTTACCTCCCGACCTTGGCGACAGCCCGATCGCACCAGTGACCCAGCTCACGATTTTCGCGCTCGGAAACACACGTTATCCCGAGACCGAGTGGCCGCTACGTGTTTTTTTCAATTCCTTAGACAAGCTTCAGAGGAGAGTCAGACTTGACGGCTACTAGTCGATTGCCCGCAGCAGATAGGTGTCCATGATCCACCCGTGCCGATCCCGGGCCTGGGCTCGCAGAGCTGCGATCAGCGCCCCCACCTCGCCGACGGTGCCCGCAACCAGGAGTTCATCCGGCGTCCCGAGATAGGCGCCCCACCAGATCCTGGTGTCGGGTGCACATCGCTGAAATGAGCAGTCGGCGTCAAGCATGATCACCGCCGTTCCGGAAAGTTCGCTCTCGCGCAGTCGCCGGCCCGTGGTGATCAAGACCGGTGCACCAATGTCATTGAGCGGAATGCGGTGCCGAGCGGTCAACGCTTGTATCGCGGTGATCCCGGGGACGACGTCATAGCTGATATCAACCTCGGCGGCCACCGCGTCCAAAATGCGCAGCGTGCTGTCGTACAGCGACGGGTCACCCCAGGCCAGAAAGGCACCCACGCCATCGGGGGCCAGCTCGTCGGCGATGGCTGCCGCCCACACCCGGGCGCGGGCGGCATGCCAGTCCGACACCGCTTGCCGGTAATCGGTGTCGGCGCAGCGCTGCGGGTCAGGCAGTTCGACGAACCGATACGCCGGCTCCCGGATGAATCGCGCGCAGATCTGCTGGCGTAGCGCCACCAGGTCGCTCTTGGTCTCGCCCTTGTCCATCGCGAAGAACACCTGGGTGTCGTTGAGCGCATCGATCGCCTGAACGGTCACATAGTTCGGGTCACCGGCACCGATACCTATGACATGAATATGGCGACTCAAATTCTGTCCTTCCGGCGTCGCTGCAGCTCAACCTAGCCGAGGCAGCACGCATCTAACTGAGACCGCCGGTACCCGGTACCAAGGGTATTGACTATTGGCTGTGACCTCCCTAACAATTGAGGCAACCCGATTGAAGGGACGTCAACGATGACTACCGCGATGCGACCAAGTGGGCCGAGTCGTGAAGACTTCTCCGACCGGCTACTCAAAGGCTCGGTCAAGAAGTCCTACGAACCCGTCGTCGATATCGACTGGGACGCACCACTTGACCCGGAAAAGTTCTTCCTGCCCCCCAAGCTGGTGTCGCTGTACGGCACACCGCTTTGGGACGAGATGACCCGCGAGCAGCAGATCGAACTGTCCCGCCAGGAACTGGTCAACACGTTGTCAGCCGGAATCTGGTTCGAGAACATGCTCAATCAGGCGTTGCTGCGGACCATCCTGCACGAGGACCCGACGAGCCGGTCGACACATTACAAATTGACCGAACTGGGTGACGAAACCCGGCACATGGTCATGTTCGGCAAGGCCATCGAGCGAATCGGCGCCAAGCCGGTACAGCCAAAGCGGTTGCACCGCTTCATCATCAACTTGCTTCCGCTGGCCTTCCAGCGCGGTTCCATGCTGTGGGTGGCCGCCCTGATCGGGGAAGAAATCTTCGACTCGCTACAGCGACAGATGATGGATGACCCGGAGTTGCAACCGATCATTCAGCGGCTCATGCGGATTCACGTCACCGAGGAAGCACGTCACATCCAGTTCGCGAGGGACGGCGCCCGCAAGCGCGTGGCCGAGATGCCCCGGACGAATCGCTGGTTCATGGCCAACATCAACGGGGTCGGCGGGTACTTCTTCAACTACCTGTTCAGCAATCCCGTCCCGTACGCACGAACCGGTCTGGACACCAAGCAAGCCCGACGCGCCGCACGCACCAGCTCGCACCGGCGGGAAGTACAGGTCGCCGGATTCGCGCCGCTGGCAGCATTTCTCACCGAGGTGGGACTGCTGGGCCCGATCGCGCGCCGGGCCTGGAAGCGCAGCAGGTTTCTGTGAGCCCCGGGGTGTCAACCCCGCCGATCGTTGTCGTCGGCGCGGGCGCTCGCGGCCAGCGCGCACTGAACGCGATACGCGCAGCGGGCGTCACCAAGGTCGGACTACTTGACGTGCCCGAGCGGGAATGTGGTTGCCTGCGTTCGGTTTTCAACGAAGACACCGGCTCTTGGAAACTACACACGGCCGCCGGAGACATCGTCCGAGCGAACGTCGTCATCAACACCCACCCACCGATGTGGCGCCCGTGGGTCCCGAATCTGCCGGGATGCAACGATTTTCGCGGCTTTTCCTTTCACGCTGCGGCGTGGGACCCCAACTTCCACGCGGCCGGCAAGCGCATCGCCGTCATCGGCGGTGACTCCTGGGCAGGCCATCATCTCGGCCGGTTGGTCGGACCGGCACGGTCGGTAACCGTTTTCGCGCACGCACCCCGACGGGTGGTCACCGAGTTACCGATGTGGACGACCCGCACCAAGCGTTGGCTGCGCCGCCCGGACCGCCGACCGCAGCCGCAAGTGGGGGCGGCTGTCGAATCGATTACCGCGACGGGCCTGCGTACCTGCGACGGTGTCGAGCATCCGGCCGACGCCATCATCTTCGGCACCGGATTCACCATCCCCGAGCAAGCCTCGGAAGAGTCGCTGGTGGGTGCCGCCGGTATCACCCTGCGGCAGGCGTGGGAGGACGGCATGGAGCCGTTCTTCGGAGTGGCCCTGCATGGATTTCCGAACTACTTTTTCGTCCCCGGCCCGGACGCCGGCGCCCAGGAACGCTACATCGCCCAGTGCGTCGCGCTGATGAAACGCACCGACAGCGGTCGCGTCGAGGTCCGCCACAGCAGCCAGCAGGTGTTCAACGAACGCTCTCAGCTCAGCGCGGCCCCGGCTCCCCCGGTCACCTCAGCGTTCGAGCTGTCATCCAGTGCCCCGGACTACGAGGACACCTATGACGGGGCGGCAACGCTCGAGATCGGTGGTGTCCGCCATCCGGTGCGAGTTCGGCTGATCGGACACCTCGACCCCCTCGACGGCAATTACCACTGGCAAGGGACCGTCTTCGATGCCCTACCGGAGGAATCGCTCAAGGGGGCGCGGTCGGCCACTCTCTCGGTGGGTCAGCACACGGCGCCCGCCCGCATTGTCGAGAAGACGCCGTGGGGCACCCACTCGGTTGCCGGCGTGGGCGCACCACCGTATTCCCGCTGCGCGAACTGACTCCCGCGCCGCTCCAGCGCGGCAGCGGAATTTCTGCGTCTGAACCCCCTGTTGTGCCATTAGGCTGGATGCGGGGCGGGGCGGAAGATCGATTTGGGCCGGCGAAGCGGGCGGATCCAGGCCGATCGACGACGGGCAGACGTTCGAGGAGCTGGACATGGGGGCGGGCGAAACGTTGGCATTGATGTGCCGGTTCAGGCAACCCCGATATCTGATGGCCGGCATCGGCCGCATTACCTGGACTTGTTTCGGATGAGCGCCGTCGCGGAGCCGCACAACTCGCTTGCGATCGCGACCCGAACCGAGGAATCGGTGGTGGTGCTGACCGCCGAAGGAGTGCTTGACGCCAGCAACTGCGCCGAGGTACGCGAGGCGATCACCAACGTCACGATCGACGCGCCCGACGCTGTCATCGTCGACGTCAGCGCACTTGAAGTCCCGGACGAAGCGACCTGGTCGGTATTCATCAGCGTGCGCTGGCAGCCGGAGACCCGGCCGGACGTCCCGATCTTGCTGGTTTCCAGCAGTCGATCAGCCCGCGACGCGCTCAACCGCAGCGGAGTCGCCCGGTTTATGCCGGTCTATCCGAACGAGAAGGGGGCGGTGCGGGGCGTTGCGAAACTGGGCCGTCGAAAAGTCCAGCACTCAGAGCTGAAGCTGCCCGCCAACCTGGCCAGCCTGCGTGAGTCACGCCAGGCGGTGCGCGAGTGGTTGACCAACTGGTCGAAAGCCGGGCTCATTCCGGTCGCGCTGGTAGTGGTCAACGTGTTCATCGAGAACGTACTGGAGCACACCGGCAGCGACCCGGTGATCAGGATCGAATGCGAAGGCCAGACAGCCACTATCGCGGTTTACGACGACAGCAGAGCGCCCGCCATTCGCCTTTCGTCGCCGTCCAAGGGCATCGACGTGTCCGGGCTGGCGATCGTCGAGGCACTGTCGCGCGCCTGGGGCAGCACCCCTTCATCCTCGGGCAAGACCGTCTGGGCTGTGATCGGCCCGGAGAACCAGCTTTAATCTGCCCCTGCCGGGTGGACCCGATGCGGGCCGAATTGGAACACGTTCTAGTGTCGGTTGACGGCCCCTTCGAGGAAAGCAGGGATCACGTGCGGTTCAGCTACGCGGAGTCGATGACCGATCCGGCCTATTACATTCCGTTGGCCAAGGCGGCCGAGGCCGCCGGGTATCACAGCATGACGATCGCGGACAGCATCGCCTACCCTTTCGAGTCCGACTCCAAGTATCCGTACACACCTGACGGCAACCGCGAGTTCCTCGATGGCAAAGAAATGGTCGAAACATTCGTCCTGACAGCCGCTTTGGGCGCAGTGACGACCACATTGCGGTTCAATTTCTTCGTCCTCAAGTTGCCCGTCCGCCATCCGGCGCTGACCGCCAAGCAGGTCGGGTCACTCGCGTCGCTGATCGGCAACCGCGTGGGCTTCGGCGTGGGCACCAGTCCGTGGCCGGAGGACTACGAACTGATGGGTCTGCCCTTCGCCAAGCGCGGCAAGCGGATGGATGAATGTATTGAAATCGTGCAAGGGCTTACCAGCGGGGATTACTTCGAATTCCACGGCGAGTTCTACGACATCCCCAAAACCAAGATGAGCCCCGCGCCCACTCAGCCGATCCCCATCCTGGTGGGCGGCCATGCAGATGTTGCACTGCGGCGGGCGGCGCGACTCGACGGCTGGATGCACGGCGGCGGAAGCGACCCCGAAGAACTTGACCGACTCATTGCCCGCGTCAAGCAATTTCGCGAGGAGGCGGGCAAAACCAGCCCGTTCGAGGTGCACGTCATCTCGGCGGATGCCTACACCGTGGACGGCATCAAACGACTCGAGGACAAGGGCGTTACCGACGTCATCGTCGGCTTCCGCTGGCCCTACATCAAGGGGTCTGATCCCGAACCGTTGGAGACCAAGCTCCGGAACCTGGAAAAGTACGCCGACAAAATCATGTCGAAAGTTCCAGCGTCACAGTGAATCCCAGTTGGGCGCCCGCTTCTCGCGGTGCGCTATGGCGGCCTCGGCCGGGTTGTTGGTGAAGCCGGTCAGGATCTGAGTGCGATTCTCGATCTCGATGGCATGCCGCAAACTCGGCGCGTCCAAGGCTGCATTGAGGCCAATCTTGGTTTGCCACACACCGAATGCGTTGTTGGCCGCGATCTCGTGGGCTTTGTTCAGTGCGGCTGTCATCAGGTCGTCGGCGGCCACCACCTCGTGTACCAGCTTGATGCGGTAGGCCTCGTCGGCGTCGATGATCCGGCCGGTCAGCATGAGTTCGCGCGCGACGCCGGCCCCGACCAGTTTGGGAAGCAAGTAGCTCGTGCCCATGTCCATGGACGAAAATCCGGCCTTGATGAACACCGAACCGAACCGGGCGTTTTCGGAGGCGATCCGAATGTCGGAGTGCAGCGCGAACGCCAACCCGCCCCCGACGGCGACGCCGTTGACCGCCGCGATCACCGGGATGGGTAGTTCGTAGAGTCGGATGAATTGTTCGGCGAGGCGCACCTGCGCGTCATAGGTGACCTTGAATCCCGGAGTTGCCGGGTTGACGTCGGTCCAGGCTTCGCCGGTGCCACTCAAGTCCGCGCCGGCACAGAATCCGCGCCCGGCACCCGTCAGGATCGCCGCCCGGAACTCGCCTCCGCTCAGCGCATTCAATGCCTCATCCACGCCCCTGATCAGTGAGCCGTCAATAGCGTTCAACAACCTGGGCCGGTTGAGGGTGATGCAGGCGATGTTCTCCTCGAGGGTTTCCAGTTTGACTGCGGGTTCGGATGCCATATCCGAACGGTAGGCGAGTCAGTGGATTCCCGGCTAGCGGGTCCCGTTCTGCCGCTTGGTCAACCATTCGGCCTGCATCACAAAGAGACTCAGTAACTCCGGTTGCGGCGTGTTCGGATCGAGTTCGCAGTATCGCCGGAACATGTTGACGACGACCCGTTCGGAGTCCAGCCAGGACGCGTACTCACCCAGGTCGACGGCATCGACCGCCTCCGCCAGTGACAAGCCTTTTCGGTGCGCCTCGTCAGCCTGCGCGGTGATGTGCACGAAATAGCTACGGACGGCGCGGATTCCGTCGGGGTCGGTGATGGGACCATGGCCCGGCACCACCACCGGCGCATCCAGAGCGATCATCGCGTCACACGCGGCAATCCAGTTGGCGATCGGCCCGGACCACACGATCGGCGTGCAGCCGATGAACAACAAGTCCCCGCCGAACAGCACACCGGCATCGGGCACATGCACGACCGAGTCTGCCGCGGTGTGGGCCGGCCCCAGGTTCAGCAGGTCCACTCGCCTGCCGCCGACCTCGATGGTCAGCTCACGGTCGAACGTCCGGTCGGCATTACGCAGTGTGATTCCGCTGAAATCGAAGTGCCCGAAGCGGTCTCGCGCGAAGGTCGTCGCAACCGGACCGAGATCGGCCATCTGGATGCCGATCAGCCGGTCCGTACCGGCCTCGTGGGCGATCTCCTCGGCGGTGCCGGCGGCAGCGATGATCCGGACTTTGGCCTCCAGCAGTTGGCTACCGTGCGTGTGGTCGCCGTTGGAGTGGGTGATCAGCGCATCGGTGATAGGCGCCGCATCGGTGATCGGCCGCATGGCGGTCAACATTTCCCGGGTGAGGGCCAGATCGAACAGCGTGTCCACCAACAGCGATCCGCCGTCACCGGCGACCAGACCGGCGTTGCTCCAGCCGTATCCGCCGTCGGGCAGGGTCCATGCCCACACCCGGTCGGCGACCTTGTGCAGCCCACGCGTGTACGGCACCTTCGCCGGCGCCGGGTTGACTCTGGGTAAGGCAGGCGCAGCCGTCGGATTGGGCCGCGAGGCAAGTGGATACGGCGCGGGAGTGGCCCGCACCGTCTGCCGGATCTGGCCCAGGCCTTCGACCTGCAAGGTCACGACATCGCCGTCGTACAACCAGCCGGGGAACGAGTCGGAATTCAGATGCTCGACCAGCGTGCAGGTAGGCACGGTGCCGGAACCGATCACATCACCGGGCCGCAACGTCACGCCGCGTGAGGCATAGGAGATGACTTCGCCGAAACTCCAGTCCATCGACGCGGTTGACCCCGAGCCGACGACGCTGCCGTTGACCAGCGCGGTCACCTGCAGGTTGAGCTTGCCATCGCGACGGTAGGGCGCCAGTTCGTCCGCGGTCACCAGGTACGGGCCCAGGGTGACGCCGCTGTCCTTGCCCTTGGCCTGCCCGATCCGCAGCTGGCCCTCCAGCATCTGCAAGTCCCGTGCCGACCAATCGTTGAAGATCGTGTAGCCGATGATGGCCTGTTCGGCCTGTTCCACCGTCAGATCCTTGCCGGCAACGCCGATGACCGCGGCGATCTCCAACTCGAAGTCCTGCCAAGCGCTTCCGGGTGCGCTCGGGGCATCATCAAAAGGACCCAACACCGTTGCCGGACAAGCGAAGTAGAAAGCCGGGATGCGGTACCAGGTGTCCGTCAGCACCCGACCGCCGCCCATCGCCTCCTGACAGTTGCGCATGTGGTCGAGAAAGCACAACGAGTCTCGGATCGATGGAGGCCGCGGGATCGGGGCCGCCAGCGACACCTCGTGCAGGCCGACCACAGTTGCCGGAGACGCCAATGCCTCCTCCCCCGCCGCGCGCAGCGCGTCGGGACCATCACCGATCAGGTCGAGCAGCGTTCTGCCCGGCGGCATCGCGAAGATCTGGTCACCGGAGAGCACCCCGGGTCGTTCGCCGTCAGCACTCCGGTAGGTAACCCATTTCATTCGCGCACCACCTCATTCGGTTCCTTGTCGGGCCGCAGCCCACGCCAGCTCGATTGCCGCAGCCGGTTGTCTGGGGTCCACTCGCTGTAGCGCACCTCGCCGACCAGGGTCGGTTCGACGAACGTGACGCCCTTGGCGTCGCGCGCCGGAAGCGAAGCGTCGAAGGGAGATTCGTCGGTGTGCAAGGGCGCCAGAGTCTTCTTCAGATTAGCCAGCTCACGGTCGCTGAAGCCGGTACCGACCCGACCGGCAAACTGCAACCCATCGGGCCCGGGGATACCCATCAGCAACGCTCCGATGCCGCTGCTGCGCCCACCTTCTCCGGCTCGCCAGCCGCCGATGATGACTTCCTGAGTGTTCCAGTGTTTGTCTTTGAGCCAGGACGCCGAACGCCGGCCGGGCTGGTAACTCGAGTCCCGCTTCTTGGCGACGACGCCTTCCCAACCCTGGGTGCGCGAATATTCCAACGCCTCGGCACCGTCGCCGGGCAGCAGGTCGGGAACGATCAGATTGCCCACGCCGGCAAGGGTTTCCAGCAACTTACGCCGGTCGGCATACTTGGCCCGCAGCAACGACCGGCCGTCCAGATACACCAGGTCGAACGCCCAGTACTGGATCCGGGTAGCGCGAACCCGGTTCTGCATCTCGTTGAAGCTCGGTACACCGGACTCGTTGAGCGCGACTACTTCGCCATCGAGCACCACGTGGTGCTCCACGAGATCATCTGCCAATGAGCGCAATTGGGGAAATTCCTTGGTGACGTCGCGGCCGCTGCGGGAACGCAGCCGGATAACACCGTGGTCCGCTTCCACCAGTAGGCGGTAGCCGTCCCATTTGCCTTCGAAGGCCCACCGACCCTTCTTCAGGCCACTTACCGAACCGTGGGTGGCGAACATCGGTGCCAATTCGCCGAATTCGAAGACCTTCTGTTCCTTCATCCGATGCGCAAGCCACTGATCGCCGTTGGTTTGGATCAGCGCGTACCGCCCGGAGATCCTGCTGCCGTGCAGGGTGACGATGACTTCGCCTTTTTCGGAGTCATCGCGGAACTTCTCGGTCTCATAGGTGCCTGCGTCCCAGATGACGACCTTGCCGCCGCCGTATTCGCCTTTGGGGATGTTGCCCTCGAAGGTGCCGTATTCCAGCGGATGGTCTTCGGTGTGTACCGCAAGGTGGTTGACGGAGGTCGTTTCGGGCAGGTTCTTCGGAATAGCCCAGGACACCAACACACCGTCTCGTTCCAGCCGGAAGTCGTAGTGTAATCGCCGGGCATGATGTTCCTGGATGACGAATGTATTGTCTTGTCCGGTCGCGGGTTTCGCCCTCGGCACCGGCTCGGGAGTTTTCGACGCGTCACGCATGCTGCGGTATTTGCTCAGTCGGTCCGGCGCGGCCATTGCGGCATCCAGGTCGGCGATCAGGTCGCCGTCGCGGGCCACCCGGTCCAGTACCTCGTCGTAGCGCAGTTGGCGTAACTCGGGGTCGTCGAGTTCGTCCCACGTGCGGGGGGCTGCCACTGTCGGATGGTCCCGGCCGCGTAGCGAGTACGGCGCAATCGTGGTCTTCGACCCGCTGTTCTGGCTCCAGTCCAGGAACACCTTGCCCGCCCGCACACTCTTGGTCATGGTGGACGTGACCAGCTTGGGCATCGACTGTTCAAGTTGCTGCGCAACGCGTTTGGCCAGCACGGTGGCACCGCGACTGCTCACCGGCTCATCCAGCGGCGCATAGATGTGCAACCCCTTGCTGCCACTGGTGAGCGGGTAGGTGGCCAGTCCGATATCCCCGATCAGATCACGCACGGCCCTGGCAACCTCGGTCAGTTGGGCCATCGTCACGCCGTTACCCGGGTCGAGGTCGAAGACGATGCGGGTCGCCGGGCCGGGCTTGAGGCTTTCGCCGTTGCGGGTCCACTCCGCAACGAACCGCCATTGCGGCACGTGCACTTCCAGCGCCGCCTGCTGCGCGATCCAGGCCAGGGCCGTCGTGTTGTCGACGATCGGGTAGGTCGTGGTCCCCGACCGGTGGGTGACGCTGGCGCGCGACAGCCAGTCCGGCGCCGAGGACGCCAATTGCTTTTCGAAGAACGCCGACTCCTCGACACCATTGGGCCAGCGTTTGCGGGTGGCGGGACGTCCGGCGACGTGCGGCACCATCACTGCGGCGATGTCGGTGTAGTAGTCGAAGATGTCCTGCTTGGTGGTTCCCGTTGCCGGATACAGGACCTTGTCGGCGTTGGTCAGCTTCACCCGCTGCTCCTGTGCCGAACCCATGTTGTCAACGTAACCTGTCGAACATGGAGCGTGGCCTCGTTATCGGCGAAGCCCTCATCGATATCGTGCGGGGTCCAGACCACAGCGAGCACGTCGGCGGAAGTCCACTGAACGTCGCCGTCGGGCTGGCGAAGCTGGGCCGTGCGGTCGATTTCCTGACGTACGTCGGCGACGACGCCGCCGGACGCCGCATCATCGACTACGTCAAAGAAGCTGGTGCACGGCTTGTTCCGGGCAGCGTTGCCGCCGCGCGAACATCCACAGCGGTCGCGACCATTGGCCCGGACGGGTCGGCTACGTACGCCTTCGACCTGGATTGGCGGCTCGAAGGCACACCGCCGGTGCCGCCCCCCTTGTTCGTGCACACCGGATCGATCGCCGCCGTACGCGAGCCGGGCTGCCTGGCGGTCGCCGCCTTGCTCGACGCGTACCGGGTGTCAGCGACGGTCACCTTCGATCCCAACGTCCGGCCGGCACTGATCGTGGATCGCGACCAGGCGCGCGAACGCATCGACAAGGTGTTGGAACGCAGCGACATCGTCAAGGTCAGCGACGAGGATCTGCATTGGCTCACGCCCGACCGGCCCCCGCAGGACACCGCCCGCAGTTGGCTCGCATCCGGGCCTGCTCTGGTGGTCTTGACCATGGGTGATCAGGGCTCGCTGGCGTTCTGCGCGGCCGGCGAGGCCCGAGTGCCCGCCGAGTCGGTCGAGGTGGCAGACACCGTAGGCGCCGGCGACGCGTTCATGGTCGGTCTGCTCGATGCCCTGTGGGAACGGGGCTTGCTGGGCGGCGGCCACCGACAGCAATTACGCCGGATCGGGCTCGACCCGCTGACGTCGGCGCTTGAGATCGCGACCGCTGCGTCGGCACTGACCGTCAGCCGGGCAGGAGCCCAACTCCCCGACCGCGCGGAGCTCAATGCCGCTGAATCTGGGCGGCGCACTTAGCTTTTGATCGCCGCGAGCGTGACGGCAATGCGCATCGCCCGGCCGAATTTCGCAGCAACGTTACGCTCGGGGGCGCCTAGGGCATACTGACAAAATGCGCTCCATTTGGAAGGGCTCTATCGCATTCGGGCTGGTAAACGTGCCAGTCAAGGTGTACAGCGCCACCCAGGACCACGACATCAAGTTCCACCAGGTGCATGCCAAGGACAACGGGCGCATTCGGTACAAGCGGGTGTGCGAGGAGTGTGGCGAGGTCGTGGAATATGGCGACATCGCGCGGGCCTTCGAATCCGACGACGGCAAGTCGGTGGTGATCACCGACGACGATATCTCCACCTTGCCCGAGGAGCGCAGTCGCGAGATCGAGGTGCTGGAGTTCGTTCCGGCCAGCGAGGTCGATCCGATGTTGTTCGACCGGAGCTACTTTCTCGAGCCTGACTCGAAATCGTCCAAATCGTATGTGCTGCTGGCCAAAACGCTTGCCGACACAGACCGGATGGCGATCGTCCATTTCACACTGCGCAACAAGACCCGACTGGCCGCCTTGCGCGTGAAGGATTTCGGCAAGCGCGATGTCATGGTCATCCATACATTGTTGTGGCCCGACGAGATCCGCGACCCGGACTTTCCGGTGCTGGACAAAGAAGTAGAGATCAAACCGGCCGAGCTGAAGATGGCCGGCCAGGTGGTGGAATCCATGGCCGACGACTTCGACCCGGACCGCTACCACGACACCTATCAGGAACAGTTGCAAGAACTGGTCGACGCCAAACTCGAAGGTGGAGAAGCCTTCACCGTCGAAGAAAAGCCGACCGAATTGGACGAGGCCGAAGATGTCTCCGACCTACTGGCCAAGCTGGAAGCGAGTGTGAAAGCGCGCTCCGGCGACAGCAAGACACCAGAGAAGAAGTCCGCCGCAAAGAAGGCACCCGCGAAGAAGGCTGTAGCGAAAAAGGCACCGGCCAAGAAAGCGCCGGCCAAAAAGTCGACCTCCAAAGCCGCGTCGAAATCCTGACCCCGCAAAATTGACAACGCGAGTTCATCTTCCGGTTGTCGCCTGTTCACGTATGCTCATCGTGCTGCCGACCCGCGAGGAGTTGACGTGAAGTTCACTCGATCTGGCTCCGCACTCAGTCTGGTCATGGCCGCCGCCCTGGTGTTGTCGGGATGTGGTGGCAACTCGGGCAACAATGCGTCATCGTCGGGATCCAGTAGCGCCACTCCGGTGGTCCCGGTGAACTGCGGCGGCAAGAAGAAGATCTTGGCCGCCGGATCGACCGCCCAGAAGAATGCAATGGAGCAGTTCGTTTACGCGTTTATCCACGCCTGCCCAGGTCACACGCTGGACTACAACGCCAATGGCTCGGGTGCCGGAATGAAATCGTTCCTGGGTAGCCAGACCGACTTGGCGGGCTCTGACTCACCCATGAACGCCGACAAGGGCGAGCCCGACCGGGCAAGAGAGCGGTGCGGTTCACCGGCCTGGGACGTACCCGTGGTGTTCGGCCCGATCGCGGTCACCTACAACATCAACGGGGTCAACTCGCTCAGTCTGGACGGCCCCACCATTGGCAAGATCTTCAACGGCGCCATCACCAAGTGGGACGACCCGGCGATCAAGTCGCTCAACCCGAACACTAATTTGCCCGCGACTCCTATTCACGTCGTCTTCCGCTCCGACCAATCCGGCACTACCGACAATTTCCAGAAATATCTGGACGCGGCCTCAAACGGGACCTGGGGTAAAGGTGCTGGGCAGGCATTCAACGGGGGTGTCGGCGAAGGCGCCGCGGGAAACGACGGCACGTCGCAGGCGATGAAGCGGGTCGACGGTTCGATCACCTACAACGAATGGTCCTTCGCCGTCGGCCACCAATTGAACATGGCCCAGATCATCACTTCGGCAGGGCCGGATGCGGTGTCCATCAGCGCCGAGACTGTCGGTAAGACCATCGCCGGCGCGACATTCAAGGGCGGCGGCGACGAGCACGACCTGATTGTGGACACCTCGTCGTTCTATCGACCGACTCAATCCGGGGCCTATCCGATTGTGCTGGTGACCTACGAGATCGTCTGCTCGAAGTACCCGGATGCCCCCACCGGCCAGGCGGTTAAGGCGTTTATGCAAACCACAATTGGCGACGGCCAGATTGGTTTGGACGAGTACGGATACATTCCGCTGCCGAACTCGTTCCAATCGAAATTGATTCCGATCGTGAATGCCATCGGGTAGCCGAGAGTCACCGGCGCGGGCAGCCCGGACACGTTGCGGCAAGGCCGATTTCCGCCAGATCGGCACCTCGCCGGTCTCCTGACGCCGTCTCCGCACCGATTGCCGCCAACCCGACCGACTTTGGCCGGCAACGAATTTCGCGAAAGCCGCGCGACACCGCCAAGGAGCGGACTACCACGGCCTCGTTACTCACTCGTGATTGAAAATTCATGCCGAGTAGCCGAATTTTGTTGTGTGCCCACTCTCCGAGGATTTACCGTGTGTTAACCATCAGTTTCGACGGGCTGCAGGTCTGACGCGTCGGGATTCGCGGCGGCCGGTTGCGGTTCGCGGTATGGGGTGGCCGGGCGAAGGGAGCATCGACGGTGACCAACACCGGGTCGGAATCGCGGGTCGGGTCGCACTTCGGGCCTTATCAATTGGTGCGTCTGATCGGCCGCGGCGGGATGGGCGAGGTCTACGAGGCCGAGGACACCCGCAAGCACCGCGTGGTAGCACTCAAGTTGATCTCGATGCAGTACTCCGGCAACCCGGTTTTCACCGCGCGGATGCAGCGCGAAGCCGATACTGCGGGGCGATTGACTGAACCGCACATCGTGCCGATCCATGACTACGGCGAGATCGATGGCACGTTCTTCGTGGAGATGCGCCTAATCGACGGCGTATCGCTGCGCTCGATGTTGACGCAATTCGGCCCGCTCACCCCGGCCCGGACGGTCGCCATCGTGCGGCAGATCGCCGCGGCACTGGACTCCGCCCACGCCACCGGGATCACCCACCGCGACGTCAAACCGGAAAACATCCTGATTGCCCACAATGACTTCGCTTACCTGGTGGACTTCGGTATCGCACGCGCCGCCCACGACCCGGGTTTGACGCAAAGCGGAATGGCCGTCGGAACCTATAACTACATGGCCCCGGAACGGTTCACCGGGGACGACGTCACCTACCGTGCCGATATCTACGCACTGGCATGCGTCCTGGGCGAATGCTTGACCGGGGCGCCGCCGTACCGGGCTGACAGCGTCGAACGATTGATCGCCTCGCACCTGATGGAACCGATCCCGCGGCCAAGCGTGCTTCGCCCCGGCCGGGTGCCGGAGGCACTGGATCACGTGATCGCGAAAGGCATGGCGAAGAACCCCAACCAGCGCTACATGACCGCCGGCGACCTGGCCGTTGCCGCGCACGGCGCGCTGAGCACGCCCGACCAGCGGCAAGAGGCCACGATCCTGCGACGAGGCGACAACGAGACGCTGATGCTGCCTGCGGTCGACCCGGGCGCCAACGGCGGTTGGTCGAGCCAGGGCGCCTCCGGCTCGCACCCGAGCGGCAACGTCGGCACCGGTTCGCACCCCGGCGCCTACACCGGGTCAGGTTCGCAACCGAGCGGGCCGGCGACCATGCGCGCACCAGCTCCGCAGTTCCGCACCGGCGACGAGACCGTGGCCCAGCCCATCCCGTCCAACCCCGCCGGCTGGCGCCAGCAGTCCAACAGCTCCGAACAATTCACCCAAGCCGCCCCCATCGCCCCCGCCGGTTGGGCCAGCCAACCCGGGGTCGCCACGGGATCCGGCCAAGGCGGTCCGCCGTCCTACAACCAACCCTCCCAGCCGCACGCGACTACGCCTCAGCCCTCAACCTCCGGCAAGTCACGCAAGCCAGTCATCATCGGCGCCGCCGCAGCCGCCGCCCTGCTCGTCGTGATCCTGGTGGCCGTGTTCATATTCACCCGCCCCTCGGGCGGCGGGAATGGTGGTGGGGGCGCGCAGACCGCGACCGGGCAACAGGTGATGCCGTTCAACGGCCTCAACTTCCGGTTCGCGCCCGGCGGAGTCGCCGTCGACGGCACCGGAACCGTCTACGCCACCAACCAGACCATGTACGGGCGGGTGGTGGCGTTACCGAACGGTTCCAGCTCGCCGACGGTCAAGCCGTTCAACGGGCTGTATGAACCGCAGGGCATCGCGGTGGACGGCTCCGGGAAGATCTACGTCAGCGACTTCAACAACCGGGTGGTGGCTTTGTCGGCTGGTTCGAACAACCAGGTTGTGCTGCCGTTCAACGGCCTCAACTACCCCGAAGGTGTCGCGGTAGACGCTCAGGGCAACGTGTACGTCGCCGACCGCGGCAACAACCGGGTGCTGAAGCTGGCGTCCGGCAGCACCGATCAGACTGAGCTGCCGTTGCAAGGTTTGAAAAACCCCGACGGGGTCGCCGTGGACAGCGAAGGCAACATCTACGTCACCGACACCGACAACAACCGGGTGCTGAAACTGGACGCCGGGACTTCCAACCAGTCGGTGCTGCCCTTCTCCGGAATTTCAGCGCCGTGGGGCATCACGGTCGACGGCGCGGGCAACGTCTTCGTCACCGAACACGACAACAACGTGGTGGCGAAGCTGCCCGCCGGGGCTACCGCCTCGATCGAACTGCCGTTCACCGGCCTGAATACTCCGCTGTCGGTGGCGGTGGACAAAAAGGGCAATGTGTACGTCGCCGACCGCGGCAACAGCCGGGTGTTGAAGCTCGCACCGGGCTCATAGACCCGGCAGCCAGCGGAGCAGCACCAGATAGCGGATGCCGCTACCGATCCAGCGCATCACGCGGCGAGCGAACGCCGATCGGAACGCCGCCGCGGTGAGATTGATCGCGGCCACCACGAGGATCAGCGTCAGCGCCGCTCCCCAGACACGCAGGAATCCGGCATGCTCCGGGTTGGTGAGCTCGGTGTAGATCAGCAGCGGCAACGAAGCCATGTTGCCGTCGAAGATGTCGAGGTTGATCGAGCGGCTGTACCCGACCAGCACCAGTACCGGCGCCGTCTCGCCGATCACCCGCGCGACCGACAGCAGTACACCCGACACGATGCCGGGTGTCGCAATGGGGCCGACTATTCGCACGATCGTCTTCCACTTCGGAATCCCCAACGCGTAGCTTGCTTCTCGCAACTCGTCGGGAACCAGCCGCAGCATCTCCTCGGTGGAACGCACCACCACCGGCAGCATCAACAGCACCAACGCAAACGACACGGCGAGAGCACTCTGCTGGAACTTCAGGGTGGCGATCCACAGACTGAAGACGAACAACGCCGCCACGATCGAGGGCACCCCGGCGAGCACGTCAACCATGAACGTGGACACCCGCGCCATCCGGCTGGTCCCGTATTCCACCAGGTACACCGCGGTCATCAAGCCCAGCGGCACTGCGATCACCGCAGCGACACCGGCCTGCACCAGGGACCCGTACAGCGCGTGATACACCCCGCCGGCGAACTCCTCGGGCAGTACGCCGCGGAGTGAGTGCGTCCACCAGTCGACGTGAACGACGGCTTGCCATCCGCGTGCGATCACCACTGCCAGCAGCCACACCAACGGAACCAGCGCGACGAGGAAAGAGAGTCTGAAAAACAGGGTTGCGACGTTGTTCTTGATGCGGCGGCTCAGGCTGAGCGGACGAAACACCAGAGATTTGACCGGCTGCTCGAGCGCGGCGGGACTCAATTGCGTCATCCGAGACTCACCCGTTGACCTTTCCGCCGGCGATTGCGCGGGCGGCGGCGTTGACCAGGAAAGTCAGGACGAACAGCGCGAACCCCGCCGAGATGTAGGCGCCGGTAGGCAGCGGCTGGCTGAATTCCGAAGCCGCCGAGGCAATCTTGGAAGCAAAGGTGTAGCCGCCGTCGAACAGCGACCATTTTCCGGCTTTGGCGGCCGAGCGCAGGATGATCAGCACCGCGACGGTTTCGCCAAGCGCGCGACCGAGCCCCAGCATCGAGGCCGCGACGACTCCGCTGCGACCGAACGGCAGCACGGTCATCCGCACCACCTCCCACCTTGTCGCACCT
The DNA here is from genome assembly GCF_055419245.1 of Mycobacterium sp. IDUB_37. Classification (NCBI taxonomy): domain Bacteria; kingdom Bacillati; phylum Actinomycetota; class Actinomycetes; order Mycobacteriales; family Mycobacteriaceae; genus Mycobacterium; species Mycobacterium sp. IDUB_37. The sequence goes on along the minus strand of NZ_JBVAXG010000002.1, from coordinate 423,926 downwards.
AGCGCTTGTGCCGCCTCGATCTGGATCAACGGGGTCTGCTTGAACACCTCACGGGAAACCGAGGTGACGATAGGCAGGATCATCACCGCCAGCACGATGCTCGCAGTGAAGATGGTGCCGCCGCCGGCCAGCGACACATTGCCCTGCCTGAACAGGAAGAACCACCCCAGATTGCGGTTGAGGAAGCTCGCCACGGGCTCCAATTTGGGTGCCAGCACAAAGATTCCCCATAGGCCGAAAACGATCGACGGCACCGCGGCCAGCAGATCCACCATCGCCCCGAACGGACGAGACAGCCGCTGCGGCGCGTACTGCGTGATGAAGACCGCGATGCCGACGGCGATGGGCACCGCCAGCACCAGGGCACTGATCGAGCTGAGCAGCGTGACCATGAACAGGTCCCGGATTCCGAAAGCCAGCTTGTCGTTGTCGGAAGTGTCGAACTGCGTGCTGGTGAAAAAATTGGCTGTGTTCGCGCGCAACGACGGAACCGCCCGAACCAGCAGGAACACCGCGATCAGCAGGATCGCCACCACGATGGTGGATCCGGCAGCCGAAGCGACCAGCTTGAACAGGCGGTCTGCCCGCCGTGATGCGCGCGCGTCAACCTCCGCTAGCGCAGTCTTTGCTAGCGGGGGTTTGGCCACGTAAACCTCAGATCAGCAGACGGCTCAGGGACTGGGTCAAGAAATAGCGTTGACCGCGGTCGACAACCTCGACTTGAACGAGTCGGGGATGGGGACATAACCGTTGTCGCCCAAGCCATTCTGCCCGCCGCCGATTGTCGACTGCAGGAACGCCTTCACGGCCGTCCCGGTCTGCGAGTCGGGGTACTTCGAGCAGACGATCTCGTAGGTTGCCAACACGATCGGGTAGGAACCGGGCTGCGTCGGCCGATAGAACGAGAGCGTGTCGAGCACCAGGTCGTTGCCCTGGCCGGCGATCGTGGCCCCGGCGATGGTCTTGCCGACGGAGTCGGTGCCGATGGCGACGGGCTCCGGACCGGCAGAGGTGATGACCTTGGCCATGTTGAGATGCTGGCCCTGCGCGAACGACCACTCGTTGTAGGTGATCGAGCCTTCGGTGCTCTTGATGGCCGCGGACGTGCCGTCGTTGCCTTTGGCGCCCTCACCGACGCCGCCCTTGAAGGCCTTGCCGGCGCCCTTGCCCCATCCGCCATTGGACGCGGCGTCGAGGTAGCGCTGGAAGTTGTCGGTAGTCCCCGACTCGTCGCTACGGAACACCACGTGGATTTCCGTAGCGGGCAGGTTGGTACCGGAGTTGAGTGCGGCGATCGCGGGGTCGTTCCAATTCTTGATACCGCCGCTGAAGATCTTGGCCAGGGTCGCCCCGTCGAGGTTCAGCGAACTCACGCCGTTGATGTTGTAGGTGACCGCGATGGGACCGAACACCACCGGCAGATTCCAGGCCGGGGCACCCCCGCAGCGTTGTTGAGCGGTGCCCGCTTCGTCCTTGCTCAACGGCGAGTCCGAACCCCCGAAATCGGTCTGGTTGCCGTTGAATTCGCTGATGCCGGCGCCCGAACCGTTGCCGGTGTAGTTCAACGTCTGCCCCGGACATGCGGATTCGTACGCCTTCACAAAGCGGGTCATCGCGTTGGCCTGCGCGGTGGAGCCACTGGCCTTCAGCGCCTTCTTGCCGCCGCAATTCACATTTGCCGCAGGCGATCCCGACGAACCTTGGCTGCCCCCGGTTGAGTTGTTGTCGCTACCACACGCCGACAAGACCAGGGCACCCGATGCCAGGACTCCCAGTGCGGCACCAAATCGGTTGAGTTTCAATTCAGTTCCTAACGGTAGTGATGAGACATACTAGCCGCCGCCCTTCGTTGCGGCCCGCCGGCCAAACCCTTTCGTCGCCGCCTTTCAGCTACATTAACAACAGGTTACGTGCGGTGAAAGGGTCTCGAGACTGGGCGTTCCCGGCCTCCCGACGGCCCCTTGGCTACGGGACGCAGTCCGGACGGCGAACGCGTCGCACCCCCGCGCTCCGGAAGTCGAACGGTGCGACCGAGTAGCGGCATCGACGACTCAATTCGACTACCCAATTCGCTACTCGATACCACGCGATGCGAAATAAATTTAACGCATTGCACGATTTAGAGTCGCGCATTCCATTGACTACGCGCACAGAGGCCCTACGCCCGCGTACCGCGCGCCGGCGCACCATGGATTTGATCAGAGCAGTCTCCCGGATCGTCTAATAGTGCTGCAATAGAACGGATTCAGTGAAAGTCGAGACCTCCGCCTGCCGATCACGAGCCTCGACCAGAAGGTCTGCTGCGACTCACATCGCACCGCGCCGGAGTCCAACCGGACGCGTTCGGCGTATCGCCCAGAGCCTGGCATGTCACTAATCGCGCGATTCATCATCGACACCAGCGCGGCCACCAAAGATGGCCGATCCTGAAGTAAAGCGGCGATTGCTAGCCCTGATTGACGCCGGTAGCCGACACGACTACGAACGGTCGCTGGCCCATCACCGCGCAACCCGCGAATATCTGCCAACCAACGACGAACACTGGCACACGGCGCTCGGTGCGCAGCGAGCCCTCGCAGAGACCAGCGAGCACGGCAAAGTCGACATCCAGGATCTACTGACGGCGTGCTGGCCTCCGTGCACAAGCGCACCCTGATTCACTACAAAGCCGGTTTCGAGGCGGCCGCAACGGTATTGACGTTCCGGCACCGCTGGGTGATGCCGCCGGGCACCCTCGAGATGCGGCCATCAGCTGCGTCAGCCCGTGTGACAAACTAGAACCTGTTACAAAAATCCCCGAGGCGGTGGACTACGTCGTCGTTTCGGCCGACATCGGAAACGAGGCCATCGTGATCCTCGACAGGTTCCGTCTCGACGACAAGGTCGCTGTCATCACCGGAGGCGGGCGCGGTCTGGGCGCCGCCATCGCGTTGGCTTTCGCCGAGGCAGGTGCCGATGTCGTCATCGCCTCGCGAACTCAATCCCAGCTCGACGAGGTCGCCGAGCAGGTCCGCGCGACGGGCCGCCGTGCTCATGTCCTGGCCGCCGACCTGGCCCATCCCGAGGACACCGCGGGTCTGGCCGCCGCCGCCGTCGAGGCGTTCGGAAAACTAGACATCGTCGTCAACAACGTCGGTGGCACGATGCCGAACACACTGCTGACCACGTCGACCAAGGACCTCCGGGACGCGTTCACGTTCAACGTCGGAACCGCGCATGCACTCACGGTCGCGGCCGTGCCGCTGATGCTCGAGCACTCCGGCGGCGGCAGCATCATCAACATCACCTCGGCGATCGGCCGGTTGGCCGGCCGCGGCTTCGCCGCCTACGGCACGGCCAAAGCCGCACTGTCCCACTACACCCGTCTGACCGCGCTCGACCTGTGCCCGCGCATCCGAGTCAACGCGATCGCACCGGGGTCAATCCTCACCTCGGCCCTCGACGTAGTGGCCGGCAACGATGAGCTACGGGAGCCGATGGAGCGGGCGACACCACTGCGCCGTCTCGGTGATCCACTCGACATCGCCGCTGCCGCAGTCTATTTGGCGTCGCCGGCCGGCGCATTTCTGACCGGCAAGACGATCGAGGTCGACGGCGGATTGACCTTCCCCAACCTCGACATTCCCGTACCCGACCTGTGAGCCGCACGCGGCGCGTGGCCGATCTGCCATAGCTCGGTTGGGACCGTCAGGCCCAGACTGGATGCATCGGTAACGGCGGAAGGCGATTTCATGTCCAGACGACGGGTCCTGATCACCGGAGCATCCAAGGGCATAGGACGGAGTGTCGCGGATCGACTCGCCGCCGATGGCTATCAACCAGTCGGCCTGGCCCGAACCGCGCCGGCCGACTTTCCCGGCGAATTCCACCAGGTTGACCTCGGGGACCGCGCTGCGACCGCGCAAGCGATGGCGGAGATCACCGCCAACGGTCAAGTCGACGCCGTGGTCAACAATGTCGGTTTCGCAAGGTTCGGCCGCATCGGCTCGATCGATCTGGACGACCTGTTCTCGACCTATGACATGAACGTGCGCACCGCGGTCCAGGTCGTGCAAGCGATCCTGCCGGGCATGGTCAGCGCCGGATGGGGCCGCATCGTCAATGTCACCAGCCTGACGACGCTCGGCACACCCGAGCGCACGCCGTACGCCGCGGCGAAGGCCGCGCTCGAAACCTGCACACGGATCTGGGCGAACGAACTGGCAGACACCGGCATCACGGTAAACGCAGTTGCGCCCGGGCCGATTGAAACCGAGATGTATCGCGAACGCAGCCCCGCGGGATCGGAGCGTGAAGCTCGTTTACTCGACGCCATTCCGATGCATCGGGTGGGGACTCCGGCGGAGATCGCCCACGTGATATGTCTCCTGTTAGGCGAGGACGCGGGCTACATCACCGGACAGATTGTCCGCGTCGACGGCGGTGGCAGCATCGGCGGCTAACCGAGTAGTTTGGCGCTGTTGCCGCCGGGCGGTAGCCGCGCCGAGGATTGGATTCGGATAACCTCACTTTTTTATTCGGGATCGCGTTGAAGATCCATCACCCGAAGGTCGGTGAGTTGGCGCAGGACACCACAACCCCGAACAAGGCTGGCTGGTATCTGCTGGGGCCGGCGTTCGTCGCTGCCATCGCCTATGTCGACCCCGGCAACGTCGCCGCCAACGTCAGTTCCGGTACCCAGTTCGGCTACCTGCTGTTGTGGGTCATCGTCGCGGCCAACATCATGGCCGGCCTCGTGCAGTACCTCTCGGCGAAACTCGGGCTGGTCACCGGGCAGTCGCTGCCCGAGGCGATCGGTAAAGGGATGGGACGCCGGGCCAGACTCGTCTACTGGGCGCAGGCCGAAATCGTGGCGATGTCCACCGATGTCGCCGAGGTGATCGGCGGAGCCATCGCGTTACGCATCCTGTTCGGCCTTCCACTTCCTCTCGGCGGAGTCATCACCGGGGCGGTCTCGCTGCTGATGCTGCTGATCAAAGACCGACGCGGCCAGCGCCTGTTCGAAGCGGTCATCACCGGGTTGCTGCTGGTGATCGCTATCGGCTTCACCGCCAGCTTCTTCGTCTCGACCCCACCGATCGGCGACGTGATTACCGGTCTGATGCCGCGTTTTCAAGGCGCCGAGAGCGTGTTGCTGGCTGCCGCGATCCTGGGCGCCACGGTGATGCCGCACGCGGTGTATCTGCATTCCGGGCTGGCCCGAGACCGGCACGGGCATCCCGAGGCCGGGCCGCCCCGACGCCGGTTGTTGCGCATCACCCGGTGGGACGTGGGCGTGGCCATGGTGATCGCCGGCGGAGTCAATGCCGCGATGCTGCTGGTCGCCGCGTTCAGCATGCGTGGTCACGGAGACGTCGGGTCTATCGATGACGCTTACGCCACGGTCCGCGACACGCTCGGGCCGTCCATCGCGGTGCTGTTCGCCGTCGGGTTGCTGGCCTCCGGTCTGGCGTCGACATCGGTGGGCGCCTATGCCGGGGCGATGATCATGCAGGGCTTGCTGAATTGGTCGGTACCGATGCTGGTGCGTCGCCTCGTCACGCTGAGCCCGGCGGTAGCGCTGTTGGCATTCAACGTCGACCCCACCCGGACCTTGGTGCTCTCTCAGGTAGTGCTGTCGTTCGGCATTCCGTTCGCCGTACTACCGCTCGTCCGACTCACCAGCAACCGCGAGGTGATGGGCGAGGACGCCAATCACCGCGCGACGACTCTGGTCGGCTGGGTGGTCGCAGTGCTGATCAGTCTGCTTAACGTGGCACTGATTTATTTGACCTTGGCCGGCTAGCCACGAATTCTCGGACGCGCGGTAAGAGCTATTCGCGAAACGTCGTTGTTCGAACTTGCCGCTGGAGATCACTTTCGCGCAATACCGCACCGCCTGATGCTGCACCGCAAAGCGAGTAGGCGGTTACTCTAGCCCGCCCCGTCAACCCGGGCGACACTCGATTGCGCAGCCGGTTCCGCCTACTAGGGCACGGCCCGACGAGCTAGAGGGTGAACGGACATGTCGCTGGTAGTCGCTGTGCCGGAGCTGATGACTGAGGCCGCCATAGACCTGAAAACTATTGCTGCAAGACTCAACGCCGCACACATCGCAGCAACCGCCCCGACCCTTGAAGTACAGCCGGCGGCCGCCGATGAGGTGTCAGAAAGTATCGCGCATCTGTTTTCTGGCTACGGCCAGGACTACCAGAAGCTGGCTGGCCAGGCCGCGGTGTTTCACGAAAAGTTTGTGCAGCACCTGAATGCGAGTGCGGACATGTATGCGAGCGCTGAAGCCGTCAACATCGGGTTGGTTCAGCCCCTGACCCCGATTGTGGAGTCGGTTATCGCGGCTAGCGGCTTGCAGAAACCGCTGGCCGACGCGTTGGTCAGTTACCTTGCGACGCTCCAACAAGTATTGCTTGGAAATCCGTTGACTTATGCTCTTGGAGCAGCACTGGCGATAGGCTTAATCTTTGCCTTTTTAGGAACAGTCCTTTTCTTTTTGCTGGCGGGCTCATTGCTATCTAGCATGGGCATTAGCGCGATTCGCCCTATTTTAATGCCCATCGTCTCTATTTTGGGTGCTGTCATTCTCCCCACTTCAGATGCCATAACCGCGATTGCATGACCGCCGGTTGCCAAGCACGGTAGGTGGCGCGGGCGTCACCAGGTACGGCAAGATCGACCTGTTGTCGTCGAAGACTCGCGGGGAGTCAGGTTGCCACCAGGGTTCATGCCGTTGAGCTTGCTGATCTATCTGACAGCGACGGGCTGAATGCCGGACCGCCGGCACCCTTACTTCGCATACGGATCCAACCTGTGCGTGCAGCAGATGGCGTCTCGCTGCCCCGATGCGGGCGATCCGCGGCCGGCCGTGCTGTGCGACCACGACTGGCTGATCAACGAGCGAGGAGTGGCCACGATCGAACCGGTTACCGGAAGTGAAGTCCATGGGGTGCTCTGGCAGCTTTCGGACCGCGACCTCACCGTCCTGGACAGCGCCGAGGGCGTGCCGGTGCGCTACCGGCGCGATTTGCTTTCTGTGCACACTGACACCGGACCGGCACCGGCATGGGTGTACATCGACCATCGGGTGACACTGGGTCCACCGCGCCCGGGATATCTGCAGCGGATCATCGACGGCGCGATGCATCACGGGCTGCCACAGCGCTGGATCGACTTTCTGCACCGCTGGGATCCGACCCGGTGGCCACGCCCGGTGCCGTCCAGCGAAGATGGGCCGCAGTCGCTTTCAGCGTTGCTGAGCGAGCCGGGAGTCGTCGAGGTCGGCCGGTTGCGGTCGCGCTTCGGGTTCCTGGCGATCCATGGCGGCGGGCTGGAGCAGGTGACCGACGTGATCGCCGAGCGCGCCGCGGCGGCCGCGGATGCCTCGGTGTACGTGCTGCGCCATCCCGACCGCTATCCGCACCATCTGCCGTCACGGGAGTTCGATCCCGCCGAGTCGCCGCGGTTGGCCGAGTTTCTCGATCATGTCGACGTCGCCGTCTCTCTGCACGGGTACGGGCGCCTGGGCCGCGGCACACAGCTATTGGCCGGTGGCCGCAACCGAAGTCTGGCCGCGCACGTAGCACGCCACCTCCGGTTGCCCGGGTACGAAGTGATCACCGACATCGAGGACATCCCGGCCGAGTTGCGTGGTCTGCACCCGGGCAACCCGGTCAACAGGGTGCGTGACGGTGGTACGCAGCTGGAATTACCGATTCGGGTGAGGGGTTTGAGCCCGCGGAGTCCTCTCCCCGGAGCGGACGGCCTGTCCCCGATCACGGGCAGTTTGATCGACGGGCTGGCCGCAGCCGCGCGTTCCTGGCAAGTATCGTCAGATTGTTGAACGGAGGTTGTTGGTGGCCAAGGATTTTCGCTTCAGTTTGAGTATCCGGTACTACAAGTCCAGGGACGCGTTGGTGGAAACCGCGCGGCGGGCCGAGGATCTCGGCTTCGACATACTCTGTGTCCCGGATCATCTGGGCGCGGCGGCGCCGTTCCCGACGTTGACCGCCGCCGCGATGGTCACCACGAGACTGCAGCTGAGCATGTATGTCCTCAACGCCGCCTTCTACAAGCCGGCCTTGCTGAGCCGCGACATCGGCGCGCTGGACCTGCTCAGCGACGGGCGTCTCGAGGTCGGTCTCGGCACCGGGTACGTCCGTGAGGAATTCGAAGCCGCCGAGTTGCCCTACCCCAGCGCCGGAGCCCGGGTAGACCACCTCGAACACATGACCAAGTACCTGAGCGACCATCACCCACGAGTGCCGCTGATGATCGCCGGCAGCGGAAATCGGGTGATGACCCTGGCCGCCCGGCACGCCGACATGATCGGGCTGACCGGCGCCAAGGTTCGCGACGTCGACGACCCGCTCGCCGAACGCATCGACTTCGTCCGCAATGCTGCCCCGGACAGGTTCGACTCGCTGGAGCTCAACCTGGTGATCACCGCGGTCCCGCGCGAGGGTGAGAGCATCCCCAATCTGTCGCTGACCCGTCGCAATGCCCCCGATTTGTCCGACGAGCAGTTACTGGCCATGCATTCGGTGCTGCGCGGATCGCCCCGAGAGATGGCCGACAAGCTGCTGGGGCACCGCGAAAAGTACGGCGTGACCTGCTTCACCGTGCAGGACAACCACCTCGAGACCTTCGCAAAGGTAATCGCAGAGTTGCGGTGAGCGGGCTCAGCGCGGCCGGTGAACGAAATTACCGTGGAAACCCTGTGGAATGTGATGACTGAGTTGAGCAGTAGCCAACGGCCCGCGGCTGGGGTCCTTCGCGTCCAGGATGACCAGTCGCGACATATGTTGCGCAGCTTGGTATTCGACGGTCAATAGCCAGCCGTCGTCCTCGGCCTTCGCATATCGGTTGGGGTGATCTGGGTTTGGGACGAAGACAGGTTCGCAGAAGCTGTTGCCCGCATCTGCGGCCAGGTAAGTCGTCTCGGTGTCGTCGTCGAGGTTCAGCTTGGTGATCGAGTCGTAGAGCGATGACAGCCGCTGACGGGTGTTGTAGTAGGCGTAGCGATATCGACGCCCCTCTTGATCAGGATGGTGCCGGGGGAACTCACATACACTGTCGCTCAATGGCTCTCGGATGACGCGGTCTGAACCAGTGATACGGAAGCGAGTGAATTCCGACGGCGAGTCATGCAGCGAGCGCGTCTGGAATCGTGCGATCGAACTGAGCAGTTGGCTGTTTTCGTAGGTGACCGCATCGACGACAACATCGCTGCCGTCGTCGTAGGCGTTACTCAGGTGGAACTGCAACACCGCGGGAGAGTCGACTCGGCGGACCTTTCCGCCGTCACGGGGAATAAGGATGAAGACACTCCCACGCTCCGGACGGTAACGCAGCGCGTCTCCAATCGGCTTGCGGCCCAGGGCCACCGACATCAAGTCAGCAACGATCGGCGACACCAGGAACACCAGGTAGCGCGCAGTGATGGCGAAATCGTGCACCATGGCCAGGTACGGCAATGCAACCGAACGCAGGTACCGCAGATCGCCGCGTGGGTCGGTGCGGTAGATGCTGAGGTGCGGTCGCGGGATGAACTCGACGCCGAAGTTGAACATGTCGCCGGTGCGCGGGCACCGACTGGGATGCGCCGAATAGGCACCCGCCCTTCGCAACTCACCACCGAAACGACGGGCACCGACGGTTTCCAGCGTGTCCGGGTCGATCTCGTACGGTGACCCGCCCTCCCAGAGCGCGTAGAGCCGTCCGGCATGTTCAACGACGTTAGTGTTAGCCAGGTTTGGCGGCGTGCGGCCGATGTTCGCGCGCCAGCCGCCCGGGGCCCGGGTGCCCAGGTGTGTGGTGCCTGACTTGCCCCGGTAGTGGCGAGTTCGGACGTAGCGATTTCGGTAGTGGACTTTGCCGTCGCGGATGGCAAAGGCAGAAAGCATGCCGTCGCCATCGAAAAGATGGTGCAGCGGCCGGCCGGTGTGATCTTCCCAGCGTCCGGGCCCGTTGCGATACAACGTCCCGCATAGTGCGGCGGGAATTGTCCCCGCGATCTGTTCTACCGAGTAGTCGTGTTCAGTGCGCTGCGGTTCGCTCACACCGAGGCTGAGCAGGTCGTGGTCGGCCAGCGCGGCCAGTCGGTCGGTCGCTTGCACTCGTTCCGCCTGCGGCAGGGACGACAGATAGCGCTGCAGTGCGGGCAACCTCGACAAGTCCAGTTCGGCCGCCTGTGCTGTATGTGTCACTGCGCACGCTCCTCAGCGTTGAGAATCCGGCAAACTGAGACTTATCGTCAAGTTAGTCTCAGTTGAACGCGCCGTCAAGCTACCTCGCTCCCCTCAGCTAACTGCGGTACAAATACCGGTGATGGCCGCAACACGTTCGTCGGAAGCCTTGGCGCAGGCGACTTTGCAGCTGATTGCCGAAAGTGGTGTCGATGGCTTGACCCTGAGTCGGGTCGCTTCTCGGGCAGGCGTCTCCCGCGCGACGGCCTACCGGGAGTTCGGAGACAAGGACGGGCTGATTTCCGCGGTGGCCCAACGCGAGATCCACCAGATGGCCGCTCACACCATGTCCAACCTCGACATGCAGGCCGACCCGACGACCTTGCTGCCCTCGATCGTGCTGGCCGCCCTCCGCTATCTGCGAAACCACGCCGCCTTCACCTACGTGCGCGACCATGAGCCGCAATGGCTGTTGCAGGCCGTCTTGCTCGTCGGCGACAACCGGATGAACGTCGTCCAGACTGTGGCCGCCACCGTCGCGCCGGCCATTGCCGCCGCGCCGAATTCGCAACTGCTGTTACCGCCCGAGCAGGCGGCCGAGATCGTCGTCCGGACAGTGCTTTCGCACACCCTCATCGAGCGGAGCACGCTCACCGACGAGGAAGTCGCTGCCGCGGTAATGCGGGCCATCACTGCCACAGAGTGAAGCCGGCACGACTGACAGTGCCCCGCCAACGACTCACCGATCGCCGCAACCTACCGACCGGGCAGCAACTGTTGCCCAAGTGGCGGTAGGCTGTGTCCGCACGCCCGGCACCCAGAGCCCAGGTGTGTTGCAGCGCATCCGGACCGTACGAAATCGCCCAGCCGACAGCTAGAGGCAGGCCTTCCGCCACGATTCCAAGCGATTGTCAGCCCCCGTAGCTCAGGGGATAGAGCACGGCTCTCCTAAAGCCGGTGTCGCAGGTTCGAATCCTGCCGGGGGCACAAATATTGGCTGCTCGCCGTAGTTTTTGGGCATTTCGTCAGAAGCTTGTTGCGGCCGATTCGGCCCCTTTTACGACAGTGCATCAGGAGTACCGCGCTATCCAGTCGCGTATCTCTTGCTGGACCCGTTCGACTTCGCTCGCGTCGATCATGCCGTATTCACCGGTCTGCGTGACCTCACCCTGCGCGATCCGGAAGGGCTCCCAACCGGCCGCCGCCGTCCACTTGAAACCCGGTGCGCTATACCAGGTATCCCAGTCTCCGTCCTCGGGGGCGTCGATGCGGACCAGCCGGGTAGCCGGACCCGGTCCGCCGTTGGAGTAGTAGAGGGTTATGTACAACGCCACAAACTCATTGGGCTACCAGCCAGGAGAGAAGAGAGCAGCTAGAGGAATAACTTTGATACTTGTGGCAATGCCAGAATTTTTCTGCCCGGCCTGTGCTAATCCTGCCGAGTGCACTTTCGCGGTGTCAGCCGTCAGCGGCTATCGCCGACGCGCTCTCTCGTAACTGAGCTGCCACGGTGTGATCGCGGCGTGCGGCCGCGCGATGCCGTTCGGCCGCGTGCGAATGCCCGACCCTATCGACGTAACCGGGGGCATAAGCTGCCGCTTGGTCGTGGGCCTCAGCCGCCAACTGATGGATGGCGGCCGATCGGTCAAGCTGCTCGAGCAGGTGCTGATTGGCCTCCGCCGCGTTGCATTTGGCCGCGATTGCGGCCCGGCGGGCGTGTTGGAGCTCCTGGTGATTGGCTTCGGGTTGCCCGGTCAGCTCGCGATAGCGCGCTTGCAACTCCTCAGCTCGCTGCCGCGCCTCTTCGGCGCGCAGCTCGGCGCGGCGGTTCACCGATTCCAAGTCGCTCATACGGCGCATGTCCCCGGCAGCGCCCGATGCGGTTAGCTGCATTTGCTGGTCCGCTCCCCCTCGATCAACCACGGCAAAACGCGTCAGCACCGATGACGGCTGGACTGCCGCCTGACCAATACTTGTACGTTTATGTTTCGCGGGAACGCCCCCCGGCCTCCCCTGAGCTCCCCCCAATCCACTTCGATCGCTCTACTCATCATCGACCCAAGGCGTCTACTTGCCTAGGGGATGATTCATAAATTGAACAATTGCATATTTTTCTTCTTTTCCGCTAGTAGTCCTCGACAAGTTGGGCACGAGCCATTCCGCGGTCATCGGCGCTTCGCCCCGTAGTCCCGGACGATACGAGCGCGCAGCCTCTCGAGCCCCAGGCCAAGATCGCAGCTCTCGGCGAGTACCAGCCAGTGGTAGGCGACCCCGAAAACAGCGGTACTGATGTCGTCAACGGCCGCATCGACGTCGATGTCGGGGCGCACCGAGCCATCCTCGATCCCTTTGCGCAGCCCGATCTCGACCTTCTGCCTGCCGGAGACCAACTGGCCGACCGACCGAGCCCGCAACGCCGAGGTCGTCTTGACCGCCTCGAACGCGGCCACGAACATCGCCCGCAGGAATTCAGGATCTTGCGCTGCGAGTTGGCCGATCCGGTCGAAATGTGCGAGCGCGTGCTGCAACCCACTCGCTCCCGGGTCAAGATCGGGGCTCAGCTGCGCCATGTACTCCCGCATGAACACCGCGTCGAGCACCGCATCCTTGCTGCCGTACCTGGCATGCACCATCGCACGGCTGTAGCCCGCCCGCAGCCCGATCTCGGCGGCTGTCGTTGCTTCCCAACCCTTTTCGACGATCAGCTCGGCGGCGGCACGCGCCATCCGCCGGTTGGAGATCTCGACTCTTTCCGGCTGGGAAAGCCCACGAATCGGGGAAGGCACCCTTGCATATTAGACATCGCGCAACTATGTTAGTTGCGCATCGTCAAATAACTAAGGAACTCAATGGCGAGTACCAACGCGGCGTCGGTTCCCGCGGGGATTCCTGCCGATGTCGATGGCATCAACGCGCGCTGGCTCACACAGGTTCTCCGCGCCGACGGGGCACTGCCGACCGCGACCGTCGATGATGTACGCGTAGACCGGATCGCGCAGGACAGCGGTTTCTCATCACTGCTGTACCGACTGCACCTCACTGGGGACGGCGTGCCGGACACCTTGGTCGCCAAGTTGCCCGCCCAGTCCGAGGCGCGCGGCGCCATGGAACTCCTGGGCGGCTATCGCCGGGAACTGGCCTTCTACCGCGACGTGGCCGGCCGTGCCCCGATGGCGACGCCCGAGGTATATGCCGCGCGCATCGCCGAGGATTCCGTCGACTTCGTGCTGCTCCTCGAAGACCTGCACGACTGGGTCAACGCGGACCACCTGGTCGGCCTGTCGATGGGTCAGGCGCGCACCTGCATTGCCGCCCTCGCCGGACTGCACGCCTGGTCGGTCGACCCCACGAACGCCGGCGCACTGGCGCCGTTCCCGAGCTTGGACACCCCGATCGCCCGCGATCTGCTACTACCCGCCTTCGCGCCAGGCTGGCAGATATATCTCACCCATACAACACAACCAGTGCCCGCGCCGGTCGCGGAGTTCGCTGCCGCATTCGCCGAGCGCGCTGTCGATGCGCTGCCCGCACTCACCGAGCGAGACATGCTGCTGCATGGCGATATTCGCGCCGACAACCTGTTCTTTGACGGTCAGCAGATGAAAGTAGTGGACTTTCAATTCGCCGCGCGCGGGTGTGGCGCCGCCGACATCGCGTACCTCGTCACGCAGGGCTTACCCAGCGACGCTCGCGCCGGCCATGATGAGGCGCTGGTCAGCGAATACGTGAATCATTTAGTCGCACATGGGATCGACGACTACGGGTTCGAAGAAGCATGGCGCCACTACAGATTCGCGGCGGTGTACTTGATGGTGTTGCCCGTCATCACCCTGGTCGGGTGGGAAGCGTTACCGGAGCGGTCGCGTCGGCTGTGCATTGCGCTTACCGACCGGGCCGTGGCCGCAATCGACGCGATCAATGCGCTGGAGGTATTCGCGTGAGCAATACGACCCGAACCGCGCGCGAGGTCGTCGAGTTGTACAACCTGGTGGTGTGGAATCAGCGGGATTTCGCCCTCGCCGAAGAGTTGATGGGCCACAACGTGATTCGCCACGAAGTGGGCGATTCCGTCGTACTCAGCCACGAGCAGGCGGTAAGCCGGATCATCGAGCATTGGGAGATGTTCGAGACCATCCGCTTCGATCTGAATCTGGTGGTCGCCGGAGACGACGGCGAACACGTCGCCATCGTTTATCAGTCACCGATGAAGCTGAAGGATGGCACCGAGGTGGATGTCGGGAGCATGGAGATCTTTCGCGTCGTCGACGGCCGGATCACCGAAGTATGGAATTGTGGCTACAAGCAAGGGATTTGGACGTGACTGAACGAGTACTGGACGAACTGGGTTACTACCTGCTCGCGGGAGCCGGGGGCGAAGGACCCGCAACGCTCATGGACGAAGCCCGCCGCGGTGAAGAACTGGGCTTCGGCACCGGCTTCATCTCCGAACGGTGGAACGTCAAGGAGGCGTCCTCACTGACGGGCGCCGCCCTTGCGGTAACCAGCAAAATGCAGATCGCCACGGCGGCAACCAATCACAACACACGCCACCCACTCATCACCGGATCATGGGCCACCACCATGCATCGTCTGTCCGGCGGCCGATTCACCCTGGGACTCGGACGCGGGATCGCGGCCATGTACAACGCATTCGGGGTGCCGGCCGTGACCACCGCGCAGATGGAGGACTTCGCGCAGGTGATGCGCAAGCTCTGGAATGGCGAGGTCGTCTTCAATCATGACGGGCCGATCGGCAAGTACCAGGTGCTCTTCTTGGACCCCGACTTCAAGGAGGACATCCGGCTGGCGATCGTCGCTTTCGGCCCGAAGACACTCGCACTGGGCGGCCGCGAATTCGACGACGTCATCCTGCACACCTACTTCACCCCGGAGACGTTGCAGCGCGCGGTCAAAACAGTGAAGGACGCCGCGGAACAGGCCGGCCGCGACCCGGCCAGCGTCCGGGTGTGGTCGTGCTTTGCCACCGTCGGTGATCATCTGCCCGAGGAACTGAGGCTGAAGAAAACCGTCGCGCGGCTTGCCACCTACCTGCAGGGCTACGGCGAGCTGCTGATCAACACCAATGGCTGGGATCCCGCTGTGCTGCAAAGCTTCCGCGATGACACGGTGGTGCAGTCCGTACACGGCGGCATTGACCACAAGGCCAGCGCCGAACAGATCGAGCACATCGCGACGCTGATCCCCGACGAATGGCTTGAGCCGTCGGCGACGGGGACGGCGCAGCAATGTGTCGACCGGGTCCGCAAAGAGTTCGATTACGGTGCCGACGCGGTCATCATGCACGGCGCGACGCCTGACGAACTCGAACCGATCGTCGCCGCCTACCGGGCCACCGTCGACTGAAAGCCTTTCAGGCACCGAGTGTGGGCCCTACGTAGCTCAATTCGCGAAAAATGTTCGCAGGCCCCACGTTCGGCGTCAGCTGAAGACTCTCCCTCAACCGCTCAGAAACACTCGGACGCAAGAATTTCGCAAGATTCTCGTGACCGTCGCGCATGCGTGCGCCGCCAGGCTGAATCTCATCATCCACAGCAGTATGAGAGGCGGTCAAGAATGCGGACCAACCTGAATCGAACGGTGGCCTGGGCGGTCCTGGCCGGTGGCGCCACGGTCGTCGGCCTGGGCCTGAGCGAAGCCGCCGCCGAGGCGCAGCCGGCACCCATGGTGTGTGAGGACGGCGGGACCAGGCCGAGCCCTACCAACAGTTGCACCTACCAATGGTGTCCGGGCTCACCGGAAATGCGGCACATGCCCAACTGGGACCGTAGCGTCTGCCACCCCTGGTACTTCGACCAGAACAGCCCGGTGACCAATTCGACCATCATCGAAGGCTTTCCGCCCCCGCCTCCGCCGGGGTGGTGCGCACCGATCTTCCCCAACTGCCGATCCTGAAGTTGGGATCGGTAGCGCACCCCACACGCTGAACTGGTTGCACGGCAAGACCACAACGGTGGAGGCCTTGCCAGGCGAGGCTTCGGCCCGCCACCTTTCGGGCTGGTGGCGGGTCGATCCCCTTTCTTTACTATGATAATAAAATGGAGCTCGGCCCGAAGCGTCGCACTGTGCCACGGTTCCCCTTCGCGGAATACCCGAAGGGCTGGTTCCAGGTCGCCTACAGCCACGACGTCCACGAAGGCGACGTTGTCGGGCTGCACTACTTTGGCCGGCAGCTGGTGTGCTATCGCGGCACCTCGGGGACCGCGTATGTGTTGGACGCCTACTGCCCGCACCTGGGAGCCGACATCGGGGTCGGTGGATCGGTGCGCGACGACTGCGTCGTCTGCCCATTCCACGGTTGGAGCTTCAGCGGCGAGGGCGCCAATACCGAGATTCCATATGCCAAGCGCCCCAATCCGACCGCCAAACTTCGCAGCTGGCCGACCGTGGAACGGGCAGGCATCATCTTCGTTTGGCACTCGGCAATCGGCGAGCCCCCGGAGTGGGAGCTGCCGAAGATCCCCGAAAGCGATGATGCCGCATTTCTTTTCCATGCTCCCGACCACGCTCGGTGGACATTTCGTTCACATCCGCAGGAAGTGTTCGAAAACACTGTCGACATCGCTCATTTCGCCACGGTGCACGGCGTCTCCGCGTTCGGCGCCCTCCATGTCGAGCAGGATGGGAACCTGTTTCGAGCGGTCGCGGAAGTCAATTTCGAAACTCCGCGCGGCCCCGTGTCGGGAGCAGTGGATTCTGAATTGTTCGGCCTGGGCGTCGATGTGGTCCGGCACCGCGGACTGGGCCAGTCTTGCACCATCCTCACGGTTACCCCCATCGACGGCGAGTACGTCGAGGCTCGATACACCTTCTTCGTCGCGATTGATCCGGAAACCGGCGAGATGACCCGGATGGGACAGGGATTCGCGCGCGACTTCTGTAAGCAGATCGAGCAGGACATCCCGATCTGGGAGGCCAAGATCTACCGCGACAGGCCCAAGCTCGCACAGGGCGAGTCGGCGATCATGACGTTTCGGAACTGGGCACGGCAGTCTTATGACTCCGTCGAGGAGCCCTTCGAAGAGGCTCCGGTGCCGCAGAATTGAGCACCTTTCGGTTCGGCGGTCGCCTCGTCTGCCTCGGACTCGTCGGCCTCAGACTCACCCGGCTCTTGGTCGTCATCCGGCTCGCCGTGCTCTCCACTGTGCACGACGCTGGCGGCCGCCAACATCACGCAGGTCATGGCGGGGACAAGAAGCGCGTACCCGCCGAAGCGCGCACCAGCGACCAACCCGACTACACCACCCACCAGGAACAGCACGAACGTCGCAGTGAGGATGGCGGCTTTCCACTTCTCGATCCCGTGCAAACGGCTTCGACCGAGCATCAGCCCCAGGTCGGTGACGGTGCCGGTGAAGTGTGTGGTACGGACGGCCATTCCGCGGAAGTTGGACGTCAGCGCATTCTGCATGCCCAGGGCAGTCGCAGCGAACATCGCCTGAACTGTTGTCTGCTCGATACCGAGTGCGGCAATCTCCAATTTGAATGTCGACACTTCGATACCGGTAGCGACCAGCACCAGCAGCAGCGCTTCGAGAACCAACACGGCGGCCTGGCGCACGCCCACCAACGCCCGGGTGGGGGCCAGAATCGCGCCCGCGGCCGCCGCCCCGATGAGAAACCCGAGCACGATTCCCGCGAGCAGATGCCCCTCGTAGAGCCACGGGTTGGCAGTGTTCATGCCCAGCTGCGTAGTGACTGCGGTCACGTTGCCGACCGGGAACGCCAAGATCAAGATGGCGACCGCGTTGACGAATCCGGCAGTGAACGCCAGCACTCCGCTGTAGCCGAGCATGAGCTTCCGCGGGGCTTCACCAACACGGGGAGCATCGTTGCGCAGCAGCATAAAAGCCTGTACCCACTTCCGTAATTGCTTAATTGTTTGCGTGGGCTACTTTCCCCCGCCCCTCCCGAAGTTACCAGCCGCACCTGAGCGGGCGCCCGTCAACGAAGCGGGCTCATAGACCTTGCCTAAATTAGGCCGCCTGTGCTTCGGGCCGCGACTTCGGGAAGATCGCGTGCAAGATGGTGTCCGGCTGGATCGCGTGAACGGTCTTGCGGGCCGCCTTGCGCCCGAAGTCATTCGGCAGCGACAGTCGGATGACCTTCTTCCAGGCCGAGGCGACCTGACGCGGCAGCGATCCCGTCGTGTAGGTCAACCCGTAGCGCTCGAACAACTCCTGCACCTTGGGTGCGATCTCCTGGTAGCGGTTACTGGGCAGGTCCGGGTACAGGTGGTGCTCGATCTGGAAGGACAGGTTGCCAGTCATGAAGTGCATGAAGGTATTTCCGGAGATATTGGCCGAGCCGAGCATCTGCCGCAGGTACCACTGCCCACGGGTTTCGCCCTCAATGGACGTCTTCTCGTACGTCTGAACACCTTCCGGGAAGTGCCCGCACATGATCACCGAGTGCGTCCACAGATTGCGCACCAGGTTCGCAGTCAGGTTCGCGGCCACCGTGGTCCCGGCCGAAGGCCCGGACATCAGCGGGTGCAGCACGTAGTCGCGCATCATGTGCCTGCGCACCTTGGCCAACACCTTCTTGCTCTGACGCTGGAACTCGTCCTTGTCACCGCGACCCTTGAGGTGCTTGCCGATCTCGAGATCGTATGCGGCAATACCGTATTGGAACAGGCACGCGTTGATGAAATTCCACAGCGGCTGAGCGAGGTAGAACGGCTTCCACGGTTGATCTTCGTCGACCCGCATGATGCCGTAGCCCAGATCATGGTCTTTGCCAAGAACATTGGTGTACGTGTGGTGGACCTCATTGTGCGAGTGCTTCCACATGTCGGACGGCGAGGCGTTGTCCCACTCCCACGTGGTGGAGTGGATCTTGGGGTCGCGCATCCAGTCCCACTGACCGTGCATCACGTTGTGCCCGATCTCCATGTTTTCGACGATCTTGGAGATCGACAGACCGGCCGTGCCGACAAGCCAGGCCGGCGGGAACAGCGAGAACAGCAGCACCGTCCGGCTGGCCAGCTCGAGCCTGCGCTGACCGTTGATGACGTTGCGGATGTAGGCGGCGTCGCGCTCTCCGCGGCTGGCGAGAACATGCGCGCGGATGGCGTCGAGTTCGCGGCCGAGGTTTTCGATGTCCTCGTCGGAAAGGTGAGCGGTCGGGTCAACGGCGGAATTCTGAACGGTAGTCATTTCGGATCCTTAGAGGTCGAGTTCGCAAGCACCTGCGGCAGCAGAGACGCAAGTTTGGATTTGGACCTGTGATCGGGCGTCATCGCCGTCGGTTGCAGTAGTGATTTCGCCGTTACGCAGATCACGCACGGCCCCTTGACGTAACGGCACGACGCAGCCGAAGCAGATGCCCATCCGGCATCCCGATGGCATCAGCACACCAGCGGACTCACCCGCGTCGAGCAGGGTCTGAGATCCATCAGCGTCCACGACGCTGCCAGTCTTGGCGAAGGTCACGGTGCCGCCCTCGCCGGCGGTGATGACCGCGGGGCGGAAGCGCTCGATGTGTAGCCGGTCGGCGATACCGTCGTCGGCCCAGCGCTGCTCGAGCGCGTCGAGCAATCCGGTCGGGCCACAGGCCCACGTCTCACGTTCGGCGAAATCGCCGACGAGATCGCCGAGACTCGCGACGTCGAGCATCCCGTCGGTGTCGGTGTGCTTCTCCACCAACCGGATTCGGCCTTGACGCGCCAGCATGCGCAACTCCCAGCCGAAGATGACGTCGTCGGAGGTGGGCGCGGAGTGCACGACCACGATGTCCGGGGCGGCACTATCCATGTTGGCCATGTTGCGCAGCATCCCCATCACCGGAGTGATGCCGCTGCCGGCGGTGAGGAACAGAATCTTGGCCGGCGACTGGTCGCCGAGGGTGAATTCGCCCGCGGCCTGATCGAGTTGGACGACCGTGCCGACGGTGGCCCGACGGACCAGGTGATTGCTGACCACGCCGTCCGGGATCGCCTTCACCGTGACCGCGAAGCATCCGTCGCGCCGATGAGTCTTGGAGGTCAGCGAGTAGGCCCGCCACTGCCGCACACCGTCCACGTCGATGCCGATGCGGACGTACTGGCCGGGCAGATGGGGACGCCA
Source organism: Mycobacterium sp. IDUB_37 (assembly GCF_055419245.1). Lineage (NCBI taxonomy): Bacteria > Bacillati > Actinomycetota > Actinomycetes > Mycobacteriales > Mycobacteriaceae > Mycobacterium > Mycobacterium sp. IDUB_37. Next base: position 403,663 of record NZ_JBVAXG010000002.1, on the reverse strand, counting down.
GCCGCGCCCGGGCTTGATCACCAACGTGGCGGCGTCGCGGGTTTCCGGGTTGATCGCGACGATGCGCCCGCGCAGGTCGACCTGCGAACGCAGCGGGTCGATGACGTCGAAGTAGTCGGCGGGAACCAGCGGCGTGGTGACCCGCTCGGCAAACCTCACCACTCGTTCGCGCAGCGCGCCGACAACGTCGGTCCGGGGAGCCAATTGAGGTGCCAGTGCGGTCATAACTCCATAATCGTTATCTGTAGATGTAAAGTCTTGACTGCACCGCGTGAAAATCCAGCATGTTTTTGTTCGGAAGGAATAAAAATGACGGGTCCATCCATCCGTCTGACCGGGCTGCAGCTGGACGAACCCGTGGTCAGGGCCTTGGAGGCGATCCTGCCGGCGATGGCAGAGCGAACCGTGACCGCGATCACCGTCGAAGTGCCGAGCTACACCGACGCATTCAGTGGCCGGATGGGCCAGATCATCGAGAATGCGGTGCAGACATCACTGGGGGTGTTCCTGCGCCTAGCCACCCGCCCCGATGACACCGATGCTGGGGCTTCGCTGTTCGCGGCCCTCGATGGCGCCTACGAGCTTGGCCGCGGGGAGGCCCGGCAGGGTCGCTCGATCGATGCGCTGCTGTCCGCTTTTCGGGTTGGCGCGCGGATCGCCTGGCGCGAGTTGTCCACGACAGCGGTCAGCGCGGGACTCCCGGCGGTCACGATCGCCGGTTTCGCCGAGTTGGTGTTCGCCTATATCGATGAACTGTCGGCATCCAGCGTGTCCGGGCACGCTGACGAACTGGCCACCACAGGCCTGGTTCGCCAGCGCTACCTCGACCGGTTGACCCAGGATCTGCTGGCCGGCGAACCAGCGGCGACCTTGCTTGCCGGCGCCGACCAGGCGGGCTGGCAGCCCCCCGAGACCCTGACGGCAGTGTTGGTTCCATTGACTCAAACACGCGGCCTGGCAGCGCAATTCGGGCAGTCGACGCTGCAACTGTCCGAAGACCTGCCCGGGGTGGACGCCGCGGAGGCGCTCGCGGCTTTGCTGGTCCCCGACATGGGGGGCACCGCACGGCGCAGATTACTGTCGGCCCTTGCCGGCCGAAAGGCGTTGGTAGGTCCGGCCCGGCCGTGGCAGCACGTTCGCTCGTCCTACCAGCGAGCGATGCGGGCACGGGACTTGTTGAGCTCCAAGGGATCCAGCGAAAACTTTGCCATCGACACCGATGACCATCTCGTCGAAATCGTGCTCGGCGCCGACCGCGAAGCCGCAAGCGACCTGCGCGCCCGCGCACTGGCGCCGTTGGCCGAACTGCCGTCGAATACCGCAGACCGGCTGACCGAGACGCTGCGATCGTGGGTGCTACATCAGGGTCGCCGCGACGCAGTGGCAGCCGACTTGTTCGTCCACGCCCAAACCGTCCGCTATCGGATGAGCCAACTGCGCGAGCTTTACGGCGACCGTCTCAGCGACCCGCGGACGGTGCTGGAACTGACGATTGCGCTCGGTCTCGACCCCACCCCAACCGCCGCGTAATCGGCAGCCGCGCGGCCCGCGGAGAAGTCTGTATTTCAACCCAACGTGAGTTTAAATCTTTGCGGCGCGGACGCTTCGGGTTCTCTGCGACTATGGCGACAAGCTGTGTCACGGTAGTGCTCGAGGAGGGTCTGATGTCGTTGGTGATCGCCCGTGCGAACGTGGCCGGATAAGGCTATGGACTACGGGCTGTTGCCGCCGGAAATCAACTCCGGACGGATGTACGCAGGCCCGGGCGCCGGGTCGATGCTGACCGCAGCCAACGCCTGGGATGGGCTGGCAGCAGTACTTCATCCGGTAGCGGATTCGTATGCATCGGTGCTCGCGAGCCTTGCCGCGGAATCCTGGCTGGGCCTGGCGTCGGCGTCAATGGTGGCCGCGGTCGCGCCTTTTGCGCGGTGGCTGGGTGCCGCCGCTGCGCTGGCCGAGCAAGCGGCCAATCACGCCAGGAGGGCCTCGGGGGCGTTCGAGGCGGCCTATGCGTCGACGGTGCCGCCGCCGCTGATCACGGCCAACCGCAGCCAGTTGACCTCACTGGCCGCCACCAACTTCCTTGGCCAGAACAGCCCCGCGATCGAGGCCCTGCAGGCCGAGTACACCGAGATGTGGGCCCAGGACGCTGCCGCCATGTTCACCTACGCCGCGGCTTCGGAGTCGGCATCGACGCTGACACCGTTCACCCCCCCATCACAGTTCGCCGACCCGTGGGGTCCGGCGAGCCAAACCCAGGCGGTCGGCGCGGGCGGGGGGCAAAGCGCCACAAGTACGCTATCGACGCTCGGATCGGCTTTCTCCGATACCCATGGCCTGTCAGCGCCGGCGGCACCACTCGATCCGCTTTTCGCGACCCTGGGTTTCCCCAGCCCCATCCAGGACCTGGACATCGCGGGCATTTACATCGCCCTGATCGGGAGTGCCAGCCTGGCGCTGGCGATCGTCAACACCAACAGACCCTGGAGTTTCCAGATCGGTCAACGCGGCGTCACCGATCCCAACGGCGCGTTGGTGCCGACTCAGAGTCTCGGCACGGTGTCGAGACCGGCGCCAGTCCTCATCGGAGGCACCGCGTCCGCGGGGGTGGGCCACGGGGCGCTGATCGGCGGGCTGAAGGTGCCGCACAGTTGGACGATCGCAGCCCCGGAGATCAGGCTTGCCGTCCAGTCGCTGCCCGGCGCCGGTGTCAGTCCGGTCCAGCCGGATCTGGCCGGGGTTCCGGCCGGCCTGCTGAGCGGGATGGCCCTGGCCGGGTTGGCCGGACGCGGGGGTTCCGGTGCAGGCAGTAGAACGCCTCATAACGACGCGACCGAGGAACAACCCCAGCGCAAACCCACGGTGGTCGTCATCCAGCAGCCCGCTGCCGGGCCGGGCCCGGAAGCCAACAATCCGGTCTGAGGCCGGCGCACCTTTTCCATACCGAAAGGTATGTCAACAGACGACACGCGCCAAACTCATTGTGTTTGACCAAGTTAAGAGCCGAAACGGCGATACAGGAAGCGCAAGTGTCAGATTCGGATGTTTGTCTTGCCCCAATGATGGCAATGATCCAAGAGAGGTGGGGGTGTCGGCCGGCCAATACGCCCACCCAGGTCCCGTCGGTTCAGCCCGAGAGCCGACGGGACCGCTTTAATTTGGGGCCAGTTCGGTTCGCGGCAGCACATGCCGCAAAGTGGGCGCCCACCTGGGAGTACCGTGCCGAATATGGATGGCTCGTCTGCTGGCGTATGGATTCTGGGCGGCTACCAGAGCGACTTCGCTCGCAACCTCAGCCGGGAGCAGCGTGACTTCGCCGCCCTGACTGCGGAGGTAGTGGAGTACACGCTCACCAAAGCCCGGACGGGCGCCGAGGAGATCGGCGTCGTCCATGTCGGCAATGCGTTCGGTGAGATGTTCGCCACACAGGGCCACCTCGGCGCCATGCCGGCAACGGTGTGCGACGCACTCTGGGACACGCCAGCCTCGCGGCACGAGGCGGCGTGCGCCTCGGGCAGCGTGGCGGCCCTGGCTGCGATGGCGGACCTGCGCTCCGGTGCCTACAACTCCGCATTGGTCATCGGCCTCGAATTGGAAAAGACGGTTCCCGGCGATACGGCAGCCCAATATCTCGGCGCGGCAGCCTGGACGGGCCACGAGGGGGCCGAGGCTCGTTACCTGTGGCCGTCGATGTTCGCCCAGGTCGCCGACGAATACGACCGGCGCTACGGCTTGGATGACGTCCATCTGCGGGCGATCTCGCAGGTCAACTACACCAACGCGCGGCGCAACCCGAACGCGCAGACCCGGGCCTGGACTGTGCCGGACCCGATCACCGATGACGATGCGACCAATCCGATCACCGAAGGCCGGTTGCGTCGCCTGGACTGCAGCCAGATGACAGATGGTGGCGCCGGAGTGGTGCTGGTGAACGACGCGTACCTGAGGGAGCATCCTGAGGCACGGCCGATCGGCCGCATCGACGGCTGGGGACATCGCACCGTTGGGCTGGGCCTGCGGCAGAAACTGGACCGGGCGGCCGACGATCCTTACGTTTTGCCGCACGTGCGGTCCGCGGTGCTCGACGCCCTGCGCCGCGCCGAAGTGACCCTCGACGATGTTGACGGGTTCGAGGTGCACGACTGCTTCACGCCCAGCGAGTACCTGGCGATCGACCACATCGGACTGACCGGCCCCGGCGAATCGTGGAAGGCCATCGAGAACGGCGAGATCGAGATCGGCGGGCGGCTCCCGATCAATCCCAGTGGGGGTTTGATCGGCGGCGGACATCCGGTCGGAGCCACCGGCGTACGGATGCTGCTCGACGCGGCCAAACAGGTCAGTGGCGCCGCGGGCGACTACCAAGTCGAGGGCGCACGCAAGTTCGGCACCTTGAACTTCGGCGGCAGCACCGCCACCACCGTCAGTTTTGTTGTCAGCGCGAGCCAAGAGGTGTGACATGGATGTTGAGGTTGTCGGCAAGTACCTCTCGACACTGCCCGAAGACGACGATCACCCGTATCGAACCGGACCGTGGCGGCCGCAGACCACGGAGTGGGACGCCGACAACCTGACCGCGGTGGAAGGCGAAATTCCTAGCGATCTGGATGGCATCTACCTGCGCAACACAGAGAACCCGCTGCATCCGGCGTTCAAGACGTATCACCCGTTCGATGGCGATGGCATGCTGCACGTGGTGGGCTTCCGCGACGGAAAAGCCTTCTACCGCAACCGTTTCATTCAAACCGATGGTTTTCACGCGGAAAACGACGCGGGCGAACCGCTGTGGCCTGGCCTGGCCGAGCCCGTGCAGTTCGCCAAGAAGGAAAAAGGCTGGGGCGCCAGGGAATTGATGAAAGACGCCTCGAGCACCGACGTCGTCGTGCACCGTGGCATAGCGTTGACCAGCTTCTACCAGTGCGGCGATCTGTACCGGGTGGACCCGTACTCGGCCAATACGCTGGGCAAGGAGAGTTGGAACGGGCACTTTCCGGCGGATTGGGGTGTATCGGCACATCCCAAGGTAGACAACAAGACCGGTGAACTGCTGTTCTTCAACTACAGCAAGCAGGACCCGTACATGCGGTACGGCGTGGTCGACAAGAATAACGATCTGGCCCACTATGTCGACATCCCACTGCCCGGGCCACGACTCCCCCACGACATGGCGTTCACCGAGAACTACGCCATCCTCAATGACTTCCCGCTGTTCTGGGATCCCCAACTGCTCGACCAACGAGTACACCTGCCGCGCTTCTTCCCGGAAATCCCGTCCCGCTTCGCGGTGATTCCGCGCCGGGGCGACACTGCCGACATCCGCTGGTTCGAGGCCGACCCGACTTACGTGCTGCACTTCACCAACGCCTACGAGGACGGCGACGAGATTGTCCTGGACGGCTTCTTCGAGGGCTCACCCCAACCGTTGGAAAGCGGGGCCGGCCCAGCCGGCAAGTGGGAGAAGCTGTTTCGATTCCTGGCGCTTGATCGGATGGATGCCCGACTGCACCGGTGGCGGCTGAATATGGTTACCGGTGAGGTGAAGGAAGGTCCGCTGTCGGACTCCGTCACCGAATTCGGCACCATCAACGCCGACTACGCCTCCAGCAAGTACCGCTACGCCTACGCCGCCACCGGCAAACCGGGTTGGTTCTTGTTCGACGGCCTGGTCAAGCACGACCTGCTGACCGGCACCGAGGAGCGTTATTCGCTCGGTGACGGCGTCTACGGCAGCGAGTCAGCGATGGCGCCCCGAGTGGGCAGCACAGCTGAGGACGACGGCTACCTCGTCACCTTGACCACCGACATGAACGCCGACGCGTCCTACTGCCTGGTGTTCGACGCGGCGCGGGTCGGCGATGGGCCCGTCTGCAAACTGGCGCTGCCAGAACGTATTAGCAGCGGCACGCACTCGACATGGGTGGCCGGTTCGGAACTGCGGCGCTGGGACCAAACAGAATCCGCGGCCGAAGCCGTCGGCTTGTAACCCGGCTGCGTATCTCCAACAATGAGCGCCCCGAAACCGCGTCGGACAACGCGTTGGCCTACCCAATTGGCGTCTATCGGATCTATCCGATTCGCCCGTCGCTCGGCGAATTTCGATGAGACGGTGCGGTTCTACCGTGAGCTCGTAGGGCTACCGCTGTATGAGACATTCGGCGAAAGTTACGGCAGCAACGGCGCCATCTTCGGCCTGCCGAGTTCGAATCTGACGATGGAGGTGGTGGAGGCGGTCGATCCGGTATCGCTGGACCATCACGACCAGTTGTGTCTGTACTTCCCGGACCGCCAGGCGCAGCAGGCCGCGATCGCCGGCCTGCAGGCCGCTGGGGTGCAACCGGTGCAGCAGCACCCGTACTGGGAGGCGACGGGCGCGGTCACCTATCGCGATCCTGATGGCCGCGAGGTGGTGTTCGCGCCGTTCGTTTACGGAGCCAACGAGCCCGCCGGCAGTTCCGCTTCCGGGAAACACGAGTTCCCGGACTAACCGCAGCGATCGTCACGATTCCGCTGATCGCCTAGGTAAGTGCGTCACGCGGATTCAGGGGGTGTGGTTACCCATGAGGCGAATAAGTCCCACAGGGAAGTCGGGTGTGGGTTGTTAATGATGCCGCCTCGGTAGGCGGCGGAGACGAGCGGCGCTAACACCGGATTTTGCACCAGAGGCGTGATCCGGTACGTGTCGGGATTCAGCAGATCATTGAAAAAGTTGGTGACACCCTGCTGCGCGCCGTTTGCCAGTGCGGGAGGGACGGCAGACCAGTCGAGTTCGGTGGGGAACAGGTCGATAGAAGTTTCTACATTGGCCGGACCTTGGTTCCACCCGTGATAAACGTCGCCGTAGCCCAAGTTCACCAGTATCCGCATATCTGGCTCCAGCAGATCGTAGATCGGCTGTCCGATGATCGGAATCAGCCGCAGTGGGTCCAGTATTGGCAGGCCTTCCGACGGGATCATGTAGTAATTCACCATGGTATCGCCTGATGTCGGCAACGGAATTGCGTTGGTGATCTGACTAGGTTCAAGGCCCAGGTAGACAAGGTGTTTCGTTATGCCACCCGCAATTGCGTTGAGATCTGAAAATATGTTGATCGGGTAGCGCGGGAAGTCGGCATAACCATCGTATTCGAGCGTGTAGACGTCAGTGGGGTAGAGATTGTTCGGCGTCGGATTACCCCAAGTGAGATCCCATGCGGGGATGTTCAGCCTGGTGCCTGGCGGAATGTCGAAGGCGGACATAATGCCCCCGTTGGGGTTGGCGGAATTGCCGACCAACATAAAGTGCACCAAGTCGCTTGGCACACCTAGGGCGTGGAGTTGCTGCATCGTAAATGTCGACATTGCGGAACTCTGCGAGTAACCGAAGACTACGACCGGATTCGCCGCGTCTACGTTCCCCGCTTGAATCTGGCTGACGATCGCGTTAGTCAGAATCCGTGAGCCCTCCGCCATGGTGGTGTCGGTGTGGCCGATCAGCTCAGGTGTGGTGAGAACCTTTGCGATGCCGGTGAAGCCGTGCGGCTGAAGGTAAAGCATGGCCGCACTCTCGGCATAGCGCAGGTATGGCGTCGGAATTCCGCTGCCGCCCATGATCAGCGCGATGCCATTCCCCAACGGAGTATTAGCGCCTGCGGCCACGGGTGCGGTAACAGTGACGCCGCTAGCCGCGTTGACCGCGCTCAACGTCTGCTGCCCCGCGGCGGCCAGCGCGTTAGCGCTCGCCGCCTCGACGCTGGCGTAGGCACCCGCTGCGGCACTCAACGTCTGTACGAATTGCCGATGAAACTTCGCCACCTCGGCGCTGACCTGCTGGTAGCCAAGGCCATACGCGGAGAATAGCGACGCGACGGCGGTCGACACCTCGTCGGCGGCCGCGGCCGCCAATGTCGTGGTACGCGCCGCGGCCGCCGCACCAGCCTCGTCGATCGCCGATCCGAAACCAGCCACGGCATCTGCCGCCTCGGCCATTACCTCGGGATGTGCTGCCACATAGGGCATGTCTTCGGCCCCCCGGCCCAATCACGCGCCAACGATGTTGTATAAGTGGCGCTCGCCGCCAATGCGCCGAACGGTACACCGTTCGGGACTAGCGGACAGCGGCTTTGGCGCAGCGGGGCGCAGGGCATCGCGAGCGCGAATTAGCGCCGGCCGCCCAGCGCCGCCGAAGCCACCGCCCACAGCGCGCACGCCACGGCGCACACCGCCGCGGCCGCACCGACATAGAGCCCGTACTCGGCCGCCACCGGCGCATTGACATTGCGCTGGTAGTACAGCGCCATCAGCCCCAGCACGAGCAGCGAAATGCTCAGCGCGGCAATCGAAGCCGCCCGTACTGACAGCCCGCGGCCGGCCATGGCGCCGGCCACCAACAACGTCGACGACAGCAGCACGATGAGCTGTCCCGCGCTGAATCCCCTCGGCAGTTCCAGACTGCCGTGAGTGCCTCCGATCGCATTGGCCCACCCGCCGCCGTCGACCTTCGTCGTCAACCACGGCATCCAGGTGCTGGCCAAAATGACCACGGCAGAAAGCGCCACGAGCCAACCAGGACGTAGGCGGCGGGGCATGACAGCGAGGTTAGCCGACGCGCCGCCCCGAGCGTCACAGCAGCGTGGCGCTCGGCGGCCAGCGTCACACCAGCGTGGTGTTCGGCGCCTAACCCTCCAACGAAGACAGGTTGAACGGAACTCCGGTCGGGTCAGTCGCCGCCGCGAGGCGCCCGTAGGGAGTGTCCTCAGCATCGCGAAGGATGGCGCCACCATTCTCGGTGATCAGTTGCAGTGTCTTGTCGACATCCGCTGAACCGAAGAAGGTGCTCCATTGCGATGGCACGTCGTCGGCAAGAAACCCGGTGCCGTCCATCACGCCTAACAATTGTTGGTCACCAAACCAGGCTGTGGTGTAACGGAATTCGTCGGTGTCGCTGACCTGCTCGGTGCGCCACCCGAACACCTCGCGGTAGAAATCGACGGCGGCGCGGAAGTCGCGCGTGGTCAACTGATGCCAGACCGGCGCGCCGGCCTCACCGATCACTTCGAAGCCGGAGTGATCCAATGGCTCCCAAGTGCCGAAAGTCGCACCCGACGGATCGGTGGCCAGCGCCATGAAGCCCTTAGCTGGTACCTCCATGGGCTCGATGCAGCCCGTCCCGCCGGCCGCGGAAACCGCTGCGGCGGTGGCGTTGATGTCGGCGGTGTGGAAGTAGGTGGCCCAATTGTCCGGCGTCTGCCATTCGGGGTTGTTGGCCATCAGGCCGGCGACCGGACGGCCGTCCTTGGCCGCGTTGATGTAGCCGCCGTAGTCCGGCCCGGCGGACTCGAACGTCCACCCGAAGACGGTGCCGTAGAAGTCTTGGGCGCGATCGACATCGGATGTGGTCAAGTCGATCCAGCAGGGCGCGCCCAGTGGGGCGCCGTCACGTGTGGGCACGAGTTACTCCTTGGTTCGGTCGGTTCACGGATATCGACTCAGCCCGAACCAGAAATTCATCGCGGCTTGCGAGCCAGGATCTGATCCACGCCCATCCGGCCCTCCTCGAAGGCGAGCATCCCGCCGGCCAGGTAGAGCCGCCACACCCTGGCGGTCTCTTCGCCGAGTAAGGTCACGAACTCCCCGAAGCGCCCTTCCAGCGTGTCGATCCAGTGCTCAGCGGTGCGCGCGTACTGCTCGCGCATCGCCTCGACCGATCGGATCTCGAAATCGCCACTCTGTAAGTGCCGCAACGTCTGCCACAGCGGGCGCATATGCATGTCGGGCGCGATGTAGGCCTCGATGAAGGCGCCGCCGCCCGGCGCGGCATCGTGGTGTCGGGACATCTGCTGCAACAGCAGGGCCGCGCCGGGTTTGAGGGCGCGGTGCAGAATGCCGACGTAGGTCGGATAGAGCTCTTCGCCGACGTGCTCGCCCATCTCGATGGAGGCGGCCGCATCGAATGCATCCTGGGATGTCGTGAGTTCGCCGAAGTCGCGGTAGTCCTGTAGCCGGACCTCGACGCTGTCGGTGAGGCCGCGCTCGGCGGCGCGGGCGGCGACAAAGTCGCGCTGCTGGGCGGACAACGTGATGCCGGTGGCGTGCACGCCGTAGTGCTGCGCAGCATGCAGGACCAGCGATCCCCAGCCGCAGCCGACGTCGAGTAGGCGCATCCCCGGTTTGAGCTCGAGCTTGTCGCAGATCAGATTCAACTTGGCCGTCTGCGCATCGTGCAGCGATTGCCCCTCATGGGTGAAATACGCTGCCGAGTAAGCCATGTGGTCGTCGAGGAGCAATCGGTAGAAGTCGTTCGACAAGTCGTAGTGGTGCGCGATCACGGCCCGATCCCGCCCCCGCGTGTGCAGTCGACCGGACAGCCGTGCCTCGCTGGCCGGCGCCTTTGGCGGCAGGCCCACCGCACCAAGCCGCGTCGCCTGCAGCGCCGCCGCTGCCCGACTGCGCGCCGAAATGGCGGCAACCGGATGGCTCCGGGCCAGGCGCCACGCCCGTCGCAACCCATCGGTCAGGTCGCCGTCGACATCGATATCGCCGGTCACATAGGCCCGCGCCAGGCCCAGTTCGCCTGGACGCCAGAACAATCGACGAAGCGCTCGACGCGAACGAATCACCAGCACTGGTCCGGGGCTCGGGCCGGCCTCACTACCGTCCCAGGCCCGGATGCGCACCGGCACATCGATGCCTGCGGCGGTTCGGAGCAGCTTTACTAAGCGATCAGCGGTGGACGACACTGTCGCCGTTCGTACCCGGATCGGGCCGGGTGAAAACTCTGACGAAGTTCTGCAGAGATTCGCGGATGTCAGTCCGGAGCGCAGCGGCGACGACCATGCCGACCGGCCCGAACAACGCTGGGCCGCCGAGGTGCACGTCGAAGCTGACGACGGAACCTTCACCCTTGGGCGCGACCTTGCCGATCAGCTTCACCTTGACTCCGCCAACGCCGATGCCGTCGAGTGTCATGCCCTCGGGAGGCTTGTACCGTACGATGGTCCACCGGATCCGGTTAGCCATGCCCTTGACCTCGACATACGACTCGATGACAGTGCCCTTTTCCAGCACTTCGGGCAGCTTGCTGCGCCACACCTTGTGGATGGTCAGCCACTCCCGGAACCGGCTCAGATCAGAGGCGTGCCGCCAGGCCTCTTCCGGCGGCAGCGGTACGTCGATGGAGCCGGAAAGCTTAGCCATCCGCCGTTAACCCGGCTGACCGCCGCCGGCCCCGGAGCCGGCGGCTTTCTTGGCTTCCTCCTGCACCTTGTGGATGGTGTCGGTGTACTTGCCTTGGGTCTTCTCGTCGACGAACTCGCCGGCCTTGTCGATCGCGGTTTCTACCTTGTCGGCGTTCTGCGCCAGCAAGTCCTTGGCTTTGTCCAGCAGTCCCATGCGCGCTGCTCCTTCCCGGGAGGGTCCCTCCCCCGGGAACCCTGATTCGCTGGTGAAACCCTACTTGTTGGAGCTCGCCGGCTGAGAAGGTCCCCGTCTGGCGCCTACGGCACCATGCCTTCGAGGAAGAGCCCGGAAAGCCGGCGGCCGATGTTCCCGACGCCGGAGATGAAGCTGGATACCGCGATGTCAAGGTCGCTGGTGTTCCCGATGCCCGATATCGCGCTGCCCAGGTTCGTGAAGCCGGAGAGCAGGTTGCCACCGTAATTCTGGAAACCCGAGACCATCGAGCCGACGTTGGACATGCCGGAGATGATCTCGCCGTAGTTGCCGAATCCCGACAGACCGCCGTCACCGGAGTTGAAGAAGCCCGACGACGGAAAGTCGGTGGAGTTGCCGAAGCCGGGCATCGATGGCGCATGGATGATCGGGGCCAGGATCGGGCCGACCAATCCGTCGACTGTCAGGTTGAGGGATGTGGTGTCGCTGCCGAGGGTGAGATTGAGCGGGATGGTGCCGATTCTGATCGTGGGAACTCGGATGGGATCGAGTTCGGACCGCAGCGGTATGTCCAGACTGATCGGTAGTCCGTCAACGAAAACACTGATGTTGGGGAACGGGTCCGGCAGTGGGATGGTGATTTCGAACCCGCCGGTTTCGGCGTCGGCAGTGAGTTCGAGGTCGACCTGGACTGGTTGGCCGCCGCCTCCGTTAACCGTGAACGGGTTGACGGTAAGCCCAGTGATGTCCCCGGTGATGGGTAGCTTGATGATGCCGCCGCCGCCGAGGGTGAGGGGGATTTCGGGGATGGTGAGGGTGTAGTCGGCTTCCATGAGGCCTTGGCGGTTGCCGCGCCAGTAGAAGCCGTTGTTTTCGTTGCCGGAGTTGTAGGCGCCGGTGTTGATGTTGCCGGTATTGGCCCAGCCGGTGTTGGTGTCGCCGGTGTTGTAGGACCCGGTGTTGACATCACCGGGGTTGGCGAAGCCGGAGTTGAACGAGCCGGTGTTGTAGCCGCCGGTGTTGTAGGTACCCGCGTTGGCCCAGCCGGTGTTGAACACTCCGGAGTTCAACCAGCCCGTGTTCGCCGACCCCGTGTTCGCGACACCGGTGTTGAACGACCCCGAGTTACCGATCCCGAAGTTGCCTGACCCCGAGTTGAAGAACCCGATGTTGTTACTCCCGGAGTTGAACAACCCCACATTCCCCGAACCCGAATTCCACGCCCCGAACCCGACCTGATTGTCCCCGGACAACCCGAACCCGATGTTGTTACTCCCGGTGTTACCGAACCCGAAGTTATTGACCCCGGTATTCCCGAAACCAATGTTGTAGTCCCCATGGTTACCCCACCCCTGGTTGTAGGACCCCAGGTTCCCCAACCCGAAGTTGTAGCCCCCCAGATTCCCCGAACCCACATTCGAATCCCCAGGTTCCCGGATCCAATGTTGAAATCACCGACATTGCCCGAACCGAAGTTCGAACCCCCCACATTCCCGCTACCCAGGTTGAAGTCACCCAGGTTCGCATTACCCAGATTGAACCCACCATGATTGGCCACACCCACACTGAACAAGGTCACCTTGTCCAACCCCTGCGAGAAGAACCCCGCCATCTGGGCACCCACATTGCCCACACCCGAACCCACACTCGGAATCGAGTTGTACCACCCCGACACACTGTCACCCAGGTTCAGCACACCCGAACCCAAAGCCCCCACATTCTGCCACCCCGAGAACCCGATATCCCCGGTCGAAACATTCCACCACCCCGAACCCGGACCCGCATTCCCAAACCCCGACGAACTCCCCTCACCACTATTACCCCACCCCGACGACGGACCACTCGTATTATTCCCAAACCCAGGACCCGCCGGATAATTGAACACCGGCACCACAATCGGACCCAACCCCGGACCCGACAAACTCAACCGCAACGACTCACCCGGACCACCCACCAACAAATTCAACGACGGACCCGCAATCGCCGCCACACGTGCGGCTGCACGCCAAGGACTCTGGCCCGAATCCACCACATCGCCTCGATCAGAAAGGCCCCAACAGCGCCGATGCCGAGTGCAATCGACGTCGTCCACAGGTTCGACGGATCGAGCATGAATTTATGTTGAGCCCACGGCAGGCTGAAGATCGCCACGTAAGCCAGACCGGAGGCGATAACCAGCGCCAATCGCCACCACTGGTAGGGCCGCGCCGCCACCGCAAGCACCCAGACGGCGGTCACCAGCATCGTGATCAGCGCGGCGGTGGAAGCCTGATCTTGCTCCACGACGGTGGCGTGCCGGCCATGATAGGAGAGCAGGTAGCTCACGAATGTCGCGACGCCGACGACCAGCCCGGACGGCAGCGCGGACGTCAGCACCCTCCGTACGAATCCCGGATAGGCGCGCTCGTTATTTGGCGCCAACGACAATATAAAGGACGGAATTCCAATGGTGAACCAGGCCGCGATGGTGACGTGGATCGGCTGGAATGGATACAGCAGCGGATCCGCGCCTAATGGTTTGGCAAGCAGGCACTCAACGCCAACCAACAATGCCAGCAACGCTGAATACACCGTCTTCGTCAGAAACAAACTAGCGACGCGTTCGATGTTGCCGATCACCCTTCGGCCCTCGCCGACGACATAAGGCAGAGTCGCGAACTTGTTGTCCAGCAAAACAATCTGTGCCACCGCTCGCGACGCCGGACTACCGCCCCCCATCGCGACGCCGATGTCGGCATCTTTGAGGGCTAGCACGTCGTTGACGCCGTCGCCGGTCATCGCCACGATGTGCCCGTGTGACTGCAACGCATGCACAATGGCGCGCTTCTGATCCGGCCGCACCCGACCAAAGGTGGTGTGGGCATCGAGCGCGGTTGCGAGTTCGTCCTTTTCTTCTGGCAGGCGGCGAGCATCCAAAGTGTCGCCGTGCAAGCCGAGCTTGTCAGCCACCGCTCCCACCGAAACGGCGTTGTCACCGGAGATGACCTTGACCAAAACACCTTGTGCTGCAAAGTATTCCATGGTCACACGGGCATCGGGGCGGATCTTCTGCTCCAGCACGACGAGAGCGGCCGGAGTGACTGTTCCCGGTGCATCGGGATCGTCGACCGCGATGCCGGAGGCCCCCAGCAGTAGTACACGCATTCCCTGCGCCCCGACCCGTTCCGCTTGGGCCGCCGCCGCCGAGTCCGCATCAAGCAACACGTCGGGTGCGCCGATGATCCAGTTGCCGTGGTTACGGTACGACACTCCGCTCCACTTGGTTGCCGACTTGAAAGGGGCTGTCGCAGTGGCGATCCACCCTGGTTCGTCGTGATAGGCCTCGGCGATCGCCTGCATACTGGCGTTCGGGCGGGCGTCGGCGGCCGCCAGCGAGGCCAGCACGTCGGCGACGCTCTCGGTGGCAGCATCGAGTTCGCTGACATCGGACACCCGCATACCGTTTTCGGTCAGTGTGCCGGTCTTGTCCACACAGACGACATCAACCCGCGCCAGTCCCTCGATGGCAGGCAACTCCTGCACCAGGCATTGGCGTCGACCCAGTCGGACGACGCCAACCGCGAACGCGATCGACGTCATCAGCACCAGACCTTCGGGCACCATGGGCACCAGTGCGCCCACCGTGGCAAGCACCGACTCTCGCCAGCCCACGTGGGTGGTGAACAACTGGGTGTAGATGGTCAGCAACCCGGCGGGTATCAGCAGGTAGGTGATGAACTGCAGGATTCTGTTGATGCCGTTGCGCAGTTCGGATTTCACCAGGGTGACCTTGCTGGCCTCGGCAGCGAGTTTGGCCGCATAGGCGTTCCCACCAACGTTGGTGGCCCGGTAGGCGCCGGAACCGGAGACGACGAAACTGCCCGACATCACCGTGCCTCCTGCGCCTTTGGCGATCGGGTCGGCCTCGCCGGTCAGCAGCGACTCGTCGACCTCGAGGTTCTGTTCTTCGACGACTTGCCCGTCGACGACGATCTGATCGCCTGGACCAAGTTCGATGATGTCGTCGATCACCACCTGGTCGGGCGGTAGCGCAAGCGTGCCAGATTGCCTGCGCACCATGGGTTTTGCTTGTCCCACGATGGCCAGCTTGTCCAGCGTGTGCTTGGCGCGGATTTCCTGGACCGTGCCGATGACGCTGTTGGCGACAATGAGCAGGCCGAATAGCCCATTTATCAACGAGCCAGTCACCAGCACGATGAGCAGTAGCACGCCGAGGATCGCGTTGATCCTGGTGAAAAAGTTGGCCCGGAGGATACTGGCGATGCTGCGGGTAGCCCGTTCGGGAAGTTCGTTGGCCCTGCCGTCGGCAACCCGTTGGGCCACCTCGGCATCGGTCAGGCCGCCAACGTTCATCGCGTGAAAGTACCCTGCTTGTCGGAGTCGTAGTACTCGAGGTTCAGCGCATTGCCCGTGAATACTGCTTTGGAAATCGAACCGGGCAAGGCGTTTTCGGTGGACAACCCGAAGGTAAAGGTGTCACCGTCCCAGTGGTTGAGGTCGAACACCTGATACTTCGGTCCCAGCGACAGCCGGAGTTGACCGTCGCGCTCGGTCACGGTGGCCGGGCCCCAGTAGTCGTTCGCGTACACCCCGACATAATCGCTCAATGGCCTGGCCGGTGCCGGGCTGACCGGGGGCTGCTTACCGACGAGCGAGCCGTCCGGATTGTTCATCGGTGCAAGTTGTTGCCGATAGAGGTTCGGCCAGTCCTCGCGTACCTCGCCGTACTGCACCAGATCCATGAACTCCGCGTTCAGCGCCTCCGGCACGCCGTAGGGCGCGGCGTTGGTCAGGGCGATGATGGCGATATCTTCAGAAGGCAGTGCCGCGAAATTCGTTGCGGCGCCTAGGCCGAACCCTCCCGAGTGGCTGTACTGCGTTCGCCCCGAAGACGTTACCGACACGTTGAACCCGTGGCCGTAGAACCCGGCGCGGGCCTTTGGGTTCTTCGCGGGACTGGAGAGCATTTGCGGGGTGTAGGCCGGCAGCAGCGCTTCCGGCGATGCGACTCGCTGTCCGTTGTATGTTCCGTTGGCCAGCAGCATGGTCAGCCAATGAGCCATGTCGTTGACGGACGAGCTGACCCCACCGGCGGGTGTTTGCGGGTCCGGGTCGCGCTGGAATCGTGCCTCCCACTTATCTCCAACCTTGATGTGGTTGACCGCGTGATTCGGCCGAGCCAAAAAGTCAGCGAATTTTGAACTGGTTGCGGTCATCCCCAGCGGTCGGTAGAGCACCTCGTCGGATAGGTCCTCCCAGGGTTTGCCAGCCGCAGCCGCTACGGCTTCAGCCGCGGCGGTGACTCCGAAGTTGGTGTATGCGTAGCTGATTCGGAACGGTGCCAACGGGAGGTACTTCAACCGCTCCAGTACCTGCTGACGATCGAAGCCGAGATCCTCGAGAGCGTCACCGGCATGGTCGGGCAGGCCGGAGCGATGTGAGTAGAGGTCAGCGACACTGAGGTTATTGGTGACGTAGGGCTCCATGAGCGCGAACCACGGGAGCTTCGACGCCACGGGCGTATCCCAGCTGATGGCACCCTCGGTGACTTCGTGCGCCACCACCGTCGCGCCGACTGACTTTGAGATCGACGCCAACTGGAACACGGTGTCGGCGTTCACTTTATTGTCCGGACCGTCACCCTTGCTCGCGTCCTTGATCCCGAAACCTTTGGCATACAGAGTTTTTCCACCATGGACAATGGCGATCGCCATGCCCGGGATGCCGCTGTTCTTCATCAGGTCGGTTACCAAGCCGTCGACTTTCGCGACGGCGTCGTCGATGCGGCCCGCGGGAATCTGCAATCCCGAGACTTCGTTGGGGGGCAACTGCGCCGGCGATGACGACGGTTTGGAGACCGGTTGCGCCGGCCCGCACGCGACCAGAGTCGATAACATCACCGCGACTGCGGCTGACGCCGCGCGTTTCACCATTGCCGCACCTTAGCTTGGTGGCGATGCGCGCCTGGTGAAGGCGCGGGGCGAGCGGGCCCAAGCCGAACGAACCCCGCGTAACTAGAAAGCGAACAAACCAGAGACATCGCTGCTCAGCCGGAGTTACTATCCTCGACGTAAATTAACTGCCAGGGCGCAGCGCCGCGCCTTTGTAGGAGGCATCCAATGTCCTATGTGCTCGTGTCACCCGAAAACCGGGCAACGGCGGGGACGGCGGCAGCGGGCGGCATCGGCGCCATGGGCAGTCCTGGTGGGTCCGCTGTTCAGAACCGCCACCACGGGCTAAAGCGCACCGGCCCGGCCGTATCGAATCGCTGGCCCGGCGTCGGCACGGCCACCTGAACCTGATGCGGCTCGGCAGCCTTGAGCACCCGCTCGATCGGCTCCGCCCATGGGTGCGGCGCCAGCCGGAAGGTGCCCCAGTGAATCGGCACCAACAATCCCGAGCCCGAATCGGTGACGTCCAGATGCGCCCGGACAGCCTCCTCGGGATTCATGTGAATGTCGGGCCACGCAGTGTTGTACGCGCCCACCGGCATCAACGTGAGGTCAAACGGTCCGTGGTCGGCGCCGATCTCGGCGAAGCTCTTGGTGTAGCCGGTATCCCCGCCGAAGTACGCGCGATGGCTGGGACCGATGAAGGCCCAGGACGCCCACAGCGTGTTGTTCCGACTGAGAAAGCGTCCGGAGAAGTGTCGCGCCGGCATGCAGACCACGGTCAATTCTTCGACCTGTCCGCTCTGATGCCAGTCGAGTTCGATGATGCGGTGCTCGGGTACCCCCCACGACCGCAAGTGGGCACCCACTCCGAGCGGGACGAAGAACGGTGCCCGCTGCATGCGCGCCAACGCCAACACCGTGTCGATGTCGAGATGGTCGTAGTGGTCATGGCTGATGACCACTGCATCCACCGCCGGCAACCCTTCCAACTGCACCGGCGGCGGGTGCAGGCGTTGCGGACCAACAAGATCCGAGGGCGAGCACCGGTCACTCCACACCGGGTCGGTGAGCACGCGGTACCCGTCGATCTCGACCAGTGCCGTTGAGTGACCGAACCAACTAACCGCCAGTTGGGCCGGCTCGCCCTGGTAGATCGCCGGCGCGGCCAGCGGGATCGGCTTGCGGGGCAAACTATCGCCGCGGCCACCGACCAATTCCCACGCGACCTGCCGCACCTGCTCGCGGTCCACGGAGAACCACCCCGCCGGATCGACATTGACGAACACGCCGTCCTGATAGTTCGGCGAACCCTCCGAAACGGCCTGTATCGCCGCGGGGTCGGCACCCAGCGCGGCGGGCGCGCCGTGCAGCGCCCGCAACACCCAGCCACCCGCCGCCAGCGAAGCGGTACCAGCAGCTAGTCGCAGCGCCCCGCGCATCATGACCGTTACGCCCCCTGGAAATTCGGCGGTCGCTTCTCGATTCGAGCGACCTGCGCCTCAATCACATCCTGGCTGCCCCAGGCCTTGTCGAACAACTCCTTGTGTTCCGGCAACTGCTGCTCGATCGAACCGTCGTCATTGAGTACCCGCTTGGCGTGCTGAATAGCCAAGGGCGCCAGGCCGGAGATCTCGGCGGCCCACTCCTGCGCATCGGCCAGGGTCCCGATCCGGTTGGCCATCCCCGCGTGCAGTGCCGTCTCAGCGGTCATCTTCTCAGCGGTCAGCAGCATCGCGCGGGCTCGGCCGTGACCGACCAGCGACGACAGTCGGCGGATGCTCCAGTTGTCCAATGCCAGACCGTATTTCGAGGTCGGGAACTGGAAGAAGGCACCCGGAGCCACCACTCGCAGGTCACATTGCATCGCCAGCTGCAGGCCGGCACCGATGGCGGGCCCGTTGATTGCACCGATGATCGGGATCAACGTCAGATCCATGATCCGGTGCAGTTCGATGAGCCGGTCGGGGTAGTCCGCGGCGAAGGCGTCGCCGGACAAGTCGGCGCCGGCGCAGAACGCCGAGCCTTGGCCAGTCAGCACGATGGCGCGAGTTTGCCCGTCTCCTGCCTTCAGCAGGGCTTCGCGCAGCTCCTCGACGAGCTGGGAGTTCAACGCGTTGCGTCGCTCGGGCCGCTGCAGCTCGATTGTCATTACGGCTTCGGTCTGGGTGATACCGATCATGGAGGCAAGGATATATAGCCTCATCGCTGTGAGCCGTGTCACGACCGACCAACTGCGAGAAGCGGTCCTCGACCAGGACTCTTTCGCCAGCTGGGACAACGAACCGCTAGAAGTGCCGGTCTCCGATTCGTACGCACGCGAATTGGCCGACGCCCGGGCCGCCAGCGGACGCGACGAATCGGTATCTACCGGCGAAGGGCGCGTTTTCGGGCGCCGGGTGGCCGTGGTGGTCTGCGACTTCAGTTTTCTCGGCGGCTCGATCGGCGTGGCGGCGGCCGAACGGATAACGACTGCCGTGGAACGGGCTACCGCCGAGCGGCTTCCACTGCTGGCGTCGCCGAGTTCCGGTGGCACGCGCATGCAGGAGGGCACGGTTGCGTTCCTGCAGATGGTGAAGATCGCCGCAGCCGTCAAACTGCACCGGCAGGCGCATCTCCCCTACCTCGTCTACCTACGCAATCCGACCACCGGCGGGGTCTTCGCGTCGTGGGGCTCGCTGGGTCACGTCACCGTCGCCGAACCGGGCGCTTTGATCGGCTTCCTCGGCCCACGGGTGTACGAGTTGCTCTACGGCGAGCCATTCCCGTCTGGCGTTCAGACCGCGGAGAACCTGCAGCGCTACGGGGTGATCGACGGCGTCGTCGCGCTCTCGAAGCTGCGCGCGACGCTCAATCGGGCCCTGACGGTGTTAGCGGACTCCCCCGATCCGGCACCGGCACCTCTGCTCTCCGAAACTATCCCGGACGTGCCCGCCTGGGAATCGGTGCTGGCGTCTCGGCGTCCGGACCGGCCGGACGTGCGGCACCTGCTACGTCACGGCGCGACGGATCGGGTGCTGCTTTCGGGTACCGGCCACGGCGAGGCCGCGACCACGTTGCTCGCGCTGGCCCGGTTCGCGGGGCAGCCCGCGGTGGTGCTGGGCCAGCAGCACATTGAGGGCGGAATCGTCGGACCTGGCTCGCTGCGGGAGGTCCGCCGTGGCATGGCGCTGGCGGCCGAACTCCGGCTGCCGCTGGTGCTGGTGATCGACATCGCTGGTCCCGCGCTGTCGGCCGAAGCCGAGCAGGGTGGACTCGCGGGACAAATCGCCCAATGTCTGGCTGAGCTGGTGACCTTGGACACCCCTACGGTCTCGGTGTTGCTGGGCCAGGGCAGCGGAGGACCGGCGCTGGCCATGGTCCCCGCTGATCGGGTGCTGGCGGCGCTGCACGGCTGGCTGGCGCCGTTGCCACCGGAAGGCGCCAGCGCGATCGTCTTCCGCGATATCGCACACGCGGCCGAACTTGCTGCGGCGCAGGGCATCCGGTCGGCGGATCTGCTGGCGTCCGGCATCGTCGACGCGATCGTGCCCGAGCATCCCGATGCCGCTGACGAGCCAGTCGAGTTCTCGCGCCGGCTTTCCCAGGCGATTGCCGCCGAAGTCCACGCGTTGCGTTCGATTCCCGATACGCAGCGTCTGACCGCGCGGCTACGACGCTACCGGCGCATCGGCCTGCCGGCGACGGGCCCAGACGCGTAACTGCTGCTCAGCCCTCCAGGTACCGCTGGATCGTCGGGCCTAGCCACTCAACGATCTCGTCGTGAGTCATGCCGACGACGGGCGGCAACCGCAACACGAAGCGACACAATGCCAGCCCGAGGACCTGAGTGGCGATCAACCCAGCCCGCGTCGTGGCTTCACCCGCGGGCACCCGGGACGCCACCAAAGGCTGCAGCTGGGTGCCGAAGATTTCCCGCATCCGTTGCGCGGCTTCGTCATTGGTAGCACTTGAACGAAGCAGAATCACCAGTGCGTCGTCGTCTTCCCAGCGCTTGAGGAAGTGTCGGATCAATGAGGCTCCAAGTTGGCCACGTTCCGCCGCGGAGAAATCGGGGAACTTCAGATCGAACTCGGCGGCAGCGGCGAACAGTTGGTCTTTGTTGCCGAAGTACCGCATGACCATGGAAGGATCGATCCCAGCGTCGGCGGCAACCGCCCTGATGGTCGTGGCCTGAAACCCGGTCGCGCCGAAGCGCTCACGAGCAGCGGCCAGGATCACGGCCTTGGTGTCTGCAGAAGATCGCCTCATGCCAACAAGTGTAGGCCAACAAGTGTTGACATACGAACATCGACACGCCACTATGGAGCTATGCCAACAAGCGTTGACTAGGCACCTAGGAGGAACTGACATGAACAACACCGACGTCCTGGTCGTGGGCGCAGGCCCCACCGGGCTCACACTGGCCGCATCTCTGATCGCCCGAGGAGTCGATGTGATGGTGGTCGATCGACTCGAGTCCGGCGCCAACACATCGCGGGCCGCGGCGGTCAACGCGCGCAGCCTCGAGGTCCTCGAAGACCTTGACGTATCCCGGCGGTTGATCGAGGACGGGCTGGTTGTCCCGCTCTTCACCATGCGGGAAGGGTCACGGACCCTGATCCCGGTCGACTTCAGCACGCTGCCAACGAAATACCCCTACACTCTGATGATCTCCCAGGCCGACACCGAGCGGATTCTGGAAGAGCGTCTCAACGAATTGGGCGGCAAAGTGATTCGCCCCAAGACACTGAGCCACATCAGCGAAAACGCTGCCGGCGTGATCGCGACATTCGAAGACGGGGAAAGCATCCGGGCAAAGTATGTCGTCGGAGCCGATGGCATGCACAGCACCGTTCGACAGCAGGCCGGAATCGGTTTTGCAGGAAGCGAATTCGCCGAATCGTTTGTGCTTGCGGACGTCCGAGTGACCGGTGAAGCGCCGCGCGATGAAGTGATGCTGTTCTACAGCCAGGACGGCCTGACCGTACTTGCACCGTTGCCCGGCAACATCTTTCGAATCGTCGCTCCGGTATCCGACGCGCCACGCATACCCACTGCGGAGTTCGCGCAGGGACTGCTGGACGCCCGCGGTTTCGGGCCGGGACGCACGACCGTCACCGAGCTGCTGTGGGGATCGCGTTTCAAGATTCAGCACCGAGTCGCCGACCGCTACCGGGCAGGTCGGTTACTGCTGGCCGGCGACGCCGCTCACGTGCACAGCCCTGCCGGTGGCCAAGGAATGAACCTCGGGATCATCGACGCCATCGCCCTGGCCGGTTCGCTTCAGGAGGTCCTGAACGGTGGTTCCGATGCGGCATTGGACTCCTACAGCGAGGCGCAGCGCGCCCGCGCCCGACAGGTGCTGACCCTCACCGGACGACTGACGAAGGTTTCAACGCTGCCGCGCCCGTTGCGTCCGGTTCGCAACTCGATAATGCGTTTGGCAGCAACAATTCCCGCGGTACAACGGAAATTGGCCTGGCGGCTGAGCGGCCTGGTCTACCGGTAGGCGTCGCAAAGGCCCACCCCGTTTGCCGTTTGCGGAAACGTGCCGTTGGTAACAAAAGAACTATTGATGCGCGCCTGCATTTCAAGTCACGTATCAGATGTGGCAATGTATCTGTTAGACAGCGAACGGAGGCGCTATCAATGCCAACAGCAGCAACCACCGCCGCCAAGGTGCCGAGGGTCACAAAGCGCCGCGCTGAAACGCGAGCGCGGCTCATCGATGCTGCATTCCGGGTTTTCGCGGAAAAGGGATACGGCCACGTAACCATCGAGGACGTTTGCGAAGCAGCGGGCTACACACGGGGGGCCTTTTACTCTCAGTTCGAAAGCCTCGAGGAGTTGTTCTTCCTCCTCTACGACGAATGGGCGGCCCGAACCGCCCAGCAGGTGATCTCCGCGATGGACGGGGCCGACCCCGTCACCGACCTGCCCGGCGTCGTCGAACGCATCGTGGACACTCTGCTGCTCGAACGCGACTGGCTGCTGATCAAGTTCGACTTCCTGCTCTACGCCGCCCGCAAACCCGAACTCGCACACCGATGGGAACTTCACCGCGCACAGTTGCGCAAGATCATCGAGGAACGACTGGCCGCCAGCGGCATCGGATATCACAAGGCGATCGACACCGTCACCGACACCGCCCGCGCCATCATCGCCTCATATGACGGTGTGAGCGTTCAGCTTTTGCTCGACAGCGACCAAGCCGCGGCGCGTGCCTGGCTGACCCAGCTCATGAATGTCGTACTGACTCGTTGACCCGCAGGTGAGTAAGGCGCACGTGTCTCAGCACCAATCGTGAGTGGGAACCCATCGGAGAAGGGCTGTTATGGACGCTGATGTCATCGTGGTCGGTGCGGGACTGGCCGGCCTGGTCGCCACTCACGAACTGACCCGGCGGGGCAAGAAGGTCGCCGTCATCGACCAAGAGAACGCGGCCAACCTGGGTGGACAGGCTTTCTGGTCGTTCGGCGGACTGTTTCTGGTCGACTCCCCCGAACAGCGCGCCCTACGGATCAAAGACTCCGTGGAGTTGGCCTGGGGCGACTGGTCGGGCAGCGCCGCATTCGATCGACTCGACGACGAGGACGTGTGGGCCGCAAGGTGGGCCCGCGCCTATGTCGAGTTCGCCGCCGGCGATAAGCGCTCGTACCTGACCGACCTCGGCATCAAATTCATGCCCAACGTGGGTTGGGCCGAGCGAGGAGACCTGCGGGCCGACGGGCACGGCAACTCGGTTCCCCGCTTCCACGTCGCGTGGGGCACCGGCACCGGAGTCGTTGAGCCATTTGTGAATTCGGCTTTGCAGGCCGAGAGGGACAAGCTGGTCACCTTCTATCACCGGCACCGGGTGGACGAGTTGGTCTTCACCGGCGGTGCCGTCACCGGCGTCAAAGGCGTGGTCCTGGCGCCCGACGACGCCGTGCGCGGCGCGCCGTCCAACCGCGACGAAATCGGCGAGTTTGAATTGTCAGCACAAGCGGTGATCATCACCACCGGCGGCATCGGCGGCAACCACGAGATAGTTCGGCGATATTGGCCGGAACGGATGGGCACCCCGCCGTCGTCGATGATCACCGGCGTACCCGCCTATGTCGACGGACGCATGCTCGACATCGCGCACAACAGTGGAGTCCGCCTGGTCAACCGTGATCGGATGTGGCACTACACCGAGGGCGTCAACAACTGGGATCCGATTTGGCCCAAACACGCGATCCGAATCCTTCCTGGCCCCTCGTCAATGTGGTTCGACGCGATCGGCCGCCGACTTCCTGCGCCATTCCTGCCCGGCTACGACACCCTGGGCACCCTGCGGTACCTGCGCACCAACCCCGAAATCGCCGGGTACGACCACTCCTGGTTCATCCTGACCCAGAAAATCATCAAGAAAGAGTTCGCTCTCTCCGGCTCGGAGCAGAACCCCGACATCACCTCCAAGAGCCGCAAAGCCGTTCTGCAGCAACGGGTTATCAATAAGAACGCCACCGACCCGGTGGAAGCATTCAAGACCCATGGTGTCGACTTCCTCGTCGCCGACAACCTCGAGGATCTCGTCGCGAAGATGAACGCACTGACCGACGAACCCCTGCTTGATCCGGCCCAGATCCGGGCGCAGGTCGAATCCCGGGATCTACAGGTGGAAAATCCGTACTGCAAGGACGCTCAGGTCCAGGGCATCCGCAATGCGCGGCGGGTGCTGAGTGATCGGCTGGGCCGGGTCGCTGCCCCGCACCGCATCCTGGACCCGAAGGCGGGACCGCTGATCGCGGTCAAGCTGAATATCTTGACCCGGAAGACCCTGGGCGGCATTCAAACCGATCTGGCTTCCCGGGCAATCGGCAACAACGGCCAACCCATCCCGGGCTTGTACTCGGCCGGCGAAGTCGCCGGATTCGGCGGCGGCGGTGTGCACGGATACAACGCTCTGGAGGGAACGTTCCTGGGCAACTGCATCTTTTCCGGACGCGCCGCGGGCCGGGGCGCCGCCGACGATATCTAGAGACGCCTGGCGGGCAGCCGCTCAACCCGCACGCCTCCCACCGCCGTAGCGCTCCATCAGGCAAGATGGGCGCATGGACACTGGTTCCAGCTCACCTCGGGTCTTGGTCGTCGACGATGACGCCGACGTGCTCGCGTCGTTGGAACGCGGCCTGCGGCTCTCCGGATTCGAGGTGTCGACTGCGGTCGATGGTGCCGAGGCCTTGCGCAGCGCCACCGAAACCCGGCCCGACGCGATCGTGCTCGACATCAACATGCCCGTGCTGGACGGCGTCAGCGTTGTCACAGCCCTGCGCGCAATGGACAACGATGTGCCGGTCTGCGTCCTCAGCGCGCGCAGTTCGGTCGACGACCGGGTGGCCGGCTTGGAGGCCGGCGCCGACGACTATCTGGTCAAGCCGTTCGTCCTGGCCGAGCTGGTAGCGCGGGTGCGGGCGCTGCTGCGCCGCCGCGGCGCGACCGCCTCGACCTCCTCGGAAACCATTACGGTGGGTCCGCTGGAAGTGGACATCCCCGGTCGCCGGGCAAGGGTCAACGGCGTCGATGTCGACCTGACCAAGCGGGAGTTCGACCTGCTCGCCGTGCTGGCCGAGCACAAGACGGCGGTGTTGTCCCGCGCGCAACTGCTTGAACTGGTCTGGGGTTACGACTTCGCCGCCGATACCAACGTCGTCGACGTCTTCATCGGGTACCTGCGACGCAAGCTGGAGGCCAACGGCGGGCCACGGCTGCTGCACACAGTCCGGGGAGTCGGGTTCGTCCTCAGGATGCAATGAGCGCGGTAGGTAAGTCGTGGTCGCGATGAACGTCGTGTCGCGGATCTTCGCCAGGACACCATCACTACGCACTCGAGTCGTGGTCGCGACCGCAATCGGCGCCGCGATCCCGGTGCTGATCGTCGGCGTCGTGGTCTGGGTGGGCATCACCAAGGACCGCAAGGAGCGGCTGGACCGTCGGCTCGACGAGGCCGCGGGTTTCGCGATCCCCTTCGTGCCGCGCGGCCTGGACGAGATCCCACGCTCCCCCAACGACCAGGACGCTCTCATCACGCTCCGCCGCGGCACCGTGGTCAAGTCGAACTCCGACATCAACCTGCCCAAATTGGGGGTCGACTACGCCGACACCTTCATCCGTGGGGTGCGCTACCGGGTGCGCACGGTCGAGATCCCAGGACCGGAGCCAACTTCGGTGGCCGTCGGCGCGACCTATGACGCGACATACGCCGAGACCAACAACCTCCATCGTCGGGTGATGTTGATCTGTATTTTCGCGATCGGCGCGGCGGCAGTGTTCGCCTGGCTGTTGGCCGCGTTCGCGGTGCGACCCTTCAAACGGCTCGCCGAGCAAACCCGATCGATCGATGCCGGCGACGAGGCACCCCGGGTCGAAGTGCACGGTGCCAGCGAAGCCGTCGAGATCGCCGAGGCAATGCGGGGGATGCTGCAGCGCATCTGGAACGAGCAGAACCGCACGCAGGAGGCGCTGGCCTCAGCGCGTGATTTCGCGGCCGTCTCCTCGCACGAGTTGCGCACTCCCCTGACCGCCATGCGGACCAACCTCGAGGTGCTGTCCACCCTCGACCTACCCGAGGATCAGCGCGAGGAAGTGGTCAACGACGTCATCCGCACCCAGTCGCGGATCGAAGCCACGCTGAGCGCGCTGGAGCGGTTGGCTCAGGGCGAGCTGTCCACGTCGGACGATCATGTGCCCGTCGACATCACTGAACTGCTCGACCGCGCCGCCCATGACGCCAACCGCATCTACCCCGAGCTCGAAGTCTCGCTGGTCCCATCGCCCACTTGCATCATCGTCGGCATGCCGGCCGGATTGCGGCTCGCGGTCGACAACGCCATCGCCAACGCCGTCAAGCACGGCGGCGCCGGCAATGTTCAGCTGTCCGCAGTCAGTTCGCGGGCCGGGGTGGAGATCGCCATCGACGACGACGGCAGCGGAGTCCCCGAGGGAGAGCGCGAGGTCGTGTTCGAGCGGTTCTCCCGAGGCTCGACGGCGTCGCACTCGGGCTCGGGTCTAGGGCTGGCGTTGGTAGCCCAGCAGGCCCATTTGCACGGCGGGACAGCTGCGCTGGAAACCAGCCCGCTGGGCGGCGCCCGCCTGGTGCTGCGTCTTCCCGGACCGAGCTAAACCGGCTCTCCGGCCACGTCGGGCTAGGCCTTTCGAGAGCTCTTGCGCCAAGCTGTGAAGAACGCCTTCGCGGCGAAATCCTCGTCTTGAAACCAGACCTGGGCAACGATGTCGTCGTAGTCCGGGTCATCCGGGCCGTAGAACAACCGCGAGTCCATGCGTCCTTTGACAGGCCATCCCTCCGGCCCGCTGCCATCATGATCGGCCCGCATCGAGCCCGTCCCGTAGGGCGCGTATGGAATGAGTGGTATCAGCGTTGTCGGTGTATCGCTGCCCGAAATCCTGCCTGTTGCACTGTCTTTGGTGAGCGGAATGCGCCTGGTCCCGGGACCCTTCGGCCTTGCCTTCCGCACCATGCCAGGCTGTTGCCCGGTACGAGGGGCCAGCTTCTTGCCCGGCACCTTCTTGCCCGGCACTTTCTTGACGGCGCCCTTCTTGGCGACGGTCTTCTTGACCGCCTTTTTGGCTACTGTCTTCTTCACAGCCGGAATTCGTTGTGTTGGAGCATCTCCGGCGACGGGAATGCGTTCGGTCGCCGTATCTCCGGCAACCGGAATCCGTTCCGTCACAGCATCTCCGGTGACGGGCCGGCGCTTTGTCGGTGGCCGATCAGAGGCGGCCTTCTTCTTGGCCGGCCCCGTTGTGGAGACGGGCAGCTTCTTCGTAGGCGCCTCGGCGGCAGTCGCTTTCATCGTCGGCTTGGCTTTTAACGCCGGCGCCGGGGTCACGACCGCCCAGGCCGGCCGGACCATCAATGTGTACGTCAGAACCAGACCGAGCCCGAACGACAGGGTGGCCAACCACCAGTGCACTTGGTCGGTCAACGTCGTGCTCCGATCTCAGGAGACTGAGACGGAGGCCCAGGCCATTGCGACGCAGGCCCCGGCCACTGCGATGAAGACTCGGACTCCGGCTCGAGCTCATCCTCGGGCTCGAGCTCACCCTCGAGCTCGTCTTCGTCTTCAAGCTCGTCTTCGTCCTCGAGCTCGTCTTCGTCTTCAAGCTCGTCTTCCGGCTCAAGGTCGGACTCGTCCTCAAGCTCGTCTTCCGGCTCAAGGTCGGACTCGTCCTCAAGCTCCACTTCGTCCTCGAGGTCGGACTCGAGCTCAAGCCCTTCTTCCGACTCAAGTTCGTCCTCAGCCTCGACCTCGGACTCATCCTCGACCGGCTCAGGCTCAGGCTCAACCAACTCAAGCTCGTCACCGCCAAACTCCGGCGCCGGGTCCGGCTCTGCCAAACCGGTCTCCGCCAAGCTAGCCGTTGGCAACTCAGGCTCCTCAGCGACAAACTCCGCCTCAGTCAAGGCAACCTCAGGCTCGACACCCACCGGCTCGGGCTCCGCCGGCGACGGCTCGAACTCTCCCTCAACCGGCTCTCGCGTGGGCAATGCCGACTCAGGCACCCCTGCCGATTGCGGCTGCCCGCCTCCGGCCTTGCTCCGCAATGCAACGATTCCGTACGCGACGGCAGACCCTGCCGCGAACGCAGCCAGGTAGACCAGCCACTGGATCACGAAACCCATGCTCGATTCCCCCTAGCTGACCACGAGTTCGGCGCGACGGTTCTTCGCGCGGCCTTCAGCGGTGTCATTGCTGGCGACTGGATTGGTCGAGCCGAGGCCCTTGGCGGTAACCCGATCACGGGCGACGCCATGGGCGATGAGGAAGTCGGCGACCGTCGTGGCCCGCTGGGTGCTCAGCGGCACGTTGACGGCTTCGCTGCCGCTGTTGTCGGCGTAGCCGTTGACAGTCACCTTTGCATTTGGACATGGCTTGAGCTTGTCGGCCACTCGAAGCAGTATCTGGTTGGTTTCCGGGGTCAGAGTGATTCCGTCACTGCCGAACGCGATTGGACCCCCGGTCAGCGTATTGACGGCGGCCTGCAAGCCGTCACAAGCGGCGGGCCCCGAATTGGGCGGGGCGGCCGGCGCTTTGGCCGCAATCTTGTTGGTGATGTTCACCTGGGGCCAGGCGGCGGCGGCCGCGCGCTCCACGGCGTCCTTCTGGTCAGGCACTGCTGCGGTGCCGCCCACCGTCACGCTGTCCTTATTGACCGTCAGATTGAAATCGGGGATGGGCACGCTCGCCGCGAAAACCGGGTCGGCATTCGCGAAATCGAGCGAATGTACCAACGGGTCGACATTGATCTGATCGATGACGTTGACGCCTGGCGTCAGCAGTGGTTTCAGCGACGTCATCAGCGCCGCTTTGGCGGCGTCATCGGGGAAATCACCGATCAGTGTGAGGTTGTTACCGCTGCGGCTGATCGATAGCAGAGACAACGACAAGGTGGGAGCGTTGGACATTGCATCGATGGCGGATGTTGAAAGAGTCGGCAACGCTCCCGTTGGGCCGTTGACGCCCATCGGCCGTCCGTACGCGCCGTAACCGATGATGGCGAGCAGGAATGGAATGGCAGCCAGACCAATCAGCCAGGTGCGGCGCAGTGGCTGTCGATCGAATGCCGTGGCCGGCCGCGCCTGGTCTTTTGGACTAGCGGGCGCCGGCGGCTCGCCTACACCCACTTGTGGACCCACTATCGCTCCTCACTCAAACCGCGGTTGTTCGCGTTTCCAGGCGATATGCAGCCTACCGAGTCACCACCCATGCCAGAGTCATCCGCCGGTAATTGTCGGGCACACTGTAGTGATGGCCAACGGGAGTAAACCGACGGACAAGGACACGCTGGCGCACATCCGCGAGCTGGTCAATCAGGAAAAGGCACTGCGGAGCCAACTGCAGCACGGCGAGATCTCCACGTCCGAGGAGCACGAGCGACTGCACCGGTTGGAGGTCGAACTCGACCAGTGCTGGGACCTGCTCCGGCAGCGGCGGGCACTGCGTGAAACGGGCGCTGACCCGCGGGAAGCCGCTGTGCGGCCGGGCGATCAGGTCGAGGGTTACCTCGGATAGAACCCGCCTGCGGGTGGGGAACGACGGCGCGCCCGACTACGACGTCATCGTCGTCGGAGGCGGTCACAACGGCCTGGTCGCGGCCGCGTACCTGGCCCGCGCGGGCCTGCGGGTGCGATTGCTGGAGCGGCTCACGCACATCGGAGGCGCCACGATATCGGCGCAGCTTTTCGAGGGTGTCGACGTCCGACTCTCGCGCTACTCGTATCTGGTCAGCCTGCTGCCCTCGCCCATCCTGGAAGATCTGGGCGCCCAGGTGCGCTTGGCGACCCGTAAGTACGCGTCGTACACCCCGGATCCAGCGACCGCAGGACGCACGGGCCTGCTGGCGGAGTCTGCTGACTCCTTCGCCTCGGTCGGAGCGGCCGCCGACGCGGCAGGCTTCGCTGCGTTCTACCGGCGCTGCCAACTGATCACCCGGCCGCTGTGGCCGACCTTGCTGGAACCACTGCGCACCCGCGAGCAGGCGCGTCGGCTCGTCCTGGCCGGCGGCGGACCCGACGCGGCGCCGGCTTGGCGCGCCATTGTCGACGAGCCGATCGGCCACGCCATCGCCGACGCCGTGAGCAACGACCTGGTTCGGGGAGTGATCGCGACCGACGCACTGATCGGCACCTTCGCCCGCCTCGACGACCCGTCGCTGATGCAGAACATCTGTTTCCTCTATCACGTGCTCGGCGGCGGCACCGGCGACTGGAATGTACCGGTGGGCGGCATGGGCTCGGTGTCCGCGGCCCTGGCGGCGGCAGCCACCGGCCATGGAGTCGAAATCTTAACGGGCGCAGAAGTTTTCGCAATCAACCCGGATGGCGAGGTGCACTACCGCACCGAAGCGGACGAGCACCGGGTGCGCGGCCGCTTCGTGTTGGCCGGCGTCGGGTCGACGGTGCTGGCCGGGTTACTGGGTGAGCCGGCACCTTCGACGGCACCGGGCTCGCAGGTCAAGGTGAACATGGTGCTGCGACGCCTCCCACGACTACGGGACGACAGCGTGACGGCGGAACAGGCATTTTCCGGGACTTTTCACGTCAACGAGACCTGGACTCAACTCGAAGCCGGCTACGCGCAGGCGCTGACCGGCCAGCTGCCGGATCCGTTGCCGTGCGAGGCGTATTGCCATTCGCTGACCGATCCGAGCATCGTGTCGCCCGCCTTGCGCGACTCGGGCGTGCACACCATGACGGTGTTCGGCTTGCACACACCACACTCGATGTTCGTCTCCGCCGACTCCGGCGCAATGCGCCAACATCTCACCGACGCTGTCCTTGAGTCGCTGAATTCCGTTCTGGCCGAACCCATTCAGCGACTGTTGCTGGAGGACGCACACGGTCGCCCCTGTCTCGAGACAACGACCACCACGGATCTACAGAACACACTGCGGATGTCCGCCGGCAATATCTTCCACGGCGCGCTGTCCTGGCCGTTCGCCGACGACGACGATCAGCTGGATACGGCTGCGCGGCAGTGGGGGGTGGCCACCGGACACGAACGGATCATGCTGTGCGGATCGAGTGCGCGCCGCGGTGGAGCGGTTTCGGGCATCGGCGGCCATAACGCGGCGATGGCCGTCCTGGCCACACTTCGCGACTGAGCCCCCTCCTACCGAGCAGACGCGTAAGCCCCCATTTCGGGAAGGAAATGAGGGCTTACGCGTCTGGTCGCGAGAGAACTAGCGGCCGTCCATGGCGACGTAGTCGCGCTCGGTGTAGCCGGTGTAGATCTGGCGCGGACGGCCGATCTTGCTGTCGCCGTCGTCGTGCATTTCGCGCCAGTGCGCGATCCAGCCGGGCAGCCGGCCCAGCGCGAACAGCACGGTGAACATCCGAACCGGGAATCCGAGCGCGCGGTAGATCAACCCGGTGTAGAAGTCGACGTTCGGGTAGAGCTTGCGCTCGATGAAGTAGTCGTCGGTCAGCGCCGCCTCTTCAAGTTGCTTGGCGATGTCGAGCAACGGGTCCCCGCCGAGCTTCTCCAGAATCTTGTCGGCCTGCTCCTTGACGATGCGGGCACGCGGGTCGTAGTTCTTGTAGACCCGGTGGCCGAAGCCCATGAGTTTGACGCCGGCCTCGCGGTTCTTGACCTTGCGGACGAACTCCCCGACGTCATCGCCGCTCTCGCGGATCTGCTCGAGCATCTCGAGCACCGCTTGGTTGGCGCCGCCGTGCAGCGGACCCCACAGCGCGTTGATGCCGCCGGAGACCGACGTGAAGAGGTTGGCTTGCGAGGAGCCCACCAGTCGCACAGTCGACGTCGAACAGTTCTGCTCGTGGTCGGCGTGCAGGATCAGCAGCATGTCCAGAGCCCGCACCACCTCAGGGTCTGCCTCATAAGGCTCGGCAGGCAGGCCGAAAGTCATCCGCAGGAAGTTCTCCACCAGGCTCAACGAGTTGTCCGGGTAGAGGAACGGCTGGCCGACCGACTTCTTATACGCATACGCGGCGATGGTCGGCAGCTTGGCCAGCAACCGGATGGTGGACAGCTCGACCTGGGTGTTGTCCGTCGGGTCAAGCGAGTCCGGGTAGTACGCCGACAGGGCGTTGACAGTGCTGGACAGCACCGGCATGGGGTGTGCGTTGCGCGGGAAGCCGTCGAAGAACCGCTTGAGGTCCTCGTGCAGCATCGTGTGCAGCTGGATCTTCTGGGTGAAGTCGGCCAGCTGCTCAGTGCTGGGCAGCTCGCCGTAAATCAGCAGGTAGGAGACCTCGATAAAGGTCGACTTCTCGGCCAGCTGGTCGATCGGGATGCCGCGATAGCGCAGGATGCCGGCGTCACCGTCGATGTAGGTGATGGAGCTCTTGCACGCGGACGTGTTGACGAACCCGTTGTCGAAGGTGGTGTACCCCGTCTTGGACAGCAGCGGACCCAGCGCAATGCCATCGGCACCTTCAGTGGCTTTGACGACCTTCAGGTCGATCTCGCCACCCGGGTACTTCAGGTTTGCGGTGTCGTCGGTGTCGCCCACGAGAACCCCTTTGCGCTCAGGCTTATATGACTGCCCGCCCTACTGCCTACCGGTGCATTAGGTGCGTCATAGGTGAAGGTAGTCGTTGTCGCGTTGGCGTGCCTGCCCGGGGTCGGGTCTGCAGGTCCGACGCCTGCCCAGCGACGGCGCCGACGCTGCGGCGATTCTTTACCCGACCTTGACCACGCGTTGAATCCTCGCGCCGACGATGACAGACGTGACTACCCTTCAAGACGTGGAACTGGGGGTTTTGGGCCCTCTTCAGGTCCGGCAACATGGCGCCTCCGTCGCGATCCCGGGCGCGAAACCGCGCGCCCTGCTCGCGATGCTCGGATTGCATGGCGGTTCCGTTGTATCGGCCGACACGCTCGTCGAGTTGCTCTAGGGCAGGCAGCCACCCCGCACCGCAGCCAAGGCTCTGCAGACCCACATCTCCCTCTTGCGCCGAAACCTGGGCGATGGATTCGTCCTGACGGAGGGCGCCGGCTGGAGTTTGGCCGGCACTGAGGTCGATGCCTCGGCCTACAAGGCGGCGGCTCGCAGGGGTCGCGATGCCACTGCGGCCGGCGACATCGGTCAGGCGGTGGCCGCTTCGACGACGCCCTCGCGCTCTGGCGCGGCGTCCCCAAACTTCCCGACACCCCGCGGGGCACCTCGGAGAGAACGCGGTGGATCGAGGGCCACGCCGCATTGGTGGAAGACCGGGCCGATGCGCTGCTCGCCACCGCCGTGCCGCCGAGATCGTCGGTGAACTCGAGGCGGCCGTCGCAGACGCACCGCTGCGCGAACGGCGCTGGGGTCAACTCATGCTCGCGCTCTACCGAGCGGGCCGGCAAGGGGAAGCCCTGGGTGCTTACCAGCGGGCTCGGACCCTGCTCGTCGACGAACTGGGCGTCGACCCCGGGCCGGACCTGCGCCGTCTGGAAGCTGCGATCGTCGCACAGGATGTCAGCCTGGATATTGTTGTAGTACAACATTTCTCGACGACAACCCGGGCTGTCACGTTTCTGCTGACCGACATCGAGGGGTCGACCGCCGGCTCGCAACGACGTCGAAATCGGCGGCATGTCGTTGACCATCGTTGCGACCCGCGGAAAGCGCCTAGCGCTGAGTCGGGCGCGCTTGTCCGGCCGCGATCGTCGGCCCGAGCCGTTTCACACCGATCTGCTGCACATCATCGAACTCGACAGCGACCACCGAATTTGCGCGCTTTTCGTCTTCGATGTCGACGACATCGACGATGCCTTCGCGCAGCTTGACGCCCGGTACCTCGCCGGCGAGGCGGCCGCCCATGCACGTACGTGGTCCGTCATCTCCCGCGCATATGCGGCGCTCAATCGACGCGAAGTCCCAGCGATGCCGCCGACTGCGAAGAAACCGATCATCGGTCGCTCGCGGTGATCGGGCCGGGTCACCTGAACTCATACATTCGCGCCACCTGGGACCTGGGCATGGAAACCAGCATCTACATCGAGGCAGTGCACCGCCTGACCGACGTCGGCGCGGTCGTCAACCATGTGGGAAAAGGGACGTCCCAAGACGGCTTCGACGCGGAGTGGCGCACGACTGACCTATTCACCGTCGACGGCGACCTGATCAACCGCTGCGAGATGTTCGACGACAACGACCTCGACGCCGCGCTGGCCAGGTTCGACGAGCTCAGCGCTCCGGACTGTCCACCGGATCCTCGCTGATCGCACTCGGTGCCCGATACCGCATGAACACCGGGGCGACGAGCGCCGCGAGCAGCACCCCCACCACGACCAGTGCGCCTCCCCCGGCGGCTGCTGCCGTCGTGCCGACCACCGCGGCCGCGGCGCCGTGCAGTGTGTCGGCCAGCCGCGGGCCGCCGCCGACCACCACGGAGAAAACGCCCTGCAGCCGCCCGACCACTTCATCGGAGGCCGCCTGCTGCAGGATCGACATCCGGAAGGCCGCCGACACCATGTCCGCCGCACCGCCAATTGCCAGAAAAACCAACGCCGCCCACAGCATCGGGCCTGCCCTGCCGTGCGCCATCCCGCTGACCAACCCGAAACCGACCATCGACAGACCCCAGACGACGATGGACGTCACAATCGTCAAACCTTGGCGCTGGATTCTGGGCAACCAACCAGAGAACAGCCCGCCGGCCACCGCGCCGACCGATATCGCCGCGGCCAACAACGCCATCGCCGAACCGCCCGCAATCGGACCGCCGAAGCTCAAATGCGCCATCTGGGGAAAGAGTGCCCGCGGCATGCCCAGAATCATCGCGATCAGATCGACGACAAAGGACATCAGTACGACGGTGTTGCCGGCCAGGTAGCGAAAGCCCTCCAGCACCGCCGCTACCCCCCAGCGCGCCGTGCCCGACGGTTCGAGGGCGGGCATGGGCGCCAACCGGAATGTCGCCCAGATCGGCGCCAGACAGGTCAGCGCATCGATCAGATAGAGCGTGGACAGGTCAATCCAATTGAGCAGCAGGCCGGCCAGCAGCGGACCCGCGATCGCGCCGAACTGGCCGACCGTCATGTTCAGCGCATTGGCGGCGGGCAACTGCTCCCCGGGCAGCATGCGCGGGATCGCCGCCGAGCGCGCGGGTGAGTTGACGGCGAAAAATCCCTGCTGAAGCGCCAGCAGGCACAGCACCACCCACACGTCGTTCACCGCCAAAACAGCCTGCAGCCACAACAGCAGTGCCGCCGCCGCCAGCCCGAGTGACGTGACGACCAACAGCAGTCGCCGATCCATGGCATCCGACCAAGCGCCGCCCAGCAGGCCGAACACCACCAGCGGAACCAACGCGAACAGTCCGGCAAGTCCGACGTACGCGGAGTTTTGGGTCAGGGCATAAATCTGTACCGGAACGGCGAACACCGTCAGGTTGGCACCGATCACCGTGGGAATGCCCGAGACCCAGAGCCGGCGAAAGTCGGGCGTTCGCAACGGCGTGGTGTCTGCGAAGAGACGCATCGCGACGAGCGTAGCCGACAGCCGTTCGCGAGGCTAACGACTTACGGCTGCAGCCGTTCGACCCGACCGCCGGTCACTCGAATGCGGTTGTGCACCCGGTCCTCGCGGCCCTGCCAGAACTCCACCACCTCGGGCGCCAGGAGGTAACCGCCCCAGTTCGGCGGCACCGGCAGATGCTCGGTGTCGGCGAACCGCGCGGTCACCTCAGCGAGTTGGTCGAGCAGCGTCGCGCGGGACGCGATCGGCTGCGACTGATGCGAGGCCCAGGCCCCCAACTGCGAACCGCGCGGACGCTTGGACCAGTACTCCTCGGTCACCTGGGGCTCGACTTGTGTGACCGGTCCCCGGACGTGAATCTGGCGACCCAGCAGATACCAGGGGAAGGTCGCCGAGGCATACGGCGTCGCCGCCAACTCCAGCCCCTTGGCCGAATCGTAGTTGGTGTAGAAGGTGATCCCGGCCTCGTCGGCGCTCTTGCACAACACCGTGCGGCTGACCGGTCTGCCCTCCGACACGGTGGCCACCACCATGGCGTTCGGTTCGGGGATTCCGGCAGTTTGCGCGTCGTCAAACCACTTGCGGAACAGGGCAAGCCAACCGTCAGCCAACCAGTCCGCATCGAGGTCTGGACTGCCGTCCTTCTCGACGGACCCGTACTCCACCCGCATCGATGCCAGGTGCTGTTCGTGAGGCCCTACCACCGGCCCAACGGTACCCCTGTGGTTGTTACCGGCCGGTAGCGGACACACAGGACTGGGGTGCGACAATCGGCGCATGACTGTGGTCCCCGAGGATTTTGTCCCAGGTCTGGAAGGTGTCGTGGCGTTCACCACCAAGATCGCCGAACCCGACAAGGACGGTGGCGCGCTGCGCTATCGCGGTGTCGACATCGAGGATCTGGTGGGCCAGGGAGTCCACTTCGGCGACGTCTGGGCGCTACTGGTCGACGGTGACTTCGGCCGGGGTCTTCCGCCGGCCGAACCGTTCCCACTGCCGATCCATACCGGCGACGTGCGAGTCGACGTACAGGCGGGTTTGGCCATGCTGGCGCCCATCTGGGGTTACAAGCCATTGCTGGACACCAACGAGCCCACGGCGCGCGACCAGCTCGCCCGCGCATCGGTGATGGCGCTTTCCTACGTCGCGCAATCCGGTCGCGGCATCTACCAGCCTGCCGTCCCGCAGCGGATTATCGACGAATGCCCAACCGTCACAGCACGTTTCATGACGCGCTGGCAGGGCGAGCCAGACCCCAGGCACATCGAGGCGATCGACGCCTACTGGGTGTCGGCGGCCGAACACGGGATGAACGCTTCCACCTTCACCGCGCGGGTTATCGCGTCAACCGGTGCGGACGTGGCCGCTGCGCTGTCCGGGGCCATCGGGGCGATGAGCGGACCTCTGCACGGCGGGGCGCCGGCCCGGGTACTGCCGATGATCGAGGAAGTGGAACGCACCGGCGACGCACGGGCGCTGGTCAAGGGCATCCTCGACCGCGGCGAAAAGCTGATGGGTTTCGGACACCGCGTCTACCGCGCCGAGGACCCGCGGGCACGGGTGCTGCGTGCCACCGCCAAGCGGTTGGGCGCCCCACGACACGAGGTCGCCGCCGCCCTGGAACAGGCTGCCCTGGCTGAATTGCGGGAGCGCCGGCCGGACCGGGCGATCGAGACCAACGTCGAGTTCTGGGCCGCGGTCATTCTGGACTTCGCCCAGGTGCCGGCCAACATGATGCCTGCGATGTTCACCTGCGGACGCACCGCGGGATGGTGCGCCCACATCCTCGAGCAGAAGCGGCTCGGCAAGCTGGTTCGCCCGTCAGCCATTTACGTTGGCCCGGGCCCGCGCAGCCCGGAATCGATCGAAGGCTGGGACCGGGTTCTCACTACCGTCTAGTCATGGCCAGTCGCGACAATCAGGTCGCGGCGGCCGCCGGAACGCGGTTGGCCGCGACATCGGGTCTCTTGTGCGTTCCAAAGAGCTTGTCGCCGTAGGTCATCACCACAGACAAGTTGGTGGGACGCTTTTCGGAGTGGTGCAATTCGTGGCCGGATGCCGCGGGTAGCAGCCAGCGTGGGTAGAACTTCATGTCGTAGCCGCTGTGCGTGATCACCATGGCGGTGGTGTTCGCCACCGCATACGCGACCACCACCATCGGATGGGCCCCGAGGGCTAGTGGCGGAACGTAGAGACACAGCATGACCATCAAGCCTTCGACGGGATGCACCACGAAGTTGGTCCAGATGGTAAGAGGCGACTGGACGCGGTGGTGCATGTAGTGCACCTTCTGGAACACGAATCGGCTGCCGTGCTCCAGCCGGTGCCACCAGTAGGTGAGAAACTCACCGATCACCATGAAGCAGCACAACTGCACGACGAATGTCACCAATGTTGGTGCGGCGGTCGGCACTTCGGCCACCCAAGGCCGGAACATGCGATGCAGCACGAAGAACACCACGGATGCACCGACGTATGTCGACGCGATGCGCAGACCGAGCTTTGTCGCCGCTCTGGCTGAGATCCGTTGGTAGACAGCGACGTCGAATATTGAATAGATGATGCCGGTCACCAGCACCACCACAACGACAACGGGCAGAAAGTACAGCGGGAACTCGAAGAACCCAACACTCAGATGGTTCACCATCCAGTCCCAAATCGGTTGTAATGCTTTCTGATTCATGGCTCCTCCTAATTCTCGGGACTGGTTTCGGGCAGCAGGCGCCAGGCAGCCAGCCGCAGTTCGGTGATGCACTGCTCGACGGTGATGTCGCCGACGCCGAGCAGCGCCAAATCGGCAAAGAAGACCCGTCCCAGCACCGTCATCGCCGGGTCAAGGGACAGCGATGTTGGGACGTCGTCGACCGCGCCCCCCAACAGATCCAGGAACATCTGGCGTACGCCCAGCCGAAACTCGTCGGCAACCGGCCCTTGCGCCAGCACCGATGCCATCGTGGCGCGCACCATGGGCAGATCCGACGAGGCTTCCTGCACCACTTGCTCGATAGCAACGTCAATCGCGTTCACTGGCTCGGCGGCGGCAGCGATGGCCTGCGGTATGCGCTGCGCGACCTCATGGCCCCAGGCAAGAGCGGCCTCACACACCACGTGTTCCTTCGACGCAAAATAGCGATACGTCGTGGCCCGCGAGACGCCGGCCGTGGTGGCGATCTGCTCCATCCCCACAGCCTCATGGCCGTGCTCGCGGATGAGCTGGCGAGCGGCGGTGAGAAGGCGCTCCCGCACCGCACGTTGGCGCGCATCCAGCGTGCGGTGAATCGTCAGGGTCGTTGCATTCACGCACGCATCCTTCACAATCGGGTACAGCGCAACAGCAGGTGAGGCATCTGTCTCATCTCAAGTTGAGACAACTGTATCAGCAGTAGTGTCATGCCAGCAATCGCGCATTTCCGGCGTCCCGATCTGGGCTTATGCCAGTTGGCCGGCTGACGGCGGACGGATGTCAGTGGTGCGCGCTACTGTCCGGGTTGTGCTGCTCGAGGGATGCCCGATGAGTTTCGGCGCCAAGCTCGGTCAGTACATGCGAGCCCCCGGGTGGGCGATACAACCAACTAGAGGAGTGACCACCAATGGCCATCAACGTCGAACCCGCAGTGATTCCCCACCTCGTCGTCGACAACGCCGCCGCAGCAATCGATTTCTACGTCAAGGCCTTCGGGGCCGAAGAACTCGGTCGCGTCCCTGGCCCAGACGGCCGACTCATCCACGCTGCAGTGACAATCAACGGCTCCACTGTGATGCTCAACGACGACTTCCCCGAGATGTGCAGCGGTAAGTCGATGACCCCGAAGTCGCTGGGCGGCACTCCCGTCACCATTCATCTCACGGTCACCGACGTCGACGACAAATTCCAGCGCGCGGTGGATGCCGGTGCGACCGTGGTGATGCCGGTGGAGGACCAGTTCTGGGGCGACCGCTACGGGGTGCTTGCCGACCCGTTCGGCCACAACTGGTCCCTCGGGCAGCCGGTACGTGAAGTCAGCATGGAAGAAATTTCCGAAGCGATGGCGGCCCAGTCGAGCAGCTAGCGGCTACGCGGCGATTGCAAGCGCGGCATCGCCGGGCGCAGCGGGTCGCCGTCAACCGGCTAGACCAGGTCGCGGAGTCGCGATAGCAGGCGTCGTCCCCTCGGCGGCGCCTGCACCGCGGCGGCCGCGGTAGAGAGCATGGCCGTGACATCGGTGAACTTGTTGCGCGGCCTGCTTTCTTCGCTGCCGCGCGCGATTTCGGCCGCGTCGATCGCCTGCCATCCCGCGGAGTCGATGACGTCCGGCTGCCGGGCGGCGACCAACTCCGACAGCGCCGCCGGCCTGGCCACCGGATCCGTCAACTTCCCCGTGTTGAAGTCGTCGACCAGCGCCTGAACCGTCTGGAAGGAGCACGACTTGTTGGTACCGATGAAACCGGTCGGACCGCGCTTGATCCAACCCGCGACGTAGGAGCCGGTGACGGGCTGACCGGTGCCGGGGTCCACGACACGACCCCCGTCGTTGGGCACGACAGCGGCTGTTTCGTCGAATGGCAGATCACGAATAAGCTTGCCGCGGTAGCCGATTGACGTCAGCACCAGGCCAGCGTCAAGCGTGCGCCGCTCATCGGTGCCCGTTACGGAGAATTCGACCCCGCTGGCCCGCTGGTCACCGAACACGCGTTGGGGCGTCAACTCATAAGCCAACCGTATGCGCGGCCGCGAGGCCGGCGCCGAGCCATCGCCGAGGGAACTCAGGATCTCCAGCTTGTTTCTGGTCAGTGGATCGGTGACCCCGGCGAGATCTTCGACGACCCGACGATGATCGGCAGGATCGAGCACCACGTCGGCGGCGCCCGTCAGCCCGACCAGTTCGGGCAGGGTGAAGGCGGAATGCGCGGGTCCGCGACGGGCCGCGACCACCACCTCGCGAACCGCCGATTTGCGAAACGCTTTCAGCGCATGGTCGGCAATGTCGGTGTGGGCCAAGCCATCCGGGTCAGCCGTGAGCATACGTGCCACATCGAGAGCAACATTGCCGTTGCCGATGATCACCACTCGCTCATGGCTGAGGTCTACCGGCAGATTGGCGTAGTCGGGATGTCCGTTGATCCACGCGACCAACTCGGTGGCGGTGCCGGTGCCGGGCAGGTCCATCCCTTTGACGTCAAGCCGACGGTCATCCGGTGCTCCGACCGCGTACAGCACGGCGTGATGGTGGGCCAGTAGGTCGGCGTGACTCAGGTGCCGGCCGACCTCGACATTGAGAAAGAACCGGAAGCGCCGGTGCCCGGCCACCCGGTCGAACAGCTCGGTGACCTTCTTGGTGTGCTGGTGATCCGGCGCTACCCCGGCCCGAACCAACCCGTACGGCGTGGGCAGTTTCTCGAAGACGTTGACCTGCACACCAGGTTGAGTCAGCAGCTCATCCGCGGCGTACATCGCCGCCGGTCCCGAGCCCACGATCGCCACGGACAGCGGCTGGCGGCTGGGACGAACCTCGGCGGCCGGGATCACCGGAGCCAGCTTCGAGGTCGGCGGCAGCTTCACATCGGCGGGCCGCTCCGGATAGAACGACGCATTGATCTCCACGAACGGCAGTTGCCCGATGTCCAGCTTGCTGTCCGGGACGATCGCGCCAACCGGGCATGCGCTCACGCAGGCACCGCAGTCAACGCATGCCACCGGGTCGATATAGAGCATCTCCGATGTCGCGTAACCCGGCTCGTCCGGTGACGGGTGGATGCAATTGACCGGACACGCGAAGACGCAGGACCCGTCATTGCAGCACGACTGAGTAATAACGTGCGGCATAAGAAATATCCCCTAACGGCCCGCTCGGGCCGGGTGCATATTACGGCGTTACGCCGCCGGAGCGGAGGCCAGGTGGCGTCGCTGCGGCTCACTGCGGTAGCGCGACGGCTTGCCGTTGATCTTCAAGATCCGCCACATCAATCGGGCAGAGCGGTTCTCCATCAGCCCGGTGTCGTAAGCCAACATCCGGACGTCGGCGAACATGTCGCGCAACCACTTTCGCGACTCCGGCGACTTGAAGAACAGCTCCTTCTTCACCGAACGCGGAATGTCGAACTCATCCCAGAAGGCCTTGGGCGGAATCAGAATCGCGTTGCACAACGTTCGCATCGTCAGCGGGAAGAACAGCGAGACCCAGAACTTCTGCCAACGGGTCAGCTCCGGCAGCCGCCGGCGCAGGAATTCGTGCGCGAACGAGATATGCCGGGCCTCTTCGGCCACGTGAATGGCCATCACCCGTTCCATGATCGGGTGCAGCGCCTTGCCTTCCCGCAACACCTGCTTCTGGGTGTGGTCGATCGGCTCCTCGCCGGCGAGCACACCGATGAAGAACGCGACTGGCAGCGGGCCGGCCGCCAACGGGATGATCGGCGAGATCCATTTCAGCCGCCGCGGCATCCCCGGCACGTCCGCCCCGACGCGGTTCACCATCTCCTGGAACATCATGGTGTGGTTGCACTCTTCGACCGATTCGTGCAGGCAGTACCGGTATTCCGGTGACCCGTTCGGCACCCAGAAGGTGTAGTTCATCAGCCCGCGGATCAGAATGGACTCGAAGTGCAAGCCCACCTTGGCCACATTGGCCTGGCGCCACATCCCGATCTGGATTTTGCGCTCGTGCGACTGCGCTTGATACCAGGGGTGCCGGCCGAGAGGATCGGTCGACGGGAGGATCCAGCGGGGATCGTTGTCGATGACAGCGAAATCGGGTGAGTCCCAATCGATGTCGGTATACGGGTTGAAGTTTCGCCGCACTGACCCCTCAGACAGTGTGGCAAGCATCTCTACG
Organism: Mycobacterium sp. IDUB_37; assembly: GCF_055419245.1. Classification (NCBI taxonomy): domain Bacteria; kingdom Bacillati; phylum Actinomycetota; class Actinomycetes; order Mycobacteriales; family Mycobacteriaceae; genus Mycobacterium; species Mycobacterium sp. IDUB_37. Next base: position 360,639 of record NZ_JBVAXG010000002.1, on the reverse strand, counting down.
TACTCGGCGTCGTGCCGCACTTCCATGTTGCGGCGCCAACGTCGAACCATTCGCGTCTTAGCCTTCGCAGTCCCAGCCTCTACAGCCATGAAAAGCCTCCCCAATGAGGTCGTATATAGACCGATGAGAAATACGGTACCGCCGGTACTGGGAATTGACCAGACCTCCCAGCAGCACTGTGGCTCAGCACGCAAGCCTCGCAATTTCGTGACCTAGCTCACATCTCCCGGCGTGATCAGGCGTTATTCAGCCCGCTTGACCAGTAGGCCGATACCGCTTACTACCCTGGTCACCATGGCTGACCAGCTCACAACTTCCCTCGAGATCCCCGCCGACCTCAAACCACGCGATGGCCGCTTCGGCTGTGGCCCATCGAAGGTCCGGCCCGAGCAATTGGAGGCGCTGAGCACGTCCGCGGCGGCGTTGTTCGGCACCTCGCACCGCCAGGCGCCGGTCAAGAACCTGGTGGGACGCGTGCGCTCTGGGTTGTCGGAACTGTTCTCGATTCCCGACGGGTACGAGGTCATCCTCGGCAACGGCGGCACGACCGCGTTCTGGGATGCTGCCGCGTTCGGACTGGTTGACAAGCGATCGCTGCACCTGACCTACGGCGAGTTCAGCTCGAAGTTCGCGTCTTGCGTCGCCAAGAATCCGTTCGTCGGCGACCCGATCATCATCAAGGCGGAAGCCGGTTCCGCGCCCGAACCGCAGTCCGACCCGTCGGCCGATGTCATCGGCTGGGCACACAACGAGACGTCGACGGGCGTGGCGGTACCGGTGCAGCGCCCGGCCGACTCCGGTGACGCGCTCGTGCTCATCGACGCCACCTCAGGTGCCGGCGGTCTGCCCGTCGATATCAACGATGTCGACGCCTACTACTTCGCGCCGCAGAAGAACTTCGCCAGCGACGGCGGTCTGTGGCTGTCCATCATGAGCCCGGCGGCGTTGGCCCGGGTCGAATCCATCGCCGCCTCGGGACGTTGGGTTCCGGACTTCCTCTCGCTGCCTATCGCAATCGAGAACAGCGTGAAGAACCAGACCTACAACACCCCCGCGATCGCCACGCTGGTGCTACTGGCCGAACAACTCGACTGGTTGCTGGGCAATGGTGGCCTGGACTGGGCGGTCAAGCGCACGGCCGATTCGTCGCAGCGGTTGTACTCGTGGGCCGAGGAGCGGGCGTACACCACTCCCTTCGTCGCCGACCCGGCGCTGCGGTCGCAGGTAGTGGGCACCATCGACTTCGCCGACGACGTCGATGCCGCGGCGGTGGCCAAGACGCTGCGGGCGAACGGCATCGTCGACACCGAGCCCTACCGCAAACTCGGCCGCAACCAGCTGCGGATCGCAATGTTCCCGGCGGTGGATCCCGACGACGTCAGCGCCCTCGTCTCCTGCATCGACTGGGTGGTCGAGCGGCTTTAACCCTGCCGTTATCAGCCCGCAACCATCCCGCGTGTCAGCCCGGTTGCGGGCGTCCGCTGCATTACAGTGCGCACGTAAGAGGTCCGGTGCTGACATGCACTGACCTGCGAGGAGAAGCCATGCGGGAACTCAAAGTCGTTGGGCTAGATCCCGACGGCAAATACGTCCTCTGCGAGGGTGCCAGCTCAGCCGAGAAGTTCAAATTGCTCGCCGACGATCGGCTCCGCGCCGTGTTAGCCGGCGAAACCATCCCACCCGAACAACCTGCACTTGACATCGTGGTGACGAACATGTTGAGCCCCAAGGAAATTCAGGCTCGGATCCGAGCCGGTGCCTCCGTCGAGCAGGTAGCCACCGCGTCGGGATCCGAAATCTCGCGCATCCAGCGGTTCGCCAACCCGGTCTTGCTGGAGCGCTACCGCGCGGCCGAGCTGGCAACGGCCGCGCATCCGGTTTTGCCCGATGGGCCGTCGGTGCTGAATTTGCTGGAAACCGTCACCGCGGTATTGATGGCGCGGGGTTTGAGTACCGACAAGCTCACCTGGGACGCCTGGCGCAATGAGGACAGCCGGTGGACGGTACAGCTCGGCTGGCAGGCCGGTCGCTCGGACAACATCGCCCACTTCCGCTTCACCCCCGGCGCCCACGGTGGCATGGTGACCGCGCTCGACGACGCGGCCAGCGAATTGATCGATCCTGAATTCAAGCCCCGCCAGTTGGCGCCTGTCGCACACCTTGCCTTCGACGCTGCTCAGGCACCTGTGCCGGCCGCGCCGGTTGCGTCGTCAGCCTCGTCCGCTGAGCCACCCGCCAGCGGCCGACGGGGCAAGCCGACCATCCCGGCCTGGGAAGATGTGCTGCTCGGAGTGCGGTCGAGCGGCCAGCGCTAACTGGTCGCTAAGCCGAGCCGCCCGACAGGGTCATCGCGATTAGTCCCAACCAAGCACAAACGACGCCGATTGCCGCGCCGAGCACAAACCACCGCAGCACCAGCGTGCGTCGCCATCCCCACACGGTGGGCGCCAATCCTCCGACCGCGACGATATTCAGACCGATCGCCAACAGCGGATGCACCCGGATGAGCCCGAGACTGAGCACCACGATTGCGGCACCGGTGATCGCGGCAACAAATGCGGCCACCGCCAAACCGGTTCCCCACGGGACCGACTCATCGCTCACGGTCGGAGCCTAGCGGCCCGCTCGTAGAACGCCATCGCGGCCGCCGTGGCTACGTTGAGCGAGTCGGTGCCACGTGACATGGGGATGCGCACCCGGATGTCGCTGATCTTCAATGCCGCTCTCGTCAGCCCTGGGCCCTCGGCCCCAACCAGGAGCGCGATCGGTGCGTCGTCGACCTCGTCCATCGCCTCGCGGAGAGTGCAAGCATCACCCTGGGGCGTCATCGCCAGCAGCCGGAAACCGCTTTCCTTCAATCGCACCAGTTCGGCGGGCCACTCGGTGGCTCGCGCGTACGGCACCAACAGCGCGTGGCCCATGGAAACCCGGACGGCACGGCGGTAGAGCGGGTCGGCGCAGCCACTACCGAACACCACCGCGTCCACGCCGAGGCCTGCCGCATTGCGAAAGATCGAACCCAGGTTCTCGTGGTCGTTGACGCCTTCCAGCACCGCGACTGTGTCGGCGCCGGCGGTCACTTGGGCGACGCTGGGCTCGGGAACCCGGCTCGCGGCGGCCAACACGCCACGATTGAGATGAAATCCCACCGCCTGGGCCATCACCTCTGCGGAGGCCCGGTAGTAGGGCGCTCCGCTACCGGCGAGGTCGTCCGCGAGCTCGATAAGTCTGCGGTCGGTACCCAGCAATGCCCGCGGGGTGAAACGGGAGGCCAGCATCCGCTGCACGACCAGCACACCCTCCGCGATCACCAGACCTTTGCCGGTGGGCAGATCGGGTCGGCGGTCGACGCTGTTCAGGTCCCGGAAATCGTCGAGGCGCGGATCGTCGGGGTCGGTGATGTCCTGAACATCTAGATCCGGAGCAGGCGCCGTCACGGGCTTTCGTCGACCAGCACAGAGATCAGGTCAGCCGCACTGCGCAGGACGTCGCGCTGTCCGTTGTCCAGGGTCGCGAGCCGCTCGGCCAGCCATTCCTGCCTGGCCCGCCTGGCCACTTTGACAAGTTCAGCGCCGGATTCGGAGACCGAGACCAGCACCTGGCGACCGTCGACCGGGTGCGGTGCGCGGTCCACCAAACCCTCGTCGGCCAGCGACGCGATCACTCGGGTCATCGACGGCGGCCGGACCCGCTCTCGGATCGCCAACGCGCCCGGAGTCATCGCGCCCTCGTTAGCCAACGTCGTCAGCGCCGACAACTGGGATAGCGACACTGGCGACGATGGATTACGGAATCGAAGTTGGCGCGCAAGCCGCATGACCGCCAACGACAAGTCGGCAGCCAGCCGCGCATCGCTGTCAGGCACAGCGCGAGGTTACAACGGAACCCGAGAAACGTGAATGCGAAACGGCGGAACCGCACGCGTCAGCTGAAACAGATCAGCGTGCCGGCCGGGGCGCGCCGCGCAATGTTGCCGCTCCTGGACCATCGACAAGCGATCTAACCTGAGTTGATTTGTGACTGTTGGGGCCCATATGGCTGGTGTGGCGGAGTAGGCGGCCGGACCGGGTTGCGCGGCGGTGGTGCGTCGTCAGCGGGCTATGTTGAGACGCGATGAATGCCGAACCCGATGAGGGGCCCCAGCCACCTCCGTTACCTCCGTCGTTGCTCGCGGTGTGGCCGATCATTCTGGTCGGCGCGTTGGGTTGGCTGATCGCCGTGATCGTCGCGTTCCTGGTCCCCAGCCTGGAGACGTTGCGCCCGATCGCCATCGCCGGACTCGGGGTGGGAGTGCTCGGCACCAGCGTGTTCGGCTGGCAACTCGCCGCCGCCCGACGAGGCGCCCGCGGCGCCCAGTCCGGGCTCGAAATCTTCCTCAACCAGAAGTGACGTCCACGAACTCCAGGAGGACCGATGGCAAGCCCGCTGCTGCAAGCTTCGATCGATATCGATGCGCCACCCACGAAGGTATGGGAGCTGATATCTGACTTTCGGCAGATGCCGCAGTGGAGCCCGCAATGCCGTTGGATGCGGCAATTCGGTCCGCTGCGCACCGGGACCCGCACTTTGAACCTCAATCGCCGCAACAAGCTCTTCTGGCCCACCACGTCCACGGTCGTCGAAGTCATCCCCCAGAAGAAGTTGTCCTTCCGGGTCGACACCAACCGCACTGTGTGGGCCTACGAGCTGGAAGCCCATGGCGATGGCACTCGTCTGACCGAAAGTCGGCATGCCGAAAACGGGGTCAGCGCGTTTTCCAGTCTGTCAGTCAAAGCGTTCCTCGGCGGAAACACGCGTTTCGAGAGCGAATTGGTCGACGGCATGAACACCTCGCTGGCGAAAATCAAGGCGGCCGCCGAGAAGGGCTAGGGCGACTGCTCGTCCTCCGAAGAATCCGAAGCCGTCGGGGCCGCCGCTGACTCGGTGGGCGACGTCTCCGCGGCCTCAGCAACCGGTTCCTCGGCAGCTGGTTCTTCGACGGTGGGTTCCGCGGCAACTGATTCTTCGACAGCTGGTTCTTCGACGGTTATTTCCTCGGCAATCGGTTGCTCGGCAGCCGGCGCCTCTACCTCGGCCACCTCGGCCACAGGCTCGTCCGCCGCAGGCTCCTCCACAGCCGGCCGCTCCACGACTTCGATCACGCCATCGTCATAAGGCTCATATGCCGGAGAGCCGATCGTCGCGGGTGCTGGCGTGTCGGAGTGGGCGCCGCAGCCGTACAGCTTGTCGACGACATGGCCGTCCGCTGACAGTTCGTTCCCGCAGATCCCGAACATCGAACCCAGCGACCCGGCCAGCGGCAGAAAGAAGCCGCAATCGCGGCACACGCGTTTGGTCGATCGTGACATCGCGGAGTTCGGCCCGTAGTCGCCCTCTTGCCACCGCTCCGCCGCTTCGGCCCGGCCCCAGGCACTCATCACCCAACGCCGCCCCAGGCCGATCTCCGAGGCCGTCTCGTCCACCTCCGCGTCGCCGCTGGAGCTGTAACCCGGCACCAGGCGCGGATCGTCCTTGACAGGCGCCAGCAGATCACCAGGGCCTAGATCTCCCGGTTGCACCCGTTGGTCCCACGGGATCCATTCAGGCGCCAACAGCGCGGTCGGCCCGGGAATCAGCACAACCTCGCTGATCGTTGCGTGGTCCGCGCCCGGGTAGGTGGCGACCACTACCGCCCACTGCCAGCCCTGGTAGCCAGGCTCGTGCGCCCGGAACCGGTGCGTGGCGGTGTTGGGATCTTCGTAACTAACGCCCAGGTAGTCGCCCACGGCGTCGGCCCCGCCGAACTCCACAACAGCGGCTTTGGCCTGCTCAGCCGCACCCGTCAGCACTCCGGCGAGATCATCGGGCCATGCCGTCATGGTCACGGCTCCCGTCGCCAGGGAGGACTCCTCGATGGGTCCGGTCACAGTTTCACCCTCAGTCAACTTGCTCGTGCTCTCAGCGCTGCGTTTCCAATACTGCCGGAAGACACGGTAGGCCAGCCACACCTGGTTTACTCCGCGGGGAGTCGGCATAGGACAGAATTAAAACGTGTCTGGACGGCGAGGTGATCATTCGGGCCGCATGGCCCCACCCCCGGGCCAGCGGTCGCGAGGCGAAACGGGCCGATCCTCGCAGCAGCATCCCGGGATGGCCAACTACCCGACCGGCGACGGCGACTACCGACGAACGCGTCGTCCCCCACCCATGGCGAGCGCCAACCGCTATCTGCCGCCGCTGAGCCAGGAGTCGCCCCCTGACCACGACGGCGACCCCACCCCGCCGCGGGGTTTCAACAACGGCGAACGGATCACCGTCACCCGCGCCGCGGCGATGCGCAGCCGGGAAATGGGCTCCCGGATGTACTGGATGGTGCAACGGGCGGCCACCGCCGACGGCGCCGACAAATCCGGGCTCACCGCGCTGACCTGGCCGGTGATGGCGAACTTCGCCGTCGACTCCGCAATGGCGGTTGCGCTGGCTAACACGCTGTTCTTCGCGGCAGCCAGCGGTGAAAGCAAGTCCAAAGTCGCCCTGTATCTGCTGATCACCATCGCCCCGTTCGCCGTGATCGCGCCGCTCATCGGTCCAGCGCTCGACAAGCTGCAGCACGGCAGGCGGGTAGCGCTGGCCATGTCGTTCGCGCTGCGCACCGCCTTGGCATTGATCCTCGTGATGAACTACGACAGCGTCAGCCGAAGTTTTCCGCCGTGGGTGCTGTACCCGTGCGCGCTGGCCATGATGGTGTTCTCGAAGTCTTTCAGCGTGCTGCGCAGCGCCGTCACGCCGAGAGTCATGCCGCCGAGCATCGATCTGGTCCGCGTCAATGCCCGACTGACGATGTTCGGCCTGCTGGGCGGCACTATCGCCGGCGGCGCCATCGCGGCCGGCGCCGAATTCGCCGGCGCGCACCTACTCAAACTGCCGGGCGCGCTGTTCGTCGTCGTCGCTGTAACGATCGTCGGGGCCCTGCTGTCGATGCGGATTCCGAGTTGGGTCGAGGTGACCGCAGGTGAGGTCCCGGCCACCTTGAGCTATCACCGCCACAGCGACTACCCGACGCACCACAACTGGCCCGAAGAACCCAAGAAGTCCGGCGACAAGCTTCGACAACCGTTGGGCCGCAACATCATCACCTCGCTGTGGGGCAACTGCACCATCAAGGTGATGGTCGGTTTCCTGTTCCTGTATCCGGCGTTCTTCGCAAAGGCGCATGACGCCAGCGGATGGGTCCAGCTGGCGATGTTGGGGACGATCGGCGCCGCCGCCGGAATCGGCAACTTCGCCGGAAACTTCACCAGTGCACGACTGAAGCTGGGCCGACCGGCTGTGCTGGTGGTGCGATGCACCGTGCTCGTCACCACGTCCGCGCTCGCCGCCGCGATCGCCGGGAATCTGGTCGTCACCGCCGTCGCGACCCTGATCACCTCGGGAGCCAGCGCCATCGCGAAGGCATCGCTGGATGCGTCGCTGCAGGACGACCTGCCTGAGGAGTCGCGAGCATCGGGTTTCGGGCGTTCGGAGTCGACGCTGCAGCTGGCCTGGGTACTCGGCGGCGCGCTCGGAGTATTGGTGTACACGGAATTGTGGATAGGGTTCACGGCGGTCAGCGCCCTGCTGATCCTTGGCCTGGCTCAAACGATCGTCAGCTTCCGGGGTAATTCGTTGATCCCCGGCCTTGGCGGTAATCGGCCGGTGATGGTCGAGCAGGAAGGCCGGCGCCTGGGTGCTCCGGCAGGCGGAGCGATGCCACAGTGAAACCAAAGATGAAGCGCGGCGTAGCCGCGCTGCTGGCGGTTGCGTTCGTATTGGTGGCCGGCGGCGCGGGGGTAGGAACGTGGCTGCTGGTGCACAGTCCGGGTCCGCACTACCCGACGATCAGCGCCTACACGCACGGCCATGACACCCGGGTCGGTCCGTACACGTACTGCAACGTCCTCAACCTCGACGACTGTCAGACGCCGCAGACGCAGGGCGAACTGAAGGTGAGCGAGCACGATCCGGTGCAGCTGTCGGTGCCTGAGGCCATCGGTCGGGCACCATGGCGCTTGCTGCAGATCTACGACGACCCGACAAACACCGCCACACGCTTCTTTCGGCCGAACGCCAAGCTGGCTGTAACCATCCCGACCGTCGACCCGCACCGCGGACGGCTGCGGGGGATCGTCGTTCAGCTACTGACGCTGGTGGTCGACAACGGTGAACTTCGGGAAGCCCCGCACGCGGAATGGTCTGTGCAACTCACCTACTGACGGGTGGCAGCACCCAAGCCTGGTGGCGGTGACGGGCTGCACTATTCCGGCACCGTCCCATCCGCGGGCGGCACGGCTCCGAACCACAGTTGTATTTATCGGTAACAGGGGGCTTGTCTTGATGACTGCTGCAATGGATTCACGTGACCCGGCCATCGATCAGCGACGTCGACAGCAACCAAGACCGTCACCGAAGGACATGCTTGCTGAGCTGCCGGCGTTTGTGGTGTTGGAAGAGATGGCCGCGCCGATCTTGGCAGTCGAGCACGACGGGACTGCGGTGTTCGCCAACGCAGCCTTTGCCGCCATGGTCGGCCGTAGCCGCGAAGCGGTGACGTCACTCGATATCCACCAGATCATGCGCACCAATACCACCGGGGATTCTGCAATTGCCGTGCTGAAGGCGCATGCTAACCAGATCGTTGAGCTGTATCACCGAGACGGTTCGAGCGTGCGCGCCCAAATGAGCAAGTCTGCGCTGCTGAGGAACGACGATCCCGTCGCCGTCGTGGTCTTCCATGACCTGACCGAGCAACTCTGGGTCACCGGCAAACGCTGATATTCACCTCGGCCAAACGCGCGCACTACGGTCCTCATTCGACGTTTCCGCCGGAAAATCGGCCCCAAGGGGATATTGACGCTGACGACACTATGTTGGACACTCGTACAACATTTAAAATTTAGCAATTTTAAGTGAACGCCTGATTAATTCGGGTAGCGGCGTAATCTTCGCTGCGTCAAACCCCCCTTCGGCGGCCATTCGGGCTGGCTTCCGCGAACAGGCAGCGAGGTACGCCGTGTCGTTGGTGATCGTTTCTCCCAGAATGCTGGCCTGTCCGGTGCGGCTGGCCTGATTGGCACTGAGGGCACGCATGGATCGAAGGGCAAACTCCTCTGAGGCGACTCTGAGCGCAGCAAAGGGCCCGCTCAACGCAGGCCCCGAGGACACGTGGCTGCGGAACTACGCCCCGTGGCCCTCCGGCACCCGCTCCCCCTCAACCGTCGGCCCGGGTGGCGTGCCGTCGCCGAACGGCCTGCCGCCCAACGCTTCCCGGCCATGTGGCGTCAGCCACCCGGACAGGATCGGCCCAACCGGCACGATCCTCGTCGGGTTGATGTCGGTGTGCACCATGTAGTAGTGCTGTTTGATCTGGACGAAGTCGGTGGTGTCGCCGAAACCCGGCGTCTGGAACAAGTCCCGCGCGTAGGCCCACAGCACCGGCATCTCCGACAACTTCGAACGGTTGCACTTGAAATGACCGTGATACACCGGGTCGAACCGGGCCAGCGTGGTGAATAGCCGCACGTCGGCCTCAGTAATGGTGTCCCCCACCAGATATCGCTGATCGGCCAGGCGCTTGCTGACCCAGTCCACCGCCGTGAACAGTCGGTCGTAGGCCGCGTCGTACGCCTCCTGCGACCCCGCGAAGCCGCAGCGGTACACGCCGTTGTTGATCTCGGTATAGACCCTCTTGTTCACCTCGTCGATCTCGTCCCGCAACTCCTCGGGGTACAACTGCGGGGCGCCCTCGCGATGAAACTCGGTCCACTCGGTGGAAAAGTCCAACGTGATTTGCGCGAAGTCGTTCGTGACGACCGCACCGGTCGGGACGTCGACGATCGCCGGCACGGTGATGCCCTTGGGGTACTCCGGGTCCCGCTTGAAGTAGGCGTCCTGTAACCGCGGAATCTTGAGCACCGGATCCACACCGTCGGGATCCAGGTCGAACGTCCAGCTCCGCTGGTCATGGGTCGGACCGCAAAAACCAATGGAGAGAACGGATTCGAGACCCAGCAGCCGTCGCACAATGATGGTGCGGTTGGCCCACGGGCAGGCCCGGGCCACCACCAGTCGGTATCGGCCCGGTTCGACCGGGTAGCCGTCGCGCCCGTCGGCGGTGATGCGAGTGGTGATGTAGTTGGCATCGCGGTTGTAGTCGCCTTTGCCGACGTAAGAGCCCATGGCGATATCCTGCCCCAGTCCCGGCTCGGCCTAGACTGCGGCTTCGGACTCCGCTACAAACCGCCGAGCCAGATTGGTCTCGGTGGACTCGCGCGGTTGCCAGTCCGCGATCCACGGCCCGGTGCCCTCAGACTGATCGATAATCCCGTTCTCCAGCCAGGTGTATCGACCATCCAGCACATCGTTCGTCACGGCAACATCGCTGCTGTCAGTATTGGTCCACAATTCGTGGAACAATGCATCGACCCGCAAAGTGGCTTGCTGACAGAACAATTCGGCCAATTCGTAGGCTTGCTGACCGACAACCGGGTCGGCTGCTCGTTGCGCTTCCGCCCTTACACATGCCGCCGACATGGCGAACAACTCGGCACCGATGTCGACGATGCGCCCGAGGAAGCCCTGCTTCTGCTCCAGCTTCGCCTGCCAACGAGCCATTCCGTAGAAGGTATTGCGAGCCAGCTTGCGACTGGAGCGCTCAATGAAGCGCAGGTGCGATGCCAGTGGGCCGAACTCGCCGTACGCAGTGGGTCGCTGCCCTTCTCCAAACACCAACTTGGGCAACCACTTTGCATAGAAACCACTGGCACCGACGGCGGCGGCAGCCTTCTGCCGCAAGTCCGCGTCGGCTTTGGCGAGGTCACCGGCGGCAGCCAGGTGCGAGTCGACAGCCTCGCGGGCGATGAGCAGTCGCATGATCTCGCTGGCGCCTTCGAAGATGCGGTTGATTCTCAGGTCGCGCAGGGACTGCTCCACCGGCGCCGCGCGCTCACCCCGCGCCGCGAGCGACTCCGCGGTCTCATAGCCGCGCCCGCCACGAATCTGCATCAGATCGTCGGCGATCACGCAAGCCATTTCGCTGCACCATAGTTTGGCCAGCGCCGCCTCGATCCGGATGTCGTTACGTCCTTCGTCGGCCATCTGGCCCGACAGTTCGACGACCGCGTCTAGCGCATAGGTGGTTGCGGCCATGAACCCGATCTTGCGCGCGACCGCTTCGTGCTTTCCGATCGGTTTGCCCCATTGGACGCGCTCCCGAGACCACTCGCGCGCAATCTTCAGCGACCACTTGGACGATCCCGTCACCATGGCCGGCAGAGCAAGTCGCCCAACGTTCAACGTCGTCAATGCAATTCGCAGGCCGTCACCCTCGCGGCCGATCAGATTCTCGGCAGGCACCCGAACCTGATGCATTCTCGTGACACCGTTCTCGATGCCGCGCAGACCCATGAACGTGTTGCGTCGCTCCACGGTGATCCCTGGTGAATCAGCTTCCACGACAAAGGCACTGATGCCGCCCCGATGCCCATCGCTCTTGGGCACTCGGGCCATCACCACGAGCAGTTCGGCCACCACTCCATTGGTGGTCCACAGCTTCACGCCCTCGAGTTCGTAGGCCGCCCCATCCTCGACCGGTGTCGCCGTGGACCCCAGGCGTGCCGGGTCTGAACCCACGTCGGGTTCGGTCAGCAGGAACGCCGAAATGGCACCGGCTGCGCAGCGCGGCAGAAACTTCCGCTTCTGCTCCTCGGATCCGGCCAGCTTGAGCGGCTCGGGCACCCCGATCGACTGATGAGCAGACAGCAATGCGCCCAGGCTGGGATGCACGGTGGACACCAGCATCAGCGCGCGGTTGTAGGCGACCTGCGACATGTCCAACCCGCCGTACTCCGACGAAATCTTCATCCCGAAGCAGCCCAATTCGGCTAAGCCCCTGACGCATTCGTCAGGTATCTGCGCGTCGCGCTCGATGACGCTGCCATCCACGGTCCCCAGGAACTCCCGCAGCTTCTCCAGGAACTCCGCCGTACGCGCCTCGTCGGCATCAGACGGCGTGGGGAAAGGATTGATCAGGTCCAGCGGGAAGCGGCCGAGAAACAACTCTTTGGCGAATGATGGCTTATCCCAGCCGCTTTCGCGAGATTCCTCAGCAACCGCCCTCGCCTGCTCCTCGGTGACCTGCGCCTGCTGTGCCATTGCTGCCTCCTCGTTGAAACATCACAACGAGGAGGGAGTACCCGCTTTGCTTCCGATAATCGTCGCGGCACGACGAAATCGGTCAGGCCTCGAACTCCCGGGCAACCGCCTTGACCACCTCGGAAATCTGCCGAGCGGTCTTGCGGTCCGGGTAGCGACCCTTGCGAAGTTCGGGCTGCACTGTGCTCTCCAGCAGCGTGATCATGTCCTCGACCATGCCGTGCAACTCGTCCGGGGTGTGCTTGTGTTCGGCCGGCGCCTCACGGCGCGTCCGAGCAGCCGTTTTGGCAAGGCTGGGTGGCGGATCGATCAACTTCAGGCTCAACGCCTGCGGCCCGCGGCGCCCCGACGCGATGCCGAACTCGACCTTCTGGCCCGCTTTGAGCCCTTCGACACCCGCGGGCAGCGCCGAGGAGCGGACGTAGACGTCCTCGCCATCCTCTTGCGACAGGAAGCCAAACCCCTTGTCGGAGTCATACCACTTCACTTTGCCGGTCGGCACTGCTCTCACCTGCTTGTCTGACGGGTCACTGGGTACACAACATAAAAATGCGTCCCGCATTCGCAGGACGCGATGACGCAGTCAGATCCTACTCGGACGCTTACCCGTCAAGCACCCCGGTTTCCCCGGCACTCGGTACGCTGGCGTTACCGCTGGAGGAGATATGCGCCTAATCCTGAATGTCATCTGGCTGGTATTCGGTGGTCTTTGGCTGGCCCTCGGGTACCTGCTGGCCGCACTCGTGTGTTTCCTATTGATAGTCACCATCCCGTTTGGTTTCGCGGCGCTGCGCATCGCTTCCTATGCGCTGTGGCCTTTCGGCCGGACGATCATCGAGAAGCCGGGAGCGGGGTCCGGGGCGTTGATCGGCAACGTCATCTGGGTGCTGCTGTTCGGGTTGTGGCTGGCCATCGCGCATGTGACGACCGCGATCGCGATGGCCGCGACCATCGTCGGGATTCCGCTCGCGCTTGCAAACCTGAAACTGATCCCGGTGTCCCTCCTGCCGTTAGGGAAAGAAATCGTTCCAGCCGACGCGCGGGCGGCCTGATGACGCTCACCGCACTGGGTGTCCCGTCGATGCCCGGTTCCGCCACGCAGGGTCGCCCAGCCGCACCGGCGCCTTCCGACGGGCCACTGATCGATACCTTCGGGCGCGTCGCCACCGATCTGCGGATATCGCTGACCGACCGTTGCAACCTGCGCTGCAACTACTGCATGCCGGCAGAGGGCCTGAACTGGCTGCCGGGCGATCAACTTCTCACAGCCGACGAGTTGGTCAGGTTGATGCACATCGCGGTGACCAGGCTCGGAGTCACGGGTGTGCGGTTCACCGGTGGTGAGCCGTTACTGGCCCGCCACCTCGACGAGGTGATTGCCGCGGCCGCCGGCCTGAAGCCCCACCCCGAGATCTCGCTCACCACCAATGGGGTCGCACTGGCGCGGCGCGCAGCCGCACTGGCCGCCGCGGGCCTGGACCGCGTCAATGTCTCGCTGGACAGCGTCAACCCCGCGCACTTCGCTGCCATCACCCGACGCGACCGCGTACACGACGTGCTGGCCGGTTTGGCCGCAGCCAAGGCCGCCGGCCTCGCGCCGGTCAAGGTCAACGCGGTGCTCGATCCCGTCACCGGCCGCTCCGACGTCGTCGAACTGTTGCGCTACTGCCTCGAGCACGGATACCAGTTGCGCGTAATCGAACAGATGCCCTTGGACGCCGGCCACCAGTGGCGCCGCGGCGTCGCACTCAGCGGCGACGACGTCCTTGCCGCGTTGCGTCCGCACTTCCGCCTCGAACCCGACCCGGCGCCACGTGGATCGGCGCCGGCGCAGCTCTGGCTGGTCGATACAGGCCCGAATACGCCGTCCGGCAAGTTCGGAGTCATCGCCTCGGTATCGCACGCATTCTGCGGCACGTGTGACCGCACCCGGCTGACCGCCGACGGTCAGATCCGCAGTTGCCTGTTCGCCACGGTAGAAACCGACCTTCGTGGCCTACTGCGGGGCGGCGCCACCGATGACGCCATCGAAGCGGCGTGGCGCGCGGCGATGTGGACCAAGCCCGCCGGCCACGGCATCAACGACCCGGGCTTCATCCAGCCGGACCGCCCGATGAGCGCGATCGGTGGCTGAGACGCCCGCTGGGACGTCCGAAACAGCCGTCCAGATCCAGGTGACGGTTCGGTATTTCGCCGCCGCCCGCGCGGCCGCGGGTGTCGAGTCGGAAACGGTCTCGCTACGAAGCGGCGCCACTGTCGCGCAATTGGTTGAGAACCTGGCGAATCGGGGTAATCCCCTGGCGACGGTTCTGCGCCGTTGTTCTTATCTCCGCGACGGAATTGCTGTCCGAGATGAGGCCACAGTGTTATCCGCCGGCGACATGGTTGACGTACTCCCTCCCTTCGCGGGCGGTTAATCGCTGTGATTTATATCACATAACGGAACGATAACAACGCGGCCACGCTCTGATGTCGGCTGCTATGACCAGCGCAAACACACACGTGTCCAGGCGTTTTACCCGCCGGATGTGACGAAAACATCCGCTCCTTCTACACGTGACGAGCGGACGTTTACCCGCTACCGTCTCGGGAGGCTCGTCAACGTAACCCGATAGATGGGCCCTCCTCTTACCTGTTGCGCGCCTAGCTCCATCCAGTAGGCAAGGGGATTCCGACCGCTGGATGGAGGCGGGGGACCCACCGGTCCACCGAGATCGGATTGGGGCCGTATGCGGCCCCTGGGGTGAAGCCGAAGTAGTCAACGACGACCACTTGGCCGGGTGACCTCTCCCACCCGAACCCGACAGCTGACCTCGCAGGCGTGTACACGAGAGGATTCAAAGCGTATGAGTGGACGGCACCGTAAACCCACTACCTCGAGCGTCAGCGTCGCCAAGATCGCCTTTACCGGCACGGTTCTCGGTGGCGGCGCCATCGCGATGGCCGGCCAAGCGGCGGCTGCGACAGACGCCGAGTGGGACCAGGTAGCTCGTTGCGAGTCCGGTGGAAACTGGGCGATCAACACCGGTAATGGGTTCTATGGCGGCGTTCAGTTCGCAGCAGGCACCTGGGCATCACACGGCGGTAGCGAATACGCCCCCTCTGCCCAGATGGCCACCAAAGACCAGCAGATCGCGATCGCCGAGCGCGTGCTGGCCAGTCAGGGCCGTGGTGCGTGGCCTGTCTGCGGCACCGGCCTGTCGGGCCCCTCGGCCCGCCAAGCGCCCGAGCCTGCAGGCTTCTCGTCCGACCAGCCGTTCCAGCTTCCGTGGCTCGGCGGCGAACAGCTCCCAGACCTGCCGCCGCCCGCTGAGGCGCCGGCGCCCGAGGCGCCTGCACCCGAGGTGCAGATGGCCGGCAACGACCTCACTGCTCCCCCGGCTGACCTACCGCCGGCTCCGGCCGATCTCGCGCCCGCCGACCCGGCACCGGCTGACCTGCCGCCCGCTCCCGCTGACCTGCCGCCTGCTCCGGCCCCGGCGGTTGTCGACACCGGCTTCCAGCCGGCCGACGTACCGCCCCCGGCGGACCTGCCGCCGGCGCCTGGTGACGTCGCCGAGCCGGTGGAGATCCACCAGGTTGCTTCCGTCGGCTACACCCAGCAGCTGTGGCAGTCGATCGTGGGCCAGGACATCTCCGGTAACGACGCGCTCGACGCGCTCGTCGCGGCTCCCGTCAACTGACAACGTTCATCGGCTTTCAAGGCTGAGCCCCGCAACCCTTTTGCGGGGCTCAGGCCGAGC
Organism: Mycobacterium sp. IDUB_37; assembly: GCF_055419245.1. NCBI lineage: Bacteria > Bacillati > Actinomycetota > Actinomycetes > Mycobacteriales > Mycobacteriaceae > Mycobacterium > Mycobacterium sp. IDUB_37. The sequence goes on along the minus strand of NZ_JBVAXG010000002.1, from coordinate 344,728 downwards.
CCACCCACTCTTCGGATCCGTCCTCGAAGAATTGGTGCTTCCACACCGGAAGTCGCTCCTTGATGGCGTCTACCAGCTGTGCGCAGGTGGCAAACGCCTGCTGCCGGTGATCTGCGGCCACAGCGGCAACCAGAGCCGCCTCTCCGATCTGCAACACCCCGACGCGGTGGCTGGCCGCGACCGCCCGGACGCCGCTGGCCTGTCCGGCGACCTGAGCGACCACCTCGGCAAAAACCTCCTGGGCCGACGGGTGCGCGGAATACTCCAGTCGCACGACATGACGTCCGCCGTCGTGATCGCGGATCATGCCGACGAAACCCACGATGGCTCCGGCAGATTGATGGCTGACGAGGGCTTCGTGCTCGGCGAGAAGGATTGGCTGTTCGGTCACTGCGGCGCGCAGGACCAGAGTCATCGCTGGTGGTCTTTACCGGCGAGCTGGTCCAGCGCGTGGACCAATACGTCGCCGAGCACCTCTAGTCCATCCCTGACGCCGCCGGGTGAACCCGGGAGATTGATGATCAGGGTCTTGCCCGCCACCCCGCACACCCCCCGCGACAGCATCGACGTCGGCACCTTCGACTCGCCGGCGCGACGAATCGCGTCGGCCAGTCCGGGAATGACGTAGTCCAGGACCGCTACAGTCTGCTCAGGCGTGGTGTCGGTGGGTGCAATACCGGTTCCACCCGAGGTGATGATGGCGTCGACGCCGTTGTCGAGGGCGTCATAGAGCGCTTCGCCTACCGGGTTCCCGTCGGCGACGACTTGCGGCGTTACAGGCAGAAACCCGTGCTCCTCCAGCCACTGCGCGATGATCGGTCCGCTTTCATCGGTATAGGTACCGGTGGAGGCGCGGGTGGAGGCGATGATGACTCGCGCTGTTCGGCTCATCGTCTCACCCAACTTCCGCTCCGGCCGCCTTCTTTGCGAAGCACCCGGATGTCGTCGATGCGCGCGGCCGGGTCGACCGCCTTGATCATGTCGTACAGGGTAAGCGCAGCAACACTGACGGCAGTCAACGCCTCCATCTCGACCCCGGTCCGGTCCGCGCTGCGCACGGTCGCGGTGATCTCGATCTGCGTTTCGCCAACGGTGAAGTCGACGTCGACGCCGGTGAGCGCGAGCTGATGGCACAGCGGTATCAGGTCGCTGGTGCGTTTGGCGGCCAGGATGCCGGCCACTCGCGCTGTAGCCAGCGCATCTCCTTTGGGTAGCCCACCAGTGGAGATCAGCGCAATTACATCCGCAGCGGTGCGCAAGACGCCGGCAGCGGCGGCGGTGCGCTTGGTGACGCCCTTCTCGGTGACGTCGACCATGTGCGCTGCCCCCCGGTCATCGAGGTGGGACAGCGCGGTCACTTGAGCATCATCTGCCTCTGCCGCCCCGGACATGCCGGCGATCTACCAGGTGGCGACCGTCACGGGATGAACGTATGGCAGTTCCTCGGCCGGGAGCGGAAACACCACTTCTCCGAACGGCGAGAGCGCGCCCGTGCGATCGGTCACGAGTTCGCTCACCGCGTGGTCATCGGGGTCGGTGGTCGGCCAGCCGTTATCCACGTACTTTGCTTTGCCCTTGTCAGCCACGCGCTCCATTCTGACAGGTCCAACCCCCGCCCGCGGCAGAAGGTGGTAGGTCGGGCATACCCTTGTTCAGCAATGACCGAACACACCCCGGATATCCCGCTGGGGTCTTGGTTGGCCGACCTGCCCGACGAGCAACTGATCGTGCTGTTGGAGCTGCGGCCCGACCTTGCCCAGCCGCCACCCGGCAGCATTGCGGCGCTGGCCGCGCGCGCCCAGGCGCGCCAGTCGGTCAAGGCTGCGACCGACGATCTCGACTTCCTGCAATTGGCGGTGCTGGACGCACTGCTGGTGCTGCAGGCCGATACGGAGTCGGTGCCGGTAACCAAGTTGCTGGCACTGATCGGCCAAGATGCTCCTCAGCCGGATGTGTTGACTGCGCTCGCCGACCTCAAGCGCCGCGCGCTGGTCTGGGGCGAGACCGCGGTGCGGGTGGCGGCCGATGCCAGCTCCTCGTTGCCCTGGCATCCCGGGCAGGTCACGCTCGAGGACCGCGCCCACACCGGGGACCAGATTGCAGCGTTGATCGCCGACCTCGACGCGCCCCGGCGCGATGTCCTGGACAAGTTGCTCGAAGGGTCTCCGATGGGCCGCACCCGGGATGCGGCACCCGGCGCGCCCTCGGACCGGCCGGTGCCCCAGTTGCTGACGGCGGGTCTGCTGCGGCGTATCGACGCCGAGACGGTGATCTTGCCCCGCCACGTGGGGCAGGTGCTGCGTGGCGAGAACCCCGGTCCGACGCAACTGAGCCAACCCGATCCGGTGGTTTCGACCACCAAGCCCGGCGACGTCGACGCCGCGGCCGCCGGAGCCGTCATCGACTTGCTCCGTCAGGTTGACGTGCTCATCGAAAACCTCAGCGCAACACCAGTTGCCGAGCTCCGCAGCGGCGGACTCGGGGTACGTGAAATCAAGCGACTGGCCAAGGCGACCGGAATCGAGGAGCCACGGCTGGGCTTGATTCTCGAGATCACCGCCGCCGCCGGTTTGATCGCCAGTGGCACACCAGATCCGGAGCCGGCCGGCGGTGATGGCCCGTATTGGGCGCCGACGACGACGGCTGACCGGTTCACCACGTTGAGCGCGGCCGACCGTTGGTACCTGCTGGCCGACACCTGGCTGGATCTGCCGGGCCGTCCAGCGCTCATCGGGACGCGCGGCCCTGATGCCAAACCCTATGGCGCCCTTTCGGATTTACTGTTCTCTACGGCGGCCCCACTGGACCGACGGCTGCTGCTGGACATGCTCGCCGACCTGCCTCCAGGTGGCGGAGTCGACGCGACGACGGCGTCTGCGGCGCTGATCTGGCGACGGCCACGTTGGGCCCGCCGCCTGCAGCCAGGCCCGGTCGCCGACCTGCTGGACGAGGGCCAGGCATTCGGCCTGGTCGGGCGCGGTGCGATCAGCACACCCGGCCGAGCACTGCTCAACGAAAAGAATGCCGGCGCCGGTGCCGAATCTGCGGCCACCGTTGACGCGATGACGCGAGCGCTGCCCAAACCGATCGACCACTTCCTGGTCCAGGCCGATCTCACGGTGGTGGTTCCGGGGCCCTTGGACCGAAACCTCGCCGAGGAGTTGGCTACCGTCGCGACCGTCGAGTCGGCCGGCGCAGCGATGGTCTACCGGGTCAGCGAGTCGTCGTTACGGCACGCACTCGACATCGGCAAGACCCGAGACTGGATGCACGAATTTTTCGCCGGCCACTCGAAAACCGCAGTGCCGCAGGGGCTTACTTACCTCATCGACGACGTTGCGCGCCGCCACGGCCAGCTGCGCATCGGCATGGCCGCCTCGTTCGTGCGCTGCGAGGACCCCGCGCTGCTGGCCCAGGCGGTAGCGGCACCGGCCACCGAAGGGCTGCAACTGCGCGCGCTGGCTCCCACGGTGGCGGTGTCACAGGCGTCGATCGCCGAAGTACTCGTCGCATTGCGGTCGGCGGGGTTTGCCCCGGCCGCCGAGGATTCCACCGGCGCGATCGTCGACGTGCGCAGCCGCGGCGCCCGGTTGCCCCCACCTCAGAACCGTCGGCCTTACCGGCCCTCGCCACGACCCAGCAGTGACACCCTCAACGCCGTCGTCGGGGTGCTACGCAAGTTGACGGCAGCGCCGTTCGGCAACACCCGCGTCGACCCCGCCGTCGCCATGTCGCTGCTGCAACGCGCCGCCAAGGAACAGGAAACCGTGCTGATCGGTTACCTAGATGCGGCAGGAGTTGCTACCCAGCGGGTGGTGTCGCCGATCGTCGTCAAGGGCGGCCAGCTGATGGCCTTCGATTCGGCGTCCAGTCGGCTGCGCGACTTTGCCATCCACCGCATCACCTCAGTGATGTCGGCCGACAACGGATAATGAGTCCCATGACCGACGGACCCCTGATCGTGCAGTCCGACAAGACCGTGCTGCTCGAGGTGGATCATGAGCTCGCCGGAGCGGCACGCGCCGCCATCGCGCCGTTCGCCGAGTTGGAGCGCGCGCCGGAGCACATACACACCTATCGCATCACGCCACTGGCGCTGTGGAACGCCCGAGCCGCAGGCCACGACGCCGAGCAGGTGGTCGATGCGCTGGTGAGTTTCTCCCGGTACGCGGTGCCACAGCCGTTGCTGGTCGACATAGTCGACACCATGGCCCGCTACGGCCGGCTGCAACTGGTCAAGCACCCTGCCCACGGTCTGATGCTGGTGAGTTTCGATCGGGCCGTGCTCGAGGAAGTGTTACGCAACAAGAAGATCGCTCCGATGCTTGGCGCCCGGATCGATGACGACACGGTCGTCGTGCACCCCAGCGAACGCGGCCGCGTCAAGCAGATGTTGCTCAAGATCGGCTGGCCTGCAGAGGACCTCGCGGGCTATGTGGACGGCGAAGCCCATGCGATCAGCCTGCAGACCGATGGGTGGGAGCTCCGCGACTATCAGCAGCTCGCCACCGACTCGTTCTGGGCGGGCGGTTCCGGTGTGGTGGTGCTTCCCTGTGGTGCCGGCAAGACATTGGTCGGTGCAGCAGCCATGGCCAAAGCCCAAGCCACGACGCTGATTCTGGTCACCAACATCGTCGCGGCCCGGCAATGGAAACGTGAGCTGGTCGCACGCACCACGTTGACCGAGGAGGAGATCGGCGAATACTCGGGCGAGCGCAAGGAGATTCGGCCCGTCACCATCTCGACGTACCAGATGGTCACCCGTCGCACCAAAGGCGAATATCAGCACCTCGAGCTGTTCGACAGCCGCGACTGGGGGCTGATCATCTACGACGAAGTGCATCTGCTGCCCGCTCCGGTTTTCCGGATGACCGCGGACCTGCAGTCGAGGCGGCGACTTGGCCTGACGGCAACGCTGATTCGCGAAGACGGCCGTGAAGGCGACGTGTTCTCCCTGATCGGTCCGAAGCGATATGACGCGCCATGGAAGGACATCGAGGCACAGGGTTGGATCGCGCCGGCGGAGTGCGTCGAAGTGCGCGTCACAATGACCGACAACGAACGGATGATCTACGCCACCGCCGAGCCGGAAGAACGCTACAAGCTGTGCTCGACCGTGCACACCAAAATCGCTGTGGTCAAGTCGATTCTGGCGAAGCACCCTGGTGAGCAGACGCTGGTGATCGGCGCCTACCTCGACCAGCTCGATGAACTCGGCGCCGAACTGGACGCCCCAGTGCTGCAGGGTTCGACCAGAACCAAGGAACGCGAGGCGCTGTTCGACGCTTTCCGGCGTGGCGAGATCTCCACGCTGGTGGTGTCCAAGGTCGCCAACTTTTCCATTGACCTTCCGGAAGCCTCTGTAGCGGTGCAGGTTTCGGGAACCTTCGGGTCCCGGCAGGAGGAGGCACAGCGGCTGGGCCGGCTGCTGCGACCGAAAGCCGATGGCGGCGGCGCCATTTTCTATTCGGTCGTGGCCCGCGACAGCCTGGACGCCGAATACGCCGCGCACCGTCAGCGCTTCCTGGCCGAGCAGGGCTACGGCTACATCATTCGCGACGCCGATGACCTGCTAGGCCCCGCCATCTAGTCTCACCGCGAGCAGGTATCAGAGCGACAGGATCGTCGCCGACGCGGTGCCCGGCGCGCCGTACACCTGGGCCAAGCCGACCTGTGGGTTGCCGGGCACCTGACGTTCGCCCGCTTCCCCGCGCAACTGTCGCACCAGCTCGTGCATCTGCCGCAAGCCCGAGGCGCCGATGGGTTCGCCGTTGGCGATCAGCCCGCCGTCGGTATTGACCGGCAAGGACCCGTGAATCTCGGTCGCACCGTCGGCCAACAACTTTTCCTGATCGCCATGGGCACACAGACCAGTCTCGGCCATGTGAATGACCTCATTGCCGGCATCGGTGTCCTGCAGTTGGGCCACGTCGACGTCCTCAGGCCCGATCCCCGCAGCCTCGTAAGCCGCCTTCGACGCGTACACCGTCGGTGAGACATCCTCGTCCAACGGAGCGAAAGTGGCATGCACTTCGTAGGCCCCGTAGCGACGGGTGCGGATCTCACAGGCACGCACATACACCGGCTTGTCGGTGTACTTGTGCGCGATGTCGGCCCGGCACATGACAACCGCCGCGGCCCCTTCGTCGGGAGCACAGAACATGTACTGGGTCAGGGGGTAGTTGAGCACCGCCGAGTTGAGGATCTCTTCCTCCGAGATTGCCTTGCGGCGGAAGGCATTCGGGTTCAGCGCACCATTGCGGAAATTCTTCGCGGCGACCTTGGCCAGGGTGGCCTGGGAAATGTTGTGGTCGTGCAGGTACTTGTTGGCCTTCATGCCGAAGAACTTGGTGGTGACGAACTGCCCGTTCTGGGCGTACCACTGCGGCAACGCAAGTTTGGCGGGGTCGTCGGTGAAGGCACCGCGTGGATGCTTGTCCAGCCCGATGGCGATGCCAATGTCGTACTTGCCCAACCGGATCGTGTCGGCGGTCTGCTGGATGGCGCTGGCCGCGGTGGCGCAGGCGTTGAACACGTTGGTGAATGTGATGCCCGTGAGCCCAACCAGTCGGGTCACCGCGTCGGGATTGGATACCTCGTGGCTACCGCCGAACCCGAACTGGATGTCCTTCCATTCCAACCCGGCGTCGGTGAGCGCGAATTGAATCGCCTCGGCACCCATCTGCATCGCGGTCTTGTCGAATCTGCCGAAGGGATGCAGGCCCACTCCGATGATGGCGACGTCGTTGGTCATCTCAGCCTCCTGGGTCCTGTTAGACCGGCTCGAACGCGAAGGTGATGATCTCTTCGCCCTCTTCATTCGTTACCAACGGCACCATGGTGAGCTCGACCTCCTGGCCGAACTGCAGCTTGGCCGGGTCGTTCTCGGTGAGTCGGCCCTCGACTCGGATCACGTCACCGAGTTGCACCAGGCCCACCCCGAACGGCACGAAATGCTTGCCGGTGGGCCCGGCGTACGGAGCGCCGGGCGGGAATCCTTGCGTGGTCCACGCGATCAGGCTGCCGCGGCGCGGCAACAGCACCTGGCTCATCTCCCCTCGGCTGCAACGCGGACACCGTTCCTGCTCGGGGAACGTGGTGGCCTCGCAGTTGCCGCAGCGGCTGCCGATCAACTGTGGATTGTCGTCGGGCCAGGTCGAAATGCCAGGGTCGAGTGCTTTTTGCATCGAGGGTCCTCCGTCGTCGGACGTGAGAAATAATGCGACTCACCAAACCGTACAACAGGGTTCCGGAAAGATGGAAATCCCATTCTCAATCTGGGCAGCACTCCGCTTGCAATTGCCGCTACGCCGAAATCGCCCAGCAATTACGATTTGGCCATGTCGCTTGAGGTTGGCCAGGTGTTCGCCGGCTACACGATCCTGCGGGAGCTCGGCGCGGGGGGAATGGGGAAGGTATTTCTGGCGACGCATCCACGGCTACCCCGCGACGACGCCATCAAGGTTTTGCCCGCCGAGTTCACCGACGCCTCGGAGTATCGCGCGCGTTTTGCCCGCGAAGCGGATCTGGCCGCGGGCTTGTCGCACCCCCACATCGTGCGGATTTATGACCGCGGCGAGGACGAGGGCCGGCTGTGGATCTCGATGGACTACGTGTCGGGCACCGACGTCTCACACCTGCTGCGCGAGCGGTACCAGAGCGGCATGCCCGTCGACGAGGTCGTGTCGACAATCACCGCCGTCGCCTCGGCGCTGGACTACGCGCACCACCGCGGCCTGTTGCACCGCGACGTCAAACCGGCCAACATCCTGCTGTCCGACCTCGAAGGTCAGCAGCGCCGGGTATATCTCGCCGACTTCGGCATCGCCCGCCTGATGGATGACTCCTCGGGTTTGACTGCCACCAACATGGCGGTGGGCACCATTGCCTACGCCGCACCCGAGCAGCTCAAAGGCGATCCGGTGGACGGTCGCGCCGACCAGTATGCGTTGGCCTGCACCGCATTTCATATGCTGACCGGCGCACCGCCGTACGCCGATTCCAATCCCACCGTGGTGATCACCCAGCACATCAGCGCCCCACCCCCGTCGATCGGAGCGCGCCGGACCGAGCTGGGCGGACTCGACACCGTGTTCGCCGCTGCAATGGCCAAGGCCCCGGCCGATCGATTCGGCAACTGCAGCGATTTCGCCGCCGAACTGAGCCGACACCTTTCTCCCTATCACCACGACAGTTCAGTCTCCTTGTCCGCCCAGCACACTCAGCCGGCGATTGTGCTCCCCTATCCGCCCACGGCACCGATCCGACAGCCGAAGCAACGAAGGAACGCCTTCATTGTTGGCGCGTTGATCGCGATTGCGTTGCTGATCGTCGGCGGAGTCTTCGCCGGCGTCAAACTCACCCAGTCCCACAACAGATCCACCCCCGCCTCCCCCAAACCGACTGCCGGCCCGGAAAACAAGCCTCAAGGCTCGACGGCGGCGCCGCAGCCGGGACCCTTTACCGGCACCTATCGCGCCGACTTCGGACCTGTCGGCAACCTGGACGACCAACCATCGCCGGGCGCGGCACCCACGGTCGGCAGCTACGGCGTGCGATCGGTGTGCGGCGGCGCCGGGTGCGTAGCGACAGCGTCGCGCCTCAAGGGTGAGGCCACTTTCGCCACGACGATGGTGTTCGACCAAGTGGGCGCGAAATGGATTTCGGTGGCCCTTTCCACCAACCGGTGTCGCGACAGCACCGGCGAAATCTGGGAGGTGTTCGTGCTACAGGCACAGCCTGACGGCACGTTCACCGGCGAACACACCCGCACAGCGCGCAACAACTGCCAGGAGAAGCGGACGGTGAAGTTCACCCGCACCGGCGACGTCGACCCCGGACTTCCCGACCCGGCCACACTCCCGCCGCGGGTGTCCTCGGCGGCCGAAGCACTGCACGGCCACTACAAGTTGACCCGGGTCTTCGTCGGCGGAAACCCTGAGCAACTGGGCAATTCGCTGATCATCACCTACTGTCTGCGCACCGGCGATCGGTGCATGAGCTACTTCCACTCCAAAACCGGTGATGTACCGATGATTTTCCAAGGCACCGCCTGGACCTGGGATGACTCGAGCAACGGGAAGTGTCCCAATGGAGACGCGGCGACCCTGAAAGCCAACGGCCAGTACCCGCTACCCCAACCGATGCAAGATCCGATTCCCACTCTCACCGGCAACGGGCGATGGGTGCAGACGGGATCCTGCGCGGTCAATGTCGATTTCGCCGAAACGTTCACGCGCACAGGCGATTAAGAAAATGCCGCTGCAGGTCGGCCAAGAGTTTGCAGGGTATAAGATTCTGCGTGTCCTAGGCGCCGGGGGCATGGGCACGGTGTACTTGGCGACCCATCCGCGGTTGCCGCGGGACGACGCACTCAAGGTGTTGCCGGCGGAGTTCACCGGCGATGAGGAGTATCGCGCGCGGTTCACCCGCGAAGCCGATCTGGCCGCTGGCCTGTCTCATCCGCAGATCGTGGGGATCCAAGACCGCGGCGAACATGACGGCCAGTTGTGGATTTCGATGGACTATGTGGCCGGCACTGATGTCGCTCAACTGGTGACGGAGCGCTACCAGTCCGGCATGCCCGTCGAGGAGGTGGCCTCGATCGTGACCGCGGTCGGATCGGCACTGGACTATGCCCACTACCGCGGCCTGCTGCACCGCGACGTCAAGCCGGCCAACATCTTGCTGACCGATCCTGACCGGCAGGGACGGCGGATCTATCTGGCAGATTTCGGCATCGCCCGCCGCATCAACGATTCAGCGGGACTGACCGGAACCAACATGGCGGTTGGCACTGTCGCCTACGCCGCCCCTGAACAACTCCGAGGTGAACCGCTCGACGGCCGCGCCGACCAATATGCATTGGCCTGCACGGCATTTCACCTGCTGACCGGCATGCCTCCCTACGCGCACGACAACCCGACAGTGGTCGTCGCCCAACACGTCAGTGCCCCACCGCCCTCGATCAGCGCCCGTCGCGCCCAGTTGGCGGGACTGGATTGGGTGTTCATGCGAGCCATGGCCAAGGAGCCGTGGGGCCGGTTCGGTACCTGTAGCGAGTTCGCCGCCCTGGTAAGCAGTTTCCTCACCGGCGAATACAGCGGCACCCAGCCTGCCTTCCCCGTCTCCGCACCCATCCCGTTTGCGGCCACCGCCCCCACCTTGCCAACACCCGCCGAAAACAAGCCCGGTCGAAGAACCGGCATACTCGTCGGCGCCCTGCTCGTTGTCGCCCTGCTGATCGGCGTCGGCATCTTCGCCACTACCCAACTCACCCAAAAGCCTCGCGCCACCCCGTCCGCTACCAGTTCCGCGCCGACCACCACTGTCACCCTGGCGCCCCCGCCAACCACGACTTCCGTCACCCCCGACACCCCCGGCCCCTTCAACGGCACCTACCGGGCCGACTTCGGAGCGGACACCGACCTCGACGGCAACCCCGGCACAGCCGGACCCGTCACGGTCGCCTACGGCCTGCGCTCGTTGTGCCGAAACACCGGGTGCGTGGCCACGGCAACGCGGACATCCCGAGGCTCAGACGACCTAGCGTCCTCGCTGGTGTTTGACGAGGTCGGCGGCCGCTGGCTAGCCGTGGCCGCAATCCCCGACAAGTGTCTGACCAACCCGACCGAATCCTGGCAGGCTTATACGCTCACGCCAGGCCCCGACGGCACCCTGACCGGCGAATTCGTCCGGACCAGCGCGAAGACCTGCCGAGACAAGAGAACGCTGACTTTGACCCGCACCGGCGACCTTGACGTCAACATGGTGACTGACCCGGCGACCCTACCGCCACGGGTGGCATCGCCCGCCGAAGCTTTGCACGGCCACTATCACTTGATACGCACCTTTCAGCGCGGAATTCCGGGCCCGCCGGCCGATGCCGCAGTCGCCACCACGTGTCTACGCACCGGCACGCAGTGTGCCAGCTACTTCCACGGGAGTTCGGGTGACCTTCCGCTGATATTCGCCAACGGCATCTGGAGCCTGGACACCGAAGAGGATTACCCATGTCCGGCCGGTGGCATCACGCATTTCAGTATCAGCGCGCACTTTCCGCTGCCCCAGCCACCACAGAATCCGATCCAGCTGCTCAGCGGACACGGGCGCCAGATACAGACGGGCAACTGCGCGATCGACACGGAGTTCGAGCAGACAGCCGCGCGCACAGGCGATTAGCGTTGGGTGGCTAGCTCAGCGCGGGGATCACTTCCCGCTCGAACAACTCGATACCCGACCGGTCATACGCGGCTTCCGGGAAGTAGCAGATGGCGTACTCGCAGCCGAGATCACGCACCTTGGACAGCCGCTCGATGACCTGTTCCGGCGTACCCGTCGCCCCATCCGGCATACCGGAGGCCATCGAATCCGCCAGCGCCTCCGGCACATAACCGGCCAGTCGGTCGCGTACCCGCTGCTGCCGGTCTTTCACCTCGGCCTCCGAAGTGCCCAGCACCGCAGTGAAATTCGACGACCGGACGATCGCGTCGAAGTCAGTACCCAGGTTGCGACAGTGCTCCGCGAGCACCTCCGACTTGTGCGCAAACCCCTCCAACTCCGGGGTGAAGTTCGTGTACTGCGCGTACTGCGCGGCGATCCGTAAGGTCTTCTTCTCGCCACCGCCGGCGACCCACAGCGGAATACCATTGTCTTGCAATGGTTTCGGAGCAACGATCGCGCGGTCCACCTGGTAGTGCTTGCCGTCGAAACTGACCTTGCCGTCCCGCCAGGCGTCGCGCATGATCTGCACTCCTTCGTCGAGCCGGCCCAGCCGTACTCCGGCCGACGGGAAGCCGTAGCCGTAAGCGCGCCACTCGTGTTCGTACCAGCCGCCGCCGATGCCCATCTGAACCCGGCCACCGGAGATGAGGTCGGTGGTGGCCGCTACCTTTGCCAAGTACACCGGATTGCGGTAGCTCATCGCGGTACACATCTGGCCGAGCTTGATCCGTGAGGTGACCGCGGCATAGGCCGCCATCAAGGACCAGGCTTCGTGCGTGGCTTCGTCGCTGGGCACCGGAACCGTGTGGAAGTGGTCGTACACCCACAACGAATCCCAGGCACCCCCGTCGGCGTAACTGGCCAGACCCTTCATCACCGCCCAGTGCTGCTCGGGTGCGATGCCGACGAGATCCATTCGCCAGCCCTGCGGGATGAAGAGACCGAAGCGCATAGCCGTGACTTTAGACCGCTCTCCTAAACGCCCAACGCAGCCAGCGCTGCGGCCACCGAAAGCTCCCGCAGTTCCTCACGCGGCGCCTCGGGAAACTGTAGGCAGCAGTCCTGCAGACCACCGAACGCCAGCACCGCCCGAGTGGCTTCGGCCAGCGTCGGTTCGGGGCCGAACACCAACTTGCCGAGCCTCTCCCGCCAGGCCAGCACGGTATCGACGAGGCCCAGGTCGGCCAGCATCGTCAGTTCGGCCAACACCAGCATCAGGTCATCACGGTGCCGGTGGTGAAAGTCGAAGTAGCCGTACAACAACTCGCGGACGTCGGTGTCACTTCCGCCCTCCCGCTCGGCGACGAACCGTTCCCCTTCGTCGATCAGCGGCACCAGAATGCTGCGCACCAGGTCTTCCCGCGAACTGAAGTGGTAGTACAGCGCGGGCTTGGTAATCCCGAGTTCGTCGGCGATGTCTTGCAAGCTGGTTCGTTGCACGCCGTTGCGGGAGAACAGATCGCGAGCGGCCTCCTGGATGCGCTGCCTGGTGTCCGACCTGGGCTTGGTCACCGGTCTAGCGTAACTGACTTACCGATAGGTAAGCTGACCAACGGGCTTACCGAACGTTAAGTAAGGAGGGCGTCATGCGCATTTTGATCTCAGGCGCCAGCGTCGCCGGGCCGGTACTGGCCTATTGGCTCGCCCGGTACGGCTTTGACGTCACGGTTGTCGAACGCGCCCCGCAACTCCGTAAGACCGGTGGCCATGCCGTCGACCTGTTCCGGCCGGCGATGGAAGTCTCGGAGAAAATGGGCGTGCTGTCCCGAATCGAGGCCTTGGCCACCGGCACAACCGAAATGACGTTATACCGCCAAGGCGCCAAGCACCCGGCACGGATCGACATCACCAAACTCGTTGCGGCTGGGTCCGACCGACACGTGGAGATCATGCGCGACGACCTCAGCGAGGTCTACTACAACGCCGGTTGCGACGAGGTCGAGTACATGTTCGGCGACTCGATCACCTCGATATCCGCCGACGACGGCGAGGTGACTTTCGAGCACGCCGCGCCACGCCGCTTCGACGTCGTGATCGGTGCCGACGGGCTGCATTCCAACGTTCGCCGACTCGTCTTCGGTGAAGACGCCGGTCGTACCCAGTTTCTCGGCGGCTATCTGGCCGTGTTGTCGGTGCCGAAATCGTCTGCGCGCGATGGCGAAATGGTCATCCATCTGGGAGCCGGCCGCATGGCCGGGATCTACACCGCGCAACCCTTAGACGATGCACGCGCACTATTCATGTTTCGGCGCAAGGATGAATTGCAGTACCACCATCGAGATGTACTGCGCCAGCACCAAATACTGCGAGCAACGTTCGACGGAATGAATCCGACGGTGGACGGGTGGCTGGATCAGCTCGACCGCGCACCGACTTTCTACTTCGACTCCATCATCCAGTTGCAACTCGAAACCTGGTCGCGCGGACGGGTCACCCTGGTCGGCGACGCCGGGTACTGCCCGGGGCCCGCCGTCGGCGGGAGCACCAGCATCGCGGTACTCGGCGCCTACATACTGGCCGGCGAGCTGGCAGCGGCAGGCGGCGACTACACGGCGGCATTCGCAGCCTACGAGCAGCAGATGACGGACCCGGTGCGTCGCAGTCGCGCCTTTGCCCGCACGGCGGCGAAGAGCATCGTGCCGAACTCTGCGGCCGGCGTTCTGGCCCTCACCCGTGCCGGACAACTGATCACGCTGCTGCCCGCAGGACTCACCAGGGCCGCCGCCAAGCTGAATACCAAGGGCGCCAGGCTTTTCGACTCGATGCAGTTCAAGGACTACTCGCACGTCTAGGCACGGTCACTTAAGAGAGGAACAAAGCACATGCAACTCACTGGTCTCGGAATATGGAGCAGCCAACTGCGCTACAGCGATGCATCCGAAGCCGCCGACGCCGCAGCGGAATTGGACGAACTCGGCTTCACTGCCCTATGGATCCCCGACGTTGGTGGGCCGGTTTTTGACGCAGTAGGTCGGCTGCTCGCAGCGACCAGACGAACCGTCATCGCCACCGGAATCCTGAACCTCTGGATGCACACCGCCGACGACGTCGCCGCCTCCTACGCTGCACTGACCGGAGAACATGGCGATCGGTTTCTGCTGGGGATCGGAGTCAGCCATGCACCGCTGATCGACGCCGGGCAGCCGGGGCGGTATCGCAAACCACTGGCAGCAACGGCATCCTTTCTCGACGCGTTGGATGCCACCGAAAAGCCCGTCCCCGCTGACCGGCGAGTGCTGGCGGCGCTGGGCCCCAAGATGCTGGAGTTGTCCGCGAGCCGCGCCGCCGGGGCCCACCCCTACCTGTCAACGCCCGACCACACCGCTTCTGCCCGTGCGACTTTGGGTGATGGCCTGTTGTTGCTCCCGGAGCAGACCGCAATCCTGTGCGACAGCGTCGATGAGGCGCGCAGTATCGGAACCGATTGGCTCCGATCGTATTTGGCGTTGCCGAACTATGCCAATAACCTGTTGCGGAGCGGATTCTCCAAAGACGATCTGACCCAGGTGAGCGATCGCCTGTTCAACGCAGTCATCGCCTGGGGCGACGAGGAAGCAATCCTGCGGCGGGTCAACGAGCACCTTTCCGCCGGGGCGGATCATGTCTGCGTGCAGGTGCTCGATGCCGACCCGCAGGTTTTTCCCAGAGAGCAGTGGCGCCGGCTTGCTGCCGCCCATGAGACCAACTAGAGGCTGAGCATGGCGCTCAACCACCGGCTCAAGCACCTGCAGTATCGGATGTTGTACCGGCTCGGCGTCGTGCCTTGGGACGGTCACCCGATCGGCAACAAGCTTCGAGAACTCGTTGAAGTCGACGCTCTGCCGGCCGGCGTCGCACTCGACATCGGTTGCGGCACAGGGGACAACTCGATCTACTTGGCCAACCACGGCTGGCACGCAACCGGAATCGACTACGTGGCACAGGCTCTCGACAAAGCCCGCGCCAAAGCCAGCGCAGCGGGCGTCGACGCCAGATTTGTGCGCGCCGACGTTACCCGGCTGAGCTCGGCGAGAGTCGGCCAAGCTTTCAGGCTGATTGTCGACAACGGCTGCCTACACGGCATGAACGACGACGACCGCGATGCCTACGTCCACGAGGTCACAGCGCTGTCGACAACCGAGACCCGCATGCTCGTAATGGCGATGGTGCCCGGCCGGTCACCAGGAGTACGCGGGATCGATCTGCAAGAGATACAGCGACGATTCACACCGGCTTGGACACTGTTGTCCTCTGGCGATGAACCAACCCTGGACCACAACGGCAAAAACCCCGGCCGCTACTACCTCTTGCAGCGCGCTTCCTAGCGCGGGCAGACGTAAAAGCCCCCAAAACAACGCTGTTTTGGGGGCTTTACGTCTGCTCGCGGCAGAAAAATTACGTCAGCGAGTCCGGCGGCAAGAAGCGCTCGCCATACTTCTCCGCCAGCTCACGGGCACGGGCCACGAAGGCCTCCTTGCCGCGGCCGAGCGGGCCTTCGTAGCCCACGATGTACTGTGCGCTACCGCCGGTCCACGGCGGGAAGCCGATGCCCATGATCGACCCGATATTGGCGTCGGCCGTGGACGTCAGCACGTTCTCGTCGAGGCATTTCTGCGTTTCCAGCGCCTCGGCGAACAGCATGCGATCGATCATGTCCTGCAACGGCGGCTCCGATGAGCCCGACTTGAACGTGTCCCGCAGGCCCGGCCACAGGCCTGAACGCTTGCCTTCGGGGTACTCGTAGAAGCCCGCGCCCTTGAGCCGGCCAGACCGACCGAGCTCAATCATCTTCTCTACCACGGCTTCTGCCGGGTGCGCCTCGTACTTGCCACCGGCGTCTTCGATGCCCTTGCGAGAAGCTGTGGCGATCTTGTGCATCAGCTCCAGGTTGAGCTCGTCGGACAGCTGCAGCGGCGGCGCCGGGTAGCCGGCCTGCGAACCCGCCTGCTCGATGCTGGCCGGCTCGACGCCCTCACCGAGCATCGCCAGCGCCTCGTTGACGAAGGTGCCGATGACACGCGAGGTGAAGAAACCGCGGCTGTCGTTGACCACGATCGGTGTCTTGCCGATGGCCAGGGTGTAGTCGAACACGCGGGCCAGCGCCTCGTCGGAAGTCTTCTCGCCCCGGATGATCTCCACCAGCGGCATCTTGTCGACCGGTGAGAAGAAGTGGATTCCGACGAAGTCTTCCTGCCGCTTCACGCCCGTTGCCAGACCAGTGATCGGCAGCGTGGAGGTGTTCGACCCCAACAGGGCGTTGGGCTCGACGACGTCCTCGATCTCCTGGAACACCTTGTGCTTGAGTTCCTGGTTCTCGAAAACGGCTTCGACGATGAAGTCGACGCCCTTGAGGTCGGCGGGGTCAGCCGCCGGAGTGATCCGCGCCAACAGGGCGTCACTCTTCTCCTGGGTGGTGCGACCCCGCTCCAGGGCCTTGGCCTCCAGCTTCTCGGAGTAGCCCTTGCCCTTCTGAGCGGCCTCGAGCGAAACGTCCTTGAGCACCACGTCGTAACCGGCCTTCGCCGAGACGTAGGCGATGCCCGCGCCCATCATGCCGGCGCCGAGGACGCCGATCTTGTTGATCTTGACCGGCGCAATGCCGTCCGGCCGCGACTCACCATTGTTGATGGACTGCAGGTCGAAGAAGAACGCCTGGATCATGTTCTTGGACACCTGGCCGGTGACCAACGTGGTGAAGTAGCGGCTCTCGATGCGGCTGGCGGTGTCGAAGTCGACCTGTGCACCCTCGACGGCTGCCGACAGGATTGCCTTCGGTGCCGGCATCGGGGCGCCCTTGATCTGCTTACGCAGCAACGCCGGGAACGACGGCAGGATCGACGCCAGGCCGGGCGACGACGGAGTGCCGCCGGGGATCTTGTAACCCTTTTTGTCCCAAGGCTGTTCGTGGGCGTCGGGGTTGGCCTTGATCCATGCCTTGGCGGCCGGGACCAGTTCTTCGACGGTCGGCAGCACCTCGTCGATCAGACCGAGTTCCTTGGCCTTGGCCGGCTTGAACCGGGTGCCCTGCGACAGGACATTCATGAAAGCGTTTTGGATGCCGAACATGCGCACCGAACGGGTGACGCCACCGGCACCCGGCAGCAAGCCCAGCGTCGCCTCGGGGAATCCGAACTGCGATCCCTTGACGTCGGCCGCAATACGGTGGTGGGTCGCCAGCGCGATCTCCAGGCCACCGCCGAGCGCAGCGCCGTTGAGCGCGGCCACCACTGGCTTGCCCAGGGTCTCGAGGGTGCGCAGCTGCTTCTTGACGTTCTCGACCAGATCGAAAGCCTCACCGGCATTTTCCGGACCGATCTGGATCATGCTCTTGACGTCACCACCGGCGAAGAAGGTCTTCTTCCCACTGGTGATCACCACACCGGTGATCGAATCCTTCTCGGCGACAAGGCGTTCGACGGCCTTGCCCATCGACTCGATGTACGCCTCGTTCATGACGTTGGCCGATCCCGATGGGTCGTCCAGAGTCAGCGTGACGATGCCGTCGTCGTCCTTGTCCCACTGAATTGTGTTGTCGGCCATGTACTTAAACCCTCTCGATGATCGTCGCGACACCCATGCCGCCGCCAATACACAGCGTCACCACGGCGCGCCGGGCGTTGCGACGCTCCAGCTCGTCGACCATGGTGCCGAGAATCATTGCGCCGGTGGCACCCAACGGGTGGCCCATGGCGATCGCACCGCCGTTGACGTTGAGCTTCTCGTCCGGGATGTTCAGGTCCTTCTGGAACTTGAGCACCACCGACGCGAACGCCTCGTTCAGCTCGAACAGGTCGATGTCGTCGACCGTCAGGCCGGCGCGGTCCAGCACCTTCTTGGTGGCCGGGGTGGGTCCGGTCAGCATGATCACCGGGTCGGCGCCGCTGGTCGCAGTCGCCACGATGCGCGCCCGCGGAGTCAGCCCCTGCGACTTGCCCGCGGCCTCGTTCCCGACCATGACCAGCGCTGCGCCGTCGACGATCCCGGAGGAGTTGCCACCGGTGTGGACGTGGTTGACCTTCTCGACGTAGTGGTACTTCTGCAGCGCTACATCGTCAAAGCCACCCATGGCCGCGAGGGCCTCGAAGGCTGGCTTCAGCTTGAGCAGACCCTCCCGGGTGGTCTCGGGACGCATGTGCTCGTCGTGGTCGAGGATCAGCAGACCATTCTGGTCGACGACCGGCACCACGGACTTGGCGAAATAGCCGCCGGACCATGCCTCGGCCGCCTTCTCCTGACTGCGCAGCGCGTAGCTGTCGACATCGTCGCGGGAGAAGCCCTCGATGGTGGCGATCAGGTCGGCGCCGATGCCCTGCGGGACGAACATGACGTCGTAGTTGGTCGCCGGGTCGAGGCCCATGGCGCCGCCGTCGGATCCCATCGGCACGCGGCTCATCGACTCGACACCACCGGCCAGTACCAGGTCGTCCCAGCCGGAGCGCACCTTCTGCGCGGCGGTGTTGACGGCCTCCAGGCCGGACGCGCAGAAGCGGTTGAGCTGGACGCCGCCAGCGGTGACGGGCATGCCGGATGCGAGCACCGCGGCCCGGGCGATGTCGCCGCCCTGGTCACCGACGGGCGAGACGCATCCCAGGATGACGTCGCTGATCAGGTTCTCGTCAAGGTCGGGGTTGCGCTTGCGCAACTCGTTGATGAGACCGACGACCAAGCTCAAAGGCTTGACCTCGTTCAGCGAGCCGTTTCGTTGCTTGCCACGCGGCGTGCGGATGGCCTCATAGATGAAGGCTTCTTCGGACATGTAAATTTCCTGTTCCAAAATGGGAAGGGTTTGGATCCGCTTAAAGAATAGGTCCAGTAGGGGCACACTAACAAAGCGTTCGGCCAACCTGTTGGTTGGGAGGGATATTGCAGGTCAGGACCCTCGACCGGCCGCCCTCGCCGACCAGTGTGAGGCCGAACACACACTCGGTGCCGAATGTGTTGCCGGCCGCACGCTCACCGGCCACTTACCCGCCTAAGCTCGACCACCATGACGGTCCCGCGGCTGCAGCCCTACGCGACCACGATCTTCGCGGAGATGTCCGCGCTGGCCGCGCGTATCGGCGCGGTCAACCTGGGACAGGGGTTTCCCGACGAGGACGGCCCTCCCGAAATGCTGAAGGCCGCCCAGGACGCGATCGCCGACGGCATCAACCAGTACCCGCCGGGACTGGGCATCGCACCACTACGCCAAGCCATCGCCGACCAGCGCCGGCGGCATTTCGGCATCAGCTACGACCTCGAAAGCGAGGTACTGGTCACGGTCGGGGCGACCGAGGCCATCGCCAGCGCCGTGTTCGGCCTGATCGAACCCGGCTCCGAGGTGCTGCTGATCGAGCCGTTCTACGACTCCTATTCGCCGGTGCTGGCGATGGCCGGCGCGCACCGGGTGGCGGTGCCGCTGGTCGCCGACGGCAGCGGCTTCGCACTCGACGCCGACGCGCTGCGGCGTGCCATCACACCGCGGACCCGAGCCCTGATCGTCAACTCGCCGCACAACCCGACCGGCGCCGTGCTCAGTGCGCCCGAATTGCGGGCCATTGCCGAGATCGCAGTGACCGCAGACCTTCTGGTGATTACCGACGAGGTCTACGAGCACCTCGTGTTTGACGACCGTACCCATATACCGCTGGCGGGCCTCGACGGAATGGCCGAGCGCACGATCACCATTTCGAGCGCCGCAAAAATGTTCAACTGCACCGGCTGGAAGATCGGATGGGCTTGCGGCCCAGCACAACTCATTGCAGGCGTGCGGGCAGCGAAACAGTATCTGAGCTACGTAGGCGGGGCCCCGTTCCAGCCGGCCGTGGCACTGGCACTGAACACCCAGGACAACTGGGTGGCGACCCTTCGAAGCACGCTGCAAGCCAGACGGGACCGGTTGTCATCGGCACTGGCTGACATCGGCTTCGCGGTGCACGACAGCTACGGCACCTATTTCCTGTGCGCGGACCCCCGACCACTGGGATACGACGACAGCACCGAGTTCTGTGCGGCACTACCCGAAAAAGTCGGCGTAGCCGCCATCCCGATGTCAGCCTTCTGCGATCCGGCGGCCAAGCACGCCGATGTTTGGAATCACTTGGTCCGCTTCACATTCTGCAAGCGCGACGACACCATCGACGAGGCAATCAAGCGACTGGCCGCGCTGCGCTAGTCGCCCAGCACCCGTTTGCGTAGGTCTTCCAGCGCCGTACTGAGGATCTTCTTGCGAACCATTTTCGCCCAGAATTCCGGCAGCGGCGCGAACGGTTCGACGGTCATCGTGAACCGCACCCGGGTCCGTTCCTCACCCTCCATGGTGAGGTTGTACTCGCCGTGCTGGCCGTGTTGCTGGGCGGTCCGATTCGCGTCCCACACCACCCAGTCCGGCCCCCAGTGATATTCGAGGATTTCGGTATCGATGATCCCTGTGACTTTGATAGCGACCTTGACATGGTGGGGGCGACCATCGGGATGAGTGTCGATGACTTCGGCCCGTTTGTGCACCGACGACCACGACGACAGCGCATTAATATCTGCGAGCACGTCAATAATCTTCTCGACGGATGCGTCGATCAAAATGTCGGACGATGCTTGGATGGCCATTGCTATCAAGTTAGCAACGGAGTCCCGCGATCCACGGCGAAACGCACTGACAGCGGCGGGATGCGCTAGTCGACTGGGTCTGGGCCGTCAGCCGTCCCGTTTTCGACCAACTTGCGCAGCCCTTCGGTCGCCGCAACGAGAGCGGCGTTACTTGCGCGTTTGACGATGAAGGCCGGCACGGGCCCGGACGGTTCTACGGTGATGTCAAACCGCACCCGAGACTGGTCGACGCCCTCGGGCTTGACCGAATACTCGATGTGCTGACCGTGTTGCTGGAACGTCTTTTTGGCGTCCCAGACCACCCAATCCGGACCCCAGTGGTATTCCAGAATCTCGTTGTCGACAAGGCCCAGAATCCTGACAGTCGCTTTGACATGACGCGGTAGGCCGTCGGGATAGCTGTCGATTACTTCGACCTTCTTGTGCAGCGGCGATAACAGTGGCAGCGCGCTGACATCTCGCAGCGCCTCCATAACCTTCTCCGGCGCCGCGCTGATCACAATTTCTCGCGATGCTTGAACAGCCACTAAAGCAAAGCTAGCAACGCCGGTCCAGTCTCGTGGGGTGTTGCGTCAATTACTTGTTACCAGCCGATTTCGGTCAGCGCCGTGGTGCTGGCCGGCGGCGGGCCCACCGGCCCGGCCGGCGTACGGGAGAAGCGCGGCGCGGGTGCGGCCTGCGAGAAACCGTGCGCGGTGATCACCGTCGATCGCGCGGTCAGATGCGCGTCGGTGGCCGCTTCACCCCAGCTCAGCACCGGTGTCACGCAGGCGTCGGAACCGGCGAAAACCTCGGTCCACTCGTCGCGCGTACGGCTGGCAAATTTCTCGGCGAACAACTCGCGCATTCGTGGGAACGCTCCGGCGTCGAGTTGGTTAGGCACCTCGTCGGTCGACAGCCCGAGCCCAGACAGCAAGGCGGCGAAGAATTGTGGCTCGATTGCGCCGACTGCGACGTATTTGCCGTCCGAGGTCTCGTAGCACCGGTAGAACGGAGCGCCGCCGTCGAGCAGAAATGATTCACGCTCCTCGCGGAGCGTCCCAGACGACTTCATCGTCCACATCATCTGGGCGAGCACGCTGACACCGTCGACCATCGCGGCATCGATGACCTGCCCGGTGCCGGATCGCTCCCGCTCATACAGCGCCGTCACGATGCCGAGCAGCACCAGCATCGAGCCGCCGCCGAAATCAGCAACCAAATTCAGGGGCGGCGTCGGTGGTCGATCACGGTATCCGAGCGACGACATGGCGCCGGTCTGCGACAGATAGTTGATGTCATGGCCCGCGGTGGAAGCGAGCGGCCCATCCTGTCCCCAGCCGGTGATGCGCGCATAGATAAGACGAGGGTTTACCGCTGCGCAGTCGTCCGGTCCGATACCGAGTCGCTCGCAGGTGCCGGGGCGAAAGCAGTCCAGCAGCACATCGGCTTTCGCCGCCAACTCCAGCAACACCTCGGGCTGGGTCTTGACATCCAGATCGACGATTCGCTTGCCGCGGTGCAACAGGTCCCGATCCTCGGCCGGCATCCTTAAGCCACCGGGCCGTCGAATCCGCACCACGTCGGCCCCCAAATCGGCGAGCACCATCCCCGCGTGCGGCCCAGGTCCGATACCACCAAGTTCGATGACCTTCACCCCGGCCAGCGGCCCCCCGCCAAGCCCGTCCGTCACAGGGACTATTCGCCCCTTTTGACCTTCAGCACCCGCGAACGCAACTCCTGGGTCGCGGAGTCCATCGTCCCCTTGACGGCACGCTTGAGCACGAAACCGGGCAATGGCACGTTCGGGTCGACGGTGACCTCGAATCTGACCAAGGTCTTGTCGCCCTTCGGAACCAGGGTGTACTTCCCGTCCTGCGATTTCTGCTGGCTGGAGCTGACCAACGTCCAGCTCACCTCGTTGCCGTTCCAGGTGTAGGCGATCACCTGTTCGTCGGTGATTCCGGCCGTCTTGACCTTCATATTGACCTGGCTCGGCCGCCCGTCGGCACCCGTCTCGAGGATTGCTGCGCTGACGTGCGGTCCCGACCATTCGGGCATCGCCTCGAAGTCAGCGATGACGTCAAGGATCTCGTCAGGGCTGGCTTCGATGACGATTTCGCGGGTTTCTTTGATTGCCATGGCCGCACGATATCGCGGGAGCGCCCCGGCGGGAATAGGTGTTTCAAGGCGTACCGTCGATTTCGTGACTGACTCCGTATACACCGTGGGCGACTACCTTCTCGACCGCCTTGCCGAACTCGGCGTCTCGGAGATCTTCGGAGTTCCCGGCGACTACAACCTTGCATTCCTCGACCACATTTTGGCCCATCCGAAGCTTCGTTGGGTCGGCAACGCCAACGAGCTCAACGCGGGCTACGCGGCCGACGGTTACGGTCGACTTCGCGGATTATCTGCTTTCGTAACAACATTCGGCGTCGGCGAACTTTCGGCCGCCAACGCCATCGCGGGAAGCTACGCCGAACACGTGCCAGTCGTCCACATCGTCGGCGGCCCCTCCAAGGATGCGCAGGCCACCCGCCGGGCGTTGCACCATTCGCTCGGCGACGGCGACTTCGAGCACTTCTTTCGAATCAGCCGTGAGATCACCTGCGCCCAGGCAAATCTCATGCCGGCAACCGCTTGCAGAGAGATCGATCGGGTGCTATCGGAGGTACGGGAGCAGAAGCGACCCGGGTACATCCTGATGTCCACCGATGTGGCCCGCTTCCCCACCGAACCGCCCGCGGACCCGCTCCCTCGTTACACCGGAGGCACCAGCCCACGGGCATTGGCGATGTTCGCTGAAGCCGCCACCGAACTCATCGGCGATCAACAGCTGACGGTGCTCGCCGACCTGCTGGTGCACCGCCTGCAGGCGGTCGCGGAACTGGAGGAACTACTGGCGGCCGACGTGGTGCCGCACGCGACGTTGATGTGGGGCAAGAGCCTGCTCGACGAGAGCTCACCGAACTTCCTGGGTATCTACGCGGGATCGGCAAGCGCAGACCGTGTCCGCACCGCGATCGAGCAGGCGCCGGTGCTGGTGACCGCGGGGGTGGTGTTCACCGACATGGTCAGCGGCTTCTTCAGCCAGCACATCGACCCGGCCCGGACCATCGACATCGGCCAGTACCAGAGCAGCGTGGCCGACAAGGTCTTCGCACCCCTGGACATGACCGCCGCGTTGGAGGCGCTGACCACCATCCTGACCACTCGCGGGATCAGTTCACCCCCCGTCGCAGCGCCGCCCGCCGAACCGCCGCCGCCCACGCCGCAGCGCGATCAGAAGGTGACCCAACAGCACCTGTGGAACAGGCTGTGCGCCGCGCTCACCCCGGGCAACGTGGTGCTGGCCGATCAGGGGACCTCATTCTTCGGCATGGCGGACCATCGGTTGCCGCACGGGGTCACCTTCATCGGCCAACCACTATGGGGCTCAATCGGTTACACATTGCCAGCCGCATTCGGCGCCGCGGTGGCACATCCCGACCGCCGCATTGTGTTGCTGATCGGCGACGGGGCCGCTCAACTAACCGTGCAAGAACTCGGCAGCTTCTCTCGCGAAGGGCTGTCGCCGGTCATCGTGGTGGTCAACAACGACGGCTACACGGTAGAGCGCGCGATCCACGGAGAAACGGCTCCCTACAACGACATTGTCAGCTGGAGCTGGACCGATATCCCGCGCACCTTAGGTGTGGCGAATCCGCTGGTGTTCCGAGCCGAGACGAACGGCGAACTCGACGACGCACTCACCGCGGCCGCAGAACACCAGGACCGCATGGTGTTCGTCGAAGTGGTGTTGCCGCAACTCGAGATCCCGCCCTTGCTAGCGCAACTCGTCGGGCCGATGCAGCCGAAAGGCGACTAGAGCTAGTGGTGCGCCCGGTCGTCGCACGATGACGCGATGATCGCCCGCACGGTGCGCCGGCAGCGTCCGCAATCAGCGCCGGCACCGCAAGCGGCGGCCACCTCGTTGCAAGTGGACGCGCCGGCAGCGACAACCTCGACCACCGTGTGACTGGTGACGCCGTTACAGAGGCATACGAACATCGCGCAATCCGCTTATTCCGTGCCGATCCGCATCATGTCGAAATACCGGCCGACGAACAGCGGCGGGTAGGCGCCCACTCCCGCACCACCCCTCATCCACTGCGCCGTGGCGTCCGGATGGTCGATCCACTCGCGTGCATCCTTTTCGTCCGGAAACTCCTGCAGGATCAACACTTCATGGGAATCATCGAAAGCCTGAAAGACCCACGTCTTTCGCACCCCGGCCGCGGCGAACCGATCCATCGCGAACCCGACCTCGGCCGCCAGTGTCGACACGTCGTCCACCGATGCGAAGGCAGCCAGCACGACTCCGGGCGCCTTCGGCGCTAAAGAGGGCGTGGTGATGAACCTTTCGACGATCTCGCCGGCGAAGACCGCAGGGATGTCCTCGACACCCGCCTCGTCGAACCAGTCGAAGAACACTCGGGAGCGCAGCAATTCCACGATCGGCTCACGGCTGTGTACGCCGATCATCACGAGCACCCGGCCATATTCGTGGGTAGACGAGTAGACCAAGACGTGGTGAGCACCGATGTCGGCGAGCGCCGCCTTGTTTCGTTCGAGCAGCGGCCACACCCGGCTCGGATCAGGAATACGGTAATCCGACGCGATGACCATCGAATGAATGTCGCCGTCACTCATTGGCGCCGCCCCTAAGCCGGATTGAACTGCGAAATAAGCCACTTTCCATCGTTTTTCGTCAACGTGACAAGAACGCTGCTTGACGTCATCGTCGGCTCCGGCCGGTCTTTGCTCTGCGTGCTCTGGTTGATGAACAGCAGGACAATGGCCGAGTCGGGGTGAAATTCGGTCAGCGCGCCACGTAGCACCACCGCACTCGTCTTCACTGACTTCTGTTTTGCTGCCGGGCCGACAATCTGCTGCGAGAACTGGTCGTAGTAAGACAGGAACTCGCCCGTCAAATGCGATCTCGCAGTGGAGAAATCGTGGTCGAGCGTGTCCGGCGAATACGACAGAATCGCAATGGTGCCATCAGTGGCCGCCGCGATTGCCGACTTGGCGGCCGCCTGATCAACCTCGCGATCCGGCTTGTAGGAGAACCAATACAGCCCGCCCAGCACCGCCAGCGATGTCACCACCAGCACCGTCACCAGGGCGACACCAATGTTTCCCGACCATCTGCTCCGCCGCCCCGATGACGAGAAACCCTTCACCCGCCCGGTCAGGCGCTGGAACTTTCCGGCACTCGCAGTGGGTTCGGCCTCGTCGGCCTTATCGGCCTTCTCGGCCTTCGCGGCCTTATCGGTGACCGAAGTTTCCTTGGCGGTCACGGCACGAACTCCACTCTCGACATCTTGAGCTGCCCGCCCTCACGGGTGACGGTCACGATCAGCCGGTATTTTCGTGGATCTTGTTTGGCGCCAGCAGCATTGGTCACTTCCGAGGTGCTCGCGACCAGCACCACCGCTGAATTATCGGTCAGCGTATCGAGGTCCACCGCGGTGGCCTGAACCGAGCCCTGCGATATCACCTGAGACTGTTCGACGACATTGGTGAAGTCTTGCGCCATCTTCACGAAATCGTCCTTGAATGTGCCGGTGGAGACTTCGAGGATGTTGCGCACACCTTCCTTTGCGTGTGCGAAGTCCAATGATGTCAACGTCACTACGCCCTGCTTGGCAGCCGCGGAGTACTCGGCAACGAGTTGGTGCTCGCGGTTCGCGTTCTTGTGCAAGATGGCCATCTCCACGCTGGCCCCTAATGCAGCAAAGCAAACGAGGACAGCGAAGACCGCTGCAACCACGGACAGGTTCGGGCGCCGGATCCCACCCACCCAACGCCGCACCAAACCAGTGGACGATTCCTCGGGTGCGGCTTCCTCCGTCTCTTGGAGAACCTCTTCTTCGTGCGCCTCGTCGGCGGGGGCAAGTGTCTTTTTGCCAGCAGCCGGACTCTTCTCGAGCTTGACTTTCTCCGGCTCGTCGGCAGCGTCGGTAGCCGCCGGCTCGTCAACCGGCTTCGTCTTAATCAGTTTGGGCTTTTTGGTCTTGCGCACCTTGACCGTGGTCGGCTCCACGGTCTTGCCCGCATCCGCACCGTCGTCTACCGACGGTGCGGGATCTGCGGGAATTGCGTCCTCTGCAGCAGTTTTGGCTGGTGCCTCGACTGGCTTGTCGGCTGGCTCTTCCACGGCAGCCAGTTCGGCTTCGCGGCGCAACTGAATTGCCCGAGCGCGGGCCCGGGCGGCAGCGGCCAGCGCCTCAGCTTCGGCAGCCTCCGCCTCCGCCTGATCGGCCAGAGAACGCATCTCCGCGGCGGTCTGCGGTGAGTCGCCCTTGTTCACCGGAGCCAAATCCGAGTCGGCAGCACCGCGGCGGGCGCCGCCACGCTCCGCTCATCGGTTCGAGAACGAGGCTGCTCGTCGGTCAATCTGTCACTCCTCTACCGCTGGCCCGTCGGTGACAAATCCGTTGGTCGCCGACGATATCGGACGGTCGAAACTGTGTGCCCGTTCCGATGCCGTGCGGGTGCGACGGGCGTCGCCGTTGGCCACCCTACTCGGCACCCGCGATAGCGCGTGAACATTTGGGCAGCTCACGACCGTTCCCGTCGGTAGCCCTCGGAGAGGCAGATTATCACCGTCTGCCCAGGACATTACCTGCCATACCGAAGCATCACCCTCAAAATGCATGACAAGCTGTGGAAATAGCATTCTCGAATCGGACATATCGCCGCACTTTCAAAACTGACCTCAGCGTCAGCGAAGCAGGTCTTTGACTACCTTGCCGGTTGCATTGAGCGGCAAGGATTCCAGGAACTGCACTGATCGTGGCACCTTGAACCCCGCCATGCGGTCCCGACACCAGTCGATCAATTCATCAACGCCGACAGCGCTTTTGCGGACGACGAACGCTTTCCCGACTTGCCCGAGCCGCTCATCGGGTACACCGATCACCGCGGCCTGCGCGACGGCCGGATGGTTCAGCAGAAATCCTTCGATCTCGGCTGGATAGGCGTTGAACCCGCCGACGATGTACATGTCCTTCTTGCGTCCGATGATCCGCAGCCGGCCCCGCTGCGGTCCACCGTCAGCCCCCGTGAAGTTCCCCAGGTCGCCGGTATGCAGCCAACCGTCGGCGTCGATCGCGTCGGCGGTGGCGGCGGGATCGTCGAGGTAGCCCGCCATCACGCCATAGCCGCGGACCAGAACCTCGCCGTCGTCGGCGATGGTTACCTCGACCCCTTCGCACGGCACGCCTGCCGTCGTGGCCACGTCCTCGAAAGAATCACCCGGCCTGGACAGGGTGACGTTGCCGGCCTCGGTGAGGCCGTACCCGGTCATCAACGTCTGGAACGGTAACTCGTGATGAATACGGCGAACCAGTTCGACGGGGATGTCGGCGGCTCCGGTCACTCCTGCCCGTAGCGTCGACAACCGCGCTTTGTCGCCGATCGTGAGCAACGAGTGATACAACGTCGGCGGCCCGGGCAGCATCGTGACCCGTTCGCGCTCAATGAGATTCACCACCGTGTCGATGTCGAACACCGGCACCGGCAACATCGTCGCGCCCCGCAAGAAGGATGCGACGAGGCCGGCTTTCAATCCGAAGGTGTGGAAGTACGGATTGATCTGCAGGTAGCGGTCGCCCTGGCGCAGGTCCGCCAGCGTCGCCCACTCCTCGTACATCCGCAGGGTTTGACGGTGATTCATCATCGCGCCCTTCGGACGGCCAGTCGTGCCCGAGGTGAAGATGATGTCGGAGACGTCGGCACCACTCACCGATCGCTCGAAAGGTGATCCACTGGACAGGAAGTCCGATTTGAGGTCGATCACCGGGACACCCGCGGGCGCGCTGTAGTCCTGGCCCAGAAATCCCGTCTCCACAAGGACCGCTTTGACTCCGCTGCGGACGATGATGTCGCCGGCTTCGTCCGTCTTGAAGCGGGTATTGACCGGCACCAGCACGCCGCCCGCAGTGAGCAACCCGAACGCGGCAATTATCCAGTCGGCCGAATTGGGCGCCCAGATGGCCGCCCGGTCGCCCTTATCGATCCCGAGCTCGGCGAAAGCACCTGCAGCGCAGCGTATTCGATCGACAAGCTCAGCGAAGGTGTAGCGCAGCGGACCGTCCACGACCGCTTCCGCATCGCCGAAACGGTCCGCCGCACTCAAGACCATCTCGGGGATGGTCTCCCACAATTGCGCGCCTGTCACACCGTGACAAGCCGGGCGAGGTTACCGCCCATGATCTTCGCCTGGTCGTCGGCGGACAGATGCGACAGCGCCTCGATGTAATAGGTCGGCTCCGCCAGTCCCTCGGGATGCGGCCAGTCCGAGCCGTAGAGCACCTGATCAACACCGACGAGGTTGACCAGGTCGTCGATGCCGTCCTCGAAGAACGGACTGACGTGAATGCGATTCTTGACCATCTCGACCGGGTCGCTCGGAAACGCCTCCGGGGCCTTTCGGAAGACCTCCGCCAGGCCATCTAGCAGCGGGTTCATCCACTTCGAACCGGCCTCGACGATGGCGACCTTCAGCTTGGGGTGCCGGTAGAGCGCACCGTGGATCACCCACGACCCCACCGAGTCCTGGATCGGCCGCCACTCGTTGAGGATGCCCATCGCATTGGTTTGGAACGGCAGCATCTCCGCGCTGGCACCATCCCACTCGGAGGTGTACCGGGAGTAGCCACTGTCGCTGGAGTGCATACCGACCAGCACGTCGTACTCGACGACCCGCTCCCAGAACGGGTCGAACTCGGGCAGCGCGAACGACCTTGGACCACGGAAGCCGGGGACCGGAGCCGGCCGGACCAGGATGCAACGCGCACCGCGCTTTACCGCCCATTCCAGCTCCTCGATCGCCTTCTCGACGATCGGCAGGGTGATGACCGGGGTGGTGAAGATGCGGTTCTGGTAGTTGAAGCCCCAGACTTCGTCGAGCCACTCGTTCAGCGCGTGGACGAGAACGTGGATGGCAACGGGGTCGTCCGACAGCCGCTCCTCGAGGAGGCTGGCCAGCGTCGGGAACATCAGGGTGCGGTCCAGGCCCAGCTCGTTCATCTTCTCCAGGCGCGGACCAGGCTCGAAGAACGCCGGGATCGCGCGCATCGGCTCACCGAACAGCTCGCGTTTCGACTTGCCGTCCGGGTTGCCGTACTTGAAGTACTCCTCCCAGGCGCCCGGCCGGGCGACGACCTCGAAGGTCGGGTTGGGAATGTAGTTGCTGATCTGGCCGCGGATCGCGATCTTGGTGCGTCCGTTGATCTGCACGTACTGGACGTGGTTCTTGTACTCCTTCGGCAGGAACTTGGTCAGCGCCTCCGGCGGCTCGTAGAGATGGTTATCTGCG
The DNA here is from genome assembly GCF_055419245.1 of Mycobacterium sp. IDUB_37. Lineage (NCBI taxonomy): Bacteria > Bacillati > Actinomycetota > Actinomycetes > Mycobacteriales > Mycobacteriaceae > Mycobacterium > Mycobacterium sp. IDUB_37. The sequence continues at coordinate 314,592 of NZ_JBVAXG010000002.1, read as the reverse complement.
TCAAATATCGGGAACGGAACGTCCACCCGATGCGACAACTGACCCATGGAATCCTCCTTCGCAATTTCTGAGAATAATATTCTCATACGGCGTCATACGCAATGCGCGCCGGTCACCTCGCGATCGCAAGCGCCGGCCCGAACCGGGGCAGTTCAGCTCAGAATGCGGGGGTCAGCACTTCGCGCTGATCTTGAAGTCGGCACTGGACGCTTCGGTGGGTTTTGCGGTGCTGGCGCCGTTCGCAGTGCCGGTGATGACGAAGGTACTGCCGTCGAAGCGGGTGCTTGCCGCTTCCCCGCTGCCCTGCGAATACGTGCCGGTGAAGCCACCGAAATTGTGGAAGCGGACCGACGTCGCGGTGCCCGGATGCTTCCGCTCGTCGAGAACGACCGTGGCGCCCGACGCATCGTCGCCGAGCTGAATGGTGCGGTACCACTCCTGCTGGTAGCACCTGACGAGGTCGGGTTTGACGTCATTGCCGTTGACGGTCGCGGTTGCGGTGCTGGCGAGCTGGCCCTGTGACGGTGTGCTGCAGGCGCCGACGACCCCTGTCGCCACCACCACTGCCGCTACGACCGCGATCCGGTTCTGCATCTGGCACTCCCTGTACAGCTTCTCGACCTGCATTGATGATGCTATTCTCCGTGCACGAGAATGCCAATATCGCTGTTCTCGCCTGAGGAGCTATCACGCATGGTCGACCTGGAGTTCGACGACAGCGACACCGGGCTGGCGGTAATTACCATCGACCGTCCTCATGCCCGCAATGCCATTGCGCTGGAAACCATGGACCAGCTGCAGCAGGCACTCGATGGCGCGACAGGCGCTCTGGCCCTGGTGATCAAGGGTGCCGGCGACCGGGCGTTCGTCTCCGGCGGTGACCTCAAGGAGCTGAGCGCCCTGCGCACCGAGGAGGACGCTGCGGCGATGGCGAAACGGATGCGGTCCGTTTGCGACCGGATCGCCGCCTTTCCGGCTCCGGTGATCGCCGCGTTGAACGGGCACGCCTTCGGTGGGGGTGCTGAGGTCGCTGTTGCCGCCGACATCCGGGTGGCCGCGGACGACATCAGGATCGCCTTCAACCAGGTGCAGCTGGAGATCATGCCGGCGTGGGGCGGCGCCGAGCGGTTGGCCGCACTGGTCGGCAAGAGCAGGGCGCTGCTGTTGGCGGGTGCGGGAACCCCGGTTGATGCCATCGACGCCGAGCGCCTGGGCTTGGTAGACGTGGTGCTGCCACGGGCATCCTTCGACTCCGCCGACAAGGGCTGGCGGTCGATCGCGGTTTCGCTGGCCCGCCGTCCGGCCGCCGAGATAAAGCGCGTAATCAGCGGTGTTTCCGCTGATGAGGCGATAGCATCGTTTGCACGGTTGTGGGTGGCGGACGCGCATTGGCAGGCCGCCGAGCGGGTCATGAATCGCACAGCCAATCCTCGCCCAGCTGCCGGAGGAGCGATATGACGGCCACCGCAATAAGGCAACTCAGCGTCAGCACAGCGATGCTGCTCGGGGCGGTAGGTCTAGCCGCGGGCACCGGCATGGCGCGCGCCGATGACGACCCGCCCATGCATCAGGTGGTCTACACCATCTCCGCCCAGAATCCGATCTACGCGGATATCTACTACGGCGATCAAGATCCGACGAAGTTCTCTGACTACAGCCACAACCCCTACACCTTCACGCCGAATATCCAGGCCGACATCGCGCCGGGCCGGCCGTGGACTCAGCAGGTGATGCTGATCAATCCGGACGCGTGGGCGATGGTCAGTGTCAGCACCGCGCGACAACCAGGTATCCCGAATTTTCACTGCACGGTGTCAGTTGACGGAGCCGTCGTCGTATCCAAGGACGGAGCCAAAGGGGTGCTCTGCTCGCTTCGCACCTGGTGAACCACCCACACCGCAGGTACGTCGGTGATCGGTTGCGGCTCGCCTTCCAGTCGGCGCAGTTGCGCTTCGACGAATTCGAGGGTTTCCCGGTGACCACCCGACATGCCCATCGCCTGCTCGAGCACCAGGAACCGCGACAGGCTGGTCATCAGCACGGTGAACACAGCGGGCGACACAAAATCGGCGATGATCTTTTTCTCCGCCTCGTATTGCTTGAGAGCGGCCGCCACCACCTGGCGTTGCTCCTCGCGGAAACGCTCGGCGTAGTAAGCGATTTCGGCCCGCATTTCCTTCCGGTGATTCGCCAGCGCCATGAATTCCATCGAGATGCGGGTGAAGCCGGGATCGGTGCCGAATCTCCACAGCGCCCACAACGGCTGCGGCGACTTCAGCAGCAGCGCTTGGGCCTGCAGGCCTTCCTCGGCGCGGCGGCGAAAGACCGCCAGGAACAGCTCCTCCATGGTGCGGAAGTAGTAGTGCACCAGCTGAGGTTTGAGTCCCGCCTTGTTCGCCAGTCGTCGGGATGTCACTGCGGCATAGCCCTCTTCGAGCATCAGCTGCTCAGCCGCGTCGAGCAGCAAGCCGCGATTCTTCGCGTCTGGCGCTCCGATCCTGCGGGCCGATGTCATGCCCCTACCCCGTACTCTCTGCGCTCGCCTGGCAGTCACGCCGATCGTATCCACTGGGCATGGTTGAACCCCGCCGCACACCGACCGTGTGACCTTGACCACGACAATACTGCCATGCTAAGCAGGTGCTCAGCAGAGGAATCGAATTCAGGCGACGCCAGCTCTCGTCGCCGACTGACCATTGGGCAACCCCGGATTAGGGGACAGCTTGGGGAGGCACGCACCAAATGACCACTTTCGACTCGATCGACTTCTTCACCGACCCGTCGTTGGTGCCTGATCCGTACGCGTACTTCGACTACCTGCGCGACCAGAATCCGGTGTTGCGACTGCCGCACTACGGGGTTATCGCCGTCACCGGATACGAGGAGGCCACCGCGGTCTATAAGGACGTCGAGTCCTTCTCGAATTGCGTGGCGTTGGGTGGCCCGTTTCCGCCGCTACCGTTCCAGCCCGACGGTGACGACATCAATCACCAGATCGACGAGCACCGGGAGAAGTTCCCGATGTTCGAGCACATGGTCACCATGGATCCACCGGATCACAGCAAGGCGCGGTCGATCTTGAGCCGCCTGCTGACACCGAGCAGGCTCAAGCACAACGAAGAATTCATGTGGAAACTGGCCGACCGGCAACTCGATGAATTCCTCGTCAACGGCGAGTGCGAGTTCATCAGCGAATATTCAAAGCCGTTCGCCACCTTGGTGATCGCCGATCTGCTCGGTGTTCCCGAAGAGGACCACAAAGAGTTCCGAGTCGTCTTGGGCGCCGACCGTCCGGGACGAGTCGGAGCACTGGACCACGAGTCCGTAGGAGTCAATCCGCTGGAGTGGCTCGACGAGAAATTCAGCTCCTACATCGAAGACCGGCGCGCCAACCCGCGTGAGGACGTCCTGACCGCTCTGGCGACCGCGAAATACCCGGACGGGTCGACACCGGAGGTCATTGAAGTGGTCCGGTCGGCCACCTTCCTCTTCGCCGCCGGCCAGGAGACCACAGCCAAGCTGCTCAGCGCCGCACTACACGTGATCGGCGACCGGCCGGACATTCAGCAACAGCTTCGCGACGACCGCAGGCTGATTCCCGGCTTCATCGAGGAATCGCTGCGCATGGAAAGCCCGGTCAAGAGTGATTCGCGGCTGGCGCGCAAGGCCACCCAAGTCGGCGGAGTGGACATCGCGGCCGGCACCGTGGTGATGGTGCTGCCGGGTGCGGCCAACCGTGATCCGCGCCGGTTCGACAACCCGCACGAGTTTCGTCTGGACCGCAAGAATGTCCGCGAGCACATGGCTTTTGCGCGCGGAGTGCACTCCTGCCCAGGCGGGCCGCTCGCCCGGGTGGAAGGCCGGGTCTCCATTGAACGAATTTTGGACCGGATGGCCGACATCAGCCTTAGCGAGTCCGAGCACGGTCCGGCCGACAATCGCCGCGTCACCTATGAGCCGACCTTCATCCTGCGCGGGCTCAACAATCTCCATCTCAGCTTCACACCGCAGAACCTTCCGCGGGCGTAGCGGCTACCACTGGTCAATCGAGCCTGAGGAAAGCGCCTGGCGCAGAGTGGCGGCCTGGTCGCGGGCGGAGAAAACCCGATAGCCACGCTCGCCCAGTTCGCGGCGCGCGCGCTCGTCGCCGACTAGATCCACGCAGCGATCGACCAATTCACCGTAGGTGGCGAACGCGATGCCACTTTCCAGGCCCGACTCCAGATCGCGATCCTCCGCCAGACCCACGCCACGCTCGGAGACCACTGCGCGCTTGTTGGCGAGCAGATACGAAAGCCGCACAATCTCGAAGACCGGCGTCCGCATATAGGCGTCCTGATGCAGGTTGATGACGATCTTCGCGCGCGCAATCCAGTCATCCCGGCGCGCGCCGTACACGCCGAATAGCGACTCGACACGTAGACCTCGGGCACGCAAGCCGTCGAGAACGACCTTCCGCCGTTCATCCACAGTGCCGTAGAACAACACATCGACGTCCTCGGTGGCCGGGACGATTCGGGTCAACTCGGGGACATACCCGATCGGCACGTGTGTGGGCCGGGGCAGCTGCCACGCGGCAAACCGCTCGATATTCGCCCTGCTGTAGTCCCACACCGGGTGCCGCCGCAGGATGTCGAGGTACGCCGGCGTCATCCAGGCCGAGTTGGACGCGACTTGTTCGAGGTTGTACAGGATCGCGTTCTTGGGCGGCTTCAGGCCGAAAAAAGGCATCAGGTTCGAACCCAGCACGATGGTGCGGCAGTCCTCGAGGTCGAGCCTCGTGGTGAGCTTCGATTCGTGACCAAGCGACAGAAGCGCGTGGTGCACTGTCTCCGCTACCTCGAAAAATGCACCCGAATGCGCATAATCGGGGCGCGACACAATCGCGACGGCGAACCGCGTGGGCGGATGGTCCTGCACCTGACCGGTCGAGCGTCGCGGGTCTGCCCCGCCGCGGCCACCGCCGCCCAGCAGGTCACGGATAGCAGCATTGCCCCCGCCACCCGCCGTGCCGTACCCGCCAGTCACGTTCCAATGCTCCTGTGCGTGTGCTTCCACCGGACGGACGTACTGTGCCATCCGTGTGAGATCAGTGCAACGCCAGGCCCACAAAGTAGCTGCCGAACAGCCCGGCTGCGATCAGCAGCACCCAGGCGTCGGTCAGCCGGCGAAGCACCGCGGGGGCTTCCCTGACCTCCATGAATTCCCGAAAGATGATGCGCACCTTGATCAGTGCTATGACGATGACGCCCGAGGTGACCACCGCATTGGATTTCAGCGATCCGTTGGCCGAGTGGTCTACCACGAGGTAGCCGAGTGTGAGCGAGGCCAGTACCACCCAGACGACCAGTAGCCTCGTGTTGAACTTCACCGCATCACCTCACCACGTAGAGCAGTGCGAAGATCAACACCCACAGGAAATCCACTGTGTGCCAATAGGTTGCGCAGGTTTCGACGAGCACCTGCGATTCCTGCGACCCCCGCCGTGCACCCCGGAGTCGGTACACGACGACACCGAGTGCGACGAATCCGATCAGCAGGTGAACGAAGTGGATCCCGGTGAGGAAGAAGTAATACGTGAAGAAGTCGCTACTGTCCGGGCCATTTCCTTCGTGCACCAGGCGGGTCCATTCAAACACTTTGAGTAGTAGGAAGACTGCCGCGAACCCGGCCGTGAGGAAGACGTCGCGAAGGGCCGCCCGATGGGCACCGGCCCGAGCGGACTGAACGCAGCGCGCCACCGACCAGGAACTCAACAGCAAGACCAGGGTATTGAAAACACCGATGCGTAGGTCCAAATGTGTTTGAGCACTTGAGAAGATCTCGGGACTCTTGGTCCGATAGAACAGGTAGAAGCCGAAATATCCGGTGAACACCAGCGATTCGAACAAGACGAAGGCCCACATGTCCGGCTGCCCCGGCACGAACTTCGCGCGCTTGGCCTTCTCGTCGAGGTCGGTCATGACGCCGTCGCCAGTTTCGCTGCTCGTCTGGAAGCCACGGCGGGCAGCGGCCCCGTGCCGAAGTCTTCGCGCCGGATCATCTGAAAAAGCATGACGATGAAAGTGACTTGGTAGACGCCGAATACGACCATGTCCAGCCACCATGCGATCTGACCATTCCACGCCAACACGCCACGCCGGAAGATCCAGCAGGGCGCGACGACAACCTCGGTGAGCGCATTGCACAGGTTGAGATAGCCGAACCACTTGGGAAACACCCGGTTCTTGTCGATCAGGATCGCGACCATCCAGATCAGCGACCCGATGAGGAACACTCCCATGGTTCCGTCGAAGGACAAGAAGGCGAAGTCGTACAGCCAACCGAGCGCTTCGGGGTTTCGCGCGGGGCGCAGCGTTCCGACGATCAGCGCGATGCACAGCAACAGCAGGCCGGGAACCGCACTGAACGAGTAGATGAGCAGGTACGTGTAGCCGAAGGCGCGGCTTACCGACATGCGACGCATCGAATACGCAATGAGGGCATTATTTATCGCGGTAATGCCGGTGACGGCGAAGATGATGCCGAAGCCCACTGGAATACCGAGGTGGCGTTCGAAGAACCAATGCGCCTGGGTCGCAAGGTCCCAGGTGGGCTGCGGTGGGGGCTGGACCTGCGCCACCACGAAGAACACCGGAAAGAAGAGATTGTAGAAGACGACCATGGCCCACCACGCGATCCACAACTCGCGCTTGGGGTTGTGCCGCAGGTGCCAGGCGATCCGGCGATGCAGTGGGCCGGCGGGAGGGCCGTCCGCCAACTCCGGCGGGTCCGCGACGGTACTCATGCGCCGTCCAGTTCTACTGCGATTCCATGGATTTCGGCACGTTCCCGATACACCGCCTGCCCCAGAACGATGCCCATCACGACAACCCAGACGCCGATCGCGATGTTCTTCACCCAGAACGACAACACGCCGTCCCACGCCAGCGGCCCCGACAATGACACACCGACGAAGGCCGCCGGCACGAGCGCGGCGGCAACGAGCAGGTTGAAGTGCGCCACCCACCGGCTGAAGATCGGCCGCGACGGATCGTCGAAATAGATTGCCAGGGCCAGGATCACACTCTGCCCGATCAGAAAGGGAACCAAGATGGTGAAGGTGATCCACGCGAAATCGTTGAGCAACTGCGTCAGCTCCGCACTGCGTTCCGGCCTGAAAGCAGCCAGCAGCCAGCAGACGTCGGCGACGAGGAACAAGGTGGGACCGCCGGCCACACAGCCCAACATCGCGTACGAGAAGATCGGCGTGCGATGTGCCATCCGCCTGATCTGCAACACGATCAGCGTCAGAATCGGGACGAGGCACACGCCGAACCAGTTGAACACGATCATGCTGTAACGGATCTGGGGAATGTGGGCCGGATCGCGGTAGAACGCGGCGACCTGTTCCGCCGACATCGTGGGTGACATCGGCGGGTTGAAGCCCGGGAACAACAAGAAGGCGGCGATCCAGATGATCACCGTGACGGGCAACGTCCACAGCAAGATCAGCTCGCCATCGACCTGTCTGCGCGCGGGTGGCGCCGTCACCACGCTGTCATCGATGTCGGCCATCGGCTGCTCCTTCGCGCACATGGCTGGGCCCGTCAGCGAAACTAGCCGATCGGCTATTCCAGGTCAATAGCCGATCGGCTAGGCTCCCCGATGTGGTCGATATGACGCCCCGGAGTCAGTTCCGGTTCATTGCGCGCAGTGCCGCGCAGACTCGCATTCTCGACGCCGCCTTGAGGTTGATCGCCGAGCACGGAGTCGGCGGCACCTCGCTGCAGATGATCGCCGACGCCATCGGTGTCACCAAAGCGGCTGTGTACCACCAGTTCAAGACCAAAGAACAGATAATTGTCGCGCTCACCGAACGCGAACTCGGCGGGCTCGAAGAGGCGCTGGAAGCCGCCGAGGCCCACGATCACAGCACCGCCGCGCGCGAGGTGCTGCTTGGCAGGGTCATCGACATGGCCATCGAAAGACGTGGCGCGGCAAGCACGCTGCAGTTCGATCCGGTCGTCGTGCGACTGCTGGCCGAGCAGGCACAGTTCCAGCAGTTCATTGCGCGGCTCTACGGCGTTCTGGTCGACGACACTGCCGAGGACGCACGCGTGTCAGCGGCGATGCTGTCGGGTGCAATCGCGGTGGGAGTCGTGCACCCCCTGGTGGCCGACATCGACGATGAGACACTGCGGGCCCAACTGCTCCGGATCACCCGCCGCCTCTTCGACGCGAACTAGTCAGGTCAAGTCGATCGCATTCTGTCAGTTCCATTTTCACAGCTCCGCCGCTCAGCTACCGTTCTCATATGAACACCCTCGCGCGCTTCGCTGTCGCAGCGCTCATGGTCAGCAACGGTTTCGGATTGGCATGCGCCGCCACCGCTCACGCAGATGATGACGTTCCCTGGCCATTCGTGGGATACCACTGGTGCCCGGGCAATCCCTTCAACGCCGCGGCTTGGGGACCACAGTGGGATGGCACAACCTGCCACGACGCACACCATCGAGACATGGACGGCACCATCCATAACCGGGATTACTTTGGCCCCAGCCCCTTTCAGGACTGGCCCAATATTCCCAACACCCGGCCCTGATTCGGGTTACGTGTCCCCGCGCTCCCAAACCTTCTTGCCGTCATGGGGATTGCACACGAGGAACAAGCCATCGGGCGCCTGCGCCACGTAGTACTCGGGATACTCCACGCACGAGGAGCTCTCCTGCTTGATACCGGCCATCGGCGGCGACCGGAACCATCGCGGCTCATATCTGCGCGGTGACCCGCAGAACATCAGCCGACCGGGTTCGGTAGCGAAGGAGACGTAGTAGTCGGCCGTGCCGAACACGTAGTAGGTGGTGTTATCGCACGGCGCGCCGAGCACAACGTGGCCGGCGATCCCCGGTGTGCAGTCGGGGTAATCGCAGGTAGCCGGATCTGCAGCAGCCTGCGGCGCCACCACCCCGCCGAGGCCAAGCAATGCGGCGACCGCTACCAAAATGAATCGCACCAGCTTAATTTGCCACAGCTGGAAAGAAAATTCATTACCTTGGCCATAGCTGGTAAGAAAATTCTCCCATTCGGAGAAGGCGTCACATCGGTCACCGCGCCGCGGGCATCATCCCTGGGCGGTGATAATGTGACTCACTCGTAGTTGCGGGCGAGGAGGTGATTCATGCCGCCGCGCGAATCTTCAGCCGATGCGCTGGACATGGAGGGCGCTGCTGGTCCTTCTGCGCCGCCCCAAGCAAGCGATCTCGCCGAGATGGACGCCCGCGCCGAAGCCGCCCGGGCCCGTGCGGTCAAGCTGCGCAAGCAGGCTGAGGCCGCCTCGCAAGATCCTGCGGATCCTGCCGACCAACCGGTCGAACTGGAAGTCGAGTCGACTCCAAGGCGCCGACGACGGCCCCAGCTGTCACGCCGAAAGGCCAGCTTCATGGCCGCGGCGGTGCTGGTCAGCGTCGCGGCCCTGAGCGGCAGCGGCTACCTGGGCTGGCGTCATCACCACGTCATTCAGCAAAGTCAGCGCTCCGCGGAATTCGCGACGGCAGCCCGCAACGCTGTTCTGAAGATGATGTCGATCGACGGGAACAAGGCCCGCGACGACGTGCAACGTTTCGCCGACGAAACGACGGGGCAATTCAAGGCCGGCGTATTGATGGGAGCCGAGGACCTGGTCAGGGCCCTCGAAGAGTCAAAGGTCGTCGCCAAGGCCACCGTGCAGGCCGTAGGCGTGCAGTCGATGACCGAGGATTCTGCGACTGTCCTGGTCGCGGCGAAGTCTGAACTCACCAAAGCTGACCAGCCGAAGCCCGAACTGCGTAACTGGCGCCTCGTCGTCAACATCGAGCGAGACGGCGGAAAACTGAAAGTTTCGAAAGTCGAGTTCGTCCCGTGACGGTCGATGAAACACCGACTCGAGTGCCGGCCGAACGTCCCCGGACAGACGAGCGTTGGACACGTCGACTGCTGGCACGCTGGCGCCTCATCCTGGTGGTGATTCTGGTCGTCAGCACGACCGGATACGCGGTCAACTACTTCTTCTCTACATACCGCGCGGATATGGAGACGGATCGGTCAGTCACACATGAGGTGATCAAGGCGGCAAGCGATGGCGCCGTAGCGCTACTGTCCTATTCGCCAGACACACTCAGCCGCGATCTCGCCAACGCCAAGTCTCGGGTCACCGAGAACTACCTGCCCTATTACCAGCAATTTGCCGACCAGATCGTGGGACCGTCGACACAGCGGGCACAGGTCACCAGCACCGCCACGGTCGTCAAGGCCGCGGTATCCGAACTGCAACCGAATTCAGCGGTCGTACTTGTTTTCGTCAAACAGAAAACCGCGAGCAAGGAAAAGCCCGAACCGGTAGTGACATCGAACAGCCTTCGGGTTACGTTGAAAAAGATCAACGGTTCGTGGCTAATCGAGAAATTCGATGGCGTATGACCGCACAAAGCTTTCTCGAGAATCGGACATTGATCACGACGACAGTGTTAATATCCGTGTTTCGCTGGAAATAGTCGGTTTGCAAGCCGGGCTGCGATCCAGTTCGTAGCGCGTCGAGGAGCAGCAACACATGATGCGTCCGATAAGTGCGGCGGCAATTGCAACGCTGACTGCCGCCGGCCTGGTCACAGGAGTGGGGATGGCTCCCACCGCACTGGCATATGACCCTTCCATCAACGGGACATACACCGCGACCCAGATCGGCGACTGGGCCAAGACGAGGCAGGTCTACCAAAACGAGGACGTGGTTCGCAGCACCTGGAGAATCAGCACATCGTGCTCCACCGCCCAGGACTGCACCGGCCAGGTAGTCAGCGATCAGGGCTGGACCGCACCGCTCACGATGCATGATGGGCTCACCTGGTACCTGAAACGCGAGATCCCGAACTGGGAAACGTGCGCAGACGGCACCTCGTACGCGGGCCACGACAATATCTATTTCTATCCGGCGAACCCGGAGACTGGCGAAAACACGCTTGGCTCACCAGTTTTAGCCGGACGCGAAAAAACAGTCGCCGCGAGCGGAGGCTGCGGATACAACTCCCCGCTGGTCATCGAACAGCCCTTCAGGCTGGACAGGATCGGCTGACCCAACCAGCCTGACCATCAGATGGCGAACATGTCCTTCCACGTTTTGGGCGCCTTCGAAGCGACCAGATCAGTCTGCCGATAAACCTGACCATCGGGGGCGATGTAGCTCCCGGTCTCCGGACTGTACTGCGCAAACGCCAGGGAGGGACCTGATGCTCCTCCGGGTAGTGCATTGTGGCCGAAGGCACTTGGCGCCGCGTTAGGCACGTCGGCAGCCGGCGCCGGCGCCGGCGCGGGCTCAGGCATGGGGGCTGGGGCGGGCGGAGGGGCTTGCCCGGCGGGCAGGTCGAGTGGCGCGATCGCCGCTACCTGCCCCATCGGCGCCTGGGTAGTCACCCCTGGCGCTACCGGTGCGCCTGCGGGCGGAGGCACCGCTTGGGCAGGCATGGGTGTGCCGTCCACTGGCCCGAAAATTCGTTCCCTGTTCCAGTTAACGCGATCGTCGGGCGGGATGCCTTGTGCGAGCAGGTTCGGGTCCAGCGGGTAGGTACCGAACGCATGCTGCCTCATCGCCAGCGGCATGAAAGGTTTGTCACTGTCACAGATTTCGACGGTGGGCGCGCGCTTGCCGGGGTGTCCCTGGCAGGGATAATTGCGCGCGCCACGCACCCCGATCGGTGAATCTTGCGGCAGCTTGCAGTACAGCCCGTCCGGTGTGTCCAACGTTGTGGTGTCGGCCGGCGAACGCCACTGGCTCGGTGGCAGGAAGCCAACCGTGCAGGCGGGCGGGTCGCTGAGGATGAGATTGAAAGCGCCCACAGCCAATCCGGTCGGGGACTTGGTTCCCAGGAACGACTGAATCGCGGCGGTGAAAGGCGGCAGCAACACCAAAACTTGTTCCAGCGAGGCATGGTACGTCACACCGATCTGGCCGATCGTGGTGAGGTTGGCCAGCAGCACCGGCAACGTCGGCTTGATTTGGTCAAGCAGCCTCGACGCCTCATTGAGTGCGCCCGGCCCATTCTCCAGCAGGGTGCGAATCTGAGGATCATTGGTCGCCAATTGCCCTGTCACTCCGGCAAGGCTGCGGGCCCATCGCCGAATGCCATCAGCAGTCTGCGCTTGGCTGTCCAACAGTCGCCCGCTGTCTTCGGTCAGCGTCCGCGCCTGTTCGGAGACGCCGTTGAGGTCCCCCGAAATCTGCGCTGACGAGTCGAACAGCGAACCGAAATCGTAACTGGCGCCGTTGAATGCCTTGAACGACTCGTCGAGCAGTTTGGTGAGCTTGCCCTGCGGAATGCTGTTGAGCAGTGCACTGGTTTGGTCGAGCACCGGGCCGATCGGCTGCGGCAACTTCGTGTCTTTCAACGAGATTACCGAGCCGTCGTGCAGATAGGGCCCTGAATCGGTTCGTGGCCGCAGGTCCACGTACTGTTCGCCCACTGCGGAGATGCTGCGTATCTCAGCTTCCAGGTCTGCGGGTATATTCGGCGAGTTATCAAGCCGCATAATGGCTTTCGCACCGTGAGCGGTGAGTTCGACGCTCGTCACCTTGCCGATTTGTACGCCGCGGTAGGTCACATTGCTGAAGCGATAGAGGTTGCCGGTTTCCTTCATCTCCAGTGTGACGGTCATCTTGCCGATGCCGAGCAATGTCGGCGCCTGGATGTAGAAGATGACCATCACGAACAGACCGATGATTCCCACGATCGTGAAAACCACAAGTTGGATTCGGATGAATCGGGTGAGCATTACCCACCTCCCTCAGTCGGAGCGACCGCGGGCGGCAACCCGCTGGGCGGCAGTGCCCCCTGGTCGGCGGGCGGCACTGCACCTGTCGGCGGGCCCGGCGCGGCGGCCGGCGGAGGAGGCAGCGCCAGCCCTGGGTTTCCGGCCGGTGGCGGCCCGGGCAGATATGACCCTGGTGCGCCCGGTGCCCCGTATCGGAACTGCAGGTACTCCGGCTCACCTGCTGCAGGAACCATTTCCGCGCCCAGCCGTTCCCAGTGGGTACCGCGCAGGATGCTCTTGCGGAGTCCGGCGTTGGTCATATCGATAATGAAGGTCCCGTTGACGTAGTCGCCTCGGATATAACGGTCGATGAAGCCCTGGGTGAACGGGAACGTCGGCGCGTAGGCAAGGGCCTGATCGAGATCCGGACCGATATCGGCGAGCGCTTTAATGGTCGGCTCGAGGTTCTTGAGGTTGTTGACCAAGTCCGATCCTGCGTCATTGACCAGTCTGGTCGCAGTGTCGCTGAACGTCCCGAGCTTGCTCAACGCACTCGTGATGCGGGGCCGCTCCCGATTGAGCACATCCAGCGCCGGCGGAATCTTGTTGAGTGCCTCGGTGATTACATCGCGCTGCCCGGCCAACGTCCCGGAGAGGCGGTTCAGGGCGTCGATTGATGCCACGAGATTGTCACGCTGTTGATCGAAGGTCCCGACGAATTTGTCGAGCCGGTTCAGCAGGTCGCGAACATCACCCGCACGCCCGGATAGCGCGGTGTTGAAGTTGTTGATGATGTCGCCGATCTGCCCCAACCCGCCGGCGTTGAGGACCACCGACAACGACGACAACGTCTGCTCGGTTGAGGGATAGGTCGACGACCGGTTGAGCGGAATGGTGGCGTTCGGCTTCAACTTATCGCTGCTCGGCGCTTGGTCAAGCGGAGTGTTCAGGGCCAGATGCATGGATCCCAGCAGACTGGTCTGTCCTACGCTCGCCACCACGTTGGCCGGTATTGACACGCCCGGCTCCACCGAGATCTCGACGTCGGCATGCCAGCCACGTACCGCGAGATTGCGAATGCTGCCAACAATGACGTCGCTCATCATCACCGGCGAATTCGCTTCCAGCGTACCCACATTAGCGATCTCGACGTGATAGGTACTGGAGCCCGAACCACGCCCCACTGCCCCTGGCAGCGGCAGCGAGTTCATGCCGCTGAACGCACAACCTGTCGCGGTGAGCATCACGCAGATCCCGATGCCCAGCGTTCTCCGGAGGTTGCGCACTGCGTGCCGGGCGGTCATGGCTCGGCTCATGGCGAAGGCCTTTCCGCGGGCAGTAGGAGTTCCGGCACGCTCTGCGGTGCCGGTCCCGGTGCGGGCGGCACACTCGGCGGCGGGGGTTCCGGCATTGCCGCCCCAGGTATCCGTCCCGGCGGACCGGGCGGCGGTGGCGCTTCAGGAACGTCGCCGGGCAGCCCGGTGTACGCGGACACAGCCGGGGGCAATTCCGGTGGCACGGGTTTCGGACCTTCCCCCCCGGGCGCGAGCCGTTGCTCCGTGTAAATGACGTTTTTCGGGTCGAAGGCCGGCGCCAGGATCGGGTTGATCGGGATCGGGAAGTAGTTGAAGTTGAAGAAGGTCAACGGGTTGAACACCTTGAGCGCTGGGCTCAGGTACAACCCGCACAACTTGCCCGTCTCGACCGAGGTGACGTTCTCCAAAGCTCCGAATTGCGAGCAGAGCGCCCAGCTGGGATTGCTGAAGTTCTGCAGTCCTACCCCGCCACGCACGTTACCCACGTCTGGGTCGTAGTCGTTGTAGGCGTTGGCAAGTGCGTTCGGCGCTACGTGCAGCACGTTCTGTAGCGCCATCTTGTTGTCGACGAGAATCTGGGTGAGGTCAGCCAGTCGAGTGATCTGTTCAGCGGTCTGGTCACGGCTGCCTTCGATGAAGCGCTGCACCTCTCCGACCGCGCTGGAAAGGTCGGTCAGCGCCGCGTCCAAATTGGTTTTATTGTCGTCGAGCACGCTGGTGAGGGTGGCCAGCCGATCGTTGAACTGCACCAACTGAACGTTGCTGTCCCGCAAGGCACCAACAAATGTCTGCAAGTTCTTGATGATGTCGACGACGTTGCCGCTGCCGTTGGCGAAGGTCCGCGCCAGGGCCGAGAGTTGCCTCAGCGTCTCGCGCAACTTATCACCGTTGCCGCCAAGCGCGTCGGCGGCGGCGTCGATGAACTTCGCCACCGACGGCGTCGAGACTCGACTGTTGGGCCCGAAATCGTTTGCCAACTTCAGCAATTGGTCTTTGATCTCGTCCCATTCGACCGGTGTCGCCGTTCGGTCGACCGGTATCACCGCGCCGTCCCCCATGGTGGCACCGGTGGACCGGTAGGCAGGAGTGAGCTGAACGTAGCGAGCCGCCACCAGGTTCTGGGCGACGATCACGGCTTTCGCGTCCGCCGGAATGGAGATTCCGCGATCGACGTGCATCACCAGCCTGGCCTGAGTTCCGGCGGGCTCGATCGCCTCGATCGTGCCGACCTTCAGACCCGACACTCGCACATCGTCACCGGGATAGATCGCCGTAGCGGTGTGGAAGTAAGCGGTGATCGTGGTCGGGCGGAAGAAGGTGTTGCGGATCGCCACTCCGCCGCCGATCAGGACGAGCGCGGCCAGCACGATCGTCAGGACGATCCGCAGTGGTCTGCGTGGAATGGCGTCGAGTCGGCTCATCGCGACCCTCCCGGGTTCATATTGAACGGGAACGGGAGCAATGCGCGCGGCCCGGCGTTGTCCGGCGGTTGCCCCGGCGCTCCGTAGGCGCGGAAACCGAAGGCGTAGTCGAGGAACCACTGAAAGAATTGCAGGGTCAACAGGTTCGGGATGAACGGGTTGTAGTAGAACCCGCTGGACACCGTCTCGCCCTGGGTCAGCTCGAATTTCGCGAGACCCGGTATCGCCTTGCCGAGGTTGTCGCGGTTTGATTCCAACATCGCGGTCACGGAGTTCAACTTCGTCAGCGTCGGCGCTAACTTGGCCTCATTATCGTGCACCAGGCCGGAAAGTTGCTTGGCCACAGCCGAAGTGCTGGCGAGGAGTCGGACGATTGCCTGCCGACGATCCACCAGCATGGAAAGCAGATCGTCGGCGTTGAGGATCAGGGTGTTCAGTTGCTGACTGCGTTCGGAGAGGATGTGCGTGACATCGGCAGCGCCCTTGAGCAATTGACTCAACGTCTGATTACGGCTATTGAGCGTTGACGAGAGGCGGCTCACCCCGTCGAACGTCGGACCCAGTTGCGGCGCAATCTGGTTCAGCGTGTTCGACAGCGTGTCGAGGGACTGGTTGAGGGTGTCGGTGTTGGTTCCCTGGATGTCTGTCGAAAGGTCGCCGACGGCCTCGGACAGCGAATAAGGGGAGGAGGTTCGCGACAGCGGGATCACCGACCTGGGTGCCAGATTGCCGGCACCCGCGGATTCGACCGTGAGTACTCGCTGTCCCAACAGCGAACCGGTCCTGATGTGAGCGGTACTCGCCGACCCGAGTTGTACTGCACCTTTAACGGTGAATGTCACCAGAACGTCGCCGTTCTGCAGCGACATGTCCGACACGCTGCCGACTTTTGTCCCGGAGACCAGCACGTCGTTGCCGCCCAACAGGCCACCGGTATCGGCGAACACCGCCTGGTAGCGAACATTGGTGGCGCGCTGTATCAGTTGATCGGGGGACAACCCGACGGCAATGACAAGCACTATCAGCACAACCCCGATAAAGCCGGGTCGGATGAGGCGAGCTCCGCGGTATTTAAGCATCGGGTTCGGCGCACCTTCCGGTCACCTGGTGGGTGACGCCCACCTCCACCGTTCGATACTGCAGATCCGACACGCGCAACGACAATCCGCAGAGGTAGTAGGGGAACCAGGCACCGTACGAGCCGAGCCTGGTCAGCTTGCGATAGTTGTTCGGCAACTTCTTCAGTGACACATCAATGAGGTCTTTGTCTTTATCTAGCAGTGGGGCAAGCCGATTCAGCTGGTCAATGGTGCCCGCCAACGGCGCACGGGCGCGGGTGAGCAGATCCGCGATCGAGGCGGTTCCGTTGTCCAACGCGGTGATAGCGGCGCCGATCGTGTCCCGGTCCGCCGATAGTCCAGTGATCAGGCGCTCGATTCGGTCGATCGCGCCGGAGAATTTGGTTCCCTCCGCATTGACGGTGGCTACTACGGTATTCAGGTTGTCGATCAGGGCCTGCACCGTTTGGCCGTTGTCGGCCAACGTGTTCGAAAACGATGACGTCTTGGCGAGCAGCGACTGCAGCGTGCCGCCCTCGCCCTGGAAGACCTCGATGAGCGATGCGCTGAGCGCATTGACGTCTTCTGCCTTCAGGCCCTTGGTAACGGGCTTCAGCCCACCCAGCAGCAGATCGAGGTCGAGGGCCGGCGCCGTGCGATCGATCGGGATCTCCGCGCCGCCCGCCAGCGCCTGGGTGGAGCCGGGACCGTCGAGCAACTCGAGGTAGCGATCGCCGACCAGGTTGAGGTAGCGAACAACAGCCCGGGTGCCGCCATTGAGCACAACGCTACGGTTAGCGTCAAATTTCACGAGGACCTTTTTGTCCGAACGCAATTCGACACTGTTGACCGTACCGACCCGGACACCGGCGACCCGCACCGTCTGCCCCTCTTTGAGACGCGATACGTCGGTGAACACCGCGGAATAGTCTGTCGACGAACCGGTTTGGTATTGCCCGAAGATGAAGAACAACGAAATGGTCAGCAGCACCATGACCAGCGCGAAAGCGCCGAACTTGAAGATCATCCCGCGTGAGCCGGTCATCCGGGTTGTCCAACCTGGAACGTGTTGCGCGGCGGTCCGTCGATCGGCCCGTACAACAGTTGCTTCAGCGCATCAGAGTTCAGCAGCAATTGCTGGTTGCCGTACTGCTGCGGATTGGCACCGACGTCGGCCACCACGAAGGGCGGCGCAACGTCATAGGGCACCACCGGCAGATTTTGACACTGCGGGCCGCCGGTCGCAGCGACCTTCGGGAGGTTGCCTGGGTACCGGTAGCGTTCGGCGCCAAAACCGATATACACCAGTACCTTAATTGTGGGCTCGGGCAAGTTTGGCGAATGCAGGTTGACCAAGGAGCCGGCTAGACCGCACCACAGCGCCTCGTGGTACTCGTTCGTCAAATTCGTTGTCGGTAAGAGCAAATGCAGTGAGTCGGTCAGCCCCTGCCGGTTCCCGCCGATCACCTCGTTACCGATGTCCGCCAGGCCGATCGAGCTGATCAGGAAAGCATCTAGGTTCTGTTGTTCTTCGACGATCGACTTGCTGATCCTGATCGTGTTCTCGGCCGTCCTGACCAAATCTGGTGCGGCATCGGCGTAGGCGTTGCTCACTATCGGCAGGACCGAGAGGTCGTGGTTCAACGTCGGCAGGGCCGGATCCTGCTTGGCCAGAAACGCATCCAGGTCGGACAGCGCCTGGCCGATCTTGTGTCCGCGGCCGTTCACCGCCGCCGCCAGCGCCCCCAAGGTCTCGTTGAGCTTGGCGGGATCGATATTCGACAGCAAGCTCGTGAGCTGTTGGAAGACGGTGTTGACCTCGACCGTGACGCCCTTGCCTTCCAGCACCTGATGGGGTTGCAGGCTCTGCTGGGACGGTTGCTCAGGCGGTAACAACTCGACGAATTTGGCACCGAAGACCGTCGTCGACGCGATGTCCACAAGCACATTGCGCGGAATGAGATGAATCTGCGAAGGCTGCATCGCAAGGTGCAGAACGGCCTGACCGTTCGGTCGCTCTTCGATGGACTCGACCTTGCCCACCACCACGCCGCGCATCTTCACTTTGGCTTCTGGATTCATCACCAGGCCGGCCCGCGGCGATACGACAGTGACAGGCACGCTGTCGGTGAAATCACTTCGGAACAAACCGATTGCGACGGCGACGATGGCGAGGATCACGACGACTGTCGCCAGGCCCATCAGTGGGCGGGTGTAGCTGCGGGGCTTCGGTCGACCATGATGGTGGGAGCGGCCCCTGGTGCTTGGGCCATGGCGGCCCGACGGCACATTTGCAGTCACTGAACTGTTTCCTCCTCTCGCATCGCCACTACCCGGAAAGGTTGAAGTTGCCGTTGGAGCCGTAGATGGACAAGGAAATAAGCAGCGTCACTGAGACGACCACGATCAGTGAGGTTCGCACCGCGTTCCCGGTGGCGACGCCGACGCCTGACGGCCCGCCGGATGCGAAGAAACCGTAGTAGGTATGGATCAGCAGGATGGTGATCGCCATCAGGACGGCCTGCAGAAACGACCACAACAAGTCGATCGGATTGAGAAATGTCGTGAAGTAGTGCTGATACAGGCCACCCGATTGCCCGAACAGCACCACCGTGGTGAACTGGCTGGCCAGAAACGACAGACTGACCGCGATGCTGTAAAGCGGTGTGATCGCCAGCAATCCCGCGACGATCCGGGTGCTGACCAGATACGAAACCGGCCGAATCGCCATGGATTCCAGCGCGTCGATTTCTTCGTTGATCCGCATCGCGCCCAATTGCGCGGTAACTCCGGCACCGAAGGTGGCCGCCAAACCGATTCCCGCGACGATCGGGGCCGCGATACGCACGTTGATGAAGGCGGCGAGGAATCCGGTCAGTGCCTCAATGCCGATATTGCCCAGTGAGCTGTAGCCCTGGACCGCCAGTGTGCCGCCGGCGGCAAGCGTCAGGAAGCCGACGATCACCAAGGTGCCGCCGATCATCGCCAATGTGCCCGCACCCATGCTGATTTCAGCGATGAGGCGAATGACTTCACGGCGGTACCGGGAGACCGCGAACGGTATGCCGGCAATTGCCTTGCCGTAGAACAGCGTATGATCGCCGATTCGGCCCAACAGGCCGACCGGCCTCCCGAGTTGGCTTGTCAAACGCGGGTAGACAGCTCGCAGTGCCACAGTGTGTGCTTACACCTCCTTGAGCATTCTTCGGTCCGTTTCGCCTACTTAGCCGACATTCGGATGCCGATAGCGGTGACAACCACATTCACCACGAACAGTGACATGAAGGCGTACACGACTGTCTCGTTGACGGCGTTGCCGACGGCCTTAGCACCCCCGCCAGTGATCGTCAGCCCCCGGTAGCACGCGACCAGTCCGGCGATCAGCCCGAAAAGTGCTGCCTTGACACAAGAGATGATGACCTCGGGTACGCCGGTCAACAGCGTGATACCCGCGGCGAAGGCGCCAGGATTCACATCTTGAACGAAGACCGAGAAGATATAGCCGCCCAGAATCCCGATGATGACCACCAGGCTGTTCAGCAACAAAGCCACCAGGCCGGCGGCCAGCATGCGGGGTGTCACCAGGCGCTGAACCGGGTTGATGCCCAACACCTCCATCGCGTCGATCTCCTCGCGGATCGTTCGCGAGCCCAAGTCTGCGCACATCGCTGTGGAACCGGCACCTGCCACGATCAACACCGTCACCAACGGGCCTACCTGGGTGACCGCACCGAACGCCGCACCGGCACCGGACAGGTCCGCCGCACCCAGTTCCCGCAACAAGATGTTGAGCGTGAAGCTGACCAGAACGGTGAAAGGGATGGCCACCAACAGTGTTGGTGCCAGCGCGACGCGCGCGAGGAACCAGCATTGTTCCAGGAACTCACGCCACTGGACGGGCCTGCGGAACGCGAACTTGAGGGCGTCCAACGACATGGCGAACAACGCGCCAACAGCTTCCATGGGTTTGGACCCACGACCCAACATCACGCCAGGGGTCCAGCGCTCCGCACCCTTATTTGCCATGCGCCCCAGTCCCTTTCCGGAACATCTGCGCCCTCAACCGCTTTGGCGGCGTCGTCGATTCGCCGTCAGATACAGCTAGCACCCTCACGCTAGGGCCTCCATTCGGTGGCGTGAGTCGGCGCTTCCAGGCAATGACGGCGACCCGAGCCCCACGTCTAAAAGCGTTTGGCGATTATGACTCATGCCGAGTCCAGGGGGAATGGAAAACGGATAACCGTTATCGGCCGAGTTGATTTCGTCATCGACATCTCGTGCATCAGGTAACCGCGCCGGCGGTCTTGAGTTCGATGATGCGATCCCAGTCGAATCCGAGTTCCAGCAGAATTTCGTCGGTCTGTTCGGCAAATCCAGGTGCCGGCGCGGTCTCGGGAGCGGTGACATCGAACTGCACCGGGTTGGCGACAAGCTCGAGTTCGCCTGCCCGCACGATGTATTCGTTCGCTCGGATCTGCGCATCATCGGCCGCTTGCAGCGTGTCCTGAACCGGCGCCCATGGTCCTGCCAACGTCGCGAAGCGTTCGCTCCACTCGGCAAGCGTGCGTGTTGCAATGACTTTGGTCAAGATCTCAACAGCATCTGCTGTATTCGCCGCAATTTTCTCGGAATCGGCAAAGCGCGGGTCGTCTGCCAGTTCCGGCCGATCGATATGCCGGCACACATCGGCCCAGAACTTGCTGGGCTGCATCATCACCAGGGAGATATAACGACTGTCGGAGGTCGGGTATACGCCGACCAACGGGTTGACCGGCGAACCGTGGATGCCGGGCGGCGGCGCCTGCATCAGTTGACCCAGGTGGTTGGTCAACGCCACGGTGTGGCCCAGCGACCACAGGCCACTACCCAACAGCGAGACATCGACGACGGACGGTTCGCCACTGCGCTCGCGCTTCAGCAGCGCGGCCGCGATGCCGCCGGCCAGGTTGGTGCCGGAGATCGTGTCGCCATAGGCGGGGCCGGGTGGGTTGATCATGCCTTCGTAGCCCATCGGCGTGATGGTGGCCGCGGTTCCAGCCCGACACCAGAAGGCGGTCATGTCATAACCGCCTTTGACCGACTCGCCGCCACGGGGGCCGAGCGCACTGCCGCGGGCGTAGATGATCTTCGGGTTCACCGCTCTGATGTCGTCGACGTCGATGCCGAACTTCTGCCGGTGGTCCGGCAAGAAGCTGGTCAGGAAAACGTCGGACCGCCGGGCAAGCTCGTAGAGCACTTCCTTGCCTTCGGGCACCGACATGTCCAGGCCGATGCTGCGCTTGCCTCGGTTGGCGTGCTCGATGTTGGGGTTGGGATCCCCTTCGACGCGGAGCATTCCGGTCTGACGCAGACCACGCTGTGGGTCGCCGGTCACTGCGTGCTCAACCTTGACCACCTCGGCACCCCACTCGCCGAGCACCGCGCCCGCCGACGGGACGAACCCGTACATGGCGACTTCCAGAACCCGGATCCCCTCGAGTGGTTTCATGCGCTGGCCCCCTGAACCGTGACGACTGGTACGGCAAAAGTCTTGCGTTCCAGGAACTCTTCCAGCCCCGCAACTCCCATCTCGCGTCCGACGCCGGACTGCTTGAAGCCGCCGAACGGGCTGTCCGCACCGAAATAGTTGCCGCCGTTGATGGAGAACGAGCCGGTCCGAATCCTGCGAGCTACCGCCACCGCGCGGTCTTGGTCGCGACTGAACACCGCACCGGCCAATCCGTAGATGGAGTTGTTGGCGATGCGTACCGCGTCATCGTCGTCATCGAAGCCGATGACGACCAGCACCGGTCCGAACACTTCGTCCTGGGCGATCTCACTGTCCGGATCCACATTGGTGAGCAGAGTGGGCGCATAGAAGAAGCCCGGATCCAACCGCTTGCCACCGGTGACCAGGGTCGCCCCCGCCGCGACGGCGCGCTGGACCATGCCGTCGACCTTGTCCCGCTGACGCTCGTTGATCAGCGGGCCCATGTAGGTCTTCGGGTCAGCCGGGTCGCCGTGCCGGACCTTGGCGAAGTTCTGCTTGATCAGCTCGACGATCTCGTCGTGATGCTTCTTCGGCACCAAGAGCCGCGACGTCAGGGCGCAACCCTGTCCTGCGTGGGTGACCATGCTGAACGCCGCGAACAAGCTGGCGCCGGCGAAGTCCGCGTCGTCCAGCATGATGACCGCGGACTTGCCGCCCAACTCCAAGAAGACCCGCTTGACGGTGTCGCTGGCCGCGGCCATGATCTTGCGGCCGACGGCGGTTGAACCGGTGAAGGTCACCACGTCGACATCGGGGCTGGTGGTCAGGGCGACACCGACGGCGGGATCCGAGGAACTGAGTACGTTGACGACGCCGGCCGGGATTTCGGTGTGGTTGGCGATCAACTCACCCAACGCCTGCGTGACCAGCGGAGTGTCCGGCGCGCCTTTGAGGACGACGGTGCAACCCGCGGCGAGCGCGGGCGGCAGCTTGGCCAGCGCGAGCTGGTTCGGATAGTTGTAGGCGATGATGGCCGCCACCACACCGGCCGCTTCCTTCTCCACCCAGCGGTGGTGCCGCACACCGCGCGACTCTTTTTCGCCGAGGTCTTCAGAGAACTGATAGTCGCGCAGCACGTCGGCGTAGAAGCGCACGATGCCGATCGGCTCGTCGAGCTGAGCGCCCTGCGTCAGCGCACGGGTGGCTCCGACTTCGGCGATCGTCAGCTCCCGCAGCTCTTCGGCGTGCTCGAGCAACGCCTGATGCAGTTGGTCGAGGCAACGGATCCGGAATTGAACGTCGGTGGACCACGTCGTGGTGTCGAAAGCGCGGCGTGCGGCCGCGATGGCCTGCTCGGCCTCCTCGACGCCGGCGTCGGGCGCGTGCCCCAGCACCGCACCGGTCGCCGGGTTGATCGAGGGGAAGGTACTCACGGTCGTCACGAGCCGGCCGTCGATCAGCAACCGACGGTCGGCGACGTTTCCGGGGTCGGGTCCGCCGCCGGTCGGCGGCACGCCCGCGACCGTTTCCGCCGCGTCCTGCACAGGCATCAATTCCCCTGGTCCGCCACGGCTGTGGCCCCGGTCACGATAATTTCATTCTCATCCTCGGCGAATCTTACATTCGACCACCGAGAACACAAGGAGACAATGCGTCTCAAATGTCTTATCGGCTAGCTAGGCAACCGCTCAGCGAGCATGCTTGAATGCCACTTCCCGCAGGCCCAGTGTCGTTTTTTGGCCAACTTGCGACCAACTTCGACAGGAGAGTAAGGTTCTCATAATTGCAAGGGAGATTCTTTGTGGCTGAGATTGACACCGTGACAATCGACCTCTTGGTGCCGCGGCGATGAAGACTGCGGTAGTCACAGGCGGTGGCTCCGGCATCGGACTCGCCGTCGCGCAGCGGTTGCGGGCCGACGGCCGCAACGTCGCCACGATTGATCTCAAACCCTCTGACGACGATCTCGCCTACACCGCCGACGTGACCGACCGCGGACAAGTGGACGCCGCATTATCGGCGATCCGCGAACGCCTCGGGCCGGTCACGATTCTGGTCAACGCCGCCGGCCTGGACGGATTCAAGCGATTCACCAACATCACGTTCGAGGACTGGCAGCGCGTCATCGACGTCAACCTGCACGGTGTCTTCCACACCGTCCAGGCGGTGCTGCCGGACATGCTGGAAGCCGGATGGGGACGCATCGTCAACATCTCGTCGTCGAGCACCCACTCGGGTACCTCTTATATGTCGCACTATGTTGCGGCTAAATCCGCGGTGAACGGGCTGACCAAATGCCTGGCGCTCGAGTACGGACCCAGTGGCATCACCGTCAACGCGGTACCGCCCGGCTTCATCGACACGCCGATGCTGCGCAGTGCCGCCGAGCACGGCTTCCTCGGCGACATCGACCAAAACATCGCCCGGACCCCGGTGCGCCGCATCGGCAAGCCCGAGGACATCGCCGCGGCGTGCGCGTTCCTCGCATCTGACGAAGCCGGGTACATCACCGGCCAGATATTGGGCGTCAATGGTGGTCGAAACACCTAAGGGAGGCACCAGTGAAGGTCTGGGTTGATCCGGAACGCTGCCAGGGACACACCCTGTGTTCGATGATCGCGCCGGATGCATTTGAGCTCAGCGATATCGACGGCAGCGCATCGGCGGTCGATGAGGTTGTTGCGGACGATCAGATCGACCAGGTCCGTGAAGCCGCGCAGTCATGCCCCGAGCAGGCCATCGTTCTGAGCGACTGAACGCGCTTCTCACTTCTACTGGAGACGGCACATTGAGTGTGGATGACAAGAACAGCTATCACTTCGATCGCCACTCGTCGGAATATCGATCGCAGTTCAAGGCCATCACCGAAGAGATGCACGCCAAGTGCCCGATGGCGTGGACCAACACCTACGGCGGGCACTGGGTAGCCGCGGGCAGCCATGAAGTGTTCGAGTTGGCCCGCTGCCCTGCGGTCTCCAACGATCACGACATCCGCAATGAACGGCGTGGCTACAAGGGAATCTCGATCCCGACCGCCAGCCGAGTCAGCGTGGTGCGGGGTGGCATCTTGGAGATGGACGAACCCGAACACCGCACCTACCGCACCGTGCTCAATCCCTACCTGTCACCGGCTGCGGTCAAGCGTTGGGCCCCCTTCATCGACGATGTGACACGCGCCTGCCTCGACGAGAAGATCGAGGGCGGCCACATCGACTTCGTCGACGACCTCGCCAACATCGTGCCTGCCGTGCTGACTCTGGCCATGCTCGGCATCCCGTTGAAGAAGTGGAATCTCTACAGCGAACCGGTTCACGCCGCGGTGTACACACCGGAACACTCCCCCGACATCGAGCGGGTCACCGCGATGCACCGGCAGATGGGCATCGACATGATCACCAACATGCATGAGATCCGGGAGAACCCGCGCCCGGGCATCGTGAACGGGCTGCTGCAGATGCGGATCGACGGCGAGCCCGCACCCGATCTGGAAATCCTGGGAAACCTCGGTTTGGTGATCGGCGGCGGATTCGACACCACGACGGCGCTGACGGCACACTCGCTGGAGTGGCTTTCGGAGAATCCTGTTGAGCGAGAACGCCTCTCACAGCACCGCGACACTCTCCTCGATCCCGCGACCGAGGAGTTCCTGCGCTACTTCACCCCGGCACCCGGCGATGGGCGCACCTTCTCCGACGACACCGAACTCGACGGTAAGCAGTTCAAAGAAGGCGAACGGCTGTGGATCTCGTGGGCGATGGCGAACCGCGACCCGTCGGTCTTCCATGATCCCGACGAGATCGTTCTGGACCGTAAAGGCAATCGGCACTTCAGCTTTGGCATCGGAGTCCACCGGTGCGTCGGATCCAACGTTGCGCGCACGGTGTTCAAATCCATGCTGAACGCAGTACTGGACCGGATGCCCGACTTCCGCTGCGACCCGGACGGCGCCGTCCACTACGAGAGCATCGGCGTCATTCAGGGGATGCGCAAACTGCCGGCCACGTTCACACCCGGCGCCAGAGTGGGAGCCGGATTGGACGAGACACTCGAGAAGCTGCAACGCATTTGCGACGAGCAGCAGCTCGCCCTGCCCGTCACCGAGCGCAAGGAAGCCGCCGTCATCGACTAACCCCGACTGACGCGCCCACCCTCCAGCACCGAGCGTCACACTAGGGTGGCGCTGGTCGCCGAGCGTCACGCCAGCGTGACCTCATGGCGAGGGCTCATCCCCGCGGCAAACCCAACACGCGCTGCGCGACGATGTTGCGCTGAATCTCCGACGTGCCCCCGGCGATGGTGCCGGAAAAGCTTCGGGCATAACGCTCGAACCAACTGGCGAAGTAGTGATCCAGGTTCATCGGCGCGTACGGTCCGGACAGCGCGGGGTGGACGAGCCCGTCACCGCCGCCGGCCTCGAGCGCATGCTCGCTGGCGCGTAGCTCGGCCTCGGAGCCGAGCAGCTTGAGCACGGAAATCGCCGCGGTGTCGTCCTCACCGCGGGAAGCACGCGCCAACGCCACCGAGCCCAGTAGGCGCAGGGCTTGCTTGTCCATGATCGAGCTGGCGTATTGGTCGCGATCGAGCTCGGACTTCGGCGCAAAGTCGGCGATCATGTTGTCCAGCCGGTCAGCGAAACCCAGCCACATCATGGTGCGTTCGTGGCCCAGTGATCCGTTGGCCACCCGCCAGCCCTGGTTGAGCTCGCCGACCAGATTCTCCGCGGGCACCTTCGCATCGGTGAAGAACACCTCATTGAAGTCGAGATCATCGACGGCACAGATGGACGGAAATGGTCGGCGCACAACACCTTCGGTGTCGGTAGGGATCACCAGCACGCTGATGCCCTTGTGCTTTGGCGCGTCGGGATCGGTGCGCACGAAGGTCAACAGAACGTCGGCGTCATGCGCTCCCGAAGTCCACACCTTCTGTCCGTTGACCACGAAGTGATCACCCTCGAGCACCGCCCGGGTCCGCAACGACGCGAGATCGGAGCCCGCGCTGGGTTCGCTCATGCCCAGTGACGCGGTGATCTCGGCGCGCAGGATCGGCACCGCCCACTTTTGCTTCTGCTCGTCACTCCCGAACGAAATCAGTGATGCGGCAACGATGTTGACGCCCTGCGGGTTGAGGCTGTGGTAGATCCGGCGTCGGCACAGCTCCTCGAGGTAGACGTATTGCTGCAGCACCGTCGCGTTGCGGCCACCGAACTCCGGAGGCTGAGTCGGCAGCAGCCAGCCGTTGTCGAACAGCAAACGCTGCCAGCGCCGCGCCCAGTCCGGCATGTGCGAGACCGACCGGGGACGTTCCAGAGTCTCGCTTGCGTCGGGCAGATTGTCGTCGAGGAATGCGGCGAACTCCGCCCGGAATTCCTCGACATCGAAATCAAAAGTCAGCTGCACGGTACTCCTCGGCGATCAGGGCCCGGTGCTCTGCCGCACCCCCGAGCATCAGCTCACCCGCCTTCGCGCGCTTCAGCGCAAACTGCAGATCGTTCTCCCAGGTGAATCCCATCGCGCCGTGAAGTTGCAGGCCGTGACGGAAAACCAGCGACTGGCACTCTCCCGCCGAGGCTTTGGCCATTGCGGCGGCCAGCCGGCGGCGGGGATCGTCAGCCGAGATGGTCAACGCGGCGAAATATGCCAGCGCCCGAGCCCGCTGGATGGCGATGTGCATATCCGCCGCCTTGTGCTGCACGGCCTGGAACGAGCCGATGGGCACGCCGAATTGGTGTCGGCCACGGACATGCTCGAGCACCAGGTCCAGGATGCGCTGGCAGGCGCCGACGGTCGTAATGGCCATGCCCGCCAGGGCGATATGGTGCGCGCGCTCGCGATCCACGATCAGTCGGTCGCTGTCGGGCACCCGCACTTCGTGGAAGGTCAGATCGGCGACGTGCAGCACCGGGTCGAATACCGACTCTCGCCGGGCCGACAACTGACTGGCGTCGGTGAGGAAGACCCCGGCCTCGGTCAACACCGCCAGGCGGTCGACCCGGTCCCCGTCCAGGACGTGCCGCGCGGTGCCGTCCAACACCCAGCCCTCAGCGTCCCGGCGCGCGCTGATCCCGCTGTAGACGGCAGTGCCGGACTGGTTGGGGTCAAACCGGTCCCCGACCAAGGGCGCGAATTGGCTCATGGTCGCCAGGAAGGGCGTTGGGTCGGTGGCGTGGCCGAGTTCCTCGAGCACGATCGCCAACTCCACCGCGCTGGCCGGGTCGTTGAGTTCCGTCCAGCCAAGGTCGAGATAGACCTTCCAGAGCGGAGTGGAGTCGGCTCCCTGCTCGGCCACACTGCGGACCAAAGAAGGGGGACATTGCTTGGCGACGACGTCGCGCACTGTGTCCTGCCACAGCCGCTGGTCAGCATCGAACTCCAAGATCATCGCGAGGCCGCCTCCTGCCGAAGCAACGTTGTGCTTACTTAGTGAGAATATCATTCTCACAGTTGGAAGTAGTAATCTCAGAATCGGGTATCAGCCATACGAGAAGGGGCCGTGATGCAGGACGCCGCAGCGGCGCTCTGGGAGATCGAGACGATCAAGCAACTCAAGGCCCGATATTGCCGCTACCTGGACACCAAGCAGTGGGACGCGTGGCGTCAACTCTTCACCGACGACTTCGTCAGCGACACCTCTCCGTCCGGCGGCGTGCGGATCGCCGGCGCCGACGAGTTCGTGGCCTTTGTCCGCAATAACCTCGGGAAGCCGTCGCAACCGACTGTCCATCAGGTGCATGCCCCCGAGATCACGATCGACTCGGAGACGACCGCGAGCGGGTTATGGGCACTCGAAGACGTGGTGCGCTTGGCCCCGGGCGTCAACCTCAACGGGCGCGGCCACTACCACGAGACCTACGAAAAGGTCGACGGGCAATGGCTGATCAAGACTTCGATCCTGACCCGGCTTCGTGAAGATGTCTTCAATCCGCTTTTCTCAGTGCGCATCTCACCGCGATTGCGCGATGCCGGAGCAGGGCTGGCACGCAGGTTCGGCCGATGACCGAAATCGTCCTCATCACAGGGGCTTTCGGTCAGGTCGGTAAACGATGTGCCGAAATCCTGCTCCGTCGTGGCCACAAAGTCGTCGCGATGGATCTGAACAACGACAGTTCGGCCGCTGTCGCCGCCGAGCTGGCCGAAACCTCCGGTCCAGGAACGCTGATCACGCAATACACCGACCTCACCGACGCCGACGCGGTAGCCGCCGTGTTGAGAGAGCACGAACCGACGTCGATCGTGCATCTGGCCGCGATCGTCTCCCCGCCGTCGTACCGAAACCCCGGCCTGGCCCGCAAGGTCAACGTGGACGGAACCCGGCATCTGGTGGCGGCAGCCAAAGCGCTCGATCACCCGCCGCTGTTCGTATTCGCCTCCAGTGCAGCGGTTTACGGGTCCCGAAACCCCTACCGCCAACCCGAACGCATCACCGGCGACACACCCGTGAACCCGATCGACCAATACGGTGAGGACAAAGTGCTGGCCGAGGCCAGCATCGCCGAAAGTGGGCTGCCCTACGCGCTGCTGCGACTCGCCGCGATCGTCTCACCCGATGGCGCGTCCAACTTCGACGGCGACTACCTGACCCTGGTGCGCGCCACTCCGGTGGACAACCGGATGCATGCCACAGATGCCCGCGACGTCGCGTTGGCCTTCGCCAATGCCGTCGAACGTTGCGATGGCGTGCACGGCAAGGTGCTGGTGATCGCCGGCAATGAGACCAACATCCATCTGATGAGTGACTTGCAGGACGACATGATGGCGGCCGTCGGTGTCGGCCGCCTCGGGCCGTCCATCGGCCTGCGCGGCGATCCGGACGACGACCGCGGCTGGAGCTTCACCGGCTGGTTCGAAACATCGGAATCCCAAGCGCTACTTGACTATCAGGAGCATGACTGGCCCGAGACCGTCGAATGGGTCGCCGAGTCGATGGGCCGGCGCCGCATTCTGCTGCGCATGCTCGGGCCGGTACTGCGCCCGCTGATGCGCGCACTGCTGGCCGTCCAGCGGCGGCGCGAACACCGCGGTCGCTATGCCGATCCGTGGGTCTTCCTCAGCGCAAAGTACGGACCCGACATGCTCGCACCCACCACCGTCTGAGACACCCATGTCCAACAAGAAACTCGTCATCGGCGCCAGCGGCTTCGTCGGCTCCCACGTCACCCGGCAACTTGTGCTGGCCGGCGAGGACGTACGGGTCATGTTGCGACAAACCAGTGCCACCAAGGGTATCGATGATCTCGACGTAGAACGTTGCTACGGCGATGTTTTCGATGACGCGGCACTGCGGGAGGCCATGGCAGGCTGTGACGTCGTCTATTACTGCGTGGTGGAAGCCCGGATGTGGTTACGCGACCCCGCACCGTTGTTTCGGACCAACGTCGAAGGTCTGCGGCACGTGCTTGACGCGGCCCTGGCGGCGGATCTGCGGAAGTTCGTATTCACCAGCAGCACAGGGACACTAGCGATCAATGCTCACCGGCCCGTCACCGAAGAAGACCCGCACAACTGGAACGTCGGCGGACCTTATATCGAATCCCGGATTGCCGCCGAGGATCTGGTGATGCGGTACGCGCGCGAGAAGGGTCTGCCTGCCGTCGCGCTGTGCATCTCAACCACCTATGGCCCACGGGACTGGGCACCGACGCCGCACGGCGGAGTGATCGCGCAGGTGGCCGCCGGCCGGTTCCCGTTCTATATGGGATTCTCCTCGGAGGTCGTCGGAATCGAAGACGCAGCCCGCGCAATGCTTCTCGCGGCCGAGAAGGGTCGTAACGGACAGCGCTACATCATCTCCGACCGGTACATGAGCACGAAGGAACTGCACGAGATCGCGGCCCGCGCGGTCGGGAAACGCCCACCAAGAATCCCGGTTCCTATGCGAGTGATGCGCGCAGGCGCGCGCTTCAACGACCTTGCCGCGACCTTGTTGCGACGCGATCTACCCTTCGCCTATGTCGGCGCGAAGATGGCGGAAGTGATGTCGCCACTGGACCACGGCAAGGCCGAACGTGAATTGGGTTGGCAACCAGAACCTGTGGAGCAGTCGATTGAGAAGGCGGCGAGATGGTTTGCCGCGCAGTCAGCCGAGTAGATCGCCCGCGTCCCGATCCCAATGATCCAAGTTCACGGCGTCATTCAGCGGACGGCGGCGGAACCGGCCCGTGCCTACCCTTGGGCCACCCGACGACGATATGGCCGGCGAGCATCCAATCGTCAGGCACACCAACGGCTTCTCGCAACAGTTGCTCACCGCCATAGGACGCCCAACTGGTCATGCACGCGCCCAGGCCCTGAGCGCGGGCCGCCAGCAGAAAGTTCTGCATGGCGGGAAAGATCGACCCGCCGAGCAAGAGTTCCGAGGCCGTCGGATAGTGGATCTGGGTGAATAGCACCGAGATGAATTCGCCTGCCCGATCGTGTAATTCGTATGTGGCGCGGTTGGTGCGGCCTTTGCGGCTGTTGTCGTCCGGGGCCGGCCGGCTCATGCCGTACACCGGTTCGATCACCTGAAGTGCCTGTGCGGCAGCCTTGGCGACAACGGCCCGCTGTTCGGGCGAACGCAGGACGATGAAGCGCCAGCCTTGTGCGTTGGCACCCGAGGGGGCCCACCTGGCCGCCTCCAAGCAGCGTACCAACGTGGCGTCGTCGACCGGCTCGTCGGAGAACCGCCGGATCGTGCGAGCGGTCGCCATTACCTCCCAGACGTCACCGCTTGCTCCGGCCATCGGGGTCACCACATCATCCTTCGTCCTTGCTGCGGAGCACAGCGTGACACTTTTTACCGAATCTGTAAAGCTGCGCGCGGGCGATCCGAGCTACCCGGCGAGCACCTGCTGCAAGCGTTCCACATCAGGCAGCACCGGCCCGTCGTCAAGCGGTTCGTCGATACCCAGTTCGGCAAGCCCTGCCTTCGTCAGCAACGCGGTGCCATAGGCGGCGAGTGCCAGTTTCGGGTCTTCGCTGTGACCGCCGTCGACGAGCATGGCGCCGATCAGGCAGATGACGGCCATCTTGTAGGCGTTGAAAGCGCGGTACCACGAACGGTTCTCGACCTTGATGCCGCTGACCTTCTCGTAGTGCACCAGCAGGGTGTCGATGGGCAGCGCGGCGGGATGGCTGTTGATCCCGACCGGCTGGACCCACAGCATCTCCAGCCAGCCGATGTCGGTCAGTGGGTCGCCGACTGTGGTCATCTCCCAGTCGAACACGGCGCTGACCTCGCCGCCGGTGAAGGCGAAGTTGCCCGGCTTGGCATCGCCGTGAACCAGCGTGATCCGGGAACACGGGTCCGGTTGGCTGACAAGCAACGCGTCCAGCAGGCGCTCCAGGGCCGGCAACCGACCACGCTTGACGCGGTCCATTTCGGTTGACCAGTGGTGCAGTTCGCGATCGAGGTGGCCGCTGCCTTCGTCCAGCGCTGCGAGGCCGGTCTGCTCGAGGTCGACCGCGTGGATCGCGGCGATCTGTTCAGCCAGGCTCCTGCACATCCGCGCCACTGTTTCGTCGTCGGCGCAGGGTGCCTCCATCTCATAGACATCGCCGCCGACGCGTTCCATCACCAGAAACGGCCGACCGAGCACCTCGCCGGTGTCCTCGAGCCACAGTGCCGGCGGAACCCGAACTTCGGTGTTCTGCAGGGCCCGCAGAATGCTGAATTGACGGGTGAGGTCGTAGGGCTCGAGCAGCGCCGGCGGCTTCGGTCGTAGCCGCAGCACCACGTCCTGCGCAGTGCGCTGCCCATTGTGGTCCGCCACCACGGTCAACACCATCATCTCGGCAGAGTGTCCGAAGTCGACCCGGTCGAGCCCCTCGACGTGGACCTCGTCGGCGTCGGGCAACTGGGTACGCAGCCACCCGGTCAATCGGTCAGCTGTGTTGGCGTCCAACGTCATTGCCCGATCACCTCGTCCGCAGGCAGCCTCTCCACCGGTGTCTTGTCCTGAGTGAAAGCCGACATGTCCATCGCGGTCCAATTCGGGTAGCGCCGGTAGCCTTGGCCGCCGAGCAGCAATTCAAATACGCCCCAACCGGTTTCGCCGTCGAATTCAAAGCGCATCAGCTGATCCAGGGCCATGGATTTGCCCTCGGTTTCAGTGAGCTGGCCGGGATCGGCGCTGTCCCAGGCAAAGTGAATGAAATAGCCGCCACCGCCAAGGTCCTGATACTGACAGTGGGCCATCGGAAGCCCGTAGTACGCGTTGACATGCTGGGTGGGAGTATCCGCTTCGACGCGATAGGTCTCGCCGTCCTCATCGGTGAAGACCAGCACCGCCCGAGCGGGACGCTTGCGGTCGCCGTCGAATTCGATGTCGTGCTCAATGCCGACAAACCGCTTCGACAACGTGCCGTCGTTGTGGACGATACCACCGTCAACGTAATGGACTGTGCCGTCGGATGATTCGATGATCCAGGCCTCGATCGCGCGGTCGTCGAAGCCCGCATCGAGCCACAACCAGAAGTCGATCTTGTCCGAGACCCGCACGCCGAACGTGCGGTCTCGTCCGCCGTGGAAACCGTCGACGCTGATGCGCTCGCCCTCGATCTGCACCCATCCGGTCCAGCGGCCCGGTTCCTTCATGTGATACATGTCGGCAAGCAGTTGCCCATCCGAGTCGCGCACCTTCATGGGCAGCAGTTCCCACATCGGGGCGGTGGGTTCGTAATAGAGTTCCCACTCGATGCCCGAGTCGTTGGGCTCGATATCGAGACGCCACTTCTTCAGTGGCTCAACGCAGGTCCACCGCATCGGCCCGGCGTGCAAGTCGGTACGGTCGCCGACGCTGACCGGTCGCCCGGCCAGCAGATCCCAGTGCCGGCCGTCGGCGAGGCTGACCTTCACATAGCCCAAACCGGATTCGGTGTTGGGGTTGTTGCCGTACCCGCTGGCCAGCAACATCGAACCGTCTGGCGAGGCGGCGAAGAAGTAGCAGCGGTCCGACCACGTCGGGTCGGGGTGATGCACGTGATCGAACGTCGTCGGAAGCTGATGAGTAAACGCTTCGTCGGCGGCCGAGTAGCCCATGGTGTCCCTTTCTGATCATCAGATATTCCGTGGCACAACACCATCCGAAGCATTTCGGGACGGCTATCGCAGTGGCGTCGACTAGCATCGCGGCATGGAACCCAGCCGGCGATGGGGCGACGACCGAGCGATCCTCGACGACGACGAGGCAAAGAGGTTGCTGCTGGATGCCGCGGGTCGCTGCATCGTTCGCCGCGGTAACTCGCAGATCCGGATGGCCGAAGTGGCCGACGAGGCTGGTGTGTCGCGGTCCACCGTCTACCGCTACTTCGCGAGCCGGGACGAAGTGTTGCTGGGCCTGATGCTGGCACGTGTCGACGTGGCCCTCGACGAGCTGGTGAGCTCACTGCGCCATCCCGATGACCCGGTGCGTTCACTGCCCGAGATGGTGCTGGCGCGAGTGGAGTCGGTGGAGGGCGATCCGCTGAACGAAGCGCTGTTCGATACCGAAAGTACTGCCGTGACAACAGCACTCGAGCTGGGTTCGCAACCCATCGTGGAACTGTTGCTGCGTCACTATGGGCCGCTGCTGCAACGATGGAAAGCCGCGCGCCGCCTCTATGACGATCTTGATCCCGGCTGGATCGTTCAATGGTTGAACACCACCACGTTGTTTCTGCTGACCCCATCCTGGCGGCACCGCTCCGCACGCGACAAACGCCAGTTCGTCGAGCAGTTCCTGGTGCGGGCCCTGGTGCCACAGATCAGACAATAGCGTATTATTGTCTGATCTTATAAGCTTGTGCCACCTTGCTCGAACTGTGCGGCAGCGTCGCGATTGCGTCAGGCAATCAGAACGGACCACTGTGAAAACATTCGTAGGCCAAGCCATTTCGGCCATCGGACTGACAGCGCACTTGGGCCGCGGTGTGGGACGGGTTACCGCCGATGCCGCGGTCGGGAGCCGGGCGGGACTGCCACGCACCGTCGACGAACTCGATGCGAGCGTGCTGTCCGACGTCATGGGGACACCCGTGAAGTCGGTTCGCGTCCTCGACTCCGACGCCGGGACCTCGTCGCGAGCGCGTCTGGCCTTGACCGGAGACGATGTCCCCGAAACGGTGTTCGTCAAGCTCGCGGCGCAGACCGCCGCCACCCGATTGATGGGGGAACTCGGCCGACTCGGGCACACCGAGGTTCGGTTCTACCGCCAACTCGCCCCGGAACTCACCGGCGTCCCGAAGGCCTATGGCGCCTCATTCGACAAATGGACCGGGCGCTACCTGATCCTGCTGGAAGTCCTGCCTACCGAGACATGCGAGTTTCCCGACACCCTGCACCCCTTGTCCGTTGATCAGGCTGGCTTGATCGTGGAATTGCTGGCCAAGCTGCACGCCACCTTCTGGGGTCGCCTGCCCGCCGATGGGCGCGGACCGCTCGGCTGGCTCTACACGCCGTCGGGCGACGTCACGTCGTTGCTGACGGGCGCGCTGATGAACACCTCGATCAAGCGGGTTGCCGAGCGCACCGACATACCGGTCGAGAATGGTCGCTTCATCGCCGACAACTACCGCGCCGTCGCGGCCCTGATCGACACTCCCCCACACACCGTCATGCACGGCGATGCTCACCCTGGCAACGTCTACTTCCGCAATGGCACGGCGGGATTGCTGGACTGGCAGGCCGTTCGGCGCGGCCATCCCTGCCGCGAGTTGGCCTACACGCTGATCACCAGCCTGACACCGGAAGACCGCCGCACCGCGCAGCGCGACTTGCTGGATCGGTACCGACACTCGCTGGCCGCAGCCGGCGGTCCCAAGCTGGACGGCGACGACCTCTGGCTGCGTTACCGGCAAGGCGCGCTGTACGCGTACGTGGCCTCGCTGATCACCGCGGGGATGGGCGGGATGCAGGTCGAAGACATCGCGATGGAAGGCCTGCGCCGCGGCGTCGCTGCCCTCGATGACCTGGAAACTGTTGCCGCGCTGAAGAAGTCACTCTGACGTCAGCCGGTTACTGCTGTCTGGCAGCCGATGCGCCGAGCACCATAAACTGCTGAGAAACAGACCCGGCCGTAAGGGAGCACGACGTTGGACAGCGAAACATATCAGCTAGGTCGGCAAATCCGCTCCGAGGTCCTGGGCAAGGAGTATGTCGACAAGGCACTCGCCGAGGCCGACGACTTCACCAAACCCCTGCAGGATCTGGTCACCGAGTACTGCTGGGGAGCGGTGTGGGGGCGCGACGGCCTGAGCCGCAAAGAGCGCAGCATGTTGAATCTGGCCATGACGTCGGTACTCAACCGCCCTCATGAACTGCGCACCCACATCAAGGCCGCGTTGACCAACGGGGTCAGCCGCGAGCAGATCCGCGAGGTTTTCCTGCAGGTCGCCATCTACGCGGGCGTGCCGGCCGCCGTCGACAGCTTCCGCACCGCCGGCGAAATCTTTGCCGAACTCGACGAAGATCGCCAATGAAACTTGGCTTCGTCGGCCTGGGAAACATGGGGTTTCCCATGGCATCTCGACTCGTCGAGGCCGGTCACGATGTGGTGGCCTTCGACACGAATGCCCCGGCTCTGGACCGCATCGTCTCGCTCGGTGCGCGCGCCGCGACATCGCCGAAGGACGTGGCCGACCGCACGCAGACTGTCCTCGCGAGTCTGCCGACGCCCGCTGTCTCGCTTGCGGTGGCGACGGGCTTCAACAGGAGTGATCGACGGCTCCCAGGTGCAGCGCTACGTCGACCTGTCCACCGTCGGCAGCCAGACGGCGGCACAAATCCATGACCGTCTTGCACGACACAACATCGTCGCCATGGACAGCCCGGTCAGCGGTGGCGTGGGCGGTGCCGAACGCGGTGCGCTCGCCCTGATGGTGTCCGGCCCGCGCACCGGATTCGACGCGATCCGTCCCGCACTCGAGACGCTCGGCCGACCCGTATACGTCGGCGACAAGCCCGGCGCCGCGCAGACGATGAAGTTGGCCAACAACATATTGGCGGCCAACGTACTGGCCGCGACCGCAGAAGTGGTGGTGATGGGCGTCAAGGCCGGTCTGGATCCCGCCGTGATGATCGAGGTGCTCAACGCCGGGTCGGGCGGCACCAGCGCCAGCCGGGACAAGTTCCCTCGCGCGATCCTGCCGCGCACCTTCGACTACGGCTTTGCCACCGGCCTGATGGTCAAGGATGTGCGGCTCTACCTCGAGGAGGCCAGGGCGCTGGGCGTGCCGGTCGAGATCGCCGATACGATCGGCCGGCTTTGGGAGGTAGCGGCCCTCGACGAAGGTCCCGAGTCCGATTTCACGACGGTGATCAAGCAGTTCGAGAGGGCGGCGGGCGTCACGGTAGGCGCGCGATCAGGGCAGATTCCTCAAGACTGAGCTGACCCCTCGTGCGCCTCGCGGTTACCAGGGGGCCAACCGAAAAGCCATGCGCCGACAAGGAAGCAGAGGGCGCCGAAGAACGTACCAACATTCGCCCACACCAGGCTGACGTCGGTACCGGAGCGCAGCTCCAAGGCGCTCAGGGCTGAGATGCCGAACAGGATCGAGCCAGCCAGGTTCAGCAAGGCGATGCGACGCGCGGCGTCCGCAACATGGCGAAGCCGCCGTTCTCGAACCTCGGGAACTATCGCTATGGACGACGAGACCAGGAAAGCTATCGATCCCAGTACGTCAGGCACCCACACCTCGGCATCGACCAACTCCGGGCGTGCCCCGATGGTCAGGACCGCGTCCACGGTGTTGACGTTGAACAGCACGGTTCCCACCAACTGGCTCGCGGCGGCCAGCCAGTCGGCGGTGTAAGCCCGCACCGGCAGCCACCTCCGCTCGGCCTCCGGCAGCTCGCGTCGAGCCAACAGGAACTGCAGGATCGCCCCGGCGGTGAAGAACACCGCCCCAATCGCGTAGGTCACCGCGGCGAGCAGCGGTGGCGATTTCGGCAGCACCGAGAGTAGGACACCGAGCGCGAACAGAGCCGCGCCGATTGCGAACTGCAGGCCGGTCCAGCGCACCAGCCCGATTGTCGCGACGTTCACGCGCGGAATCGTATCCAGCGGGCCCAGCGGCCTGCTCACAAAGTGTGAGAATGCTATTATCCGGATTGAAGAACAACGCTTGCAACAAGGGCAGCAAAATCGCCAGTACCAGGACAGATGACTAACTGAAATGCTTACCGGAAATCTGTTGATGGGCGGACGGGCAAAATGTTAGATTGTCTATCATATGGCCCGGCCGGGCTTACTCACGCTGCCGCAGCCGGAGGGTGGCTTTCGTGATCGAACATGCTGACGGGACACGCACGCCGCTCATCGACGCCAGCGTGCACATCTTCTTCCCGTCCAACCGAGACCTGCGGAAGTTTCTTCGCGAGCCGTACAAGAGCCGCGGGTTCCCGGATTACGAGATGGACTGGTACGGGGCGCCCGGCGGCGAGTACACGCCCAACTCCGAAGGCCCGGATCGCGAATATCCCGGCTCGAGCCCGGAAATCGTTGGGCACGAACTATTTACGAAGCGCGGCGTCGATATCGCGGTGCTGCACCCAATGGGGCGGGGGATCATGCCGGACCGCCACCTCGGTAGCGCGCTGCATGCCGCGGGCAACGAGATGTTGGTGACGCGCTGGCTTGAGTCTGAAGAGTTCGGCGACCGGTTCCGCGGCACCATCCGGGTCAACCCCGACGACATCGCCGGCGCGCTGCGGGAGATCGAAAAGTGGCGGGGCCACCCCAGGGTCGTGCAGATCGGGGTCCCGCTGCAATCCCGCGAGGTCTACGGCAAACCGCAGTTCTGGCCACTGTGGGAGGCGGCCGTCGAGGCGGACCTCCCGGTTGCGGTGCACATCGAGTCCGGCTCGGGCATCGCCTACCCACCCACCCCGTCCGGCAATACCCGGACTTACGAGCAGTACGTCAGCTTCATGGCGCTGAACTACCTGTACCACTTGATGAACATGATCGCCGAGGGTGTCTTCGAACGCTGGCCGACGTTAAAGTTCGTCTTTGCCGACGGCGCAGCCGACTTTCTGACACCGTTCATCTGGCGAATGGACACGTTCGGGCGGCCGCACCTCGAGCAGACACCGTGGGCACCGCGCATCCCCAGCGACTACCTGCCCGGCCACGTGCATTTCATCCAGGGCAGCCTCGACGGTCCCGGGGACACCGAGTTCGCCGGTGAGTGGTTCGGCTTCACCGGCAAGGACGACATGGTGATGTTCGGTTCCAGCTACCCGCACTGGCAGTGCGCTGACATCAGCAAACTGCCTTCGGCTCTATCCGAAGAACAGCGCGACAAGCTGTGCTGGCGCAACGCGGCAAACCTCTATGGGATTGACGTTTCGTCCGTCGCGATCGCAAGCGCGGCGCAGCCGGGCGCAGCGGGTCGCGACCATCGGCCTAGTGCCCTATCTGAGCTGGGCGCAGAATGAGTATTGAGCAAGGGAGACCACGATGACGCTGACCCACATGCATGAACGTGTCCCCGCCGCCGAGCGCATAGCCGTCCGGTGCGTCGACTCAGATGTGCACCCGACGCCGAAACGGGGTGAGATCACCCAGTACATCCCGGAGCCTTGGCGCAGCAAGTATTTCCTGGCTCGCAACGTCGGTGAGCAGATCTATTACGACGCTCCCGACTACGCACACGCCTACGCCATGCGCGTGGACGCCTTCCCGCCGGACAACGAGTTCCCGGGCAGCGACCCTGACATGGCGTTCCGTCAGCTGATCATGGAAGCCGGTTCCGACATCGCCATCCTGGAACCGGCGGCCTATCCGGCGCGTATTCCGGAGGCCCAGCACGCCATGTCGGTCGCGCTGAATGACTGGCAGGCCAACCACTGGCTGGACAGCCACAACAACTGGCACCAGCGGTGGCGGGGATCCATCTGCGCCGCCATCGAGGACCCGGAAGCGTCCGTGCAGGAAATCGAGCGCTGGGCCGGACATCCCTACATGGCTCAGATCTTGATCAAGGCGGAGCCGCGGCCGTCCTGGGGCAATCCGAAATATGACCCGATCTGGGCCGCGGCCACCAAGCACGACATCACTGTCAGCTGCCACCTATCCCGCAGCCAGTTCGAGGAATTGCCGATCCCGCCCGTCGGCTTCCCCAGTTACAACCACGACTTCATGGTGACCTACTCGTTGCTGGCCGCTAACCAGGTCATGAGCCTGGTCTTCGACGGCGTCTTCGATCGGTTCCCGACGCTGCGCATCGTGTTCGTCGAGCATGCGTTCAGCTGGATACTGCCGCTGATGTGGCGGATGGACTCGATCTACGAGGCGCGCAAATCCCGGATGGACATCAAGCGCAAGCCCTCGGAGTACGTCAAGGACCACATCAAGTTCACCACGCAGCCGCTGGACTATCCCGAGGACAAGACGGAACTGACTCGCGCGCTGGAGTGGATGGAATGCGAGAAGATCCTGTTGTACTCCTCGGACTACCCGCACTGGACCTTCGACGATCCGCGGTGGCTGGTCAAACACCTGCCCAAGCACGCCCGCGAAGCGGTGATGTTCAAGAACGGCATCGAGACGTATCACCTGCCGGAGACGGTGCCGGTGCTCGAGGGTCAAGTCCGGGTCCACTGAGTTGGAAGAAAAAGTCAAGCGGCCCCGCCTCGCCCAGGGTCGCGAGCATGTTGTCGCGACGGTGGACGAGATCCCGCCGGGCACGCACAAGCTGGTGCCGATCGGCCGGCACGGTGTGGGTGTCTACAACGTCAACGGATCCTTCTACGCGATCGCGAATTATTGTCCGCACCAAGGCGGCCCGCTGTGCTCGGGCC
This sequence comes from Mycobacterium sp. IDUB_37, assembly GCF_055419245.1. Taxonomy (NCBI): domain Bacteria; kingdom Bacillati; phylum Actinomycetota; class Actinomycetes; order Mycobacteriales; family Mycobacteriaceae; genus Mycobacterium; species Mycobacterium sp. IDUB_37. The sequence continues at coordinate 273,809 of NZ_JBVAXG010000002.1, read as the reverse complement.
GCGCCCGGGGACGCACCGTCGTCGACGAGAGCGCTCCCGGTGACGCAGTGATGGTGCAGGACCGCGAATACATCTACTGCCCTTGGCATCAATGGGGTTTCGAACTGGCGACCGGCACCACTGCGGTCAAGCCGGAGTGGAGCATTCGTACCTATCCGGTCCGGGTGGTCGGCAGTGACGTTCTGGTTATGGCCTAACAACAGGAGAATTGCGTGCCTTCTATCGAGATCAACGGGGGAAACGTCGTCTACGAAATCGTCGGCGACTCAGGCGATCTCATCGCCCTGACCCCCGGCGGCCGGTTCAGCAAGGAGATCGAGGGGCTGCGTCCGCTCGCTGACGCACTCGCCGCCGGCGGCTATCGGGTGCTGCTGTGGGACCGACCCAACTGCGGCGCCTCCGATGTGCAGTTCTACGGGCAGAGCGAGTCGCACATGCGCGCCGAAACCCTGCACAAACTGGTCACGGGTCTGGGCTTCGAGCGCTGCATCCTGGCCGGAGGCTCCGGCGGCGCAAGGGATTCCATGCTCACCACGATGCTCTACCCGGAACTGGTCACCAAACTCGTGGTATGGAATATCGTCGGCGGCATTTACGGCACCTTCGTCCTGGGTTCCTTCTACATCGTTCCGAGCATTCTCGCCGTGCGCGGCACCGGCATGGACTCAGTGGTCAAGGTGCAGGAATGGCGCGAGCGCATTGCGGAGAACCCGGCCAACGAGCAGCGCTTTCTCGATTTCGACAAGAACGATTTCCTCAAGGTCATGCTGCGCTGGCTCAACGCCTTCGTTTCCAAACCAGGACAGACCATTCCGGGCGTCGAGGACGAAATGTTCGACCGGATAAAGATTCCCACGTTGATCATCCGCGGCGGCGAGAACGACATGGATCACCCCAAACGTACGTCGCTGGAAGTCAGTTGCCTGATCAAGGGATCCAAGCTGATCGACCCACCCTGGCCCGAGGATGCCTGGGAGCGCGCCTCCGAGGATCGCGCGGCGGGACGAGTCAAGCACTTCAACATGTTCGACACCTGGGTGCAGGCTGCACCCCCGATCCTGGAGTTCCTCAGCTCGTGACGGCGTCACTCGGTGCGGATGTGGACCTCGCAGTTGAGCGAGGCCTCGAGCGCGGTATGGATCCGGCTTTCGGGAACACGCTCCAAGTCGGCTTCGCGCAGCGTGACATAGATGATGTCGAAGCCATCGTCATCAATCTCGCGAACCACCTCACCGGTCAGCCCGAAGCCGGACAGCACGCCCCGGGCGTCGTCGTCGGTTCCCCTGCTGACGAAGGTGACCACACCGGGTACGGGTACGACCTTGAATGCCTTGGTGCACAACTCAACTGCTGCGACCCTGGTGTCTTCGGCATCATCACCGGCGATCAGCAACTGCACCTCCCGGCGATGCACCGGCATGGCAATGAGGTCGCTGTCCACGACGTCGGCATTGGCCTCGCCGATGAGTGCGAGGAGCACTCCCATGCCCTCACGTAATTGCTCCCCGGTGAGCGCGCCCGCCGGATCGACATTGACCCGCACGACGGCAGTCCGCATGCCGGCAAGCCTAACTGCAACGAACGGGGGCTGATCGATGGAAGCCACCGACACCGCGTTAAGGGCAGTCGCACTTTCCGATTGCCCGCCTCGGCTACTCCGTGCTGAGCACACCCGGGAGGACATCGCGGCCTATCGCGCGCAGGGCGGGTACCTGCCGTTGACCGCCCCCGACGCACTGCTCAGCGAAGTCGAAGCCGGCGGGTTGGTCGGTCGTGGCGGTGCGGCCTTCCCCCTTGGGGTGAAGCTTCGTACGGTGCGCGACAACGGGCAAGTCGCCGGTGGCAGCGTGGTGATCGCCAATGGCGAAGAGGGAGAGCCGGCTTCGTTCAAGGACCGCTGGCTGCTACGCAATCGGCCGCACCTGGTGCTGGACGGATTACTGTCGGCCGCAACGATCGTGGCCGCCGATCGCGCATACGTCTATGTGTCCGAACCGGATTCGGAGCAGAGCATCAGACTGGCACTCGATGAACTGGGCGCTGACGCTCCGCCTGGACTGAGTATCGACGTGTGGTCGGTGGCGCCCGGATACGTCGCCGGCGAGGAAACGGCCGCGGTCCAGGCGATCAACGGCGGCCCCGCCAAGCCCACCGACAAACCGCCACGCCCCTTCGAAGCGGGTGTCGGCGATCGCCCGACGCTGGTGAGCAACGTTGAGACGCTGGCCAACCTGCCCTACCTGCAACGCCACGGCGCCAAGGAATTCCGGTCGCAAGGAACAGACGTATCGCCCGGCACCTTCCTTGCCACCATCACCGGGGCGGGCCGGCCGGCCGTCCTGTACGAGCTTCCCCATGGCTTGCATTTCACTGAACTGCTTGCACTGCATGGAGTTTCGCGTGAGCAGATACGCGGGGTGCTGATGGGCGGTTACTTCGCCGGCTTGGTCAATCGCCGGGTGCTGGACACCACCCTGGACCATGAGACCATGCGCGGGATCGGCAGCGGGTTGGGCTGCGGCGCGATCTCGCTGATCACCGACGACTGTCCGGTAGCGGTCGCGGCGGCGGTGCTCGCTTACTTCGATCGCGAGAACGCCGGGCAGTGCGGATCGTGTTTCAACGGAACGGCCGCGATGGCGGCGGTCGGCGGGGCGTTACGTGACTCTGCGGCTACCGCAGAGGATCTCGACCGCCTGCGTCGATGGTCAGTCGTGCTACGTGGACGGGGAGCATGCGCGACGCTGGACGCGGCCACCAATGTCGCTGCCACTCTGCTCGACGAGTTCCCTCTCGAGGTCGACCACCATCTCGCCGGCACCTGCCCGGACTGCAGCCAGGGCGCGTTCCGTGCCGATCGCCCCTACCAGGCGACGGTGAGCCAACTATGAAGATCCGCCTGGACCGGACCGTGTGCGACGGCTTCGGCCTGTGCGCCAAACATGCACCCGGATACTTCTCGCTCGACGACTGGGGATACGCATCACTGACCGGTGACGGCGCCAAAGGCGATGTGCCTGAACGTGATCGCGACGCGGTCATGCGCGCCCTGCTGGACTGCCCGGTGCACGCCATCACCGAGTGGGGTGCCCGGAAGCCCGAAGTCACCCACCCAGAACCGGTCACCGACGAGGACCCCGCCGAACACCTCAAGACAGAGTCGAACGAAGCACAGTGGGGCTTCACCCGTTGACCGGGCGATGCGCCCGCCGTACCGCGCTGGTGACCGGCAGCAGCAGGGGCCTGGGCAAGGCGATCGCCCAGCGGTTGGCCAGCGAGGGAGCAACCGTCGCTCTCACCGCGCGAACCCTGGAGCCCGACCCGAAATACCAAGGTTCCCTGCAGGAGACGCTAGATGAGATCTCCGGAGACGGCGGTTCGGCGATCGCGATACAGGCGGATCTGTCCAGATCTGATGAACGCCAACGCTTGTTCGCCGAGGTCGTCGACCGCATCGGCGCCCCGGACATCGTTGTCAACAACGCTGCCGTCACGTTCCTGCGACCTCTCGACGAGTTTCCGGAGCGACGGGTGCACCTGATGATGGAGATGCATGTCGTTGCACCGCTGCACCTCACGCAACTGGCTCTACCCGCCATGCGGGAGCGCCACCAGGGCTGGGTGTTGAATGTGACGTCGGTCGGCGGGGACCTCCCGCCCGGCCCTCCTTTCGACACCTTCGACCGCAGCGCCGGGTTCGGCATCTACGGAACCGTCAAGGCCGCACTGAACCGACTCACCAAAAGCCTTGCGGCAGAACTGTATGACGACGGCATCGCGGTCAATGCGGCCGCACCCTCCAAACCGGTCGCGACGCCAGGGGCGGGCAGCCTCGACCTTGCCAAGACAGATACCGAGGACATCGAGCTGATCGCTCAGACGGCGCTGGAGTTGTGCACCTGTGACGCGAAGTCGATGACGGGGCGTATCGCACACACCCAAACCTTCCTGCGCGAAATCGGATGGTTGAGCTGACCGAACTCCTCGATCAGCTACGCGGCCGACTGCCTGACATCGCCGGCCTTCGCCCGTTGACCGGTGGCGCATCCAGCCTGACCTTTGCCGGGCAGCTGAACCGACAGCGCGCCGTGGTGAAGGTAGCGCCACCCGGCGTGGCACCGACGCGACATCGGGACGTGCTGCGCCAAGCCCAGGTCATCAAGGCACTCGGCCCGACTCCGGTGCCGGTCCCCGACGTGTTGCGGGAGGACCCCGGTAACCCGCCCGAGGCACCACCGTTGTTCGTCATGTCCTGGATCGATGGAAGCTCTTGCGAACCACTGTTCGATCCAGCAGTCCGCGCGGATGCAGTTGTGGCCGAGCGATTTCAGAGTGCCGCGGTGACATTGGCTCAACTGCACCGCATTCAGCCTGCGGACGTCGGACTGGACGCTCAACCTGTCGTCGGCGTCGAAGAGGAGGTCGGACGTTGGTGTCGAACGCTGGAGACGGTGGATCCTGGGCTGGCGCCGGGGTGGCGCGATATCGCCGCGACGCTGCGAGACTCGGCCCCTGAGCCGCTCTCCCCCGCAGTCGTTCACGGCGACTTCCGTTTGGGCAACTTGTTGTCCGACGGGAACCAGATAGCCGGCGTGATCGACTGGGAGATATGGTCATTGGGCGATCCGCGCGTCGACGTCGGTTGGTTCCTGATCAACAGTGACCCAGACACCTACCGGCGCGCCTCGGCATACCTGGGGATGACGCCGCTCCCCGAGGAGTTGGCCGACATCTATCAGGCCGCGGTTGGCCGAGAGGTGCCCGACCTGCCGTGGTTTCAGGCACTGGCTTGCTTCAAGTCGGTGGCCACCTGGGCGCTGATCGTCAAACACAACCGCCGGCGCACGGAACCCGACGCTGAGCTGGAGGCGATGTCGAACGTTTTGCCGCACTTGCTTTCTCGAGCTCAAGCTCTGCTCGGTCAGCGCGGGTAGCGGCTGACTGATATCGCGGGCGATATCTTAATTGCCGATCGCCTAATGGTCCGCTGGCGGTGACGGGTGTGACTGTTGGTAATGCAGGTCTCGTGCTATCAAGTCCCGCATGAACCATTACACGTTCCGCGCCGAATGGTCTCCCGACGAGAACCAGTACATCGGCTTGTGCCTCGAGTTTCCTTTCCTGAAAGAACGTGCGACCGATGCGACGCGAGCAGTCGCCCTGGTGACGGAGGCTGTTGGTAGGCACCTGGACGAGCTGAGGGACAGCGGCGTAGAGGCTCCGGCGTCACTGACCGAGCGCAGCTACAGCGGCACCTTCGTCGTCCGGACTTCAACTAATTTGCACACCCGCCTGGCGATCGAAGCACAGGAACAGGGGGTCTCCATGAATCAGTGGATAGTTCAGCAGCTTTCGGGCCGCCCTCTGGCCAGCCTCGGAGAGTTCCCCTTCGATTGACGCAACGCCAATCAGATCAGTCACGTTAGCCACCGCCAGCGGACCATTAGACGATCCGCAAATGCGATAGCACCGGCGATATCAAACCCGTAACCCCGCCAGCTGTGTGGCGAACTTCTTCTCCGCGGCCTCGCGCAGCCGCAACAAGTGTTCAGACGGAAACAGGTCGGGAGCCGGCTTGTAGTCCTTGAGCAGCAACCGTGCCAACACGGTCTTGTGCACTTCGGTTGGCCCATCCGCTAATCCGAGGACAAACGACTCGACCAGATGCTGCACGAAAGGCATCTCGTGGGTGGTGCCCAGCGAACCATGCACCTGCAGCGCGCGGGCCGACACGTCATGCAAGACCTTCTGCATCATCGCCTTCACCGCAGAGATGTCGGCGCGGACGGCCTTGTAGTCGTTGTGCTGATCGATTTTCCACGCAGTCTGCAACGTCAACAGCCGGAACGCCTCGATCTCCATCCACGAATCTGCGATCATCTCTTGGACAAGCTGCTTGTTGCCGAGCATGTCACCTTGGGTGTACCGGGAAACCGCACGCTCGCAGAGCATGTCGAAGATGCGGCGCACCAGACCGACGGTGCGCATCGCATGGTGGATGCGTCCGCCACCCAGCCGGGTCTGAGCCACCACAAAGGCCCCGCCGCGCGGACCGAGCATGTTCTGCGCCGGAACCCGCACATTCTCGTATCGCACGTAGCCTTCGCGGCCACCGCCGAGGGGCTGATATCCCAGTCCCACGTCACGCAACAGGTTGATACCGGGTGTCTCACCGGGAACCACGAACATCGAATGCCGTTCGTAGGGAGCGGCTTCAGGGTCTGTCACAGCCATGACGATCAGGACGGACGCCATCGAGGCGAAAGAGGAGAACCACTTCTCGCCGTTGATGATCCACTGGTCACCATCCCGGACCGCCGACGTCGTGAACACCTTCGGGTCGGCACCGCCCTGCGGTTCGGTCATCGAGAAGCAGGACACGATCCGGTTGTCGAGCAACGGCTCGAGATAGCGCTTCTTGAGCTCGGGCGTTCCGTAATGAGCCAAGATCTCGCTGTTGCCGGAATCCGGTGCCTGCGAGCCGAATACGATGGGTGCGCATTCGGATCGGCCGAGGATCTCGTTGAGCAGCGCCAGCTTCAGCTGGCCATAGCCGGGCCCACCCAAGTGCGGACCCAGGTGAGTGGCCCACAGCCCGCGCTGCTTGACGATCTTCTGCAGCGGCGGAATCAACGCCTGGCGCACCGGGTCGTTGAGGTCATGCGATTCCTTGACGAGCAGATCGACGGGTTCACATTCGGAGCGCACGAAGTCCTCTACCCAGGAAAGTTGCTCTGCCCACTCCGGGTCAGTCGAAAAGTCCCACGCCACAGGCTAATCCTCTCTTAGTGCCCCGACCACCGCTGCCGCAGCGCCGCTGCCTCGTCGGTGGCATGGCTCAGCACTTGATTTCGATTTTCCAGCTCGAGTGCCGGCGCCAGGCTCGGAGCGTCGGTATTCACTTGTAGCGCTCGCTTTGTCAGCTGGACACCGAGCGCCGTGAGATCGGCTATACGACTGGCCAATTCAACCGCGGTTTCCACCAACTGGTCGGGTTCGATGAGTTGACTCACCAACCCGCGGCGGTCCGCTTCCTCGGCGGATACCGTGCGGCCGGTGAGCATCCAGTCCGCGGCGACACTGGTCCCGACGATTCGGGGCAGGTGATAGCTCATCCCCATCTCCGCACCGGAAAGACCCAGCAGAATCGCGGCGTTACCGAATGACGCTGTCGTGGAACAGATCCGGATGTCAGCCGCCAAGCATAGAGCCAAGCCTGCACCGACGCACGGGCCGTTGACCGCCGCAATCACCGGCTGCGGCAGGCCCCGGATCGCCTGCGGTATCGCGGCCATCGCCTCCTGAAACCGCAACCGGTCAATGGCCGGATCGTCGGCGGCCGGAATTCCGGTGCCGAAGTCCCGCACATCGATGCCCGCACAGAAGCCACGACCCTCGCCGGTGAGGACGACGACGCGCACTGACGTATCGGCCGCCACCGCGGCGAATGTGGCCGTGAGCTCGGCCAACATCTCGTCATTGATCGCGTTCAACCGTTCGGGACGGCTGAGGCGGATCAACGCCACACCCACCCGCGGCGCCTCTCGAACCAACGTCTTCGCGCTCAAAGGCTCTCCACCCGTCCTTTATCCAGGATGATAACGTAATTCTCGGATTCGTATAACGGGCCTACCAGGTAGGCCGCCCGATTCCCGGAGGTGACGTGACGGAAGCTGTTCGGAAAGCACCGGGCCGACCACTGCCCCTGGTCACCGATGAAAATGAGTTCTTCTGGACCTCAGGCGCCGACGGCATACTGCGGTTCCAGGAATGCCAGGCATGCAAATCGCTGATCCACCCACCGGCGCCGGTGTGCCGGTATTGCCGCGCCCGCGACATCGGCGTGCGGGCCGTCTCCGGGCGGGCAACCCTGGCGGGTTTCACCGTGAACCACCGATTCAGCCTGCCCAGCATGCCCGCGCCCTATGTGATCGCACAGGTCGCGATCGTGGAGGACCCCCGGGTCCGGTTGACTACCAACATCGTGGACAGCGACTCCGATCAGCTCGAACTCGGCCAGGCTGTCGAGGTCACGTTCGAGCAGCACGAGGACGTGTGGTTGCCGCTGTTCCGTCCCATCCCCGACGCTGAGCCAAACGCACTGCCGGACGACGAGATCGCGCCGGAACGCTTCGGCGAATACGTGCGCCCCATGCTGACCACCGAGAAGTTCGAGGACAAGGTCGCGCTCACCGGCATCGGCATGTCACCGATCGGCCGCCGCCAGATGCTGCCGCCGCTGACGCTGACCGTGCAGGCCTGCGAGGCCGCCATCGCCGACGCCGGACTTACCTACGCCGACATCGACGGCCTCTCGACCTATCCCGGCGGCGGAAATCTGGGGGGCTTCGGCGAGGGCGGGGTCACCGCGCTGGAAGGGGCGCTCGGCATCCGACCGGTGTGGCACAACGGCGGCATCGAGACCTTCGGCCCAGGCGGGTCGGTCATCGCCGCCATGCTCGCGGTCTCGGCCGGCCTTGCTCGGCACGTGCTTTGCTTCCGGACGCTCTGGGAAGCCACCTTCAACGAGCTGATGAAGCAGGGCAAGATCATCCCGTCCGGCGGCCGAACCGCCAGCTGGCAGTGGCCATTCGGCGCCACGTCGGCCGCACACACGCTGGCGCTCAATGCCCAACGCCACTTCCATCGATATGGCACCACGAAAGAGACGCTCGGCTGGATCGCGTTGAATCAGCGCGCCAACGCCGAACTCAACCCGACCGCGGTGTACCGGTCACCGATGACGATGGACGACTACCTGAACGCGCGGTCCATCACCACGCCCTTTGGCCTGTACGACTGCGACGTGCCGTGCGACGGCGCCATCGCGGTCATCGTCTCCGCCGTGGACGCGGCCCGGGATCTCGCCAAGCCACCCGTTCTCGTGGAGGCGGTGGGAACGCAGATCATCGAGCGCATCGACTGGGACCAGAGCACGCTCACTCATGAACCGCAGGTGCTGGGCCAGTCCGCGCACATGTGGACACGCACCTCACTGCGGCCGTCCGACGTCGACGTCGCCGAACTCTACGACGGCTTCACCATGAACTGCCTGTCCTGGATCGAAGCGCTGGGCTTCTGCGGTATCGGCGAGGCCCGGGAATTTCTGGACGGCGGCAAGAGCATCGCCCGCGACGGCCAGATACCGCTCAACACGCATGGCGGCCAGCTTTCCCACGGCCGCACCCACGGCATGGGGCTGCTGCACGAAGCCGTCAGTCAGTTGCGCGGCGAGGCCGGGCCGCGCCAGGTCGCCGATGCCCGGGTCGGCGTGGTCAGCAGCGGTGGCCTCACTCCCAGCGGCGTGATCTTGTTGCGGACCGACGCATGAGCGTGAGCCCCCGCCCGCGGGTGGTGATCGCCCACGGCGTGCCCATGTCCGGAGTCATCGCCGAGGCAGAGCAACCCAAAGCAGTGATCCTGGCCATTCACGGTGGTGGAACCACGGCTGCGTACTTCGACTGCCCCGGCCACCCGGAGCTTTCTCTATTGCGATCGGGGCCCGCCCACGGGTACACCGTCATCGCCCTGGACCGACCCGGGCATGGCAGTTCGGCGCCCTATCCGGAGGCAATGGAGCAACCCGAGCAGCGAGTGAATCTCGCGTACGGGGCCGTTGACCGCATCATCGGGGACAGATCGCGTGGCGCCGGGTTGTTCGTGCTCGGACATTCGGGCGGCTGCGAACTGGCCGTGCGAATGGCCGCGGACGACCGTGGCGCCGGACTGCTCGGCCTCGAACTCGGCGGCACTGGCAGGCGCTATCACGACGCCGCCAAGGCGATCATGAAGGCGGCCGCCATCAAAGAGCGGCCTCCGGGTACCCGCGAACTGCTCTGGGAGCCGCTGCACCTCTACCCCGCTGACATTCTGCGCGGCATCACGAACTCCGCTACGGCGCCGAACTACGAACGGGGCATGGCGTTGAACTGGCCGCACCAGAACTTTCCGGCGCTGGCTCCGGCGGTGCGGATCCCGGTGCACTTCACGCTCGGAGAGCACGACAGGGTATATCGGTCAGACCCGGACGCACTGGCAGAGATTGCCGATATGTTCACGGCAGCAACATCTTTCGTTGCCGACCTGCATCCCGATGCCGGGCATAATCTCAGCCTCGGCCACAGCGCCGCCGAGTACCACCGCAAGGTGTTCTCCTTTGTCGACGAATGCGTGGCCGCACGCTCGGCGGGTGACGGCGCCGACCGGGAGGTCGGTTGACCAAATGGCGGCGCTGATCGGCCCGGCGTGACTACCATTGCCTGATCAGTAAGGGGCGAACGTCATCTGCGATGCCCTGCGGCTAGGGGGATTCGTTGTCTTATCTGGTCGCGGCGCCGGAGGTGGTCCTAGATGCGGGACGCGTTCTCGCAGGCCTCAATTCGACGATCGGTGCGGCGCACACCGCCGCCGCGGCACACACCACAAACCTGCTGGCCGCCGCCGAGGATGAAGTGTCGGTCGCGATCGCGGCATTCCTCTCCGATCATGCCTCGACTTATCGGGAGCTGAGCGCGCGAGCCGAAGCCTTCCACGCGCAGTTGGTCCAGACGCTTGATGCCGGGGCGACCGCATACACATCGGCCGAGTCTGCCGCTGCCGCAACGCTGCAAGCCGTCAGCCCTGCGATGCCGACAAGCATTGCCGCGCCTGCCGCGGACGTCGCGATCATCATGGGTCCGAGTGGCTTCCCGGTGCCTCCGCCGCTGTACATACAAGCCGTCATGGAACAGTACGTAAAGCAGTTCTTTCCTGCCGCGTTGCCGCTGCCACTGACGACACCGGAAAGCGTGTATCCGAATACCGGCGTCAACACCCTGCCGTTGGATTCATCGGTGAAGATTGGCGTGACCACGCTGAACAACGCGATCATGCAACAGATCGGCGCCGGCAACCACGTCACCGTGTTCGGCTATTCGCAAAGCTCACTGCTTTCCTCTCTCGTGATGTCGCAACTGGCGGCGAATAACGTTTCTCCCAATGACGTTTCGTTCATCCTGGTGGGCAATATCGGCAATCCCAACGGGGGCTACGCGACCCGTCTCGGATTTACCTACCCGCTGGGCGGGCCAGCTACATTCCCGAGCTTCGGAATCACGCTCAGTGGCGCCACCCCCAGCGATTTGTACCCGACGCAGATCTACACGATGGAATATGACGGCATCGCCAACTTCCCTCGCTACCCGCTCAATGTGCTCTCGGTGCTCAACGCCTATGCCGGCATCGCCTACGACCACACTGCATACCTGAACCCCATACCGGGCTCAGAAGTCATCAACATGGGCACTTACGGCCAGACGACGTACCACATGATCACCGATCCAACTCTGCCACTGCTCAACCCGCTGAAAGTCATCCCCGTCATCGGCCAGCCGCTGTACAGCCTGCTCGAACCCGACACCCGCATCCTGGTGAACCTGGGTTACGGCAACATCGAACACGGCTGGGACACCCAGAATCCGCCGAACGTCGTCACACCATTCGGGCTTTTCCCGACGAATATCGACCCGATCGAGTTGATCACCGCACTGAATAACGGCGCGCAGGAAGGAATTACGAACTCCATTGCGGATCTGCAGCACCCGACGTTCGGTTTCGACTGGTCGTCGATACAACCGCTGCTGGGTTCCGCGCATACGTTCGGGCTTACGCCGACTCTCATCACCAACCCGATAGACCCGCCATCGAACATTGTCACAATCATCAATGCGACCAGCACTTTTTCCAATGGCAGTGTGCCGGTCAGCGCCAACAATATCTTCGACGCATTCGGCAGCGTGATTACCAACTCCGCGGCCACGATACTTCCGATAACAGATACCGTGCTCGGCGTCGGGGTAGACCTCACCTATTACGACTTGAACCTTGCCATCGACAGTCTGCAACACGGTGACCTCCTGGGGGCGATCCTTAAACCGATCGCCGCGAACAATGCGTTGCTGCCGTACATCGTCGTTACCGGCACCGTCGCTCCGATCGGCGAGGCGTTCGCGAAAACCTTCAGCGAGTTCGCCAGCCTCGCACCCTGACCCATCGTCGGCGCCTGCGCTGCCGAATCACCAAAGCGCGACGCCGATCGACCCGACCTGACTAGTATTGCCTGACCGGGACGGGGGCGACCGGCGTTTGAGATGTGCTGTGACTAGGGGGATTCGATGTCGTATGTGGTCGCGACGCCGGAGGCGGTGTTCGATGCGGGGCGCATTCTCGCGGGTCTCAATTCGACGATCAGCGCGGCTCATGTCGACGCCGCGGCACACACCACGAACCTGCTCGCTGCCGCGGACGACGAGGTGTCGGCGGCGATCGCGGCATTCTTCTCCGATCATGCGGACGCCTACCAGGCACTGAGCGTGCGAGCCGAAGCCTTCCATGCACAGTTGGTCCAGACCCTTGGTGCCGGCGCGGCCGCGTATACGACCGCCGAGTCAGCGGCCGCATCGACGCTCCAATCCGTAGCGGTGCCGACCGGCATTCCCGCCGCTGCCGCCGGAGAAGTCGCAATCATCATGGGGCCAAGTGGTTTTCCGGTGCCGCCGCCGCTCTACGTGCAGGCCGCGTTGGAGTCCTACGTACATCAGTTCTTTCCCACCGCCGTAGCGTTTCCATTGACGACACCAGAGGGTCTGTATCCGATCACCGGCATCAACACTTTGCCGCTGGATTCGTCGGTCAAAATTGGCGTGGCCACGCTGAACAACGCGATCATGCAACAGATCGCCGCCGGGAACCACGTCAGCGTCTTCGGCTTTTCGCAGAGCTCATTGCTCTCCTCCATCGCGATGTCGCAATTGGCCGCGAACAACGTTTCCCCCAATGACGTGTCGTTCATTCTGGTGGGCAATCCCGCCAATCCCAACGGGGGCTACCTCACTCGTTTCGGCTTCCCCTATCCGCTGGGGGGCACCGCTTCATTCCCGAGCTTCGGAATCACGCTCAGCGGAGCCACCCCGAGCGATCTATACCCGACACAGATCTATACGAAGGAATATGACGGGTTCGCCGACTTCCCCCGCTACCCGCTCAATCTGCTCTCGGTCCTCAACGCTTATGCCGGCATCGGATACGACCACACCACGTATCTGAATCCGTCGCCCGGTTCCGAAGTCATCAACATGGGCACTTACGGCCAGACGACCTATCACATGATCACCGAACCGGGCCTGCCGCTGCTCAATCCGCTGAAGGTCATCCCCGTCATCGGCCAGCCGCTGTACAGCCTGCTCGAACCCGATACCCGCATCCTGGTGAACCTGGGTTACGGCAACATGGAGCACGGCTGGGACACCCAGAATCCCCCCAACGTCACCACACCATTCGGGCTCTTTCCGACAAATGTCGACCCGATTCAGGTGGTCAGCGCACTGAACATCGGCGCACAGGAAGGAATCACGAACGCCGTCGCGGATCTGCAGCACCCGACGTTGGGATTGGATTGGTCGTCGATTCAACCCCTACTGGGGGTCGCGCATACCTTTGGGCTGACGCCGACGCTGCTGACCAACCCGATAGACCCGCCGTCGAACATCCTTACTTTCCTCGATGCGGCCAGCACTTACGGAAATGGCAGCGTGCCCGTCAGCGCCGGCAATATCTTCAATGCCTTCGGCGGCGCCATTTCAGCCTCGTCGGCCACGGTACTTCCGATGATCCAAACCGGGCAGGCACTCGCGATTGACCTGCCTATCTACGATGCCAACCTTTTCGTTTACGGTCTGCAACAGGGCGACCTGCTGGGCGCCTTCGCGAAACCGATCGCCGCGAACATGGCGTTGGTGCCGTTCATCGTCGTTGCGGGTTCCGTCATTCCCGTCGGCGAAGCCGCCGCGATCGCTTTGAGCGAGTTCACCAGCCTGGCACCCTGAGCCCTTTCCGGCACGCCCGGAGACGACTACCGTTTGCGTTACAGTCGGGCTTTCAGCTGTAATGGTTTTGGACCGCAGCCAGCCAAGCGAGGAGCGCTTCCATGACCATGTCGAAGGTCGTCTTCGATCCGTTCTCGCAGGACTTCTTCGACGGTGCCTGGGATACCTACAAGCGAATGCAGCAGGAGGCACCGGTCTACTACAGCGAAGAGTACGACTTCTACGCGCTGACCCGCCACGCCGATGTGGCGGCGGGACTGAAGAGCTTCGAAACGTATTCCTCGGCCTTCGGCATCGACCTGTCGATGGTGCGGACAGGCAAGCCGCCGGAGCAGAAGTCGATCATCTTCATGGATCCCCCCGACCACCGGCATATGCGCAGCCTGCTGAACAAGGTCTTCACGCCTCGCGCCATTCAATCCCAGCGGGAAATGGTGGGCCAGAAGATCGACAAGTACCTGAGCAAGGTCGATCCCGACCGGTTCGATGTGGTCCAAGATTTTTCCGGGCCGTTTCCCGTCGAAGTGATCACCACGATGCTCGGGGTACCGGAGGAGCACGCGCAGCGGGTACGTCATTTGATCGACGAATCTCTGCACCGTGAGCCCGGACAGGTCGAGGTCGGCGAGCGCGGCATGCAGGCCAACATCGAGACCGGAATGATGTACTACAACCTCCTTCAGGAGCGGCGGGTCGAGCCGCGCGATGACTTGTTCACCAAGCTGATCAACGCCGAAATCGAACGTGAAGACGGCAAGGTCACCAGCCTGGACGACATCGAAATCGCCGGCTTCGCAACATTGTTGGGTGGGGCGGGCGCCGAGACGGTGACCAAACTGATCGGCAATGCGCCGGTTGTATTCGCCCGGTTCCCCGGGGAATGGCAGAAGCTGCTCGATGACCGCAGCAAAATTCCCGCAGCCGTCGAAGAGCTGTTGCGCTACGAGGCGCCGTCTCAGTATCAGGTTCGTTGCTCGATCAAAGATGTTGAGCTGCATGGCGTCACGATTCCCGCGATGAAGCCGGTGTTTCTGATCAACGCCGCAGCAAACCGAGATCCCAACGCCTGGACCGATCCCGACACGTTCAACATCGACCGCGACCGGCACGAGGCGCTGAATCTGAGCTTCGGCTACGGGATTCACAGCTGCCTGGGTGCTGCACTGGCCAGGATGGAAAGCGTGATCGCGCTGGAAAAGCTGCTCGACTTCATGCCCCACTACGACGTGGACTGGGAGAACTGCAACCGCGTCCAGATGCAGAATGTCGCCGGTTGGAAGAACGTTCCCGTCAGAGTGGCTCGGTAGGTGCTGTCGTGAAAATCGAAGTCGACTGGGACCTCTGCGAAAGCAACGGCGTGTGCATGGGCATCATCCCGGAGGTGTTCGAACTAGGGGATGACGACATGCTGACAGTGCATAAAACCGAGGTGACCCCGGACATCGAGGAGCAGGTTCGCGAGGCTGTGCGGCAGTGTCCGCGTCAGGCGATCTCGATCGAGGAGTAGCGGGCCCAACTGAGGGTTCTAGAAGCCGGCGAGGATGACCGCGTTGCAGTCGGCCGCCGCCTGGCGCAGCTTCGCGGCGTTTTGGTAAGCCTCGGATTCATACCAAGCGCGGGCGGCGTCCACCGATTCGAATTCCAGCACCACGGTCTGATTTCCGTGCCAGTCACCCTCGAGGATTTCCGGCGAAGTATCGACGGCAAGAACTTTGACGCCACCCATGGCCGCACCCGCGGCCTTGCCATAGGCCTTCATGCCTTCCGGATCCTTGATGGCCTCGGTGAGAATCACATACCCTTTGGCACCCATTTGTCCTCCTTCAGCGTTCCTTGATCGCCTGCTCGGGACAACATTCGATTGCTTCCCGGGTTACCGCCTCGAATTCCGCTGGGACGTCGGACGTTATCGACTCGGCGTAGCCGTCGTCGGTCAGGGAGAAGACTTCCGGGCACAACGTCAGGCACATCCCGTGGCCCCGGCAGGATTCTTCGTCGACCCACACCCTCATGCCGGCGTGAACTCCAGGTGCAGTTCGGTCAGCCCCCGCAGGATGTACGTCGGAACGTATTGGTAGCGGCGGTCATTCGCCGGTCCGTGCACGCTCTCGTCGATCCTGATGTCGGACGTGCGGTCGAGTAGGCGCTCGATCGCCACCCGGGTCTCGGCCCGCGCCAGCGGCGCACCAGGGCAGCTGTGGATTCCACGCCCGAACGAAATATGCTGGCGGGCATTCTTTCTGACCGGATCGAAGGTGGCGGGTTCTTCGAACCGGCGCGGATCACGGTTCGCGGCGGCCTGAACCACCATCACGGTGGTTCCGGCGGGCAGGTCGACCCCACCTACATTGACGGGCACCCGATTCATTCGGAAGTCGCCCTTGACCGGGCTCTCGTGGCGCAGCGACTCTTCGATGAAGTTGGGGATCAGGCTGCGGTCCCTGCGCAGCTGCGCCTGAATGTCCGGGCGCTCGCCCAGGGTCTGCAGCGCGGCCCCGAGCAGCCGCACGGTGGTCTCCTGACCGGCGGAGAAGACGTTGCTGGCGACGCGGGCCACGTCCTCGACTTCGGGAATAGTGCCGTCGGGATAGGTGGCAGTGGCCAGGCCTGTCAGCACGTCGTCGCGAGGCTCGCGTCGTCGGTCTCGGACGTAATCGGAGAAGAGGCCGTAGAGAAACTCGAGCGGACTGTGCGCCAACGCTTCCTTGCCGGTACCGCCAATACCGCCGCCCGAGTTCTGGCGGATGCCCTTGATGAACTTGTCCCGGTCTTCCATCGGCACACCGAGCAGGTCGGCGATGACCAGCAGCGTGAAGGGTCCCGAAAAGCCCTTGATCCACTCCCCTTTGCCGGGGGCAAGAAACTCGTCCAGCACCTGATCGGCCAGCACCCACATCGCGTCCTCGTTCTCCTTGAGGCGCTTGGGGGTGATCAGCCGCATCAGCAGCGAGCGGTGGTTGGTATGGGTGGGCGGGTCAAGCGTGGGCAGCTGGTCACTGAACGGCAGCTTGTTGCGGTGCTCCTCGATCTGCTCGGTAATGTCGTCGCCCTCGAGGGGCACCGGAAACCCCGGAAACGGACCGGTCACCGAGATGCACGAAGACCACGTGGCGGCGTCGTTCAACACCGAGCAGGCTTCTTCCCAGCCGGTGATCATGCTGACCCCGTAGTGGGGCTCCTTGGCTATCGGGCACTTCTCGCGCATCGCCTCGTAGTAAGGGTAGGGATCCCCGACCAAGCCGCGATCGCGGAAGAAGTCCAACTCGGTGAAGTCACTCACCATCTCTCGCTCCGATCAATCTCGGCTAGTGAGAACGTGCCTCTCATGTATGAGTATTACATTTCCACATGGCCTGGCGAACCGCAATGTGCACGAACACCCGCAAGGGGAGGTCGTCATTAGGGACGGATAAGCCGCGTCAGGCAGGGAGCAGATCGGCAGCCACCGAGCGGCATGCCATCAAGCCGCTGCGAAACGACTCGAGCGGCTCGATTGAGCCGGTCGGCGACGCGGCGGCGGCGAGCGCCTGAGCCTTGAACGTTCTGGCGGCCATGCTGAGCCGATACTGCACTCGGCCGACGCTGTCATCGATCTCAGCCGGCCACGTCCTGCCCCAGAGCGTCACCTCGGTGACGCCGTGGTCGAGGGCCTGCAGTACCCCGGCCCGCACCCGCGGGTCGGAACCGAGCAGATCCGCCGCGGCCGCCAGCGCTTGCGGGCGGGGCCGGGTGTCCACCGACGCCAACGCGGTTTCCAGGTCGAGCGTCTTAGCGCCAAGGATGTGCAGCGGCCGGTCGTCAGGATGGTCGGTGAGCAGAACGGTGACGTCCCAGCCGGCCATCGACCGATCGAAGAGCCAACCACCGGCGAACTTGACCACATCGGCGACGCTGGAGGCGACGACGTCCAACCGGTATCTCATATCGGGTTCTTGGTCGTGTCCGGCGGCAGAAAGTCGCGCGCCAGCATCTCCGCGTACTCCTTGAAAACCTCGGTCAGCGGGATCGATGGATCGAGCAGCCATGTCATTTCCATTCCGTGGGTGAAGGCGAGAATTTCGGTTGCCTTGACGGTGGGGTTTATGTCGGTGCGGTAGCGGCCGGCGGCCTGCCCTCGGCGAATTCCGTCGGCGACGATTTCGGTCGCGTCCCGCTGCCGGCGCACCAGGCGGTCGTGCAGCGGTGCGTCGGCGGCGATGTTCTCCACCAACAGCACGGTGAAAGTGCCCACCAGTTCGGGTGCCCGGTTGAAGCGGTCGGCGACCTGCGCGATCTCGCCGATGAGGTCGCCGCCCCGGTCGGAGTGTTCATCGTCGTCGACGTCACGGGCGTCCAGCACCGCGTGCAACAGCTGTTCTTTGGATTCGAAGTGGTGCAACAGGCCCGCCGAGGTCACACCCGCTTCGCGGGCGATCTGGGCGAGCGCGGTGTTGCGCCACCCGTTGCGCGACAACAGCCGTTGCGCCACCTCGAGGATCCGCTGTCTGCGGTCCTCGCCCTTGGCGAGCAGCGTTTCGTACGGCCGTACGTCGGGCACCCAGTTCCTCAATTCGAACCAATGGGAAAACCAACCTAATGAATACACAGTAGGTTGGTTTGCCGACCGTGACAAGGGTCGCGCTGGGGCCCACAGACCCCCGCCCTAGCTCACAAGTTCGACCAAAGTGGCGTTGGCGGTGCCGCCGCCTTCGCACATGGTCTGCAGTCCAAAGCGGATGCCGTTGTCGCGCATGTGGTGAATCATGCGGGTCATCAGTACAGCGCCCGACGCGCCCAATGGGTGGCCCAGCGCGATGGCGCCGCCCAGCGGGTTCAGCCGGTCCGGGTTCGCGCCGGTTTCGGCGAGCCAGGCCAGGGGCACCGGCGCGAACGCCTCGTTCACCTCGTAAACGCCGACGTCATCAATCCGGACGCCGGACTTTCGCAGCACCTTCTCGGTGGCCGGAATCGGCCCGGTCAGCATCAGCACCGGGTCCGCGCCGGTGACGGCCCCCGCGTGGTAGCGAACTATCGGCGTCAGACCCAATTCCAGAGCCAACTCGGCTGTGGTCACCAGTAGCGCGGCCGCACCGTCGGAGATCTGCGACGAGTTGCCCGCGTGGATCACTCCGTCCTCGACGAATGCCGGCTTGAGTCCGCTGAGCTTTTCCACCGAGGTCCCCCGCCGCACGCCCTCGTCTTGATGGACCACGGAATCGTCGGTGAACACCGGAACGATCTGTTCGGTGAATGCGTGGGTGTCCAACGCAGCGGCAGCTCGCTCATGGGACAAGGCGGAGAATTCGTCCAGTCGGGTGCGGGAGAACCCCCACTTCTTGGCGATCATCTCCGCCGACAATCCCTGATTGAACGAGAAACCGTCATAGCGGGCAAGGACTTTCGGGCCGTACGGCGTGCCGGTCGCCCGTGCCGCGCCCAGCGGAACTCGGCTCATCACCTCGACACCGCCGGCTACCACGACATCCTGCTGGCCCGACATGACGGCCTGCACGGCGAAGTCGAGCGCCTGCTGACTGGACCCACAGGCCCGGTTCACCGTCGTCCCCGGAATGCTCTCGGGCCAACCCGCGGCGAGCACCGAGTAGCGGGCGATATTGCTGGACTGGTCGCCGACCTGCGACACGCAGCCCCAGATCACATCGTCGATGATCTCCAGGCTGATGCCGGCGCGCTGGACCAGTTCGTTGAGGACGACGGCGGACAGGTCGGCGGCGTGCATGCCCGATAATCCGCCATTTCGCTTGCCGACCGCGGTGCGCACCGCCTCGACGATGACCGTTTCACGCATGTTCCGCTCCGATTGCTAGGGCTTGGCCCGACCTTAGCGGTCGTCAGTAGCTCCGCGGCAGCTTCAGTACATGTGAACCCAGGAAGTTCAGAATCATCTCTTGGCTGACCGGCGCGATCTTCATCAGCCGGGCCTCGCGGAAGTAACGCGCCACGTGGTACTCCTCCGAATAACCCATGCCACCATGGGTTTGCAACGCCCGGTCGGCGGCGGTGAAGCCGGCGTCGGCGCACAGATATTTGGCGGTATTGGCTTCACGCCCACAGGGTTTGCCGTTGTCGTAGAGCCAGGTGGCCTTGCGCAGCATCAGTTCGGCGGCATCGAGGCGCGCCAGCGAATCCGCCAGCGGGAACTGCAACCCCTGATTCATCCCGATGGGCCGCCCAAAGACCTCACGCTCGTTGCCGTATTTCACCGCCTTCTCCAGCGCCACCCGGCCGATCCCCAGCGCTTCGGCGGCGATCAGCATGCGCTCCGGGTTCAGGCCGTCCAGAATGTACTGAAAACCCTTGCCTTCCTCACCAATTCGGTCCTCGATTGGCACTTCGAGGTTGTCGATGAACAGCTCGTTGGAGCTGACGGCGTTGCGACCCATTTTCTTGATCGGACGGACGTCGACCCGACTGCGGTCCAGATCCGTCAGGAACAGCGTCATCCCGTCGGTCTTCTTGGTTACCTCGTCGTACGATTGGGTTCGCGTCAGCAGCAGGATCTTGGACGACTCCAGTGCTTTGGAGATCCACACCTTTCGGCCGTTGACGATATAGCGGTCACCATCGCGTTTAGCGAACGTGGTGATCCGCGAAGTATCAAGTCCCGCACCGGGTTCGGTGACACCAAAGCAGACGTGCACTTCGCCGGTCGCGACCGATGGCAACGTGCGCGCCTTGAGTTCCTCGGAGCCGTGCACCACCACCGGTTGCATGCCGAAGATCGACAAATGAATGGCGCTGGCGCCGTTCATGGCGGCGCCGGACTTGGCGACTTCTTCCAATAGCAGCGTGGCTTCGGTGATGCCGAGTCCATGACCGCCGTACTCGGTCGGAATCGTCATCCCCAGCCAGCCGCCATCGGCTATCGCGCGGTAGAACTCGGTCGGGAACTCGTGCTCCTGATCCTTTTCCATCCAGTAGTGGTCATCGAACTTGGACGCCAACTCGGCGACGGACCGCCGGATCAGTTCCTGGTCCTCAGTCAGCTCGAAATTCATTCCGCCATCGCCAGGCACTGGCGCGCCTCCTTTTCAGCGCGAACAGACGCAAACTCGCACGATTACGGCCCAATCAATGCGAGTTTGCGTCTGCTCGCCGGGGAACGGAACCCCTCAGTCCTTGTTGCCGCTAAGGGCTTTCGCGTTGGCAGCGAAGTCCGCGAAGGACGAGCCGCCACGGCTCTCCTTCTCGTGGCCCGCCGCCTTGATAGACACGTCATGGCCCTCGGCGGCCTTACGCAGCGAACCGACCGTCGCCTGTTCACGGGAAATGTGGGTGAACGGATCGAACGAGTACCAACGCATGGCGTTCTCGTGGGTCATCTTGTTGATCTCATCATCGGGAACGTCGTTGAGCGACAACACATCCCACAGTTCTTCCGGCGCGCCCGGCCACATCGAGTCACTGTGCGGGTAGTCGGCCTCCCAACAGATGTTGTCGATACCGATCATGTTGCGCAGCTTGACGCCTACCTTGTCGCTGATGAAGCAGGTCAGGAAGTGCTCCCGGAAGACCTCGCTGGGCAGCTTGCCCTTGAAGTCCTGGTGGGTCCACGTCGAGTGCATTTCGTAGGTGCGGTCGGCGCGCTCCAGGAAGTAGGGAATCCAACCGGTGCCACCCTCGGAGAGGCCGATTTTGAGGTCCGGGTACTCCTTGATCGGCCGCGACCACAGCAGATCCGCCGCGGCCTGCACGATGTTCATCGGCTGCAGCGTGATCATCACGTCCATAGGCGCATCGGGCGCGGTGATCGCCAGCCGGCCCGAGGAACCGATATGCACGTTCATCACAGTGTCGGTGTCAACCAGGGCCTTCCACAGCGGGTTCCAGTACTCATTGTGGAAGCTGGGGTAGCCCATTGCGGCGGGGTTCTCGGTGAAGGTCAGCGCGTGAACGCCCTTCTTCGAGACCCGCCGTACCTCCGCGGCGCACGCTTCGGCATCCCAGATCACCGGTATGGCCATTGGAATGAACCGCGCCGGGTACGCCCCGCACCACTCTTCGATGTGCCAGTCGTTGTAGGCCTGCACCAACGCGATCGAGAAGTCGTGATCATCGGTGGCGAACAGGCGACCGGCGAAGCCCGGGAACGACGGGAAACAAATCGAGGCCAGAATGCCGCCGGCATTCATGTCCTTGACCCGCTCGTCGACGTTGTAGCAACCCGGCCGGATCTCGTCGAGCCCCGTCGGCTCGATTCCGTACTCCTCTTTGGGTCGTCCGGCGACCGCGTTGAGCGCCACATTCGGGATCACCGTGTCGCGGAACTTCCACATGTCCGAGCCGTCAGCGTTGTGCACCAGTCGGGGCGCGTCGTCCTGGTACTTCGACGGCAGATGATTCTTGAACATGTTCGGCGGTTCGACCGTGTGGTCGTCCACGCTGATCAGGATCATGTCCTCTTTGTTCACGGGTCTTCCCTTCTCATCTGAACCAGCTGATCGGGTTCATGCGAATGCGTGGGCCCTGGCTTTACATCGGACTCAGCCCCAAACGCGTAGGACGAGCCCCGCATGCGACAAGCTGTCTATATGTTGAAAACTAGCTTCTCGCGAAGCGAGAATCAACATCCAGCATAGCCATCGGGCGGCCCGGAGAGCTCGTCACGCACCTTGCGACTAGGCACATTGCCTGGTCGGACGCGAAAACCCGGCGGGCGGCGGGAAGCCCCGACAGCAGCACTGAGCCGTTGCGCCCGCACTTGCATTGACCCGTCGACCGATTCGTGCAAGTCTATTGGTTGTAAATGAGAATATGATTCTCGCTCAGCGAGAAGACGACCGAGAGGAAGCCCGCGCGATGCGCTTGCCGCCCCTGCCTGCCGACCAGTGGGACGACGCTGTTCTGGACGCGCTGGCCGGCATGCTGCCCCCGGAGCGCCGCAACCCGCGCGATGCGTCCAACGTGCTGGCGACATTGGTCAACCACCCGGCGCTGACCAAGGCATTTCTCCGGTTCAACGTCCACCTCTTGTTCTCGTCCACACTGCCGCCACGACTGCGTGAACTGGCCATCCTGCGCGTTGCATACCGGCGGGCCTGCACCTACGAGTGGACGCACCACGTCGATCTGGCCAAACGAGAGGGCCTCACCGACGCCGAGATCGAAGAGACGACCCATGTCGTTCCGATCGACGGCACCCTCGATGAATTTGAGCGGGCAATCATCACCGGGGTCGACGAACTTGAGGAGCGTTCTGCGTTGACCGACGAGACCTGGGCCATGCTCGGCACCCGCTTCGACGACCGCCAGCGGATGGACTACGTCTTCACGGTCGGCTCCTACGCCATGCTGGCCATGGCCCTCAACACTTTTGGCGTACAGGTCGAGACAACCACGGAACCCGAAGAGGAGAGGTAGAAGTGGCCCACTTCCCCAAGCCGGCTGCCGGCAGCTGGACAGAGAACTATCCCGAACTGGGCACCGCCCCGGTCGACTACACGGACTCGATCGACCCGGCGTTCTTCGAAGCTGAACGCGACGCGATCTTCAAGCGCACCTGGCTCAACGTCGGTCGGGTCGAGCGACTGCCGCGCACCGGCAGCTACTTCACCAAAGAGCTACCCTCGGCCGGCAAAGGCATGTCCGTCATCATCTGCAAGACCAAGGACGGCTCAGTCAAGGCCTACCACAATGTCTGCCGCCACCGTGGAAACAAGTTGGTGTGGAACGACTTTCCGCATCAGGAGACTTCGGGTACCTGCCGCCAGTTCACCTGCAAGTACCACGCCTGGCGGTACAACCTCGACGGCGACCTCACCTTCATTCAGCAGGAGGATGAGTTCTTCGACGTCGATAAGAGCGACTACGGCCTGGTCTCGGTGCGGTGCGAGCTGTGGGAAGGCTTCATCTTCATCAACTTCGACGAGCACGCGAAGCCGCTCACCGACTACCTGGGCCCGCTGGCCAAAGGCATCGAGGGATACCCGTTCCACGAGATGACCGAGACCTATTCCTACCGCGCCGAAGTCGGCAGCAACTGGAAACTGTTCATGGACGCCTTCGCCGAGTTCTACCACGCGCCGGTGCTGCACCAGGGCCAGTACACCAAAGAAGAGGCCGCGAAGATCCAGAAGTACGGGTTCGAGGCGCTGTACTACGAGATGGCGAGTCCGCACGCGATGATCTCGACCTGGGGAGGCCAGGCGCCGCCCGTCGACATGAGCATGGTCAAGCCGATGGACCAGGTGCTGCGCAGCGG
Organism: Mycobacterium sp. IDUB_37; assembly: GCF_055419245.1. Lineage (NCBI taxonomy): Bacteria > Bacillati > Actinomycetota > Actinomycetes > Mycobacteriales > Mycobacteriaceae > Mycobacterium > Mycobacterium sp. IDUB_37. Next base: position 249,746 of record NZ_JBVAXG010000002.1, on the reverse strand, counting down.
GTTGTTCGGCCCCTGGGACAAGCCGGAGATCATCGAGAAGCTCACTGAACTGCCGCCGGGTGTCAATCCGAAGAAGGTCAAGCAGTGGGGCATCGACGAGTGGCACTTCTACCCGAACATGATGCTGCTGATCTGGGAGCCGGGCTGGTTCCTGACGTACCACTACTGGCCGACCGCTGTCGACAAGCACATCTTTGAAGCCACACTGTTCTTCGTACCGCCGCGCAATGCCCGGGAGCGTCTGGCTCACGAACTGGCGGCGGTGACGTTCAAGGAGTACGCGCTGCAGGACGCCAACACCCTGGAGGCGACCCAGACCATGATCGGCACCCGGGTCGTCAATGACTTCCCGTTGTGCGATCAGGAGATCATGCTGCGCCATCTGCATAAGGTGACCAACGACTACGTAGCCAACTGGACGAAGGAGGGCCAGAACAATGGCAAAGTTACCGTCTGAATTCGCCTACCTGGAACCCTTTTTGGATTGGGACCTGGCTACCGAACCCGAACGTTACGCCAAGCGACTCGCCTCGACGATGCCCGAGATGCAGGCGTTCTACGACGCCGCGTTTCCGCATCTGGACGATGTGATCGAGTACTGCGACAAGTACTCCTTGGACGACCTACCGGCGGACGCGCGTACGCTCATGCACCTGATGCAATCGCTGGTCATGGTGTCGTTCCCGATCGAGGCCTGGAAGCAGCCGCGCGTCCCCGACAGCGGCGCGGCATGGGTGGAACTGATCCGGGAGCCGGTGATCTAGCGTTGCTGACGCTCAAAGCGGCGGGGCTGCTCGACGTCGACTCCGGTGAGATCGTCCGGCCGGGCATCGTACGGATCGAGGGCGACCGCATCGTGGGCATCGGAGGCGAACCCGATGGCGACACAATCGATCTCGGAGACCAGATCCTGTTGCCCGGCTTGATGGACATGGAGGTCAACCTGCTGATGGGCGGCCGCGGCGAGAAGCCGGGGTTATCCCAAGTGCAGGACGACCCGCCCACGCGGGTGCTGCGCGCGGTCGGTAACGCCCGCCGCACCCTGCACGCCGGGTTCACCACCGTGCGCAACCTCGGACTGTTCGTCAAGACCGGCGGTTACCTACTGGATGTGGCGCTGGGAAAGGCGATCGACGCCGGCTGGATCGAGGGGCCGCGCGTGGTGCCTGCCGGACATGCGATTACACCCACCGGCGGACATTTGGACCCGACGATGTTCGCCGCCTTCATGCCGGGCGCACTCGAGCTCACGGTCGAGGAGGGCATCGCCAACGGTGTCGACGAAGTCCGGAAAGCGGTGCGCTACCAGATCAAGCACGGTGCGCAGTTGATCAAGGTGTGCGTCTCCGGCGGCGTGATGTCGTTGACCGGTGAAGCTGGTGCACAACACTATTCGGACGAGGAGCTACGCGCCATCGTTGACGAGGCGCACCGGCGCGGCTTGCGGGTCGCCGCTCACACCCATGGAGCGGAAGCGGTCAAGCACGCGGTCGCGTGTGGTATCGACTGCATCGAACACGGCTTCCTCATGGATGACGAGGCCATCCAGATGCTCGTCGACAACGACCGGTTCCTGGTGACCACTCGCAGGCTCGCCGAGGCGATGGACGTGTCGCACGCTCCGAAAGAGTTGCAGGACAAGGCCGCCGAGATGTTCCCGAAGGCAAAGACTTCCATCAAGGCGGCCTACGAAGCCGGCGTGAAGATCGCGGTCGGCACCGATGCTCCGGCGATCCCGCACGGCAAGAACGCCGATGAGCTTGTCACCCTGGTGGATTGGGGCATGCCACCGCTGGCGGTGCTGCGCGCGGCCACCACCACCGCCGCCGAACTGATCAACTCCCCCGACCTGGGCCGGCTTGCCGTAGGCAAACTCGCCGATATCATCGCGGTGCCGGGAAATCCGTTGGAAGACATCACCGTTACGCGTAACGTCAGCTTTGTCATGAAAGGCGGCAAGGTCTTTGTCCACAACTGAGCCAACCAGAACCGATGACTTGGTGGAGATCCAGCAGTTGCTCGCTCGCTATGCGGTGACCATCACCCAGGGCGACATCGACGGACTGGTAGGCGTTTTCACCCCGGACGGCACCTATAGCGCCTTCGGCGACACTTACACCCTGGACAGGTTCCCGGAACTGGTCGCCGCCGCGCCAAAGGGCCTGTTCATGACCGGAACCTCGCTGGTCGAAAATCTGGATGGTGACACCGCCACCGGCACCCAACCGCTGTGCTTCATCGAACACTCCGCGCACGACATGCGCATCGGCTACTACCGCGATACCTATCTGCGAACGGCCGACGGATGGCGATTGAAAACCCGTGCGATGACGTTCATTCGACGTAGCGGGGTGCATGACTCAGGACGCCCGCACGCCGTCGGCCGACCCGCACCGTGACTTCCGAACCCACTGTCGAGCAATTTCGGGCGGATCTCTGCGCCTGGCTCGACGAACATGACCTGACGCCCGGGCCGGACCATTCACTGCAGGGTCACATGCGGCAGATGTCCCGGGTCAGTGCGGCGTTGTACGACGCGGGCTGGATGCGTTACGGCTGGCCGGTGGAAGTCGGCGGACTGGGCGGTCCCGCATTGCTACGCGCGGTCGTCGGCGAGGAGGTCGTCGGACGCCGCCTGGCCGAACCGGGGCCTTACTCGATGCTCGAGGTGCTCGCGCCGACGATGATCGATTATGCGCCAACAGAACTGGCTGCCGAGATGGTGCCGCTACTGCTGCGCGGTCGCGAGCAATGGTGTCAAGGCTTCTCGGAGCCAGGCTCGGGCAGCGACCTCGCGTCGTTGACGACTCGAGCCGTTCAGGACGGCGACAACTGGATTGTCAACGGGCAGAAGGTATGGACCAGCTTCGCGCAGTTCTCGACCCGTTGCGTTCTACTCACCCGCACCGCGCCCGGTCATGACGGAATCACCGCGTTCTTCGTCGACATGGATACGCCAGGCATCACGGTCCGACCGCTTCGCACGATGCACGGTGTCGACGAATTCTGCGAGGTGTATTTCGACGACGTGCTGATCCCGTCCAGTCGGATGCTCGGCAAGCCGGGAGACGGCTGGCGGTTGGCGATGGATCTGCTGCCCTATGAGCGTTCGACCTGCTTCTGGCAGCGGATTGCGTACCTCTACTCGCGATTCGACGCCCTTATCGCCGAGGCTGAAGACACCGACGAATCAGCTTTGGGCACTGCTTATCTCGCACTCCACACGTTGCGATGTCGATCCCGTGCGACTCAGCATCGGCTGGCGGGCGGGGCACGCCTCGGACCGGACACGTCCATCGACAAGGTGTTGCTGGCCGGCGCCGAACAGAAGCTCTACGACACCGTCCATGACCTGCTGCCCGGGGCACTCGAACTCGACGACACACCGTGGCGATCGGAGTACCTGTACTCGCGTGCGGCAACCATCTACGGCGGTACGGCCGAGATCCAGCGCAACATCATCGCCCGCCGGCTACTCGACCTGGGCAAGGAGTGATCGTGGACATCACCACCGACTCCGAATTGCAGCTACTGGCCGACGCGCTACGCACGACTATGAACGCCTCGACCGGTGCCAAGCTGGATGCGGCATTAGCCGAGCTCGGCTGGCTCGACATGCTCGACGAAATACCAGAAGCGGCCGTCCCTTTGGTCTTCCAGCTACTCGGCGAAACCGGCGCGCATGCGCCGGTGCTGAACGACGTCGTGCTGTGCGCCGCGGGGCGGGCGGGCGGCGGTACCCTGCCGCTGCCGTATGCGGGCGGCTCTTGGGTGCGTTGGGAACGCACCGACGAAGTCGCGCCCGCGCTGGACGACGAACTCCCGCTGCTCCGTGCCGAGGCAGGAGATTTGCTCCTGCCTGACATGTTGGCCGCCGGCCGACGAGCACTGGGCTGGTGGCTGGTCGGCAGCAGCCGCGCCATGCTTTCGCTGGCCCGAAGCCATGCGCTCGACCGGGTCCAATTCGGCCGTCCCATCGCGTCTTTCCAGGCCGTACGGCACCGACTCGCCGAGACCCTGGTGGCGATCGAGGGTGCCGAAGCCACGCTGCAGACTGCCACCGACCATCCTGACGAACTGGCCAGCCTGTTGGCCAAAGCCGCAGCCGGACAAGCGGCACTGACCGCAGCGCGCCACTGCCAGCAGGTGCTCGGCGGCATCGGCTTCACCGCCGAACACCAATTGCATCGCCACGTTAAACGTGCACTGGTGCTCGACGGACTGCTCGGCAGCTCCCGCGAGCTGACCCGCGAAGCGGGAGTGATACTGCGAGACAAGGGATTTGCGCCCAGAGTCGCCCAACTCTAGAGCGCGTCGTCTGCCACGGCCAAGCTAATTGCGCGGCAGACCCAGCACGCGCTGAGCGACGATGTTGCGTTGTATCTCCGATGTACCCCCGGCGATGGTGCCGGCGAAACTCCGCGCGTACCGGTCAAACCAGCTGCCGAAGTGGCTGTCCAAGTTCAGCGGGGCGTACGGCGCAGTGACCGCCGGATGCACAAGCCCATCCGCACCCACGGCGTTCAGCGCATCTTCGGAGGCCCGTTGCACCGCCTCGGAGCCCAGCAGCTTGAGCACCGACTGGGCGGGGACGTCTTCCTCACCCCGCGCGGCTTGCGCCAGAGTCGCCGAGCCCAACAACCGCATCGCGTGGGCATCCATCACCAAGGTGGCGTAACGGTCCCGTTCGAGTGCTCCGGCCGGTTTGAAATCGATTGCCAGATGGTCCAACAGGGTTGCGTAGTCCATCCACAACATGGCGCGCTCATGCCCCAGCGAGCCGGTCGCCACCCGCCATCCCTCGTCGAGCTCGCCCACTAGGTTCTCAGCCGGCACGCGCGCGTCGGTGAAGAACACTTCGTTGAAATCGACATCCTCGTGGTCACATACCGATGCGAACGGTCGTCGCACCACGCCAGGAGCATCGGTCGGAATCAGCAACGCGCTGATGCCCTTGTGTTTTGGCGCATTCGGATTGGTGCGCACGAACGTCAGTATGACGTCGGCATGATGGGCACCCGAGGTCCAGACCTTTTGTCCGTTGACGACGAAGTGGTCGCCATCCAGCGCCGCCTTCGTCTTCAACGACGCCAGATCCGAACCCGCACCCGGTTCGCTCATCCCCAGGGAGGCGGTCATCTCGGCGCGCAGGATCGGCACCGCCCAGCGCTGCTTCTGCTCTTCGGTCCCAAACGACAGCAACGACGCCGCGATAATGCCAACGCCCTGCGGGTTGAAGGTTCGGTAGATCCGGCGCCGGGCCAATTCGTCGGCGTGCACGTACTGCTGCAGCAGCGAGGCATTGCGGCCCCCGAACTCGGGCGGGTTGCCGGGCAGCAGCCATCCGTTGTCGAAAAGCAGACGCTGCCAACGCGCCGCCCACTCCGGCATATCCGAACATGACCGCGGCCGCGGTTTCATCTCGGCCTCATCGGGCACGTGTTCGTCGAGGAATGCGGTGAAATCAGCGCGGAATGCCTCCACGTCGGCATCAAAACTCAGTTGCACAGGTCTCCTCGAAGCCCACTCTCATGAATCTGCTTCCCAAACACACGCGTAAGAGAATAGTATTCTCGTCGTGAGGAAGTTACAATCTCCAAGACATCGTCCGTGAGGAGGTTGAGCGCAGCTATGGCACGACGTTCTCCGGTACAGTCCAACCATGTTCTCTCCTCGCGGCAATCTCCGGAGCCGCCCGTGACGACCCCGAGCGAAGAGCCGGCCTGGAAACAGCGGGCCGTCGAGCGGTCCATCAAGACCGCGAAATTGCGCGCGGCGCAGCGCGTTCAGCGATTCCTCGACGCCGCGCAGGCCATCATCATCGAGAAGGGCAGCACCGACTTTACCGTCCAGGAGGTCGTGGACCGCTCGCGCCAGTCGTTGCGCAGCTTCTACCTGCAGTTCGACGGGAAACACGAGCTGCTGCTCGCCCTATTCGAAGACGCACTGAGCCGCTCGGCCGACCAGATCCGCGCCGCCACCGAGAGTCACACCGATCCGCTAGAACGACTGAAGGTCGCGGTCGAACTGCTCTACGAGGCCTCCCGCCCCGACCCGACGGCCAGGCGGCCGCTGTTCACCGACTTTGCTCCACGGTTACTGGTAACTCATCCGGCTGAGGTCAAGATTGCCCACGCACCACTGCTGGCTTTGCTCACCGAACTGATGGAAGCCGCAGGTGAAGCGGGCAAGTTGGGTGCCGAAGTCAACCCCAAGCGGGTTGCCGCAATGACCATGCAGACGGTGATGTTCATCGCGCAGTCCAGCGGGGGCAACGACGACGCGACAGTGCACCCCATCAGCGCGGACGAAGTCTGGGACTTCTGCTCACACGGATTCGCTGGTAGCTAGTTCGAGCCTGCCTTCTCGCGGCAGCGCTCTCGCACGCCTGGCCTGTTTCGCCCTTTTTGGCTGTCAATTTTTCGACGAGCGAATATCGCACGCCATTAAGTTGGCGAGAACGCTATTCTCTGATAGTAAGAACGGTAAATAGCCAAAACGGATTCGGCGTTGACACTCGTTGGTGGGTGATGACAGAGTTCTAGAGGCGGCATGATCGCGCTCCTCGCGGAAATGGGGCGGCGCGGTTCCGGCGAGAGGGCATTCTTCCGTGACAGTCAGCGCGGCCAGCGACGTCTACTTCGACCCCTACGACGTCGAGCTCAACGCCGACCCCTACCCCATGTTCCGGCGGCTCCGTGAGGAGTCGCCGCTCTACTACAACGCAGAGCACGACTTCTACGCGCTCAGCCGGTTCGCCGACGTCGATGACGCGATAGTCGATTACCAGACCTTCAGCTCGGCCCGTGGTGCGATAATCGAACTCATTCGGGCCAATCTCGAGATGCCCTCGGGTGTGCTGATTTTCGAGGATCCGCCGATCCACGACATCCATCGCAAGCTGTTGTCCCGCATGTTCACCCCGCGCAAGATCAACGCGTTGGAACCCAAGATCCGCGAATTCTGCGCGCGCAGTTTGGATCCGCTGATCGGCACCGGAAAGTTCGACTTCGTCAACGATCTCGGGGCGCAGATGCCGATGCGGGTCATCGGCATGCTGTTGGGTGTCCCCGAGGAAGATCAAGAAGCCGCAAGGGATTTCGCCAACGCACAGATGCGGACCGAGGCCGGGAAACCCATGGACTTCGGCGAAGGCATCGCCAGCCCCGATTTCTTCGGCCAGTACATCGACTGGCGCGCCGAGCATCCCTCCAACGACATCATGACCGAACTGCTCAACGCCGAGTTCCTGGATGAGACCGGGACCGTGCGCCGGATGCGTCGCGATGAACTACTCACCTACGTCACCGTGGTATCCGGGGCCGGCAATGAGACCACCACCCGGTTGATCGGCTGGGCCGGCAAGGTGCTCGCCGAACACCCCGATCAACGTCGCGCCCTGGTCGAGGACCCGGCATTGATCCCCGGGGCCGTCGAGGAACTGCTGCGCTACGAACCACCAGCGCCGCACGTCGCGAGGTATGTCACGCGCGATGTGGAATATTACGGCCAGCGGGTGCCGGAAGGCAGCGTCATGATGATGCTCATCGGCGCGGCCAACCGCGACCATCGCCAATTCCCGCCGGACGGAGACACTTTCGACATCCGCCGGGTACCGCGCCAGCACCTGACTTTCAGCGTCGGCACGCACTACTGTCTCGGCTCTGCGCTGGCCCGACTCGAGGCGCGGATCGCGCTCGAGGAGATTCTGAAGCGCTTCCCTGAGTGGGATGTCGACCTCAACGCAGCCAAGCTTTCCCCGACGTCGACTGTGCGGGGTTGGGAGTCCATGCCGGCAATTCTCGGCTGAACCAGGAAACGAGGTAACAAAATGGCGGAGGAAGTCCAAGGACGGGTGGCTGGAAAAGTCGCTTTCGTCACCGGGGCAGCGCGCGGTCAAGGCCGCAGCCATGCAGTGCGGTTGGCCGGGGAAGGCGCCGACATCATCGCCGTCGACGTGTGCAAGCCGATCGTGAAGAACACCACGATCCCGGCGTCCACGCCCGAGGATCTGGCCGAGACTGCCGATCTGGTCAAGGGCCTCAACCGCCGGATCGTCACTGCCGAGGTGGATGTGCGCGACTACGACGCACTCAAAGCCGCGGTGGACAGCGGCGTCGAGCAGTTGGGCAGGCTGGACATCATCGTTGCCAACGCCGGCATCGGCAACGGCGGCGACACCTTGGACAAGACCAGCGAGTATGACTGGCAGGAAATGATCGACGTCAACCTGTCAGGCGTGTGGAAATCGGTGAAAGCCGGTGTCCCACATCTGATTGCGGGGGGCAACGGCGGGTCCATCGTGCTGACCAGTTCCGTCGGCGGGCTCAAGGCGTACCCGCACTGCGGCAGCTATGTCGCGGCCAAGCACGGCGTGGTGGGCATCATGCGATCCTTCGCAGTCGAGTTGGGACACCACAAGATTCGGGTCAACTCCGTGCATCCGACGCACGTGAGCACCGACATGATCATGAACGAGGGAACCTGGAAGTTGTTCCGCCCAGACCTGGAGAACCCGGGTCCCGACGACATGGCGCCGATCTGTCAGATGTTCCACACCCTCCCGATTCCGTGGGTAGATGCCGAGGACATCAGCAATGCGGTGCTGTTTTTCGCCTCCGACGAGTCCAGGTACGTCACCGGCGTCACCCTGCCCGTCGACGCGGGGAGCTGCCTCAAATAGGGTTCCGTCAGTATGGACGGAATTTCTAGCTTCTCAGGCCGTGGGGCAGTCATCACCGGCGGCGCCAGCGGCATCGGCTTGGCCACAGCAAAGGAGTTTGCCCGTCGAGGCGCCAAGCTTGTCCTGGCCGACATCGACAAACCTGGGCTGGAACAGGCCGTCGCGCACCTGCGCGGTGAAGGCTTTGAAGCGCACGGCGTGATGTGCGACGTCCGGCATCTCGAGGAGGTCGTGAATCTGGCGGATGAGGCTTTCCGCCTGCTCGGTCAGGTCGATGTGCTGTTCAGTAACGCCGGAATCGGCATAGCTGGTCCACTCGCGGACATGACTCATGAGGACTGGCGCTGGGTTATCGATATCGACCTGTGGGGTGCGATTCACGCCGTCGAGGCATTCCTGCCCAGACTGATCGAACAGGGCACGGGCGGTCATGTCGCGTTCACGGCGTCCTTCGCCGGTCTGGTGCCCAACGCCGGCCTCGGGACCTACTGTGTTGCCAAGTACGGGGTGGTCGGTCTCGCGGAAACGCTTGCCCGCGAGGGAAAGCAGAACGGCATCGGAGTGTCGGTGCTATGCCCGATGGTGATTGAGACCAAGCTCGTGTCCAATTCCGAGCGGATCCGCGGTGCGGACTACGCGCTGGACTCAACGCCAGATCTGACCAGCGAACTGGGCGCGCTCCCAGCGCAGGATGACACCGTCAACGTCGACAACTTCGCCCGTTTGACCGCCGACGCGATCCTGGCCAACCGCCTCTACGTGCTGCCGCACGAGGCGTCCCGGGCTTCGATCCGCCGCCGGTTCGAGCGCATTGACCGGACCTTCGACGAGCAGGCCGCCGAGGGCTGGCGCCATTAAGCCGCGCGAGCGCTGGCCGGCGCCAAAATCTAGGTGCTGTCGTACCTGACCGGCCGGCAACCGATGACACGATCGGCCTCCAGCCCAGCGATTTCCGCCTCGCTCAAACCCAGCTCAGTGAGTAACTCGCGGTTGTGCTGCCCCAGCAGCGGGGCCGGCTGGGTATGAAACCGGCACGGCCCGCCGGACAATCGCATAGGCACGGTACTGAGACTGGCCGGCCCGTTCACCGGATGGTCCACCACTTCGAAGAAGTCACGCGCCGCCAGCTGGGCCAATTCCGTCTGCCGGTGCGGCTGCATGACCTTGGCTACCGGCACGCCGGCATCCCAGAGGGTCCCCACGATCTCATCGGCGGTCCGGTGTTCGCACCAGGCGGCCAGTTGCCCATCGATCAGGTCTTCGTTGTCCCGCCGCCCGGCAACCGTGGCCAACACGGAATCGCCTGCCCACGAGGGTGATTCAAGCGCGTCACGCAGCCGGCCCCACTGTTCGTCGGTGGCTATCGCGATGGCCACCCAGCTGTCCGGACGATCGAATTCATCGATATCGCTGCTGCGGTAGAGGTTCTGCGGCACAGCGGTCGGACCGCGGTTGCCGACGCGCTCCAGTAGCGCTCCGTAGGCGGAATATTCGATGACCTGTTCCGCAGCAACGTTCAACGCGGCGTCGACCATGGCCGCCTCCACCAGCACGCCTTGTCCGGTTCGACGGCGGTGTTCCAGCGCCAGCAGCAACGCGTTCAGTGCGTGCACTCCGGCGTTCGGGTCACCGACCGAATACGGCTCGAAGGGTGTTCGGTCGGGATAGCCGGTCAGCCAGCTGATCCCCGAGGCCGATTCGATGACGTAGGCGAAGGCGGGGTTGTCGCGCCACGGCCCGTCGAGCCCGAAACCAGGCATCCGCAGCATGACGATATCGGGCCGAATAGATTGCGCAGCAGCAAAATCCAGCCCGATCTGGTCCAGCACCCGAGGCGTGAAGTTCTCCGCGATCACGTCGCAGGTGGCAATCAGGCGGTGCAGTAGGTCCCTTCCGCGTGCGGTCTGCAGGTCCAGGGTCAGGCCCTTTTTGTTGGTGTTCAGCGCCGCGAAGATCGGCGACTTCTCCCACCAGTTGTCCTCGGTGACCGGAACACCGGCAATGAGCCGGGTTCCATCGGGGCGTCGGGTCGACTCGAGGTGGATGACCTCGGCACCGAGCATGGCCAGAAAATGCGTGCACGACGGCCCAGCCCAGAAAGTGGTCATGTCGAGCACACGAATTCCGTTCAGCGGCAGCTGCTTTACCCGCGCACCGGATACCGGCTTCGGTCGAGGGGTCAGCACTGCCGAGCGGTACTGCGCGGTATGTTCACCCAGGCCGGGCGCGGGGCCAGGTTGGCGCAACCGTGCGGGGCGCATCCGGTACGGATGACCGGGCTGCGCGAATCCGTCGCGAGGGTTGGTCAGGAACGAACCGCGTTCAACGAAGTGATCCAGCGACGCGACGTTGGCGCCGTTGCCGACCGGGGCATTGGGTATCCGGAACGCGGACGCGAGTTCGCGGATCTCATCGACGGGTTGGCTGCGCACCCATTCGTAAATCTCGGTGGCGTGGATGTTGGCCTGTTCGGTGATCGACAGCGGCGAATTCTCGTCGATCCACTCCGGGTGTCCAACCATCGCGCACAGATCGAACCACTGTTGCGCGGTTCCGCAACCGAGATCCACCAGCCCGTCTTTGGCCTCGGCAACGCCGGGGACAGTGGGCCGACGGGCGTCCCGCCACGGGCGCCCGAGCATCTCGAAGAAGGTCACCGGATAGTAAGTGAGACAGAGGATCTGGGTCTCCAGCATGGAAAGGTCGATCAGCTCGCCGTCGGCGCGCTCGCGGCGCCGGAAGGCCAGGGTGGCCGCGCTGGCGTAGGCGCCGGCCAGATACTCGCCGACTTGTCCGCCGACAAAGACGGGGGCCCGGTCCGCCACACCCCGGCCCAGGCCGATGATTCCGCCGGACCACGCCTGCAGGGTGAACTCGGTCGCCGCCCGGTCTCGCCAGGGTCCCTGCAGTCCGAAGGGTGTGATCGAGGTGACGATGAGGTGCGGATGGCGACGGCGGATCTCTGTCGGCGTAAAGCGTTCCTGTTCAGCCACATTCGAGCCGGGCGACCAAATCACGGCGTCCGAGGCGGCAAGCAGTTCGTCGACCAGCGTGTCGTCGGCGGCCGGATCGGCGACGACGCTGTGTTTGGAGCCGGCCAGAAAGGCAAACAAGGCGCCGTCGACACCATCCGGAATCGCCGCGCCGGACGCCGACCAGCGCCGCAGCGAATCACCCTCTGGTGGTTCGATTTTAACGACGTCAGCGCCGCCATCAGCGAGCAATTTGGTGCAGTAGGCACCCGCGATTCCGGTGGACAGGTCGACGACTGTGTAGCCGTGCAGCGGCGGTTCGGTCACCGGTGCTTGTTCTTCCGCTTGCCCTTGGGGCGTGCCTTCTTGCTCAGGCGCCATTCCGGCGGGAACTTGCTGTCGTTGTCCTTGACCGCGTCACCGAGACCCCGGTCGATCGCGTCATCGAGCGAGAAGTCCGCCGCGTCGGGACGCACACTGCCACCGGTGGATTCGAACAGGCCGCTGAGCAAGCTACCCATGTACTCGCCGTGGAACTGTTTCATGATCTCGAAGAACGTCTTCTGCAGAAACACCGTGTCGGTGGGCCGATTTCGCGCGCATGCGAGCGCGTATTTGTCCACCTCGGCTTCGAGTTGGTCCCGAGGTACCACGCCGTTGAGGAAGTTGCAGTCGTACATCTCTGCGGCAGTGAAAGCTCTTCCGGTGAAAACCATTTCCTGAAACTTGCGGATACCCATGGTTTGCGCCCACCACCACATCCGTGGTCCCCACCCGTAGTAGCGGAAGGATGGGTGCCCGAACAGTGCGTCGTCGCTGGAGATCACCAGATCAGCGTCTGCGGCCTGATAGAAGTGCCAGCCGTAGCAGTAGCCCTTGGCTTCCAGGATGCTGATCTTCTTGAAATCCTGCAGACCGCGAATGCCCGAGTTCGGGTTGGCATACCACTGGCCGATGGACGCACCGTGACGAAACGAACCCTTCGGCGGATAGGTGACTTCGTCTGCGCCGATCCGGAATTCGGCTAACAGCGGGCCCTGGTGGTCCGACGCCTTGGCTTGCATGAACTCTTCGAGATCGGCACCGGAGCCCAGATCGTCGCCCACACCGCGGATCACCAGCACCTTGACGTCGTCGTCCACGCCGGCCCGATGCAACAGGTCGGCGTAGCGCTGACGGGCGGCTATCGTCGGCGCGTTCAGGTGCTCCGGCCGGTCGAACGTGATGGTGGCGATGCGGGTCTTGGCGTTCTTGTCATATCGGATGATCTTGTCCGCGCCGGGCTTCGCCCCGCCACCCATCGCTCAGCTCCGCCAGAACGGGCTCGTGGTCAGCACCTCTGGGCCTTCGGCGGTAATCAACACTGCTTCACGCCCGAACACCGCACCAACGCCCGATTCCCATACGTAACCCGTGACGGCAAGGAGCATGCCCGGTTCCAGCCGTTCGGCGACAGCGGTTTGGGGTAGGCGCGCGGAGATGACGGGCGGGTCGAAGCCCATACCCAGCCCGCGAGCGACCGGCATCGGCGGTGCCGCCTCCCCCGCTTCGCGGTATGCGGCCAGCAGCTCGCCGGCGCCCGCACCGGGCCGGCACGCGGCGATCAATCTGTCCCACAGTCGATCCCAGCGGCCAAACAGTTCGGCGGCTCCTGGCACATCTCCGACCGGCCAGGTACGGCCGACCTCGCCCATATATCCGCCCGCCAGGACTCCCGCGGACAGCGCCACCAGGTCGCCGTTCTGAACGCGGCCGTCACCGTCTGCCCGCCGCCAGGGATGTGCGCGCGAAGTCACCCAGGCGACATCCTGATTCGACGGCGTGCTCACTCCACCCGCCGCCAGCGCCTCCAGCAGTACCCCGGCCAGCACCTGTCCACTTGCCCCGGGGCGTAATTCGGACACGGCGGCCGCCAACGCGGCTTCGGCCACGGTGATCGACTCGCGCAATGCGGCGATCTCCTCGTCCGTCTTGATCCGTCGGGCCGCCCGCATGGCCAGTTCTCCGTCGACCAGTTCCGCATTCGGGAACGCCGTCGGCAGCAACTGCGCGAAAACCGGTGACAGCGCGTCGGTTCCGACCCGGCGAGCGGTGGCCGCACCGTCGATGCGCTGTAAGGCCGCGATGGTGTTCACCGGATTCCAGGAGATGCCATAGAGGTTCTCGTGCGGGATGTCCTCGGGAACACCCTCGTCCCAGGTGCTGAGTAGGTGAATGGCTCCGGTGGCACGCACCAACACACAGGTGGGTCCGAACGGCCGGGTTCCGGCCACCCACAGTTGCGGGGCCCCGGTCACGTAGCGGACGTTGGCCTGCCGACCCAACACCAGCACATCGAGATCGTGCTCGGCCATCTGGGACAGCGCACGTTCCCGACGTCCGCAGCGCAGTGCCCGGTCGTCGGGCAGAACTTCAGTCGACATAGGGGTCATAGGGGTAGTCGGTCAATAGAGTCGAGCCTTCCTCGGTGATCACCAGGACTTCTTCGCTGCGGTAGCCGCCGGTGCCGTCCTCCCACACCACCGGTTCCACCACCAGCACCATGCCTGGCTGCAGGACAAAGTTCTCATCGAACTGGTCGCCGAGATCCGTTCCGATCATTGGCATCTCAGCGGCGTTCACCCCGATTCCGTGGCCCAGGTAGAAGTGCGGAAGCCACGGTCGGGTGCCCCCGTTGGCGGCAATCGCGGCCCGGCCCAGGTCGGCGGCGGTAACACCCGCGCGGGCGGTGCCCAGTACGGCGTCCATGATCTCGCGCCACTTGTGAAACTGCGCCTGCTGTCGCGGTGACGGGTCCTGCCCGACGATCCAGGTACGCCCGAAGTCCGAGCAGTAGCCCTGGTAGGTGATGCTGACGTCGGTCCAGAGCACGTCGCCCTTGACGAGTTCGCGTTCGGTGCTCAGCAGCGGTAGGGCGAGGTCTCCGTGCGTCGTCCAGACGCCCTCGGCCTTACTGTGCGGCATCACCTGCCAGATCGGTTCGAGCATGCTGGCCATGGCGCCCAACTCAAATGCTCTGCGCAAGAAGCGTGCCGACAGGTCGATCTGGCGGATGCCGGGTGCGAGCGACCTGTGCACTTCCACCATCGCCTCGTCAGTGATCTGCACCGCGGTACGGATGCACGCCAATTCATCCGGGGTCTTGATCACCTTGGCGGCGCTGACCACCGCTGCCGCATCGACCGGTGCGCCGTTGGGGAACAACAGCTTCCGCGCCCGCGACATGGCACCGGTGAGTTCGTCGACCGCCACCGTGGACCCCGACGGCACCAGCTCTGCCAGTAGTCGCGCGAAATCTGCTACGCCTTCGTCAAATTCGAGATAGACCGGGCCGTGCAGGTGGTCGGCTGGCAGTTCCGACTCCTGCGAGGCACCTTCCCGAAACGGCAGGAACAGGTGCGGCCAGTCGTCGCCGGCCAACACCACAGCTACGGGCCGCTCGACGTAGGACAGCCCTGCGTCGCCCAACGGCCAACTCGTTCCGGTGGCATAGACGACGGCGTTGTTGCCCAACAAGATCAGCGCGTCGACACCACGCTCTGCCATTGCCCTGCGCAACCGGGCCCCGGTTTCACGCCGCATCCGGCTAAGGTCGGGGGTATCGGGGATGGTCAGGCCCTTGGCAAAAGTGGTCACAGGCCTCGTCACACACCCAAGAATTCGCTGATGTTGCCGCTGACGATGCGGGCGGCATTCTCCGGGCCGACGGCCTCGACGACTGCCCCCAGCGACTTCTCCGAATAGCCGTAGGTGCTCTCGTTGTGCGGGTAGTCGCTGGACCACATGACCTTGTCGACCCCGATGCGGTCGATCAGCTCCAGACCCAGGGGGTCAACCATGAACGATGCGCTCATGTGCTGGTTCCAGTAGTAGCGCACGTCATGTTCCAGCGGCCGGTTGAACATGTGCTGATAGGACGCGACCAGATGCTCGGCATCCTGCAGTGCCCAGGGCACCCAGGCGATGCCGCCCTCGAACCAGCCGATCCGCAGGCTCGGGTGCTGATCGAGGATGCCGCCGAAGATGTACTTGGAGAACGTCTCCCGGAACCCGTCGATGTTGATCATCATGCCGACCACGACGCTGTTGAACTCGCACGGACTCTTCGGCGGCGTCTCTCCGATGTGGTGGGTGACCGGAAGACCAGAGGCCTCGATCTCATCCCAGACGGCGCTCATCGTTGTGCTCGCATAGTCGATCGGATTGCCGTCGTCATCTTTGCCGGGGTTCAGTGGCATCAAAAAAGTCTTGAGCCCCAACGCTTTCAGCTCCGCCAGCGTCTCCCGGGTGCCTTTCGGGTCCCACCAGTTGATCAACCCGGCGCCATAGAAGTGTCCGTTGGAGAGTTCTTGAAGCTCCGCCATGTACTCGTTGTAGATGCGAAAAGTGATCTCGCGCAGCTTCTTGTCCGGATAGTGGAAGAGCGCCAGCACCGCGTTGGGGAAGGCGAGTTCCTTGTCGACGCCGTCCTCCCGCAACTCCTGGATCCTGGCCTCGATGTTGGTGCTGGCCGCGCCGGGCAGGTCGTCGTACTGCATCAGCACCGCGCTGAAATCGCCCGGCAGGAACGACTGACCTTTGCGCCCCACCTGATAGGCGCCTTCCTCGTACCAGATCCGTGGCGCCTTGTCCTTCAGGTCCTCCGGGAAGCGTTCGTAGAAGATGTCGGCGGCAAGTGAAATATGGTTGTCGGCCGAGAAAACCTCGGTGCCGGCGGGCAGCCCCACTTCGGTTTCGAGAGCGTGTCCGCGCCGATCCTTTGGTGCACCAAAGCCTTTCGGCGGATATAGAGTGCTTGTCATCATTGACCTCATCAATCTAATTGGGCTGAAATCAGGCTTACCAGGTCACCGGCAGTTCGTAGACGCCATAGGCGAGACGGTCGTGTTTGAACGGGACTTCTTCGAGCGGGACGGCCAGCTGCAAAGTGGGAATGCGGCGGAACAAGGTGCGGAAGACAATCTGCAGCTCGGCACGGGCCAACTGCTGGCCCACGCACTGGTGCCTGCCGTAGCCGAAGGCGACGTTGCGGTCGGCACCGGAGCGGTGCAGGTACAGCCGATCCGGATCGGTGAAAGCCTCCGCATCCCAGTTGGCGGGCGCCAGATCGATGATGATGCCCTCACCCCCGCGAATGACCTCCCCTGCGATGTGGATGTCTTCCAGGGCGACGCGGCGCTGGCCGTTCTGAATGATGCTGAGGTAGCGCAGCAATTCCTCGGCCGCGTTGGCGACAATCTTGGGGTCCTCGGCGTCGCGGATGGCGGGCAGCTGGTCGGGATTCTGCAGCAACGCAAGCACGCCGAGCCCGAGCATGTTCGCGGTGGTCTCGTGCCCAGCGATCAGCAGTCCAGTGCCGAGCTGCGCAGCCTCCTTGACGCTGAGGTCGCCTGCCTTGACCCGCTCGGCCAGATCGGAAACCGCATCCTCGGACGGGTTCTCCATCTTCGCCTCGACCAGCCGGCAGAGGTACTTGTGCAGGCTCATTGCACCCTTGACGGTGTCCTCACCCGTTGCGTACCGCGCCAGTCCGACGTTGGCGTGATGCTGGAACATGTCGGCGTCTTCGTAAGGGACGCCGAGCAATTGGCTGATCACCAACGATGGCACCGGCAGCGCGAGTGCGGTGACGATATCGGCCGGTTGCGGACCGGCAAGTATCGCGTCGATATGGTCATCGGTGACCTGCTGGATGGTGGGGCGTAGGTTCTCCACCCGACGAAAAGTGAAGGGCTTGGACAACATTCGGCGGAATCGGGTGTGTTCGTCGCCATCGGCAGTGAAGACCGAGCGTGGGCGCTTATGCACGGTCGACAACATGCCGGCGTTCCAGTGCGGGAAACCGGGCACCCGGTCGTCGACGCTGACCCGGGAATCCGAGAACAGTTCCCGGCACTGCTCGTATCCCGTGATGAGCCACGGCGTACTGCCGTCCCAGATCCGGACCCGCGATAGCGGCCTGGCTTCGGCCAGTGCCATCACATCGGGGGGTGGGGCGAATGGGCAGCCGGCCGCCCGTTCCATCGGATACTCCGGGATACCGGTGTCGGTGGTGCTATCGGTAAGCGTGTCAGACACGGTCACTCCTCGATCTGGATTGCCAAGGCCGGGCAGAACGCGGCGGCTTTGCGCGCACCCTCTGTCTGGTCGGCGGTCGGATTGGCGTTGAGCAGGACGACGACGCCATCCTCATCGCGTTGGTCGAACAACTCGGGTGCGTTCATCACACAGTTTCCGGCCGAAGCGCAGACGTCTTGATCGACAGACAGTTTCATCTGCTCGTCTCTTCGCTTGTCGGCGTCACGGGCGCCAGCCACAGACCCACGATCGCGTCGATGAGACCGGTCGCGGCAGCCCGCCAGGTTGCCCGGGGCATGGACGTACCATCGGCGAGCGCACGCTCGAGATCGGCACAGGTGTGCATCAATAGGTTGCGCGCCATGATGTTTCGCTCGAACCGAACATCGACCGACCAGTCGGGCAGGCAGCTGTTGATGCCGTCGACGACCTGGACCAGCGACGGTGAGCTCAGCGCGTCCTTGACGACGATGTTGTGGTAGGCGGGATCGGTCATGGCCTGCGCAGCGAACCGTGCGTACCAGGTGGGATTGCCCAGGGCTTCGAGGTGCTCGGTCAGGGGGCATACCAGGCAGGCCACCCAGTCGCGCATTCCTGCCGATGCCGGCAGGGAGGTGACCAACTGCTCGCGTAACTGCTCGATGGGTCCGCGGTGTCTCTGCTCGATCGCGCGAACGAGGTCCGCCTTGGTGCCGAAGTGGTAACCGACCGCGGCGTTGTTGCCCTGCCCGGCAGCTTCGCTGACCTGCCGATTGGATACCGCGAACACCCCGTGCTCGGCAAACAGCCGTTCGGCGGCGACCAGGATCGCCTCCTGAGTGGAGCTGGCCCGCTCGCTGCGAACGGCCCTGCCGACTGTGGTCATACAACCCAGTGAACCGCGATCCGCGGCCTTAAGTCAAGCGACTGCTTTAATTATGTCACTGCGACCCTGGACGCCACGCTGGCGTGACGCTCGACGCCCAACTTCGCGCTGGCGTGACGCTCGCGGGATGGCGGCGACTGGTGCGCTATTGCTATGCGGTGAGGTCGGTGGTGGCGGGACCTTCGAGCAAAGTGCCGTCCGGAGCGAACCTCGAGCCGTGCAGCGGACACTCCCAGGCTTGGTCGGCGTCGTTCCAGTTGACGATCCCACCGAGGTGCGGGCATACCGGCGAGACGGTGCGCTCGACGCCGTCGACCCGTGACCTAGCTTCCAGATGCCACGGCGGGCCGCTGACCACACCGCCTTCGTCGTCTTCTGGGTCCCGGTTGATCCAGCGCGTCGCCGGTGTGATCCAACCCCGGCCGAGATTCAATCCCACCTCGAGGTTGGACTGCATCGCCGTGACCAGACCGGACAGCTCGTGTCGACTCCAACTGGCGAATGCACTGGCCCAGTCCATCCGGCCGCCCAGGATCCTACTCGACAGGGCCAATGCCGCCGCCGGACCATTGGTCATCCCCCACTTGTTGAATCCTGTTGCAATGAAGATAGTTTCGAAGTTCGGCAAGATGGGGCCGACGTACGGCAATTCGTCGATTGGGCTGTAATCCTGCGCCGACCAGAAGTGGGTCTGCTTCGCGCCCGGATAGTGCAGGCCGGTCCAGGAGGACAACTCGTCAAGTGCTTTGGTGGGGCTCTTCTCCCGACCCACCGTGTGTCCGGCTCCGCCGACAATCAGCAACTCGCCATCGCCTACCGGCGCGTATCGCACCGAACGGGTCGGCGAGTCGGTCGAGATCATCATCGGCCGGGTGATGGTGCCAGGAACTTCGAAAGCCAGGCAGTAGGACCGCTGGGGTTTCACACGCGCAAAATATCCGCCGCGGTCCAGAATCGGCGTCCCAGTGGCGAGCACCAGTTGGTCGGCGCGTAGATCGACGTCCTGTTGTGCCTCATCGTTGACTGTCACGCGGACCCCATTGCCCCGGCTGGACACGCTCCGCACCCGCGCGTGCTCGACCAACCGCCCACCGTGCCCCAGCAGTTCTACGGCAAGAGCATCCAGGAACTTCATCGGATCGAACTGCGCCTGCCCCGCGAGCTTGACTCCACCGTGATAGGGAAACGGCACATCGGCGTCGTCCTCCCATGTAACTGGTAGTCCGACCGTCGTCGCGGCCTTGAATTCGTCGCGAGCATCCTTGACGCCATCGGGGGACTGCGCATAGGTGTAGGCATCTTCACGTTGGACCGCGACGCCGTGCTTCTCACAATGGTGAAGCACCCATTCCATGCCTTCTCGGTTTCCGTCCAGATAGGCCCGGGCGGTGTCCCGGCCATGCTTGGGCAGAATCTTCGACAGGTGGGTGGCCTGCAGCAGGCTGATCTTGGCGGTGGTGTTTCCCGTCGCGCATGCGCCGACCGTGCGCGCCTCCAAGACCAACACATCCTTGCCTGCGCGTGCCAACAAGACCGCGGTGGTGAGCCCGGTAATGCCGGCGCCGACCACGATGACGTCTGCAGACTGCGGCCCGTTCTCAAGCGATCCTGCAGCCCAAGGTTTTTCGGTCCGATCGGCAAGCCATAAAGAAGTCACCGGGGTTTGGTACCCGCAATTGCTACCGACAAACGAACGAACGCCCGATGAGACGTCGCCGGCTACTCAACCTGACTGGGCTCGAGACCTTCGGCGAGCGCCCCCAGACGCCACAGACACTCACGATTGCGCGGATACACCGCCGCCAGCGCCAGCTGATCAGGCAGCACACTGGCAGGCCCCGTGACGGGCACCTCAATCATCTCGATCCGGCAGCCCTTCGGAATGTCTATGAGCCGCATAGTGATACGGGCCGCGCCGAATAAGCCTACTCGTGCCTTCAATACGAGTTCTTCTCCCGGCGTGCAGCTTTCAACCTCGGTTTTGTCGTTGATGACCATTGGCCAGACCCCGACCGAGTGCTTGATGGAGGATCCGGGCTCCGGCCAGTTTGAGTCGACCGCGCGAGTGCGGCTATTGCCCACCACCCACTGGGCGTAAGTCCATCCATCCGCCACCACGTCCCAAACGCTTTGGCGGGATGCCGACACGTCTCGCGTCGTGGTCAAGGCTTTAGTCAGGTTCATCAGAAGTCCTTCCGCGCTGGAACACCATCTCGGGATACCCGAACCACCGGAAGGTAGCGCTCAAATCGCCAAGCAGTCTTTCAGTAGGAACTAACGCCCCACGGTGGGCTTTCCGATGGCATCCCACGCCCCCGTGCACCACAGCGCCCAGACCACCAGTACCGGCTGGAACAGCAGCCGGATACCCCGGGCCAGGTCCGAATCCAGTCCGAAAGCACTCGTGTGTGTTGCGAATTGGGAGATATTGCCGGGAAATACCAGCACGAAGAAGATCGCTGCGATCCAGCCGAGCAACACTTGCCACCGGGTCAGCAGCAGTAGGCTCGCTCCGAGCACAATCTCCACCACGCCCGAGGCGACGACGATGAAGTCTGCGTTCAACGGCAGCCAATGCGGCACCTGGGCATAGAAGGCGGTGCGGGCGAAACTGAGATGGGCCACCCCGGCGAAGGCGAGGAAGGCACCCAGTGCGACGCGGGCTATCGTTCGCAGCATGACTACCGTGCCGAGTTCTGGAACCGAGCGGTCATGGCTTCCTAGCTTTGCTTTCTGGACCGGATCACCTTGCCCGCCGAGGCCCCACCGTCCACCGGTAACACGGTTCCCGTGACGTAACGCGACCGGTCGGTGGCGAAATACAGAGCGGCTTCCGCGACGTCGTCAGGGGTTCCGTCGCGCTTGAGCGGACGGTCGTCGCGCATCGTCTGACGGATCTGCGCCTCGAATCGTTCCAGTTCCGCGGGATCCACGTCTTTGGCCGACGAAGCCAGGATCGGCGTTGGAATGCTGCCCGGCGCGATGGCATTCACCCGAATCTCTTTATACGCCAGTTCAATTGCCGCCGACTTGGTGAACTGAATGACCGCGGCCTTCGACGCCCGATAGGTCGCCACGCCACCGCCGGCCTGGATGCCGCCGATAGAACTCACATTGATGATGGATCCGCCGCCATTGGCCGCCATGTGCCGCGCGGCATCACGGGTACCCACCATCACCCCGAGGACATTGACCGCCATGACGCGGTGGAAGTCGGCGAAGTCGTCGTCGAGCAGGCGGCCCAGGGGGCTGGAAATGCCGGCGTTGTTCACCATGACATGCAGGCCACCGAACTTCTCGACCGTGGCCGATATCAGCGCACCGACTTGTCCGGGATCTGACACGTCGGTGCGGTGAAACAGTGCGCTATGGCCCAGCGTGGACGCGAGGGCCTCGCCGCCGTCGGTTTCGATATCGGCGATGACGACGCGCGCGCCCTCGGCGACAAACCGCTCCACGAGGCCGCGACCGATCCCCGACGCCCCACCGGTGACGACGGCAACCTTGTCCGCCAGTTCGTTGACCACAAGTCGAGTTAATCGGCGTCGCTGCCATTAAGTCAAGCAGTTGATTTAAGATCATCCGCCACGGGAGAGCTCCGAGATGGACTACGGACTTTCCAGGGTTCCCGTGGCCCACTGGCGAGACGATGCTGAAGGTGCCAGTTATCGGGAAACGGGAAAGGCACGGCAATGAAGGTTTTGGTCATCGGTGGCACCGGGCTCATCGGCTCGCAAGTAGTCGCCAACCTCACCGAACTGGGACATGAGGCGATCTCGGCATCGCCGAGTTCGGGTGTCAACGCACTGACCGGCGAGGGTGTCGCCGAAGCGGTGGCCGGCGTCGATGCCGTGGTGGACGTGTCCAACTCACCCTCCTGGACCGACGAGGACGTGCTGAACTTCTTCACCACCTCCTCCCGCAATCTTCTGGAGGCGGAGCGGGCCGCCGGTGTGCGGAACCACGTCGCGCTGTCGATCGTGGGAGCCGACCGGGCGGCGTCCAGCGGCTACATGCGCGGCAAAGTCGCTCAAGAGAAGGTGATCGAGGACTCGGGATCTCCCTATTCGATCGTGCGGGCGACCCAGTTCTTCGAGTTCGTCGACGGCATTGCCGATTCGTTGACCGACGGTGACACGGTGCGCGCGCCGCACGGGGCCTTCCAACCCATCGCTGCCGCAGATGTCGCCGCGGCCGTCACCCGTGCCGCGATCGGCGATCCGGTCAACGGGCTGATCAACATCGCCGGGCCCGAAAAGCAGGGCATGGACGACTTCATCCGAACCCGTCTTGCGGCGACCGGTGACACGCGTCAGGTGTTGACCGACCCCGAGGCCCAGTACTACGGAGCGGTGCTCGACGATCGCATGATCGTTCCGATCGAAGGCGAAGAAGTCACGGTCTACCCCACCAAGTTCGGCGAGTGGATGGCTTCCCGGGTGCCGAGCGGCGCGCAGTAGTCGCGCCTCGCGCCCTTAGGGCAGCTGTTCGCGCCGCACCGACTCTTGGGCAAGCTGTACCCGCGAGGTGTAGCCCAACTTGGTGTACACGTGCGTGAGGTGCGCCTGGACAGTGCGTGGGGAAATGAACAGGCGATCCGCAATGTCCTTGTTCGTCAAGCCCTCACTAACCAGGCGCGCCACGTCCAGCTCCGTGGGGGTCAGCGCCGCCCAGCCGGTAGACGGCCGTTTTCGTTCGCCGCGTCCACGCAGCGCATAGGCGATCGCGTCCTCGGACGAGAGTGCGAGGCCGTCGGTCCAAGCCGGCTCGAAGGCATCAGCCAGTTCGATCTGGCAGGCCTCGAGCGCGTCTGCGTATCCGGCCTGATACACCGGTAAGCGGTACTCGCCGGTACGCCTGCGCATGGTATCCGCTGCACCGAAAAGCCTTGCTGCGTAGGTATACTCGCCACCGAGCACCCCAAGTCTGGCCAGACACTCCAAGATCGCGGGAAGGCCGAGAGCCGCTTCGATCTCGACGGCGATCGACAAAGCCTGATGGGAATCGCGCCGCGATTGTTCGGTATCCCCCAGGTCCGCTGCGATGTAGGCACGAATGACCAACGCCCACATCCGGTGCCAGCCACGCAGCGTGGCGACCGCCTCGTCGGCCAGCGCTCGCGCCTTGGCCAGATCGCCCTCGAGGTGAGCACATTGAGCAATCGCACTGATAGCGACCGTGCCACGGTGGACTCCGGGGTACTCCCAGACTTTCGCACCGATCTCACGTGCGGTGTGCACATCGTTGTCAGCAACGGCGGCCAGCGCCACAACGGTCGCGGCGGCTAGTTCGAGCACGACGTCGAGTTCGGCGCCCGCCGTCATCGCCGCGCGGCCGACCGCACGGGCTGCCGCCGCGTCACCGCGATACACCAGGCAGCAGCCCTGGCTGACCAGACACAACGTCACGCCGAAGACGTCGCCTTCGGATTCACTGTCGGCTAAGACCACGCGAAATGTGTCTATGGCACCGACCAGGTCGGCTTGAAACATCTGGGCCATCCCAACGGCCCAACGACACCAGTGCGCATTCGACCAGTCATCCAGCGCATCGGCAATGTCGGCTCCCTCACTGCCGATGGCGATGGCGGTTCCGGGATCGCCGGCCATCGCCGCGATATAGGCCTGGCGACCCAGGATCTGACTGAGCCGCCAGTCATCGCCCGTCATCCGCACTAGTTCAATCGCTTCGGCGAAATAGGCTGCGGCCGAATTGAAGTCGAGACCGGCAAGACAGCCGCTCGCGGTGAGGGTCCGGGCCAGCAGCGCCGGATCGCCGAGTTCCCGCGCCGTCTGAACGGCCTGTTCGACCAGTGCCTGGCCATCGGTGGCCACAGTGAACGAGTCGAGGACCGCTTTGTCGGCTATGGCGCGGGCGGATATCGCCGGGGTCACGGTTTCGGCGTCGAAGCTATGGTCGGCCAATACCGAATCGAACCAAGTCAACCCTTCCCTCAGCCGTCCGCGGCACTGCCACAGCGGCTGCAGCGACGATGCAAGCTGTAACGCCGCAGCGGGCTCACTGAGATCGCAGCAGTACGCGAAAGCGGCCCGCAGATTGTCGATGTCCAACTCGACGCGCTCGACATTGCGGCGAAAATTGTTGCGCGTCGGTGTATCCAGCTCGGCGGCCAGCGCGGTGTAGTGGTCGCGGTGCCGGCCACGAACCGCCTCACCGTCACCGGACTTGTCCAGTTCCTCGACTGCGTAGGCGCGGATGGTCTCCAGCATCCGGTATCGCGCCCGCTCGCCGAGGTTGTCGGTCTGTACCAGTGATTTGTCCACCAGCAGGCTCAACTGGTCGAGCACCTGATACCGCTGCATGCCCGCGCCGCCGCACACCGCTACGGCGGCGTCGAGGTCGAATCCCCCAGCAAACACTCCCAACCGTCGGAACAGCACTTTCTCGGCGTCGGAGAGCATCGAATGTGACCAGTCCACCGAAGCGCGCAAGGTCTGCTGGCGCCGCACCGCGGTGTGCGCACCACCGGTAAGTAAGAGAAATCGGTCGTGCAGGCTGTCCCTGATGTCTGCCACCGAAAGTGCCCGCATGCGGGCAGCGGCCAGTTCGATCGCAAGCGGCATGCCATCCAGTCGGCGGCATATCTCGGTGACTGCATCGACGTTCGCCTCAGTGAGGATGAAGTTGGGTCGGACGTGGCGGGTGCGGTCGGTGAACAACTCGACGGCCGCGTCTGCCAGCGGCAACGAGGGAACCTGCCAGTTCACCTCGGCGGCGGTACGTAGCGGTTCGCGACTGGTTGCCAGAATTCGCACGGCCGGGCACCGGCTCAGCAACGCAACAACAAGTGCCGCAACAGCTTCCAGGAGGTGTTCGCAATTGTCGAGCACGATCAGTGCCGCACGGTCGGCGATGCGTGCGGTGAGCGTGTCGACAATCGAGCGGCCCGGCACGTGGTGCAGTCCCATCGACTGGACCACAGCGGCCCCGACCAGGTCCGGGTCGGCGATGGGGGCGAGGTCGACGTATTGAGGCGACATACCAGAATCTTCGGCAAGGCGAGCTGACAGTTGGATGGCTAAGCGTGTCTTGCCGACACCACCCGCACCGGTCAGCGTCACCAATCGGTGGTCGACGAGAAGCCGCCCGACTTCAGCGATTTCGGCACTGCGTCCCACGAAGCTGGTTAGTGGAATCGGAACATTCTGTACGGCAGTCCTATTCGGTGAACGCAGCGGCGGGAACTCGACGCGCAAGTCAGGATGGCACAACTGCAGAACACGCTCGGGTCGGGCCAAGTCGCGCAGCTGATGACTACCCAGGTCGGTCAGCCATGCGCCGTGCGGCAGGTGATCGACCGCCAGCTGCTCGGTCGCGGCAGTCAGTACGGTTTGGCCACCGTGGGCAAGGTCGCGCACTCGCGCGGCCCGATTGATAGTGGGACCGATGTAGTTGGCCGCGTCGCGCAGCTGAATCTCGCCCGAATGCAGGCCGATACGCAGCTTCAACGGCGCCAGCGGCGCGCCCTGCAATGCCAAGGCACACAAGGCGGCGTCGCTGGCCCGAGTGAAGGCGATGACGAAGCTGTCACCCTCGCCCTGCTCGACGGGACGTACCCCGCGGTGGACATCCACCAGAAGAGAGAGCGTCGCGTCTAAGCGCGCTACCGCTTCGGTCATCTCAGCCGGCTGGCTTTGCCACAAGGCGGTGGAACTCTCGACGTCGGCCAGTAGCAACGTCACCGTTCCGGTAGGCAATTCGCTCACGCCCACCTCACTCCAGTTCACCGGCGGCCCGCCCGCGCGGGGATCAGATTCACCCATGCTAGCCAGCATGCGACGCTCCGGCGCCGGTCAACATCAGCGAATATGCGTACATCCAAGAGCAGTCGCCACCGTGCCGAAATTACGCAATCCGGCCAATGCTGCGGTCCCGGTGCGCGCCGCATAGTCGGTAGACCGACACACGAGGAGACCAATAATGACCCGACAATTCTGCGAATCCGCGGTAGATGCCGTCATTGCAGGACACTGCGATCCGCGCTTCGCCGACCTGGCCCGCGCACTCGCCGATGAGATCAACACCGGGGGCGAGCTCGGCGCGGCGATAGCGATCGACATCGACGGCCAATTGGTCGTCGACATGTGGGGCGGATACGTCGATCGTGCCAAGACCAGGCAGTGGAACCAGGACACCATCGTCAACGTCTTTTCCAGCACCAAGAACATCGCATCCCTGGCCGCCCTGGTGCTCATCGACCGCGGCCTGCTCGACCCGTTCGCGCCCGTCGCCAAGTACTGGCCGGAGTTCGCCGCGAACGGAAAGCAGGGCATCGAGGTGCGCCACGTGCTCAGCCACACCTCCGGAGTGTCGGGGTGGGAGCTGCCGTTCACGATTGATGACATTTACGACTGGGAGAAGTCCACTGCGCAACTGGCGGCGCAGGCACCATGGTGGACACCGGGCACCGCATCGGGTTATCACGCGGTGACCAGCGGCCACCTGATTGGCGAGATCGTGCGTCGAATCACCGGTATGACGCTCAAAGAGTTTGTCCGCAAGGAAATCTCCGAGCCCCTGGGCGCTGACATTCAAATCGGCGCACGGCCTGAGGACGACAGCCGCATCGCCGAGTTGATCCCGCCGCCCGCGCTGGACCTACCGCTGGATCTACTCCCCGAGGAACATCCCATGCGCAAGACATTCGGGGCGCTCGCGCCGAACAGCGAAGCCGCGTTGCTGGCCCAGACGACGGCCTGGCGCCGCGCGGATATCGGGTCGGCCAACGGACACGGCAACGCACGCTCGCTGGTGCAATCGCTGTCGGCGATCTCGTTGGGCGGCAACGTCAACGGCCGGCGGTTCCTGCACCCGGAGACAATCGACCTGATCTTCTCCGAGCAGGCCGACGGGATCGACCTGGTGATGGGTATGCCCGCACGCTGGGGTATCGGCTACGCCTTGCCCAAACCCGAAGCGGTGCCTGACATTCCGAACGGAAGAATCTGCTACTGGGGCGGCTGGGGCGGTTCCATGGTGGTGATGGATCTCGATCGCCGGATGACGTTCTCCTACGTGATGAACAGGATGGGTCAGGTGACCGCCGCCGGGTCTGACCGCACCCAGAAGTACACCCGGTTGATCTACGCGGCCATGGCCTGAGCAACGGCAGGGGTCGGCACGCGGGCGAGCCGGTACAACGCCAGTACGGTCAACAGACCCACGAGAACCAAGGCACCCCAAACTAATTCATCGATATTCAGCCGGTGCGCCACGCTTATCAACGACCCGACCACAAGGTTGCCCGCCAGAATTCCCACACCGACGATGGTGCTGTAGAACCCGTAGTGCGTCGCTACCAGCTTGTCGTCTGCCAGGGCGACAACGGTACGCATCTCGAACGGGAACAGCGCAGCCGAAGCGATGGAAACCAGGCCCGCCGACAGCAGGAAGGCCGCGACACCACCAGCGGTTCCGAACCGCTCGCCATTCGGGACAACCGCGAGCGGCAGGAAGGCCACGGCCATGATCACCGCTCCGACGACCAGGCTGCGGCCAGCATCCCAGCGGGCCGCGAACCAACGGGTGATGCGCAGTTGACCGGCGACCGCGAGCACCCCCGATATCGTAAACATCGCTGCTACCAGGAGGGATGCGTGGTTTGGCAGCAGCGCCGCGGCCTGCATGGGTAGTGCCAGGTAGATCTGAAAGCCGAGCACATAGGTACCGATCATGGCCGCGGCGAACCCCAGGAATCGCCGGTTGCGCAGCACCGTGCCCCAGTCCTGCAGGGTCGAGGTCCGTTCGGTGTCATGATCGGGAGCCTGTTGAGGCAGTGCAAACATCTGTGCAATGGTCAGCACGGCGAACACCGCGGCAGCACCGAGCACGGTCGCCCGGAAATCCAACGTCAACAACGCAAGCCCCACCAAGGGTCCGGCCAAGATGCCCGACTGGTAGAAGACGTTGAAGGTCGCGAATGCCTCGATCTTGCGGTCGCCGGAGTCAGCCGCGACGTAGGCCCGCACCGCCGGGTTGAACAGCGCCCCGGCGAAACCCGTTGCCGCCGAGGCAATCAACAGGCCGGGCAGGGACTGCGCCACCGCCAGCAGCACGAAACCTCCGGTGCGTAAGAGACATCCCGCGACGATCAGCGGTTTGTACCCGAACCGATCGGCGAGCGTGCCACCGGCGAAGTACATGCCCTGCTGGGAGAAGTTGCGCACCCCGAGTACCAGGCCAACGGCCCAGGCCGCCAGCCCGAGTGGGCCGGCGAGGTAGTCCGCCAGATACGGCATCAACATGTAGAAGCCGACGTTGATGCCGAACTGATTGATCATCAGCACCCGGCTGGGCCGGTTGAAACTGCGGAATTGCGCTAGGAATCTCATCGGGCCACCGCCCGCGCGGGCTTGACGATCGCGGTGCTGCGCGTCCAGCGGGTGACGACGGCATCGGTCGGCGAAGCAATTTCATCGGGCCGGCTTGCTGGCTGCCGTCCGAGCAGACCGTGTTCGTTGCAAAAATCGTCGTTGTAGATGGTGTCAAAGTACCGCTGGGGGCCGTCGGGGAACACCGCGGCGATCGTGGTGTCCGACGGCAGGGTGCGCGCAGCCCATCCGGCGACCAGTGACACCGCACCAACACTCCACCCGCCGCTGGCGTAGTGGGTGGCCGCCATGTTGCGCGCAGCCCAGACGGCCTCGTCGGGCGCGACCCAGTGCACTTCATCGAACGCGCCGTAGTCGACGTTGTCCGGGTAGATGCTGGAGCCCAAGCCGCGCATCAGCCTGCTCGCCGCGGGCTGGCCGAAGATGGTGGACCCGACGGTGTCGACACCGATCAAGCGCATGTCCGGGTTGAACTCTCGCAAAACTCGGGCAACACCGGCCGAATGACCGCCGGTACCGACCGAGCACACCAGCACATCGACGTCGCCGAGTTGGCTCATCAGCTCGAGCGCCAGCGAGCGGTAGGCATCGACATTGTCGGGGTTGCTGTACTGATTGGGATTCCAGGCACTGGGGTCGGCGGCCAGCAGTTGTTTGACCCGGTCCTTGCGGGCCTGTTGCCACCCGCCCACCGGGTGTGGTTCGGTGACCACGTCGACCCGGGCGCCATAGGCGGTCAACATCCGCGCGATGATCGGTTCCAGGCCTGGATCGGTGACCAGGGTGACGGGGTGTCGATAAAGATTGCCCGCCAACGCCAGGCCCAATCCCAGTGTTCCACTGGTTGATTCGACTATTGCCCCACCCGGCGCGAGATCGCCTCGGGCGCGGGCACGTTCGACCATGTGCAGGCCAGGACGGTCCTTCATACCGCCGGGGTTGTATCCCTCCAATTTGGCCCAGAATCCGCGGTCGGCGGCGCGCACCGGGCTCGCGTTTCCGGAGACCCAGAGCACCGGGGTGTTACCG
Source organism: Mycobacterium sp. IDUB_37 (assembly GCF_055419245.1). Classification (NCBI taxonomy): domain Bacteria; kingdom Bacillati; phylum Actinomycetota; class Actinomycetes; order Mycobacteriales; family Mycobacteriaceae; genus Mycobacterium; species Mycobacterium sp. IDUB_37. The sequence continues at coordinate 219,767 of NZ_JBVAXG010000002.1, read as the reverse complement.
ACCATGCTGCCAAGGTGGCGATTCCGGCCCGGCGGGAGTTGGTATCCCTCGGGAATCTTGCGGTAGCGATCGCGGATCTGGCCGCGAACGGGGCCCAGACGCACTGAGGTGAGATGCGATCGACCGGGAACAAGAATCAGCGGATCGGCCGCGCTGACAAGGGCATTGGCAGTGACGGGCAGGTTGATGTTCATTTTTCTCATCGCTTCTGCATCGGCCGGCATTGAGGCACGGCTTCAACCAAGGTGGGATATGGGTCAGCGGTCACTGGTCGTGGCGAATAGCCATACGACCGGGCGCTGACCCGTCAGCGACGAGTCAGGCAGTAACGAATCAAGAGATTTTGGCCGGAGCGAGTCAACCCACCCGGCGGACCACGTCCGGCAAGCTTGAGCCGGTGGGCGTGTGTATCCGTGGCAACCGGGGCCGACCACGCCAGCTCAGGCGCGAAAGCCGTTGATTCGGAGCGGGGCACCGGTGCGTTGGCAAAGTTCAACGGGCACGGCGGAGTCGAATTGTCCGATAAATGCGCGTGGTTCATATTGACCATGAACTCGGCACCCACTGCCGCGGCCAGCGGATGAATCGGATGCGCGGCGTGGTGTCCCTGTTGCGGCGACCAGCATGGCGCCAGCACCGCCACTATCGACCATGCCGCGACGATCGCGACGAACGCGAATCGCGGCAAGCGGGCGGAGTGGACTGCCATACCAGCAACATATACCCCCATAGGGTATGTGTAAAGTTAAGTTCACCAGCATCACCGGCAAACCGGGTTGCACGATGACTGATACCTGAGCAGGGTGGTAGGCGTTCGGAAGCGACTACCACCTAGCAACACAGACGAGGAGCGGGCGATGCCGGTGCTACCGACAAGTGGTAACCCCTCTGACAGCCAGGGGCTCACCCGGCGCGGCTTCATAGCCGCCGGAATTGTTGGTGGATTCGCGCTCGCCGGGTGCAGCGGCAGGGCACCCACATCACCCATGTCCGCTGCGATAGCGGCTGCCGAGGCTGCCCGTCCGCACAGCGGAAGGACCGTAACCGCCAGCCTGGCGCCACAACCGGCGAAGGTCGACATCGGCGGCCGAATCGTCGACACGCTGGCATACGGCGACAGCATCCCCGGACCGCTGATTCGGGCCACCGTCGGCGACGAGGTCGTCGTCTCGGTGAGCAACAAACTCGACCGCCCCACATCGGTGCACTGGCACGGCATCGCGATTCGCAACGATATGGACGGCGCCGAACCCGCCACCCCGAACATCCCGGCCGGCCAAGACTTCACCTATCGGTTCTCGGTTCCGAATGCCGGCACCTACTGGGCCCATCCGCACACCGGACTCGACGCGGACAAAGGCCTGTACCTGCCGTTCATCATCGACGATCCCACCGAGATCGGTCGTTACGACGCCGAATGGATTGTCATCCTTGATGATTGGACCGACGGCGTCGGCAAGTCCCCACAGCAGATCTACGACGCGCTGACCAGCCCGAACAAGCCTCCCATGGAGGAGCCCCCGAAGCCTCCTCCGTCGTCGACCACCACTCCGACCACTTCCGGGACCACTTCCGGGACGCCCCGGACCACCAGCGGCACCCCGAGTACCAGTTCGAGCCCATCAAGCTCGCCGACATCGTCCGGGCCGGCCAGTCCCACGAGCGGGATGCCCGGCATGCCCGGCATGCCGGGGGCTCCGGGCGGTGCCGTCGGGACGAGCGATCTGCTGGGCGGCGACGCCGGCGACGTCGCCTACCCCTACTACCTGATCAACGGCCGAATTCCCGAAGCCCCCACCACCTTCACCGCAAAACCGAAGCAGCGCATCCGGATCCGTCTTATCAACGTTGCCTCTGACACCGTGTTTCGCGTCGCGCTGGCAGGGCATTCGCTGACGGTCACCCATACCGACGGCTTCCCGGTGATACCGACCCAGGTCGACGCGGTATTGATCGGCATGGCCGAACGCTACGACGTCGTCGTGACCGCAGCGGACGGGGTATTCCCGTTGGTCGCATCCGCGGAGGGCAAGAACGCGTTGGCACGTGCGCTGCTGTCCACCGGGAAAGGCAGCCCACCCGACCCGCAGTTCCGGCCGGTTGAGCTGACCAAGCGGGTCGGGACGATCGAGATGTTCACCGCGGTGACGGCGGCCAATTTGGGTCGTCCTGAAGCAAACCTCGACCTGCCGGTCGTCCTCGGCGGCACGATGACGAAATACGACTGGATGATCAACGGGGAGCCCTACAGTCGAACCAATCCGCTGCACGTGCGGGAGGGCCAGCGACCGACCCTGGTATTCGACAACACCACGATGATGTACCACCCAATCCATCTGCACGGTCACACATATCAGGTGATCAAGCCCGACGGGACGCTCGGCGCCCGCAAGGACACCGTCATTGTGCTACCCAAGCAGCAACTGCGCGCTGTGCTGTTCGCCGACAATCCAGGAACCTGGGTTATGCACTGCCACAACACTTATCATCAAGACGCCGGCATGATGACGCGGATAGACTACCTCTACTGATGACCCCGCCGGGACGCTCTCAGGCAACCCTGATCGTGTCTGCGGCGGCACCGATCGTCGCCTGGTCGTTTCCAGTGATGGTGTGCATCAGCGCTTTCTGCTCGCGCTCGCCACGCGCCGCCGCCCGGTCTCGACCACCCGGGAGTGCCACTGCGGCGAGGCTGCGAGTCAGGTTGACCGGAATCCGCAGTAGTGGATACCAGGGTGGGATGTACCCGGGTAAACCCAGAGTCTGCATCGCCCGGGGTCCGAGAAAGGCACTCGTCACCGACAGGTGCTGAGCCCACGCCAGCCTGCGGCGCAGGCCCGGCATGTTGTCGTACCGCCAGGACAGCGGGTCACTGACCATCGGCACCGCAAGCTGTTTGGTGGATTCGTCGGGGTGCGCAAGTGCCGTCGAGGTGTGATAGAGCACGCGGATGCCGTCCCGAAAGTCGTTGGGCAGCCACTGATCCCGTACCCCGATCAGCCAGCCGACGTAGCGGGTCAGATGCGCGACATCGTCCAACTCCCTTGGGGTGGGCACGATACCCATCGCTAGCGCGCCGGCGGTCGGGGCGATGAGAGCGCCGACCAGCGTCGCTGCCATGTCGGTCTGGTTGATCGGCAGACCCCACTCCTGCGCAGACCAGTCCGGTGCCGCTGCAAGGTAGCGTCGCACCAACGCGTGAATCAGGCGCACCCGGATCGTTGACCGGTAACCGACACCGAGCGGGAGCAAACCGCGGTCAGAGATGACGTCCATCGCCCACTGCATCGTTTCCGCGAAGCGCTGGTTCGACCCCTTCTCCAAAGCGCCCGTCCGAAGCAACGTCTTGTTGAAGCCGGAGAACTGATATCCGCCCAGCAACGAGACGTCGCGCGCGATGTACATGCCATCAGCGCCACCACTGCGCAGCGTCCGCTGCCCGCGGCGCACCGCACCCCAATCCACCCATTCGGGTACCGCCTCGACTGCATCGAAGAACTCGCGAAGCGGTTCCGGAGCGTCCGCAACGCTGGCGACACCCTCGGCGACGGCCCGATCGAAAAGCGGCCGTGTCTGTTTCATTCCGGTGGCGGACATCCACTCGACCAGTCGGTCCATCGGTTCGTCGCCGATGGTCAAATGCTCGCCGAGTAGCCGCCATTCTTCGGACGTGGGCTCGCGCAAGCCCAACAATGTCGCGAGCAACCGGACCGGGCCGGGGACTGCTCCCGGCTCGCCCGGGTGGCGAGCCGGGATCGACACCGGAATCAATTCATGCATTAACGATCTCCCTTGACCGCGAACGAATTTGGATAACGCGCATGTTCAGAAATTGAATAAATTCAAATGTAAATTTCGGGTAAAGTGAAGTCAATGAAACGCGCTGAAGTAATCCGCGACTATGGCGGCATCAGTGCCGCCGAGCGCCGAGCCGAGCGCCGCCGCAAACTGCTCGCGGCCGGACGCCAGATCTGGGGCGAATCCGGGGCGAACGAAGTATCCGTTCGTGGAGTGTGCAGCGCCGCCGGGCTGATCCCCCGTTACTTCTATGAGCAGTTTCCCAATCGAGAAGCGCTGCTGTTCGCCGTGTCGGACGGCGTCCGTGACGAGTTACTCGAAACTCTGGTGGAGGCGGGTGTAGGTGATCCCACCGTGCTCGACGACCAACTACGGGCAGCGGCGGTCACCTTCCTCGGAAAAGTCGCCGCCGACCCGCACATCTACCACATCGCCTCCGGCGACGTGAGCGGCATCGAGGGACTACCCGAACACCGAAAGCAGATCCTGGGCATGGTCGCCGAACTCGTGATTCAACACTCTCCGGGGATAATCGGCGCATATTCGCCCGATCCCGCGACGTTGCGTCGCGCCGCTCAGTTCGTTGTGGGTGGCCTCAGCCACCTCATCGAAACGTGGCTCGCCGGACCCCGAGAGGACACCATCGAGGTGGCGGCCATGTTGGCCGACCTGTCCGTCGCCGTGCTCCGCGCACTTGCTCCGGTGCCGCCGGTAGGCGAGAACGCTGCTAAGTAGCGAAGAAGTCCAGCAGCAGTTCATTGACAGTTGACGACTGCTCGATCTGCGGGCAATGACCCGCCGCTTCGACGACTACCGCGCGCGCCCCCTCGATCTGCTGGGCGATCTCGGCGGCCCAGCCTTGCGGCAGCAGTTTGTCGCCGCGTCCCTCGATGACAAGTGTCGGCACGTTTATCCGTTGATACGGCCGGGCACTCGACGGGGCGCCGAGTGATGCGGCATTGGGGCGGCGGAACCTGACCGCCGCCACCGACTCCCACGCGCCGGGTGCAATGCTCGACTCGTAGCGACGCCACACATAGTCTTCGTCGTCCAGGTAGCGGGTATCGAAGAACAGCGCCTCGACAATGTGCCGCATCGCCGGCAGCGTGGCGTCGTAACTCTGCAGCGCATCGAAGTGATGATTCTGCTGTATCGCCCCGCCGCCGCAGATGATCGCCATGCTGCGCACCGGAAGCAGGGGTGCATCCGAGGTCGTATCGGTGAGCAAGTTGATTGCGCCCATGGAGTTTCCGGCGAAGTGCGCCGACTCGACGCCGAGCACCTCGCAGAACCGGGCAACGTGCCGGATCCGCATCGCCCTGCTGTTGACGAAGTCGATGACCTTCGCCGAATGTCCGAACCCGAGCTGATCCGGGGCGAGTACCCGGTAGTGCTCCGCAAGCGTGCCGATGTTGTGTTCCCAACCCAGTTCCGCGCTGGCCCCGAACTCGCCCCCGTGCAGCAGCACCACCGGATCGCCTTCACCCGCTTCCAGATAACCCGTTACGAGGCCGTCGATCTCGACGGTTCTGCGGTGTATTTGCATCATTTGATCGCGATCGGGTTGACCGGGGAGCCCACTGCCCCAGTAATTCTCAGCGGCGGAGCGATGAGTTGGAACTCATACACTCCGTCGGAGGCGCAGTCGTCGGCCAGCGGCGTGAGATCCCAGTACTCGCCGAGCATCAGCCCCATGTCGCGCAGGCAGAGCAGGTGGAACGGCAGGAACAGGCCCTCGACACCGGATACCGGGTCCTCGACCTGAAGATTGTCGGCTGCCACAGCTGCGACTTCATGATCGTGCAACCACCGGGCGCAGCGCCAGTCCAGACCCGAGTACGGTTCCATTTTGTCGCCGGTCATGAGAAACCTTGTCCACCAGCCGGTTCGGATCAGGACGATGTCGCCGCTCTCGATCGTCACCCCCTGCGCCCGGACCACGTCATCCAGTTCCTCTGGAGTGATTGGGTTTCCGTGTTCGAGGAACACCTCGGCGCCGCGGTGGCGTACCAGGTCCAGCAGCACCCCGCGCGAGGTGATGCCCTTGACGTCCGTCTTGTCGATACCGCAGTGGAAGGCCCCCAAGCTGGTCACCGAGGCGGCCGGGAAGCCGTTGTAGAGCTTGTCTTCGTAGTAAACGTGGGACAACGCATCCCACTGGGTTGCGGCCTGTAAAGGCATGATGATCATGTCGTCGTTGAACCGGAACGGATTGTCGGCGAGATAGCTACTCAGTTGCGCAGCGGTCGGATTCTTCTCCCACCCCGGCCCGTACTCCAGCAGAGAGTTCGCGTCGCCGCCGTCGACGGTCATGACGTGAATGGGGTTGTGGCGGAAGCCGAATGCGCCTTGCGGGCCCGATGACCCGAAGTCCACCCCGAGGGGGAAAACCTTGCCGTGCCGGACCAGGCTCGCGGCCTGACGCACTTTCTCGGCGGTGATGAAGTTCAGGGTGCCGAGTTCGTCATCATCGCCCCAGCGTCCCCAGTTGCTCAAATCGTCTGCAGCCCGGCGAAAGTCGGCCATCGAAGCTAGGTTGCCGCCCATCAGTCCTCTCTTCTACTCGAGTTCACGGGCGATCGCAGCACCAACATTTCCGCCGTCGACCCACACCACCTGGCCCGAAATATAGCTGGCGGCATCGCTATTCAGAAACAACAACACCGAAGACTGTTCCGCTGGATCTGACACCCGACCCAGTGGCTTTGGTATGTCGTCGAGAAAAGCCGGTCCGTAGGCGGTTCGCAACTGGTCGAGGATCGGTGTTTCGGTGACTCCTGGGCCGGTGCAGTTGATCCGGATACCACGGGCGCCGAGATCGGAGACGCGCCGCATGGAGTAGAGAATGACGGCTTCCTTGGCCAGCTGATAACCGGTACCCAGCGCTTCGGGTCGACGTTCACACCATTCGATGCCGTCTTGCATGGTGGGGGTGGCCAACAGCGGTGCCACGTCCCGCAGGTGCTCGCGAAATGCCGCGGCCGCCAGCGATGAGACACTCACGATCGACGATCCGGTGGCCATGCTGGGGACCAGCGCCTCGGTGAGATGCCGCAGCCCGAGGAAGTTGATGGTGACGACCAGCAGCGGGTCACCAACGCCTGACGAGACTCCGGCAATGTTGAACAACGCATCGACCGGTCCTCCGATGGACGCGACTGCCTCGTCGATCGACGCCGAGTCGGACAGGTCAACCTGGTGAAAGTCGTTGATGTAGGTGCTGATCTCGGCGTCCGGTCGGCTCAAATCCAGTCCGACGACCTCCGCGCCGAGTTCGTTGAGCTGCTGCACCACCAGCGCGCCGATACCCGATGCACAGCCGGTGACGACGGCACGGCGGCCGTCATAGCGCCACAACTCGTCGATTCGCGCCAAGTCAGCCGGCCTTCGGTGTCACTTGGCTCGGCCTTCAACCGCGTCGTCCTTCAACCGCTGAGCCGCCTGCACCCGACCCTCGTTGATCTCGGCCATAGCCTCGGGAATCTCACTGGCGGTGAAATTGCCGCCACGACCGGTCGGCAGGCCGCCGAACGAGTAGTGCTCGTCGAACGGCGGAGTCGTCGATTCCCGCCGGCGCGCCTCGACCTTCTCGATCACCGGTGCCAGCCTGGTGGCCTTCTCGGCCACCTGCTTCGCATCACGTTCGATAAATTCAGGCAGCACCTCTTTGCCCATCAGCTCGATCGACTCCATGGTGCCCTCGTGGCTGCGCGGGTTGAGCAACAGGATGATTTCGTCCACACCGCTCTCCTCGTAGCCGCGCAGGAACTCCCGGACCGTGGCCGGGGAACCGATCGCACCACGGCCCGGACCGTACGCCAAAGTCGGATCCTTCTCGACCTCCTCGAGGTAGCGTTCCCACACTCCGGTTCGCCCGGGAGTGTGCACACCGGTCATGTAGTAGTGCATGATGCCGAACGAGAAGAAGCCGCCGCCCTGGCCCAGACGCTGCAGGGCCTGCTCGTCGGTCTTGGCGACCATCATCGACAGGTCGCCGCCGATGGCCAGGATGTTCGGATTGATCGCCGGGGTGATCGGAACGCCGTTCTCCTCGAATTCCTTGTAGTAGCCGTTGACCCGCTCGGTCAGCGGACCCGGACCGGTGTAAGCGAAACTCAAAGCGCCGATTGCCTTTTGGGCTGCCATCTGCACACTGGCGGGCCGGGTGCAGGCGACCCATACCGGCGGGTGCGGCTTCTGCAGCGGCTTGGGGATGACATTGCGGGCGGGCATCTCGATGTGGTTGCCCTTGAAGCCCGAGAAGGGCTCCTCGATCATGCACCGGATCGAGACCTCGAGCGCTTCTTCCCATTGCGCACGCTTGTCTGCCGGGTCGATGTTGAATCCCCCGAGTTCACCCACTGACGACGATTCACCGGTACCGAATTCGACTCGACCATTGGAGATCAGGTCAAGGGTGGCAATGCGCTCGGCCACCCGCGCCGGGTGGTTGACTGCCGGCGGCAGGTGCATGATGCCGAAGCCCAATCGGATGTTCTTGGTGCGCTGGCTCGCCGCTGCCAAGAACATTTCCGGTGCGGTGGAGTGGCAGTACTCCTCGAGGAAGTGATGTTCGGTGAGCCACACGGTGGAGAATCCGGCCTTGTCTGCCGCCTCGACCTCGTCGAGGCAGTCCTGCAGCATCTGGCGCTCGTCGTCGGGAACCCAGGGACGTGGTAGCGCGAATTCGTAGAACAATGAGATCTTCATGATTACCTCCTAGGAGAATCCTGGGTCTGACTAGCGCTTGCTGTGACCGTTTGCGCGGCAAGATGTTTCGCGGCGACGAAGCCGAACGTCATGGCCGGCCCGATGGTCGCCCCCGCACCGGCATAGCTGCGTCCCATCACCGCCGCGGACGTGTTGCCCACCGCATAGAGTCCGCGCACCACGGTGTCGTCGCTTCGGAGCACCCGGGCGAATTCGTCGGTGCGCAAGCCACCCGATGTGCCCAGATCCCCCAACACGATTCGGAACGCGTAGTAGGGCGGTTTGCCCAGCGGGTACAGATTGGGATTCGGCAGGGTCGGATCGCCGTAGTAGTTGTCGTACACACTGTCACCACGGTTGAAATCGTCGTCATGACCGCTGTGTGCGAGTTGGTTGAACCGGGTGGCGGTCGCCCGAAGGTGTGGTGCCGGAACGTCGATCTTGGCGGCCAGTTCCTCCCACGTCGACGCGGCCTTGACGACCCCCGATTCCAGCCAGGCCGTCGGGACCTTGCGTCCGGTCGGCACCGGCGCCGCCGGGACCTTCGGTATCGGCAGATGACCGCCGACAACGTAACGGTTGAAGGACCGATGGTCGGTGATCAGCCAACACGGGATATGCGTGACACCGGACTTCTGGCCATCGATCATGGCGTGCCCGAAGTCCATGTAGGGCGCCGCCTCATTGATGAACCGCCTGCCATCGCCGTTGACGATGAACTGCGCGGGCATCATCCGCTCGTTGAGCATGAATTGCATTCGCCCGTCGGGCCACTGGATGGCGGGAAACCACCATGCCTCGTCCAGCAGATCTGCGGCGGCTCCCAACTTCTGACCGGCGCGGATACCGTCACCTGTAGCCGCTGGGTTGCCGAAGCTCCAGTCTTGATCCACTACGGGTTGATGCTCTTTGCGCCAGGCCATGTCGTGGTCGAAGCCGCCGGACGCCAGGATCACGCCGCGCCGGGCGCCGATCCGCTGCCGCTTGCCGCTGCGCTCCAGTACCGCCCCGATCACTGATCCGTCCGGCCCGGTCAGAAGGTCGGCCATCGGTGCGTCCAGCCACAGCGGGATGCCGCTGTCGCGCATCGCCAGTCGCAACCGTGCCGCCAATGACTGCCCGATCGCCGCGATCCGCTCGCCGAACACCCGGGCCCGGACCATCCGCGAAATCAGCTTCACCAGGACGCCTTTGCCGGCCCAGGATTGCCTGATCCGATAGAAAGATCGTAGTTCCATGGGCCCCAGCCAGATTCCCTTGGGCGCCAGCGCCAGCGGGTGCAGCAGGTACTGCTCGTCGTCACCTAGTTTGCGCAGGTCGATGGGCGGCACATTGATGGTGCTGCCGAGTTCGGAACCGCCGGCCAGCTCCGGGTAGTAGTCCGCATAGCCTGGCTTCCAGACGAATTCGAGCCACGGGCTCAGCTCTTCGAGGAACTCCAGCATCTGCGGCGCGGAGTCGACGTATTGGCGAATCCGTGCGTCGCTGACGAGGCCCTGGGTGATCTGCTTGAGGTAATCGACCACTTCGTCGGGCGGTGGCGAGTAGCCCGCCCTGCGCTGTGCGGGCGCGCCCGGGACCCAGATGCCGCCGCCCGACAGCGCCGTGGAACCGCCGAACTGACTGGACTTTTCGACGACCAGCGCGTCGAGTCCACACGCGTTGGCGGTCAACGCGGCGGTCATGCCGCCGCCACCGGAGCCCACCACCAGCACGTCGACCATGTAGTCGAAGTCCCCGGACTCGAAACCAACCAAGTCGGTCATCCGGTCGACACCGCCGTCCGGATGGCGAAGCCGGCGATCAGTTCGGGGGCGTGCTTGTAGTAGCGCACCGTGGTCCGATACGACCCCGCCGTCGCCAACGCCGCGAAAGCCGCTACCCAGGTGCGTACCTCATGGGCGGAACTGCCGCCCTCGCTGGTCACAAAGGAGTTCGACCACTGGTCGAAGTCCGCCAGGTGGCCGCTGTCGATGATGTCGAGGAAACGGTGGTCCCAGGCCGGGTTGAGTGGCTGCAGGTCACTGTCACCGCCGGCGAAGCTCCGTGCCGCTTCGATGACCTGCGTCTGTCGGGCTTGCCGCTGCTCGGTACTCATCGGCAGGCCGTGCACGATCCGTTGCAGCACCGCCGGTGCTGCCGCGGCCAGCGTCGGCACCGGCGGACTGTGTGAAAGGCCGCCGGAGCCGATCACCAGCACCCTTTCATCCAGCGTGGCAAGGAAATTACCCACTGCCGTGCCCAGGGCTCGACAACGGCGCATCGGGCCCAGCGGAGCCGCGATTGCATTGATGAAGATCGGTACGAGTGGGCGCGAGGTGGCCGTGCCCAACAGCTTTTCCAGCGGCTGAACCGTGCCGTGGTCCACATCCATGCTCGTCGAGACGGCGAGGTCGACACCCTCGGCGAGGACTGCCTTCGCACAGTCCTCGGCAATGTCTGCGGCTACGTCGAGGGGTCCGGCATGGGTGCCGTAGTCACCAACTCCGTTGGCCTGCATGCCGATACAGAACTGCGGCATCACCCGGTAGAAGAATCCGTTGTAATGATCCGGCGAGAAGATGACGACGAGTTCGGGGTCGTACTCGGAGACGAATTCGCGTGCCTGCGCGATCGCCGCGTCGACTTCGTCAAGCAGATTCTGCGGTGGCCCCGGTAGATTCAGTAGCGGGCTGTGGGACATACAGCAAAGAGCCAGCGGCACTGTCGAATTCACCCCCTCCCGGCGTGAGCGTCAGAGCATCGATGATGGCGCTGCTCCACTCCGGCGAACGCTGGGCTATGCACGCCCCGGCGATGCAACGGTCCGGACGCAGGAACACCACCGATTCCGGATGGGTATCGAACCAGGCTTTCAATCCCCCGGTGCGATCGCCGACGACGACGACATCGGGATCGTCCTGACCCGTCCAGCCCAGCTGAGTCAGCGGGCGTAACGCAATGAAGCGGGCGCCCAGGGCTTTCCACTTCGCGAACGCCTGCTCGCCGAGTATCTTGCGCGGGTTGTTGTTCCAGCACAGCACCGCGAACCAGGTGCCCAGCACGTCATCGAGCAGAACGTTCTGTTCGGTGCGGGTGTCTACCCGGGGTTGGACGAACAGCGTGCCCGCCGGTGAGCCGGACTGGGGTTCGGTTCCCAGTGAATGGACGACCGCACCCTGGTCGTAGCGCGGCATCGGCTTGAACCGCATCTCCAGCACATACCGCTTGAGCGACGGCACAATCGACGCCGAACGGATCAGCGCGTCCCGCGCGGTCGCGACCCTGCGGTTCGTCGGCGAGATGACGCGACCCACCATTGTCGACAAGTCGATCATTGCCCGCGCATGCTTACGCCGCTCGACGTCGTAGCTGTCCAGTAGCGCATCCCCGGCCTGTCCGGTGACCACCGCCGCGAGCTTCCAGCCCAGGTTGGCCGCGTCGCGGATGCCGCTGTTGTACCCCTGCCCCTGCCACACCGGCATCAGGTGTGCCGCATCGCCGGCCAGCAGCATCCGACCGCTGCGGAACGCCCCGGCGATCCGCGAATGATGGGTGTAAACCCGGCGGCGGATCACTTCGACGCGATCGGGGTGCGGCACCATCCGCGCCAGCATTCGCCGTAGAAACGCCGGATCCTCGGCCTGTTCATCGGACTCGTCGGCGTGAATCATGAACTCGAAGCGGCGAATTCCGTGCGCGATCGAGATCGAGGCGTACGGGCGTTCCGGGTCGGCTCCGACTTCGCTGTTCGGGTGTCCCAATGGATCGTTGGCGATGTCGACGACCAGCCACCGGGTGGGTGAGGTGGTGCCGTCGAAGGACACGTCCATCATTCCGCGGGTCTGACTGCGACCGCCGTCGCAGCCGACGACATATCGGGCCCGCACGGTCGAGGTGCCGCCCTCACCACCGAGTTCGACGGTGACCCCGTCGGCGTCCTGAGCGCAGGTGATCATCGGACGGTTCCACCGCACCTGCACGTGATCGAATCTGTCCAGACCACGCAATAATTCGGCGTCGACCAAGGGTTGCACGAATCCGTTGCGCTTGGGCCAACCGAATCGCGCGTCGGGGGGTGCCATTTCGGCGAGCACTCGACGTTTGGCGTCATAGAAGCGCAGGATCTGGTTCGGGACGGTGTGCGGAAGAACGTTGTCCACCAGGCCGACCGACTGAAACGTGCGCAGCGACTCGTCATCCAGGCCGACCCCGCGCGGATAGTCGATCAGCGTCGAGCGTTCCTCGGCCACCAGTGTTCGGATGCCTTGCAGACCAAGGATATTGGCAAGAGTCAACCCGACCGGGCCGGCGCCGACGATCAAGACATCGACCGCGCTTGTGCCGTTGCCGCTTACCGCCTGACCGGTATCGACCATCAGCGCTCCAGCAGGAAGTCGAGATGTAGACGATTGAACGTTTTGGCGTCCTCGTACTGCGGCCAGTGGCCACAGCCCGGCATCACCTCGAATCGCGCACCGGGGATCATCGAGGCGATACGGCGCCCTTCCGTTACGTCCGCGGTGGGATCGTCGCTGGTCCACAGCACCAGTGTGGGCGCGACGATTGCCCCGTATTCGTCCGGCCCCAGCAGGTTTCGAGAGCGAATGTCGGGGTCTTGCAACGCCATGATGTCGCTCATTGCCGCGGCGAACTCAGGTTGCCGGTAGATCCGTTGCCGACTGGCCACCAAATCGTCGTAGTCCTTGGACTTGTCGGCCATCAACCATTTGATGCGCGCCTGGACCGTGTCCCAGGCCGGGTCTTCGGCGGCAGCCATCGACAGGGTGATGATCCGCTTCATCACGGCGGGATCGGCCTGAGAACCACCCGCGGTGTTGAGCACCAGGCGCTCGATGACCTCGGGGTGATCGATGGCCGCCCGAGCGGCGACCCAACCGCCCAGCGACTCACCACTGAGCTTGATGCGATCGACGCCGATGGCGCGCACCACCGCCATCAAATGCTCTACGTAGTGCCCGATCTCGAGCGGGTGCCCCGGTTTGTCGGTGTAGCCGTGGCCCAGCATGTCGATCGACCAGGTCCAGAAGTGCTCGGCGTGCGAGGCCAGGTTGCGGACGTAGGCCTCGGCATGTCCCCCGGAGCCGTGCAGCAAAATCAGCACCGGCTGATCTGCGGCACCGGCCCGAAGGTAGCGGGTCCGCACGCCCGCAGCGTTGAGGTAGCCCTGCTCGAACGACACACCCTGCAGGTCGCTCCACACGCTTTCGAACTCGGCCACGGTCCCTTCCAGCGGAAATCTTGTTCTCGTTTTTGAAGCATCTTGTGTGCTAATATCGCACACTGATGTGCGTTATATATAGAGCTTGGCTCTCGCCCAACGGTCTGTCAAGGGCATGACGGGTTCGCAGACGCTGGCCAGGGGCCTCACCGCGCTGCAGACGGTCGCGGGTTCCGCGGCCGGACTCACCATGCAAGAGGTGGCTGATCAGGTCGGTGTGCACCGGACCATCGCATACCGGTTGCTGACTACGCTGGCTCAGTACCGGCTGGTCTCCAAGGGCGACGACGGCCGTTACCGACCGGCGGCCGGCCTCGCGACGCTCGGCGCGTCGTTCGACCAGAACGTGCGCCAACTCTGCCTGCCCACCCTGCGTTCCCTGGCTGACGAGTTGGGCACCACCGTGTCGCTGCTGGTCGCCGAGGGCGACGAGCAGGTGGCGATTGCGGTGATCGTGCCGACGCAGGTCGCTTATCAGCTCGCCTTCCACGAGGGCAGCCGATATCCGCTGGATCGTGGCGCGGCCGGCATCGCCCTGCTGGCGAGCATGCCCCCGCGTCCCGGGGAGCGGGACCTGGTCACCGCCGCACGCCAATGCGGCTGGGTCACCACCCATGGCGAGATCGAACCGAACACCTACGGTCTGGCCGTGGCCGTCCGCCGGCCAGTGCCGTCGCCTCCGACGTGCATCAACCTCATCTCGCACCGCGAGGAAGTGGTGATGCGAGGCAAAGAAGCTGTTATCCGTGCCGCAGAGCGGTTGTCCGCACTGCTGAGCTGAAGGGACTCCAGGCATGCCGAAGGGCCGGAAACGTTGGCCGAAGCAAAAGCGCGACTGGGATCACGAGTATGACGTGGTGGTGCTCGGCAGCGGCGCCGCCGGGCTGACCGCAGCGTTGTCGGCGGCTGCCGCGGGCGCCACGGTACAGGTGTTCGAGAAGTCCGAGACCGTCGGCGGCACCACCGCGGTATCTGGCGGAATCGCCTGGATTCCGGCGCACACCCGTTGCACTGGAAGAGAATTGACGGTCGACGATGCGCTGAAGTATCTACACGCGCAGTCATTCGGTTCGATGGACGATGCGATGGTGGAAACCTTCGTGCGAACCGGGCCGTCGATGCTCGACTTCGTGGAGGCGCACAGCGGACTCCGCTTCGAAGTGGCCGAGGGCTTCCCGGACTACCAGCCCGAACTGCCGGGGGGCCAACCGGCGGGAGGCCGGTCGCTGAGCGCCGCGCCATTCGATCTCGGCCAGATCGGCGACTGGGGCGCACGGATCACTGCGTTCCCGGCCGACTGGTCCAACGTCGGTTTCGATGCCGAAACCAGAGCAAGGTTGCACGCTGATGTGAGTCGCGCCGGTGAGCTCTGTGTGGCCGGCGCCGCGCTGATCGCAGGGTTACTCAAGGGCTTGCTGGACATCGGCGTCGCTCCGTGCACCAATGCACGGGCCACCGAACTGATCGTTGACGCCGGGGGCGTCGCCGGTGTCCGGATCGCCGGCCCCGAACAGACCATTGACGTGCGGGCCCGGCGCGGCGTCATATTGGGCACCGGCGGATTCGAATGGGACTCGGCTCTGGCGCAGGCCTTTTTGCGTGGCCCGATGCACGGTGCCGTGTCACCACCCAAGAACACCGGCGACGGTTTGCGCATGGCGATGGCGCTCGGCGCGGATCTGGCCAATATGGGCGAAGCCTGGTGGGTGCCCATTGTGCAGATTCCCGACGACACCATCGAAGGCAGACAACGCAGCCGAAGCGTACGCCTGGAACGCACCCGTCCTCGCAGCATTATCGTCAACCGGGCGGGGCGGCGGTTCGTCAACGAGGCGGGCGAGTACAACTCGATGGCGGGCGCCTTCCACTACCTCGACCCTCGCGGTGGCTACGTCAACGACCGGGCGTGGATGGTTTTCGACTCAATCCACTTGAACAGCTACGGTTTTCTCGGCATAGCGCCCGGCGATCCGGTACCCGACTGGTTCTGTGAATCCGCCGACCTCAACGAGTTGGCCGACAGGACCGGCATCGACGCCGCCGGACTGGCGCGCACCATCGAACACTGGAACCGCAACGTCGCTGAGGGCGCAGACCCCGATTTCGGCCGCGGTTCCAGCGCCTACGACGGCTATTGGGGCGACGACCGCGCCACCACGCTGGCCGGAAAAACGTTGGGACCCCTCGATACCGCCCCCTTCTACGCGGTTCCGATCGGTGTGGGTTCGATGGGCACCAAGGGCGGCCCACGAACCGACGCCGACGGCCGCGTCCTGCACGTCAGTGGCCAACCGATACCCGGCCTCTTCGCCGCCGGCAACGCGATGGCCGGTGCGACCGGCCGAGCCTACGGCGGAGCAGGCGGAACCATCGGTCCGGCAATGGTTTTCGGGTTCCGAGCCGGCGTGGCCGCGGCCACCGGCAAGTCCGTCACGACTTGAGCGGCACTTCCACACAGACATGGGTGCCGGTGGGTGCATCCAGGAAGATGAAGGTGCCGCCGGCCGCATCAACGCGGGTGCGGTGCGAAGCCAGGCCGATATGCCCCTCCCCCAACCGGCGCGCCATGGTCTCGCCGTTGACGCCGACACCGTCGTCAACCACAGTCAAAATACATGCGCCATCGGTGATCCCGAGAGACACCGACGCATGGGCGGCCCGCGAATGATGCACCACGTTGGAGAGCAACTCGCGAACCACCCCGAACACGATGGGGTCGATCTCATTTCGAACGGTGTAGTCGATGTCGGTGTCGACCTCGATGCCCGACCGCTTGGCGGTGAACCCGGCCAACTGCTCCACCGCGGCCCCTAATCCGACCTGCTCGAGGACTGCCGGATGCAGCTCAAAAGTCGCCTGCCGCAACCGTTCCGAGGCACTTTGCAACCCGGCCAGTGCACGTTGCACGCGCTCGTCCTCGGGGGCATCGAGCTGCAGCTCGATCAGCTCCTGGCGCACGGCGAGGACGTCCTGCAACGGCCCGTCGTGAATGGATTCCGAGATGCGCCGCTGCAGCTCTTCCGACGCCGTCATCGTCTGGGCCAGTAGTTCCTCCCGCAGCGCGCTCAACCCGGCGACAGAATGTGCGTGCCGCTCCTCGATGCGCACCACCACCAACGCCGTGCCGCACAGGAATGCGTACATTGCGAAACGGAAGACGGCTTCGGGCCAGCCGATCATTTCCACCATCACCGGGTCTTGGACCACCGCCAACGCGAACCCGACGAGGGTGAAGGCCAGCACCACCCCCGCCCGCCGCGTCGACACATCCAGACCCACCAGCACGGGTAGCAAGGTCATGATCAGCAGCGGATAGATGCCGTCGGTGGAGAGCAGTTGATAGCCCGTCAGCGCGACGACGTCGATGGCAGTGAAGGCAAACGGCTCGAACCCGCGCATATCGACCAACGAGCCCAATCCCACTCGCAGCCGCAGCGGAGTGAACGCCAGGGCCACCGAACACAGAGCGGCACCCAGGTAGAGGCCGAGCAAGACGCTTTGCTGCATCCACTCCGAGCGTTCGGTGCCGATGAGCATGGCGGCGACCATCATCATTACGACGCCGATCCGCAACACCGAAGCAATTCGATAAGAGCGCAGCCGATGGATCCCGCGCACCCGGTCCAGTTCCACGTCGCTGGTCGACACACCGAATACCGTACTGATGCGTGCGTGCGTTGCGGCGATTACTGCAGGTCGTTCACGGCTAAACCGCTACACTTTGCGCCATGGTCGGCGCCGTATGGAAGTGACCAAGGCCGAAAAGGTTCGGGTGGTGGTCGGCGATGACCACCCACTGTTCCGCGAGGGCGTGGTGCGCGCACTTTCGCTGAGCGGCTCGGTGAACGTGGTCGGCGAGGCTGACGACGGTACGGCTGCCCTCGCGTTGATCAAGGAACACCTACCGGACGTCGCACTGCTGGATTACCGCATGCCCGGGATGGACGGCGCCGAGGTTGCGGCGGCGGTGCGGACCAACGAGTTGTCGACCCGGGTGCTGCTGCTCTCGGCGCACGACGAGCCGGCGATCGTGTACCAGGCGCTCCAGCAGGGAGCCGCCGGATTCCTCCTGAAGGATTCGACGCGCACCGAGATCGTCAACGCGGTACTTGATTGCGCCAAAGGCAGAGACGTCGTCGCACCGTCCTTGGTCAGCGGCCTTGCCGGGGAGATCCGTCAGCGCGCGGCACCGACCGGCCCGGTGCTCAGCGCCCGCGAACGCGAGGTGCTCAATCGCATTTCGCGTGGTCAGAGCATTCCCGCGATCGCAGGTGAGCTGTATGTCGCACCGTCGACAGTCAAGACTCATGTGCAGCGCCTCTATGAGAAGCTCGGGGTCAGTGACCGGGCTGCCGCGGTCGCTGAGGCGATGCGACAAGGGTTGCTGGACTAGATACTAAGGGTGAACTGCGGCGACCCGCTCGCCTGGCTGCATCACGCTTGACGTCGCCACCGATCCTGCGGTCGCGCTCCGCGCGATCCTCGACTCGATGTCGTAAGGGACGATGATCCCGGTCGCGCCGCGAATCCGGCTGACCGCGCGCGCCATCTTGTCGGCGGTGCGATCATGCAGCAACCGGCCCAGGAGCGGCGAATATGTTCGACGCGGCAGGAGCACCGTCACCTTGCTGTCCGGATGGTCGCGAAGCTCGCCCACGATCAACTCATGGGCGGCCTTGCCCAGATGACGATCCGGGCAGGCGATCATTCGCAATGGGGTCTCGTGTTCGAAACGGTCCCAACGCTGCGAGAGTCGCGCCGCGTGATCGGCGTCGACGACGAAGTGCACCGCGGTCAGATCGTCGGCATGCAATCCGTTTCCGTACCGCAGCGCTTCGATCTCAGCGAGGTCGACCGAATCCACGAACACCAGAACCCGCAGCCTCGCATGCTTGGCGACTTGCGGACGTTCGGTGCGCGACATCTCTAATACGGAGGCTTCAGCACGGTATTGCCGGTTCAATCGCATCAAGGCCAGCACCAGCAGCGGAAAGACGAGGACCACCAGCCACGCACCCTCGGTGAACTTGGCGACCGCGAAGATTCCGACCACGATCGTCGAAAGGATGCCGGCCACGAGATTGACCGCCACATTGCGACGCCAACCCCGACCCCGTTGCGACAGATAGTGTTTGGTCATGCCGAAGCCCGCCATCGAGAATCCCGTGAACACACCGATGGCGTAGAACGGCACCAATGCGTTGACCGAAGCGCCGGTGATCAGCAGCAACGTCACCGACAGTGCAGCCAGGGCCAGGATCCCGTTAGAGAACACCAATCGATGGCCGCGCTTCATCAGTGGGCGCGGTAGAAAGCGGTCCTCAGCAACAAAACTGGCGAGGGCCGGAAATCCATTGAAGCTGGTGTTGCACCCGGTGAACAGGATTGCCGCGGTCGATGCCTGGACCAGGAAGTACAAGATGTCGCCGATCAAACCGTGGCCGAAAACCGCACGGGCGATTTCGGACAGCATCGACGGATACTCATCGACGTATGGGGTCGCGTGAGTGACGTGCGCCAGCCAGGCGACACCGGCCAGCAGGAATGCCAGAATGCCCGCCATCGCGGTCAACACCCGTCGTGCGTTGGCACCCTGGGGATTACGGAAGATGTTGACGGTGTTGGAGATCGCCTCCACGCCGGTCAGAGAGGTACCGCCATTGGCGAATGCGCGCAGGACAACCAAGACGGTGGCACCCATCAACAGCCCACCGCCGTGGTGTACCGGCACCGCACCGACCAGCTGCTGCGGGTCGTATTTCGGTAATCCCCAGATGGATTCACGAATCAAGCCGGTCAGGATCGTCAGAGTGATCATTCCGACGAACACGTAGGTGGTGACCGCGAATGCCCTACCCGAGCGCCGCAGGCCACGCAGGTTGATCAGACACATCGTCACCACCACAGCCACCGTGATCTCGAGGTGATAGGGACGCAGCGCCGGAATCGCGGAGACGACCGCCACCGTTCCCGCGGCAGGCTGCACGGCAACTGTGACAACGTAGTCGATCAGCAGCGCGGCCGCCGCGATCTGTGCCGCCCGGGGACCAAAGTTCTCCCGTGCGACCATGTATGCGCCACCGGAACGTGCGTACGCAGTGACAACATGGCGATACGAAGCCGTGACCAGCAGCAGTATCACCAGGATGACGCCGGTGATGGGAAGTAACAGCGCGAACGCCGCCATACCCGCCGAGGGCAACAGCTCGATCATGATCTGTTCTGGACCGTATGCGGTCGAGGAGATCGCATCCGGCGACAGTGCGCCCAAAGCAACGGGATTCGACAGCTGCTCGGATTCCAGCTGATCTGTGGTCAGAGCCCTGCCCAGCAGCATTCGTTTGCATCGATCCGAAAATGTCTGCGGTATGGCGCTATTCAGAGTGGTCACAATACTTACCCCTGGATCGTCTCGTGGATCTGCTCTCGCAGCGGAGGCACCGCCGGCCACCGGCACCGCTCAGCACACGCGAAATGTGCACTGCGCGGCACTCGAATTCGTTGCCGTTTATGCCATCCGGGTGGCCTCGGCCACCCGCGACTCGATGTCATAGGGCACGATTTGGGCTGTCGCGCCGGGGATGCGGCTGACTGCGCGGGCGACTCTGTCCGCGGTGCGGTCGTGCAGCAAGCGGCCGATCAGCGGCGAGTACGTCCTCCGCGGCAACAACACCGTCACCCGTGTTTCTGGATGAGCGGCGTGCATTCTGGCGATCAATCCGTAGGCGGCATTGACCAAATGTCGATCCGGGCAGTCGATTTGCTGCAGCCGGGTATCGTGTTCGAATCGCGCCCAACGCTCCTGTAGCCGCACGGCATGACTTGCGTCGATGACGAAGTGCACGGCCGTGAGCTCGTCGGCATGCAATCCGTTTCCATACCGCAGCGCTTCGATCTCGGCGAGATCAACCGAATCCACGAAAACAACGACGCGATGCCTTGTGTACCGGGTCAAATCGGGACGCTCGGAATGGCATACGTCCAACACCGAAGCTTCGGCACGATACTGCCGATTGAGGCGCATCAACGCCAATACCAGGATCGGGAAAACGACGACTACCAACCAGGCACCTTCGGTGAATTTGGCCACGGCGAAGATTCCGACCACGATCGTCGACAGGATGCCCGCGGAGAGGTTGACCGCCAGCTTGGGGCGCCAGCCGGGTCCGCGATGCTTGAGATGGTGTTTCGTCATGCCGTAGCCGGCCATGGAGAAGCCAGTGAACACACCGATCGCGTAGAACGGCACCAGTGCGTTGACCGAACCGCCGGTCACGATGAGTAGCGCCACCGCCAGGGCGGCCAGCGTCAGAATGCCGTTGGAGAAGACCAGGCGGTGGCCTCGTTTCATCAACGGCCGGGGCAGGAAGCGATCCTCGGCAACGAAGCTGGCGAGCGCGGGAAAGCCATTGAAGCTGGTGTTGCCGCCGGTGTAGAGGATTGCCGCGGTCGAGGCCTGGACCAGGAAGTACATGACGTTGCCGATCACCCCGTGCCCGAAGACCGCCCGGGCGATCTCGGACAACATCGACGGATAGCCATCGACATACGGCGTCGCGTGGGTGACGTACGCCAGCCAGGCGACGCCTGCCAGCAGGAACGCCAGGATGCAGGCCATCACGGTGAGCACCCGACGCGCGTTGAGGCCCTCCGGTTTGCGGAAACTGTTGCCGGTGTTCGAGATGGCTTCGACACCGGTCAGGGACGAGCCGCCATTAGCAAACGCCCGCAACACGACCAAGACCGTCGCGCCCATTACCAACCCGTTGCCCTGATGGACCGGCACTGCCCCCACAATGTGTTGTGGATCATATTCTGGCAGGCCACCAAATACTTGGTGAACGATACCGACTACTATCGTCAACGACACCATAACCACGAAGGCATAGGTCGGCAGCGCGAACGGTGCTCCGGCCTCCCGTAAGCCGCGAAGATTCGCAAGACACATCAGCAGCACCACACCGACCGTGATCTCGAGACTGGAAGGACCCAGCGCCGGTATGGCCGACACGACCGCGACCGTCCCGGCTGCGCATTGCACAGCCACCGTGACCACGTAGTCGATCAGCAAGGACGCGGCTGCGATCTGCGCCACTCGCGGACCGAAGTTTTCCCGGGCGACTACGTACGATCCACCGGATCGGGTGTAGACCGTGACGACCTGGCGGTAGGACGCGGCAACCAACACCAGTATCAACAAAATGACGCCGGTGATCGGAAGCAATAGTGCGAACGCCGCCATGCCGGCTGCGGGCAGTAATTCGATCATGATCTGTTCCGACCCATAAGCGGTCGATGAGATCGCGTCCGGCGAAAGAACACCTAGTGCAACGGGATTCGACAGCCGTTCGTGCTGCAGCTGGTCATTGACCAGTGGTCGTCCGAGCACACCTCGCTTGAACACATCGGAAAGGGATGTCCAAGCTTTCTGGCCATCATCCAAAGTTGTTGTCAAGATTGATTTTTCCTTTACCGTTCCCCTGCGGATACTCCGAAAGCGTAGCGCTGCACGGTGCTTCGTTGATCCGCTCCGAGGGTTACGGACAGGATGTTGCCAGCATCTTCCCATCCGAAAGTGATGCGATATTAACAATGAAAATGCAACCTATATAGAGGAACTCGCAACGCCGACTTCGCCATACGTTCACACCGAACCTTCAGCCGGCGATCGGGGGCGGCGGAGCAACTCGATTCGACAGGCAGACTCTGCCGATGCGGGCTGCTGGCGCACAAGAGCATCACAGGAGGACGAGGGAAGCCATGACCGAACAAAGAGTTTTACTTGGGGATCACAGCCCCCGATCATGGGACTAGCGAGTGGCAAGCCCCCATCAGGCCCGCCCGAATATGGCGATCGTCGGTTCAGGTGAACACCTCGCAAAGAAGCCAAACGGTGCTCAGCTGCATGTAATCGTGAGCGGTGAAGACGCTTTGGCGACGACCGTCGTCGAAGAACTGAAACAGGCCGGCGCCAGCGTTGCCAGGCTGGTCAGTCCGGAGTTCGCCGGAACCCGGGTCAAGGCCGAACTTGCAAAAGCCGGTGTCATGGAGGCGGTTGCCGTCATCTGCGCGGGTGACGACGACGCCACGAATCTCGAAATCGCGCTATTGGCAAGGAAAGCGAATCCACACATACGTGTGGTGTCGCGTCTGGCGAATGAAGTGCTGCGCGAAGCGGTGGCCGAGGACGACGGCCCCAGTGCAATCTTCGGGGTCGCTGACCTCGCCGCCCCGGCCATCGTCGAAGCCTGCCTGGCGCGCACCACGCACCCCTTCGAGGCGGCCGGCATCCAGTTCGTCGCGTTTGGCACCGAAGCGTCGCGGGACGGGACACTTCGCGAAATCTACGGAGACCTGGCTCCGGTGGCTGTGGTCAAGGGCGAGAACAGTTACAACACCGGCGAGGTAGTGCCCTGTCCCGGAAGGGATCTGCGGGTGAACGCCGGCGACTGGACGGCAATGATCGGCACCGCGGAGGAAATGGCCGCACGTGGTATCAGGGTCCCGCGTGCGGACCGGACAAGGCTGCGCCATTCCCGGTTTCGGCGCATGCTCGACGCCGTACGCAGCCTGCCCGACGAGCTGAATCCCGCGTTCTACCCGGTGATCGTTGCTCTTGGCTGTCTGATAATCGGGTCCACCACGTTGCTACATTTCGCCTACGGACACCCGGGGATGTCCTGGGTCGATGCTTTCTACTTCACCAACGAGACCATCACCACGACGGGTTATGGCGATTTCAGCTTCGCGACACAGCCAACCTGGTTGCGCCTGTACGCGGCCGTGTTGATGTTGAGCGGCGTGACCACCACCGCGCTACTCGTCGCCTTTGTCGCCGATGTTCTACTCTCCCGCCGGTTCGTATGGTCCTCGGCGCGTCCGCGGGCGCGCCATCTGCGCAACCATGTAATCGTCATCGGGCTGAGCGCGCTGGGCATCCGGGTGGTCAGTGACCTGACAACGGCCGGTTACGACGTCGCAGTGATCGAACGAGACCAGAACAACTCGTTCCTGTCCACAGCGGCAGCCCTCGACGTGCCGGTCATTTTCGGGGACGCCACGTTACGGCAGACGCTCGAAGCTGCCCGCGTCGACAGAGCGCGCGCAGTAGCGGTGCTCACTCGCGATGACATCGTCAACATCGAGACCGGCATGGTAGTTCGGGAGATGCTGAGTTGCGAGGAGAACCCCGCCGACGATCGGTGGAGCACGGTTCCGCTCGTACTGCGCGTCTATGACCATGATCTCGGTTCCGCAGTGGCACAACGATTCGGCTTCGACAATGTCCGTTCCACGGTGGAGTTGGCTGCGCCGTCGTTCATCGGCGCCGCGCTGGGCCTCGAAGTCCTGGGGACGTTTTCGGTTGGAAATCGCTCTTTCCTGGTCGGGAAGATGCATGTGCAGCCCGACAGCGAACTCGACGGGTTGCAGATGTTCGAAATGTCAACGCAAACACGCGTTATCGCGATCACCCGCGACGACGCGCCGGTTCATCTGCACCCAGGTCGCGACGACCGACTCAACGCCGGCGACACCGTCTACCTGGTGGGGCCGTACCGAGAGTTGTTGGACACCTTGCGCAAAGGTCAACCATCCCGTCAGACACCTTCCGGCGACGAAGGCCGACGCGACGCTCACGGAGCACGTGCCGGATCGAATATCTGATAGTTCGGTCATAGCTCGTCGAATTACCGCGTTTCTGCGCGCGACGCGACAACCCTTCAGTCACCAAGGAGCAAATCGATGTATCGCACTGCTATCCGGAAGGCGTGCGCCGCTGATCCGGTCACGAGCGAATAACTCGCCACTGCAATGTCTTTCGCAACTTTTCCACCAGAGATCAACTCTGGCCGAATGTACTCGGGTCCAGGCTCGGCTCCGATGCTCGCCGCCGCCGAAGCCTGGGGCAGTCTCGCCAACGGGTTGTATTCGGCTGCGAACGCCTACGGGTCAGTGATCGCGGCACTCAGCGCAGGAACCTGGACGGGCCCATCCTCGACGATGATGGCGGATGCCGCCGCAACTTACGTCACCTGGATGAGCCGCACCGCCGCGGCGGCTGAGCAAACGGCCGACCAGGCCATGGCCGCGGCGGCAGCCTATGAGGCGGCATTCTCGGCGACGGTGCCGCCGGAGATGGTTGCGGCCAACCGTATACAGCTGATGGCTCTCATCGCCACGAATCTGTTCGGGCAGAACACGCCTGCGATCGCCACCACTGAGGCCCAGTACAGCGAGATGTGGGCCCAAGACACCGGCGCGATGTTCGGGTATGCGGGCTCTGCGGCATCGGCGACGCAGGTGATGCCGTTCGACTCACCGCAACAGACCGTCAACCCGGCGGCGGCAGCAGCCCAAACCCTGACCGTCGGCCAGGACAGCGCGGCCGAAGCCGGTAGTGCGCAGAGCGCGCTGTCACAGCTTTCCCAGTTCTTCTCGGCCATACCTAACACGCTGGCCGGTCTGGCGTCCGCCGACGTCATCGGGTCATACTCGCCGACCGACATCCTCGACGTCGGAGCCGACCTGATCGCGTTCGTGTTCGACGCACCGATGTCCCCACTGGGGGCCATCTCGCTGCCGATCGACGTCATCGGCGCTCAGACCGGTATACACAGCGATGACATAATCTCGGGCTGGGCCGATCTGGGTATCTCCCCCGCCGCAGGCGCACCCGCGCTCGAGGCGGCTGCAACTTCGGCTCCCGGGGTGGTCTCAGCGGGGTGGAGTGAAGCGAACACGGTAGGTGGGCTGTCGGTACCGCCAACCTGGACTGCCGCGACACCGGCAGTACGTCCGATCGCCCTGGCGCTGCCGCAAACCAGCATCGGTATCGACACGCAGGCCTTGACAAGCAGTTTGGGAGACGCGGTCGGCGACATGGCGATGGCGACGGCGGCAGGTCGCGCTCTGGGCGACACCTTGGGCGCACACGGCGGCCAACGTGCCAGAGCGGCGATCGCCACTCGTAAGCCGGTGTCCGCAGAACCCACGGCGGCCGACGACGACGCATCCGAACCGCGCGTCGTGGTTACCGGAATCGCCGCTGAGATACGCGAATTCGCCAAACTGCGCGACGAAGGTCTGATCAGTGGCGAGCAGTACATCGAGCAGAGAAATCGGTTGCTCGGCCTGTAAGAGCCGGCCGATCAGTCCTGCGGCGCCGGTGACAGCAGTCGTTCAGCGGCTGAATAGGGATCCGCATGCCCATCAACCACTGACTCGGCGAGCTGGTCCAGGTCAGTTCGGGCGCGCAGCCGGGTTTGCGCAAGTGAGAGGATCTGAGCCCGGGCACGGGCCAATCGTCGGGCCCGGTTGTCAGCGCGGTGATGAGCATCGATGGCGGCCACCAGGTCTTCAACACCTTCGCCACGAGCAGCGATGAGACTCACAATAGGCGCTTTGGTCTCGGCCCGAAGGTCGCGCACCGTTTGCTCGGCACCGTCCCGATCGGCCTTGTTGACGGCGACGATGTCGGCGACTTCCAGCAGACCTGCCTTGGCGGCCTGCACCGCATCGCCCGCACCGGGATTCAAGATGACGACGGTCGGATCGGCCACCGCGGCAATCTCGATCTCCGATTGTCCGACGCCGACGGTTTCCAGCAGGATCACGTCGTAACCGATCGCCCCCAGCAACCGAATTGCGGCGGGCACCGCGGCGGCCAGGCCACCGAGGTGGCCACGGCTGGCCACCGATCGGATCAGCACATCGGAATCGTTGATGTGCGCGGTCATTCGGATGCGGTCGCCGAGCAGCGCGCCGCCGCTGAACGGCGACGACGGATCCACTGCCAGCACGGCCACCCGGTGGCTGTGCTCCCGGTAGGCACCAACCAGGGCTGCGATCGTCGTCGACTTACCCGCGCCCGGTGGGCCGGTAATGCCGATAACACGGACGGGATGCGCGGCCGCCGGGCCGATGCTGGTCAGCACCTCGTCGCGGCGTTCGCCCTCGACCAGGCTGAGCAGTCGACCGGCCGCGCGCGGAGATCCACCGCGCGCATTGGCAATCAGCTCGTCGACATCCATACGGAGACACTCTAGCGAGAATCATATTCTCGTATACCGAGAGTCGACGACCAGTCCTGGCGAGCAGACGCAAAGTCGCACGCAAATGACCTTTGGCGTGCGACTTTGCGTCTGCTCGCGGAGAGGGGGAGGGTGGCAGCGTGGACATGATTGAGGTTCCGGGCGGGTCGGTGTGGTTCAAGCGGGTGGGGGGTGGGCCCGGCAGGCCGTTGCTGGTGGTGCACGGCGGACCGGGGCTCCCGCACTATTACCTCAGTTCGCTGGAACGCCTCGCCGACGACCGTGAAGTGATCTTTTGGGACCAACTCGGCTGCGGCAATTCCGAATGTCCGTCGAATCCTGAGCTGTGGACGATGGAACGCTCGGTGGCCGAAATGGACTCCGTGGTAAGGGCTTTGGAGCTCGATGACTTTCACATCTTCGGCAACTCATGGGGCGCAATGCTGGCGCAGCAGTATGTGCTGGACATCGATTCAGGCGCGATCAGCTTCACCATCTCCAACAGCGCGGCATCGATACCGGTGTTCGCGGAAAACGTCATCCGGCTGAAGTCCGAGTTGGACGCCTCGACCCAAGCGGCCATCGACCGTCATGAGGCCGCCGGCACCACCGGTTCGGCCGAGTATCAGGCCGCGGTCATGACCTGGAACGAGACGTACCTGTGCCGATCTCGGCCCTGGCCGCGAGATCTCTACACGGCATTTCAGAACATGGGCACCGAGATCTTCGAAACGATGTTCGGGCCCAGCGACTTTCGCATCGTCGGGACTGTGCGGGACTGGGATGTCGTTGACCGGTTGGGTGAGATCAGCGTGCCGACCTTGCTCCTCGCGGGCAGGTTCGATGAATGTTCACCCGAGCACATGCGCGAGATGCACCAGCGAATTCCGGGATCGCGCTTTGAGTTCTTTGAAAACACCGCACACCTGCCATTCATCGAGGAACCGGACCGATTCGATCGGGTGATGCGCGACTTCCTCGCCGCGCACGATGCCTGACCGGACGCCTGATTGGAGTCAAAAGGTGCGGGTATAGACCCAGCATGAAGCGTGAGGTCGGAGCCAACCTGCAAGTCACCGTGGTCGATCCCACCGTGGTCGAGTTCCAGATTGCGGTCGCATCCCTGCCCGGGTTGGAAGTTCGCGAATCGTTGTCAGTGACGCTGGACGGCGCCCCGGTATCGGTGCGGGAGATCGCGGGCGAGCACGGCACCCGCATCCACACCGCTGCGGTCCGAGCCGGCGAACTACAGGCGACCTACGAGGCCACGGTCGCGGGCAGGGCGGAGCCACCTCCGGTCAGGGACATCGACGCCGCGACCTATCTGCGGCCCAGTCGCTACGCCGAAGCCGATAAATTCTTCGGTTTTGCCGCAACCGAATTCGGCCAGTACACGAACTCGGTGGCATTGCTGGAGAACGTGTCTTCCTGGGTGGGGACACGGCTGAACTATGTGCCGGGATCCAGTGATCCGATCGATGGTGCGACGGACACGTTGCTTGCCGGTGCGGGTGTGTGCCGGGATTACGCCCATCTGGTTATCGCGTTGCTGCGCGCCGTCAATGTCCCGGCCCGGCTGGCCGCGGTGTACGCGCCCGGCTGTGACCCGATGGATTTCCATGCCGTGGCGGAGGCACTCGTCGACGGGCAGTGGCGGGTGGTGGATGCGACGTGCCTGGCACCGCGCCAGACGATGCTGCGTATCGCCACCGGTCGCGACGCCGCTGATACCGCGTTCCTGGACAACCACGGCGGGTCCATCAACATGACCGGAATGTTTGTCACCGCGATTACCAGCGATGACCTGCCCAAGGACTCGATCGAGGACCTGGTGACGTTGGGCTGACCCCTCATAGGGCAGAAAACGGCTGGAGTGATTGACGCCATAGTTGTGTGGGCGCGCCGCATCGGTCGGGGTACTGGGGAGAGGACAGACAGATCCCCAAAGAGAGGAGCACTCAATGAGTGACAGTGGACCAGTGGCAGCCGTCAAGGGCATCGTCGAAGACGTCATCGGCAAGGCCAAGGAAATCGTCGGCATCGTGATCAACAACGACAGCCTCCGTAACGAAGGCCGCGCTCAGCAGGACAAGGCATCCGCGCAGCGTGATGTGGCCAAGAAAGAGGCCCAGGCTGAGGCCTCGCGCGCGGCAGCAAGCACGGCCGAAGCCCGTCAGAAGGCCAAGGCGGCGGCCAAGTAGTACCGCCCTAGCGCTATGCGTGGGGTCGCTCGATAGAGCGGCCCCACGTAAGCGTGTTAGTTCTTGCTCGCGTTGAGCTTGGCGACGATCGACCGGAAATCCTCGGTGAGGAACGACTGGTGCTCGGCCGACAACGCATAGTCAAGGCTGGCCAGCACGGCCCGCTCCAGGTGGATGTTGAGCACTCTCTTGGTGCTTTCCACTGCCTGTTGCGGCATTTCCATAATCTTCTTCGCGCAGGCCACGGCTTCAGCGAACGGGTCATCGGCCACATGGTTGGCCAAACCGAGTTCGACGGCCCGGTCGGCACGAATCCTGGTGCCCGTCAACGCATATTCTTTGGCCAGCAGCAGGCTGATGTGCAGCGGCCAGGTCAGCGGGCCGCCGTCGGCGGCTACCAACCCGACCTGCACGTGCGGGTCGGCGAGAAATGCGTCCTTGGCGATGTAGACGATGTCGCTGAGTGCGACCAGGCTGCAACCCAGTCCGACAGCGGGCCCATTCACGGCCGCTATCACCGGAATTCGGCAGCGTGCCATGCCCAGCACAATCTCACGGCCATCGCGGATTGTTTTGGCGCGCAAATCGGCATCTTCGGCCAGTTCGGCGAGATAGGCGAAATCTCCTCCGGCCGAAAAAGCTTTGCCGGCACCCGTGATCACCGCCGCGCGGGCGCTGGCGTCGTCGGTCAACCGCTGCCAAAGGCGGGCGAGACCCACGTGCAGATTGTCGTTGACCGCGTTGAGGTCGTCGGGACGATTGAGCGTGATGATCCGCAAGGGCCCATCGGCCTGTACGTCGATTTCGGTTGGCATGTCGTACATGTCAGACTCCCAATCCTAAGATTCGCGAAGCGATGATGTTCTTCTGTATCTGCGACGTCCCACCCATCACGCTCTGCGCGCGGCTGTAGAGGTAGGCGCTGAGCAGGTCTGGGTCGCTGGTGCCGCCGACGGCCAACGCGGCATGCCCCACCGATTGCTCCACCCAGGTCATCAGCAACTTGTCCAGGGAGCCTTCGGGTCCGTGTGATACCCCGTCGAGTTGTTCGGACAGGCGGCGCCGCACATGATGAGTCAACATCTCGGCTTGGACTGCGGCCCATGCCAAATCGTCGCCCGCCGAGTCGTTTGCAGACGCGTCGCTGCGCGCCACCAACTCTCGGACGAGCTTGTTGTACCGCGCCGCGTAACCTAGCGTCGACGGCTCGCGCTCGTGGCCGACGACCGTCATCGCGACGGCCCACCCGTCGCCCGGGGAACCGACCATCCGGTCCGCCGGTACCGTGGCACCGTCGAAGAACACCTGACC
Source organism: Mycobacterium sp. IDUB_37 (assembly GCF_055419245.1). Classification (NCBI taxonomy): domain Bacteria; kingdom Bacillati; phylum Actinomycetota; class Actinomycetes; order Mycobacteriales; family Mycobacteriaceae; genus Mycobacterium; species Mycobacterium sp. IDUB_37. Next base: position 189,495 of record NZ_JBVAXG010000002.1, on the reverse strand, counting down.
GAATTCGTTGTTGACGCCGTTGATCATCCGCAGCGGACGTTGTTGAACACCAGGCTGTTTCATCTCCAGGATGAACGCCGACAGGCCGCGGTGACGTTTTGCCCCGGGGTCGGTGCGGGCGAGCAGCAAGCACCAGTCGGCGACGTCGGAGTAGCTGGTCCAGATCTTGTGCCCGTTGATCACATAGTTGTCGCCGTCCCGGGTGGCGCTGGTGGTCAGCGATGCCAGGTCCGAACCTGCTCCCGGCTCACTGAAACCCTGGCACCATCGCTCGGTGCCGTTGATAATCCCGGGCAGAAACCGTTGCCGCAGAGAGTCATTGGCGTGCCGGCCGATTCCGAAAACCAGATAACCGACGCTGGGACGCGGCGGGGCACCCGCGCGGGCCAATTCTTCGTCGACGATGACCTCGTACACCGCGGGCAGTTCCCAGCCGCCGTAGTCGCGGGGAAAGGACAACCCGAAGAATCCCTCTTCGTACAGGGCGCGATGCCAATCCGCCTGCCGGGCCCAATACTCGTCACCTGATCCGCCAAACTCTTTGGCGTGCGGAGAAAGCCAGGATTTTAGCCGTTCCCGGAACTCGGCCTCCGGCGCTGAATCACGAAAGTCCACGACTGATCTCCTTCAGCGTGACCGGCCACAGCTCGGTCGACGTCAGCGCCCGGCGCAGATATACGTGCACCAAGCATTCCCAGGTATTGCCGATGCCACCGTGCACCTGCACCGCCGTCTCGCAGACGGTTCGGGCGGCGCGCGCGCAGTAGACCTTGGCCACCCGGGCCGCGCGAATAGCTTCGCTCGGCTCGAGTTCGTCGACGGCCCACGCCGCGTGGCGAAGTACGCTCACCGAACCCTCGATCAGCGCCAGGCTTTCCGCCAACAGGTGGGCGACGGCCTGATACGACCCGATCGCCTTGCCGTACTGCTCGCGGATCTTGGCGTAGTCACACGCGACAGCGTGTGCGCCGCGTGCGTCCCCGACCAGGTCAGCGGTTGTGGCAACCAACGCAAGGGCCAGCCATCGGTCGGCAACATCGCCGGACAATTCGCCCACGACCTCCGGGGATCCCGCAATCGGCGCACGCACTCGCGTCAGGTCCGCACCGATGTTGTCCGCGTCGATTTCCGCCGTCAGAACCGTTGTGCCAGAGAGTAGCAACGCTCGTTGATACCCTCGCGCGTCGACGGCAACGTTGTTGACGGCGATGGTGGCCGGACCAAGATCGTCACCGAGATGGCGCGCGAGGTCATCGGCCAGCACCGGTCCGAGGAACGGCGCATCGACAAGCCGGCGCCCGAATTCCTCGGCGACAATCGCCACTTCGACGCCCGACGCCTCGTCCGAGCGCAGCGATCGCCACCCGGTCAAATCAATCTGCTTGTCCAGGCGCCCGATTCGGCTCTGATCCGCGAGATCCTGCACGGCCCCCGGCCCGAGATCGTCGGCCATCTTGGCGGCGGCATCACGTAACTGCTGCTGTTCAGCGGTCAGACGTACATCCATAGCTCTCCTTGAGCACTCGACGCAGTACCTTGCCGGAGGGCAGGCGAGGAATATCGGGCACGAACACCACCCGACGCAGGCGCTTGTACGACGCCAACCTCGCCGCTATCCGGGCGATGAGTTCAGCGCCGAGATCTGCGGTTTCAAACGAACTGTGCGTGGCCACCGCGGCAACAATGGCTTCGCCGTTGGCGCCGTCGGGAACGCCGAAGACGGCGCAATCTTTCACGGCGGGATGGCCGTGCAGCACCATTTCGATTTCGGCGGGCGCGACCTGGAACCCGCGCACCTTGATCATCTCCTTGAGGCGATCGGTGATGCGTAGCCAACCATCGGCGTCGAGCCAGCCCACGTCCCCGGTTCGATACCACCCGTCGGAGAACACTTCTGGCGTCGCGTCGGCGGGCAGGTACCCGGCCATCATCGAATCGGATCGCGCCTGGATCTCGCCTACCTCACCCGGGCCGAGCGGTGCACCGGTCTGCAGCGAAATCACCCGCAACTCCACGCCCGGCACCGCACGACCGACCGAATCCAGACGCGCGCCGTCAAGCGGGTTGCAGGCGATCACCGGCAATTCGGTGGTGCCATAGGCGGGAACCCAGCCGATACCGGTGCGCCGCGTCACCGTCTCGGCAACGCTGGCCGTGACCGGCGTGGCGCCCCACATGATGTAGCGCAGCGACGACAGGTCGTAGGACTCGAGTGCGGGGTGCGCGGCGATCGCCAACGCGATGGGCGCGACGGCCATTTCAACTGTGATGGAGTCACTTTCGATGTACCGCAGCATTCGCTCGATGTCGAAGCGGGCGTGCAACCGCACCCAGACACCAGTACGCAGCGCGGTGAGGATGTTGAGTAGACCCAGAATGTGTGACGGCGGGGTGGCCACCTGGATGCGGTCTTTTTCGTTCAGCCGCAACGCATCCCGCCAATGCCCAACTGCGGCGTTGAGCGATGCGTGGGTGTGCCGTACGGCCTTGGGCAGGCCGGTGGTGCCCGAACTGAACACCAGAACCGCATCGGCCTCCGGCGACGCATCCGCACGCGGTGGCTCAGCGGTGGTGATGGGCTCATCAAGATGCAGCATCGGCATCAGGCTTGCGAGTACCGGGTGGTCGCCGATGGCGTGGGCAGGGGCGGTCAGCGCCAGTGCGTGCTCGACTTCCTGCGGTTTCCATGCCGGGCTGATGAGAACCGCCGCGGCGCCCAATCGCCAGATCGCCCGCACGGCGGCGACGAACTCGGGCCGGTTGGAAGCCATCAACGCGACCCGCTGACCAGCGACGACACCCCGCTCAGCCAGGCTCGCGGCCAACCCGTCACTCATCGCATCGAGATCGGGCGCGGTGAAGCGCCGATCCTCGAACGCGAGCACGGCCGGCTCGGTCACGAGCTGAACCTCCCAGGCGATCCGAAGGGTGCCGAACAGTCGAACAGTCGAACAGTATTGAGAAGATCCTATCTTCTGGTGAGAATAGTATTCTCTATAGTGAAGAATACAAGTACAGGGCGGTGTGCATGACGGAGGCCGGCATGGTGACGATTCACCTGGACCGCAAGAAGGTGTCGGTCAAGCTCGTACCCGGGGAGACTCTGCTGGAAAGTGCGCGCCGAGCCGGTCTCGAGCCGCCCTTCAATTGCGAGGCGGGCAACTGTGGAACCTGCATGGCCAAGTTGGAGGAAGGCCGCGCGACCATGCGAATCAATGACGCGCTCGAAGACGACGAGGTGGCCGACGGCTACATTTTGACCTGCCAAGGGATACCCGAAACCGACTCGATCACGGTGCGTTACGAGTAGTCACACGAAAGGCGGCGAGCATGGCCAAAGGGATCATCTACGTCGAGACCTATCCGAGTTCGCCCGAGCGTGAGCAGGAGTACAACACTTGGTACGACGAGGTCCACCTGGGTGAACTCGTTGCGCTCGACGGAATTGTGTCAGCACGCAGGCTCCGGCCGGTGAACGGCGAGGGACCCTACGTCGCCCTGTACGAGATCGAAGGGGACGACCTGGAAGCAATACTGCAGGGCATGGGCGGCGCCAAGCTGACCATGTCGAGTGCGCTTCAGCTCGATCCGCCGCCGATACCGCGACTACTCGAGGTAACTACCGACTTCCACCCTTAGGTCTGGAAGTAGTGGCCCGCGTCGAGGTCCTCGATCAGCCCCGGCCCTTCCGGATCCCAATCCAGCGTCTTGCGGGTCAATGCGTTCGATGTCGGATTGTCCAGGGAGGCGAACAGAGCCAAGAATCCGAAATGGCCTGCCTCGTCTAGGGAAATGCTCTTGCTCGGCACAACCAGGTGTCGCCCGATGGCGTCGGCGATGTCGCGGAATGGCACCCCTTCGTCGGCCACTCCGTGAAAGCGCGTTCCCGCCGGAGCCTCTTCCAGTGCCAGCCGGAACAGTCGCGCCGCGTCCAGCGTATGAACGGCGGGCCACCGATTGGACCCGTCACCGATATAGGCGGACACGCCCGTGTTGCGGGCGACATTGATCAGGTGGTGGGTGAAGCCGTGGTGGTCCAGGTCGCTGTGCACGATCGGGGAAAGCCGGATTGCCGACGAGCGCACGCCGCGTTCGGCCAGTGCGATCGTCACGTTCTCCGAGTCGATCCGCGGTCCACTGGGCAGGGTTTGTTGCTCGGTCGCGAAGCCGGCCTGGTCCAGGAAGGCGAGCGTCAGCGTTCCCGAGGTGATGACCAGCGGCCGATCGGAGCCGACGAGCGCTTCACCCATCGTCTCGATGGCGCGCAGGTCCGTCTCGGCCGCACCCGCGTAGTCGTTGAAGTCGTGCCGGAACGCGAGGTGCACGACACCGTCAGAGGCGGCAGCGGCGGCCCGCAGACTGTCGAGGTCGTCGAGATCACCGCGATGCGGCGTCACGCCGGCGGCAGAGAGGGTATCCGCAGCCTGGTCCGAACGTGCCAGACCAGTGACCTGGTGTCCGGCCGCGTGGAGTTCATTGACGACGGCAGCCCCGATGTGTCCGGTGGCTCCGGTGACGAAGACGTGCATGGTTTCCCTGTCTGGTTCCTGCTTTGATCCGTGCACCAAGTCAAGGCCGAAAGCCTGGACCGCGTCCAAGTCCTGTTTCCGATGACGCGATGCAAATTTTGCATAATTAATGTTCAGACCTATTTATGGATTCGGGAAGTACGCTGATCGCATGACCGAGTCGGCATCGCCCGTGGTGGACCTCGACCTACGCCTGGTGAGTTACTTCGTCGTGGTGGCTGAGCAACGGCACTTCGGCCGGGCGGCCACCGCACTGCGCGTCGCGCAGCCGTCGCTGAGTCGGCAGATCCGCCGCCTAGAGCAGCAGTTGGGCGCGCGGTTGCTGGACCGAACCCCGCAGGGCACCCGGTTGACCGAGGCCGGCGACGTCTTCCTCCCCCGCGCCAAATCGCTGCTGCGCGCGGCCGCGCAAGCCACCGCGCAGGCCAGGGCAGCCGCCCAACCCAGTCGGATCACCGTCGGCTACACCAGTGGCCTGATCGTCACTCCGGCAGTGCGAGAGTTGCGCCGCGAGCACCCCGACGCCGACGTTCAAGTCCTGCGTGTGGATTTCGATCAGGTGCGCAATTCGCTGCTGGATCATCGGGTGGACGCGGTGGTCACACGACTGCCGTTTCCCACCGATCAGTTGCACGTGACGGTCCTCTATGACGAGCCCCGGGTGCTTGCGGTGCCCATCGATCATCGCCTGGCGGGCCGGAAATCGGTCACCCTCGACGACATCGCCGACGAGCCCATGCCGCGGGTGCGGCACTCCGATCCCGCGTGGAGTGCCTTCTGGCGGGTCGATCCTCGTCCCGACGGGCGCCGAGCGCCGGACGGCCCTTTCATCGAAGCTCTTGAGGACAAATTCGAACTCATCGCCGGCGGACAGGCAGTGGCGATCACGGCCGGCTTCCACAGCAACAACGTGCGGCCCGACATCACCACGATCCCGCTGGAAGGCGTTGAGCCCAGCCACGTCGTACTCGCGTGCCGCGCCGCGGACCGCAGTCGGTTGGTGGCCGCGTTCCGCAAGCTCGCCGAGGCGCACCTGACCGGGCCCGGGTCGGCCTAATCGCGATCGCAAGCGCGGCGAAGCCGGGCGCCGCGGGTCGCGATCATCGGCCTAATCGCGATCGCAAGCGCGGCGAAGCCGGGCGCCGCGGGTCGCGATCATCGATCTAGCGCGAACTCAATTTGGGCGCCGGGCGGTAGTTGGGCCGATAGCCGGAGATGTGGATGGGGCTGCCGACCAGACGCATATCGCCCGCGGAGACAACAACTTCCGGGGTGGCCTTCAGCGCGTCGGGCAAGCTGCGAACCGCTGCCGCCGGCACGCCGAGCGGCCGCAGTCGCTGTTCCCAACTGGCGGCGGTATCGGTGGCCAGCATCGCCGTGACAACAGCCAGCACCTCGTCGCGCCGGGACACTCTTTCGGCCATCGTCTCGAATCCGCCGATACCTGCCTCAGATGCAAAGGATTTCCAGAACCCGTCATGCGTGATGAAGAGCGCCAGAAACCCGTCGGCGGTCGGAAAGAGCTGCGCAGGAACGTAATACGAGTGTGCTCCAAAGGGTCGGCGCTGCGGCTCGGTGCCGCTGTTGAGGTAAGCGGCCGCATGGTAGTTCAGCTGGGAGAACATCACATCGCGCAGCGACACGTCCACTTGCCCGCCGGTACCCGAGACAATCTTGGCCAAAAGGCCTAGGGCCGCACACATTCCGGTGGAGTTGTCTGCCGACGAGTAGCCGGGCAGAGTCGGTGGGCCGTCCGGATCGCCGGTCAGTGCCGCGATGCCGACGCCCGCCTGTACGACGTAATCGAAAGCCGGGTCGTCGCCGCCATCGAGGCCGAAACCGGTGATCGCCACGCAGACGATCTTTTCGTTCCAACGCCGAAGCGCCGAGTAGGTGAGCCCCAATCGCCGAATGGCCGACGGCTTCAGATTCACCAGCAGCGCATGAGACTGCGCGGCGAGCTTCCCTAGCTGTTGTTGTCCCGCTTCCGAATTGAGATCAAGACAGATGCTGGACTTGTTGCGGTTGAGGCTGGCGAAGTAGCTGTCCCCGACGCCGCGAGATATCTCGCCACCGGCCGGTTCGATCTTGGTGACCTTGGCGCCCAGGTCGGCGAGCAGCATGGTGGCGTACGGGCCGGCCAGCATGGTGCCGACCTCGAGGATTTGAATTCCCGCGAGCGGGCCGGCATCTGTCACCGCAAATCCGCAGCGAGTTGGGCGATCATCTCCCGCGTCCGGCGCTTGGAGGCGATCAGTTCGTCGCGATTGTCGCCAATGGGCAAGAGACGTACCGAAAGATCGGTTACGCCGGCGTCGGCGAAGGCGCGCATTCGCCGCAGAATCTGTTCCGGGTCGCCCGCGGCACACAGGTCTCCGACGTCTCGCGCGTCGCCGCGTTCAAGCAGACGTTGGTAGTTGGGCGACACCTCGGCCTCGCCCAGGATTCGGTTAGCCCGCTCCTTCGCCCCGTCGACTTCAGAAGGCGCACAGAGACATACCGGGATGCCCGCAACGATCCGCGGCGCGGGGCGACCGGCATCGGCAGCGGCTTTGGTGATCTTCGGCGCGATATGGTCACCGATCGCACGCTCGTCGGCCATCCACAGCACGGTGCCGTCGGCCAGTTCACCGGCCAGTTGCAGCATCACCGGCCCCAGCGCCGCGACCAGCACCGGCATGGGTGGATCGGCCGCGAGCGCTGTCGGATTGTGCACCGTGAACGAATCGTTCTCCACGTCAACCGATCCCGGCCCGGCGACGGCGGCGTTGAGTACCTCCAGATAGTCGCGGGTGTAGGCGGCCGGCTTCTCGTACGGCAGGCCGAGCATGTCCCGGATGATCCAGTGGTGCGACGGTCCGACGCCCAGCGCCAACCTGCCACCCGCGACCGCATGCGTCGAGAGTGCCTGGCGGGCAAGGGCTACCGGGTGTTGCGCCTGCAGCGGTACCACCGCAGTGCCCAACTCGATGCGCGAGCTGTGCGCGGCCATCAGCGACACCATGGTCAGGCAGTCGAAGTCGTCGGGCACCTGCGGCATCCATGCGGTATCCAGACCCGCCGACTCGGCCCATTCGATATCGGAAGCCAGCTTGGCCACCTTGCGGGCCATATCGCCACGCTCGGCGCCGATCATCACTCCGATGCGCAAGGTTCCTCCAGTGCTGGTTCGGGCGTACCGGTCAGCGCGCGGATCTCGCGCACCAGAACGTCCAGCGCCGTTCCGGTGGGGAACACCGCCGCCGCGCCGGCGGACAGCAGCTTGGGCACATCGGCGTGCGGGATGGTGCCACCGACGACGACGGCGATGTCGGCCGCATCGGCGGCGCGCAGCGCAGCGATGGTGCGCGCGGTGAGCGTCAGATGTGCACCGGACAGAATGCTCAAACCGACGACCGCGACGTCTTCCTGCACAGCGATCGAGGCGATGTCTTCGATACGTTGCCGGATGCCGGTGTAGATGACCTCGAAACCGGCGTCGCGCAGCGTGCGGGCGACGATCTTGGCCCCGCGGTCATGCCCGTCCAGCCCGGGCTTCGCAACCAGAATCCGAGCGGCCATCTAGAACACCACCGGTTGCTGGAACTCGCCCCACACCGCTTTGAGGGTGGACACCATCTCCCCCACCGTGCAGTAGGCGTTGGCGCAGTCGATCAGACTGTGCATCAGATTGTCTGTCCCGTCGGCACCGCGGGAAAGGGCGGCCAAAGTGGATTGCACTGCAGCGCTGTCCCTTTCGGCCTTCACTTTGGCCAGACGCTTGAGTTGCAGATCACGGCCCTCAGCGTCGAGTTCATAGGTGACGATGTCGGGATCGGGTTCTTCGGAGACGAATCGGTTGACCCCCACCACCGGTCGGGTACCGGCCTCGATGTCCTTGTGCACGCGGAAGGCTTCGTCGGCGATCAGTCCCTGTAGGTAGCCGTCCTCGATTGCACTGACCATCCCGCCGTGCTGTTCGAGGTCGGCCATGATTTCGACGATGCGGGCTTCGGTGGCGTCGGTGAGTGCCTCGACGAAGTAGGAGCCGCCCAGTGGGTCGGCGACCTGTGTGACGCCGGTTTCGTAGGCCAGCACCTGCTGGGTGCGCAACGCCAGCGTCGTGGAGTCCTCGGAAGGCAGCGCAAAAGGCTCGTCCCAGGCCGCGGTGAACATTGACTGGACGCCACCGAGGACCGCTGCCATCGCCTCGTATGCCACGCGCACGACGTTGTTCTGCGCCTGCGGTCCGTACAACGACGCACCACCGCACACGCAACCGAACCGGAACATCGACGCCTTGTCCTTCGTCGACCCGTAGCGCTCCCGCACGATCGTGGCCCAACGCCGGCGTCCCGCACGGTATTTGGCGATCTCTTCGAAGAAGTCGCCGTGGGTGTAGAAGAAGAACGAGATCTGCGGCGCGAATTCGTCGATGCTCATCCGGCCGCGTTCCACCACCGTGTCGCAGTAGGTGACGCCGTCGGCAAGGGTGAACGCCATCTCCTGCACAGCGGTGGCGCCCGCATCGCGGAAGTGCGCACCGGCCACCGATATCGCGTTGAACCGCGGCACCTCGGCCGCACAGAACTCGATGGTGTCGGCGATCAGCCGCAACGACGGTTCCGGCGGCCAGATCCACGTTCCGCGCGAGGCATATTCCTTCAGGATGTCGTTCTGGATGGTGCCGGTGAGCTTGGCGCGCGGAATCCCTTTGCGCTCGGCGGCCGCGACGTAGAAGGCCAGCAGGATGGCAGCTGTGCCGTTGATCGTCATGCTCGTGCTCAGCTTGTCCAGCGGGATGCCGTCGAACAGGATCTCGAAGTCTGCGAGCGTGTCGACCGCGACACCGACCCTGCCGACTTCCTCACCGAAGTCGGGATCGTCGGAGTCATACCCGCACTGGGTGGGCAGATCGAGCGCCACCGACAGCCCGGTACCGCCTTGGTCCAGCAGGTAGCGATAGCGGCGATTCGATTCCTCAGCGGTACCGAAACCGGAGTACTGGCGGAACGTCCACAGCTTGCCGCGATAGCCGGACGCGAAGTTGCCCCGGGTGAAGGGAAACTCCCCCGGCGGCGGCGGCTCCGTGGGCCGATCCGTCGGACCGTATACCGGCGCGAGCGGGATACCCGATGGGGTCTGAGCTGCGTTATCCATCAGTGAATAACGTACTTGCAAAAAAAGAGAATGCCAATACCATAGTGTTGACCTGCTAAAACCGGCTCGCGAGTGACGGCCGACGGCCGGAAGAACCGGCTTTGACACAATGTCGCAATGGCCGACGAGTCCGATCCGACGCAACGGACCGGTGGCGGCTTGCCGGTGGTCGGCGGCCTGCTCCGCCGGCAGCGACGGGAAGCCGAACGTGCCCTGCACGGCCTCGTCGACACCGTCGTGCGCGACGGCCGAGCCTTGGACAGAATCGTCAAGCGCATCAATATCGACGCCATGATGGCGCGGGTCGATATCGCGGCGATCGTCGCGCGCCTCGACATGGACGCCTTCCTCGCCCGCCTCGACCTCAACGCCATCGTGGCCCAACTCGATATAGACGCCTTGCTGGCCAAGCTCGACATGAACGCCATCCTCGACAACCTCGATCTCGACGCCATCGTCGCGCGCATCGACGTGGAGGAGATCCTCGCGCGACTTGATCTCGATGCCATCGTCGACCGCTTGGACCTCGATGAGGTAGCAGCCCGGATCGACGTTGCCAAGCTCGCCGATCGAATCGGCGACGGTGTCGACATCGCCGACCGGGGAGCATGAACCGCACCGGTAGAACGTGTGAGCATGACCACACCATCTCCTGCGGAACGGTCGACCGGTAGGTTGCTTGCAACCATGCGCTAAGTGCACAAACACCCCGTTAGGCCCGGTCGGGTCCAGTTCGTTGACAACCGGCAGGTCGGCTGCGAATGCCGGATTGGTGTTTTACGATTTTTGTGGCGCGCGGAGACACGTGCGCGCGGAACAAACTGCCTCCGAGCCAGGTTCGCATCGGTGGAGCCCCCAAGACCGACGAAAAGAGCCGACAATGCGCCCCACCGAATCGTCCAGACAGTCGTTGCCCCGGGTGGTCGGCTGGCTGGGTGCTGCCGTGGTGCTGATTGCGGCCCTGGTGGGCCTACCGGGCGGGTTGGCGCGAGCCGGCGCCGACCCTGGTTGTCCCGATGTGGATGTGGTGTTCGCGCGCGGAACCTTCGAAGCGCCCGGCGTGGGGGCTACCGGCCAAGCCTTTGTCGACGCCCTGAACGCGCGCCTCGGCGGCAAGAACGTCGCCGTCGACCCGGTGAACTACCCGGCGTCGCTGGACTTCGGCAGAGCCGTCGACGGCGTCGCCGACGCCAGCAGCAAGGTCGAGGCCACCGCCGCGAACTGCCCGAACACCAAAATCGTGCTCGGCGGTTACTCCCAGGGTGCGGCAGTGGCCGCTTACACCACCGCTGATTCCATTCCGGACGGCGTTGCGTTGCCCGACGGAGCCTTCGGGCCGATGCCCCCTGCCATCGCTTCCAACGTCGCCGCAGTAGTGCTCTTCGCGCCCCCTTCGGACGGATTCTTACACCTGGTCGACCGCAGCGCTCCCCCGATCAACATCGGTCCGCTGTACGTCCCGAAGACCGTTCAGCTGTGCAACGACGGGGATCCGGTCTGCTCCCCCGGCGGGCGCGACCGGGCCGCCCACAGCTCCTATAAGGACAACGGGATGGCAGACCAGGCCGCCGACTTCACCCGCAAAGCGCTCGGCCACTGACGCCTGCCGTCGACCGCTGAGTTCATCCGCGGCACAGGAGCTCGCCGTTAGGGATGGCGAACCAACCATCCGGTGCTGCGGCCCAAGCCCGCCAAGCCGCCGAAATATCCTCCAGCTCGGCATCATTGGCCATACCGGAGCTCACCAGTTGGCGTGCCAGGTCGGACTGCAGAATCCGGTCGGCCCACATGCCTCCCCACCACGTGCGAGTGTCATCGGTCGCGTAGCACCACAGGCTTCCCGTCGGAGTGATGTCGGTGAACCCGGCCTGCTGGGCCCAGGACAGCAATCTCCTGCCCGCATCCGGTTCGCCACCGTTAGCACGCGCCGCACGTTGGTAAAGGTCTAACCACCGGTCCAGCGCCGCCGGCTGCGGATGCCAGATGAATCCGGCGTAGTCCGCATCGCGCACCGCGACGATTCCGCCTGGAACACACACCCGTCGCATCTCCCGCAGGGCTTGCACCGGATCGGCTACGTGCTGCAGCACCTGGTGGGCATGAACCACATCGAAGACGTCGTCCGGGAAGTCGAGCGCATGCGCGTCGGAGGTGACGAACGAGATGTTCGCCGCATCCCGTTGTTGTGCCTCGGCGCGAGCGAGATTCAGGGCAGCGTCGGTCAATTCGACGGCCGTCACCGATCCGGGTGCGACGCGAACGGCGAGGTCGACGGTGATTGTGCCCGGCCCGCAACCGACGTCGAGCACAGACATTCCGGGCCGAAGGTGAGGCAGCAGGTAGCCGGCTGAGTCCGCTGCGGTGCGTCTGCGGTGACCGCGCAACACCGACTCGTGATGGCCATGCGTGTAGACGCCCTGCGATTGCTCACCCATGTTCTGAGCGTACCGCAGAATCCATATATCGAGATCTACGTCTCATTATATGAGACGTATAGAGCCCTCAGTCGACCGGAACGTTGATAATCGGGCGCTGGACACCGGCACCCGGTCCGTCGAAGTGCCACCACTCTCCGGAGTAGACAGTCAATCCCCCGTAGCTCATGGCATCCCGCAACCGTTTGCGGTTTGCCACCGCGGCGGGGGTGACGTCCTGTGTCGCGTAAGCGGTTGCACGCGAGGAGAAATCGTCGAAGTCGGTGCCCATATCGGCGAGGCAGAGGGCACCCGCCCGGGGACCGGCCGGGCACTGCGCCGACTGTTGCCCGCTGGTGAATGTCACATCGACCGAACGTCCGGACTCGTGACTGGTCGAGTACGGGCCCGGGCGCGCCACCCAGTTCGGGTTCGGGACCACCTGAAACATCTTGACCTGCACGTCATGCGGTCGGTAGCAGTCCCAGAACACCAGCAACTGACCCTGCGGACGCAGCGCGGTTGCGGCGGCACTGAGGCCTTGACTCATGGACTGGTGCACGAGACAACGAGCATCGGCCGGGTACAGCTGCGTGTGGGTGAAGTTGTTCGTCGTCGCGTAGCGGAGATCGATGATGGCGTCGGGTACCACGCTGCGCACGTCGACGAATCCGACCTCACGGGCCGCGTCGCTGACCGGGGGCACGTCCGCGCTGGACGTCGCAACGCCATTGGTCCCCGCGAACAAGATCAACCCGACGGCGAGCAGGGCCGGACACAGGCGCCTCACCAGATGCATCTGGACATTGTTCACGCACATCGGCCCATGGACGGGGAGCGCCGCGGTGTCGGGCTATTCCAACGCAGCCGTCGCCTCAACCGGGGTCGGGGCGGGCGCTTCGCCGAATCGGGCCAACACCAGCGTTGCCGCGACGGCAATGGCGAATCCCGCGATCACCATCCAGCCCAGGCCGTCCCGGGTTTGGTCACCGAGCCAAACGACGCCGATCAACGCAGGTGCGATGGTTTCACCGACCACCATCCCGGCGACGGCCGTGGTCACCGATCCTCGTTGCAAGGCCGACGTAAGCAGCAGGAACCCCGCGGCGCCGCCGGCGGCCGCCGCGTACAGGGCCGGGTGGGTATAGAACGCGGCCTTACGGAGGTCCATCGAATCGATCAAACGAACGCCAATCTCGACAACGCCGAAGCCTGCACCGGCCCCCAGTCCAAGGACGAGTGCGCGTGCGCGATCGCCGAGTCGTCCGCCCACGGCGCCGGCGACGAATATCGCTGCCACCACGCCCCACAGCGCCCACCGAAGTCCGTGCGGGCCGTGCTTGGTTCCCTCCGGTCCAGCAGCGATGGCAAGCATGGCGAGTCCCAGGCAGATCACCCCCACAGCGGTCCACTCGACCGCCGACAATCGCACCGACAGCAGCCACGCGGCCACAATCGCGGTAACGGCGATCGAGGCGGCCAGAGCCGCTGCAACGACGTAGATGGGCACCAATCGCAAGGCCGCCACTTGCAAGGCGAACCCGAGGCCATCGAGACCGAGGCCCAGCAGGTAGCGCCACTGCCGGAGCGCACGCATCAGCAGCACCGCGTCGACACCCGAACCGTTGCCGGCTTCCACCGAGCGGGCTGCCGCAGCTTGAAACACCGAGGCCGTTCCGAAACAAACTGAGCAACCCAGGGCGAGCAGGAATCCGATCAGCACACCCAGACGATACGAGTAGACGCCGCGTTACGCCGTGTTAGATCCGGTCGGTAGCCATTTGGAGGATGGTCTTTGCGATCTGGTCAGCTGGTTCGAGGCCCAGCACGCCGATGGACAACAGCACCGATGACTTCTCCCGGTACACGTGGCTCCACGCGGTGGCGCTGATCCTGATGGTCGCGGAATCCGGCCGATCGACGGTGAAGTCGTAGCTCGGGTGATGCAGGGCGGCGCAGGCCTGCAGTGAGTTCTCCAGCTGATGGAGCACGCCGCGCGCTGTGCTCGAATCCGGATACACCGCCACCGCCTGGCTGACAGTCTGGATCATGGCGGGCCCGCCGGGTTTGAGGTCGTCAGTGATCCCGTGGTAGCCCGCGCTGCGGAACTCCGACCAGCCGCTACCGAAGGTGACATCACTGATTCCGGCCGCCCGGCAGGGGCCCGGCGCGTTCAAATCGCCGGACGGTGGATGCCGCAGGTCCGCGTGGGAATGGGCGGTCAATTCCTCGTAATTGGCGATCCGACGCACCTCTTCAACGCTGACGATCAACGAATCGACGCGCGATCCTGAAGCTGGGCCCGACTGGGCGGACTGGCCGTTAGATGAGCACGCCGTGATCATCAGTAGGGCAAAAACAGCAAAGGCGACCGCGGATTGCGGTCGCCATTCGAGCCGTCGCGTTCGGGCGTTGGCGGGGGTTGAGCTGTTCGGCCTCATCGTTGATCAGCCATTTTCTGCGGACTGCGGCCGCGGTAGGTAACGCGATTGTCAATATCCTAGTTCAGCGTCACCCGCTGCTAATCGAGCGCAAGCGTGGGATCCCTGCCGCGTCAGAAACTGACCAGGCAAGCGACCGGGGATAGAGTCGCGACGTGCCCAAAATCAGCGCTTCGTCGGTGGAGGAGCACCGTGGGCAGGTCCAACGACGGGTCTTCGAGGCTTTCGCCACGCTGATGGCCGAGCACAGCTTCGACGCGATCACCATGGCCAAGCTCGCGGCCGCCGCGGGTATCGGACGCACCGCGATCTATCACCACTTCGCCGACAAGGAGGCGGTGGTCGTCGCGTTCGCGTCGCACGAGACGAGCCGCTACATCGACGGTCTGCGCGCCGACCTGGCGGACGTCGACGACCCGGTGGAGCGCCTGGTGATCTACATCAGGCATCAGCTCAATGCCAGCGAGCAATTTCACATGGGGCTGGGTCCGCAGCTCTACGGGGCACTCTCGCTCGACACGATGCGCGCGATTCGCGAGCACGTGGTGGCCATCGAAGACGTGCTGCGCGAGATCCTGCGCGATGGCGTGACCAGCGGAAAGTTCGTCATCGAGGACGCGTCCGCGACCATGTCGCTGATCCACGCCTGCCTTGGCCCACGTGATCTTCCGACCGCCGCGATCGAGCGATTCGTGCTGCGCGCACTGGGTGGTACGGGCGTCTAGAACAAGACAATCACGGGGCGCTGTGCTACGTTTCTGACAGGTTGTCAGTATCGTTTTGACACGTTGTCAGAGTGTTGTTGATGAAGTACTCGATCCGTTGGAGCACCGATGTCACCGAGCACCGCCCAAGCCGTCCGGCCTTTCTCCCTCGCCATGAAAGAGGGTTCGATGGCCGAGCACGAGGCCGCGGAGCACTCGCCTTACGTCTCGGAACTGCTGGCCGGACGGGTGAATCGTCGGGGTTATGCCGACTATCTGCTGCGGTTGCGCATGGTTTACCAAGCGCTCGAAGCCACGGTGCGGACCCGTCGCGACGACCCGTTGGTTGCCGCCGTTTACGACCCCGCACTGGAACGTCTCACGGCCATCGAGGCCGACCTCGAGCATTGGGCACCCGGCGCCACGCGTGAGATCGAGTCCCCCGCCGCCCAGGCCTACCGCGACCGGCTCACCGGCGCCTCCTGGGGTGGTGCTCTGGTAGCCCACCACTACACCCGCTACCTGGGTGACCTCTCCGGCGGCCAGGCCATCGGCAAAATTCTTGACCGGACGTTCGGCCTCGAGGGCGCCGGCCTGGCGTTCTACGAGTTCCCGATGCGCCCCAAGCCCTACAAGGACGCCTACCGCGCCCGCCTCGACAATCTCGTCCTAGACACCGATGAGGTCGATCGTGCTGTCGGCGAGGTAAAGGTCGCTTTCAACATGAACCAGGCGTTGTTCAACGAACTGGCCCAAAACCTTCCGGCCTACCAACGCTGATTGGCCCGCGAGCGCAACGCTGCGGCGAAACTCACCCCTCAGCTTTTCGCCGCAGCGTTGCGCTCGCGCTTTACGTATTGGCCTTAGCGGAACAACCCACTCCGGGTGCGGCGCCCAGTGACGGCCTCGTAGGTCGCAATGAAGACGATGGCCAAGCCGACTCCGATCAGGAACGGAATCCAGGCGATTCCGCCGTTGGCATTGACGTAGCCGAAGTGGCTCGCAATTGCCGATCCGAGCAATCCACCTGCGGCGCCGAGCAGGACCGTAATCAGCATGCCGACGTTCTGCTTGCCAGGCATCACCAGACGCGCGACCACACCGATGATGGCGCCGACGAGAAGGGCCAACAAAATTGTTCCGATCATTTCAGGCTCCTGTGCTAGGCGGCGCCCCTGACGGGCTCCTCTGAACAGCGGGTTCCCCAAAACTCAGCGCTTATAACACACATGTTGAGAAAGTCCGGGACACCGGTTTTCCGTTGCCACAGAAGGTGTTTTAATGTCCACGGCCGCGGGTAGTCGGCCAATAGTTCGTTGAACGTCCATCAGGAGTCGGAGCCGGTGACCACCAATGTCTGCCCCGCGTGCGGCTATCCCACGCTGAGCCCCGCCCTGTGTGCGTTCTGCCGCCCCAGCGATGCATTCACCGGCGATCGCGCGGGTGGGCCGATGCCTTTCGTGACGACGCCGGCCCGCCTGCCGCCATGGTTGGGTGCGCAATATTCCGACGCCAATTGGGCTGCGCGCGTTAGTGTTTGGCCCGACCCGGTTGCCAGCTGAAATCAGGCAGCGGCCAGATCCGGCGGCACCGGCATAGGCGTCATCAATCCGATTGTGGCGCGACCGATGTTGCCTTCGGGGTAACGTCCCGTCAGCGATCCGGGTGCGGCGAGCACGATCCTTACGACCTGACCGAGCGCCTCACGCCGGTCGTGTTGACGGAGCGCGAGTGCGAGCATCGCGACGTGGTTGCGGGTGTGCAGCCACGGGGCAGGCTGGGACAGGATATGCGCCCTTTCGAGGTGATACCAGCAGGCCTCGGTGGCGTCCGAACGCCGGGCAACGGCCATCTCGCGGTGATATCTCTGCCGAGCGGCGCTGGTGATACGGGGCATCGATTACTCCTTACCCGGCTGCGCAGTCATGTTGTGCGGCAACACTTTTGGATTCGGCAGCAGCTCCGCAGCGATTAATATATGCATGAACAGTAATATATCGATTGATAGGGCGCAAGGTGCGCCCGCCGGTAACGGATCGCTATGCGCCAGCTGAGAATTGGCTGGCAGGTGGTTATGTAACGGGCCGCCTGGCCACCAACGGCTACTGGACGTGACAGTGTGGATCTCATCGTGGGAGGGAAAAATTTGTGGCGGACCTGCTAGCGCAGCCGCAGATGCTGGCGTCCGCGGCCGCCGAAGTGGCGTCCATCGGTACGACGGTCAACCAGGCGACCGGGGCTGCGGCACGCGCAATCACTGGAATGGCAGCTGCTGCCGCTGACGAAGTATCTGCGGCGATCACAAGCCTTTTCAACGCATTTGGCCAAGAAGGCCAGGCGATCATGGGGCAGGTTGCGGCACTACAAGGCAAGTTTGCTCAGACATTGGCCGCCGCCGGCGACGCCTACGCCAACGCCGAAGCTGCCAGCGTGGCCGCACTCACCGGCGGCTCACCGGGCAGTGCGACTGGCGGCCTCCAGGCTGCGGTGACGAAGGCGGCGGCCGCCGAGTCGGTTGTCACATTTGTAATGGACGGCAGTGGAA
The DNA here is from genome assembly GCF_055419245.1 of Mycobacterium sp. IDUB_37. Lineage (NCBI taxonomy): Bacteria > Bacillati > Actinomycetota > Actinomycetes > Mycobacteriales > Mycobacteriaceae > Mycobacterium > Mycobacterium sp. IDUB_37. The sequence continues at coordinate 171,723 of NZ_JBVAXG010000002.1, read as the reverse complement.
CTCCGATCCCGCCGGCCGACCTGGTGGACAGATTCGTCAGCAAATACCTTGGCGCGGCTCAGGCCGGACTCATTCAAGCCCTTGCGCTACCCGCGGGCGAATACCCAGACAGCGGTGTGAAGGATCTGACGTCCGACGTGGCAATATCCCGCGGCGTCACCATCCTGACCAACGCCATTCAGCAGCAGCTCGCCGCGGGGAATTCCGTCAACGTCATCGGCTACTCGCAGAGCGCCAACATCGCCACGCTCGTGATGCAAGCGCTCGACCCCAGCAATACACCGAGTTCGCTGCCGATCAACTTCATCCTGCTCGGCAACTCGATGAACCCCAACGGCGGCTGGGACGCCCGCTTCCCGGGTCTGAGTTTCCCGAGCCTGGGCATCACAACACTGGGTGCAGCACCCAGCAATTCGTTCCCGACGCAGAGTTACACCATCGAGTACGACGGCTGGGCCGACTTCCCGCGGTACCCGATCAACATTTTCTCCGATCTGAACGCGCTTGCCGGCATGGTGACGACACACGGCACCTACGACAGTCTCACTGCGGCACAGATAAATTCGGCGATCGTCCTGCCGACGCAGGGACCGACAACGACCACGTACTACATGATTCCGAATCCGAATCTGCCGCTGCTGGATCCGCTGCGGTCCATCCCCGTGATCGGCAACCCGATCGCGGATCTGGTGCAGCCCGTGTTGAAGCCGATTGTCAACTGGGGCTACGGCGATCCCAACTACGGCTACTCGACCGGACCGGCCGACGTGCCTACCCCGTTCGGATTCCTGCCGCCGCCCAGCGCCACAGTCGCGTTGGTGCCCGCCATCCTCAACGGCATCCCGCAGGGAATCACCGCAGCGGCCCATGACCTTGCCACCGCGGGTCCCCTGACACTGCCTTCGCTGTCGGATCTGTCGCAGGCGCTGTCGTCGCCCGGCGGCGTGAATCTGCCGACCGGGCCGCCGTCGGTCACCGACCTCATACAAGGCCTGCGGACGGCGAACACGCAGATCGTCGGCGGCGCGACCACTGACCTGTCGACGGCCTACGCGACCCTGTTGCCGACCACCGACCTCGCGACTGCTGCCCTGGTCTCTTTGCCGTCCTATGACTTCAACCTGTTCCTCGATGGAGTCCAGCAAATGGTCGACGGTCAACCTCTGGACGGACTCATCAACGCGATCGGGCGCCCGATCGCCGCCAATGTTGGATTGCTCACGCTGACGGGCGGTCTGGAGCTCACCGTCCTCGGATTGGCGGGAGACACGATCCTGACCGGGACGCCGTATCCGAGTCCCTGAACCGACGCGCCCGTCGCGTGGGTGGGTGTTGCGCCAGTTATCACAAGTAGTTGATACTGCCTCGTGATGGAGGTTACAGCATGCACAGTGAAGTGACAGAGCCCGACGAGCGCGAACCCGACTTCGCCCAGCCATGGGCACCGCATCGACTGAGGATCTACACCGCCACCGCCCTATTCACCGGCGCCGTCTTCGCGTTGATGACCGTAGGATTCGCCGTCGGAATCCTGCAGCCAACCTTCACGGCCGACGTCATTGTGAACCTGATCTTCGGCATCCCGGTAATGCTGCTGCCCTTCGTCATTTTGTGGAATGCGCCGGGAGAGAAGCGATCTCGGCTCGACAAAGCGGCCGAGCTGACGCTGTTCTACCTGCCGTACACCGCAGGCAGCCAGATCGGTTACGAGTTGGTCTTCCTGATCGGCCACCCATTCGGCCTCTGGGCGCCCACGACGGACCCCGGTTGGAAGTGGCTGTGGTGGCAGTACGGCCTGGCCGACACGCGCTATGTCAGCGGCAATCCGTGGATCTTCGCGCTGGAGGTCGTCGGGGTCTGCACCGGCGTGACGGTGTTCGTCATGTGGACACGCCTGATCCGGTCGAACTTGCCGGCAGAGTCGCGCATCCGTTGCCTGTGGATCGCCTTCGCCGGTTGCACTGTGCTGATGGGCAGTACCGCGATTTACTTCCTGGCCGAAGTGGGCGCGGGTTTCACCCACATCGGGCAGGGCGCGTTCGGACTGTGGTTCAAGTTCATCGGCGAGAACATTCCGTTCATCGTGCTGCCCCCGCTGGTCCTGTACTCGATCCATCTGCAAATCGACTACTTGACCCGCAAGGCGGGCGTTACGACCGCACGCGACGCTCTCAGAGCGCCGGGGTAACGATAAATTCCGGTGGCCAGGGGCGGGATCGAACCGCCGACCTTCCGCTTTTCAGGCGGACGCTCGTACCGACTGAGCTACCTGGCCGAAGCCGGCAGGCAGCGTGTGCCTCGCCGTGCTGGCGACCCTGACGGGACTCGAACCCGCGACCTCCGCCGTGACAGGGCGGCGCGCTAACCAACTGCGCCACAGGGCCTTGCTTTACTTCTTCTTGCTCCACACTAATGCGTCGCAAGTACCCCCTACGGGATTCGAACCCGCGCTACCGCCTTGAAAGGGCGGCGTCCTAGGCCGCTAGACGAAGGGGGCCAGAACCGAATCTCTCCGGGGCACTCACAACGGGTTCACCGTTGGGAGCCAAGCTAGCTTAGGTCACCCCGGGCCGAATCCTCAAACGAGGTGGCTCTGGGGTACACAGTATCCTGAATCACCGCCGCCCCTATAGCTCAGTTGGTAGAGCTACGGACTTTTAATCCGCAGGTCGTAGGTTCGAGTCCTACTGGGGGCACCAACGGGTATCGATTTCGCATCGGACCTCCACCGAAGCGAAATCGGGGATCGGGGGCATAGCGGCCCGCGCATTTGGGCGTCCCGCTATGCTTCCGGACGTGAATCCCGATGGAGTGCAACCCAACGCCCCCGTAGCCCTGGTGACGCTGGAGATCCGTCACCCTGCCACCGACTCACTGACTGAGTCGGCGGCCCGCGAGCTCAAGCAACTGCTGCAAAGTGACCTCCCCATCGAGCGCCAGGCGCAGGACGTCCAGTGGGGCGTTACCGCCCCCGGCGCCGCACCGCAGCCGGTTGCGGACCGCTTCGTCCGTTACTCCAATCGGGAGAACACCACGGCCGCGTCGCTGAAGAACCAGGCGATCGTGGTGGAGACCACCGCCTACTCCAACTTCGACTCGTTCCTGGACATTGCGATGCGGGTGGTTGACGCACGTTCGCAGGTCTCGTCGATCGTGGGCATCGAGCGCATCGGACTGCGCTACGTGCTGGAGATCCGGGTTCCTGCCGGCGTCGACGGCCGCATCGAGTGGACCAACTGGATCGACGAGAGCCTGCTCGGCCCGCAGCGCCTGGCCCCCGGCGGCCTGGCCCTGACCGAATGGCAGGGCGCTGCGGTCTACCGCGAGGCGCAGCCCGGCAAGTCGCTCATCGTGCGTTACGGCCCGGGCGTCGGTCAGGCGCTGGACCCGAATTACCACCTGCGCCGCGTGACGCCGGCCCAGGCCGGCCAGTTCTTCCTGATGGACATCGACAGCTTCTGGACGCCGCCCACCGGCGCGATCCCGGAGTACAACCGCGAAGCCCTCGTGTCGACCTACCGGGACCTCTACGCCCCGGCACAGACGGTATTCCAGGACATGCTCACCGCGCGCCTGAAGGACGAGCTGCTGCGCGGCTGATAGGCCACCCGGCCAGGGCGGTCCTGAACGGCGGCTAAGCCTTCAGGACCGCGCTGGTGTAGGTGTTGTCCGCGAACGCGGCGGCAAGTTCGTCGTCGGGGTACACAAAGCCATTGGCTTCGTGCAGCTCGGCGACGGTGCGCGGCGTGGTCTGCCAGCCATCTCGGGACATGTAGTCCATGAAGTTGCTGCGCTCGGCATCGAAGACGAGCTCCCTGAAGTCGACTTCGAAACCCAGTTCGCGCATCCGGGCGTGATGGGAGCGCCACCGCTCGTCCTGGAAGATCCGAGTGTCGGGCACGAACTCGAACGCCAGCCGGCTGCCGGGGGCGCTCAATGCGGTGATGTTGGTGGACAGCGCATCCTGCGCCTCATCCGGCAAGTAGACGAGCAGACCTTCCGCACTCCAGGCCGCCGGCGCCTCGGCATCGAACCCGGCGGCTTTCAGCGCCGCCGCCCAGTCATCGCGCAGATCGACTGCGACGGTGCGGCGCTCGGCAGTCGGCTCGGCGCCGAGCTCACGCAGCGTCTCGGTCTTGAAGTCGATCACCTCCGGCATGTCGACCTCGTAGACGACGGTGCCGGCGGGCCACGGCAGACGGTAGGCGCGAGCGTCCAGGCCAGAGGCTAAAATCACGGCCTGCCTGATGCCGCCGCCGCTGGCGTCCAGAAAGAACTGGTCGTAGAACCGGGTCCGGCAGGCCATCCCCATAGCCATTCGTTGCGGATCAAAGCCGGACCCTTCCGTCACGGGAATCTGCCCGTTCACCAAGCGGACGTAGACGTCGATACCGACCGCACGCACCAGCGGCGCGGCATACGGGTCATCGATGAACGCGTGGTCGGAGGCAAGCGCTCGCGACGCAGCAACCATGGTTGCCGTCGCACCTACGCTCGTCGCAAGATCCCAGCGATCCCGATCGGTACGCATCATCAACCCCCAGATTCGCAAGAAATATAGATAACCTAGTTACTATCACAGAACCGCCAATGATTCTGGGGAGCTAACCTTCGTCTGGTGACCGACTCTGCGCCCGACTTCGCAAGTAGGACCATCGATCTTGCTCGCCAGAACGTCATCGAAGGCGGCCGCCCCTTCGCGACAGTCATCGTCAAAGACGGCGAAGTCCTGGCCGAGAGCGCCAACAAAGTCGCGCAGACCAACGATCCGACCGCACACGCCGAGATTCTCGCGATCCGCGCCGCCTGCACGAAGTTGGGCACCGAACATCTGGTCGGCACCACGATTTACGTGCTGGCCCACCCCTGCCCAATGTGTCTGGGTTCGCTCTATTACTGCTCGCCCGACAAAGTGGTGTTCCTGACGTCGCGCGACGACTACGAGCAGCACTACGTCGACGATCGCAAGTACTTCGAACTCGCCACGTTCTACGACGAGTTCGCCAAGGACTGGCGGGACCGACGACTACCCATGGATCAGGAACCTCGGCCCGAGATCAGGCGCGCAGCCGTGGACGTGTACCGGTTCTGGCAGGAGCAGAACGGCGGCGAGCGCACGGCAACCGTCGTGCCTTGCCCTTGAAGCCGCCCCCCACCGGGGCTGCGTCACCTTGACACCGACGCGCCAGCCCGATTTATTATTTGCGCATGCATGCAGATAGCAGACCTCTTCGGCTGCCGGATGACCAGGTCGCCCTGGTGGTCGAGATTTTCCGCATGCTCGCTGACGCCACGCGCGTGCAGGTGTTGTGGTCCTTGGCGAATGACGAGATGTCGGTGAACGAGCTCGCCGAGCACGTCGGCAAGCCCGGACCTTCGGTCTCCCAGCACCTTGCGAAGCTGCGCATGGCCCGGCTGGTGCGCACCCGCCGAGAAGGCACGACGATCTTCTACAGCCTCGAGAACGACCACGTGCGCCAACTGGTCATCGACGCCGTCCACAACGCTGAACATGCCGGGCCGGGGGTTCCCCGTCATCACCGGGACGGTGGTGCACTGCAGGCGGTCACCGAAGCCTGAATGGGGTCAGACGTCGGGGCAGTAGTGCTTGGGGTTGCCCCGCGCCTCCAGCGGCGGAAGATTGCGTGCCGCCGTCTGCGGCAGCGGCGCATCGGCCGGGATGCGCCCGCAGGCCCGGTCGAGACCGGCCCGGGCCCGAGGGTGCTTCCGGTATCTCGGTGGCACGAACGCGAAGATCACCCGCACCAGGTTGCCGAAGCGCCGGTGCAGCCACTCATCGCGCCGGGTCCAAGCGAATCCGAGTCGTTCGCGAATGGCCGGGTGATACAGCCCGACCGTCAGCCAGACAAAGAGCGGTCGGGTCAACTTGGTCAGGCCGCCCCACAGCCAGTCCGGCAGCCACGGAGCGATCGGCAGCTTGTTGTACAGCGTCAGGTCGAGTACCGCGCGCGTCGCGTAATTGTCCTCTAAAACGTTGCGGCACATGTGGTCCCAGTAGTCCTGAAATGCCTCCCAGGACTCCGGCACCGGCCGCATGCTCATCCCGTACATGCGATACCACTCGATGTGCTCGTCGAAGAGTTGGCGCTTGTCGGCTTCGGTCAGACCGCCGCCGAACCTTTCCGCCACCATGATGGTGCCCATGAAGAACGTCGAGTGGGCCCAGTAGAAAACGTCGGGATTCAGCGCGTGGTAGCGACGCCCCTGGCTGTCGACGCCCTTGATGTCGGTGTGGTAATCACGCACCTCGGCACCGGTCTGCGGGGCGCGGTCACCATCGAAGACGACCCCGCCGATCGGGTACAGCGACCGCATCACCCGGGGCAACGGCTCCACGAAGAACGACGAGTGGTCCTCGACCGCGGCCCCCAACTGCGGGTGCATGTTCTGCAACGATCCCGCATAAGGCCCCTGCAGGATGCCCCGCCAGTCGCCGAAGTACTTCCACGTCAGTGAGTCCGGACCAAGAGGGGACGGCGGCGACTCGTAGCCGAACGGCGACACCGGACACCCGCCGGCCACCGCGTCGGACGCAGCGGTGGTTGTGTTCTCGGCAGCGGGAACGGCAGAGGTCGGATCTTCACCGCTGGTCAGCGGACAGCCAGCCGACGTATCTTGAGTCACTGGTAATTATCCTCGGTTATCGGTAATTCTGACTACGTACGTTGTCAGAATGGAGTTTAGGAGTGAAGTGCAGGCGGGTCAACGACGGGGCCGCTGGTCGGGCGTCCCCCTGGAAGACCGGCACGCCGTACGACGCGAAAATCTCGTCGCCGCCGGTGTTCAATTACTCGGTAGCGAGGGTGGCCCTGCCCTGACGGTTCGCGCAGCTTGTCGCCACGCGGGTCTGACAGAGCGCTATTTCTACGAAAGCTTCACCGACCGCGAGCACTTCGTTCGCGCGGTTTACGACGACGTGTGCACCCGGGCGATGTCAGCCCTCACATCCGCGAAAACACCCCGGGACGCCGTCGAGCAGTTCGTAGCGCTGATGGTCGACGACCCAGTGCGCGGGCGGGTACTGCTGCTGGCGCCGGCGGTCGAGCCGGTGCTGACCCGCTCCGGCGCGGAGTGGATGCCGAACTTCATCGAACTGCTGCAGCACAAGCTCTCCCGGATCGTTGACCCGGTGCTGCAGAAACTGGTCGCCACCAGCTTGATCGGCGCCCTGACCGGGCTTTTCACCGCTTATCTCAACGGACAACTAGGAGCCACCCGCAAGCAGTTCATCGACTACTGCGTCGACATGTTGCTCAGCACGGCCGCTAGCTACGTACCGGTTCATGCCGCCGGCTTGGCGGAATTTCACGTCGAAAACCAGGACGACATCCCGGTCGCGGCAGCACCGCTCGACTAATCACGATTGGCGGCCCTTTTACCGGGCAATCCAGCAGGACATCCAGTGGTCAAAAGCGTAACCGCAGCGTGATCTGGCACACCGTCGAGAAACTTGATGCTACTGGTAGACACAGATATATTGAGTGCAACCCATAGACACAGATACTTGGAGGGGCCATGTCGGCCGAGATGTCTAACCTGCAGCTCCTGCACGAGCTGGAACCGGTAGTCGAGAAGTGCGTGAACCGACACGAGAGCATGCACAAGAACTGGAACCCGCACGACTACATTCCGTGGTCGGACGGCAAGAACTTCTACGCGCTCGGCGGGCAGGATTGGGAGCCCGGACAGTCCCAGTTGACCGACGTCGCCCAGGTGGCCATGGTGCAGAACCTGATGACCGAGGACAACCTGCCGTCCTATCACCGCGAGATCGCGATGAACTTCGGCTTGGACGGGCCCTGGGGCTACTGGGTCAACCGGTGGACCGCCGAGGAGAACCGGCACGGAATCGCGCTGCGCGACTACCTGGTGGTCACCCGCGCCGTCGACCCGTACGAGCTGGAGAAGCTGCGCATCGAGGTGGTGAACCGGGGCTTCAGCCCGGGCCAGAACCAGCAGATCAAGGCAGATTTGTTCGCTGAGAGCCTGTTCGACTCCGTCATCTACGTGACATTCCAGGAGCTGGCGACACGGATTTCACACCGCAATACCGGCAAGGCCTGCAACGAGCCGATCGCCGACCAGTTGCTGGCCAAGATCTCGGCCGACGAGAACCTGCACATGATCTTCTACCGCGACGTCAGCGCGGCCGGGTTCGACGCTTCGCCTAATCAGGCGATGCGGTCGCTGCACAAGGTGCTGCGCCACTTCCAGATGCCCGGCTACCAGGTGCCCGAATTCCGGCGCAAGGCCGTGATGATCGCCGTCGGCGGGGTGTACGACCCGCGCATTCACCTCGAAGACGTCGTCATGCCGGTGCTGAGGAAGTGGCGCATCTTCGAGCGTGAAGACTTCACCGGTGACGCCGCCGCACTGCGTGACGACCTAGGCGTTCTGGTCGAAGAGCTCGAAGAGTCCTGCGTGAAGTTCGAGATCTCCAAGCAGCGTCAACTCGACCGGGAAGCCCGGACCGGCAAGAAGGTCTCGGCAGCCGAGCTGCACAAGACGGCCGGCAAGCTGGTCATGAGCGGGCGGTAACCGCCCGGTGCACATCGGACCCATCGCGCTGGCCAGCCCGGTGGTACTGGCACCGATGGCAGGCGTCACGAACGTCGCTTTCCGAACGCTGTGTCGTGAACTCGAGCTGTCGAAGGTCGGCACTGTCAGCGGTTTGTACGTCTGCGAGATGGTGACCGCCCGGGCGCTCGTCGAGCGCCATCCGGTCACCATGCACATGACCTCGTTCGCGCCGGACGAGTCGCCGCGCTCGTTGCAGCTCTACACCGTCGACCCCGACACCACGTATGCCGCAGCCAAGATGATCGCGGACGAGGGGTTGGCCGATCACATCGACATGAACTTCGGCTGCCCCGTGCCCAAAGTGACCAGGCGCGGTGGCGGGGCGGCGCTGCCGTACAAACGGAAGCTGTTCGGCCAGATCGTGGCCGCTGCCGTGCGCGCCACTGCCGGCACGGACATACCGGTGACCGTCAAGTTCCGCATCGGGATCGACGACGAGCACCACACTCACCTCGATGCCGGCCGGATCGCCGAAGCAGAGGGTGCAGCGGCGGTCGCACTACACGCCCGGACCGCCGCGCAGCGTTATTCCGGCACCGCCGACTGGGATCAGATCGCCCTGCTCAAGCAGCAGGTACGCACCATCCCGGTGCTCGGCAACGGCGACATCTACGACGCCAGCGACGCACTGACCATGATGGCCACCACCGGCTGCGACGGCGTGGTCATCGGCCGTGGCTGCCTGGGCCGGCCGTGGCTCTTCGCCGAACTGTCGGCGGCATTCACCGGCAACCCAGCTCCCACTCCCCCGACGCTCGGTGAAGTCACCGACATCGTCCGTCGGCACGGCGCGCTGCTGGCCGAGCATTTCGGCGAAGACAAAGGCATGCGCGATATCCGCAAGCATGTCGCCTGGTATCTGCACGGCTTCCCAGCCGGATCCGACGTACGGCGGGCGTTGGCGCTGGTCAAGACGCTCGACGAGCTCGACGATCTACTCGCACGACTGGATGGCAGTGTTCCGTTTCCGGAGGCCGGGAACGGCCCGCGTGGCCGCCAAGGCTCGCCCGCCCGGGTGGCCCTCCCCGAGGGTTGGCTCAGCGATCCCGACGACTGCCGGGTGCCCGACGGAGCCGATGTCATGCACTCGGGTGGCTGATCCGCAAGCACGGTAGCCCAACCGAGACCCTGATGAAATCGCGTCTCAGCCGATAAATCAGTACGCTATGAGCCTTGACGCATTTTTGTGGCGCCGGTGGGACGGTGCTGCACTGATGTCCGCGCAGACATGCACCGAACACACAACCCGACCAGGGACGTGTGCGCATCGCGACATTCGGAGGCCGATAGCGACATGAGTGACGGCGAGCACGACGCCACTCCTGACCGTCGGCGCGCGTCCAGCCCCGGCGGTGACAGTAATTTCATTACTCCGAATCCACCGCCATTGCGAGGCGCCGCGCCGTGGGAGCGGTTCTCAGGACCGCCAGCCGATGAGGATCAGGCCCCGCGCGCGTCCCAGGACACCGTCGGCAACGACGAGTCGGCCGCACCGACCGGAAGCCACATCGGCGGTGTCCTGAGCGTCGCCGATCTGATCGCCAAACTCGGCGCCACCGTCCCTGCCCAGCCGACCCACCACCGCGTCGCACGCCACGCCGACGAAGCCGACGAAGCCGACGTGGTCGCGGATGCTGACCGCACCGTCGTGCCGGAGCCGCGGCCGGAGCCGGAGCCCGGCGATATCGCCCCGGACAGTTCCGAAGCTGCCGATGAACAGTTGGACACCCAGGTCATCCCCACTCCGGCTTACTCCCTGCAGCTTCTCTCGGAGCTGCCCGACCTCAGTGCGGCCAACTATCCCTCCGACGACGACGAGCACGGCCAGCAACCGAACGCGCCGAAGGGACGGCTGAAGCGTTCCCGCAAAGCCGCGAAGGCAACGACTCGCAAGGCTCCCGATAACCGCGAGCCCAAGAACAAACCGCGCCGGCGCCCGCTGCTGATTGCCGGGCGCTCGTTGGTCGCACTGATAGCGCTGCTGTCGCTGGTGATGACGGGCGGCGCATGGCGGTGGAGTGCTTCGAAGAACGACCAGCTGAATACCGTGAGCGCGCTGGACCCGGGTTCGGCCGACATCGTCGACCCCAACGCCCAGTACGGCGATGAGAACTTCCTGATCGTCGGAATGGACTCGCGGTTGGGGGCGAACGCCAACGTGGGCGCCGGTGACACTGAGGACGCCGGCGGCGCCAGGTCGGACACCGTGATGCTGGTCAACATTCCGGCCAACCGCAAACGGGTGGTCGCGGTGTCATTCCCGCGCGACCTGGCGATCAACCCGATCCAATGCGAGGCCTGGAACCCCGAGACCGGCAAGTACGGCCCCATCTACGACCCCAAGACCAAGACCACAGGCCCGAAAATGGTCTACACCGAGACCAAGCTGAACTCTGCGTTCTCCTTCGGCGGCCCCAAGTGTCTGGTGAAGGTGATCCAGAAGCTCTCGGGCTTGAGCATCAACCGGTTCATCGCCATCGACTTCGTCGGATTCGGTCGGATGGTCGAGGCTCTCGGCGGCGTCGAGGTGTGCAGCACCACGGCGCTCAAGGACTACGAACTGGGCACCGTGCTCGAGCACGCCGGGCGCCAGGTCATCGACGGGCCCACCGCGCTGAACTATGTGCGGGCCCGTCAGGTCACCACCGAGGTCAACGGCGACTACGGCCGCATCAAGCGCCAGCAGTTGTTCGTGTCCTCACTACTGCGCACGATGATCTCCGAAGACACGTTGATGAACCTCAACAAGCTCAACAACGTCGTCAACATGTTCATCGGCAACAGCTACGTCGACAACGTCAAGACCAAAGATCTGGTTGAGCTCGGGCGATCCCTGCAGCACATGGCGGCTGGGCACGTCACGTTCGTTACCGTGCCCACCGGCGTAACGGATCAGGACGGCAACGAACCGCCACGTACCGCCGACATGAAGGCGCTGTTCACCGCCATCATTAACGACGACCCGCTGCCAATGGAGAACGACCACAACGCGCAAAGCTTGGGCACATCCCCGACTTCGGGCAACACGTCGTCCACCACCGCCAAGAAACCACCGGCGCCTCCGCCGGCGGCCGCGAGTCCACCCGGCGAGGTTCGCCGCGAACAGGTCACGACGACCTCTCCGCAGGAAGTCACCGTGCAGGTCTCCAACGGAACCCCCACCGAAGGCCTGGCAGCCACCGCCGCCGGCCAACTCAAGCGCAACGGCTTCAACGTGATGACCCCCGACGACTACCCGAGTTCGCTGAAGACGACCACGGTGTTCTTCTCGCCGGGCAACGAGCAGGCCGCCGCGACGGTCGCCGCGGCGTTCGGCAATTCCAAGGTCGAGCGCGTTACCGGTATCGGCTCGGTGGTGCAGGTGGTCCTGGGCCCGGACTTCAGTTCGGTGACCACTCCCCCGCCCAGCGGTTCCTCAGTGAGCATGCAAATCAGCCGCAACACCAGCAGCCCGCCGACGCGGTTGCCCGAGGATCTGACTATCACCAATGCCGCCGACACCACCTGCGAGTAGCACTGTGCCGCCCTGCTTCTCGGTATTCGCCACGCGCAGAACGTAGGCTCTACGCATGAGGACCGCCTATCAGGAGCAGCTCGCGGATTTGTCCGGGCGGCTGGGCGAGATGTGCGGGTTGGCCGGCTTGGCAATGGAACGAGCCACCCAAGCACTTTTGCAGGCCGATCTGGTGCTCGCCGAGCAGGTAATCACCGATCACGAACGGATCTCGGCGCTCAGCGTCCAAGCCGAGGAAAGCGCCTTCGTCCTATTGGCATTACAGGCACCTGTCGCCGGCGACCTGAGGTCGATCGTGAGCGCGATTCAGATCGTCGCGGACATCGACCGGATGGGGGCACTGGCGCTACACGTCGCCAAGATCGCCCGCCGCCGCCATCCCCTGCATGCGCTGCCCGAAGAGGTCAACGGCTACTTCTCCGAAATGGGCAGGGTCGCAGTCGAATTGGGTAACAGTGCGCAGGAAGTGTTGATATCCCGCGATCCGGAGAAAGCTGCTCGGATCCGCGAGGAAGACGACGCGATGGACGACTTGCATCGCCACCTGTTCAGCGTGCTGATGGACCGGGAATGGCGTCACGGCGTGGCCGCCGCCGTCGACGTGACTTTGTTGGGCCGCTTCTACGAGCGCTTCGCCGACCACGCGGTAGAGGTGGCGCGCCGGGTGATCTTCCAGGCCACCGGGAAGTTCGCCGAGAACGAGACGACACCCACCACGCACTAGTTACTAGTGGTCGCGACTACCCAATAGTCGCGACCCGCGGCGCCCGGCCACGCCGCGCTTGCGATCGCTCCTACCCAATGGTCGCGACCCGCGGCGCCCGGCTACGCCGCGCTTGCGATCGCTCCTACCCAAACCGGCCGGAGATGTAGTCCTCGGTGGCTTTCTGGGTCGGGTTGGAAAAGATCTTTTCCGTGTCGTCGATCTCGATGAGACGTCCCGGCTTGCCGACCGCCTCCAGGTTGAAGAAGGCCGTCTGATCGCTCACCCGGGCGGCCTGCTGCATGTTGTGGGTGACGATGACGATGGTGTACTCCTGCTTGAGCTCACTGATCAGTTCTTCGATCGCCATGGTCGAGATGGGGTCGAGCGCCGAACACGGCTCGTCCATCAGCAGCACGTCGGGTTGGACCGCGATGGCCCGAGCGATACACAAGCGTTGCTGCTGCCCACCGGACAATCCACCGCCCGGCTTGTCCAGTCGGTTCTTCACCTCATCCCACAGGTTGGCGCCGCGCAGCGAGTGCTCCGCGGTCTCGTCGAGCACCTTGCGATTACGAACGCCCTGCAGCTTGAGGCCGGCCACCACGTTGTCGCGGATTGACATGGCCGGGAACGGGTTGGGCCGCTGGAAAACCATCCCGATCGCCCTGCGCACTCCGACCGGATCGATGCGGGCGCCATAGATGTTCTCGTCGTCAAGCAGGACACTGCCCTGCACGCGCGCGCCGGGGATCACCTCGTGCAGGCGATTCAGCGTGCGCAGCACGGTCGTCTTGCCGCAGCCCGACGGACCGATGAACGCGGTCACGCTGCGGGGCAACACCGACAGCGAAACGTCAGCGACCGCATGGAACGGCCCGTAGTAGATGTTGACCTCTTTGAGGTCCAACCGTTTAGCCACGTAGTGCTCCTGCCTCGGTCCTACGACTTCTTAGGGGCAAAGATTTTCGCGACCACCCTCGCCCCCACGTTGATCATTGCAATCAGCAGAATCAGCGTCAGTGCGGTGCCCCACAGCCGATCAGTGGGAATCTGGCGGGCGCCGGCGCCGACAGCAGTCTGGTCATACATCATGCCGGGCAGCGACCCGATGAACCCGCTGAACATGTCGAAGCTAACGAAGTGCGAATAATTCACCAGGACGAGCAGCGGCGCCGTCTCGCCCAGCACTCGTGCCAACGCCAGCATTATTCCCGTCAGAATGCCGGACATGCCGGTGGGTAGCACCACCCTGGCGATGGTCTTCCACTTCGGAATCCCGAGCGCGTAGCTGGCCTCGCGAAGATCGACCGGAACCAGCCGCAGCATCTCTTCGGTTGCCCGTGCGATCACCGGCAGCATCGACAACACCAGCGCCAAAGAAACCGCGAACTCGGAACGAGGCAAACCCAGCGCCCCCACCCACACTGCATAGATGAATAGCGCCGCGACGATCGAGGGAACGCCGGCGAGGATATCCACCGTGAAAGTTACCAGCCGCGCCAGCGGGCTACGACCGCCGTATTCCACCTGGTAGATCGCGACCAGCACACCGAGCGGAATCGATATCGCAGCGCAAGTCAATCCAAGCAACAGGGTGCCGACGATCGCGTGGACGGCGCCACCGCCGGCGACCAGCTCGGTATTACCCGCCTGGGAATGCGTCCACCAGTCACTCGAGATGAGCACGTGCGCACCTTTGACGACTGTCGTACCCAAAACCCAGCCCAACGGCAGCAAGGCAACCACCATCGACGCCGTCACCAGGACGGTAGCGACTCGGTCGGCGAGTCGTCGTCGGCGACCCATCGCCGAGATAGTCCGCCACTTCAGTGGGCGCTCCAGCATCGAGGTCACGTCCGGGTTCTCCCCGCTCGCGTACCGGCTACCGCAGCACGCGCCAGAAAATTCACCACGAACGTCAGCAAGAAAAGCACCAGGCCCGCGGCAATATAGGCGCCCGCGTCGTATTGGTTGTCGAATCCGGGCGCGGCGGCGGCGATCTGGCTGGCCAAGGTGGGGTTGCCGTCGAACAGCGACCAACCGAACGCCCGCTCGGTGCCACGCAGGATAATCAGCAAGGCCACTGTCTCACCCAGAGCCCGGCCCAAACCCAACATGGCACCGCTGATGAATCCGGATCGCCCGAACGGCAGCACCGTCATTTTGACGACCTCCCAACGGCTAGCGCCCAGCGCCAGCGCGGCCTCGATCTGCCCTTGGGGAGCCTGAACGAACACCTCGCGGGTGACAGCGGTGATAATCGGCAGGATCATGATCGCCAGGACGATCCCGGCGGTGAAGATGGTGCCGCGGGTGGCGGACGGCGTGTTCCCGGCGTCGAAAATGATCCAGCCACTGAGGTGGACGTTCAGCCACGTGGCTAGCGGCCGTAGCTGCGGAGCCAGTACGTGCAGACCCCAGACGCCGTAGATGATCGAGGGCACCGCGGCCAGCAGGTCGACCATGTATGACAGTGGCGCGCTGACCTTCGGCGGGGCGTAATGGGTGAGGTAAAGGGCGACCCCGAGTGCCACCGGCATCGCCAGAGCCAGAGCGAATATCGAGGCAAAGACCGTGACCTGCAGCAACTCGAGGATTCCGAACCGCAACGCCGACGCATCGGCTGTGGCCCATTTGCCGCCGTAAGTGAAAAAGTTCTCGCGGTTGGCTTCCAGGGCCGGCCATGCGTGCCACAGCAAGAACCCACCGATAGCGGCGACCAGGACAACGATCAGGGCGCCGGAACCCTCCGCCAGCCGCCGGAAGATACGGTCACCCAACTGCGGCTTGGCGGCACCCCATGGGCTGATCGGTACGACGGGTGGTTCAGGGAAGGGTACGGCGACGACGCCACCCGAACCTGCATCGGTTGGGTTTGGCTTCGTCACATTGCTCTCCGTCGGCTCTCCGTCGCTTCTGCATCGATGATCCCGACGATGGTTCCGTCGATCCAGTACTTATCGCTGGCTACTGCCGGACAGTTCGCTGCTAGAGGGCCGAGCTAAGACACGGCGTATGCGGTGTCGACGCTGTAGACGGCAAAGCCCGTCTTCTCATAAGTCCGCACCGCGGCCGAATTATCGGACTCCACGTACAGCATGGCCGTGGGATTCGGCGCGACGGCCAGTCGTTGCGCCAGCGACTCAAGACCGATCGACGTCAACATCTGTCCAAGACCGGTGCCTTGCGCCGCAGGGTCGACGCCCAGCACATACACCTCACCGAGGCCTTGGGGGTCGGGATGCACCTTGGTCCAGTGGAAGCCCAGCAGCTTGTCGGCATCGTCGGCCGTGGGATCCGGGAAGGCCAGGAAGAGTCCGGTCGGATCGAACCATGACTCGCCACGACGCTCGTCCAACTCGCGTTCGGTCCAGCCGCCCTGTTCGGGGTGATACGAGAACGCCGCGTTGTTGACTCGCAGCAATTCGGCATCATCGGACGGACCCGCGTAGGTGCGGATCCGCACGCCGCGCAAACGATCGGGGACCCCGGGTGCAGGCACGTCCTGAAGCGGGCGTCGCATCTGCACCAATTCCCGGACGGTGACCAAGCCCAGCGCCGAGGCCGTTGCCCGGGCCGATTCGAGCGTGCCGTGCGCCCAGAACTGATTGAGCCCGCCGGTCCGAGCCAGCGCCGCGCGCGCGAGGGCGGTGCCAATGCCGCGACGGCGGGCCTCCGGATGCACCACCAACTCCGCCATCGCGCCGGTCCCGTCCCGCGCCGGGGTGAGATTGAGGTATCCGGTGATCCCGGCACCGGTGCCGTCCGCAGGTTCGGTGGCCAGCAGATGTTCGGTGCGGTCCTGCGGCAATTCCCGCAGCACCTGCTCCCCGACCGGGGCTACTCCATCGAATTCTGTTGCCGCCGTGATGATTTGGCGAATTGCCTGCTGTTCATCAGCGGTCAGCGCCGAACGCCAGTCAGTCGACGTCACTGACTGCGCATCGGGTCGGCCAGCGGGTCCTGGAGCGAACCCGAGCGGCCTTCGTGACCGCCGCCGTGGCCGTCGGCCTCGACATCGTCGTCGTCGGGTTCCGCGACGGGCGAGCGCCCTCGCGCGGGCCGAACCGCCTTGTAGCCGACGTTGCGCACGGTGCCAATCAGGGCTTCGTGCTCGGGGCCGAGCTTTGCCCGGAGACGGCGCACATGCACGTCAACGGTGCGGGTGCCGCCGAAGAAGTCGTAACCCCAAACCTCATGCAGCAGCTGCGCGCGGGTGAAGACCCGGCCGGCGTGCTGCGCGAGATACTTCAGCAGCTCGAATTCCTTGTAGGTGAGGTCGAGCGGGCGGCCACGCAGTCGTGCCGTGTACGTGCCCTCATCGATCACCAACTCACCCAGGCTCACCTTGCCGACGCTTTCCTGATCGGCCAAGCTGCCCCGGCGGCCAACCACGAGCCGCAAGCGGGCCTCGATCTCCGCGGGCCCGGTAGTAGGCAACAGGATCTCGTCGAGGCCCCAATCGGCGCTGACGGCAACCAACCCGCCTTCGCTCACCACAGCCAGCACGGGAACCGAGCGGCCCGCCGTACTGAGTAGGCGGCACAGACCGCGCGCCGCAGAGAGATCGTTGCGGGCGTCAACGAGCACGGCATCCGCGTTACCGGCTTCCAGTAATGAGGAAGCCTCCGCCGGTGCAGTCCGCACGGCATGGGGAAGCAATGACAGGGAAGGCAGGACCGGATCGGGGTATAGCTCCGAGGTCAGCAGTAAAAGCTCCAACAAGCCCCTCCTGCGGTACGGGGAAGGCGTCTCCCAACCAATCGCGAAATATGACGTTACGGCCAGCTCACCTAACGATAACTTGCGACCTGGTCTTTGGCCGTATGGACGAGCCGTCTGCCAGACGGTGCGCTTTGGAAACGGGCCGTTGAATTGAACTGAATTCAACCCGAAGCCGGCACTCGAGGACCAAAAGAGCCGATCAGCCGCAGCGCCTGAGGCCACGGCACCGGACACCTGGTCGTCGGATTCCCGAATTCACGCGTCACGCCGGCCGCAGCAGCCCCCACCGGCGGGAATGCCCGATCCGCGCGACTGCGGATGATCGACGACCACGCCGTTCAGGCCCGGCGACAATCATCAAACCCTCGGCGATTTTCGTCGGGGGCAGACCGGTGTCGCGGCATCATCGCAGCCCGCCGGGGTCGAGCGATGATTGTGACCAATACAACAGGGGCAGCACGCGGTGTCACAATGTCCGGATGCGCAAGGGCCTGGTCGGTGTCACAGCCACGGCGATCACCGTCGGCGTCCTCGGGCTTACCGCCATCGGCGTCGACTACGGCACCAGCATCTATGCCGAATACCGGCTCTCGGCCACCGTGCGTAAAGCGGCGAACCTGGGTTCAGACCCGTTCGTGGCGATCCTGGCGTTCCCGTTCATCCCGCAGGCGATGCGGGATCACTACAACGAGCTGGAAATCAAAGCCAACGCCGTCGACCAACCGGAGATCGGCAGGGCGACACTCGAGGCCACCATGCACTCGATCGACCTTGCCGACGCATCGTGGCTGATCAGGCCGGCAGCGAAACTACCGGTGGGCGAGCTGGAGAGTCGCATCATCATCGACTCCGTCCATTTGGGCCGCTACCTGGGCATCACCGACCTGATGGTCGAGACACCACCGCAGGAATCCAACGACGCCACCGGCGGCACCACCGAATCCGGGATCTCGGGTAACCACGGACTGGTGTTCAGCGGCACCCCGAAATCAGCGAAATTCGATCACCGGGTAAGCGTGTCGGTGGACCTGTCCATCGCCCCTGAGGATTCTGCGACCTTGGTGATCACCCCCACTGGCGTGCTGACCGGCCCCGACACCGCCGATCAGGCAGTTCCCGACGACAAGCGTGCTGCGGTACTGCAGGCATTCACTAAAAGAGTGCCCAGCCAGAAGCTTCCGTTCGGGGTGGCACCGAACACGGTCGGAGCGCGTGGATCGGACGTCATCATCGAGGGCATCACTCATGGGGTAACCGTCACGCTCGAGGGCTTCAAACAGTCGTGAAGACCGCAGTTCGCGGGCCCGGGTGGCTTGCGAACCGGCCGTTCGCCCGCTGTTGGCTTGATCACTGTTTCATTGGGTAAGATGACCGACGTGTCAGCCCGCATCGAGCTTCTGCTCACCAAGTGCCGCACAGTTGTTCTGTGCCGCTGCGCGGGTTGTTGCTGTCGCTGTAGCTGCTGAGTAGCCGCGCCGATCTGCGCAGCACTCGGAGCTAGCCCCCGGAGTTCTCGGAGTGGCATGTCTCCACGCGCACCAGGCGTACCTAGGAGTAATTCCGTGTCGAATACGAACACGACCCGCGTGCGCGGACGTCCGCGGACCGCGGTGCCGCCCGACTCCACCCTGACTGACCACCGTCTGCATCAGAAAGAAATCGAAAGGATCCCCAACCATGGCACGCTCTGACGTCCTGGTCTCCGCCGAGTGGGCTGAGAGCAATCTGGATGCCCCAGACGTCGTCTTCGTCGAGGTAGACGAGGACACCAGCGCTTACGACGGCGGCCACATCGCCGGCGCGATCAAGCTGGATTGGCGCGACGACCTGCAGGACGCGGTCAAGCGCGACTTCGTCGACACCGAACAGTTCTCCAAGCTGCTCTCCGATCGCGGCATCTCCAACGACGACACCGTGATCCTCTACGGGGGTAACAACAACTGGTTCGCGGCCTACGCGTACTGGTACTTCAAGGTGTACGGCCACAACCAGGTCAAGCTGCTCGACGGCGGCCGCAAGAAGTGGGAACTGGACGGACGCCCGCTGTCCAGCGACAAGGTGAGCCGCCCGGCCACCTCCTACACCGCGTCAGCACCGGACAACACCATTCGCGCGTTCCGTGACGAGGTGATCGCGGCCATCGGCGTGAAGAACCTGGTTGACGTGCGCTCCCCCGACGAGTTCTCCGGCAAGATCCTCGCGCCGGCCCACCTGCCGCAGGAGCAGAGCCAGCGACCCGGGCACATCACCGGCGCGATCAACGTGCCATGGAGCAAGGCCGCAAACGACGACGGCACCTTCAAGTCCGACGAGGAGTTGACCAAGCTGTACGCCGACGCCGGCTTGGACGGCACCAAGGAAACGATTGCCTACTGTCGAATCGGGGAGCGTTCGTCGCACACCTGGTTTGTTCTGCAGGAATTGCTCGGACACCAGAACGTCAAGAACTACGACGGTAGTTGGACCGAATACGGCTCCCTGGTGGGCGCCCCGATCGAGTTGGGAAGCTGACATGTGCTCTGCACCAAAGCAAGGACTGACGTTGCCGGCCAGCGTCGATCTTGAAAAGGAAACGGTGATCACCGGTCGCGTCGTCGACCGGGACGGCCAGTCGGTGGGTGGCGCGTTCGTCCGCCTGCTCGACTCCTCCGATGAGTTCACCGCGGAGGTCGTCGCATCGGCCACCGGCGACTTCCGGTTCTTCGCCGCGCCGGGATCGTGGACCCTGCGCGCCTTGTCGAAGCTGGGCAACGGTGACGCCGTGGTGGCGCCGTCGGGCGCTGGCGTCCACGAGGTCGACATCAAGATCGCCTGACCGGGAAGCCACACCGAACCGCATGTTCTCATCGGACGCCATCGCCGAATAGACTCATCGACGTGGTGCTGTTCTTTGAGATCATGCTGGTCCTGGCGACTGTGGTCATCTCCTGGTTTGGGCTGTACTCGCTGTATCGGCTCATTACCGACGAGTCGTGACCTCCGCTGAGGACCCCGACGCTTATCAGGACGAAGCTGTCGACCCTGGACGCTCTGGCGACCATGCCGGTAACGGGCTGTCGCAGGCTGCGGAACGCTCGAAGCTGACCGCTTCCCGCAACATCCCGGCCTACGACGACTTGCCCGTCGCGGCCGACACGGCGAACCTTCGCGAAGGTGCCAACCTGAGCGATGCGCTACTCGCATTGCTTCCGCTGGTCGGCGTCTGGCGCGGCGAAGGCGAGGGTCGTGACCCCGAGGGCGACTACCGGTTCGGTCAGCAGATCGTCGTCTCGCACAACGGCGGGGACTACCTGAACTGGGAGGCCCGGTCGTGGCGGCTCGACGAGGCGGGCGAGTACCAGCAGCCGGGCCTGCGTGAAACGGGTTTCTGGCGGTTTGTCAGCGATCCTGACGACCCAAGCGAGTCTCAGGCCATCGAGTTGCTTCTGGCCCATTCGGCCGGATACGTCGAGCTGTTCTACGGACGGCCGCGCAACCAGTCGTCGTGGGAGCTGGTGACCGATGCGCTTGCCCGCAGCCGGTCCGGAGTGCTGGTCGGCGGCGCCAAGCGGCTGTACGGCATTGTCGAGGGCGGCGACCTCGCCTATGTCGAAGAGCGAGTGGACGCCGACGGCGGGCTGGTGCCGCACCTGTCGGCGCGACTGACCCGATACGTCGGCTGACCCGCCGCTGGCTGTACGGATGCATCGCAGGAGAACGGCCCTACCCCAGTTGCGGTGGGCCATGTCCACTCTCGCGGTGCTGCTGATCGGCTACCTGGCCGCAGTGGCGTTCCAGCCCGCCATCCTCGATGAACTGCCGGCGGGCCTGTCGTGGTTCGGCCGACCAGGTTCGATGACGACGACCACAATCGTCGTCGCCGTGCTGGCCACCGTGTGTGTGATGACCTTCCGGTCGAACAGCAACCACCACCTGGTTGGC
This sequence comes from Mycobacterium sp. IDUB_37, assembly GCF_055419245.1. NCBI lineage: Bacteria > Bacillati > Actinomycetota > Actinomycetes > Mycobacteriales > Mycobacteriaceae > Mycobacterium > Mycobacterium sp. IDUB_37. The sequence goes on along the minus strand of NZ_JBVAXG010000002.1, from coordinate 150,256 downwards.
GTTTCGTTCACCGTGATTGCAGTGCTTATCACCATGAGCGCGATCCTCGGCCTCAGCTCATATTGGAACTGCCACGACGAAAACCATCCGGCTGTATTTACGCCCCTGATGCTGACGGCTCAGTTGATCAAGGGCAGCAGTGGCGACTATTCGCTGGGTGGCCGAGTCTGTCCGAGCCCGACACCCGTCGGCCTCGAACTGGCTCGAATGGCAGCGGTATCGGCCATCTTCACCGGCCTGGGCGGGGTGGTGGTCGGCGTATTCCGGTCCCAGGTCGATCGGCTGAGGGCCAATTTCGCCGATTCCGTCACCGCCATCGTGGGGATCGACAACGACACCGAGTCGATTGTCAGCGGCGTCGCGCGGACCTTGGACCGGCGCAGCACGTTGGTCGTCATCACCGGCGCGGCAGACGATCGGGTGGCGCGAGTCCGCAGGCTGGGCGCCCGAGTGGTGTTGGCCGACTTCAATGAACCATCCACGATGGTGTCGTTGCGGCTGTGGCGCCGACTCGGACGGCTCTACCTGATGGCACCCGATCCGGCCGTCAACCTGTTGTGGCTGGACCTGATCAGCCGTCGACTGGCCGAGGTCGCCAACAAGCGGCGGTTACCCCTGATCGTGCGCATCGACGATCCGTGGCTGGCCGAGGCCTGGCGCGCCCAGCAGTTCGGCGGATCCGACACCCGTTGGGCGGCCGACGTGGTCGGCAAGTACGAGGTGACGGCCAACCGGCTACTGGACGGAATCATTGCCACCGGCCGAACCAAGCGGGTATTCGTCTGCGGCACTTCACAATTGACCTTGGCGCTGTGCGCGGACCTGACTCGCCGCGCGCTGGAGCGCGAGTTCTACACTCCACCCGGTGCGTTGCCGTTGCCGGCACTGACGTTGGTGGAGCGAGACGCCGATGAATACCTCAAGGATCACGAGTTCTACCGCCGGCAAGCAGGATTCGCATCCGACGGCCCGATGATCGACGGGGTGTCGGAGGCACCGACGATACCCACCATGTTGCGTCTGATCGGTGACACCGAGCCCACCACCAGCGCGGTGATCCTGGTGGACACCCACACCTCGACCACCGGCACCCGGCTGGCTGCTCGCTTCCCCGACATGCCGGTGTTCACCTCGGACAACAACACCAGCCTCGACGACGACGCGATACAGGTCGTCGGGCTGCTGCAGTCCTACTCCCTGGTCCTCGACACCCGCGAAGGCCAGGTCCAGGATGCCTGGGAACGGGCGGCGCGCCTGATACACGAGCGGTATGTCGCGACCATCGATCCCAGCTGGACGCGTGGGCCCGCCGCGGTGCCGTGGATCGAACTGGACGAGTTCTACCGCGGCTCAAACCGGCGGCAGGTGCGCAACGCATTGTGGATGGTCGAACAGCTCGCCGGGCACACCTGGAACACCTGGGGAAGCCCCCCGTCGCAACTTTCCGGTCAGGACATGGCCGACGCACCGGCACTCGAGCAGCTTGCGCTGCTGGGTTTCGACAACTATTCGGCGTTCGCGATGGCGCGGGCGGAGCACGAGGACTGGTGCCGTTACTACCGTCGCAACGGCTGGAAGTACGGCACCCCACGGGATGACGCGCGCAAGATCCACGACAAGCTCGTCGATTGGCCCACCGTCGAGAGCAATCCGGCTCTCCTGAACGCTGCGGTGCGCAGTTTGGCGGCCACCCTGTGGAGCCTGCGCCAACTGGGCTATCGGTCCAGACCGCTGTGGCGGACTTTTTCCCGAGTCGGCACGATCGCCGCGACGCAACGCGATGAACCGTGGACGTGGACGTCGGACTCCGGACACACCATGCACGCCAACGCCGGCGACTGGGAGGTGCAGTCGGACGGCAAGACCTGGTCGGTGCGCGACGACATCTTCGGTGCCACTTATGAACCGGCTTCTGACGGGCTGTGGCAGCGAAAGGGTCATGTGCAGGCCCGGCCGGCTCAACCGGGTGAAACGGTCAGCACTCTGGAGGGGCCCACCACAGCCGCCGACGGTGACTGGATCGTGCGGGGCGCCGAAGGCGAGCAGTGGCCGGTCCCGGCGCATGAGTTTGCTCAGCGTTACGCCGAATTCCATCCACCGGCGGAGGTACCCGCTCACGACGGGAAATAGGTGCCGATTGTGACGATTGCTGCCTTAACTTCCGTACGCTAGCGTCGCATGACGGTGTCGGCGCCGTCTTGAATCCCTTTGCCCTCTAATGAGGAGACTCTGTGGCCATATTCATCAGTTACTCGAGCTCGGACAGAACGTCGCTCGAAGCACTGACCACCGCGCTCAAGCGTGCACAACAAAAGGTCTGGTTCGACCAGGAACTCGGCGGCGGTGACGCGTGGTGGAACGCCATTCTGGAGCAGATCCGCTCGAGCGACGTATTCATCGTCGCGCTTTCGAACAACTGGCTGCAGTCCAAGCCCAGCCAGGCCGAATTGCGCTACGCACAAGCGCTGAATCGCCCGATTCTGCCGGTCCAGGTGGGTCCGGTGGACAGTGTTCGGGTCAACCCCGTCTCCGCGCTGCAGATCATCGATTACCAGAATCCGACCGTCGATGCCGGCATTCAACTGGTCACCGCGATACACGCGCTGAGCGGCAAAGCTGAGCCACTGCCGTCACCGTTGCCCGAAGAGCCGCCGTTGCCGTTCGGCTACATCATGCGGTTGGGCAACACCCTGTCGGAAAAGGAGCTCACTCCCCAGCAGCAGATCCAATTGCTGGTCGAATTGCGCTCGGGTTTCGACGAAGACGGCTCGGATCCCAGCGCGCGCAGCGATATTGCACAACTGCTGCGAATGCTGCGCATGCGCCACGACGTCACTTACCGCACACGCACCGAAATCGACAATGTGCTGGCAGAGATCGAAGCCAAAGACGGTGCACCGGCCAAGAAAGCGGTCGAGGCCAAGGCTGCGCCCGTCGCCGCGGCACCCGCCGCGCCACCGCCACCCAGCGCCGCCGCTCCCGCACGCCCGGCAGCGGGGCATGCCGCGCCGGCACCTGGCGCTGGCGGCGGGTCGAACAAAAAACTCCTAGTCATCGGTGGCGCCGCTCTGGCGGCCGTGGTGGCGATCGTGTTGATCGTCGTCTTTGCTACCGGGGGCGGCGGGGGCGGCCGCAAGCCTGCCGCGAAATCGAACGCCACCGAGCCGACTGCGGCCGCGCCGTCCGGGACAGCCGGCAGCAAAACTGACGCTATCCTCCTCGGCGCCGCCGACATCGGAAACGTTGTGGGAGATCCCGCCATGGAGGCGGGTACGCGCGGCGAATTCCGTGCCCCGCAGGGCGAAATCTCTGATCAAGCGTGCCTCTCGGCTTTCGAGCCGTTCCAGGAATCGGTGTATCGACCCCACGAGCCCACCGCGCCGCACAGTCAGGTGGTCCACTCGGCCGGCGATGCGCACCGGGTGGTCGAGGCCGTCGCGAAGTTCCCCACCGCGGAGAAAGCGCGCGCATTCGTGGAGGAGTCGGCAGGAAAGTGGGGAGCCTGCGCCAACAAGACCGTGAAATTCACTGGGACTAACGGCAAGTCCGCTGAGTGGACGTTCGCGGATGTCGGCGGGGTCGCGCCGAAGATCACCCAGGTACGCGCCGAGGTCGGCGTCGAGAATCGGACCTGCCAGCACGCGCTCAGCGCGGCGGGCGATTTGGTGATCGAGGTCCAGGCGTGCGGAAATGACATCACCGATGCCGGTGGGCGGTTGGCCGAGCAGATTGCCGCTAAAGCACCGAAATAAACAGACGCCGCGCGAACTAGACCGGTTCAGCCGGGCGGGTGATCCGGTCAAAGAGAGGATGCGGGTGGTTTCCCAAAATGTCCTTCACGCTCGACATTCCGAGCTGGCGGGATAACCCAGATCGCGGCATTTCCGGGTCGGAAAACTCGAACGATTGCCTAAGTGAGGTAAGCAGCCAGCGAGAGCAGCCAGGGCTTCGCCCAGTTCAGGTCGCCAAATATCCCGCTGTAGATCGGATAGCCCAGGTCTCTACCGCCGGTTCCGGCGTGTCCTCCGGCGCCCAAGAAGAAGCCACCGTCACCGCCGAGGCCGCCCGCAGCGGGCAAGTAGACATCGCCGCGTGGTACGTCGGTGGCGAGGTACCCGCCGACGCCGGCGGCCCCTCCGTCTCCACCGAAGCCAACCGGGTAGAGAAAGGGATCGCCGTTGATAAGCCGACTGAAGAAACCGAAGTCATAGTGGCCACCACCGCCGCCGTCGCCGCCGTAGTGGATGCCGTCACCGCCAGCGCCGCCGTCGGCGCCCGTGCCGATGAAGCCGAGAATATGGCCGGTGCCGCCGTCTCCGCCGCGGCCGCCATCAAAGCCGGTGCCTCCGGTGCCGCCGACGCCGCCGCTGCCGAGAATCCAGCCGCCATCCCCGCCGGCACCGGCGTAACCCCCTACGCCGCCGGCCACGCCCGGTCCGCCTGCGCCACCAACGCCGCCGTTGCCGAAAAGCAGGCTGCCATAACCGCCAAAACCGCCACCGCCGCCCGAGACGCGGTCGCCCACGCCCGTCCCGCCGACGCCACCGGCGCCGCCGTGGCCGAAAATCCAGCCGCCGTTACCGCCGTGACCTCCCCACCCCGCACCTTCCCAGAGCGCACCATTTTCCCGAGGGAACGGGTAGTAGCTCGCCGTGTAGTCCCCGCCGGCGCCGCCAGCCCCACCATGACCGAAGAGCAAGCCGCCGTTGCCGCCGTCGCCACCGTGTTCGCCGGGCGCGCCGGATCCTCCGTCGCCGCCATTGCCGAACAGTATCCCGCCGTCGCCTCCGCGTTGTCCGGTGCCCGCGGCGCCGTCGACGCCATCACCTATCAGCGGGCGACCCAACAACGACGAGATGGAGGGGATCAGCGGGCGACCCAACCACCACCCGGCGGACGCGTTGATCTTCGCGACATAGGGGTCTGTGATCTCTTGCAGCCAACCCAGTGCTGATGAATTCGTCGCTTCGGCGCTGGCATAACCATTTGTGGACGCGGTCAGTGTCTGCACGAATTGGTTCTGGAACGCCGCGGCTTGCTCGGCCAACGCGAAATAGTCCTGGCCATACTGCGAGAACAGGCGCGCAATGCCGGCTGACACTTCGTCGGCGGCGGCAGGCAATATCGCTTGAGCCGAGCTTGCGACGGCTTGGTGCGCCTCATCGAGCGCCGCGCCAATTGTCGCCAAATCGGTTCCTGCCGCCGACAACAGCTCCGGTACCGCAATAACTGCTGACATTGCTCTCTCCCCCATGTTTTTCACTGATAGCGCCGGCTGTGCTGGGCAGGTGATCCGCTTGAGGAGAGGATGTGTGATGTTTCCTAAAGCTTTCTTAACGCCAGGGTTCGGGGCCGACGGTATGTCCGCGGGCGTACACCATGTCTATGCGATCGACAGAGACATTTGGGCGCGTCGACGCCGAAAACCTTTTGCGCTCTGGGGATCCCGACCCGGCAGCACTGTGCGCTCAGATCGAGACGGTGACGCAGTACACCGACTTCTGGCGCCCTGTTGGGCTTTACGCCTATCAGACGCACTATGACTGCATCATTGGGCAAATTCTGACCGCTGCCGGTCGTCGCGACGAAGCGCGAGCACGAATCGACGCCGCGCTGGAACTGGCTGAGCAAACTGGGATGCACTTTTTCGACGCCGAATTGCTCCGCGCCCGGGCTCATACCGACTCCGACCCCGACACGGAGGCTGCGCGGGCGGGTCGTCCTCGCCTGAGATTCTCCCTGCCGACGCCAGGACCTCGGCGCTGCAGGACCGCACGGCACCAGTTGATGACGGTTGCGCCAGCGAGGTGCGGACTGAATTTCAACTCAGTTGGCAGGCGGCAAAGTAAGCCAAGGCTCGTTTTAACGAAGTGATGTCTTTGTCCTGCTCGGCAACCAATTTGCGCAGCCGCGCCAACTCGATGCGTTCCGCCGAGGACAGCGGCCCCTCGCTACGCGCCGCTGCCGTCGTGACATGGCGGCGCTCGTCGGCGACGATACGCCCGGAATCGATCAGGCGATTCGTCCCGCCGGCTCGATGCCCACCTGCCAGAGGGAACCCCATGGCTATGAAGCCCGGCGGCAGGTTTGCCAAGCCGTTGGCGGTTGCGCCCGCGACAGCCGAGCAGACACCGGTGGGCTGCGCGGTGCGGATCGCGCTCGTCCAGGCCGGCGGTACCGACAGCGAACCTAGACTGACTGCCTGGCCGATAATGCCAACAATGCCTTCGCCAACGACACCTGCCGTCATTGTGCTGGCGCCTGCGGCACCCGTCGCCGTCTCCGTCGTGAGAGCGCGTGCGCTGGTGCAGGCCGTTGATGAAGTGATTTCTGATGTTCGGGGGCCGAAATCCATTGCTTGATCGCCTTCTGCCCGGAGGGTTTGCGTTGGTGTGTTCACAGTCGCCCGGCGTCCTTAACGGTTTCCTAAAGCGATCCGGAATCGTCAACGTTTCGGAGCTCATCCGAAGGCACAGCAACAGGTTGGTCGCGCCCAAGTGCTCGGTCGCCGGACGGTGCGCCGTAGCGTTAGCATGCGATGCTGCGCATCGGTGCGCGTTGCCGACGGGGTGATCGCTACTGGACAAGCGGACCGAGTGTGGGCAGCCAGAATGGACAGACACGGCAGTGGGGGGTTCGCCGGCGACGGGAGATAAGACTCCGCTCTTCGGCCTGCTGGGAACACTGACGATGTCAGTCGACGGTAGGAACGTACCGGCCGGTACCCCTAAACAGCGCGTCGTGCTGGCGCTGCTCTTGCTGAACCGCAATCGGGCGGTGCCCGTGGATTCGGTGATCAACGCGGCCTGGGGAGAAGATGCCCCAGCCGAAGCCCGTGCGAGTGTCCATGTGTACGTCTCGAATCTGCGCCGACTGCTTGGAACCGGAGGTGTCGCCGACCCCCGCGCTGTGCTGCAGAAGGCGCCGCCCGGGTACCGCATGAATGTCGGCGACACAGACGTGGATCTGCAGCGGTTCATAGTCGAGAAGGCGGCCGGACTGCAGGCCGCGTCACAGGGACAATTCGAAGATGCGACCAGCCATTTCACGGCCGCGTTGGCCGAATGGCGAGGAGCATTTCTAGAAGACCTGCGTGATTTCGAGTTTGTCGAGACCTTCGCCGTCGCGCTGATGGAGGACAAAATCGCCGTTCACCTGTCGCGGGCACAGGCCGAAATTGCGTGCGGGCGCGCCACATCGGTGGTCGGTGAACTGGAAGCGTTGGTGACCGAACACCCCTACCGGGAGCCGATCTGGGCCGAGTTGATCACCGCCTACTACCTGTCGAATCGTCAATCCGACGCCCTGGATACCTTTAAAAGGTTGAAGGCCACTCTGGCCGACGAGCTTGGCATCGACCCCAACCCCATGCTGGTCACTCTCCACGAACGGGTTCTGCGCCAAGAGAAATTCGATGTGAAGCAGTCAGCCAGAAACACCGCAGCGCACACCATCCTCAGCACCCGAAGCAGCACCTTCGGGGGTAGGTCGGGTGCCGCGCGACTACGCGGGCTCTCCGGGCGGACTTACCCGTTGGATACTGCTGCCATGCGGATCGGCCGCCTTCCCGACAACGACATCGTCCTGCCCGACGCGACGGTCAGCCGCTACCACGCCGTCATCATCGACACGGGGACCAGCTTCGTGATCAACGACGCTGGTTCAGCCAACGGTGTCAGGCTGGGACGCACGCGCATTCGCGGCAGCTCTCCACTTACGGACGGCGACCGCATCGTGATCGGCGACAACGAGTTCGTCTTCGAACTGCATGAATCCGAGGACGGCCAACCCGCCGGCCCTGATCACGTCGGGCACTAGCCGACTACGGAGCCCCGGTCCTCGTCCAGCGGAAACCCGACGACAGACGATGCCCACCTAATCTGTCCCCCCGGTAGGTCCCCGGACCGGGCCGAGAAATGGAGCGGCCCCCGAGCCGCTTTCTGGTTGGACTGACCAGAAGCTCGGGGGCCGGGTGACTGCGGGAAATTTGCCAGCGCGCACGCTGACTCTTCCGAGCCACTGCTGCTAGCGCGCAGCCACCTCACATGTCCATGAAGCTATCAATTTCGCGGACCACCTCCTCTCTTGTGTAAAACCGACGCTACCGCGACTCCGGCCCGCTCACAACACAATTAAGCGCTCAGCGATCAGCGGCTATCGCAGCGTCGACGAGTTCCGCGAATTTGTTCGCGAACGCCGGCCGCAGCAGCCGACGGCCGTCCAGCGTGTGCACGCGGGCCGCCAACGTCATGCTTGAAACCAACCAAATACCCTGAGCTGCAACGAGATCGGCGAACCGCAAGGCCCGGTAGTCGCAGTCGTAGCCTCTGCCGCGGGCTGTTTCGAACAGTGCCTGCTGGGTCGTTCCCCGCAGGATCGGGTACCACGGCGGCGGCGTCAGCAGACACGGGTCGGGGCCGTCACCTTCCACAGCGATCACCACCGTCGAACGCGGACCTTCCAGGATGAAGCCGTCCGAGCTGACGAAGATGACGTCGCCGGCGTCCTGGCGCGCAGCGTGGCGCAGCGAGGCCATGTTGACCGCGTACGACAGCGTCTTGGCGCCGGCCAGCAGCCAGGGCATGGCGTCTGCCCCTTTGGCCGGCAACCCCCGGTCCAGCGTGATCGCCGAAATGCCGTCGCGGCGAACCGCGGTGACGCGGTCGGGGACTGGGGTGACCATCACGTAGGCCGTCGGGGACGAGCCGCCTTCCCGGCCGCGGCTGTAGATCAGCCGCATGGCTGCTTCGTCGCCGGTGCCACCCAACCACTGCCGCGTTGCCACGTCGATCGCCCGACGCCAGCCGGGGAGGTCAGGCGCCGGCAGATCCATCAGCTTGGCGGACTGCGTCAGCCGCTGCAGATGCGACTCGATCAGGCATGCCCTGCCGTCGCGGACCAGCAGCGTCTCAAAAACTCCGTCGCCGCGGACAGCCGCCAGGTCATCGGCGGACAACAGCGGTGTCCCCGGCTCGGCGATCACACCGTCGAGCGTGACCACCACACTCGTCTGCTCAGTCACGCCTCCGAAGCCTAGTGGCAGGGCGCCCAGTGAACGCCGCCGTAAGGTTGATGTGTGTCAGCACCAGTCCCCGCACCAGATCCCGGACCCGACGCGGGAGCGATTTGGCACTACGGCGATCCGCTCGGCGAGCAGCGGGCCGGCGAAACCGACGCCATTCTCATCGACCGCTCGCACCGCGCCGTCCTCACGCTCACCGGTGGCGATCGCCAGACCTGGCTGCACAGCATCTCCACCCAACACGTGAGCCAACTGCCCGATGGCGCCAGCACGCAGAACCTCAGCCTCGACGGCCAGGGCCGGGTGGAAGACCACTGGTTGCAGACCGAACTGGGCGGGACAACCTATCTCGACACCGAGCCGTGGCGCGGCGAACCGCTGCTGACCTATCTGCGCAAGATGGTCTTCTGGTCCGATGTCGCTCCGGGTTCCGCGGACCTGGCGGTGTTGTCGCTGCTCGGGCCACAGCTGGCCGACCGGGCGATCCTTGACGCGTTGGGCTTGGATGCCTTGCCGCCCGAGTGGTCGGCGGTCCCCCTGAGCGGTCCCGGATTTGCGCGTCGGATGCCCAGCACACAAGGCGGCCCTGTCGAACTTGATCTGCTGGTACCGCGAGGTGAGTCGGCCGAGTGGCAACGCCGTCTGACCCAGGCGGGTGTGCGCCCGGCCGGCGTCTGGGCCTACGAAGCGCACCGGGTGACGCACGGGGTGGCCGCCCGGCGCGCGCGCCTCGGCATCGACACCGACGAGCGCACCATCCCCCATGAAGTGCGCTGGATCGGTGGCCCCAGCGAGGGTGCCGTGCACTTGGACAAAGGCTGCTATCGAGGCCAGGAGACCGTCGCGCGGGTGCACAACCTGGGTAAGCCGCCCCGGATGCTGGCGTTGCTGCACCTCGATGGCTCAGCGGACCGGCCGTCGACCGGCGACGCGGTACTCGCCGGTGGTCGCGCCGTCGGGCGCGTCGGGACGGTGGTCGACCACGTAGACCTGGGGCCGGTGGCGCTGGCACTGCTCAAACGCGGCATACCTGTCGACACCGATCTGGCGACTGGCGCCGACGGCGACGTTGCCGCAGCGATCGACGCCGAATCGCTACCGCCCGCCGATCAGGTGGGCGCCGGTCGGTTGGCCGTTGAGCGCCTCCGAGGCCCGCGGTAGACGATTAGTTGTGACGTCCGCAACATCGCGGTGCGCTGGCGGGCTCCGCTGGCAGGGCGCGCCCACGTTCAGCCGTGCGGCACGGTAAGCTGTCGTCAGGACAATAAGACACAAGAGATCGGAGCCGCCTACGTGTTAGGCCGCTCCGTTATTTCGCGAGGGGGTTCCCCCATGGGCCGCGGCCGGGCTAAGGCAAAGCAGACCAAGGTTGCTCGAGAACTGAAATACAGCTCCCCCCAGACCGACTTCACGCGCCTTCAGCGCGAACTGTCCGGGACGAGCACCGATGAATCGGACCATGGGGATGGCGATTCGTGGGACAGCGACGACGACTGGCGTCGCTAGAACTGACAGCCCAAAAGTGCCGGTGCCTTGCGCACCGGCACTGAAGCTGTTCAGGGCTTGCAGACCCGCATCTCCGCACCCCCGCGGCGCGGGCGTCGCACTGAACTCAGTCGGCAGGAGCGTCGCCGACCGGCGACGTAAGCTGCCTCACCAGCTCCCCCATGTCGGCGAGGTCCCAGACATCAGCGAACCTGCCGTCTTCCACGCGGTAGATGGTGAACTCCGAAATCGCCACCCGGCGGTTCGTTGCCGCAATGCCCTGGAACGTGGCGCGGTGTGTCCCAGTCACCGAAAAGTGCAGGGAAATAAGGTCGTTGTCGATTGCCAGATTTTTCACTTCCCAGTGCCAATCGGGAAAGGCTGAGAAGATCGGCGCGAACTGAACCGCGACGTCGGCCGTATACATCGGGGCGTCATTCACCCTGATTGCCGGGCTATAGAACGTCGACATTCGATCGACGTCGTGCGCATTGCATGCCTCGAGGTAGGACCAGTAGAGGTCTTTGAGCTCGTCGCGCGAAGTCACCGGCAGCGCACTCCTATTCCATCGACTCGCATTTCAGTGAGCCGGAGTTTTAGAACCTTGGATGTTGCCCGACGAGCTTCGCCCGTGGACCTTCCTTCCCACCCTTTCCGACGGTGCCCAGGACCCAGCAGTCCAGGTGCCGCGCGGTCAGGATGGCCAAGGCACGATCGTTGTCCTCGGGAGCCACGATGGCGATCATGCCGACGCCCATGTTGAACGTCTTCTCCATCTCGGCCCGAGAGACACGGCCGCGCTGGGCGATCATGGCGAACACCGGGGCGGGCGTCCATGTGCCACGGTCTACCTCGGCGACCAGGCCCTGCGGGATGACGCGTGCCAGATTGCCGGCCAGACCTCCGCCGGTGACGTGGCAGAACGTGCGCACATGGGTCTCGGCGGCGAGCGCCAGGCAGTCCTTGGCGTAGATCCGGGTCGGCTCCAACAGTTCTTCGCCCAGCGTGCGACCAAACTCCTCGATATGGCCGGCCAGGTTCATCCGGTCGATCTCGAGTAGCACGGAGCGGGCCAGCGAATACCCGTTGGAATGCAGACCCGAGGATCCCATCCCGATGATGACGTCGCCGGGCTTCACCCGGTCGGGCCCCAGCACATCGTCTGCCTCGACGACGCCGATTCCGGTGGCCGAGATGTCGTAGTGGTCGGGCTCCATCAGGCCGGGGTGTTCCGCGGTCTCGCCGCCCAACAACGCACATCCGGCGATCACACAACCATCGGCAATACCGCCGACGATGGCCGCGACCCGTTCCGGGACGGTTCGTCCAACCGCGATGTAGTCCTGCAGAAACAACGGTTCGGCGCCGCACACCACGAGGTCGTCGACCACCATCGCGACCAGGTCGAGGCCGACGGTGTCGTGCTTGTCCATCGCTTGGGCAACCGCCAGCTTGGTACCGACACCGTCGGTCGAGGCCGCGAGCACGGGTTCGCGGTAGTCGCCGCGTATCGCGAACAGGCCCGCGAATCCGCCGAGTCCACCACGCACTTCTGGTCTGGTGGCTTTTGTCGCCAGCGGCTTGAACAAGTCGACCGCTCGGTCACCGGCTTCAATGTCCACCCCGGCTGAGGCATAGGTGACACCCTGGTTGGCCGCGCCTCGTCTGGATTTTTCTTCGGGATCGGTCATCGCGATAAAGGCTACCGTTCGGCACGCACCGCCGGTAACGGTTACCTCTCGGAAGGCTTTACGTCAGTGCGAGACGGGGACGTCGCCGGGGACTTCTTCGCCGGAGAGATTGCCCAGTACGGCCCCGCGCGCGGCATTGGCGAGCATGTGGTCGATGACGTTCTTGCCCAACGCGCTCTCACTGGGCAGCTCAATCGGATACGTGCCGTTGAAGCACGCGGTGCACAGCCGCGACGTCGGTTGTTCGGTGGCGGCGATCAGACCGCGCAGCGAGATGTATCCGAGCGTGTCGGCGTTGATGGCATGCCGAACCGCATCGAGCATCTCGTCCTCGGCTTCGACGGCATTGGCGATCAACTCCGCCGGTGACGGGAAGTCGATGCCATAGAAGCACGGCCATTTCACCGGCGGCGACGCGATTCGCACATGTACTTCCACCGCGCCGGCTTCACGCAGCATCCGCACCAACGCACGCTGGGTGTTACCCCGCACGATCGAGTCGTCGACGACGATGAGCCGCTTGCCGCGGATGACCTCTTTGAGTGGGTTCAGCTTCAGCCGGATGCCCAGCTGGCGAATGGTCTGCGACGGCTGGATGAAGGTGCGGCCGACGTAGGCGTTCTTCATCAGGCCTTGGCCATAGGGGATGCCGGACTCCTGGGCGTAACCCACTGCGGCCGGGGTACCGGATTCCGGCACACCGATCACCAGGTCGGCGTCGACCGCACACTCCCGGGCGAGCTGGCGACCGATGTCCAACCGCGCGCCGTGTATCGACCGGCCGCCGATGGTGCTATCGGGCCGCGCCAAGTAGACGTACTCGAAGATGCAGCCCTTCGGCGTGGGGTTGGCAAAGCGGGTGGACCGGACTCCGTCAGCGTCGATCGCCAATAGCTCGCCCGGCTCGATGTCGCGGACGAACGAGGCGCCGACGATGTCGAGCGCAGCCGTTTCGGACGCAACCACCCAGCCACGATCCAGCCGTCCGAGCGAAAGGGGCCGCACGCCGTGCGGGTCGCGGCACGCATAAAGGGTGTTCTCGTCCATGAAGGTCAGGCAGAAGGCACCACGCACGGTCGGGAGCAGCTCCAGCGCCGCCTGTTCCAGGCTGGAATCGGCCGAACCATGGGCCAACAGCGCGCCTAGGATGTCCGAGTCCGTCGTCGCCGGGGCCGGGTAGCGCTTAGCCATCAGCCCGGCATCCCGGGCGCGTGCGGCAAGCTCAGCGGTGTTGACCAGATTCCCGTTGTGGCCCAAGGCGACCCCGGTGCCGGCAGCGGTGTTTCGGAACACCGGCTGAGCGTTTTCCCATGTGGTGTCGCCGGTGGTGGAGTAACGGCAGTGCCCGATAGCGACGTGGCCTTCCATAGCCGCCAACGTCTGTTCGTCGAACACCTGACTGACCAGACCAAGGTCTTTGAAGACCAGGACCTGAGATCCATCGGCTACAGCGATGCCCGCGGCTTCTTGGCCGCGATGCTGCAACGCGTACAAACCGTAATAAGTGAGCTTGGCGACGTCTTCGCCCGGGGCCCAGACCCCGAACACACCACACTCTTCACGAGGCGAACTGAAATCTTCTGCGGGCTGCTCTACGGTCACGGTTTGACGGCTCCCTAAGGCGCGGTTAGTGACGTCTACGGAGTCTACGGCCCGCATGGACCGGCCGCGCAATCACTTCTGGCGTGTTGCCGTTTTCCGCGAGTGTCGTGTCGACACAAAACCACAGGTCAACGGCCTAAATCGAGCAGCGGCAGCCAGTGACAAATTTCACTTGCCCGCGCGCCGGAAAGGGTCAATCTGCCACCTTCTACCGCTTCATTCAGCCCCATCAGTCCCGTTGCCACCAATAGCCACGTGCGTGCATCGGACTCGACCACATTGGGCGGCGTACCACGGGTGTGCCGGGGTCCGGATATGCACTGCACAGCCACAAACGGCGGGATGCGGACCTCGACGCTGGCGCCGGGCGCCAGGCCGGCCAGCGTGCGCGCCGTGAGCCGGACCGCTTCCGCCAATACGCCGCGTTCCGGCGGTGCAGAACCTTCGTCGCGCAACCAATCAGCGATGGACACCACGGCTTGCCGAGTCTTTGCTGGATCGGCTTTATCGCGAGCTGCCATACCTTAGGGTCCCAGAATTGCGGAGCCGAGATCACGCGCGACGGGTGTTCCGGCGGCCCAGTGTGTGGACATCTATCCGAAGACATCCCGCAGATTCCGGCGAATGTGGCCGCCGAAATCAAAGCGACCACGGGCGGGGCCGTATCTGACACGGGGAGCCATCGATCTGACTCCCACCGCGCAACTGCTCGACGAATACAGCCCTGAGATCTTCTGCACCCTGCGCAACTACGAACAGGTTGCGCCACGGATACGTAACGCGCTGGGCTCCAATGGTTATGCGCTCGGAGCGAACTCCGCGGGCGGCATCACGGGGCCACCGACCTACATATACCCGGAGAATCGGCCTCGGACCAATGCCCACGGCCGACCCGGCGCAATGCCCGGCTGCCGGCAAACAATCGCCGGGAACCTTTGGTCCGCAACACTTTTGGTGATGGATTAGGCGCCATACAACCACTTCGAGCCGGAGTCACCGTTGATAGTGGACTACGGGTGGGGCCGTCAAATCGGCGACTGCACCATCAATCCGTGAGCGCACGGCGCTGCGGGAAGCGGCAGCGCTCGATATGACGTCGAGGTAAACCAGAAGTTAACGGCAGGTGTCCGTTTCGGACTGAATCGACTGTCCTGCAACAGTTATCGCAACACATCCGTTCCACCGCGCGCCACCGCAGCAACTGTGAGAGTCTCGCGGTGCCGGTGGTCACTTCTAACTGAGGCGGTGTTGGAGATGTCCAAGATCTTTGCGCGCGACGGCGGTCGATTCGCCCAACGCTCGCCCAAGCCGATCATCGTCACCCGCCGAGGCAAAGTCGCCCGCTTAGAGGCCAGCCTGACTCCGCATGAGGCACAGATCGAGGATTTGGTCTTTGTGCGAAAAGTGCTGAATCGCGCCGACATTCCCTTTCTGCTGGTTCGCGATCACAAGAACCGTCCTGTTCTTGCCGTCGACGTACAACTGCGCCCGGCGGTGGAGCGCGCCCTTACCGCGGCATGCGCTACCGAGACCATGTACGCCAAAACTCTTGACGAGAAGGGTCTTTCGTCAGTCCTGCTGGCGGACGGCCGGCTATCTATGTTGCCGGAGCCGCGTATCCTGCGGCTGTACCGGCGCCGGATCGCCCCGGGCGGATTCCGCTTCGGACCAGCTTTCGGAGTCGATCTGCAGTTCTGGTCCTACGAGGAGACCGCGATCGGCTGCCCGGTGGAGAACTCGCTCACTCGCACAGTGCTGCCACGGGCCGAAGTCACCCCGGCCACCGTCAAGCTCTACGGCTACAAATGGCCGACGCTGGAGGGCATGTTCACCCCGCATGCCAGCGACGTGACGTTCGACGTCGACCTGGTGTTCTCGTGGGTCGACGGCAGCGATCCGGAATTCCGCGCCCGGCGCGCGGCGCAGATGTCGGGGCAGGTGGTGGGTGAAGGGGACGACGCAGAGGCCCGGATCCGGCAGATCGACGAACTGAAATACGCTCTGCGATCGGTGAATATGTTCGCGCCGTGGATCCGTCGTATCTTCATCGCGACGGACTCGACCCCGCCGCCGTGGCTGGCCGAACACCCCATGATCACCGTGGTGCCCGCCGTGGAGCATTTCTCGAATCCGTCCACGCTACCCACCTACAACTCCCACGCGGTGGAGAGCCAGCTGCAACACATCCCAGACCTGAGCGAACATTTCTTGTATTCCAACGACGACATGTTCTTCGGCCGACCGCTCAAGCCCAGCATGTTCTTCTCATCGGGCGGGGTGAGCAGATTCATCGAGGCGAGAACTCGAATCGGACTCGGCACAAACGATCCCAGCCGCAGCGGCTTCGAGAATGCGGCTCGGGTCAACCGGCAATTGCTGTTCGAGAGGTTCGGGCAGATGATCACCCGCCATCTCGAGCACACCGCGGTCCCGTTGCGCAAGAGCGTGCTACACCAGATGGAACGGGAATTTCCCGATGATTTCGCGCGAACCCAGGCGAGCACGTTCCGCTCCTGCACCGATATTTCGGTGACCAACTCGTTCTATCACTACTACGCGTTGATGACCGGGCGGGCGGTGCCGCAGGAGAAGGCCAAAGTCCTGTACGTGAACACAACCCGACACGCCGGGCTGAACCTACTGCCCGAGTTGCACAAGAATCGCAATCACGACTTCTTCTGCCTGAACGACTGCAGCTTTCCCGAGGTCTCCGCAGCAGAGCGAGCCGAGCGCGTAATAGCCTTCCTGGAAAGGTATTTCCCGATCCCGGCCCCGTGGGAGAAGGTTCCGGCTGACGTCAATCAGCAGGATTTTGCGGTGCCGTCGACGTCAGCGCCATCTGAGGGTGCCTGAAGAGCGAGTCGCGGCTGGACGGCTCGATGAAGATGCCGGCCTTGGCGAGGTTGCGTTGCGCTTGGCCGGGAGAAACAAAGGTGCCCACGGTATTTCCGCCGCCCAGTGGAACAACCGAGTGCACGACGGTTTCGGGGTAGACGTGCACCAGGTTGCACGCCTGGGCACCGTCCCTGCCGCGTGTTCCGCCGACGGCGACAGTGAGGTCTTGGGTGTAACAGGTCGCAGAGGCGACCGATACCGGGATTCCGACGAAGGTGGCGTTCGTCGAATAGTGCAGGTGCCCAGCCAGGATGGCGCGCACGTCGCTGCCCTTGAGCACTCGTCCCAGCGGGGCCTGATCACGCAGTTCCACGGTGACGGCCATGTCGAGCACACTCGGAATGGGCGGATGATGCAAAGCCAGGATGGTGCCGTCCGGCGCCGGAGTGGCCAATTCGGCTGCTAACCAGTCCAATTGAGCGGCACGGATTTCGCCGTGGTGATGCCCGGGCACCGACGTGTCCAACGTGATGATGCGCAGTCCGTCGATCATGCGAACGTGGTCGAGCGGCGCCATCGACGGCAGCTCGTCCAGCAGCAGCTTGCGCAACTCAGCGCGATCGTCGTGATTGCCCATCACCCAGACGAGTTCGGCCCCCAGCTCGGCCGCGAACGGCTCGACCAGGTCGCGAAGTTTGCGGTAGGCCGCCGGCTCACCCTTGTCGGCCAGATCGCCGGTGAAGACGATGGCGTCCGGACGCGCTCCGGACCGCTTCAGTTGTCCGAGAAGCTCACTCAGCACGCCGTCGGCGTCTACGTCGCCATAGAGCGGCCCATCGCCTCCGATGAGGTGGGTGTCGCTGATGTGCAAGAGAACATAGTCCGGCCGGGGGTGCTCTGCGGCCCTCAATCTGTGCACCGGAGGTGCCAACCTCTCCGTCTGTTATGGGAATTAACACGCAGTTAACAAGTGTAGGTTCTCACGCCCGCGATCGCAGAAGTTGTGATCCGTTCCACGCGCGGCCCTGTAACAGCACTGCTGCCAGCGCCCCCGATTCGTTGATGGCCAGATGCACTAGGAATGGCGCCACCACACTGCCGGAGCGGTAGGCGAGCGCGGCGAACAACCAACCGGCCAGACCGGTCACCAGCACGATGGGCACCGCCGGTTCTCCCGCCGCGCGCGCATCCGCGAGGTGGGACAAGCCGAACGCGCCTGACTGCACGAGTCGTCCCCCAACGGGGCCGAATGCGTCGGCGGCCACCTGTCTCAACGCCGCGCGATACGCGGCCTCTTCAGCCAACACGGTGCCGATCGGTATCTGCAGCCCAAGCCAACTCGGCACGGACACCGGCAAGGCCCGCGCCGCCATCGACCGACGCGCGACCGGAACCGAGGCCGACGCCGCGATGAAGGACGCCGCCAACGCCGCAACCGCAGACCCCAACCGCAGTCCCGCCCACACCTGCGGCGGGCGCAGACCAAGCGGGGCACGGCTGATCAGCACCAACACGCCACCGACGCCGGCCTGCGCCGGCGCCCGGTACGCGGTCGGCAGCCGAGGACTGACAAAGCTCCAGCCGACCAGGCCGGCGGTCAGAGCGAACGCCCGAAACCTCAGCCGAAGTATCGCGGCAGCACCGCCTCGGAAGTCTCGCGCAGTTCGGCCAGCGTCACCGAGAACTGACCCTGAACGTCGATCGCGTCCGAGCCCTGATCGACGACACCGATGCGGATGGCAGGCAGTCCACGCGCCTCACACATGGACCGAAAGCGGCTCTCCTCGGTGCGCGGCACCGCGACCAGCACCCGGCCCGCCGACTCGGAGAAGAGCAGCACGAAGGGATCGGCGCCCTCGGGAAGCACCAAGCGACAACCGGTTTCACCCGCCAACGCCGCCTCGACGACGGCCTGCGCCAGCCCACCTTCGGACAGGTCGTGCGCTGCGGTGATCAGGCCGTCGCGCGAGCCCGCGGCCAGTACCTCGGCGAGCAACTTCTCCCGTTGCAGATCGACCGCGGGCGGTACACCGCCGAGATGGTCGGCGGTCACCTGCGCCCAGATCGAACCGTCGAACTCATCGCGGGTGTCACCGAGCAACAGCAGGCTTTCCCCGGGTTCGGTGCCCAGCCCAGTGGGAACGCGTCGGCTCACGTCATCGATGACGCCGAGCACCCCGACCACCGGCGTCGGCAAAATGGCCGACGACCCGGTCTGGTTGTAGAAGCTGACGTTCCCGCCGGTGACCGGAATACCAAGGGCCGCACAGCCATCAGCAAGACCGCGCACCGCCTGAGAGAACTGCCACATAACTCCCGGGTCCTCGGGCGAGCCGAAGTTGAGGCAGTTGGTCACTGCCACCGGGATGGCACCTGTGACGGCCACATTCCGGTACGCCTCGGCGAGCGCAAGCTGGGCGCCGGCGTAGGGGTCGAGTTGGGTGTAGCGGCCCGACGCGTCGGTGGACAGCGCGATACCGCGACCGGTCGCCTCGTCGATGCGCAGTACGCCACCATCGGCGTGCTCGGCCAGAACCGTGTTGCCGCGCACGTAGCGGTCGTACTGCTCGGTGATCAACGCGCGGCTACACAGGTGCGGACTGTCAAGCAGCGCAAGCAAAGTCGCGCGCAGTTCGTCGCCGGTGACCGGGCGCGGCAGCTTGGCGGAGGTGTCGGAGTTCAACGCGTCCTGCGTTTCGGGACGGGCTACCGGACGCTGGTACACGGGGCCCTCGTGGGCCACCGTGCGCGGCGGCACGTCGACCACGGTCTCGCCGTGCCAGGTGATGCACAACCGGTCGCCATCGGTGACCTCGCCGATCACGGTCGCCAGTACTTCCCATTTGCGGCACACCGCCATGAACGCCTCGACGTTCTCCGG
Organism: Mycobacterium sp. IDUB_37; assembly: GCF_055419245.1. Lineage (NCBI taxonomy): Bacteria > Bacillati > Actinomycetota > Actinomycetes > Mycobacteriales > Mycobacteriaceae > Mycobacterium > Mycobacterium sp. IDUB_37. The sequence continues at coordinate 130,740 of NZ_JBVAXG010000002.1, read as the reverse complement.
CGCGACCACCGCGCACATCCGTTCCTGCGACTCGCTGCACAAGATCTCCGCCGGCGTCATCCCTTTGGCGCGCAGTGGGACGGTCTCCAACTGGACGGCCATCCCGCCGTCTCCCGCGGAGGCCAATTCGGATGTGGCACAGGATAATCCAGCGCCACCCAAATCTTGGATGCCGATCACCAAGCCGCCTGAATAGAGCTCGAGACAGCACTCGATGAGCACCTTCTCCATGAAGGGGTCACCGACCTGCACCGACGGCAGCTTCTTGCGGGAGTTTTCGGCGTCGAACGTGTCCGAGGCCAGCACCGACACCCCACCGATGCCGTCCAGTCCGGTGCGTGCGCCGAACAGGATGATCTTGTTCCCGGTGCCGGACGCGAAGGCCAGATGCAGGTCCTCCTGGCGCAATACCCCGACGCACAACGCATTCACCAATGGGTTGCCCGCGTACGACGCGTCGAAGATGGTTTCGCCACCGATATTGGGCAATCCCAGCGAATTGCCGTAGCCGCTGATGCCGCGGACCACGCCGTCCAGCACCCGGCGGGTGTCGGGAGCATCGGCCGCACCGAACCGCAGTTGGTCCATCACAGCCACCGGTCGCGCCCCCATGGCCATGATGTCGCGAACGATCCCGCCGACGCCGGTGGCCGCGCCCTGGTACGGCTCGACGTAGGACGGGTGGTTGTGCGACTCCACCTTGAAGGTGACGGCCCACCCGTCGCCGATGTCGACGACTCCCGCGTTCTCCCCGATGCCGGCCAGCATGCCCGTCCGCATCTCGTCGCTGGTGGTCTCACCGAAATAGCGCAGGTGGACCTTGGAAGACTTGTAGGAGCAGTGCTCGCTCCACATCACCGAATACATGGCCAGTTCGGTGTCGGTGGGCCGACGGCCGAGGATCTCACGGATCCGCTGGTACTCGTCGTCTTTGAGGCCCAGCTCGTGAAACGGCTGCGGCTGGTCGGGACTGGTTGCGGCGTGCTCGACGGTGTCAGTCGCTTGGGTCTGCGGGCTCGTCACGCAGCCAGTCTAGGTGGCCAGTGAAAATCAGCTGAAATCGTGGGAGACCGTCCCGATAATGATTCGAATGTCTCGCCACTGGCCCCTGTTCGACCTGCGCATCACCACCAAGCGTCTGCAGCTACGGCTGCCCGACGAAGCCCTGATCGACCAACTCATCGACACCATCCTCGAGGGAATCCATGCCCCCGAGCAGATGCCGTTCTCGGTGCCCTGGACACGCGCGCCGCGGGCCGACCTCCCGTTCAACACGCTGTCGCACCTGTGGCGGACATTGGCCGGGTTCAAACCGGACGACTGGGCGCTGCCGTTCGCCGTCATCATCGACGGAAGAGCAGTCGGCGTTCAGGAGATCACGGCGAAAGACTTCCCGATCACCCGCCAGGTCGACTCCGGCTCCTGGCTGGGAGGCAGCTTCCAGGGCCGCGGATACGGTACCGAAATGCGCTCGGCAGCAATATATTTCGCTTTCACGAAACTAGACGCGCAGGTCGCCGTCTCGGCGGCGTTCGTGGACAATCCGGCTTCGATTGCGGTGTCGGAGCGCATCGGCTACCAAGATGACGGCGCCACCCGGTTCGCGCGCGAGGGGGTCTCGGTCGAGCAGCGGAGATTCCGACTGACACGCGAGGATTGGCAGCGGCATCGCGCTATCGACGTGCAGGTCGAGGGATTCGAACAGTGCCGCCGATTATTCGGGCTGGACTAAGCGCTGTCCGTGCCCGCGACGCAGAACTGGTTGCCTTCGGGGTCTGCCAGCACCACCCAGTGGAAGTTGTCACCGAAGCTGTGGCGTTCAAGCTCGCTGGCGCCGGCGGCAGTCAGCCGCACCACTTCGGCTTCCATATCCTCGGCACCGAAATCGAGGTGCACGCGGTTCTTCCCAGGGGTGGGGTCGGGCACCTTCTGGAAGGCCAGCCGAGGTCCTTCGGGCCTTTGCACGGCGATGAATTCGCCGGGCATCAGTTCGTGCGTCTCGCCGCCGAACTGCTCGGCCCACCAAGCGGCCAGTGTCACCGGGTCAGTGCAGTCGAAGGTCACCATCTCCACTTTGAGTCCCATATTTCAACCCTATTCGTGGGGCGAGAGGAACGCACCGAGCGCGGCGGCATAGGCAGCCACATCGCGCGCACCCATCAGTTCCCGCGCGGAGTGCATGGCCAACTGCGCGGCACCGACATCGACGGTCGGGATACCGGTTCGCGCCGACGCCATCGGACCGATCGTCGACCCGCACGGCAGGTCGGCGCGGTGCTCGTACCGTTGCAACGGTACACCGGCCTGCCGGCAGGCCAGCGCGAACGCAGCGGCGGTGCGACTGTCGGTGGCATAGCGGAGATTCGGGTGCACCTTGAGCACCGGCCCACCGTTGACCGCGATCAGATGCCCCGGCTCGTGGCGCTCCGGGTAGTTGGGATGCGTCGCATGTGCCATGTCGGCCGAGGCCAGCAGCGAGGACGGCAGCAATCGCAAGAAATCTTCCCGGCTGCCGCCCGCGGCCAGCACGATCCGTTCCAGGACGGTACCCAGCAAATTCGATTGGGCGCCGTGGTCCGAGGTCGAACCGACCTCCTCGTGGTCGAAGAGGGCCAGCACCGGTAACGAGTCGGTCGAGGCTGGATCCGCGTCCAGCAACGCTTCGAGTCCCGCGTAGCAGCTGGCCTGGTTGTCCAGCCGCGGCGCGCTCAGCAGGCTCGAGTCCGCGCCGATCACCGCCGACGGGGTCAGGTCGTGCGTCATCAGGTCGGCGGACAGCACGTCGGCCTCCGCGACACCGGCGTGCTTGGCGACATAGTCCACGAATGACCCCGGCTGGCCGACACCCCAGACCCCGTTGACGTGCCGTTGTGGATCCAGCGTCAGCGACTTGCGATCGTCGGCCAAGTGAATGGCCAGCTGCGGGACCCGCAGAATCGGTTCGTCGATCCGGACAAGCCGGTGACTGACCCCAGTGCCGTCGCGCACCGACAGCCGCCCACTGATGCCCAGATCACGATCCAGCCAGGAGTTCAGCCACGCACCGCCGTAGGGCTCGAGCGCCACGACCTTCCACCCGGCCACCAGCCGGTCAGGGTGCTGCTTGACCCGCAGGTTCGGGCTGTCGGTGTGCGCCCCGACGATCCGGAAAGGGGTCAGGCGATCGCGCCCATTCCAGGCGAGCAAGGACCCCGCGCGAACGGTGAAGTAGCGACCGGATGCCGCGGGCCAGCGATCACCCTCGTCGAGTTCGGTGTATCCCGCGTCAATCAACCGGGCAGCCACCGTCTCGCAAACATGAAACGGCGAGGGGGACGCGTCGATAAATTCGCCCAGGCCTACGGCGGATGCCACCATAGAGCCAGGTTAAGCATCACCACATTCGCCGGGACGTTAGGGTCATGCCTGTGCCTGCTGTTCAGCCACAGCCCATTTTGGCGCCTTTGACGCCTGCCGCGATCTTCTTGGTGGCCACCATCAACGCCGGTGGTGAAGCGACGGTCCACGACGGACTGGCCGACATCTCCGGTCTGGTCCGAGCGATCGGCTTTCGCGACCCGACCAAACGCTTGTCGGCGATCGCATCCATCGGCTACGACGCGTGGGGTCGGTTGTTCTCCGGCCCGCGGCCCGCTGAGCTTCATCCCTTCGTCGAGTTGAAGGGTCCGCGCCACGCGGCGCCGGCCACGCCCGGCGACCTGCTGTTTCACCTTCGGGCCGAAACCATGGACGTCTGCTTCGAACTCGCCGGCCGCATCCTCAAAGCGATGGCGGGGGCGGTCACGGTGGTCGACGAGGTACACGGCTTCCGCTTCTTCGACAACCGCGATCTGCTGGGTTTCGTTGACGGTACCGAAAACCCCGACGGCCCAATCGCAGTCAGCGCCACCACGGTCGGCGACGAGGATCCCGACTTCACCGGCTCGTGCTACGTGCACGTGCAGAAGTACGTCCACGACATGACCTCGTGGGATTCGCTGTCCGTCACCGAGCAGGAGCGGGTGATCGGGCGAACCAAACTGGAAGACATCGAACTCGACGACGACGTCAAGCCGTCCAACTCACACATCGCACTCAACGTGATCACCGACGAGAGCGGAACCGAGCTGAAAATCGTGCGGCACAACATGCCGTTCGGCGAAGTCGGCAAGGGTGAATACGGCACCTACTTCATCGGCTACTCGCGCAGCCCGGCGGTCACAGAACGGTTGTTGCGCAACATGTTTCTCGGCGATCCACCCGGCAACACCGACCGGGTACTGGACTTCTCCACCGCGACCACCGGTGGATTGTTCTTCTCCCCCACCGTCGACTTTCTCAACGACCCGCCGCCGCTGCCCCAAGCACCGGTACCGGCTCCGAATCCAGCTCCGTCCGCAAACGATGGCTCACTCTCGATCGGCAGCCTGAAAGGAATTGCACAATGAACAATCTGTACCGCGAGTTGGCGCCGATCACCGAACCCGCCTGGGCGGAAATCGAACTGGAGGCGGCACGGACCTTCAAGCGGCACATCGCCGGCCGCCGGGTGGTCGACGTGAGCAAGCCGGGCGGCCCGATCACCGCAGCCGTCAGCACCGGTCGGCTGATCGACCTCGACTCACCGACCGAGGGAGTGATCGCCCATCTGCGCGACAGCAGACCGCTGGTCCGGCTGCGTGTGCCATTCACTTTGTCCCGCAACGAGATCGACGATGTCGAACGCGGCTCCAACGACTCGGACTGGGAGCCGGTCAAGGTCGCCGCCAAGAAGCTCGCGTTCGCCGAGGACCGCGGCATCTTCGAGGGCTATGCCCCGGCATCGATCGAAGGCATCCGAAGCGCCAGCTCGAACAAGCCGCTGGCCCTACCGGAAGATCCCCGCCGCATTCCCGACGTGATCACCCAGGCGCTGACCGAACTGCGACTGGCCGGCGTCGACGGTCCCTACGCGGTGCTGCTCTCCGCCGACGCCTACACCAAGGTCAGTGAGTCCACCGAGCACGGCTATCCAATCCTCGAGCACCTGAACCGAGTGGTGGAAGGCGACATCATCTGGGCCCCGGCTATCGACGGAGCTTTCGTGGTGACGACCCGCGGTGGCGACTTCGATCTGCAGCTGGGTACCGACGTCTCGATCGGTTACCTCAGCCATGACGCCGAGACCGTGCAGCTGTATCTGCAGGAGACACTGACGTTCCTGTGCTACACCGCCGAGGCGTCCGTCGCGCTCAGCGGCCCGAAAGCCTAGTTTGGTGTCGCCGGAATAAAAGCCGGCCGTCCCGTGCTCCTGCGGAGGACCATCAATTCTCCGGGAGGAAGAGATTCATGGCAGCATCACTTATCGGTTCAACCGCTTTGGTAACCGGCGCCACGTCCGGGATCGGGCGCGAAATCGCACTCGAATTAGCGGGCTTGGGCGCCGAGGTCGTCGTCCACGGACGTAGCGCCGAGCGCGGCGCGAAGACTGTCAGCGAGATCGAAAACGCTGGCGGCAAAGCACGTTTCGTCGCCGCCGACCTCAACGACGCCGACGACGTGCGCCGGCTCGCCACCGAAGCGGGCGAGGTCGACATCCTGATCAACAACGCCGGAATCTACGAATTCGGCGGAACAGCAGAATCCGATGACGCGACTTTCGACAGGCACGTGAACGTCAACCTGCGCGCGCCGTACATCCTGGTCCAGCAACTGGTACCGGCGATGGCCGCACGTGGCGCCGGCGCGGTGGTCAACGTGAGCACGCTGGCCGCTTCGGTGGCCGCGCGCGGGACGGGAATCTACGGAGCCACCAAGGCTGGACTGGAACAGCTAACCCGGGTCTGGGCGGACGAGTTCGGCGGAGCCGGCGTGCGGGTCAATGCACTGGCCCCCGGACCGACGACTACCCCCGGCGCCACCGAACTCGGCGGAGGCATCGTCGAAGGACTCGGCGCGACCACCGCACTCGGCCGAACGGCGGAAGCCAGCGAAATCGCCAGCGCCGTAGTATTTTTGGCATCGCCGGCAGCCAGCTATGTCAACGGCACGGTGCTGCATGCCACCGGCGGACAGCGAGCCATTGCGCCATAGCGCTATAGGTCCAGCACCAGGTCACTTTCCGGTGCCGCCGAGCAGATGAGCAGCTCATCAGGTCGGGGCAACTCCAGTGGCTGCTGGACATAGGTGGCGGTCCCGGCGACAACCCCGGTGACGCAGATGTGACAGACGCCGCTACGGCACGAGAAACGGGTTGGTACGTCGCAGGATTCGGCAAACTCGAGAATGCTGCCGTACTGCGGCGACCAGTTGGCGGTCAGTCCGCTGCGCGCGAAGGTGATCGCCGGTCCGGCACCCGGCGTTCCTGGCGGTTGATGCGGCGGACGGGCGCGTTGACCGACCACTCCTGGATTGATCGGTGGCAGCGCACCGAACAGTTCGCTGTGGATGCGGGCGGGGTCGAACCCGAACGCAACCAACGCATCGCGCATGCTGGTCATGAATTGCGTTGGCCCACAGAGATAGGCGGTGCCGCCGACGGGCAGGCCCAGCGAAGCGATCACCTGCCGGTCCAGCCGTCCTTGAGTTTCGGTGTAGAACACCCGCTGGGTCGCTTGCGGCAATCCCTCGATCAGTCCCGTGACCTCGGCCGCGAATGCCTGAGTTTCAGGATTCCGGGTGGTGTGCAGCCACCAGATGTCGCCGCCGCTGCGCTCGGCTGACAGCGCGTGCAACATGGCCAGGACCGGCGTCACTCCAATCCCGGCGGATAACAAGATGATTGGGTTGCCGTCCTCGGTGAGATAGAAGTCGCCCCGCGGAGCGGCGGCTTCGACGACCGATCCGGGCTCGACGTGGCTGTGCAGCCACCTGCTCACCAGTCCGCGATCATCCCGTTTCACGCTGATGCGGTATTCCCCGGACCGCGTGTCACCGGACAGGGAGTAGCTGCGCAACGGCGCCGGGTCCGCAACACCCGGGACTCGGACGGTCAGGAACTGGCCAGGGCGCGCGGGCGGCAACGCGGTTCGGTCATCGGCGACCAAGTGGATCGACAGGACGGACGGGGCTTCGCGCCGGGTCGCACTGACCCGCAGCCGACGAAAGCCCTTCCAGCCCGGCTCGATTCCGGTAGATGGCGCCGAACCCGGGTCCGGTGGCGCGGCCAGCATCTCGGTGAAGGACTGCTGCCAGCCAGGACTCAGCGCCGGAACATCCACGATCTGCCGGAGTTGCTCGATGCTGCGGCCCGGCAGATACAGCAGTGCGTCGACATCAGCGACACTGAGTTCGTGCCGGCCCCGGCGGGTCAGCACTATGTCGTCGCCGGCGCGCACGGTCCCCTCGGTGATCACCCGCAGATAGAAGCCCGGACGGTGCTGGGAAACAAGGAGATTCGGCATCGCCGGTTCACCCAGTCGCATGCCGACCCGAAAGCAGGTGACCCGCGGTTGGGTGACCTCGAATTCCGCCTCGCCGATCCGATAGCGATCGCCGATACAGACGTCGACATCGGCGAGACCGGTGACGGTGAAGTTCTCGCCGAAGTGGCCGGGTACCAGGTCGTCCCGATTCAGGTACTTCGCCCAGAATTCGTAGGACTCGGTCTGATACACCATGACCGCGCGCTGCTCGCCACCGTGACCACCCAGATCCCCCTGGCCGTCTCCATCGATGTTGAGGCGGCGCACCATGACCGGCCCGTCGACCGGTGCTTTCCAGATTCCGGTGCGCACAGTCTTGTCATGCCATTGCACGTCTTTCGGCATGCCCACATTGACCGAAACAAGCGTGCCCACCTGGGTCTCCTCGTGGAGCGAGCATCCGCGCTCGACGCAACGGGATGATCGACGCAGAATATTGGGCGATCGCCATCGGCGTCAATGCGGAGTGCCCGCGGTCGTCAGATCCGTGCATAATGGGTCGTATAACCCATTATCGGCGAGGAGGCACGCCGTGCCGAACGTTCACCACCGCTACTCAACCGTCGACGGTCATCAGCTCTTCTATCGAGAGGCGGGTGCTGCCGCTGCACCGACAATCGTTCTGCTGCATGGCTTTCCGACCAGCTCGTTCATGTTTCGCAACCTCATTCCGGCGCTCGCCGACCGATACCATGTCATCGCCCCAGACCACCTGGGCTTCGGGCTGTCCGACGCCCCGACCGTCGAGGACTTCGACTACACCTTCGATGCCCTGACCGACCTGACGGCCGGATTGCTGCGTTCACTCGGGGTCGACCGGTATGCCATGTATGTGCAGGACTACGGCGCCCCGATCGGATGGCGATTGGCGCTGCGCGACCCGGCCGCCGTCACCGCGATCGTCACCCAGAATGGCAATGGTTACGACGCTGGTTTCGTGCCGAGCTTCTGGAAAGTGGTGTGGGCCTACCAAAGCGAGCCGGCGGATCCGGACAACCTCGCCGCGGTTCGGCAATTTCTCACCCTCGACGCCACCCGGTGGCAATACCTCACGGGAGTGGCCGATGAGACGCTGGTGGACCCCGAGTGTTGGCACCATGACTTCGCCTTGCTCTCCCGACCAGGCAACGACCTGGTGCAGTTGCAACTGTTCCGCGACTACGCGACCAACGCGCCCTTGTATCCACGCCTGCACGAGTACTTCCGGGCCAGTGGCGTTCCGCTTCTCGCGATTTGGGGCAGCGGCGACGAGATATTCGGCCCGGCCGGCGCCGAGGCGTTCGCCGCCGACCTTCCCGACGCGGAGATACATCTCCTCGACGGCGGACATTTTCTGCTGGAATCAGCGCTCGACGAAGCGGCCGAGTTGGTCCGCAACTTCCTGGAAAGATACGTCCCTAACTAGTGGGCTGGATATCCCATAATGGCCGGGGTCGTCGCGTTAGCCTGACGCGATGGATCCGGACGCTGATGGCGAACCACGTCTGACCGCAAAGGGGCGTGCCACCCGGGACCGGATCGTGCTGGCCACCGCCGAGTTAATCGTCGCGGACGGACTCGCGGCGTTCAACATGGACAACGTGCGTCGGGCCGCGTCGGTGAGCGGTTCCCAGTTGGCGCATTACTTCACCGACAAACGCGCGCTCATCCACGCGGTGATAAACCGCCAGATTGGTGTGGTGCTCGATTTCCACCGCCAGCCCAAGCTCGGGCAACTGGATACCTTCGCCGATTTCGAGCGGTGGATCGATCTCAACCTGCGCTATCTCAGACGCATCGACTACGCCGGCACACCCACTTACCATGCCTTGGCTGCCCAATTAGCCAAGTCCGACAACGCTACTCGCGAAATCCTGGCCGCCGGCTATTGGCAATGGATCAGGCTGCTCGAGCAGGCGATCCAGCGAATGAAGGACAACGATGTCCTCGTCACCGGAGCCGACCCACGGGCGCTGGCCCTGACCATCGTCTGCGCCCATCAGGGTGGTGCCACGTTGGCTTTCACCTACCGCGCCGAGTGGCCGCACGCCGACGCGATCCGCTTCGCGATCAACTACCTGCGCACCTTCGCCACAGACTCGGCAGAACGGGTGGCGCGCCCGCCCCGGCGCCCGCGTGGACACGAGGCCACTCAGTTCGGTGACCGGGGCACCCACCCGCGATTGACGCCCAAGGGGCTGGCTACCCGGGCCCGCATCGTCGATGCCGCCGCCCGCCTGATGTTCGAACGCGGCGTGGCCGACACCAGTATTGACGACGTTCGGACCAGCGCCGAGGTGAGTGGATCGCAGATCGCCCACTACTTCCGCGACAAACGTGAACTGACCCGGCAGGTCATCGCCGCACGCCACCGGGACGTTCAGGCGTTTCACGTCCGGCCGCCGCTCGGCGGTCTCGACAGCCTCGAGGCGCTGCAAGCCTGGGCCGCTGCGTGTCTGGCCGACGTGGACACCGTTTACCGGCTCGGCGGATGCGTCTACGGTTCGCTGGCCGGCGAACTCATCGACGCCGACGACGACGTCCGGGCCGACCTGTCCGCCGGATACGACGAGTGGATCGAGTTGTTTCGCAAGGGCCTGACCGAACTGCGACACCGCGGGGACCTGCGGCCGGAGGCAGACCCGCGGCACCTCGCGGTATCGCTGGTATGCGCGCACCAAGGTGGCGCGATGCTCACGTATGCGACTGGTGATCCGGCCCCGATGACCGCGGCACTCGACGCCGTCGTCGACTATGTGCGCTCATTTTCGCCTGCCGCGGAGGCGCCGAGGTACCTGTAGTCGTCTATTTGGCGGGCAGCGGCCAGCGGACGTGGTCCTGGTCGATGATGAAGGTGTGGGTGTGCTGCATGCGGCCGCCCTCAATGGCAAGGGCGTCGTCGAGGTGCTGGTGGGTGGTGCCGGCCAGGTCGTGGATGTGAGTCAGTTCCGCAGGATCGTGTCGAGGCCAGATCACCAGCGCGGCCACCGCGCCCGCGGCGGCGATCGCCCCCAGAGTGGTCCAGGCGGTGGTAAAGCCGGCCAACGTAGCGCCCCAGCCTGCGATCGGGTAGGTCACTAGCCAGCACAAGTGCGACAGCGAGAATTGCGCGGCGAACACCGCGGGCCGATCCCCCGCAGTCGACGAGCGGCGCAACACTCGGCCCACCGGGGTCAACGCCAGACTCATACCGGCCCCGATCAACGACCAGATCAGCAAGGCCACATACCAACGCCGCGGGCCGTCGGTCATTGACATGCCGATTGCGCTTGCAGCACCGCAGACGAGCAGCGCCGCCCCGGCCATCATGACGGCGCGCTCGGGCCACAGCCGCAGCACCGGTGGCAGGAGTAACGCGATGATCATCGTGCCGGTCCCGGAGGCCGCTAACAGCCAAGCGACATCAGCTTGGTTGCGGCCCAGTGCATCACGGACATAGTTGACAGTGTTGACCATGACGATCGACCCGGCGCCGGCCACGACCAGATCCAAGGCGAGCACACCCCGCAACCGTGGGGTCGCCACAACAATCCGGATCCCGGCAGCGGTCTTTTCCCAGGCGCTACCACGTGGATTCGGAGTTGCGTCCGGGATGCGGGTGCTGACAACCAACGCGGCGGAGAGCAGGAATCCGATGACCGTCCCGACGAACAGCCAGTGGAAACTCATCATCGTCAACAGCAGCGCCGCCACTACCGGACTGAGCAAGCTCTCCATGGTATTAGCAAGCTGGGACGCCGAAAGCGCTGCGGTGTAATCGGATTCACCAGTGACCACGTCGGGTATCACCGCTTGGAAAGTCGGCGTAAACGCCGCCGACGCTGACTGCAACACCGCAATGAGCACGTATATCTGCCACACCTGATCGATGAACGGCAACGCCACCACGACTGTTGCCCGGGTCAAATCCAAACTCACCAACATCAGTCGCCGTGGAAACCGGTCGGCGTGCGCCGCCGCAATCGGGGCCACCACCACATAGGCGATCATCTTGATCGCCAATGCCGTTCCCAACACAGCGGCCGCATCAGCACCCGCCAACTGATACGCCAACAACCCCAACGCCACCGTGGTCAGCCCGGTCCCAGCCAACGCGATGACTTGGGCAGCGAACAGGTGCCGGTAGTCGCGGTAGCTGAATAACGACATGCCCAGTCCTTTCGTGATTGATCAGGCCACGACGTCACTATTATCTGCATTAATACGCAGATAATAGTGCACCCCAGTCCGCGTCGGTACCCAACCAGCCGGAAATGGCTGCCCACGCCGCGAAGCCGGACGGCCCCATGCCCCACACTGGACTTTTCTGGGTTGGGTAGCCCACAATAATGGGATGTACAGCCCATTATTGACATTGGCCGGTGAGCATCATGGATGTGATTGAGAAGAATGTGACCGCGCTACCAGCAGCACCTGCGGTGGTACGTGATCAGCACGACGGCGAGACCATGCGCGCGATCATCCTGACCGGCTTCGGCGGACTCGAGAAATTGGTCTATGCCGACATCCCCAAACCACTGCCCAAGCACGGCGAGGTGGTGATTCAGATAAAGGCTTTCGGTATCAACCACGCCGAGATACACATGCGCCGCGGCGAGTGGGCTGAAGCTGCTGAAGTCAGCGGCATCGAGTGCGTGGGGATCGTCGAATCCTGCCCCGGCCAGGAGTTTGCGGTGGGCGCCAAGGTGGCAGCGCTGATGGGCGGCCTCGGGCGAACCATCAACGGCAGCTACGCCGAATACACCCGTGTGCGCGCGGCCAATGTCGCCCTGATCGACGTGGACCTACCTTGGTCGCAGCTGGCTGCACTCCCGGAAACCTACGCGTCGGCATGGACATGCCTGTTCCGCAATCTGAATCTGGCGTCGGGACAGACACTGGTGATCCGCGGCGCGACATCGTCGTTCGGTCAGGCCGCACTCAAGATGGCAGTCGCCACCGGCGCGAAAGTCATTGCCACCGCCCGTAACAGCGAACGCTTTGCCATGCTGCAGAAGTTGGGCGCTGCTCGTGTCGAACTGGAGCGGCCAGACCTGGCCGCTCACCTTCCCGAAGCCAAGCAGATCGACGCCGTCCTCGACCTCATCGGCAATAGCGCCGTCCTCGACTCGCTTGAGGTGGCGCGCCGCGGCGGCACCGTCTGCATCGCGGGATGGCTGGGCGGGCTCGCACCCATCGCCAGCTTCAACCCATTGACGCAGATGGCCAGCGGAGTGAATCTCAATCTGTTTGCCAGTCCGGTGTTCGGCAACCCCGGCTACCCCGTGTCGGACGTGCCACTGGCTGACATCGCGCGGCAGGTTGCGGAAGGCAAGCTCGATGCGAAACCATCTCGTGTTTTTTCCTTCGATCAGATCCGTGCAGCGCACCAGGTCGCCGAGGCCGGCCAGGCGGGCGGAAAGGTGGTCGTGGTCGTGGACCCGGAGTGACACCGGGACTGTCTCGCAGCCGATTCGCCACCTATGCGCAGAATGTTGTGATGCCACACGCGGTTCTGGTGTTCGACGTCAACGAAACACTGATCGACATCGAGTCCATAGCACCGCTTTTCGTCGAGCTGTTCGGCGATCGGCGTGTGCTGCACGAGTGGTTCAACCAGCTCGTCATGTATTCGATGACAGTCACGCTGACCGACAACTACGTGGATTTCTTCACGCTGGGCCAGGGCGTTTTGCGCATGCTGGCCGAGAGCCACAGGGTGGATATCGCCGACGGCGACCTCACCCGGATCAACGCTGCGATGCACGCCATGCCCGCACACCCCGATGCCGTCGCTGCGCTGACACAGCTGCATGACAGCGGCTTGCGACTGGTTGCACTGACCAACTCCCCGCATCTTCCCGGCGCACCGACGCCGCTCGAGAACGCCGGACTTGCCGCCTTGTTCGAGCGCCAGTTCACCGTCGATTCCTGTCGCGCCTTCAAGCCGGCGCCCGCTGCCTACCGGTACGTCTGTGAGGAACTCGGCGTCGTGCCTGCCGACTGCATGATGGTGGCAGCGCACGTGTGGGATCTTCTCGGTGCGCACAACGTGGGATTCGGCTCGGCGCTGATCGCTCGACCAGGCAATCCACCGCTGCCGGTGGCGGGCTTACCGCAGCCCGACCACGTAGTCAGCGATCTGCACGAGCTTGCCCAACGCCTCACTGCCACGCGGTAGTGACAGGTCGACCCGAGGCACACGAGTAACTTCACTTACAGAACCGAGCCGAGAGGACCGTTGAACGATGCCGGAGGAGCAGGAATATGACGTCGTGGTGCTCGGCGCCGGCCCGGTCGGGCAGAACGTCGCAGACCGAGCGCGGGCCGCGAGTCTGAGCGTCGCCGTCATCGAGCGCGAACTCGTCGGCGGCGAGTGCTCGTACTGGGCCTGCGTACCCAGCAAAGCGCTGCTACGTCCGGTCATCGCAGTCTCCGACGCTCGCCGGGTCGATGGCGCGCGCGAGGCGATCATCGGTCCCATCTACCCGGGCGGTGTCTTCAGCCGTCGGGACCGCTACGTCACCGACTGGGACGACACCGGCCAGACCGAATGGGTCGAAGGCATCGGCGCGACCCTGATTCGCGGGCACGGGCGGTTGGACGGTCCGCGACGAGTCGTCGTCACCACGCCCGGCGGTAAGGAGCGGGCGCTGACCGTCCGGCATGCCGTTGTCGTCTGCACCGGGAGCCGGCCCGCGCTGCCCGACTTGCCCGGTACCTACGAAGCCCGACCGTGGACCAACCGCGAAGCCACCGACAGCAGCGAGGTTCCGGACCGGCTCGCTATCGTCGGGGCCGGAGGCGTGGGCGTCGAAATGGCCGCAGCCTGGCAAGGTTTGGGCTCAAAGGTGACCTTGCTGGCCAGAGGGTCTCAGCTGCTGCCACGCATGGAGCCGTTTGTGGGCGAACTGGTGGGCAGAGGACTCGTCGAAGCGGGCGTCGACGTGCGCATGGGCGTGTCAGTCAGCGAACTCCGCCGGGCTTATCCCTACTGCCCTGTGTCCATCGCACTGAGCGACGGCACCGATCTCGAGGTCGACGAAATACTCTTCGCCACCGGCCGCAAGCCCCTCACCGACCACATCGGTCTGGAAACCGTGGGACTGAAGCCGGGAAGCTGGCTCGAGGTCGACGACACCTGCCGCGTCAAGGCAGTCGAGGACGGCTGGCTGTATGCGGCCGGCGATGTCAATCACCGTGCGCTGCTGACCCATCAGGGCAAGTACCAGGCCCGGATCGCCGGCGCCGCCATCGGTGCGCGAGCCGCGGAAAGACCACTGGACACCGCACCGTGGGGCGCGCACTCGACCACCGCAGACCATCACGCCGTACCGCAGGCATTCTTCACCGACCCCGAGGCGGCCGCGGTGGGACTGACCGCCGAGCAGGCCACCGAAGCCGGCCACCGCACGAAAGTCATCGATGTCGAGATCGGCGAGGTCGTCACGGGCGCCAAGCTGTACGCCGACGGGTACACCGGGCGGGCTCGCATGGTGGTCGACGTCGATAGCCGTCATGTGCTCGGTGTGACGATGGTCGGGCCGGGCGTCACCGAGTTACTGCACGCGGCCACCATCGCCGTCGCCGGTGAGGTATCCATCGACCGGTTGTGGCACGCGGTCCCCTGTTTTCCGACCATCAGCGAGCTGTGGTTGAGACTTCTTGAGGCGTACCGGGATTCGTTCTTCGTCGTCGTCTAGTCGTGATCGCAAGCGCGGCGAAGCCGGGCGCAGCGGGTCACGACCATCGGACAGTCGTGATCGCAAGCGCGGCGAAGCCGGGCGCAGCGGGTCACGACCATCGGACAGTCGCGATCGGATTGAGCGAAAGGGACGAGCATGGCAACTTCGGACGGGTTCCATCCCGATTTCGAAGACGTCGCCGACGGCGGCGACCCGCGCAGCAAGCGGGTACATCACATCAAGGCGTCCGAACTCGACTCCGGCACCGCACAAACGGACGGGTTAAAGCGCTTCGCCGCCATCAGCGGAAAGTCGGTCGGTGCCGAACAACTGTGGATGGGCGAGACATACATCGAGCCCGATACGGCATCGGGCAATCACCACCACGGCGATTCAGAAACCGCGATCTACGTGCGAAGCGGCAACCCGGAGTTCGTATTTCACGATGGCGTCCAAGAGGTGCGAATCAAGACGCAACCCGGTGATTACATCTTCGTGCCGCCTTTTGTGCCCCATCGCGAGGAGAACCCCGACCCGAGCGCACCCGCCGAGGTGGTCATCGCCCGCAACAGCCAGGAGGCTATCGTAGTGAACCTGCCGGAGCTCTACCCCCTGTGAAAAGCGTTCAGTAGACGGCGATCTCGATCAGATTCCCGTCGACGTCGCGACAGTAGTGCGAGGTCATCGGCCCCAAGGCGCCGGTCCTGCGCACCGGTCCCGCGACGATCTGCACCCCGCATTCGGCCAGGTGAGCGGCGACCTCGTCAGGTGTCGCGCGGGTGATCAAGCACAGGTCTTCCGAACCCGCGGCTTCGACCGCCCCGGTGACCCAGTCCGGATCGTCGACCTGAGCTCCGATGGGACGCAGGTTGATCTTCTGGCTTCCGAACCGAAGTGCTGTTCTGTTGGTCGGCCCGAACGTCTCTCGCGTCATGCCGAGGACACGTTCGTACCAGACTGCGGTGGCCTCGACATCGCGGCAGTTCAGCACAATATGGTCGAAGCGCTCAACGACTAATCCCACTTACGACCTCCCTTCAGGGCGCCTCATCCACCACATCGAGCACCGTCACCTCGATCGGCTTGGTCAACAGTCCGCTGATGTTCGCCCGGTACTCAACGTAATGTGCCGAGTCTCGGTGCGCGTCGAGTGCGTCGCGGTTGCGGTACCGCTCGAACAGCACGAAGCCAGCCCTGTCGGGGCACTCGTACACGTCGTAAGTGCGGCACCCGGCCTCGGCGCGAGTAGGTGTGGTCATGCCTTTCAGCAGCGAGCGCACTGCTTCCCGGGACTCGGGGCAGGGCGTGAACTGGGCGATAACCGCGATTGAGGGAGACATTCTGATCGGCCTTTCCGAGCAAACGCTTGACGAGCAATGCATAAGACGTTTTAATACGTCTTATGCCTCCTGTCAATTCCGATCCCGCCGCTCAGCAGTTGGATCTCGACACGGCCGACCTGCAGATATCGCGCGGAAGCGTGCCGGCCAGCACCCAACTTGCCGAAGCACTCAAAGGGCAGATCATCCAGCAGCGACTATCGCGTGGGGGGCGACTGCCCAGCGAACGGGAGCTGATTGAGCGGTCCGGCCTGAGCCGGGTGACGGTCCGTGCTGCGGTGGGCCAACTGGAGCGGCAGGGGTGGCTGGTTCGCCGGCAGGGCCTGGGCACCTTCGTCGCCGATCCGGTGAAACAAGAACTTGCGTCGGGCGTTCGCACCATCACCGAGGTGCTGCTGGACTCAGGAGTCGCACCGCAGGTGGATGTGCTCTCGCATAGCACCGGCCCCGCACCCCAGCGCATCTCCGACATCCTGGGTGTGCCGGAGGTCCTCTGCATCCATCGCCTCTTCCGTGACGGCAACCAACCGCTGGCCCTGGTCACCGCATATCTGCCCACCGGACTGGGCGAGGCCGTAGCACCGCTGTTGGCGGGCGAGCCGCAGACCGAGACGACGTACACGATGTGGGAGCGACGCCTAGGCGTCCACATTGCCCGCGCCACCCACGAAATCCACGCTGCCGGAGCCTCTCCCGAGGTCGCCCAAGCGCTGCAGCTCACCGTCGGCGCACCGGTGCTGGTCGTCGATCGCATCAGCTACGCCGACGACGACAGACCCCTCGAAGTGGTGGTGTTCCACCACCGGCCGGAACGGTACAGGTTCTCCGTCACGCTGCCTCGCACAGTCGCAGGGCAGAGTGCCGGGATTATTGAAAGTGGATGCTAGACAATGACTTCCGACACTCGCGTCGGCCTGATATTGGCCCTCACGGTCAACGGACTGGCGGTGAGCGCCTACCCGGACATGGTCGCCGTTTCCCAGAAAGCGGAGCGCTACGACTTCGACTCGGTGTGGCTGTGCGACCACTTCCTCACCATCAGTCCCGACGACTACGTGAAAGATGCGGGCATCGCCGGCGGACCGGGCGCTGACGGTTCCGGCGCGCCCCCCACCTCCCTGCCGTTGCTCGAGTGCTGGACGGCGTTGAGCGCACTGGCGCGCGACACCAGCCGACTGCGCCTGGGCACCAGCGTGCTGTGCAATTCCTACCGCCACCCGTCGGTGCTGGCGAAGATGGCCGCAACCTTGGACGTCATCTCTGAAGGCCGCCTGGACCTGGGCATGGGCGCCGGTTGGTTTCAACGCGAGTTCGACGCATACGGGATTCCGTTTCCGCCGGTGCGGGACCGGGTATCGGCGCTGGCCGAATCGCTTGAGGTGATGAAAGCGGTTTGGACGCAACCCAATCCGACCTACGCTGGCCAGTTCTACACTCTCAGCGGCGCGATCTGCGATCCACCGCCGGTCCAGCGTCCGCACCCGCCGTTGTGGATCGGCGGCGAAGGCGACCGCGTGCACCGCATTGCCGCAAAGTCCGCCCAGGGGATTAACGTGCGGTGGTGGTCGCCTCAGCAGGTGACCCAGCGCCGAGAATTCCTCAACCGGGCCTGCGAGGCAGCCGGACGTGATCCGGAGACGTTGCAACTGTCGGTGACCGTGTTGCTGGCGCCCACCGAGTCCGCCGAGGAGGAGGCGCGCATCCGCGCGGAATTCGCTTCGATTCCCGGATCGGGCCTGATCGTCGGATCCGCCGCAAGCTGCCTCGAGCGCATCCACGAGTACCAGCGCTGCGGCATCGACCAGTTCCTCTTCACGGTTCCCCACGTCGCCCGGTCCGAGTATCTCGATGTGATTGGGCACGACCTCATTCCGGCGATCAAGTCCGCCTGACATGGATTGCTACCTGGCCCCCACCGACTACCTCGATGCCGCGCACCCGCTTGTTCGCGAAACCGCGCGGACGCTGACCCGCGGCGCCGGGTCCGACATCGAGAAAGTGGGGCGGATCTACTACTACGCTCGCGACCTGCCGTACGACATTCTTGCCTCGTTCCAGTACCTCGCGGCGGGGCGGTACCGCGCCAGCGACGTTCTCCAGCACGGTGTCGCGTTCTGCATGGGCAAGGCAAGCGCGTTTGTCGCCCTGTGCCGAGCGGCAGGCATCCCGGCCCGCATCGCTTTTCAGACGGTCAGCTCGCCCGAGAAGGAGTTTCTGTCACCGGAGGTTCGCACGCTATGGGGCGGCAGGGCGGGCAGAGCGTTGCCATGGCATTCCCTTGGGGAGGCCTATCTGGAAGAACGATGGGTCCAGCTGGATGCCACCATCGACGCACCGACCGCCGCACGGCTGGGCAAGCCCTATCGCCAGGTGTTCGATGGCCTCACCCCGATCGCAACGGTGGAAGGCCCCATCCTGCGCGAGAACGGTAGTTACGCCGATTACCCCGCCGCAGTGGCCGATTGGTATCGACAAGTAGCCCAATCAGTTCTGAAAGCGTTGCAGTCCAGCCGGATTCATGCTCTGGTAGCCAGCGACGACGAACTTTGGGCGGGCCCGGCGCTCGAGTCGGTGACACCGTCGGCCGTAGGCGCCGTGTCACCGTTCGCGGACGCTCAGCAAATTCTCAACTGATTCTTTGGAATTACTTTCCATCGCGCCAGAGTTCGCACAATCCTGGCACGCACCATGGAAAACATGACCGAGCCGCTGAGCACCAATCTGATCGAACGCTACCTGTGCACCCGCGGTCGTCGGTACTTCCGCGGCCGCCACGACGGCGAGTTCTTCTTCGTCGTCAACACCGACCGCCGCCTGCACGTCCATCTCGAAATTCCGGCGATGCACCCCGACGTGATCACGGTTCGGGTTACGCCCGCATGCTTTTTCCCTGCGGCGGAGCACACCCGGTTGACGGAGTTCGCCGACACCTGGAACGAGCAACACCGGGGCGTCACCGCGATCGTGCACGGCTCCTCTGATCCGCAGCGCATTGGCGTCATGGCCGAGCAGTCACGATGGATGGGCGAACTGGTCCGCTTCGACGAATTCGCGATATTCGCCGACCAAGCCACCGCGGCGGCCATCGACCTGTTCAGCAGGTTGACCCCGGCCGCAGAGTTACCGTCACTGCCGTTACTGCGGGCCGCGGGTTGAGCTGACCGACTACCCGAGCCGGCCGACGAGGACCTTGTCCGGACGCGGCTCGCCGAGTTTGGTTCGCAACGCTCCCCAGGGATTGGCGTAGCGACCCGGCGCGTCGCGGTAGGCCGCCCGGCGCTGCAACAACCAGCGAGCGAGGGGAACGATCAACTGCATCGGATGACGCCGCCACCCAGTCGCCGCCCGCATCTCGGCGAGCATGTCCGGCCAGGGGTGGTGTTGGAAGGACAGCACGCGTTGAGCATGGGTGGTGTCCATCCAGTCGGTGACAAACCAGTCTTCGTCGCTGTTTGGATCACCGGGCCGGCCGGTGGGCAGGACATCGGTGAGGCCGCGCGTAGCGGCCAAGGCCGCACCGACCTCTCCCTGCAGTAACTGGTGCGACTCGTCACCCGCGACCAGCAGGATCTCACCAGCGACATCCTCGGTGGCGGCGGTTGCCGCCGCAGCGAACGCGGTGGCGACATCGCGCACATCGATGCTGTGCATGCGTCCGTCGGTGGGCAATGCGCTCTCGAAGAACAGTGCATCGAAGGTGAAGGGCATGGCACCGGGGTCGACGCTCATCACCCCACCCAGTCGCAGGATCACCCACTCCAGGTCCGAACGCCGGACGTGATACTCGGCCTCGGCTTTGTGTGCTCCGTAGAGGTCCGAGGGGGTCACCGGAGTATCCGCAGTCAGCAAACCCTGAGTTCGATGCGGGTTGCGTGCGCCGTGCACGGCGTTACTCGACGCCTGGATGAAGCGGGGACGCCGCGGGCACGACTCCGCGGCGCGCAATAGCGACACCGTGGCGTCCACGTTGACCAAACGTGCCAACTCGGGCTGCCCGTAGATCACCGGGGGAATGACGGCGGCCAGGTGGATGATCACCGTCGGCTCGACCTCGGTAACCAGGTCGGCTACGGCAACCGGATCGGTCAGATCAGCCCAGCGCGCCTCGACCCCATGGGGTAACGACTTAGCCGCTTGGCGCTGCGCCGCGGTGCCGAGGTCGGTGGCCACCACACGGTGACCATCCGCTTCGAGCCGGCGCACCGTCTGGGAGCCGACCAGCCCGAAGCCTCCTGTGACCAGAACCGTTTCGGCCATGTGCCCTCCTGACCTCGCAAGATGTGCGGTACACCACAAAAAGTGATAATGACATTCTCCTAAATTGAGATTAACATATCCTCTATAGATGTAGAGAAGTGCCGATCGAGTAATCCTCGTCACATAAAACCTCGTCACCCACTGGGAACAACCAATCGGAGAACACCATGACCGCCACTGCCGCCCAGGACCGGGAGATCGCCAAATGGGATCCCACGTTCACCAAACAAGTCGTTGACACCGTCGCGCCCGCGATCAAGGTGTGGCACCGCGCCGAGGTGCACAACCTCGACAACATTCCCCCGGCCGGCGGCGCACTGGTGGTGTCCAACCACTCCGGCGGCATGTTCACCCCGGACGTATTCGTCTTCTCGCCGGCGTACTACGAGGCCTTCGGCTATGACCGACCCGTCTACACACTCGGCCACCACGGCCTCTTCCTGGGCCCGATGGACGGCTGGCTGCGCCGCCTCGGGGTGATCGAAGCAAGCCGGGAGAACGCCGCCGAGGCTCTGCATTCGGGCGCGGTGGTGTTGGTGTTCCCCGGCGGAGACTACGACTCCTACCGGCCCACTTTCGGCGCCAACACCGTCGATTTCAACGGGCGTACCGGGTACGTCACGACCGCCATCGAAGCCGGTGTGCCGATCGTCCCGACGGTGTCGATCGGCGCCCAGGAAACCCAGCTGTTCCTCACCCGGGGCAATTGGCTGGCCCGCAAACTGGGGCTGAGTCGGTTTCGATCTGACATCCTGCCCATCAGCTTCGGGTTTCCCTTCGGCCTGAGCGTGTTCTTCCCACCCAATGTCCCGTTGCCGGCCAAGGTCGTCACCGAGGTGCTCGAGCCTATTGATGTCGTCGCCCAGTTCGGCGAGGACCCCGACGTCGCCGAGGTCGACGCGTACGTGCGCTCGGTCATGCAGGAAGCCTTGGACCGGCTAGCCGGTCAGCGCCGACTGCCCATCCTGGGCTGAGCGAGGTGTGAGATGAAACGACTCAACGGCATGGACGCGATGCTGCTCTACAGCGAGACGCCCAACCTGCACACGCACACCTTGAAGGTGACCGTCGTCGACGCCTCGGATTTCGACGGCGAGTACGGCTTCGCCGTCTTTCGTGAGCACCTTCGCCGTCGGCTGCACGCGTTAGAACCTTTGCGCTACAAGCTGGTTGACATCCCCTGGCGACTGGGTCACCCGATGTGGCGGGAGAACTGCGAGGTGGACCTGGACTATCACCTTCGCCGAGTCCAGATTCCAGCGCCGGGCGGCCGCCGGGAACTCGACCAGGTCATCGGTGAGATCGCATCCACGCCGCTGGACCGCACTCGCCCACTGTGGGAGTTTCACTTCGCGGAAGGGCTGGCCGGGAACCGTTTCGCCGTGATCGGCAAGGTGCACCATTCGCTCGCTGACGGCGTCGCCTCGGCGAACCTACTGGCACGCGCCATGGATCTCACCGAGCTCTCCCTCGCCGAGTACGAGAGTGACCGCAGCACAACGACATCCGCGGGACTGTTGCGGATCGCGGCACGCGACCACCTTCGACAACTCGCCCAATTGCCTGCATTGATCAAAGACGCCGCGGTAGGTCTGAACCGGGTGCGCCGCCGCTCGCGCGAACGGGGCAGCCATCCCGATCTGGCCACCGCGTTCGATGCGCCGCCGACCTTCCTCAACCATGTCGTGTCACCACAACGCCGATTCGCCAGTGCCGCATTGCCTTTGGCTGACGTCAAAGCGACCGCCGCCGAGTTGGGCGTCAAGGTCAACGACCTGATCCTGGCCGTGGCCGCCGGCGGCCTTCGAACACTGCTGCTGTGTTATGACGGGGTCGCCGACCGCCCGATCATCGCCTCGGTGCCCACGGCCACCGACAAGTCCGACCGCGTCAGCGGCAACGAGATCAGCGGTCTGTCGGTGTCGCTGCCGGTGCACGTCGCCGATCCGGTCGAGCGGGTGCGGTTGGTGGCACTGGCGACCCGGATCGCCAAGGAAGACCACGAACTGATGGGTCCGCGCTTGTACGGCAGGCTGATGAACTATCTGCCGTCAGCGATCGCCCCTGCCGCCTTCCGCTGGCTGGGCAGGCGGGATGCACAGAACAAGATCATGAATGTGGCGGTTTCCAGCGTCATGGGACCGCGCAGGCGTGGTCACTACGGTGGTGCGCCGGTCTGCGAGATCTACTCGACGGGAGTGCTGTCCCCCGGCGCGCCGGTCAACATCACCGTCTGGAGCTACGCAGACCAGTTGGGCATCGCGGTGCTCACCGATGACCAGACATTCCGGGACCCGCACGACGCAACCGCCGCCCTGTGTTCGGCGTTCGACGAACTACGAAGTGCAGCAGCGCCTTACGAAGTACTGTCGGCTTAAGCGGTCAGGACGGCGTCCAGCGCCGAATAGAACAGACCGAGGCCGTCATCGGAGGGACCGGTCAACGCCTCGATGGCATGTTCAGGGTGCGGCATCAGCCCCACCACACGTCCGTTGGCCGAGCTGATGCCGGCGATGTCGTTCAACGAGCCGTTCAGGTTGTCGCGGTAGCGGAAGACCACTCGGCCGTCGCCTTCCAGCTCGTCAAGCACCTGCTGCGGCGCGACGTAGCGGCCTTCGCCGGACTTGAGCGGTATCAACAGATCCGCGTCCGTCTCGAACCGCGACGTCCACGCGGTCGACGTGGACGACACGCGCAGCCAGACATCGCGACAGATGAAGTGCAGCCCCACGTTACGAGTCAAGGCACCGGGGAGCAGACCGGCCTCGCAGAGCACCTGAAACCCGTTGCAAATTCCCAGCACCGGCATTCCGCGACCGGCGGCGGCCACCACTTCACCCATCAGCGGGGCGAACCTGGCGATCGCGCCGGCGCGGAGGTAGTCGCCGTAGGAGAAGCCGCCGGGCACCACCACAGCGTCCACACCCTTGAGGTCGGCGTCGGCGTGCCACAGACTGACCGCCTCAGCGCCCACCTGGCGTACCGCGCGCGCGGCATCGACGTCGTCGAGCGTGCCGGGGAAAGTGATTACGCCGACCCTCGCCGTCACTGCGGGTCTCGGCTTATCGTCCAGTCCTCGATCACGGTGTTCGCAAGCAGTGATTCCGCGATCTCGGCGAGCTGAGAATCATCGATAGTGTCGTCGACTTCTAGCTCAAACCTCTTGCCTTGACGGACCTCTGAGATTCCGGGATGGCCAAGCCGCCCGAGGGCGCCGACGATCGCCTGACCTTGGGGGTCAAGAATCTCCGCTTTGGGCATAACATGTACGACCACCCGGGCCACCGCGCTCCTCCTCAGATCTGATCCCCTCACCCAGACCAAGAAGCCGGTGGGCGGACGTGCCAACTCTACCGGCGACGGGTGTCCACGCGAGTTACGGGGACGAGCGGGCGACCAGGATGAGTCCGTCGCCGCCGAGTTCGGTGATGCGGCGGTGCGCCTCGCCGTCGGGGTCAAGTGCATCTTCAGTGAGGTTTGTCCACGCATTGAGCACCAGCGCAGTGCCGGCCAGTGCAGACTCGGCGCGCGCGGCACGCGCGGCGGCGAAGAAGTCGGCAATGCGTGGGTGCTCGAGTCCCACGTTCACCGCGTCGCATCGTGCACCGGCGACCTTGGCGAGCGCGAGGCTGTTGACGCCGAGCAGCACCGGAGGCCTCGGGGAAGGCAACGGAAAGCCGTCCCACTTCGCATCCCGACGCGGGTCCCACTGCGCGTCGCACAGGTCGAGGACATCGATCAGATGCTGGTGACGACGCGGTAGCGAGTCGCTCAACGGGATCCCCAGCAGTTCCTGCTCACGCGACCATGCGCTGCCCGGTGCGGACCCCGCGCCGAGTCCGAATACGAATCGTCCACCGCTGATTTCTTGCGCAGAGGCGGCTGCGGCCACGCTCACCCCGGCTGGACGGTTGGCCACGTTCACGACCAGGGTGCCGATATTGATCGAAGACGTGACTGCCGCCAGAGCACCGGCCAGCGTGAAGCATTCCAGCATCCGGGTGCCCGACAACGTCGCACCCGAGAGGTGGTCATACACCCACGCCGTGCCGAAGCCCGCCGTTTCGGCACGCAACACATTGTCCCGAAGCTGCGGCCACGGATGGGTGGCCGCACTGTAGAGCACGTCGACGGTGACCATATCCTGAAGCTACCGGAAACACTCAGTGCCAGAGCGAATTTCGCGATCAATCAGGGGCACGAGGCGATATACGCCTCGCACAGCGGGGCGGTCATGGCATCCAGTACGGCGGCATCGGAGAGGACCGGCCAGGCCACCGCCGGGGGCGCCGCCGACCACAGCGTCAGCTCGCTGAGCGTGCTACTTGCCACGTGCGCGATCAGATAGGTGTGCACGATGACCGGTCCGCTGATCACCGCGGCCATGCGGGTCGGTTCGTCGTCGGTGACCGATGGAGACTGCGACGGTGCTCCCAGCTGACACGCGCGCAGGGCGGCGACGGCGGTACTGAACACCGACGCGGTGAGCGCGCCGCCGCGGGCGGTGTCACCGCGCCAGTGCACGATCAGGGCCTGCATTTGCCACTGCCCCTCAGGATGGGCCACCGTCACGCGTGCGGCAACGGCGGAATTCCGGCTGTCTTGCGGGAACGCGAGCGTATTGCACACCTGCTCGAACTTGAACTGCGGCGTGGTGCCGGTAACTGCACGGGCGGCGCCGGCAAGTGCGGGCCAGCGGTACACCGACTCCATCGGCACCGACTGCCGCTGCATCCATGCGGTGCCTGGAATCTGGTCGCAGACCGGCGGACAGGTCTGCGGCTCCGACCGTGCGGGAGCCACCACGATCAGCGCTATCGCGAAGCTACCGGCGACCATCATCGTCGCCAGAAACATTCGCAGCTGCACGCCTCCCATCAAGGCACAATCGTAGACATGCAACTGACGCATTTCGGGCATTCCTGCCTGCTCGCCGAGTTCGGTCAAACGAAAGTCTTATTTGATCCCGGCACCTTCGCGCACGGTTTCGAGGGAATCACCGGGCTGTCCGCCATCCTGATCACCCATCAGCATCCCGATCATGTTGACGTCTCCCGATTGCCGGCACTGCTCGAGGGCAACCCCAACGCGCCGTTGTACGCCGACCCGCAAACCACCGCCCAGCTGGGCGAGCCATGCCGCGTGGTGCATGTCGGCGATGAGCTGTCGGTGGGGCAGTTGACCATTCGCGCGGTCGGCGGCCGGCACGCCGTCATTCACCCGGAAATCCCTGTGATAGAGAACATTTCGTATCTGGTGGGCGACGGCGAGCACGCCGCTCGCCTGATGCACCCGGGTGATGCGCTGTTCGTTCCCAATGAACCCGTCGACGTGCTGGCCACACCCGCCGCGGCGCCGTGGATGAAGATCTCCGAGGCCGTCGACTATCTGCGAGCGGTGGCCCCGGCCCGGGCGGTACCCATCCACCAGGGCGTGGTGGCGCCCGACGCCCGCGGCATCTACTACGGCCGCCTGACCGAGATGACCACGACCGACTTTCAGGTGCTCCCCGAGGAAGACGCGGTCACCTTCTAAACCCCGAGTGGGCGGTGAACCTTGGGTGATGGCTAGGTGATATCGGAGGCGGCGCCGCGACCGGCGGAGCGCCCGGAGAAAATGCAACCGCCCAGGAACGTGCCTTCCAGCGCCCGGTAGCCGTGCACGCCGCCACCGCCGAAGCCGGCGACCTCGCCCGCGGCATACAACCCGGCAATCGGCGTGCCGTCGGACCTCAGTACCCGCGAGTCCAGATCGGTTTCGATACCGCCCAACGTCTTTCGAGTCAGGACGTGCAACTTGACCGCGATCAGCGGGCCGGCTTTGGGATCGAGTAACCGATGCGGTGCCACCACGCGACCCATTCGGTCACCCCGGTACTCTCGCGCGGCTCGAATGGCAGTGATCTGGCCGTCTTTGGTGAAGTTGTTGACCACCTCGCGATCGCGCGAGATGACCGCGGCCTCCACCACCTCGTAGTCCAACGGCGACACATCGGGGAGTTCGTTCATGGCGTCGACCAATTCACGCAGAGAGCCCGCGGTGACGAAGTCCACACCCTGATCGATGAAGGCCTGCACCGGACCCGGCGGCCCCGATCTCGCCCTGGCCCGTATCAGCTTGCGCACGCTGTGGCCGGTCAGGTCGGGATTCTGCTCTTGGCCGGAGAGCGCGAATTCCTTCTCAATGATCTTGGTGTTCAACACAAACCACGTGTAGTCGTAGCCGGTCGCGACGATGTGCTCCAAGGTTCCCAAGGTGTCGAAACCGGGATACAGCGGGACTGGTAGCCGGTGGCCCGCGCCGTCCAGCCACAGCGACGACGGGCCCGGAATGATGCGGATCCCGTGGCGCGGCCAGATCGGATCATAGTTGGTGATGCCCTCGGTGTAGTGCCACATGCGATCCGGATTGATCACCCGCGCACCGGCTTTCTGCGCGATGCCGATCATCCTGCCGTCGACGTGCGCCGGAACCCCGCTGAGCAGTTGCTTGGGTGGCTTGCCCATCCGCCGGGGCCAATTCTTGCGCACCAGATCGTGGTTGCCGCCGATACCGCCGCTGGTCACGATCACCGCCGAAGCACGAAATTCGAACTTGCCCAATGGCTTTCGCGATGACGTCACGCCGCGCGGCTCATCCGAGGGCTCGAGTACGGTACCCCGGACGCCGGTCACCGCGTCCCTCTCGACGATCAACCTGTCCACCTGGTGACGGTGCACGAATCGTACGTTCGGCCGGTCGTGCAACTGTCGGGCGAAGATGTCGACCAATGCCGGGCCGGTTCCCCAGGTGATGTGGAAGCGCGGCACCGAATTGCCGTGTCCCTGCGCGTCGTACCCGCCACGCTCGGCCCAGCCGACCATCGGGAAGATCTTCAGGCCCCGCTCCCGCAGCCAGCTGCGCTTCTCCCCCGCCGCGAAATCGACGTAGGCATGCGCCCACTGTTCCGGCCAGTAGTCCTCGGGACGATCGAACGCCGCTGTGCCCAA
This sequence comes from Mycobacterium sp. IDUB_37, assembly GCF_055419245.1. Taxonomy (NCBI): domain Bacteria; kingdom Bacillati; phylum Actinomycetota; class Actinomycetes; order Mycobacteriales; family Mycobacteriaceae; genus Mycobacterium; species Mycobacterium sp. IDUB_37. Next base: position 103,129 of record NZ_JBVAXG010000002.1, on the reverse strand, counting down.
CCAGTCCTGCAACGCCAGTTCATGGCTGTCGTGGATGCCCAGTCGACGCTGCTCAGGGCTGTCGACGAAAAACAGGCCACCGAACGACCAGAAGGCCTGACCGCCCAGGTTGGCGCTGTTCTCCTGATCCACGATCAGCACCCGCAAGTCGCGTTCCGCCAGTTCACAGGCCGCCACCAGGCCGGCCAGGCCGGCTCCGACGATGATCGCGTCAGCGGTGAACTCGTCGGAAACAGCCCCCGAATCGCTCATGTCGGCACCGGCGCTCATGTCGATAGAGACTAGAGCGACCGCAAGCGCGGCAGAAGGCCGGGCGCAGCGGGTCGCGACCATCCGGACTAGAGCGACCGCAAGCGCGGCATAAGGCCGGGCGCAGCGGGTCGCGACCATCCGGACTAGAGCGACCGCAAGCGCGGCAGAAGGCCGGGCGCAGCGGGTCGCGACCATCGGGGACTAGTGCCACCAAAAAGTGGCACTCGCCGAGCGTCAGGCGGCGTCGCGCACCGCGCTGCTGGCCCGCCAGCGATAAACCTGCGGTGTGCATTCCTGCAACAGAGCCAGGTCGACGGCATCCAGCATGGCCTGCCGCGGTCCGGACTTGCGCAAGTGACGGGCAGCAACCGCGATCCGGACGACGCCACCGCGCCGGGCGATCCGGTCGGCAGACATCACCACCATCCGGCACCACCAGGGCTCGGCCAGAAAACCTTCCCCGATGCCCAGTACCCGCGCCCGCTCGGTGGTGTTACGCACCAAATCGGTCACTCCGTAAGCGTCGGCAAGCAGCCGAAAGCCATTGTCCGGCAGCGCTTTGACCGCACCCGGGGATACCAGCCAGCCTGGCGCCGCAAATAGTCGGGTGCGCAGCCCAAGGTGCTCGAGTACCCGGTCGGCACCCTTGAGTCGCAGGTTGGCCTCGTGCGCGTGCAGCGTCGCAAACTCACCCCGGCGCTTCTTGGTGGCCGCTTCGTCATAGCCATGCAGAACGATCGCGTCACCGCCGGATCGCCGGGCGGTGAGCCAGTCGACGGTGCGCGGGTCCCGGTCGAGTCGATACCCATCGCCCAGGCGCGGTGCGACCAGCAGCGACAGCGGGACTGAACGGGTATCCATTTGCGCGCAGAAATCGGCGACATCGGCGAGGGTGTGCTCGCCAATTCCCGAGATCGAAACGATCACTTTTCCAGACACGCTTGTAGTTTGCCGGTCTCAGATGGCGAGACAGTAACGGACACACAGACGCCAGACGTATATCCGGTCCCTGATCAGGTCGAGCGGAACTCCCTCGAGTGGTCCCTACGGCGGAGTCGGCAATCCGTTAGATATGCTCAGCAACGCCATGGATAAGGCGCGCTCCGCATCGGCCGACGCCGTGCAGCCCACCACCGCCACGGGGCAGTCGAGCGACCACGACTACCCCGACAAGCTTGATGCCCCAACGCTGCGGGTCGCTGGGGTGTGCATTCTGGCCTCGATCATGATGGCCGTGGACACCACCGTCGTCAGCGTCGCGCAACGCACCTTCATCGTCGAGTTCGAATCGACGCAGGCTGTCGTCGGATGGACGATGACGGGCTACACGCTGGCGTTGGCCACGGTGATCCCGATATCCGGTTGGGCGGCCGACCGATTCGGCACCAAACGGCTCTGGATGGGTTCGGTCGTCGCATTCATGGCGGGCTCGCTGTTGTGCGCGATGGCGCCGAACATTCTGTTACTGATCATCTTCCGCGCGGTACAGGGCGTCTGCGGAGGGATGCTGATGCCCATCGGATTCATGATCCTGACCCACGCGGCCGGCCCGAAACGCCTCGGTCGGCTGATGTCGGTATTGGGCATTCCCATGTTGCTCGGCCCGATCAGCGGCCCGATCGTGGGAGGGTGGCTGGTCAGCGACTTCAGCTGGCCATGGATATTCCTGATCAACCTGCCGATTGGCTTGTGCGCGTTGATCCTTGCTTCGGTGGTGTTCCCCCGTGATGAGCCGGCGCCGTCGGAGACCTTCGACGCCGTTGGTGTGCTGCTCCTGTCACCCGGCCTGGCCACGTTTCTGTTCGGGGTTTCATCCATCCCTGGCCGTGGCACGCTGGCCGACCGCACCGTATTGGTTCCCGCGATCATCGGGCTGGCGTTGATCGTCGCATTCGTGCTGCATGCGCTCCACCGGGCCGACCATCCACTGATCGACCTGCGATTGTTCAAGAACCCGGTGGTCACCCACGCCAATGTCACCGGGTTTCTTTTCGCGGCGGCGTTTTTCGGATCAATGCTGTTGCTGCCCAGCTACCTGCAGCAGGTGATGCATCAGACGCCGATGCAGTCTGGGGTGCATTTGGTTCCGCAGGGAATCGGGGCGATGCTGACCTTGCCGTGGGCCGGGGTGTTCATGGACAAGAAGGGACCCGGGAAGAGTGTCCTGCTTGGTATCACGCTGATCGCTGTGGGCCTCGGATTGTTCACATTCGGGGTGGCGCGGCAGGCCGACTACTCCCCGATGCTGTTGGTAGGGCTCGGCATCATGGGCATGGGTACCGGCTGCACCATGATGCCGCTGTCGGGAGCTTCGGTGCAGTCGCTGGCCCCACACGAGATCGCCCGCGGCTCGACACTGATCAGCGTCAACTTTCAGGTGGCCGGCTCGATCGGAACGGCACTGATGTCAATGGTGCTGACCAGCCAGTTCAACCACAGCAAAAACATCTCCGCCGCAAACCAACTAGCACGCCTCAACCAGGAAGCCACCCGGCGCGGGACCCCGCTGGACCCGTCGGCGATACCGCAGGCGACCCGTGCGCCCGATTTCGCCACCAACCTGATGAACGACCTTTCGCACTCGTACACGATTGTTTTGACCATCGCTGTTGTACTGATCGCGGTGACGCTGATCCCCGCCGCGTTTCTGCCCAAAACTCCTGCGGCCTAGAACGAGCTGTATGGTCGCGACCCGCGGCGCCCGGCTGCGCCGCGCTTGCGATCGCTCCCTAATCCGCGAAGAGTATCTTGGCGATCCGCGCAACGCTGTCCATCGGATCGGCGGCTTTTACCTGCGCGTTCACCGCATCGTTGAGCCACAGCGTCGAGAAACCATGTACCAGTGACCAAGCCGCCAGCTGGGCGCCCGCCGGATCCGCTTGTGCGTTGGAATCACGCAACGTCGCCACACCGCGCGCCAGCTCCGTCGCTGCCGCGGCCTCGGCGGCGGCGAGTTCGGCATCAGAACTGTCCAGCAATGATCTGTTGAACATGACTTGATAGTGGCCTGGGTGGTCCAGGGCGAACCGCACGTAAGCCAGTGCAGCATCGGAGAAGTGCGAATCCGCCGGATCCATGGACTCGACGAGGGACTGCGTCAGTAGGCGGAATCCCTGCGCCGCCAACGCGGTGAACAGTCCCCTGCGATCGGAGAAATGGTGCGCCGGAGCGGCATGCGACACCCCCGCGCCACGGGCCAACTCCCGCAACGAGACTCGGTCCGTCCCGCGCTCGGCAACCGCCCGAGCGGCTTCGGCCAGAATCGCGGCGCGCAGGTCGCCGTGATGGTAGCTCGGTCGGCTCATAGCGACAGCATACAGCTGCGAACTTGACACTGACTAGATGCCATGCGTACCGTCTAAACGCTGGAATCTTGTCACTGTCTAGATGGGGGTAGTTGTCATGGCGCCGTTGATCACCCTGCTGCTCGGCAGCCTCATCGCCCGGGCCGTCGGATGCCTGGGCATCGGCTACTTCGGCAACTGGACCGCTGCTATCGCCGTCGGCCTCGCGGCAATGTTCATCCTCACCGGGGTGGCGCACTTCGCACCGCCATTACGCGGCGACATGATCGCGATCGTGCCGCCCCGATTGCCCGCTCCCGGCCTGCTGGTCAGCATCACCGGAGTGCTGGAACTCCTGGGCGCTGCAGGCCTGCTGGTCCCGTCGACTCGGGTAGCCGCAGCAATCTGCCTGACACTGTTGATGCTGGCGATGTTCCCGGCCAACGTCTATGCCGCGCGGATGCCAGATCCGCCCAAGTCAATGCACACGCCGCTGCCGCTGCGCACCCTCGAAGAAGCCGCCTTTCTAGCCGCCGCCGTCGCCGTCGCCGTCGCCAGTGGCGGTAGCTAACAACCAGGCGTACTGGAAAGCGGTTTCCTTCCACCGCTCATAGCGGCCACTGATTCCCCCGTGACCCGCGTGCATCTGCGTCTTCAACAGCACCGGATTACCTTCAGCATTCTTGTGTCGAAGCGCCGCAACCCATTTGGCCGGCTCTACGTAGTAGACCCGGGTGTCGTTGAGTGACGTCATCGCCAGGATGGCCGGATACTGTTTGGTGGCCACGTTTTCATACGGCGAGTACGACTTCATATAGGCGTAGACATCGCTGTCGCTTAACGGGTTTCCCCACTCGTCCCACTCGGTGACGGTCAGCGGCAACGACGGATCCAAGATGGTGGTGAGCGGATCGACGAATGGCACCTGGGCCAAAATCCCGGCGAACAGTTCCGGCGCCATGTTGGCCACCGCGCCCATCAGCAACCCGCCCGCGCTGCCCCCCAACGCCACCAACCGGTCCGGCCGGGTCAGTCCCGACTCCACCAGATGTCTTGCTGCCGCGGTGAAGTCAGTGAAGGTGTTCTTCTTCTCCAGTAGCTTGCCGTGTTCGTACCACAGCCGGCCCATCTCGCCGCCGCCGCGAACATGGGCGATGACGAACACCATCCCGCGGTCCAGCAGCGACAACCGGGCGATGGAGAACCGCGGATCCTCGCACATCTCGTAGGCGCCGTAACCGTAGATCAACGCGGGCGCCGGCAACTCGATCCCAGCTTTGTGAACTATCGAAATCGGTACCCGGGCGCCGTCGTCACCGATTGCCCAGTCGCGGCGCTCGACGTAGTCCTCACGCCGGTAGCCGCCCAGCACCGGTTGCTCCTTGAGCAAGGTGCGCTCGCCGGTGACCAGGTCCATGTCGTAGATGCGCACCGGCGTCACGAACGATCCGGCGCCGACCCGCAGTTTGGGCGATTCCCAGTTCGGGTTGGCCCCCAGCCCGGCCGACATCAACTCGGAGTCGAACGAAATGTCCTGTGGTTCCGCATAACTACCGTCGGCGTTGAACGGCCACAGCTGGATTCGGGGTAGCGCCTCGCTGCGGTAGCTCACCACTAGGTGGCCCCCGAACGCATCCACGCCGTCGAGTCGCACGTCGTCACGGTGTGGAATCAGGACACGCTGTCGGGCGGGCAACCCGACCGGTACCTCCACGAGGGTGAAATTCACCGCATCGTCGTTGTGCAGGATCAGAAATCGCTCTTGGCCAGCGACGATCGCGTGCTCTACCGAATACTCGACGCCGTCGCGGCGCGGGAGCACGATGCTGAACTCCGCGTCGGGGTCGGCCGCGTCGGCGTAGCGGACCTCCGAGGTGATCGAGGAGCCCGCCGCGATCAGCACATAGGCGTTGCTGCGGGTGCGCCCCACACCGAGCCAGAATCGCTCGTCGGGTTCGTGATAAACCTGCTCCGATTCTCCGCCGGAGCCTAATCGGTAGCGCCACACCGTATCCGGGCGCCACGCCTCGTCGACCGTGCTGTAGTAGACAGTCTGGTTGTCGGCCGCCCAGGTGGCACCTGCGCCGATGCCGGGGATCTCGTCCGCATAGTGCTCGCCGGTGCGTAAGTCTTTGAATCGCAATGTGTATCGCTCATCGCCGACCACATCGACGGAGTACGCCAACAGATTTGCGTCCACACTGACGCTGGCGGCACCCAGCGAGAAGAAATTGTGCCCTTCGGCTTCCACGTTCTCGTCGAGCAGTACCTGTTCTCCGCTGATCTCGGTGTGCTCGTCGAGTTGCGGCGGGTTCCAGTCATCGGGATCGGTGACCGGACAGCGGCAGTGCACGCCGTACTGCTTTCCCTCGAAAGTGCGCCCGTAATACCACCAGTCGCCTCGGCGGGTGGGCACCGACAGGTCGGTTTCCTTGGTGCGTGCCTTGATCTCGTCGAAAATCTGCTGCCGCAACGGCTCGAGGTGTGCGGTGGCCTGATCGACATAGTCGTTCTCGGCCTCGAGATAGGCAATGACCTCTGAATTTTCCTTGTCCCGCAACCACTCGTAGGGGTCGACGAATACATCACCGTGGTACTCACGGCGCGTATCCACCCGCTTGGCGACCGGCGGCGTCGAGGAGGCCGTCATGCGCTCGGACCGATCCAGCTGTCGAAACTCAAACCCGAAATCCGTTCGTAGGCATTGATATAACGATCCCGAGTGGCGTCGATGATGTCGTCCGGCAGTGGCGGCGGGGCTTCTTTGCCGTGTCGGTCCCAGCCGGATTCGGGGCCCGTGAGCCAGTTACGGACGAATTGTTTGTCGAAGCTGTTCTGCACCACACCGGGCCGGTACTCATCGGCCGGCCAATACCGCGATGAGTCCGGCGTGAAGATCTCGTCGGCCAGCAGCAGGTTGCCATTGCGGTCGGTGCCGAACTCAAACTTGGTGTCGGCGACGATGATTCCCTTCCGCAGGGCGTGATCGGCGGCCTGCACGTAGATCTGCAGGGTGCGGTCGCGCAACTGGTTTGCCACCACTGCCCCCACGGCCTCGATCACGCGGCCGAAGGAGATGTTCTCGTCGTGGTCGCCCAAATCCGCCTTGGTCGCCGGAGTGAACAGCGGTGTCATGAATTTGCTGGCCTCGACCAGTCCCGGCGGCAACGCGATGCCACAGACCTTCCCACTCGCCTGGTAGTCCAATAGCCCCGAGCCGGTCAGGTAGCCGCGCGCTACGCATTCCACTGGGAGCATTTCCAGCCGTTGCACCAGCAGAGCCCGACCGAGTACCTCTTCGGGGATCCGCGGGTCGTCCGGTGGCCCGGCGAGGTGATTGGGGGCGTCGACGAGGTCGAAGAAGAACACGCTCATCGCGGTCAGGATGCGGCCCTTGTCGGGGATTGTGCTGTCCAAGATGAAGTCGTACGCCGAGATCCGGTCGGTGGCTACCAGCAACAGGTGGTCGTCGTCGACGCGGTAGATTTCCCGCACCTTGCCGCTGGCCAGATGCTGGTAATCGGACAAGTCTGGGCGCATCGGGTCAGCCTATCGGGCAAGCCGATGCCATTCTGCCGCCAGCTGTGCTGATATCGGTTCATGACGCGGTTCCTGCCTTACTCGACAAAACCCTTCCGGCTCTTCAGCCAATTGATGAGTGACATCACCATCTCGCTGTGGACGGTGATATGGGTGCTCGTCGGCCTCGCCGTTCACGATGCGATCGCGACGATCGCCGAGGCGGGACGGCAGGTGGAAAACGGCTCAAAAGGAGTCGCAGGCAACCTGGCAGACGCTGGCGAGAGCGCACACCACATTCCGCTGGTGGGTGACGCGGTCGGCAAGCCACTGACCGCGGCCAGTAAAGCGGCCCTGGATATCGCCGGGGCCGGCCACGAATTGGATACCACCGCGAGCTGGCTGGCATGGGTGCTGGCGTTGGCGGTCGCGCTGCCGCCGATTCTGGCGGTGACAGTGCCGTGGCTGATCCTGCGTTGGCGGTTCTTCCGGCGTAAGTGGGTGGTGACCGCGTTGGCCGCCACCGCGGCCGGTCAGCAACTGTTGGCGCTGCGGGCGCTGGCCAACCGATCGCCGGCCAAGCTCGCCGCCGTCAGCGCGGATCCGGTCGGCGGCTGGCGGTATGAGGACCCCGTCGTCATCCGGGATCTCGCCGCACTCGAACTACGGGCAGCCGGAGTGCGGCTGCGAACGGCCTGATCAACCCTTCAGGCGCTGTTGACCAAGATGGCGTATTGGGCGGCGACGCGCTGGCGGACGTCGTTTTCTTCGGTACTCGACACCATGGCGACGTACCGCCCGAACGAGACGAAACACACGAACCGAGCGTTCGGGCTGTCTGCCACGATCTGCTGCTTCTGCTCGTAGCACTTGGCGCCGGGCAGCGCCTTCGGCGGATCGACGTCGTGGTCGATGTATTCGGCTCGTTCGGATTCGACCAGCTTGGGCATGATGTCCGTCGCGGCCGCTTCGTCCTTCGCCCGCAGTAGATAGGCGTCCGGGCTGAAGGCACACCGGTCGATTCCGGCCTGGCCGAACAGTCCATCCTTGGTGGCCTGGCTGTCCGCGCAGAACGGAGCCGCGTGCGGGCCCTGGCTGCCGAACGTATCGGAGATCTTCGGCAGGTCTCCCGCCACGAAGATTCGACTGAGCATGTGCTCGGGATCGGGTGGCATCCCAGCGAGTCCGGCAGCGTTCGCCGGAATGAGCCTGCTGATAAGCGGTGCCTCGGCCTGCAGGGTGTGCTGGATCCGTGTTGTCAGGTAGCTGACGTCGGGATTGGTATCGCTGCGTACCAGGATCGATTCCACTACCCTGCCCGACGACATCGTCGCGCCGATGGAAGGCGAACCGGGCCGATAATGCGCCTTCGCTTGATTGAACCCGGGAATCGTGGTCGTTCGGTTATCGGGATTGACCGCGAAGTCGGCAGCGTCCATCTCGGTCGCCGCGCGTGCTGCCGAATCATCGTTGGGAAAGCTGGTCAACATGATCAGGAGCAAGTCGCCATTGCCTTCACGGGCAAAGTCGTTGAGACGCTTGGAGACACCTTCGATGACGTAGGCCGACACCATCCCGTACTTGTCCAGTATCGGTTGGGTGAGCGGCGTTCCGGTACCCGAGATCGTCGTTGCGGCCTGCTGGGAACTCGGTGTAGCGCTGCCGTAGATGTGGTCCAGGATCGGATCCACCTCGTGGGGATCAGCGACGCCCTCCGCGAGCCGGTACGACTCGAGATATCGGCCTTCATCGAGGCTGACGGGCACGGGAACCGCTTTGCCTTTGGTGCCGTAGCGGCCCACATCCAGTTTGCTGATATCGATGGCGCTCTTGCCCGGTGGAGTGTCCTCCTTGGTGAGCTGCCAGATCCCAAATCCGGCCACCAGACCTACCACGACAAAGACGGCGGCCGCGATCAGGAGCCATTGATTGCGCTTACTGCTTTTTGGGGCGGGCGTTGCTGCGCCAGGATAGTTCGGCGGTCCGGTCGGCCCGGTATTGGGCGAGGGGACGTACGGTGCCGCGGGCTGAGTCCACTGCTGGGCGGGCTGCGGTGGGGGCGTGTTTTGCGGGGGCCGGTAGGACCCCGGCTGAGGTGTGGCGCTGGGCATGGTCGGTCTCGCGACGGTGGGCACCGGGGCGGCCGGAACCGTGAACGCGGCCGTCGTGGAGCCGAGTGCCGCGAGCGCTTCCTCTGCCGCCCGGGCGAAATCTCCAGTGGTCGCGTACCGGTCCTCGGGATTCTTCGCCAGGCCGCGCGAGATCACGTCGTCAAGCGCCGGCGGCAGCCCCATCCGAGAACCGACCCGAGGGGGAGCCTCGTTCAGGTGTGCACCGATCAGACTGGCCGTGTCGCCGCTGAATGGCGGTGCCCCGGTGAGGGCTTCAACCAATACGCACGCCAGTGAATAGGTGTCGGCACGTGCGGTCACCTGGCTCTCGTCACCCCGGAACCGTTCGGGCGCCATATATGTCCACGTCCCCAACACGTCGCCCAGCTGGGTGACCTTGGCCTCGGTGGCCGCATTGGCGATGCCGAAATCCACCAGATAGGCGAAATCATCCGAGGTGATCAGAATGTTCGCCGGTTTCACGTCGCGGTGCAGTACCCCGACGGCATGGGCGGCGTCCAGCGCCGAGGCGATATGACGCACCATCATCACCGCCTTGGCGGGCGGCAGCGGACCCGAACTCCGCAACACGGCGTCGAGGTCGGTGGCGTTGATCAGCCGCATATCGACATAGAGCAGTCCGTCGATCTCGCCAGTCGCGTGGATCGGCACCACGTGCGGGTCCTGCAACCGCCCGGCAAGTCGCGCCTCGCGCTGCAGCCGTTGCCGATAGGCCGGATCCTGTGCGTAAGGCCCCGAAATGAGTTTCAACGCGACGACGCGATCCATGGCGGTGTCGAGGGCTTCGTACACCGTCCCCATACCGCCGCTACCCAGCTTCCGCTTCAGCAGATACGGCCCGAACTGCATCCCGATCTCGGGTTGTCGCTCACTCATCGTCGCGCTCCTGTGCCGGGAACCTGCTCGCCGGTCCATACCCCCCGGCGACCTCGCCACGGCGTCGCGCCCTGACGTCTCCGCGCGCAGACGTCGTAGCCGAAATCCTAAACCGGTGCGGGCCCCGACGGGTCAGGTTCACAACCGCTTCCCAGCCTGAGCAGGCCCGCCACGCTCACCATCAGCCACGCCGTCAGCGCGACCCAGAAGAACACCAGCGACACGGTGTTCAGCGCCGGCCGACTGATTTCGGTGGCCATAGCGGCCGTCGCCGCGGAGTACATGCCCAGCGGAAACACCATGGCCCACCACACTCCGGCGAATTGCAGCATTTCGGATCGCCGCTTGATCCGTTGCAGGCCGAAGTACATCAGCGGCGGTATCCACAACGTCGCCACCACCCAGGTCACCACTGTGACCGCCCGGACCGTCGGGGCCAGCCAACCGGGCGCGAGGGTGTGGATGCCGTCGCCAGCTAACGTCGCAATGGCCAAGCCGCCCATCAGAATCCACGAATCCGGCTCGAATCCCTCCCGATCTTGCCTTTCCGCCACCACGCGCCACAGGATCAGCGCGGTGATCAGCAGATAGACGCACAGACCCAGCACCCAGACCGGCACGGCCATCGCAAACCACCAGTGCTGCGAAATGTGCCGGGTCACCTGGGTCGCTACGATCGCCAGACCGGAGGTGCCCACGCTGCCCAGTTCCCAGGCGCCATGCGCTCGATCTCGCAGCGCGGTCAGAGAATTCGCGCTCATGTTGCGCGCCGTCAGCGCGGCCAGCACTAGCCAGGACACCAACGCGGTAATGCCCAGCGCCAGTACCACCGGACGGGTGTTGGCCAACCGGCTGTCCAGTACCGCGCACGCGGCGACGAAGGTGAACAGTCGCAACGTCACGTCGGGATCGTTGCGGTTCCAGGAGGTACGACTCCTGGTGGCGATTACCAGGACAACGAGCACTCCCATCGCCAAAGTGGCTAATACGCCGAGTGTTTCGCTGATGATGAGGTAGCGATGCTTGTCCGCGGCGATCGAGAGTATGCCGGTCGCCATGACCACGGCGAAGACGTCGGGCGACGGAGTCACTCGACTCATCCGCGGTGTCAGCCTTCGAGCGTCACAAAATCGCGCCGGGGGTGTACTTGGCGGCCTCCGGGTAGCGGTCCACCAGTTCCTGCACTTGCCTGGCCACCTCGTCGACCTGTTCGCCGGCCGCCCCGGTGAACGCCTTCTTGTCGGCCAGTGCGGCGTCGAGCGCCGCCCGGTCCAGAGGCAATCGCTCGTCGGCGGCGAGCCGATCCAGCAGGTCGGGTTCGGCGCCGCGTTCGCGCATGGCCAGGGCGGTGGCCACCGCATGTTCCCGGATCACGTGGTGCGCGGACTCTCGGCCCACACCCGCGCGCACCGCCGCGATCAACACCTTGGTGGTGGCCAAGAACGGTAGGTAGCGGTCCAGTTCACGCTGGATCACCGCCGGGTAGGCGCCGAACTCGTCAAGCACCGTCAAAAACGTCTCGATCTGCCCGTCGACGGCAAAGAAGCTGTCCGGCAAGGCAACTCGGCGGACTACGGAGCAGAAGACGTCACCTTCGTTCCACTGCGCGCCGGCCAGTTCGGCGGCCATCGATGCGTATCCGCGCAACACCACCTGCAACCCGTTGACCCGTTCGCAGCTGCGAGTGTTCATCTTGTGCGGCATCGCCGACGAGCCGACCTGGCCTTCCGCGAAGCCTTCGGTGACCAGTTCGTGCCCGGCCATCAACCGGATGGTGTGCGCGAACGACGACGGCCCGGCGCCCAGTTGGACCAGCGCGGAAAGCACGTCGTGATCCAGCGAACGCGGATATACCTGGCCGACACTGGTCAAAACCGTTGCGAAGCCGAGAAAGTCGGCCACCTGATGTTCGAGCTCGGCGAGCTTGGCCGCGTCGCCGTCGAGCAGGTCGAGCATGTCTTGAGCTGTGCCCATCGGGCCCTTGATGCCTCGCAGCGGGTAACGGTCGATCAACTCCCGCAGCCGGGTCAGGGCGATCAGTGTCTCCTGCGCAGCCGACGCGAATCGCTTGCCCAGCGAAGTGGCTTGGGCGGCCACGTTGTGGCTGCGCCCGGTCATGACCAGATCGCGATAGCTGACCGCCCGCTCAGCCAGTCGAGCTGTCACCGCGACCCCGTGGGCGAAGACCAGTTCCAGTGATTGCCGGATCTGTAGCTGTTCCACGTTCTCGGTGAGGTCCCGGCTGGTCATTCCTTTGTGGACGTGCTCGTGACCGGCAAGCGCGTTGAATTCCTCGATCCGGGCCTTGACGTCGTGGCGCAGCACCCGCTCTCGCGCAGCGATCGAGGCCAGGTCCACCGTGTCGAGCACGCGCTCGTAATCGGCGACGGCCGCCGCGGGGACGGGGACGCCGAGTTGCGACTGTGCCCGCAGCACCGCCAACCACAGCCGTCGCTCCGCGACCACCTTGGCTTCGGGCGACCAGATCGCAACCATCTCGGCACTGGCGTACCGGCCGGCCAGCACATTCGGAATGCTCACAGCCACACAGCTTACGGTCGGGCTTGGCAGCGCCCTCCTACCAAGCCCTACCGCGAACCGAACGGCACTGCGAAAAAGTGTCGGTGACATTCGCAGCCGGGTCTAACTCGCGAGGGCGGGATGGGCCGCAGCGCGGGTGCCATGATGCCGGGGTGTACTTCGCCGGCGTGGATCTGGCCTGGGCCGGCCGCAACCCGACCGGCGTCGCGATCGTCGACGACGACGGCGTTCTGGTACACGTCTGCGCGGTCCGCGACGACGCCGACGTGCTGGCAGCACTCCATCCCTATGTGCAGGGCGACTGCCTGGTGGGGTTCGACGCACCACTTTTGGTGATCAACCCGACGGGTCAGCGGCCGGCGGAAACTGCGCTCAATCGGGATTTCCGCAAGTTCGAGGCGGGCGCGCACCCGGCTAACACGGGGAAACCCGAGTTCGCGGCAGGTCCACGCGCAGCGAGACTCGCCCATGCCTTGAACCTGGACCTGGATCCGCTTTCCGGGCATGGCCGGCGCGCCATCGAGGTATATCCGCACGCGGCCACGGTGGCGCTGTTTCGGTTACCGCGGACGCTGAAGTACAAGGCCAAGCCCGGCCGCGATGTTGAGCAGCTCAAGTCTGAGTTGCAGAAGCTGATGGACGGCGTCGAGGCACTCGCAGACGCGGCCGTGCCGCTGGGTGTCTCGGCCAGCGCGGATTGGGCGGAGTTGCGACGCCAGGTCTGCAGCGCCCAGCGCAAGAGCGAACTGCGACGAGCGGAGGACCCGGTCGACGCCGTCGTCTGCGCCTACGTGGCGTTGTACGCCGAACGCCGGCCGGGCGACATCACCATCTACGGGGACGGCACCACCGGCTATATCGTCACCCCGTCGCTACCCGCAGATCTTGCACCGGCAAGCCGACCTGGGACTTCTCAGATTCGCAAGGATCCTTGATCGACCGGCGCGAGCACGTCGATGAGATCGACGATTGTCGCCAGCGACGCCGTGCGCGGATCCCGCCCTTCCACCAGCGCGGAGACCACCGAACCGTCGACCGCGCAGATCAGCGTGCATACCAATTCGATCTGGACCGATCGCCCGGATCTTTCAATGGCTTCGGCGACCGCCTCGGCTCGCTGACGCAGGCTGCGCCGCATGCTTTCCTGCAACGCGGGCAACCGGGTGCAGGCGATGTGCCGCTCGTAGCGCGATATCAGCTGCTCAGCAAGGCCCGGTCCGGACACGTCCCCGACGAGTAGGTCAACCAAGACGTCGGCGGTGGTCTCCGGCCCTCGGCGGCGCCGGGACAACGCATTGACCCTGGCCCGCAACTGCGCCACTTCGATCATCCCGATGTGCTCGACCGCGCGCGCGATCAGATCATCGAGGGACGAGAAGTAGTAGGTGGTGGATGCCAACGGCAGGCCGGCCCGACGAGCAACAGCCCGGTGGCGGACCGCTTCGAAACCGCCCTCGCCGAGCAGCTCGGCCGCGGCGCTCACCAACGCGTACCGCCGGCGTTCCCCTTTGGGAGTCACTGCTGCTGTCACGTCCACCCATGCTGCCAGCCAAAGTGGTACTGCATTGCCATTTTCGCGAAACGAACATGGCATGATGGCCCGCATGCCTGACATGAGTCGCCGCGCCGTGCTCGGCCTTGGCGCCAGCGCGGTATGTGGCGCCGTCGGCGCATATGCGCTCGACATGCTTTTCCAACCCCAGCCGTCACACGCATCGCCGGTGCCCGCGAATGGTACGTCTGTTCCGTTAGCGCCGACACGGCCACTCGATCCAGCCCCGCCGGCGCAAGCCGCGCCGACGATGTCGACGGGCTCCTTTGTGTCGGCCGCGCGAGGTGGCATATCGACCAACTGGGCGATCGCGCGTCCGCCGGGCCAGACCAAAGCGCTGCGTCCGGTGATTGCGCTGCACGGTAAGGGCAACGACGCATCCAGCGTGATGGCCGGCGGTGTCGAGCAAGGCCTCGCGCAGGCCGTCAGCGCCGGGTTGCCACCCTTCGCAGTGGTCTCGGTCGACGGCGGCGGCGGCTACTGGCATCAGCGGGCGTCCGGCGAGGACTCCGGAGCGATGGTCCTCAACGAGCTGATTCCGATGCTCGACAGCCACGGACTGGACACCTCCCGGGTGGCGTTCCTGGGCTGGTCGATGGGCGGCTACGGCGCACTGCTGCTCGGTGGACGGCTTGGCCCGGGCCGAACCGCGGCCATCACCGCGGTCAGCCCGGCCCTGTGGACTTCTTCCGGCGCGGCTGCGCCGGGCGCGTTCGATGGGGCCGACGACTACGCGGCGAACTCGGTGTGGGGTATGCCCGCACTGGGCTCGATCCCCATCCGGATTGACTGCGGAGACAGCGATCCGTTCTACTCCGCGACGAAGCAGTTCATTGCTCAGCTGCCGAACCCGCCCGCGGGCGGCTTCTCACCCGGCGGGCACGACGGCGGATTCTGGAGCTCTCAGCTGCCGGCCGAGTTGACGTGGATGGCGCCGCTGCTGACTGCGTAGCGGCTCGCTGGGCGGTACGGCCTCCCCTGAGCGACGCGCAGTCTCGGCGCGACAGGCCCGACGAGCGGGCGAGTTACGCTCGCGATTGTGACCGCACCCTTCGATTGGAACTTCCCGTACGCCTGGCCGCGGACACCCATTCTGGCCGCAAATGCGGTCTGCACGTCGCAGCCACTGGCCGCCCAAGCCGGCCTCCGGATGTTGGCTGACGGCGGCAACGCAGTCGACGCGGCCATCGCCACCGCCATCACACTCACGGTGGTGGAGCCGGTCTCCAACGGCATCGGATCCGATGCCTTCGCCATCGTCTGGGATGGCCAAAAGCTGCACGGACTCAACGCGTCCGGTCGCTCCCCCGCGGCCTGGACACCTGAATACTTTGACCGCAGGGCTGTTCCGGCGCTCGGTTGGAACGCCGTGACGGTACCCGGCGCCGTGTCGGCATGGGCAGAGTTGCACACCAGGTTCGGCAAGCTCCCGTTTGAGCGACTCTTCGCACCCGCCATCGACTACGCCCGCAACGGTTTTCAAGTTTCGCCGATGGTGGCGTCGCAGTGGCAAGCTCAGACCCCGATGTTCGCAACACAACCCGGGTTCGCCGCGGCGTTCATGCCGCACGGACGTGCACCCAAACCAGGCGAATTGTTCACCTTCCCCGACCAGGCGACAACCCTGGAGTTAATTGCTGCGTCCAAGGGCGAGGCGTTCTATCGGGGGGAGTTGGCGGACAAACTCGAAGCACATTCCAGAGCCAACGGCGGAGCCATGGGAGTCGGCGACCTAGCCGCTCACTCCGCCGACTGGGTCGGCACCATCAGCGGCGATTATCGCGGTTACCAGGTCCACGAGATACCGCCCAACGGTCAGGGCATCGTCGCGCTGATCGCACTCGGAATTCTCGAGCATTTCGACATGTCTTCGTTGCCAGTCGATTCCGCCGACAGCGTGCATCTGCAGATCGAGGCGCTCAAGTTGGCCTTCGCCGACGCGCAGGCCCATGTCGCCGACATCGACCACATGAGGATCAGTACGGCACAGCTACTCGACAGAGAGTATCTGAAGCAGCGAGCGGCGCTGATCAATCCACGGCGGGCCAATCCCGCGTCTGCGGGAACACCCAGGGGCGGCACCGTTTATCTGACCGCTGCCGACGACTCTGGATTGATGGTGTCGATGATTCAGTCGAACTACATGGGCTTCGGCTCCGGCGTGGTGGTGCCGGGCACCGGGATAGCGCTGCAGAATCGCGGGTTCGATTTCGTTGTGGCGCAGGGACATCCGAATCAGGTCGCGCCTCGTAAACGTCCGTACCACACCATCATTCCCGGCTTTGTGACCAAGGACGGCGCACCGGTGATGAGCTTCGGCGTGATGGGCGGTCCGATGCAGCCCCAAGGCCATGTGCAAGTACTGGTCCGCATTGCCGACTACGGCCAGAACCCGCAGGCAGCGTGCGACGGACCTCGGTTTCGGTGGGTACAAGGCATGCAGGTCAGCTGCGAAAAGGGCTTTCCGCCAGCAACTCTCGACGAGTTGCGGCAACGCGGACACGACCTGCTCGAGGTGGACGACTACAACGCATTCGGGAGCTGCCAAGCGATCTGGCGACTTGAGCACGGGTATCTCGCGGCCAGCGACCCCCGCCGGGACGGGCAGGCCTCGGCTTTCTGAACCGCGGACATCCCTCATCAGGGAGTGTGTGAGGTTTTGCTCGCCCGCAGCCAGGCCTCCCGCCTCAGGCCATATTCATAGGTGAACAAAAGGTGAACTAGGGATGGCTCAGTAGTAAATCTAAGGTGTCCGCAATACACTACCCGCAGGCCAGCAACGAGGCTGGCAAGGCATTACTGCAGGAGAAGGTTCGATGGCTGGGATGGTTGACGGAAGCCCCAACGCACGATTGCAGGTCGGCGAGGTGTTTGCCGGATACACAATTGATCGGTTCGTCGGGGCAGGCGGGATGGGCGAGGTCTACCTTGCTCAGCATCCGCGGTTACCCCGCATGGAGGCCCTGAAGATCTTGGGCAGCGACGTGTCTGCTGACGATGACTATCGCCAGCGATTCATCAGGGAAGCCGACGTAGCTGCCGGGCTGTGGCACCCCAACGTCGTGCGGGTCAACGATCGAGGCGAGTTCAACGGACAGCTTTGGATCGCAATGGACTTCGTGGACGGAACAGACGCAGCAACCCTGGTGCGAGACCACTATCCGGTCGGCATGACGGCAGACGAGGTGGCCACGATCCTCACCGCCATCGCCAGCGCACTCGACTATGCGCACCATCACCATGACCTGATGCACCGCGACGTCAGCCCCGCCAACATCCTGCTCGCCACGCCGGATGAGGGCGAACGGCGAATCCTGTTGGGCGACTTCGGCATAGCCCGCAACGTCGGCGACATGAGTGGCCTGACCGCGACAAACATGACGATCGGCACGTTCCCCTACGCCGCTCCTGAACAGCTGACGGACGAGCCGATTGACGGGCGCGCGGATCAGTACGCTCTAGCGGCTACCGTTTTCCATCTCCTGACCGGGTCTCCGCTATTCCCCCACACCAACCCTGCCGTTGTGATCTCGCGCCACCTGACCGCGGCGCCAACGGCGCTAGCTGAAACCCACCCGCTGCTCAGGGTTTTCGACCCGGTGCTCGCCAAAGCGCTGGCAAAGGATCCCGCCGACCGATACGCTCGCTGCACCGATTTCGCCGAAGCGTTCACAAAGGCAGTCCACTCGGGCAGACACCCGGCAAGTACCGCCTCGACGATGCCGAGGCCCTTGGCGGTTCGGCCGCCGAAGAGCGCGCCGGCACCCACGGCTGACGCCGACAGGCAGCGACGCCGTCGCTGGGGGTATATCGCGGCGGCATCCACCCTGGTCGCGCTCACCGCACTTGGCACCAGCGACTTCACGGAGGCCAACAACACCGGCCCCAGCCAGGGCATACCCCCGGCCGCGGTCGCACAACCTCAGCCCGCACCGCAGGTGGCACCACCGCCGGCCGCGCCGCCCTCCCCGCAGTCGGCGCCCACTCCAAATGAGGTTCCACCGCCAGCGGCCCTACCGCCTGCGTACGTCCCGCCCGCGCCGGTTCCCAGGGCACCGGCTCCCGCTCCGAAGGCTCCGGCACCGGCCCCGGCTCCGGCCCCGGCCCCGGCTGCGAACGCACCCGCTCCCGTGCCGGCACCGCAACGGCCACCCGAGCCCGATCAGGCCTATCTCAACATGATGTCGCAAATTCCTGGTGTGACGGTCACTGACCCGTCAGTCGCCGTCGCCACCGGCCGTGGCCTGTGCACGAGCCTGCAGAGCGGCGGGACGCCCAACGATGCCGCGAACGCGACCGTCAACAGCAATCAGGGAATCACGCCGTCGCAGGCCGCCGCCGGGGTCAATGCGGCGATCAGCGTCTACTGCCCGCAATACATGAGGTAGAAAAACCCCTTAAAGCTCTATCTTTCCCTCTGCGGCACACAACCCGATGTCGCTACGAAAATGGCTGCCCGGCAACCCAACTGAGCTCAATATCCGGTAAGCGTTCGCGCGCGCTTCGGACAGGTCGGCGCCCTTGCCAACCACCGAAAGTACCCGCCCGCCGGCGGACACGATCGCACCGTCGTCGCGTAACGCGGTGCCGGCATGTAGCACCCCATCAGCTTCGGAGCCGGTGATGACGTCGCCGACTCGCGGTCGCCCAGGATAGTTTTCGGCTGCGAGCACCACGGTGACGGCGGCGCCGTCGCTCCAGCGCAGCTCTTCGAACTCCGCCAGTTTGCCACTACCGGCAGCATGGAGCAGCTGTGCAAGCGGCGACTCGAGCAGCGCAAGTACCGCCTGAGTCTCCGGATCGCCGAAGCGGCAATTGAATTCGACCACCGCCGGTCCGTTCGAGGTGATCGCCAGCCCCGCATAGAGCAAGCCGCTGAACGGGTTGCCGCGTTGAACGAGCTCGGCTGCAACAGGTTCGACGATCCGAGTGACTATCTCGCGGTAGACGCCGTCGGGCAACCACGGCAGCGGCGCGTATGCGCCCATGCCCCCAGTGTTCGGACCCGCGTCATCGTCACCGACTCGTTTGAAGTCCTGCGCGGCCAGCAGTGGCACCACCGTCTTGCCGTCCACTACGCAAAACAGCGAAACCTCGGGGCCGTCGAGAAAGGATTCCAGCAGTACCGGGTGGCCCGACTCGAGCAGACCCGCGGCGTGGGCGCGTGCGGCGGCTCGATCGTCTGTGACCACCACGCCCTTGCCCGCCGCCAAGGAGTCGTCCTTGACGACCCAGGCCGGGTCACCGGCGGGGGGCCCGAAGCGATCGATCGCGGCATCCAGATGTGCCGGGTTGTCGACGATTTCGCTGGAGGCGGTGCGCACTCCGGCCGCCGCCATCACCTCCTTGGCGAACGCCTTGGAACCCTCGATGCGAGCCGCGTCTTTGCCGGGCCCGAAACATACGATGCCGGCGGCGCGCACCGCGTCGGCGACACCGAGGACCAGCGGCACCTCGGGACCGATGACCACGAGGTCGGCTTCGACCTTGCGGGCCAGACCGACGACCTCATCGGCGGAGGTGATGTCGACATTGTGTTGCTCGGCCAGGCGCGCAGTGCCGGCGTTTCCGGGGGCAACGACCAACCCCGTGACCTGCGGGTCTCTGCTGAGAGCCAGCAATAGGGCATGTTCTCGGGCACCGGAACCGATCACCAGGACGCGCACGACAGGTCAGACTAGCCGCAACGTCTTACAAAATCTTTTCCAGCAGGTTCTTCAGGTCCTTTTGCTGTGCGGCGGTGAGGCGGGTCAGGCGCTTGTCGAATTCGCCGGACAGTAGGGCAAGACCGTCAGCGGCCGCTTGACGTCCGGCGGGAGTGAGCAGCAGGCGGTGCCGCCTCAAATCGGCGGGGTCGATTTCGCGACGTACGAATCCCGCTGCCTCGAGCCGTTTCAGGTAGAGCGTGACCGTCGCTTTGGGCATGCTCAGTGCCACCGCCAGCTCAGCGGGGTAGGGATGCTCGTCAATCTCGGCGAGCAGGAACAGTTCCTTGGCCTCAAGCCCCAACGCGCAGATGTCGTTCTGCGCGCTGGCGATGACCGACGACAGCAGTCGGTAGTTCAGTGACCAGACCTTCGCCGCATCAACTTCAGACATGGACTTGCCAGATCGTTCAGAGATGAACTAGTTTAGAAATGAACAATCGCATAACCGAACAACCTACCAGAAAGCGCTTCTGAAAATGCCTCTGGATCAATACGTCACACTTGGCCGCTCGGGCCTGCGCGTCAGCCCGTTGTGCCTGGGCGCGATGACATTCGGCGAAGA
This sequence comes from Mycobacterium sp. IDUB_37, assembly GCF_055419245.1. Lineage (NCBI taxonomy): Bacteria > Bacillati > Actinomycetota > Actinomycetes > Mycobacteriales > Mycobacteriaceae > Mycobacterium > Mycobacterium sp. IDUB_37. Next base: position 82,703 of record NZ_JBVAXG010000002.1, on the reverse strand, counting down.
CCTCGGTTGGGGCACCAGTGTCGAAGAGTCCCAACAGATCATCGACAGGTACATCGAACTCGGCGGCAACTTCATCGACACCGCGAACTTCTACACCAGAAGCCATTCCGAGAAGATCATCGGCGACCACATCGGCCGGCACCCCGCCCGCCGGGATCGGACCGTCATCGCTACCAAGTTCAGCGGCAACCTGTATCCGGGCGACCCCAACGGCGGCGGTTCGGGCCGCAAAGCGCTCATCAGCGCCTGCGAGAACTCGCTGCGGCGCTTGCAGACCGACTACATCGACCTGTACTGGCTGCACATGTGGGACAAGAACACTCCCATCGAGGAGACGATGGCCGCCCTCGACGACCTCGTCCGGTCCGGCAAGGTGCGCTACCTCGGAGTGTCGGACACCCCGGCCTGGAAGATCGTGGAAGCAAACCTCATCGCCCGATTCCGCGGGTGGTCGTCGTTCGTCGGGTTGCAGATCGAGTACTCGTTGCTGGAACGCACCGTTGAACAGGAACTCGTCCCCATGGCAAGCGAATTCGGCCTGGGCATTACGCCGTGGTCGCCGCTCAAGAGCGGTGTGCTCAGCGGCAAATACACCCGCGCCAACGCCGGCGAGCATCAGGCCGACCGCGGCGCTATGGTCAATGCCTTCCTCAACGAGAAGACCTTCGCCCTGATCGACGAACTCGAAGCCATCGCACAGGCGCACGAAACCACCGTCGCCAGCGCGGCGCTGGCCTGGCTGCACGCGCAACCCGGGGTGACGTCCATCATCGTCGGGGCACGCAGGCTCGCCCAGTTCGACGACAACGTACGCGCGGTGGATGTCGCTCTGACCGCCGACGAGATTGAGAGGCTCGATGCGCTCACCGCACCGACTCTCGGGTTCCCGAGCGAGATGCTGGCGATGGGACCAGCCATCATCAACGGTGGAACCTCGGTCAACGGGGTGTCGGCACCGATCTCCGAATATGTGATGCCGGCGGGCGGCCAGCCTTACTGAGGGCCAGGTAACCCCGGCGAGCAGTCGTAAAGTCGCACGAGTCCGGGCCGGATCGTGCGACTTTGCGTCTGCTTGGCGTGCTCAGGTGCGCTTTTCGCCGGCGTTCATCTTCAGTGCGGCGTCGACGTTGGCCTTCTTGTCCTCCTCGGCGCCCTTCGCTGCGGCCTTCTTTCGCCTCGCCACCACGGTGCTCACCGCACCGTTGAGCGCCGACCCGAGTGGGAACCCGAGGTAATGAGTCAGGAAGACGGCCATCTCTTTCAACTCGGTCTCGGATAGTTCCCCGTTGAGCAGTGCCGCGTTGATCTGAATCTCAGCCAGGTCGCGACTTCCCGCAGCCGTCACTGCGGTCAGCGTCATGATCCGCTTGTCCCGCATCGACAAGCCTGGCCGGGACCAGATGTCACCGAACAAGTGGTCGACGGTGAGGTCGAAGTAGGCGTCGCCCTCGATATTGGGCATCTCCCAGCCGTAGACCTCGTTCATCTTGTCGAGGCCCTTGCGGCGCTGTTCGTCCATCACGACTCCTTCGCTGATTCGGTCTCGGCGTGCGGCACACCCAGGTTGCCCGCCAGCAGCTCACGCGCCAACCGTGCGATCGGCAGATCCACCGACAACGAGTCAGCCAGCGCCAGAGCGGAACTCAGATCCTTCTCGCCCAGAGCAAGGGTGTGCTGGAAGGGTTGGTAGAGGAAATGGTCGGTGGCCAGTTCCTTGGCATCGCTGCGGTACATGATCGCTCCGGGCCCGCCGTTCAGCGAGTCGGAGTGCCGCACCACCTTGCCCAGGTCCATGATGTTCACGCCGGCTTCGTCGGCAAGCTTCTGCGCCTCTCCGACGGCCGCGTAGCAGGTGAAGGTCAGCATGTTGCGCGCCAGCTTCATTGCGGTGCCCGCACCTGGTTGTCCGGCGTGAATTATCAGCGAAGCCCATTGCGCGAACGGCTCTTTGATGCGTGCGAAGGCATCGTCGTCCGCGCCGACCATGACGGCCAACTCCCCCTTGGTGGCCGCTCCCGCGCCGCCGCTGACCGGCGCATCCACAATGTGGATACCATGCGGTTTGAGTTGCTCGGCCAGTTCGGCAGCGGTGCCGCTGCTGATGGTGGAGTGAATTGCAATGATGGTGCCGGGTTTAGCGTGGGACGCCAGTTCGGCGGTCACCTCGCGCACCTGCGCATCATCGAACACGGTGACACTGATGATGTCAGCGTCGGCGACCTCAGCGACGCTCGCCGCCGCAGTGGCACCGCCCTCGACGAACGGCGCCAGAGCTTCCGCGCGAACATCGAAAACCGTTAGCCCGCCTGGCCATTCAAGATACCGCTTGGCCATGGGCGCACCCTGGTTGCCCAGGCCGATGTATCCGAGACGAGGAGTGGTCATGGCCGGAAGATCTGTCCGCCGTCGACATTGAAGATCTGCCCGGTGATCCAGGAGGCTTGATCACTCAGCAGGAACAAGCACATGCCCACCAGGTCATCGGTAGTGCCCAGGCGCGACAACGGAAGACCCTTGATGATGTCGTCGACGATCTCTTTGGGGGTGGTGGTCCGATTGGCTTCGGTGTCGATGGGCCCGGGTGCGATCGCGTTGACCCGAATGTTCTGACCACCCAGTTCCCGCGAAAGTTGTTGGGTGAGACCGTTGATGCCGACTTTGGCCAGACCGTAGTAATTCGCGTACAGGTACGCGGCGGTGGAGGACTGGTTGATGATGGCCCCGCCACCCCGTCTTTTCATCTTCTTGTAGACCGCGCGGGTGCACCACAGTGCTCCGTCCATGTTCACGCTCATGAACTTCTTGTAGTACTCCGGGTCCACAGTGAGCAGGAAGTCGATCTTCATGCCCCCGAAGATCGCGGCATTGTTGACCAGGTAGTCGATGCCACCGAACTCGGCCAGGGTGCGATCCGCCATCGCCTTGGCCGATTCTGGATCGGAGACGTCGACCGGGACACTGATCGCAGTGCCGCCGTCGGCGACGATCTGCTTGGCCACCGCGTCGGCCGCCTCGACGTTGATATCGGCGACGACCACCGCCGCGCCCTCGCGGGCCAGTGCCTCCACGTAAGCCTGACCGATGCCGCCACCGGATCCGGTGACGATGGCTACCTTGTTTTCGAATCGCATGTTTTCCTCTCGAGGCGTGTGACTACACCGCTGTCGCAATGGTTTTGATTTCCAGGTATTCCTCGAAGCCGGCCCGCCCCATCTCGCGGCCATTGCCGGACTGCTTGTAGCCGCCGAACGGTGCGTCGGCCGAGTACCAGACGCCGCCGTTGACGTTGACGGTGCCAACCCGCATCCGCGACGCGAATTTTGCGGCCCGCTGCGGGTCGGCGCCGAACACGGTGCCGGACAACCCATACGGCGAGTCGTTGGCAATGCGCAATGCGTCCTCTTCGCCGTCATAGGCGATCACGGTGAGCACCGGGCCGAAAATCTCTTCGCGGGCCGGTCGCGCATCGTTGGTCAGGCCGGCGATCACGGTGGGCTCGATGAAGAAGCCGGTGTCCCTGTCCGCGGGCCGACCTCCACCGCAGGCGAAGGTTCCGCCCTCGGCGATCGCCAGATCCAGGTAGCTCTGCACACGATCCCGTTGACGTGCCGAAATTACCGGCCCACAAACGGTTCCAGGCTTGTTGGGGTCGCCTGGCTTGATCGAACCCATGGTGCCCGCGGCGATCGCGACCGCCTCGTCATATCTGTCGCGCGGCACCAGCAGACGGGTGGTGATCGCACATCCCTGCCCGGCGTGCATGGCGGCGGTGAACGCCGACATCGAGCACGCGCCCTTCAGATCGGCGTCGTCAAGCACGACGAACGCGGACTTTCCGCCGAGTTCGAGGAACACCTTCTTGATGGTCACAGCGGCATCGCTCATCACGGCGCGTCCGGTGGCGGTGGACCCGGTGAACGAAACCATATCCACGCGAGGGTCTTTGGACAGAAGTGCTCCGACGCTGTGGTCGTTGGACGTGACGATGTTGATCACACCCGGGGGGAAGTCAGTCTCCTCAGCGATGAGCTCACCCAGCACCGCCGCACACCAGGGGGTATCGGGCGCGGGCTTCAAGACGACGGTGTTACCGGCGGCCAGCGCGGGACCCAGTTTCGCGAGGTTGATTTGGTGCGGGAAATTCCACGGCGTGATCGCGCCGACGACGCCCACCGCTTCCCGGGCAATGGTGCGCCGGGTTGGGATCCCCATCGGCGACGCCTGACCGAGATCGGTGTTCCACTCGAAGGCTTCGGCGGTGTCGGCCGCGAAGCTCAGATCGTTGACCGGGCCTTCGAGCTGCGCAGCGGCGGTGAGCATGCGCGGCGCACCGACTTCGGAAATGGTTAGCTCTCGGAGTTCCTCTATGTGCATCTGCATCGATTCGCGCAACTGCCGTACGCAGCGCACCCGAAGTTCGGTGTTGCGCGACCAGTCGGTGTCGTCGAAAGCCCTACGGGCGGCTTCGATGGCACGGCCCATGTCTTGCGTGTCGGCATCGGCGGCGACGCCCAGTACCTCCTCGGTGGCCGGATTGACTGTCGAGAAGGTGCCCGCACCGCCTTCCGAGAACTTGCCATCGATGAACAGTGCACTTGCACCATTGGCCAACAGGGCCATCTACAACTCCCACCTCTGCGCCGAGCCAAGATCACATTAAATGGACAACTGTCCGATATATCTCCTTCGGACGATAGCCTCCAGGCCTGTCGCGGTGCAAGGGCTGATCCCTCGCAACCACGAAATCTCTTCACAAAATCCAGTTCAACGTGCATTTTTAGGCAAAGGGCTTGATTCTCTCCGCGAATATCCTCTAGTTTGGACATGTGTCCAGCGATGCACTGGCTGAGGTCTCGGGGGTCACAGCCCAGGTCCAGCAACAGGCGGGGAGAATGCCGCGTAACCGGCGCCAGGAAGAAACCTTCCGCAAGGTGCTGGCCGCTGGCATGGAGACGATGCGGGAGAACTCCTACGCCGACCTGACCGTCCGGATGGTGGCGGCCCGCGCCAAAGTGGCGCCGGCGACCGCCTATACCTACTTCTCGTCGAAGAGCCACCTGATCGCCGAGGTCTACCTCGACCTGGTCCGGCAGGTCCCCTACTTCACCGACGTCAACGACACCATGCACACCCGGGTCGATCAGGCGCTGCGACACCTGGCGCTGGTGGTGGCCGACGAGACTGAAGTCGGCGCCGCGTGCACCGCCGCGCTGCTCGGCGGAGCAACCGACCCCGCGGTGCGTGCCGTGCGCGACCGGATCGGCGCGGAAATCCACCGCCGAATCTCGTCGGCCATCGGGCCGGGCGCCGAGCCCGCCACCGTGGATGCCCTCCAAATGACCTTCTTCGGCGCACTGGTGCAAGCCGGTAGCGGTGAGTTCACCTATCACGAGATCGCCGACCGGCTAGGCGGCGTGGTGAGCCTCATTTTGGCCGGAGCCGAACGATCCCACAGCCCGGGACCCGAAAAGAACGGTAAGACATGACTATCCATGTCGGTGGCCACGAATTGGTCTTAGATCCATACGATTACGACTTTCACGAAGATCCGTATCCTTACTACCGACGGCTTCGCGACCAGGCCCCGCTGTACCACAACGAGCAGCTCGGCTTCTGGGCGTTGTCGCGACACAGCGACGTTCATCAGGGGTTCCGCAACAGCACCACGTTGTCCAACCGCGACGGCGTTGCCCTGGACCCTATTTCACGTGGGCCGCACGCTTCCAAGACGATGTCGTTCCTGGCGATGGATGACCCGGGGCACCTGCGGCTTCGCACGTTGGTATCGAAAGGCTTTACGCCCCGGCGCATCCGGGAACTCGAGGCGCGGGTTACTGAACTCGCCGTGCAGCACCTCGATATGATGCTGGAGAAGGCCGACGCTGGAACAGTCGACTATGTCGCCGAATTCGCCGGCAAGCTTCCGATGGACGTGATCTCGGAACTCATGGGCGTTCCGGAACCCGACCGCGACGGCATCCGCGCCATGGCCGACGGCGTGATGCACCGCGAGGACGGCGTGAACGATGTGCCGGCTTCGGCGATCGAGGCCTCGATCAATCTGATCGTGTACTACCAGGGCATGATCGCCGAGCGCCGCAAGAAGTCGTCCGACGATCTGACCTCGGCGTTGCTGGAGGCGGAGATCGACGGGGACCGCCTCACCGACGAGGAAGTCCTCGGCTTCATGTTCCTGATGGTGATCGCCGGCAACGAGACGACCACCAAACTCCTTGCCAATGCCGCCTTCTGGGGCCACAAGAATCCTGATCAGCTGACTCCGGTCTACGCCGACCTTTCGCGCATCCCGCTGTGGGTCGAGGAGACGCTGCGCTACGACACGTCCAGCCAGATCCTGGCTCGCGTTGTGTCCGGCGAATTGACGTTGTACGACACGACCATTCCCGACGGAGATGTGTTGCTGCTGCTGCCCGGTTCGGGCCATCGCGACGAGCGGGTGTTCGACAACCCCGACGACTTTGTGATCGGGCGTGAGATCGGTTCCAAGCTGCTCAGTTTCGGTAGCGGCGCGCACTTCTGCCTCGGCGCCCATCTGGCCCGGATGGAAGCACGGGTGGCACTCACCGAACTGTTCAAACGCATCCGCGGCTACGAGGTGGACGAAGCCAACTCGGTCCGCGTCCACTCCAGCAACGTCCGCGGGTTCGCCCATCTACCGATGACTCTCCAAATTCACTGAAGGACTACACATGCCACGCTTCGCTCCCCTGCCCGAACGTCGGCCAGCAATTGTGGCCGGCGCCTCGTCCGGCATCGGGGAAGCCACCGCTATCGAATTGGCAGCGCACGGCTTCCCCGTCGCCCTCGGCGCCCGCCGAGTCGAAAAGCTCAATGACATCGTCGGCAAGATCAACGCCGAAGGCGGCGAAGCGGTGGGGTTCCACCTCGACGTCACCGACCCGAATTCGGTGAAAGCGTTTGTCGCACAATCGGTCGACGCCCTCGGCGACATCGAGGTACTGGTGGCAGGCGCGGGCGACACCTATTTCGGCAAGCTCGCCGAGATCACCACCGACGAATTCGAGTCGCAACTGCAGATTCACCTGGTCGGCGCCAACAGGCTGGCCGCGGCGGTGCTGCCAGGCATGCTGGAGCGGCAGCGCGGCGATATGATCTTCGTCGGCTCCGACGTCGCCCTGCGCCAGCGGCCACACATGGGCGCCTATGGGGCAGCCAAGGCGGCCCTCGTCGCGATGGTCAGCAACTTTCAGATGGAACTCGAGGGCACCGGCGTGCGGGCCTCGATCGTGCACCCCGGCCCCACCAAGACGTCGATGGGCTGGAGCCTGCCGGTCGAGAAGATCGGACCCGCGCTCGAGGACTGGGCTAAGTGGGGCCAGGCCCGCCACGACTACTTCCTGCGCGCGGCCGACTTGGGGCGAGCCATCACCTTCGTCGCAGAGACACCGCGTGGTGGCTTCATCGCAAACATGGAACTTCAGCCCGAAGCTCCACTGGCGACAGTCAAGGAGCGTCAGCAGTTGAAAGTTGATGAGAAGGCACTGGATTCATGACTTCGCGAAACGCCGATGCGGCGCGCGGCGCGCGCCGAGGAGAAGTGAGTAAATGACAACAGCAGTGGTGCCCCGGGTATCCGGCGGCGAAGAAGAACACGGTCACCTCGAAGAGTTCCGCACCGACCCGATCGGTCTGATGAAGCGCATCCGCGAGGAATGCGGCAACGTCGGCTGGTTTCAACTGGTCGACAAGCACGTCATATTTCTGTCCGGCGCGGAAGCCAACGAGTTCTTTTTCCGTTCTGCCGACGAGGATCTCGACCAGGCCGAGGCGTACCCGTTCATGACGCCGATCTTCGGCAAGGGCGTCGTGTTCGACGCTAGTCCCGAACGGCGTAAGGAGATGCTGCACAACTCCGCGCTGCGCGGCGAGCAGATGAAGGGCCACGCCGCCACCATCGAGGGCGAAGTCAAGAAGATGATCGCCGACTGGGGCGACGAGGGTGAGATCGAACTGCTCGACTTCTTCGCGGAGTTGACCATCTACACCTCCACGGCCTGCCTGATCGGGCTGAAGTTCCGCGAGCAACTCGATCACCGGTTCGCGGAGTACTACCACGACCTGGAACGCGGCACCGATCCACTGTGCTACGTCGACCCGTACCTACCGATCGAGAGCTTCCAGCGGCGCGACGAGGCGCGCGTGAAACTCGTTGCGCTGGTTCAGGAGATCATGAACATCCGGCTGGCCAATCCGCCCACGGACAAGCGCGACCGCGACATGCTCGACGTTCTGGTGTCGATCAAGGACGAGGAAGGCAACCCGCGGTTCTCCGCCGACGAGGTCACCGGGATGTTCATCTCGCTGATGTTCGCCGGGCACCACACCAGTTCGGGCACCTCGGCGTGGACCCTGATCGAGCTGATCCGCCATTCCGAGGTCTACGCCGAAGTGCTCGCCGAACTGGAAGAGCTCTACGCCGACGGCCAGGAGGTGAGTTTCCATGCGCTGCGCCAGATTCCGAAGTTGGACAACGTGGTCAAGGAGACGCTGCGGCTGCACCCGCCGTTGATCATCTTGATGCGGGTCGCCAAGGGCGAGTTCGAAGTCGAGGGGTTCCCAATTCACGACGGCGACTTCGTTGCCGCATCTCCGGCGATCTCGAACCGGATCGGTGAGGACTTCCCGGACCCCGACGCGTTCAACCCGGACCGCTACAACAAACCCGAGCAGGCCGACATGGCCAACCGATGGACCTGGATTCCGTTCGGCGCGGGCCGGCACCGGTGCGTCGGCGCGGCGTTCGCGACCATGCAGATCAAGGCGATCTTCTCGGTTCTGTTGCGCGAGTACGAATTCGAGATGGCACAGCCCGCCGACAGCTACCAGAACGACCACTCGAAGATGGTGGTGCAACTGGCCCGGCCGGCGAAGGTCCGTTATCGCAAGCGCACGCAGGCTTGATGGTCATGGGCGGATTCAGGGTCGAAGTCGATCTGGATTTGTGCCAGGGCCATGCCATGTGCGAACTGGAGGCACCGGACTACTTTCGGGTGCCCAGGCGCGGCAAAGTGGAGATCCTGGACTCGGAGCCGCCGAACGATGCTCGCGACGAGGTCGAACTGGCGGTCCAAAGCTGTCCTACTCAGGCACTATTCATCAAAGAGAAAGAAGACTAAGACCATGGCGTCACATTCACGTGAGGTTCTGGACGAATGGGTTGAGCGCTGGCTGGAGGCCAACCGGGTGGCCGAACGCGACGGCGACTGGAAGCCGCTGGGCGACTTCTACGCCGACGACGCCACCTACGGCTGGAACATCGGCCCCAAGGAGGACGTGATGTGCGTCGGCATCGACGAGATCCGCGACATCGCGTTGGGACTCGAGATGGAGGGACTGGAGAACTGGCAGTACCCGTATCAGAAGGTCCTCATCGACGACAAGCAGGGTGAGATCGTCGGGTTCTGGAAGCAGGTCGCCATTGACTCCGACGGCAGCACGTCGGAGATCTACGGCATCGGCGGCAGCTGGTTCCGGCTCAACGCGGACGCCAAGATCGAATGGCAGCGCGACTTCTTCGACTTCGGCCACGTGCAGGCGTTGTACCTGGACCTGATGAAGAGCGGGAAGCTGTCCCCGGGAATGCAGAAGCGCATCGAGCGCAGCCTCGCCGGCGAGAAGCTGCCCGGCTACTACCCACTGGGTCAGGCACCAGTCCCGATCTGGTGAACGGCTGTTCTACCCACTTTGCGCGACCAACCAAGCATTTGATTTGTTGGACGCGCTATGCTGACCAAAGGAGTGCCGTGTGGCACTCGTCACTACAGTGCCCGGCGCGATAGGGCCAGGCAGTACCAATTCAAAGGCGAAATGGGGTCATGTCCATCGTGAAGACAAAAGGCGCACTGATCTGGGAGTTCAACCAGCCGTGGTCCATCGAGGACATCGAGATTGGTGACCCGGTCAAGGACGAAGTCAAGATCCAGATGGAAGCGGCGGGGATGTGCCACTCCGACCACCACCTGGTGACGGGCGGCATCCCGATGGCGGGCTTCCCGGTACTCGGCGGGCACGAAGGGGCCGGGATCATCACCGAGGTTGGCCCTGGTGTGGAGGACCTCAAACCTGGCGACCACGTGGTCCTGTCGTTCATCCCGTCGTGTGGGCAGTGTCCGACTTGCCAGTCGGGCATGCGCAACCTGTGCGATCTGGGCGCCGGCCTGCTAGGAGGCGCGGCGGTCAGCGACGGCACGTTCCGGATCCAGGCCAAAGGCCAGAACGTCTTCCCGATGACCCTGCTGGGCACCTTCTCGCCGTACATGGTGGTGCACAAAAGCTCCGTGGTGAAGATCGACCCGGAGATCCCGTTCGAGGTCGCCTGCCTGGTCGGCTGCGGCGTCACGACCGGCTACGGTTCGGCTGTCCGCACGGCTGACATCCGGCCGGGCCAGGACGCCTGCATCGTCGGTGTCGGTGGGGTCGGAATGTCGGCACTGCAGGGTGCCGTCGCCGCTGGCGCTCGCTTCATCTTCGCGATCGACCCGGTGGAGTGGAAGCGCGATCAAGCTCTGAAGTTCGGCGCCACCCACGTCTACCCGGACATCAACGCCGCACTGGCGGGCATCGCCGAAGCCACCTACGGTTTGATGGCCCACAAGGTGATTGTCACCGTCGGCGAACTCAAGGGCGCCGACATCGACCTCTATCTGACCCTGACCGCCAAAGGCGGCACCTGCGTGGCGACCGCCATCGGCAGCCTGATGGACACCAACGTCACGCTGAACCTCGCGATGTTGACCCTGATGCAGAAGAACCTGCAGGGCACCATCTTCGGCGGTGGCAACCCGCAGTTCGACATCCCGCAGCTGCTGGCGATGTACAAGGCCGGCAAGCTCAACCTCGATGACATGGTCACCACCCAGTACCGGTTGGAACAGATCAACGAGGGCTACCAGGACATGCTGGACGGCAAGAACATTCGCGGCATCATCCGCTACACGGACGCCGACCGGTAAGTCCGGTCTGCACCGATAGTCCCGGTATCGAGTGGCCGGCTTTCTCACCTCTGGCGCCGAGACGAATCGGCGCCATGAGAGTGCGCAACCGGGTGGTCATGTCGCCGCTGGGGACGATGCATCCAAACCCCGGATGGTCTGCCGTGGCCGCCGGTCGCGATGGCCTGGTTCCCGAGATGTTCGGTGCGACGTCGTTGGGACCCTTGGTGATTCCGTCCTATCTCGCGCCGCATGTTTGATTCCGTTACTCGAGAGAAGGAATGACGATGACCCAAACAACCCAGTCCCCGGCACTGACCGCGTCGCAGTCGTCGTGGCGATGTGTGCAAGCCCACGATCGCGAGGGTTGGCTGGCACTGATGGCCGACGACGTCGTCGTCGAGGACCCGATCGGCAAGTCGGTCACGAATCCGGATGGCACCGGGGTCAAGGGTAAGGACGGCGTCGCCACGTTCTACGACACCAACATCGCAGCCAACAACCTGACGATCACCTGCGAGGAGACCTTTCCGTCGAGTTCGCCCAATGAGGTCGCTCATATCCTGGTGCTGGACAGCAAGTTCGAGGGCGGCTTCACCAGCAGCGTCCGCGGGGTGTTCACCTACAGCGTCAACGACGAAGGCCTGATCGCCAACATGCGCGGGTACTGGAACCTCGACATGATGAAGTTCGGCCAGGAGTAACTGAAACCCGCGAGGAACTAGCCGATCCGGCCGATGCCGGTGATGTTGCCCTGCATGATCTTGTTGCCCATCAGGACCATCGATGAGGTTTGAATCGGGTCGCTGAGGATAGTGGCCGACTTCGGTTGTTGGTGAACCACTTTCCCGGTGTTGGGGTCGATGACGGTGTAAGCGAACAGGTCCGCCGGTGTCGTGGTGTCCAGCCCGATCCGGGTGACCGTATAGATCAGCCCATCGCCGGTGGAGAGATGCGGCAACGCGGCGCTGCGAACCTTGCTCTCCCACACGGTATGACAGCCGGGTCCGGGGCTGTCCATGTCCACCCTGGTCATCCCGCCGTAGAACGGGGCCGTCGCCGGAACGGCGGGGCCGGCGCCTGGGGGAACCGCAGGGTAAGGGTAGCCGTACGTGCTGGCGATGAACATCGAGTTGCCCGCACCGATCGGCGAGTTCTCGCTACCGGGGCCGCCCAACGTCAGCACCGTCTGCTGACAGAGCAGCGTACCGGTGCCCGCTTGGTAGACCAGCGCATGCACCTGAGGCTCGGCGTTGTCGACGATGGTGAGGTAGTCGGCACCGGTAGGTCCGAAATATGTTGGGGTGGAGCCGGTTCCCCAGCTCAGCTGGCCGGGTTTGCGGGCAGGGCCGCGGTCGTAGTTCTGACTCCACACCACCTGGGGGTTGCCGCCGCCATTGAGGTTGATCTCGTAGAGGGCGAAGGTGGTGGCCACCGCGACGCGGTTCTGCGGGGAGGCCGAGATGCTATTGGCCACCTGCTGGCCCGCGGGGAGTTGCAGGCTGGCGACACCGCCGCCGATCTTGGCAACCCCCACCACTCCGTTGCCGGTAGCGAACCAGACGTTGCCGAGATAGTCAGGGACCACACCGACCGAACTGTCACCGGGCGGTATCGCGCTGGACAAGTCGGTGGATTCGGTGACGGTCAGGTGCCAGAAGCCGCGCTCGTCCTTACTGTGCGCGATGCGCAACAGATGGTTGGTGCCGTCGATCAGCACCATCTGGTTCTTGTTGTCCAGGTATGCGTAGACGCCGCCGAGCAGGCCGCCCTTGGCGATGTCCATGCTGGCCAGCGGAATGAGTTGCGGCAGAACGCCACCGGGATCGATCAGATGCAGTACCGGGGCCTGCGCGGTGATCGTGGTGCACAGCGCCAGCACCAGCCCGTCGGTGCCCTGAGTGATCGTCGGACAGGCAGCCAGCAATGGGAACGCAAGGATCGGGACGATTCGGGCGCCCGGGCCGGGCAACGGTCCAGCATCTGCCGATCCGGCATCGTTGTGCATCGACGCGATGCCGTTGGGCGCCATGAATGGATTGGGCGGACCTAGTGGCCCGAATGCGTCGGCGGCCCGGGCCGGTGTGATGGCAGGTATCAGTGACACCGCGCAAGCGATCAACACTGCCATCGGAATGGCCAGCAATGCCTTCGGACATCGCACCAAGGCGCCCTCCAGTGACGTGGGTCACATGGGATTCTGACGGCCTCTTGGCACGAAACTGCAACGGTGCGTTAACGATTCGGGATCGTCATGGTGTGAACTCACACGTCGTCGGGCACGTACACCCCATTGCCCTGTGACATCGCTTCCAGCGTGTCATAGGCCATCCACACGAAACCCTTTTCGCCCCATAGCTTTCCAAAGCTGTTCTGGACGCGGACCGCTTCCCTGTTGTCGTCGTAAGCGGTGATGAGCATGACATGACCCGCCTTCTTGCCGGCGGCGTTGCGCATCCATTGGCCGTTGCCGACGTACGGCGATGGGGTTCCGCGATAGTGCGGAAAGTCCGTGTAGAGGTAGACACCGAACGCGATGGGCATGCCTCTGGCGATGACGGTTCGCAGATTCTTCAGCCCCTCCGGGCCGGTGATCTTCGTCATCTTGTGTTCGGGGATCCGGAACATCGGATCGGGATCGATTGTGCGCGAACCGTAGTCCGTCCAGTTGACTTCACACGATGACATCTTTCGTTGCCGGCCGAGGTTTGGCGCCGCGGCCAGTGACGGGGTGCCGCCGTTCGTGCGAAGCCAATTGAGGCACTTGACGATTTGGCCGCCCTCGCAGGTGCTCGGTTCGAGCTTGTTCGCCAATTGGTATCGGATGTAGGCGTAGTCGGGTCCGGCGATGCGGGCCGGGCCGGTTGGCGGCGTTTTGGTTTTACGGGCCGCGTAGAACGTCGCCAATCCGTACACGGTGGCCCACACGAAGCAGTTCGGCATGGTCTGCCTGCCGACCGGGGGTAGCCATTCGTTTTTCACCGACGCCTTGGGCGGCAACTGGTCTAGCGGCCGGGGCGGTTCCGGGGTGCCCGGTTCCTGGACGTCGGCATCGTAGCCGTATGCGGTCAGCTCGTATGGTTCCTCCGACTCGCCACTGCTGCAGGCGGGCAGCGCCGTCGCGAGCGCGCCCGCCGCCGCCAGCGCGAGCACCGAACGCCTGTCCATCCGGGTGGCCATAGAGTTGAGATTATTGCGCCGAAAATGCCGCGATGGTCGTGAATCGGCGTCGGGCACCACCGTGACGGCAATCAGAGTGCACCTGGCCTGAGCGATCAAGCCACCGGCGCGACCGGGACCCGCCGCCGCAAACATATGCTTGAGCAATGGCATCGATCTTCACCAAGATCATCAACCGTGAACTCCCGGGTCGCTTCGTCTACGAGGACGACGACGTCGTCGCCTTCCTGACGATCGAGCCGATGACTCAAGGCCACACGCTGGTGGTGCCGCGCGCCGAGATCGATCAGTGGCAAGGCGTGGAATCCGAGGCGTTCGGCCGCGTGATGTCGGTGAGCCAGCTGATCGGGAAGGCCGTGACCAAGGCATTCCAGGCTGATCGCGCCGGACTCATCATCGCCGGCCTGGAAGTGCCCCACCTGCATGTCCATGTGTTCCCCGCCCGCAACCTGAGCGACTTCGGTTTTGCCAACGTGGACCGCAACCCGTCCGCGGAGTCCCTGGACGAAGCGCAGGCGAAGATCAAGGCTGCGCTGTCCGAATTGGGTTGAGCGGGCGCCGTCCGCGTACCGAGCGCTAGCTGATTTGGACCGGCACGTCGCTCACCCGCGGCAGCGCGACGCGAAAGCAGCATCCTTCGCCGGGCGAGGTGGACACCGCGACGGCGCCACCATGTGCCTTCACCAGCGAGTTGACGATGGACAGCCCCAGTCCGGTGCCGCCGCTGGCCCGCGCCCGGGACGAGTCGGTGCGGTAGAAACGCTCGAATATCCGTTCCGCGTCCTCCGCGCCCATACCTGGGCCTTTGTCGGCAACCTCGAGCACCGCGTCGTCACCCTGGGTGCCGACCCGCACGGTGATGTCGGCGCTCTGCGGCGTGTGCTGTATCGCGTTCGCAATGAGGTTGCTCAGCACCTGCCGCAACCGCGCTTCATCACCGAGCACCTCCGGGATGCCGGGGCCGTCGAGAATTTCCATCGCGATGGTGCGTCCCGGGTCGATCGCGCGTCCGTCGTGCACGGCATCACTGGCCAACGCGAGTAGGTCCACCCGGTGCCTCTCTAGCGGCCGTTGCACATCAAGGCGGGCCAGCATCAACAAGTCGTCGACCAGCATGCCCATTCGGCTGGCTTCGCTTTCAATGCGCGAGAGCAGCATCGCGACGTCGCGTGCGGCACCCTGCCGGTACAACTCGGCGAACCCCCTGATGGTGGTCAGCGGTGTCCGCAATTCGTGGCTGGCATCGGTGATGAACCGCCGCATCCGTTCTTCCGAACTGCGGGCTGTCTCCGCCGACGACTCCGAGGCCGCCAGCGCTTCCTGGATTTGGGACAGCATTCCGTTGAGCGCCAACGACAATCGGCCGACTTCGGTCCGGGGATCACGTTCGGAAATGCGGCGATCCAGTTGACCCGCGGCAATAGCGGCAGCGGTTTGTTCGACCTCGGACAGCGGCCGCAGACTTCGGTGTACCACCGCGAAACCGGCGATCCCGACCACCACCAGCACGGCAGCCCCGATGCCGCACTGCAGCAGCACCAGCGACCGCATGGTGTGATCGACATCGGAGAGGTCGACGGCCACCGTGGTCAGGCCCCCCTGCGGACCGTGCACCGTCACCGCGCGCCACTCGATGTCGGTCCCAGTCACCGACGACAGCGTCGTCGGGTTGGGACCCACGTCGTTATCGGCGGGCAAATCGGGTTCGGCGTTGCGGTCGTTGATGGCCGTCATAGTGTGGCCCTCAGGGCTGATCGCCCGCACGTAGAACTTCGACGGTGGCCGGGCCGGGTCAAATCCTTGTCCGTTGGACACCGCGTGCTTCCAGGGGGCTTGCGCCCAGCTACGGGTGGCGTCCATCAGCGTCGAATCGATACGGCTGATCAGGCTGTGCCGCAGGATCGAAGTGACCGCAACACCCGAGGCCAGCAGACCGCAGAGGACCAGCGCGAGGGTCGCCGCGACCAACCCCACCCGCAGTGGCACACCCCGTCGATACCGGCCAGGCATCTTCGCGCTCAGCATTCCTGCTCGAATTCCACTGCTACTCAGCGCGGTTCGCGTAGCACGTAACCAACGCCACGCAGGGTATGCAGTAGTCGCTTCTCCCCCGTATCGATCTTGCGGCGCAGGTAGGAAACGTAGGACTCGACGACGTTGACGTCACCGCCGAAGTCGTAACGCCAGACGTGGTCGAGGATTTTCGGCTTGCTCAGGACGGTGCCGGCGTTGATCACGAAGTAGCGCAGCAAAGTGAATTCGGTGGGCGACAGCGATACCGACTGGCCCGCCTTCCACACTTCGTGGGTTTCCTCGTCGAGTTCGATGTCGGCGAAAGTGAGTCGGGCGTTGCGCGGTTCGTTGCTGCCTTTGCCGGCCCGGCGCAGAATGACCCGCAACCGGGCAACGACCTCTTCGAGACTGAAAGGCTTTGTCACATAGTCGTCGCCGCCCAACGTCAGACCAGCGATCTTGTCCTGCAACGAGTCTCGGGCGGTCAGGAACAATGCGGGCGCATCGATGCCGTCCGCGCGTAACCGACGAAGCACCCCGAAACCGTCCATCCCGGGCATCATCACGTCGAGAATCACTGCGTCCGGGCGGGTTTCGCGGGCGCGGTCGAGAGCTTGGGCGCCGTTCGTCGCGGTGACGACCTCAAACCCCTGGAATTTCAGACTTACCGCAAGCAATTCGACGATATTGGCCTCGTCGTCGACGACAAGAACACGAGCCTCCGGCGTGGTGGTCTCGGCCGAGTTTCCTATTGTCATCAGGTCAGCCTCCCAACCCGAACTTGTGTACTAGCTGCACAATCATTGAAAGCTTCCTGAGAGGTAGTTGCAAGCAGTCTGTTAGCAGTCTGCCAGGGATCAGGAGATCGGCTCGGACCCATACAGGGTTATTCGGGCGAGTCGTGAATAGACTCACAGAATGGATCTCGGCAAATACCTCTTGGGCATAGCGACCGCACCGGCGCGTACCGGCCTCGCTGCCGCGGAGGCGAGCCTAAGCGTTGCCCGCGCCGGCGTCAGTATCGCCAAACGCGCGCTGGGCGATACGTCCGGCCCGAGCGGATCCAACGCGATGGCAAACATGCTGGGAATCGACGACGCACTTGCACGGGCCAACCGACTGGCCCAACTGATGGACGAGGACATGCCGCTCGGGCGCGCGGTCGCCGCCAACGGCCCGATGGACCGAATGCTGCGCCCCGGCGGTGTAGTCGATGTGCTGACCTCTGAAGGCGGGTTGATCGATCGCCTGACGGCAGACGGCAGCCCGCTGAACCGCGCCTTGCAGCCGGGCGGGCTGGCCGATCAACTTTTCGGTGCCGACGGCGTAGTCGAGCGGGTGCTGGCCGAGGACGGCCTGGCCGACAAATTGCTCGCTAAGGGCGGCGTCGCCGACGCGCTGACCTCCGACGGCGGGCTGATCGACCGGATGACGGCGCAAGGCAGCGGGCTGCAGCGCGCCCTGCAACCCGGTGGGCTCGCCGATCAACTGCTCGGCGAGGACGGCATGATCGAGCGGGTCCTGTCGCAGAACGGGCTGGCCGACAAATTGCTGGCCGAAGGCGGCGTCGCGGATGCGCTGACCTCGGAAGGCGGGCTGATCGACCGCCTGACCGCGCAAGGCGGTGGACTGCAGCGCGCGCTGCAACCGGGCGGCTTGGCCGATCAACTGCTCGGCGCCGACGGACTGATCGAGCGGGTGCTGGCCGAAGACGGGATTGCCGACAAACTGCTGGCCGAGGGCGGCCTGGTCGACACGCTGACCGCGAAAAATGGTCCGCTCGAGCAGCTCACTGACCTCGCCGACACGCTGGCGCGTCTGGCTCCCGGGATGGAAGCACTCGAGCCGGCCATCGCCACCTTGCAGGATGCCGTGACGTCACTGACCATGGTGGTCAACCCGCTGAGCAACATCGCCGACCGTATTCCGCTGCCGGGCCGGCGTCCCCGCTCGTCGCGGTCTGTTCGGTCGCAACGCGTGATCGACAGCGAGGAATGACCCGCTAGGCTAGCACCGGTTTTACCGGCCTCCTTAGCTCAGTGGTAGAGCACTCGCCTTGTAAGCGAGCGGTCGTCAGTTCAATCCTGACAGGGGGCTCTCTCGGGCTCTAGGTCGCGACGAACGCGCAGGACGTGGTCGACGGTTTCGTGTAGTTGTTCGACGAACTCTGGCGACCACTCCACGAAGGGCGGCGCCGTCAACATGGCGCCGAAAATCTCCTGCCGGCGTTGCTCATCTTCCGTGTTGTCCGCGATCTGCCCGAGAAGCTCGTTGAGCGCGGCATCGACCGGGTGCACAACATCAGGTGAATCCATGCGAGCCACCGTAGGCCTGCCCCCCGACATCACTTGCGGGCTACTCACCCGGGATGGTCGGCAAGCGGTCCCGGATTCCTTGCAAGCCGCCTTGGATGTCCCGCAGGTCGCGCTGGATGGCTTGCAGGTCCGACATCGAATTCTGCAAGCCGGGCTGCACCTGCAGGCCTGCGGATTCGAACTCAGGGCAGTACGAGACGACGGCCCCGACCGCGAAGTGGGTGCTCTGATCGGCGTCCCACACGGTCGATTGCTGAACGAAGCGGACAGCGTCGGCAAGGTAGGGCTGATGCTTGAGGAACCCGCAGACGGCGTGGGCATGGGTTGTCGCGTACTCGCTGCTCGGCAGCGGGACGCCGTCATGATTCAACACGTCGATGAACACCCGGTCTGCGATGTCGACGACCGGCGCTTGAACCAGCGGCACAGGGGGTGCGGCTTCCGAGATCGACGGCGGAGAGGCCTCCGCCGCGTCTACCGATTGTTGGGGGTGCCCGCCGAACGTCATTGCGAACGCGGCGCCGACGGCCAGCAGCGACAGCGGTACCAGCGCAAGGGGCCCGAAACGGCGCAGCGCTCCTTTACGCCGCCGAGGCGCAACGGCACGCGTCTGAACACCCGCGACATTCTTCTTGGGCGGCGCCGCACGATGGCCCAGCCGTTCGTCAAGCAGTTCGTCGACCTCTTGTGACGACGGCTGACCGCGGAGAGCTAGCAGCCGCAGTTCCGAGTCGATCGTCTCGCGATCGCGCATTCAGCCAGTCTGATGGCGTCCCGGCCTCGTCACAAGGCCGGGACCCTATTTGGTGAGAACGAAGTTGAGATATTTGAACAGCGGTGATGCGACCGGCAGGATGCTCGAAAGGTACGCATGAATCTGTTCCGCACGCTCGAAGGACTGCTCGTGCATCACCTTGCCCTGGCCGAGGAACCAGTCGTAATCAATGCGGCATGAGGTGAAGCCGACACTTCGCGCAAGGTCGTGAACTTCCTTCGCATCGAACCCTTTGTTCACTGCCTTGATCGGTTCTGCTTTATCGAGCATGGCGCCATCCACACCGAAATTCTCTTGGTAATAGTCACCGTTATGCAACGCGCCGTGGATTTCGCGAGCGACGATCGGCGGAACACCCGCCACTGCCTTATTCTCGGCCCCACCCATCGCCAGGATGAAATCGCGGTTGGGATTGAGGCCGGCAAAGAAGACGCCGCCCGGCTTCAGCACACGGAAGACTTCCTTGAGGAAGCTCTCGGCGTCGAACAGATGGTCCATAAAAGAGTAAGCGGTCGCGAAGTCGAAAAGCCCATCCGCAAAAGGTGTTTGCTCTGCCGTCGCCTCATGCACGAACACGTTGCCCGAGCTGAGGTCCACTTCCCTCATCATCGCCTGGGTGATGTCCAACCCGTGTACTTCGCTGAACCGGTCCTTGATCAGATCGATCATGAATCCGGTGCCGCAGCCGAAGTCGATGGCCATGCTATCCGCGGCGCGCACATCTGCGGTGAGTGAGAGCACCAGCGCACGCACCTTCGCAATGTTTTCGGGTCGGAAGTGAGGGCTTTTCTGGTACTCGCCAGATTCGACAAGAAATGTATGAACATACTTGTTCGCTTCAAGTGTTTCTTCGCTGACACGCCGACGCATTATTTGTTTCCGGATCATCCATTTGTTCTTATTGCCGCGTTTAATGTAGCCGAGTCCGGCGGCACGGGTTGCAGCCGGTCCGAGACGCCGTCCTTCACGTCGCGTGCAGATGGACGCTGCCTGCGTCGTTCTCCATTTGACAGGACGCCAAGAGACATTTAGAAGGACGCAAGAAACTCGCAAGGCCCACGCCGGAGACTTCAGTTCAACAAGGACCATCCCCTTCACACCGAAGTGACCTGGCAGGACAAAATGACCACTCTCCACACGCTCGACTTGCACGGTGACCGCGTCGCCTACCGCGACGAAGGCGCCGGCGAGGTGCTCCTGCTGATACACGGCATCGGCGGCAGCTCGAACCACTGGCGCGCGATGATTCCGGCCTTATCCGGGAAATACCGCGTCATCGCACCGGACCTACTCGGCCACGGCCAGTCCGACAAACCGCGCGGCGACTACTCGTTGGGTGCGTTTGCGGTGTGGCTGCGTGACTTCCTCGACGCACTCGGAATCTCGAGAGTCACGGTCATCGGTCACTCCCTGGGTGGTGGAATCGCGATGCAGTTCACCCATCAGCATCGCGAATACTGCGAGCGACTGATCCTGATCAGCAGCGGCGGTCTGGGCGCCGAGGTGACCCGCACGCTGCGGCTGATCTCCCTTCCCGGTTCGGAATTCGTGTTGCAACTCGTCGCGTCGAAGCCGGCGATCAAGGCGCGCAAGGCATTTGCGGCGCTCAAGTCCACCGACCAGCACGCATCCCGGTTCAGCGAACACTGGGAAGCACACTCAGCATTGGCAAATGCGGAGAACCGGCAAGCACTGCTACGCACACTGCGCGCGGTGGTGGACCGCCGTGGCCAGTTCGTCTGCGCACTGAATCGCCTGCACTTCAACGCGAGCGTGCCGGTGCTGATCATGACCGGCGATCAGGACCGCGTCATCCCGGTTGCGCACGCCTACGCCGCCCACGAGGCCATGCCGCACAGCCGCCTGCACATCATTCCCGGTGCGGCCCATCACCCCCAGGCCGAGCAAACCGACACCGTGGCAGGCCTGATCGACGAGTTCATCGACGCGAACGACGGGCACCCGCAGCGCGCGACCACCGCGGCCGTCTCGCTGGCCGCCTGGTCGGCAGCGGCTCACACCCAGCACTCCCCGGGCCCGCGGTCGCAGGCCGTGGTTCAGCGGCTGAGCCGGCGTCGCTCTCGCCGGCATCTTCAGGCGGTGCCTGCGGTCGCTGAATACCGTTGTGGCTGAAGTTGCACCCACGGGGCAATTAGCTTCTGAACTTCACCTGTCAAAAATATGAGCTTGCTCTGAGTTTGCCGAGATACGGCCTTGCGCCTTCCTTTTTGCGACTTCAATCTGTCGGTTAAGGGTTTCGCTATGGGTGAATCACGGGTGAATCGGGAGCACTGTGGACGCTGATGGGACGCCGTTCGGCCGGTACAAGCTGATTGAGCTGATCGGTCGCGGAGGTATGGGCGAGGTTTGGCGGGCATACGACACCGAGACCCAGCGCATAGTTGCGGTGAAGGTGCTGGCGACGAGCCTGGCCAGCGATCCAAGTTTCGTACAACGCTTTCGGCGGGAGGCGTTGGCCGCCGCGGGACTCAACGACCCGCACGTCATCCCGATTCATCATTTCGGCGAGATCGACGGTCGCCTCTACGTCGACATGCGACTTATCAAGGGCCGCGATCTGCAAAGCATCATTGCCGAGGGACCGATGGAGCCTAGTCGCGCGATAGGTGTCGTCGAGCAGATCGCCTCGGCGTTGCACGACGCGCATCAGGTCGGGCTGGTACACCGAGACGTCAAGCCGTCCAACATTCTGGTGACCCCACGTGACTTCGCCTATCTGATCGACTTCGGTATCGCCAGTGCGGCGGGCGAATCGCGGATGACCAACACCGGCAGCGTGATCGGCACCTGGGCCTACATGGCGCCAGAGCGGCTCAGCAAAGGCGAGACCGACCCGCGCAGCGACACCTATGCCCTGGCCTGCGTACTGCATGAGTGTCTGACCGGCACCCAGCCGTTCCCCGGGTCGAGCATCGAACAGCAACTGGGCGGCCACCTGGGTTTGCCGGCACCTCGGCCATCAGCGCTTCGCAGAGGCCTGCCGATCCAACTCGACGGAGTGATCGCGATCGGCATGGCCAAGAACCCCGACCAGCGTTATTCCTCTCCCACCGACATGGCCGCGGCGGCCCGGGCAGCGATTACGCAGCCGCCGACGCCCGTCGCCCAGTGGCGCGGAGCCGACCCGTCGCAACCCGAAACTCAGGCGGTGCCGGTAGCACCGAGCGCACCCCGCAACTACTACCCCGCCGCGCCGCCCCCGGCCGTGTCAAACACCGAGGCGACCCAGTACCGCCAGTACGTCCCGGATCCGCCGCCAGGATCGACCGGCGGTAGCCACCTGCCTCCCACCGGGCCGACCGGCGGCTACAGCGTGCCGCAAACCGGGCCGCCGGGCGGCCACACTCCGCCTCCGATCAGGCCTTCGGCATCCGGCGGGGCCGGCGAACCCGACCGCAAACGTCGCAACATCATCCTGGCCAGCGGCATTGCGGCGGTGCTCCTGGTGATCGGTCTGGTCGTCGCTTTCACGATGAGTGGTAGCGAGCCGAGCAAAACCACGACCACGACGGCGCAGGGCACCAACAGCGGTCCGCTCACCGGCACCTACACCCTCACGTTCGGCAAGAGCATCGGCTTGACGGGTGCGGACCAGCCAGGGCAGGAACCGCCGAGCAACGAGACGTGGAAGATGCGTTCGGTGTGCGGCCCGAAGGGGTGCGTGGCCACCGCTGCGCGCAGCTCCGGGTCGTTGAAGCACCCGACGAGTTTGATATTCGACGACATCAACGGACGCTGGATCGCTGTCGCACTGGACACCGAAAGATGCGGTAACGAAGACATCGAAGAGTGGCACTGGATCTACCTGATTCCGCGTCCCGACGGCAGCATGGCCGGCGAATGGATCGATGACTCAGTCAAGTGCTACAGCAAACGGAGTGTGACTTTCACCCGGACCGGCGACGCCGATGTTTCCAGCTTGCCCGATCCGTCGACCCTGCCCGCCCGGGTGGCATCGCCGGCGCTGGGGCTACGCGGCTTCTACCGGTCGAAGTTCACGTCGGCCGCCACCGCCAAGCCGGGAGACCAGGACTTCAGTGTCGACACGTTCTGCCTGCGCGCCGGGGACCGCTGCCTGAGCCGGTTCGTGCTGACTGACCTCACCGACCATCAGCTGTTCATCTTCGCCAACAATGCCTGGACGGAAAACTCGGAGGAAGACGTCCCCTGTGCGGCGGGCGGGACCAGTCATGTCCGGGTCACGGGCGTCTTCCCGCTGCCCAAAGGGGCCCCGGACCCGATCACGACGCTGAGCGGCCACGGCTTGGAGGACTCGACGGGTAGCGCCTGCAAGGGCGGTCCCTACGACCAGGTCTTCACCCGCATCAGGGACTGAGCGTTCGCGTCGCGATCGCAAGCGCGGCGCAGCGGGTCGCGACCATATGACCGGTCGCGATCGCAAGCGCGGCGCAGCCGGGCGGTCTATCGGGCGGCTACGCCACCAGCAGCGGCGAGTCCCCGCGCAGGGCGCTGGCGATGTCCTGAACCACCTCGACGGGGAAGTTGATCGTCGCCTTGCCGACCTGTTCGATGCCGTCGCGCACCGCGGTCAAGATGGTCGTCGGATCGCCGGAAAGCAGCGAATAGCCGATGTCCCAGGTCGCGTACTGCGGCGCGGTGATCAGGTTGCGCACATCGACGAGCAGCGCCGTCGGCAGATTCGCTGGCGGGACCGGTATCCCGTTCCAGCTGACCATCCGCCAGCCACCCGCGGGGTCGCCCTCGACGACGACGACGCCGGTGTTACCCAGTGGGCTGGTGATCTGCAGGAACGGGTTCGGGTTGTTGACGTTCATCATCGTCCCGATGCCGATTGTGCCCTGACTCGAATACGCGACCGCGGTGATATTGCCGTCTTGCGCCACAACCGGATTCGCGATGGACGTGTTGTAGATCGTTCGAACCGCTCCGTCAAAGAGATGGTCGAATACGACGCCGTTGACGTCGATCGAGCCGGGAGCGAGCATCGGCACGATCGGGAATCCGAACGTCCACGCGATCGGGCCGGCCAGGTAGAGCAGGCCCGCGGGACTGATCTGCGGAAAGCCGTCATAGATGCCGGCACTGATCTCGTTAAGCCCCGGCAACACCGTCGCGTTCGGTACTCCCAGCAGGCTGGTCAGCGCCAGCGCGGTTTGCTGTGTCCTGCCCATCTGGGAAGCGAAGATCCCGGCGTAGGGCGCGTTGGGGGCCAGGACGCCGGCGACGGTCGCCGCCTGTTGCTGCCCCAGAGTCGAGAGTGGCACTCCGGGAATCGCGGTGTCGATCCACCCGGCCGCGTTGGCTCCGGTCTGCCCGTGCCGCACGAAGTCGATCACGATCCGCTGGCCACCACCGGGGTTGGCGGTCCAGCCCGTTCCGGCGTCTCCGATGAACAACCCGGCGCGACCGCCCAGCGCGCTGCCACCGCCGGCGCCACCGTTACCCAGGAACAGGGCCTGGCCACCGACCCCTCCGGTGCCCCCGACTCCGCCGATACCGCCATTGCCCATCAGCCATCCGCCGACGCCGCCATTGCCACCGATACCGCCGCCGAAGCCGGCCCCGCCGGCGCCGCCGGTGCCGATCAGCCCGGCACTGCCGCCATGGCCGCCGGCTTCCACACCCGCGGTTTGGCTGTAGCCCGCCCCGCCGTCACCGAACAGGACGCCACCGGCGCCACCATTGGGGCGCGCCGCTGTGCCCGCCGTACCGTTACCGATCAAGGGCCGCTGGAACACCAGTTGGAACGGTGCGTTGATGACGGGATCGATCGCCTGGCCCAGCGGACTGTTGATCCAACCGTCGCCTGCGGACCGGATCGGTCCGTAGACCATGGTCTGAAATCCGTTGGCGAGGGACGCATTAAAATCCGCGAGCCCCTGAGCCGCCCCAACCTCGGTACCTCCGTAGGACGCCAATGCGGAGTTCAAGGACAGCACAAACTGCGAGTGGTACGCCGCCGCCTGGGCGGCGGCTGCTTGATACTCCTTGCCGTGCGAGCCGAACACCGCCGCAATTGCCGCCGACACTTCGTCAGCGGCCGCTGCCGACAGTCCCGTCGTCGGGACGGCGGCGGCCGAATTGCCAACCCGCAGTGCCGAACCGATCTGCGCTACATCCGCTGCCGCCGCCTCTAACGCGTCCTGCGCCATAAGCACGAATGACATTGTCATACCCCTTGCGTGACCCGAGTACAGAACATCATTGCGCTCGGAGCGCGAAAAGAAGTGCGTATCGGCGGAATTGCGGGAAGTAATTAGCAAGGCCGCCCGCTGAGCAATCGCCAGCGGTTCGCTGCTATCTTGGCGCGCTTTTTCGATCAAGGAATGCCTGCATGTGCTGTTGGGGCTCACCGGTCAAGAACGACAGGCCGAACTGCTCGACGCTGTCCTCGATCGCACCGTGCACTGTCATGTCGAACCATTTGTTGAGTAGGCGTTTTTGTTGCCGGACCGCGTGCGGGCCGAATCCGGCGAGTCTGGCGCTGAGCGCGCCGATACGGGCATCAAGCGCAGCGGCGGGAACCACCTCGTGCACCAGGCCCCATTGCGCGGCCGTGCCGGCATCGATGGTTTCGCCGGTCAGCAACAACCATGCCGAGTGCGAAGCCCCGATCAACGCCGGCAGCAACGCAGCGTGAATGACAGACGGGATTCCGACCGCCACCTCCGGCATCCCGAATTTGGCACCCGACTCAGCGATCCGCAAATCGCAGCACGATGCGACTTCCAAACCTCCGCCGAGGCAATAGCCCGCAAGCCGGGCGATGACCGGAACCGGACATTCGCGAATCGACTCGCACAAGGCCGCGAGTCGGCGAATGAACACCTCGGCGCTGGCCTGGTCGAGGTGGACCATCTCGTTGATGTCGGCGCCACCGATGAAGGCCCGCTCCCCCTCTCCGCGGAAGACGACGACCCGAACATCGTCGGCTTCGCCGATGGCGCGAAAAGCGGCCGTCAATTCTGTAATCGCCGGACTACCAACAATATTCAAAGTTTTGGAGTTGATCACCTCGATCGTGGCGACGCCGCCCTCGTGGCGCAGTCGGACGAACCGGCTGTCGGAAATATTCATCAACTCGCCCTAGGAGGCGCTCTCTAGCTCGTCGAGCGCTTCCCCGGTATAGACCGCCAGGCGTTGCAGGTGCGGAAGTGTGTCCCGACAGCCGATGAAGCCGAAGTTCAACGTGTTGGCGTAACTCTGCAATGTGACGTTCAGCGCCTGGCTGTGCGCTACCAATGAGACCGGATAGGACGCCTCCATCCGACTGCCCCGCAGGTAGAGCACATCCTGCGGTCCCGGCACGTTGCTGACGCACAAGTTGAAGGTGTACGGCCAAGGCGTCTTCACCCCGGTGAGGGTGCTGGCCAGCTGCCAGCCGAAGGGAGCCATCAGAGCTCCCGTGTAGGCCAGGATGGTGTCCCTGTCCATCGTCTTCAACTGCGCCTTCGCCATCCGGGTCGTCGCCGTGACGGCATGCAGGCGTTCGACAGGATCGGCGATGTCGGTCCCCAGTGATCCCAGGATGGTGGCTACCGCGTTGCCACCCCCCTCGTCGTCCTTCGGGCGCACGTTCACCGGCAACATCGCGATCAGCGGCTTGTCGGGGAGTTCACCCAACTCGTCGAGGAAGCGACGCAAACTGCCGCCGACGATCGCCAGCGCGACGTCGTTCACAGTCGAATTCTGCTTCGCACCAATCTTTTTCAGGCGGTCCAGATCGTATTGCTGAGTAGCGAACCGACGGTTGCGACTGATCCGGGTGTTCAGGATCGAACGCGGCGCCTGCAGCGAGCCGATGAGGTCGCCGTACTCCTCGCCGCCGCGCAACTGAGTGTTCACGATCGCCTTGGTGAGGTCGAGAGACGACCGACCTGCCCCCGCGACGGAGCCGATAACACTGCCGACGCCGCTGACGACACCACCGAGGCTGTTCACCACACCGCCGAGGCTGCTCAGCACGCTGCCCGCGACACCGCCGGCGTCATCTTTGGGAGTGGTGACCCGGCCGGGAGTCGGGATGTTGAAGAACAGTGGGTGCGTCGTGTCATGCGGATCCGTAGACATGCTGCGGGCCAACATCTTCTGACCCGAGTAGCCATCGATCAACGCGTGGTGCATCTTGACGTAGATGGCGAACCGTCCGCCTTCGAGGCCTTCGATGAAGTGCATTTCCCACGGCGGGCGCCGCAGGTCCAACTTGTTACTGTGCAAGCGGGACACCAGGATTCCGAGTTCACGCTCATCGCCCGGGCTGGCGAGCGCCGAACGCCGCACGTGATAATCCAGGTCGAAGTTCTCGTCGTACACCCACGACTGGATGGGGCTGTAAAGCAGGTCCGGGAGACTGAGTTTCAGATTCCACGGCTCCACCACCTCGTTGACTTTGCTCTCGTCGACGAGCTTGCGCAGGAAGTCCTTCGGCGCATCCGGCGGCGGCGTGAATGGCATCAGCCCGCCGACGTGCATCATCGTGCTGGACGACTCGGCGTAGAGGAAGAACATGTCCTGCGGGCCCAGCCGCCGTGCGGTCTTGCTCATGGGATATTCCCTTCACACTCGCGTTTGCCCTCACGCGCGGCAAAGTCCGCCGGCGACGGACAGCCGTTCTAGGTGGTGACGGTAGCCGAAAGCGAGTGCCGATGACCTTCGGGTTCGCTGTCGGCGAGACGAAGGGCTGCTCGGGGTTGCCAGCAGCCATACGCTGCTAGCAGGAGGCAGCCATGCGATCGAGGGTCCAACTGTTGCCGGTAACCGACAACGTTTGGTGTTTTCGGCAGCGCAGCTACGTCTGTTGCTCCTACGCGGTAGTGGACGACAACGGCATCGTTCTAGTCGATTGCGGCATGACTTCCGATGCGGCGCCGGTGCTCAACGGCCTGGCGATGCTGGGCCGCGCGCCGTCCGCCGTGCACACGATCATGCTGACGCACTGGCACAACGACCACGCGGCGGGTGCGGCGGTGATCAAGGCCATGTCGGGTGCCAACGTCTACTACCACGGAGACGAACGGCCGTACTTCATGCGGGAAACCGCGCGCGGCGGCTTTCCCGGCTGGTTATCCGGGCATGTCCCCGAGCGCGGGCCGCTCGTGTTGGCTCGCGGATTGCTCAGCGCCGCTACCGCCACAGCCATCGCTGCCGACGTCCTGGTGCGCGAGGGTGATCGGGTGTTGGACCAATTCCGGGTTGTGGAGACGCCAGGCCACACACCGGGTCACGTCGCCTACTTCCACGAGCCCAGCGGCGTGCTGTTCGCCGGCGACGCACTCGCGGTCGTCGGCCACAAGCTGCGCTTCATGGCCCGCCCGGTCACCCTCGACGTGGCGGACGCCCGCGCCTCGATGGCGGCCCTGCTTGCCCTGCCGGTGCGGTACGTCGCACCGGGCCACCGCAGACCACTCACCGAAGACGTTGCGGCGCAACTGCAATCGCTGCGCGAGCGAGTCCTCGGAAGGGAGTGGCCGCTGCTGGGCTGAGCCTCAGTACAGGGGCACCCAGACGCCGAAGAACCAGTAGCCCCAACCGCCGTACTGCCAGTTGAAGACCGGGATGGCAGTGAAGTTGTTGTAGTTGAACTGGCCGAAGTCGTTTCGCCCGTAACCCACGTCACGCGAGGGTCCGTTCCACTGCCGGTTCCAACCACCGGGAGGCGGCGGACCGTTCCAGCCGCCGGCGGGAGGCGGGCCTTGCCAGTTGGGCGGCGCGTAACCGGGAGCGTTGCCGTTGTTCCAGCCGTAGCCACGCTGCGCCGGAGGGGGTGGCGCCCCGCGCCCGGGGAAGAGGATCCCGGCGAGGGTGTCGATGGGGCCACCGTATTGAGCGGTGGGCCGCTCCAGCGGTCCACGCGGGATGTAGGGCGGGTGCGGTGGCTGGGTGGGCGCCGCGTTGATGATCACAGTGATCTGCGGGGCGGCCGCAGTGGTCGAGGTGGTCTGCCCGGCGGGTGTGGTGGTCTGACCACTTGAGGTGGTGCTCTGTCCGGCGGGCGTCGTGGTCTGACCGCTCGAGGTAGTGGTCTGGCCGGCGGACGTCGTGGTCGCCGCCGTAGTTGTCTGCACAGTGGTCGTGGTCGTCGCTGGCGGCGTCGTGGTAGGCGCCACCGTTGTGGTCTGCGGCGGTGCTGTGGTGGTGGCCGGCACCGTCGTGGTCACCGAGGCAGGCGGCTTGGTGGTGGCCGGCGGCGCGGTAGTGGCCGGCGGCGCGGTGGTGGCCGGCGGTGCTGTGGTGGCGGGCGGCGCGGTAGTGGCCGGCGCCGGGGTGTTCTTCGGGGCCGGCGCCGCGGTGGTGGCCGGTGCCGGTGTCGGAGTTTCCGGCGCTAGAGGAATCGGCACAGCGGGCGTTGCACTCGCCATCCCCGGTTGCAGCGCTGTAGCGGCGATGACAGCCGCCGCGACTGCCGCCCGCACCACACGTTTCGTTGGCATAGCTGCGTCCCTTCTGGACTTGGCGTGATTGCTGGCGGCCTGCACTACGGGCAGGTCACGCTCATCTCGAATGACTTGGTGACCGGCTTCGGATCATCCGGATTGGTCATGTCGACACCTGATGCGGTGCCCTTGATTCCGTAGGCCTTGCCGTCGACTGCGGCTCCCGCGTTGGTGGCCTGATTCGCTGCAGCGTCGGAGAAGCCGAGCGTGATGCCGTTGACGCTGCCGAGTCCCACCGCATGCACGATGGGCGGGTTGGCGTTGCTGATCACCGCACCGATTCCGGCCGACGCGTCGCCGATACCGATGTTGATGTTGTCCCCCGCGGGCGTGCACGTCACCGCACCGGTCACGTTGAGGTTCTGGCCGTCGACGACAACCTTCGGCGCGGCGGGCGGTTGCGAGCTGGGCTGGCCCGAACTGGACTTCTTGTCGGAACAACCGGCACAACTCGCAAGCACGATCGCTACGCCGGCTGTACCAATCAGGATCCCACGCTTCACTTACGGCTCCTTGGCTCTCCTGGTGCGGCAGGTGTCTACCCTGTCTCGTCGCACCCATATCGAAGTCGCACTCGTCAAACACACATCCAACACACATTCAATACGACGGCTGCGGCGGGATACCCCGTACCCTGGCACCACAAACCCGACGGGTCAATAAGTCCTGGGGGCCCGGCGGCACGAGTCATTAGCCGTCGCCGACGTGCCGCGCCAGGAAATCGAGCACAGCCTGGGCGAATATGTCGTTACGATCGCCCGCGACCATGTGCCCGGCACCGCGCACATCGGCGAATTCGACTTGCGGGAAACGGGCCAGAAACTGCTCCGCGCTGTCCTGACTGACCAGATCGCTCATCTGTCCCCGGATCAGCAGCATCGGCACGCCGCCGTCCAGGATCGCCTCAACGGCCATGTGCATCCGATCCGGATCGGTGACCTCGATCGGCGGGTAGGCGGCGGTGCCGCTGATGAACTGCGGATCCCAATGCCAGTACCAGCGGTCGCCGCGGCGGCGCAGATTGGTGGTCAGACCCTCGAGATCGGTGGGCCGGGGCCGGTGCGGGTTGTACTCGGCGATCGCGTCGGCGACCTCTTCAAGCGAACCGAATCCCGACTCCACGCGGTCAGCCATGAAGTTGTGGATCCGGGCCGCACCCGACTGCTCCATGTTCGGCACGATGTCGACCAGGACGACAGCGCCGGCGATGCCCGGCGAAAGCTCTCCCGCGAGAAGCATCGAGGTGAACCCGCCGAGAGAAGCGCCGACCAGTACCGGGTCCGGCGGGAGGCCGCCGAGTACTTCGGCGACGTCGCTGGCAAAGCTGACGACGCGGTAATCGCCGTCGTTGGACCAGTCCGATTCGCCGTGGCCGCGCAAGTCGACGGTGACGGCTTGCCAGCCGCGTTTGGCGACGGCGGCAGCCGCCCGGCCCCAGGAGCGACGGGTTTGCCCGCCGCCGTGCAGAAAAACCACCGCACGGGAATCAGGGTCACCCTGGCGGTCCGAGACGATGCGCACGCCGTCCGGTCGGTGCGTTACAAATTGTTGCGCTGCCGTCACCATCTGCAAATACTAAGTCTCCCTAATTTGCGGGTTCACCGACGCTCCGTCGATTGATCAGTCGACGCACCACCCGCAGTTGCTCCCCATCACGTCCCGGCGCCAGCAACGGGATGATCAGCGCCGCGACGGCGACGACGACGGCCATCACCAAATAGGACGAATTCGTCGCAGCCACGAACGCCTCCTTACTGCGGTCGGCGAGTTGAAGGCCTTGCGGCCCAAGCTGATTGGCGACAGCCAGTGCCTTGGTCAGAGAATCCGATGCGGGACCCCGGGCGGGTTCGGGGAAACTGCCGAGCGCACTGGCGATGTGGTGGCTGTAGTTGCCGGCCAGGATTGAGCCGGCGAGCGCGATGCCCAAGGCACCGCCCACCTCGCGGGTCGCGTCGTTGACCGCGGAGGCTACGCCCTGCTTCTGATCGGGCGCCGCGGTCATGATGGCCGATGTCGTTGGCGCCGTACATAATCCAAAGCCAGCACTGATCACCATCAGCGGCCAGCACACCTCGAGATAGGACGAGTCGACATCCAGAGTGCACATGCACAGGAACCCGACCGAAACCAGCGCCATACTCGCGAAGACGACCGCCCGCAGGCCCAGCTTCGGTAGATACCACGACGACAGTGTCGAGAGCGCCAGCAGCGGAATCGCCATGGGGCTCAACGCAAGTGCCGCTACCAGAGCGGAATAACCCCTGACTTGTTGCAGGTACTGAACAACCAGGAAGAAGAGCGCAAACGTGGCCAGGAAGACGACGGTGATGGCGGACCCGCCGGTGCCGAAGTTCGGGTCGCGAAACAGGCGGATGTCCAGCAGCGGTTGTCGCCGTCGCAGCTCGATCAGTCCGAACAGGACCGCTAGCACCACTCCACCGGCCAGGCAGCCGATCACGTGCGGATCGCTCCAACCGTGGGCGGGCGCCTGCAAGATGCCGAACACGAACACCGCGACGGCCGCCCCCACCGTGACAGCACCGGGGACGTCGAGACACGGAGCCTGCTCGTCACGAGATTCAGCGATTGTGGCGGTCAGCACGAGGACCACCAGGCCGCCGACGGACAGCGTCCAGAAGATCGACCGCCAGTCGAAGAATTCGATCAGCAGGCCGGCACCGACCAGCCCGAACAGCCCGCCGGAACCCGCGACACCGGCCCAGGTGCCGACCGCCTTGGTCCGTGCTTCCGGCGGATAGGCGGCGGTCAGCAGTGACAACGTCGCGGGCATGACGAATGCGGCTCCCGCGCCGGCCAACCCGCGCGCCGCGATGATCTGCACGGGCGTGTCGAAAAGCAGTGGTGAGGCCGACGCGATCGAGAAGATTGCCACGCCGACCAGCAACGCGCTCCGTCGTCCGTACCGGTCGCCGATGGCGCCGGCCGGCAGCAAGAGGCACGCCAACAGCAATGTGTAGCTGTCCACGATCCAGGTCAGCTGCGTCTGCGTCGCCGAGGTGGCCCTGGCAATGTCGCCCAAGGCGGTGTTCAGGGCCACCATCGACGCGATGACGAGGGACACCCCCGCGCACGCCACGAACAGGGTCCACCCGCGACGCGCCCGGGAACCTCGCGCGAACGAATCGGCAGGCGCCTGGTCGAACCGCTTGAGGGTCTTCGCCGCAAAACCGGTCATGGGCCTGCTTCCTGGTGCGTGCGAGGGCATGCGAACAAGACTGTTAGTCTCTGAACGAGACTAGTAGTCTCAGTACCCTCCCGCGAGCACGAAAAAACGCCCATCCTGCTAGGAGAACGCGACGCGGCCTCAGGGCCCGGCGTGGTTCAGCCCCGCGACGAATGACCTGGCACGAGGCGTAACAGCCGCCGCGCCGCGCGGGTGACGGGATTCCCCGATGACCGCTGCGAATCCTTGATCCTGCTCAGCGTCTGCTCACCCTTGACGGCGTAGTCCTTGACCGATTCTTCGCCTTCTTCGGCACGCATCATCTGCCTCCTGATCTCAGTGGTTGGTGGCTTACGCCGGCGCCAGTCGATCGGGCGGCTCCTGCGGATTCAGCCGCTCGGGTGGCTCGCTCGGCGTCAACCGTTCCGGCGTTTCCGCAGGCGTAAGCCGTTCCGGCGGCTCTGGCGGCGTCCCCCGCTCGGGCGTTTGGGGATTGGCCAATCGATCGGACATCGAATAAATCACTCCTCCGCTCGGCTCCGCACTGCCTACCCGCGGAGTCGGTGTCTTCAAACAGACCTGCGGCGAAACGGCGAAGCGACAGCCGGAGCTACGCGCCTTCGGCTTCGCCGCGCACCGTGTCCGACATCTGCCGGATCGCGTCAGCCAGAGCGTTGTCAGTCTGCCCGCGACCCTCGATGAACTGGCGGACGCGTTCGTTGGAGAACAGCGCGGCACCGGCCTGCTCCATGTATTGGCACATCTCATCGACGTTGAGCAGGATCAGCTCGTCCTCACCACGCCAGCCGAAAGCGATCTGCAGAACTCGGGCTGACACGTCGAAGTAATCGCCCAGCGCGGTCAGCTCAGCGAAGTTGGGGAAATCGTCGGCATCTTTGCGCCGCGAGTAGGTGGCCTTCGCGAGTTTGAGGGCGGAACCAATTTCACCGTCCGGAACATCACGGTTGAGCAGCCATTCGAGCACACGGCCGAGATTCTTGCCTGCTCGATTAAGTCTCGGCACCTCACAAAAGGTACGCTTTGACCATATTTTATTCAAATTGACTCACAAGACAGTTCTTATTTCTTGTAGGGGACTGTTGGCACTTAATCGGGAAGGTCGTTCCCGCTATGGAACTAAGTTGATGCGCTGCCGCTCACAGACTGGCGCAGTGTCCTTCTGGGAGTATCCGGTTGAGGGGTCGGCATACTTCCAGAAGAACACTGCACAGCGCCGGGTTCAGCTACCGCTGCGGGTGAATTTCATGTCATACGGACCGCCTTTGCAGGCGCTGCCCGATTCGTCTTTGGTGCCACTGCCGGAGAGCAAGGTAATCGGATCTTGAGCTGGTTCCGGCAGCGGGAAG
Source organism: Mycobacterium sp. IDUB_37 (assembly GCF_055419245.1). Taxonomy (NCBI): domain Bacteria; kingdom Bacillati; phylum Actinomycetota; class Actinomycetes; order Mycobacteriales; family Mycobacteriaceae; genus Mycobacterium; species Mycobacterium sp. IDUB_37. Next base: position 48,460 of record NZ_JBVAXG010000002.1, on the reverse strand, counting down.
GTGCCCTTGATCACGACATGGGAAGTCCCGCCGGCCGGACAAGCAGCGTCGTACTCGTCGTCGCGGGTCCAGACGTCGTTCGCGAACTGCAATAGTTGCGTACCGCTGGTGCCGTTCCGGACGAATCTGCTGAGGCAGCGATCCCCCGTGCGCAGGCAGATGGTGTCCACGTTGTAGTCCGCTTCCTGCGGCTTCGGTGCGTTGGGGCCGGTGTAGGTGGTCACCAAGTGGTAGAAGCCGTGCAATGCCTCGCCCGGCGAAATCACCCGTGCGGACTGGTCGGCGGGGTTGGGCAGGCTCGGAAGGTTGGCGTCGCCGGTTCGGGTGAACGTCACCGTCCGCTTGCTGTAGCAATCCAGCGAATCCGTGATCCACTCACCGACCAGGGTGCCGTCGGGCTTGGGCTGCAGCCAGACGTAGTTCCATTTCTCGATGCTCTTGTCGTTGCACTTGCCGCCCTCCAGCGCTACCGCTATCCAGCGACTGCGAACGTCGTCGAAGACCAATTTCGGCGTGTGGTTGTAAGGTCCGTCCGTTCGTTGGGCGGTCGCGACGCATCCGGTGTCTCCGCCTCCGCTGCACTCCGATCGCACCACCCACGTCTCCTGCCCGGGCGGTTCGGAGTTTGCCACCTCGGTATTGGCCAGCGAGAGCTTCGGCCCGAAATTGGCGGTGTAAGTGCCGGTGAACGATCCGCTGCTGCCAGGTGCGGCGTGTTCGCCGGTGCTCGAATGCTGGGCCGTCTGACTGCCCTTCGTCCCGCCACCGCTGGTCAGCACGATGACCGCGACCACCGCGATGACAGCCAGCAATGCACCCACGCCCGCCAGGATCAGCGGTTTGGGGCGTTTGGAACTCTTTTTGGTCGGGCTTTGCGCAGGCGTTGCCGATAACCGGGCGATGGCCGGAGGCGCTTGGGGTTTGCCCGGCACTTGGTACATCGTCGGATCGTCGTTGCTCGGGCGGTACTGATTGGGCTCGGAGGGTGTGCGGCGCTGGGTGGGGTCGGCGGCGGGCCGCTGCGGGTTTGACTCAGGTGTCGGTCGGTACTGATTCGGGTCGGGCGCCGGGCGGTACTGATTCGGGTCCGGCGCCGGGCGGTACTGCCCCTGTCCGGCGGATGGACGGTGCTGATTCGGGTCGGAGGCCGGGCGCCTCGGCGGCGGCTCAACGTAGCCGGCGCCACCGCGGGGCGGCGGTGGTGGCGGCTTCGGCGGCGGCGGTGGCTGCTGCGGCTTCGGCGGAATGGGTTGGGGCGCCTGCTGGGTTCGCTGCTGGATGGGCTCTGGTCGACGCATCGGGATCGGCCGCGTGCCGGTGACCGCGTCCCGGGCAGCCGCGGCCATCTGCGTGACCTCTGAATAGCGCTGCTCGGGGTTCTTTGCCATCGCGGTGGCAACGACATTGTCGAGCTCTTCGGGTATGCCGCGTCGAAACGTGGACGGCCGCGGCGGCGGCTTGCTCAGATGGCCACCGATTTGCTGTTCGAGGCTGTTTCCGGGGAACGGTTGGCTGCCGGTCAGACACTCGTGCAGTACGCACCCGAGTGCATAGGTGTCGCCGCGCGGGTCGGTCTGTCCGGTCGTCACCCGTTCCGGTGCCATGTAGGCCCAGGTGCCGATGACGTTGCCGGTACCGGTCATGTGCGAGTCGCCCGCCGCACGCGCGATCCCGAAGTCGATCAGATACGCGAAGTCGTCCTCGGTGACCAGGATGTTGGACGGCTTGACATCGCGGTGCACCAACCCGACCCGGTGTGCCGAGCGCAGCGCCGAGGCGATTTGCTCGATGATCATGACCGCACGTTCGGGCTCGAGTGCGCCCTCGGCGATGATCGCCTGCAGATCTTTGCCGACGACGAGCCGCATGTCGACGTAGAGACGTCCCTCGATCTCGCCGAAATGGTGGATCGGCACCACGTGCGGGTCGTTGAGACCGGCCGCCGCCAGCGCTTCCCGGCGAAACCGCTGCTCGAAGGTCGGGTCGTTGGCCAGGTTTGCCGGCAACACTTTTACCGCAACAACACGTTGGGTCTCGGTGTCGTATGCGCGCCACACCTCACCCATACCGCCGCGGCCGAGTAACTCCATAAACCGGTAGCGGCCGAATGTCGTACCTTGCACACCGCTCCCCTCAGCGAAAGCCCGGTGAAATACCCAGCAAAAACACATTAAAGCCGCGCGAGCGGGGACGCATGGCCGTATCGCCAAGCTAAGCACGAAAACGCGGACCCGGGATAGCCGGTTATCGCGTTCTTTCGACCGGCAGATCGCTGGACAGGTCGCAGCGCAACGCGAGAAAATCGTGTGGGAGTCAAGGGGTGCGCGATGACATTCCAGGATTTGTCACCTGTCACGGAGTTGACCCAAGAGCTGCGACTCGCCACGACGATGACCGGCGGGGTGAGCCTGGCGATCTGGATGGCCGGCGTCGCCCGGGAAATCAATTTGCTGACCCAAGCATCTCAGTGGCGCAGACAGGGCGGCGCGTTTCCGTCCGCGAGCGGCCTCAGTAAAGACTCCGCGGCTTCCCTGCAGCTCTACGCGGGTCTCATCGACCTGCTCGACCTGATCGTCGACGTCGACATCCTGTCCGGGACGAGTGCGGGCGGCATCAACGCCACGTTGCTGGCGTCGTCGCGGGTCTCGGGCGCCGACCTGGGTGGTCTGCGCGACCTGTGGCTCGACCTCGGAGCGTTGACCGATCTGCTGCGCGACCCGCGAGACAAATACACCCCGTCCCTGTTGTACGGCGACGAGCGGCTGTTCGCCGCACTGGCAACACAGATTCCCCGCCTCGAGACGGGTCCGTTCCCACCGTCGGCGTTTCCGGGCGGTGCCCGTACCCCATCCACCACCCTGTACGTCACCACGACCTTGCTGGCCGGCGAGACCAGCCGGTTCACCGACTCCTTCGGCACCCTGGTGCAAGACGTCGACCGGCGGGGCCTGTTCACCTTCACCCAGGCGGAGTTGGCGCGGCCGGACACCATCGGGGCCCTGGCACTGGCGGCTCGCAGTTCGGCGTCCTTCCCCATTGCGTTCGAGCCGTCGTATCTGCCCTTCGCGGCTGGGACACCGGCCGAGGCGAAGGTGCCGGCCCGCCCGCCGATGGCGCCGTTCACCAACATCACCCGCCCGCACTGGGCGGCCGACGGCGGCCTGCTCGACAACCGGCCGATCAACGTGCTGCTCAAGCGAATCTTCGATCGCCCGGCTCGACGGTCGGTGCGCCGGGTGCTGTTGTTCGTGGTGCCGTCCTCCGGCCCCGCGCCGGATCTGGTGGCCGAGGTTCCACCGGACGACGTCGATCACCCGTTGGGACTGGTTGACGGGTTGCTCAAAGACCTGGCCGCGATCACCACCCAATCCATTGCCGCCGACCTCCGCGAGATACGCATCCACCAGGACCGCATGCAGGCACGCACCGACACCAAGGTGCGCCTTGCCGAACTCGCCGCAACGCTGCCGCAAGGATCGCGGCTGCTCACCACATCGCTGCTCGATGACTACCGGACCCGTGAAGCGACCAAGCAGGCGCAAGCGCTCACAGATGCGCTGCTTCGCCAGCTCGGCACCTGGCCGCCCGCGTCCAGCGCGACCCTCGAGAGCATTCCGAAGAATTGGGAATCCGAACTCGCCGTCGGCGGCGACGCAGACCAGGTTTGCCGCCGCCGGATCACCGAGGTGATGCGCGGTCGTTGGTCGCAGCCGTCAGGCCAACAGCTGCCGGAGGGCGCCGCCGATCTGGCCCGCTACGGCCAACCCGGCTACGACTTGGCCAAGGGCTGCGCACTGGCCGTCGTCCGGGCGGCCTACCAATTGGCAAGGACTCCAACGGATATCGAGGAACTGACCGAGATCACCGGCGCGATCCACGGAGCCTGTCCACCAGCGAGAGGCGTCGACCTCGGTGTGCTCGTCCGCTCGGTGTGCACCAACTCGGTGGTCCGGCAAGGATCGCTGCAGAACGCTGCCGCCCTGATCACCGCGGACTACCTTCGAGAACTCACGGTGTCAGCGCAAGCGTGGGATCAGCTTGGCGGCGTGCTGGCCGACGGCCATGCCACCCTCACGAGACTGGCCGCCAATGCCCAGGCTGCCACCGACGCGCCTGCGGGATCGTTGCTCGCACGGAACACCGCGGCGTCCGACCAACTGCACACTTACCTCGGATATCTGGGGCAGGCGGCCGACCCGCGAGTCGTAGCGATCAAGTTGTTCGACCTCGCCGCCGCGCAGCGGGCGATGCTGCCGGCCGAGGCGGACATCGACCAATCCGTGGAACTGGTGCAAGTCAGCGCCGACACCCGCAGCCTGCTCGCGCCGGACTGGCAGACCGCACAGCAGAAGCTGACCGGGATGCAGTTCCATCACTTTGGCGCCTTCTACAAACGGTCATGGCGTGCCAATGACTGGATGTGGGGTCGGCTGGACGGCGCGGGCTGGCTCGTACACGTACTGCTGGACCCACGGCGGGTGCGCTGGATCGCGACGACGCGCGGCAGCGGCGCGCAGTGGTTCCTGCAGCAGCTCAAAGCGCTTGGTGGACCCGAGTTTCCGGCTTCGGGGTATCGATTGCCGACGGCCGGCGGCGGGTCGGAACTGCTGACCGAGCAGATGCTGCTCGACGAGCTGGCATTCATCGACGACGCATCGAGGGCGCTGCCGCCGAGTCTGCCCAGAACGTCCCTGTGGTTGGCCCAAGCGTGGCAACAACGCATCCTCGACGACGAATTGGACGGGTTGGCCGGCACGGTGACCGACACCGAGCCGGGCCAACAGCCCGATTGGAGCCCCGCGAAATCCCGAACCTGGGCCAAAAAGGTACTGGACGCTTCCCCTGGCGCTGCCAAATACGCTCTGCTGAACGAGGATCCAGTCGCCGCGGAGACGTTCGCCGGCGACCAGGGGTCGCCACTGATGGCTCACACAATCGCCAAGGCCGCCGCGACGGCGTCCAGCGCTGCCGGCTCGGTCCGGCAGCTGCCCAGCGTCGTGAAACCTCCGATAGCCACGTTGCGGACCCTGACGCTCGGTGGATACCGGGTGGTCTCGCTGACCAAAGGTGTTACCAGATCGATCGTTCTGGCCGGCGCGGTACTTCTGGTGCTCGGCCTGTCAGCCGCGATCCAATCCGCGACGCTGGTGGGCGTCACCGGGCTGACGATGGCCGGCATCGGCGGGTACCTGGTGGTACTGGGAACCTGGCAGTTCTCCAGTCGACTGTTGTTCGCGTTGCTGTCCACAACGCTTGTCGGCGCAGTGTTTTCGTTGGCGACGCCGGTGGTTCGCGGCTTTCTGTTCGGCGACGACAAGCATCCGGGCTGGGTAGGCGCAAACGCCTACTGGCTCGGTGCCCAGTGGTGGCATCCGCTGGTCGTGGTGGGGGTGATCGCGCTGGGCGTCACCGTCGTCGGGGTGGCGCGACCGCGGGGCAAGTAGCAGCGCCCGTTTAAAATCACAAAGCTTTGATGCCGTTGTGAAGCACCATCAAACCGATGACAACCAGGACGACGGCAAGCATCGCGGCGTGGTTCTTCTCCATCCACTCCTTGAGTCGGGTCAGCGGTTGGTCGAGGCGTTCGCCGGCGAACACGTAGGCCAGGATCGGCAGCGCGACCGTCGACACGGACACGACGACGAACACCGCGGCGGAAACCCACTTGCCCGCGAGTTCGAGCCCGTTGCTGCCGATGGCCAGCCCGGCCCCTACGCACATCAGCGACACCTCGAGCCGCACGATCGTCAGAATCAGCGCAACCAGTCCGGCACGCACCGGTGTGATCGTGTCGAATGCCTTCATCCACCGCGGGGGCTCCGACGTGCGGTTTCGGGTGACCCATTGGTAAATGCCGTACAAGATCAGCGCCGAGCCCAGACCAACGCGCAACCAGGAAGCCCAGGCTGGCGGCGCCTTATGCAGACCGCCGAGCAGGCGGGAGGCCATCACGAAGGCCGCGGTCAGCGCGGTGATGCCCACCACCCAGCCGGCCAGGAACGACAGCCCTGCGGGACGGGGCTGCGGTGCGTGCAGAACCAGCACAGCCGGAATGATCGTCAGCGGCGAAACCGCGATAACCAGAGCCAGCGGAATGAGAGTGGTGAGTACGGCGGCCCAATTTCCTGTCACGGGCAGCAATTTTCGCACGTGTCGATCGCAAGCGCGGCTGTGGCGGTTGCAAGCGCGGCGCAGCCGGGTGCAGCAGGCCGCCACCCTCAGGCTGTGGCGGTTGCAAGCGCGGCGCAGCCGGGTGCAGCGGGTCGTCACACGGGCCGAGTGTGCGGCTGGCCGCGCACTCGGTGCCGAACGTGCGGCTGGGCGCACACTCGCGCGGGAGAATGGTTTCGCTGGTCCGCCGTGACCCGCCCAACCAGAGGGAGTCGTATCACGTGGCAATTCAGGTGCACCTGGGGCACATATTCCACCTGTCCGGTACGCCACTGGTAACCGAGGCGGCGCAGGCACTGGTGTCAATTCCGGACGGGGCGTTGGTGATTGGCGACGACGGTCGCATCGTGTACAGCGGCGAGCGGGCCGAAATCCCCGCGCAGTACCAATCCGCGCCGGTGTCCGATCACCGCCCGGGGTTCCTGTTGCCGGGATTCGTGGACACCCATGTGCACTTCCCGCAGACATATGCCGGCGCCTCCTACGGCGGTGGTCAACTGCTGGAGTGGCTGACGATGTGCATCTACCCGTCCGAATCTCGTTATGCTGAACCAGATTTCGCGCAGCGCGCGGCGGTCGCCTTCTGCGATCGGCGGATCGCGACGGGCACCACCGCGGCAATGGTCTTCGGCTCCGCATTTCCGCATGCGCAGGATTCGCTCTTTGCCGAGACGGAACGCCGCGGCCTGCGGGTAGTCAGCGGGCGCGGTATCCAGACGGGTGGCCCGGCGACGGCCGCGGCGCTGATTACCTCCGAGGACGATGCCATCCGACTGACCCGCGAAGAGATCGACAGGTGGCACGCGGCCGATACCGGCGACGTGCACACCGCGCGTTTGCATGTCGCAGTCGTTCCCCGATTCTCGTTGGCGGTCAGCACCCAGACCCTGAAAAGCCTCGGCGAACTCTATGAATCGGTGCGCGATCGGGGCGTGTACTTCCACAGCCACCTCAACGAGAACAACCGCCCCGGAACCGGCGAGGTCGACGAGACCAAAGATGCCTACCAGGTCAACTCCTACCTCGACACCTACGACGGCAAGTTCCTGCCTGGTTCGACCGTCGGCGGGGCGAGTCTGCTCGGTCGGCGCAGCATCATGGCGCACGCGGTGCACTGTCAGGATGCCGAACTCGATCGGATGGCCGAGACCGGAACCTCCATCGCACATTGCCCGATCTCCCAACAGTTCCTGGGGTCTGGCACCATGCCGTGGCTCCGCACCGTCGCTTCAGGGGTAAACATCTCTGCCGGAACGGATTTCGGCGGCGGAGACGAGTGGTTGATACCTCAGGTGGTCGCGGCGTCGTTCAAGGTGCACATCTCCGAACCGGGCGATGCGGGCGTCTCGATGCATCCCGCCGAGATGCTGTTTCTCGGCACCCTGGGCGGTGCACGCGCACTCGACATGGAGGACCGCTTCGGCAATTTCGACGTCGGCAAGGAGGCTGACTTCGTGGTCGTGGACCCGCGACGCACACCCGCGTTGGACGCCTCGCTGACCTACGGCGTGCGGTCCGAGGACCCTGCCATGGCGCGGGACCAGACGCTTTTCGGGTTGATGATGGGTATCCGCGAGACGTCTATCGCGGAGACTTACGTGCAGGGGCGCCGTCTGGAGTGATCAGTTCGTCCTTCTTGGCCTTTACCGGATCCGAACTGGGCGGCAGCTTGAGCAGGTTGCCGCGGAGGCTGCCCCGCGCGGTGCGCGCGGTGACCAGAATCCAGGTCAGCAGCAGGGCGACGTAGGCGATTGCGGCGGCGACCTTGAAGGCCGGCAGATGGGTGTGCGCAGCCAACTGTGAAGTGCCGGTGACGAAGGTGCCGACCGGGAAGGTGAGACTCCACCAGGTCAGTGCGAACGGCATGCCGCGCCGCAGCGTACGAACCGTGAGCGAGGTGGCCAGCGCGATCCACAGGACCGCGAAACCCCACACCGGCACCCCGAAGATGATGGAGAACATGTTCATCGCCTGCGCGAGTTGGTGATCGACGGCGCCGGTGGCCGCACCCGCGGCGAGAAGTCCTGCGGCCGTGATGGATTGGCCGAGCGGACCCAGCACGATCCACAGGGTCGGGACCCGCGCTGACCCGGAGGTGCCGTATAGCACCAACCTGCTCCAGATCATCGCGATGATGTTCAACGACGCCGCCAGCGAAAGACCGAACATCGCGTAACAGCCGAACAGCATGGTCTCGCGCCCGGTTCCCGCCGGCATGTGCGGCAGCAGCAACGCGCCCGTCGCAGCCGACACCATCGGCGGCACCACCGGCATCAGCCAGCCGCCGAAAGCCGCGTCGGGCTCGACATGCAGCTGGGTAAACATCAGGAACGGGATGCTGACGGCGGTGAACAAGCCGCCCAGCGTGCCCACCGTCCACAACACCCAGTCCAGGTCGACGGCAATGCGTTCCCCGATCAGGTCCCCGCCCACCAGCACACCACCGGCCCCGACGGTCATCAGTGCCATGGGCGCGGCGCCGTAGAAGTGCGCCATCTGCGGATTGCGGGCATGCGTGCGCGCCACCCTGGGGTTGCGCAGCCAGTGGCCGCCAACTAGAACAATCAGCACCACCAGCATGGCCGCAGCGAGCACCCAGACCCCGTGCGTGAACCCCCGCAGCCCTACTACGTGGACTGGCAAGGTCGCGCCGGCGATCGCCACGATCCCGGTGCCCATGACCGAGGCGAACCAGTTGGGTCCGATGTTGCCCAGTACCTCGACGCGCTTATGCGTGGACGACACGTCGTCTGGATCGGCTGTGGCCACAGCTGAGCAACCTACTGCGCTCGGACCCTCATTGGCGCAGCCGGTCGAAGATGTCGCGATAGTAGAGGTGCGCCAGGAAATGCCCGCCGGGCTTTACGTGCAAGGTGGCACCGGGAATTCGGTCGGCGAGCTGCTGTGGCCAGCTCGGATCGAGCAGCTGATCATCGGCTCCGGCCCACACATCGACCGGGACCTGGAGATCCTCCGGCTGGAACCCCCAGGGCCGCATCATCGCGTTGTAATCCTCGACGACCCCTTGTGGTTGCCGTAGCGCTTCGCGGGACATGCGGGCAAACGCCCGGTAACCCTGCTCCCGCAACACCGCGGCGTCAGCCGGGCCGAGGTCGAAAGCGGCCAGCATTCCGTACAGATCCGGTGCGATCGTCGCCGCCAACCCCATGGCCCGAAAGCATTGGCGCGCCAACCACGGTATGCGCCGGGACAACTCGACGCCGGCGCGGTCAATCACCGGCAGTGCGCCGAACACGCCCGGTTCGGTCAGCGGTAGCGCACCGGCGACGATGGCAAGCCGGGTCACCCGCGTGCGCAGCGCATGGGCGACGGCCGCCGCGTACGGGCCTCCCGCCGACCAACCCATCACAGCGAAGCGGGGTATCGACAGGCAATTGACCAGCTCACCAACATCGCTCGCCCAGTCCAGAATGGTTCGGCCCGGTTGCGGATCGGATCGCCCGATACCGGGCCTGTCGGGGGAAATCAGCCGCACCCCGCATTGCGCTGCCACCGACGCGGCGGCCTCGACGTCCAGTCGGCAGGCCAGACCTCCGTGCGCATTGATGACGGGGAATCCGTACTCATCGCCGTACTGCGCGTAACTCAGGGTGCGCCCATCTCGCAGGCCGGCCACGTGGTCGACGGACATGTGATCAACGTCCGCCGCAAAACCTCGTCGGCAAATTCGTCAATAACGTCGCGAACGTCGAAAAGAACGTGGCGCCGACCATGTCGAGATACCTCCGGGGAACCCGTCCGTCGGGCTACGCAAAATGGTGCGGTGCCCCAGCACGCACGTCAAGACCGGGTCGAATTCGCCTACACTGCGGCGAGGGGGTCCGGCCGCGGCGAGAGTGCCTTGCGAGACGAGGTTCGCATCCAATGAGTAGGCGATTAGTGATCGGCGCTGCCGTCCTTGCGGTAGTCGCGGCGCTCGCGATGCCGATCAAGCAGCGCTGCGGCGCGCCGGGCCGCACCTGCGCAAGTACGGTGGACGCCAGTGGCGATGTGCATTACTACTACGAAATTGAGCCATTCGGAGTTTTTCTCATCGAAAGCGTGGCCGGCTCCGACATCCCGTGGTTTTACACGTCTGGCGAGGAGATCGTGAAGGTCCGATGAACGTGCGTATAGCGGGTCTGGTCGCGGTGGCGGTAGCACTCGGCGGTTCCATCGCCGCGGTACCTGTCCCCGATGTTGCGCTGGTGACGGCCACCGAAAGCTTCTGTGGCGCGAGATACATGTGCCCCGCGGATCCTCCCACTGACGGCGGCGACCAGGCGACCGCGGAGCGCCGGGTCATCGACGGCTATGTCACCAAACAGGCGAGTTGCACACCCGAACTATCGGCCAATCCGCAGTCGGTTACCTGGGATCCGCCCGGCTTCACGCCCAGCACAGGGGGTTCGGGAAACATCCACGACGCCAATCCGCAGTTGGGCGGTCACTTCGTCGCCGACTACGTCAACGGTCGCTGGCACATCGACTATCAGTACTGCTGATCTCGTCAGCGGCAGGCTTGGGCCGCAAAGCGCACGGTCGTGGTCGACGGCGTGTTGAACTGGGAATCCAAAGTCAGCTCGGGCAGCACCGATTCATTGTCGAGACCGAAGCGCTTGAGATCGAGCAGGATCTGGACGGTGTCCGGGGTGGTCCGGTGAGCCCCGGTGTCGCGGTCCGGGCGCATCCGTTCCTCACCCGCGTTGTCGCCGTGGGTGCTGCTGATCGCGAGTTCGCTACTGTCCGGTTCGGGACCAAGCGTGGCGAACTTCTTGCCGTTGCTGGCGACGCTGTAGGTCAGGATGTAGCCGACCAGGCCCGTCGTGTGCGAGCCCGAAGGCGGTGGGGGCAGCGGCTGGGTGAATCGCACCACCAGCTCCAAGACGCTGCCCCTTGGATTGGTCGCCTGCACAGAGGACACGGTGAAGCTCTGCGGCGGTGTCGGCCCGGCCTCGACCTGGCAGCTCAGCTTTTTCGGTAGTGCGGCCCAGTCGTCCCGCGGCGACTCGGCCCACACCGCGAACCCCGCGCTCACCAGTGCCAGCACCACCGCGATCGGGAGCGCCAGTTTCAGCACCGTTGGCAGTGCGCCCCAGCTGTGGCGGAGACCGGTGGATGCGTCCGCACGTCGTTGCTTTGTCCAGTGCTCGCCATCCCAATAGCGCTGCCCCTCGGAACCACCGGGATCGAGGTACCAGCCTGCGGGCGGTGAAGTCGGCGCGGTCACGGCGTGTCCAGCGACTCGGGCAGGGCGTCGAGCACGTGCACCTTGTTGTCTTTCCACTGGAATCCCACGGTCGTCAGGGTGCCGTCGGTGCAGACGTCGCAACTCTGTCCGGACCGATAGGTGAGGACGACAACGTCGTCGGTGGACGCGGCCTCCACCAGATCGGTGAAAGGGAACGTCTTGGGCGTTGCAGTCCCGACGAAGCCGCCCCGATGGAACAACAGTGCCAGGTCCGATGAACTGCGGGTGGCGTCGGAAACGGTCAACACGACGGCTGAAAGATCCGCGCACGGCTTGTAGTTACTGGACTCCGGCTTGTGGTCCCACTGCTTGCTGGTCCTGCGGTCCGGGGGCACGGTGGCCAGCGCCGCGGATATCGCTGCCGCCTCGTCCGGTCCACATGGGGTGGCCGGGGGGTTGCCGACGGGAGACGTCGTGGACGGCTTAGAGGATGGCTCAGCCGACACCGTTGTCTTCGGTGCGGCCGAGTTCGTCGGCGCACGATCCCGATCCCTGCCGGCAAACACGAACCCGGCCACCGCGCCTATGCACAGCAGCACCACCAGGGCTGTGACCAACCAGGTGATACGGCCGGAGCCCGGCGACGGGAGAGGCGCGGCGGAGGACCCAGGGGTACCTTCTCCGTCGGATGTCTCACACGCCGGCGGTGGCCAGTCGGGATCGATGTCGTCGGAAACCATCCCTGATGAAGACCCTTCCAATACGGTCCCGAACCAGTCTCATAACGGCAACAGGAGCTCCCCTGGACCTGGCGAGCTTGGCGCATTGTAGCTAAACGCGCTGGTAGCGGCAATTTAGCAACGCTGACTCGAGCTTCACACCCAGGTGAATCTGCCCACATCAGCAGGTTTTTATTACGGGCTTTGCAGCAAGCTACCGCATACTAGACGGCATGCGTCGAACGACTTCACCGCAAACCGCCGGCCGCGTGTCGGCCGGTGAGCCGGTGATCGGTCGGTTCTGCTGATGGCGCGTACCGGAGGCGCTCACCGCCTTCAAAAGACTCAGCGTGCCGTTAAGCAACCGTCGCAGTTGCGCAAACGGGTCTCGCGCGCCTTCATGGCGCTGGTCTCGGCGGTCGCCGTCGGAATGACCGGCGCGGGCTACTGGGTTGCGCATGGCGCGCTTGCCGGCATCACGATTTCCCAAGCCCTGACCGCCGAGGATCCGCGGTCCAGCGGCAACAACATGAACATCCTGCTGATCGGGCTGGACTCCCGCAGAGACCAGGAGGGCAACGACCTGCCCTGGTCCGTCCTGAAGCATCTGCATGCGGGCGATTCCGACCAGGGCGGCTACAACACCAACACCCTGATCCTCGTGCACGTGAGTGCCGACGGAAAGGTCGTCGCGTTCTCGATTCCCCGCGACGACTGGGTGCCCTTCACCGGCGTACCGGGCTACAACCACATCAAGATCAAGGAGGCGTACGGACTCACCAAGCAGTACGTCGCCAACCAGCTCGCCAACCAGGGCGTGAGCTCGCAGCGGGAACTCGAGGCCAGGGGACGCGAAGCCGGCCGGGCCGCCACCCTGCGCGCGGTCCGCAGCCTGACCGGCGTCCCTATCGACTACTTCGCCGAAGTCAACCTGGCCGGCTTCTACGACCTGGCCCAGACTCTGGGCGGCGTCGAGGTTTGCCTGAACCACCCCGTCGAGGACTCCTACTCCGGGGCCGACTTCCCGGCCGGACGCCAGCGGCTGGACGCGTCGCAGGCACTGTCGTTCGTGCGGCAGCGGCACGGTCTGGACAACGGTGACCTGGACCGCACCCACCGGCAGCAGGCCTTCCTGTCGTCGGTCATGCATGAGCTTCAAGACTCGGGCACCTTCACCAACCTGGACCGGCTCAACAGCCTGATGGCCGTGGCGCGTAAGGACGTGGTGCTGTCCGCCGGATGGGACGAGAGCCTGTTCCGCCGGATGGGCGACCTAGCGGGCGGCAACCTGGAGTTCCGGACGCTGCCCGTGGTGCGCTACGACAACATCGACGGGCAGGACGTCAATATCGTTGACGCCGCCGCCATCAAGGCCGAGGTCGCGGCGGCACTCGGTGCGTCCGCGCCGTCGGCGGCACCGAGCACGACGAGTGCGAAGCCGAGCCCGTCGACCGTGGTCGATGTCGTCAACGCCGGCAGCATCAGCGGCATGGCCACCCAGCTGTCCAGCGCGCTGAAAAGGCGCGGCTTCACCGCGGGACAGGTCCGTGACCGCGAATCGGGCGAGCCCGCCTCCAACACCATCCAGTACGGCGCGGGCGCGGAGAACGATGCGCAGAACGTCGCCGCGGTGCTTGGAATCGACAACGCCAAGCCTGATGCCAGCCTGGCGCCGGGGCACATCCGAGTGACCGTGGATACCAACTTCGCGTTGCCCGCCGCAGAAGAGACCACGACCACCACCACAACCACGACGACAACAACGACGACTCCGACGACGACCACTTCGGACAAGACGAACGGCTACTACTACAACGGCGCCTTCACGCCGTACCCGACGCCGGATCAGGGCAAGCCGATCGACGGCGGCGGAGTGCCCTGCGTCAACTGACTCGCCGGTCGACGCTAGCCCGACTACAGCGACCCGCTGAGCCCCATGAGTCCCACAGGTATCCAAAAGCGGACCATTAGACGATCCCGAAATGCGCTATCACCGGCGATATCATCAGGCGTCTCCGAGCGGTGATATCGCAGGCGATAGCGCATTCGAGACTCGGCGCTTGGTCGCCTTCTTGCGACGGATGTGACGACCGTGACCCCATGGCGGCGACCCGCTGCTAGGCGTGCGTTCCGCCGTCGATGCGGATCTCGGTCCCGGTGATGAACTTGCCATCCTCGGACAACAGCATCGCGATGACACCGGCGATCACCGAGGGATCCGCCATCCCGGCGCCGCTGGACACCTCGGTGGTGGGCAGGATCGGCATCAGCCGGGAGAACAGCGTCCAGTTGGCGTCTTTGGGGATGTAGCCACCGGTCGCTTCGGTGATTCCGGATTTGATGCTTCCCGGCGCCACGCAGACGGCGCGTAGACCGGCACTCGCATATTCCAGAGCCAGGGAGTGCGTGAAGGCCTGCACGCCGCCCTTGCTGGCGGCGTAGGCCGCCATGTACGGATGGGCGAAGCTGGCCGAGGTGGAGCTGAAGTTCACTACGGTGCTGCGCTCATTCTCGAGCAGCGCCGGCAACGCCTCGCGGACCACCAGGAAGGTGCCGGTGAGGTTGACCGTGATGATCTGGTTCCACAGCTCCAGGCCGGTCTGGTGCGTGTGCGCGGCCCTCAGGATTCCGGCGGCGTTGACCAGCGAATCCAGTCCGCCGAGCGTCTCGACGGCGCGGCGCACCCCATCGACGACCGATGGCTCGTCGGCGACGTTGATCTCGCAGCTGGTGAACCGGTCGCCGGCAGCTGCCTTGTCGTGGGTCGCGGCCAGGCCGTCGGCGGCGATGTCGGCACCCACCACCGACGCACCCTCGTCCAGTAGCCGTAGCGCGGTCGACTGACCGATTCCTGACCCGGCGCCGGTCACCAGGATTCGCTGGCCTTCAAGTCGCTTCATCGCAACTCCCCTGTCTTACGCGCGTCTTGTCTCGCGGGTCCGATCGCGAGCGTAACGGGTACGCCAGAGGAGTCGCCGTGCTCCTTGATTAACCGCTTAGTTGGTGCGGGTGGTCACGTCGGCAGAGAACGAATCGACGCCCAGGCCCACGCCACCGCGCCACGGCTCGAACCCGGCCTGGATGCTGGTCAGGTACCAGGTGTCGTTGACCGGCAGCGTACTGATGCTGTCGGTGTGGTCGACGAAGTCCATCACGTCGAAGGTCCACACCTCGATCGGTTCGTTGGCGACATACGACGTCACGGTGTTGGACCCGTTGCTGCCGGTCCAGAGCGTGAAGTTCTTTCCGGCCACCGTGACATTGCCGGTGGGGGATCCGATGGGCTGGATCGGGCCCTGCTTGTTCATCCAGATCATGATCTCGTGATCGTTGTTGCCGGTAGTGGTGTAGCTGGAGTCCAGCCAGATGTCGTAGGAAGCGTTGTAGATGCTGTTGCTGGTGGTGCCGTAGTTGTAGTCGATGCTGGTCATCGCGGTGTCGATGGTGTTGAGCCGGATGGGCAGGTTCGTGCCGGTCGACGCGTTGCCGTAGTGCACGCCCTCATAGATCGAGGGGTAGCCCAGCGGGGCACCGTTGGTGGGTGCCGAGCCGTTCATCTGGGTGATGGTGAAGCCCCCCGTGGGGTTGACGGTCAGGACCGAACCGCCCGGGTTGTTCCACGCGTTGTTCTGCACCACGTAGCCGCCATTGACCGTGGTCGACCCGTACTGGGTCGAGATGACCGTGCTACCGGGCGGCGGGTTGGTCGGTGGAGTCGTGGGCGGGTTGGTCGGCGGCGTCGTGGGCGGCTCGACGGTGACGGGGTTGCCATTGACCAGGGGGTTCGTCGGTGGCGAGAAGTTGCCGGTGTGTGAGGCGTTGAAGCCGACCTCGACCGACGTGCCGGGAGCGATGGTGCCGTTGTAGCTCGTCGGGGTCACGGTGTACTGCGTGCCGTTCTGAGTGAACTGGCCGCCCCAGAGATTGGTGACAGTCGACCCGGTCGGCATGCCGAACTGCAGCTGCCAGTTGGTGATCGGGGTCGCCGTGGAGTTGGTGATCGTGTACTTGCCGGTGTAGCCGCCGTTCCACTGCGACCCTGTCGAGTACGTGGCGGAAAGCCCGGTCGTCGGGGTGGTGGGCGGGTTGGTGGGCGGGTTCGTCGGCGGGTTCGTCGGGGGATTCTCAGGCGGAGTCGTCGGGTCACTCGTTGACTGCTGGCTACCGGGCGCCGGCCTGCCGGTCAGCAGGCTCACAATGCCTTGCAGTTGGCTCTGCACCTGTCGCTCCACGTTGCGCAGCGACAACGAGATTGCCGTTTCTGCATTGGCATACCACTGCCCACCCGCGCTCAGCGTCTGCACGAATTGGGCCTGGTACCCGGCGACCTGCACGCTCAGCGCTTGATACTCCTTGGCCTGCAGATTGAACAGCCTGGTGATGGCGGCCGACACTTCGTCGGCGGCAGCGGCGGCGATCCCGGTGGTCGGTGCCGCGGCGGCGGCGTTCGCGGCCCACAGCGTTGAGCCGATCTCAGCGACATCCGTCGCCGTCGTCGCTAGTGCGCCGGTCTCGACGAGTACGTAAGACATTCGTAAGTCCTTAGATCACGAAACGATATGTGCCATATAACGGGCAGATATCGAGCGGATAATGAACATTTCGCGGGCGACGTTATCACCGCTGCGATGCGTTCGGAGACCGAATCAATGTCCCATTCACGAAAACGTTATGAATTCTGCCGTGTCAAATAATTTGACAATCGCCGTTCAAATAACTTGATATTGATTGTAAATCTAAATTACCGCGCTGAATCAATCGATACTTAGATCAACACAATAATTGGAGATTTATTTGAGTTCAATTAGACCACGCCGCGCAACGCGTCGGCACCCAATGCGGGTTCCAGCATGGCGGTGAAGTCCGGTCCCCGACGCAGCATCTGACCACCGTCGCAGTTGATGACCTGGCCGGTGATGAAACTGGCAGCGTCGCTGAGCAGGAACATCGCAAGATTGGCGACGTCCTCCACCTCGCCCTGCCTCGGCAGCGGCGTGGATATCGCATAGTCGGAACTCAGCTCGGGAGATTCGGTGATCGGCAGGACCATTTCGGTGCGGATCAGACCCGGGCGAATGCTGTTGAACCGCACCCACGAGGCTCCAAGCTCATCAGCGGCCAGCTGGATCAGGTGATCTACCGCGGACTTCGTCACGCCGTATGGGCCGAACCAGCGGTGGGTGTTACTGGCGGCGATCGACGAGATCGCGACGAACGAACCGCCTCCGCCGCGCACCATCTCCCGGGCGGCATGCTTGAGCAGGTACATGGTGCCGTTGACGTTCAGGTCGACCGTGCGGCGCCACCCGTCAGAATCCATTTGGGTAATCGGTCCGATGGTTAGCGAACCACCGGCACAATGAACCACCCCGTCCAGGCGACCGTGCCACGCCGTCGCCGCATCGACCGCCCGGGTGACTTCGTCTTCATTGACGACGTCAGCGGGTTCGTAGCGGACCGAGCCGGAAACTTGCAGGCCCTCGATCTCTTCGACGGTTGCCGCCAGGCGGTCGGCATTGCGACCCAGGATCATGACGGACGCGCCAGCCGATGCCAGTCCGGTCGCCACTCCCTTGCCGATACCGCTACCGCCACCGGAGACCAGATATGTCCGGTCCTGGAATGAAAGCTGCACAATGGCCTCCCGGGCATTCCCGCCCTCGAAAATCAGAGTCAAAACTAGAACAGGTTCTACCTATAGCACCTTTACGTCACGGCGTATCGCGGCGGGCGACTTTGGTCGGCCTGGCGGTGCGCCAATCCTCGACGTCGGGCGGCAGGCCGACTGGGAATCTGTTCTCGTTGTGGGCTGCCCAGTGGGCGTGCCCCAGTTCGTGGATGTGGAACGCATGCCGCAGCGCTTCGGTGAATCCCATCGCGTCCGAGGCGGCGTTGACCGATGCCTTGACCAACAGGGCGGCCATCGTCGGACGCTCGGCGATGCGCCGCGCGAACTCCAGCGTCTTGTCGTCCAGTTCGTCGACCGGAAAGACCTTGGACACCATGCCCAGCCGATAGGCCTCGTCGGCATCCAGCGAATCACCGGTCAACAGCAGCTCTTTGGCCTTGCGAGCGCCGAATTCCCAAGGGTGAGCATAATATTCGACGCCAGGCATGCCCAGCCGCACGGCCACCACATCGCTGAACTTCGCATTGTCGGCCGCCACGATCAGGTCACACGCCCAGATCAGCATCAGACCCGCCGAGATCGCGTTGCCCTGCACCTGCGCAATGGTGATCTTGCGAAGGTCGCGCCAGCGGCGGGTGTTCTCGAAGAAGTAGTGCCATTCCTGGTGGTACAGCTTTTCGACGATCGGTTCCAGGGTCGCGCCGTGCGAGCGGAAGGTCGGGTGCTGGGTCGGTCCGGGCTTTCGCTCTGCCAGCGCCGCTTCCGACCCAAGATCATGGCCGGCCGAGAAGTTGCGGCCGCGTGCGCCCAGAATCACCACCCGAACGGTGTCGTCCGCTTCGGCGCGGGAGAACGCTTCGTCGAGCTGCACCAGCAAGCCCCGGTTCTGCGCGTTGTGCTCGGCGGGCCGGTTCAGCCAGATCCGAGCGATACGCCCGTCGTCGACGGTTTCGTAAGCCACGAACTCAGGAGCGACCCCCTGGTCCTCGTCGGCTGCGGCGTTGCTCTGATCGGAAATTGTCATTCCGCCCACCTCACTTGTCCCGGGCTTGGTCTTTACACATTACGGCCATTGTGTAAGCGGCCCATCCCTGGGTAGCCGGTGGGTTGCCGCCACCAATTGCGACCGCCTACAAGAAGGTCGGCACCCATCATGCGAATGAGGCGGACCTGGGACGAAGTGCGGCCCAGCTTGGCTTAGAGTTAAGGAATGCCCACTAAAACGGACCATGGTGATATCGGCGACGTGGAACCGCTGGCCGACAGTACCGCGAGTCAGGCCAGGCGCGTGGTCGCCGCGTACGCGACCGACGCCGATGAATGTCGTGTCTTCTTGTCCATGCTCGGTATTGGTCCGGCGAAGCACGAGAGCTAGTGGCTCCCCGGGGTAGTCGCACCTCGAAGACATCACAGTCCGAGGAGGCGGGGGACTCCGATTTCGTCGTCGTCGCCAATCGACTGCCAGTCGATATGGAGCGACATGCCGACGGCACCACTTCCTGGAAACGCAGCCCTGGCGGTCTGGTAACGGCGCTAGAGCCGCTGCTGCGAAAGCGTCGCGGTGCCTGGATCGGCTGGCCGGGCCTCGTCATTGATGAGTCGAACCTCTCGAGCGCAGATACGGAACCCATAGTTCAGGACGATCTGACCCTGCATCCTGTCTGGCTCAGCGCTGAGGATGTCGCCGAGTATTACGAGGGCTTCTCGAACGCCACGCTGTGGCCGCTGTATCACGACGTCATCGTCAAGCCGATCTATCACCGCAAGTGGTGGGACCGCTATGTCGACGTCAACCGCCGGTTCGCTGAAGCCACGTCACGCGCCGCCGCCAAAGGCGGGACGGTCTGGGTGCAGGACTACCAGCTGCAGCTGGTACCGAAGATGCTTCGCACCCTGCGGCCGGACCTGACCATCGGGTTCTTCCTGCACATTCCGTTCCCCCCAGTGGAGCTGTTCCGCCAGCTGCCGTGGCGCACCGAGATTGTCGAGGGCCTGCTGGGTGCCGACCTGGTCGGATTCCATCTGGCCGGCGGTGCCCAGAATTTCCTGGTCCTGTCCAGGCAACTGCTGGACGCCGAAACCTCGCGCGGGTCGGTCGGAGTGCGGTCGAAATTCGGTGAAGTCGAATACGACTCACGCAAAGTCAAGGTCGGCGCGTTCCCCATCTCCATCGACTCCGGCGAGCTCGACCAGGCCGCCCGCGACCGCGACATTCGGCGCCGGGCCCGCGAGATCCGATCAGAGCTGGGCAACCCGCGCAAGGTCCTGCTCGGCGTCGACCGGCTTGACTACACCAAGGGCATCGACGTACGGCTGAAGGCCTTCAACGAGCTGCTCGAAGAGGGCCGGGCCAAACGCGACGACACCGTGCTGATCCAGCTGGCCACACCCAGCCGGGAACGCGTCGACAGCTACAAGACTCTGCGTAACGACATCGAACGCCAGGTCGGCCACATCAACGGCGAGTACGCCGAAGTCGCCCACCCCGTGGTGCATTACCTGCACCGGCCGGTCCCCCGCGACGAACTCATCGCCTTCTTTGTCGCCAGTGACGTCATGCTGGTCACGCCGCTGCGCGACGGGATGAATCTGGTGGCCAAGGAGTACGTCGCCTGCCGCAGCGACCTGGGCGGCGCCCTGGTGCTGTCCGAATTCACTGGCGCCGCAGCCGAACTCCGTCAGTCCTACCTGGTCAATCCGCACGACCTCGCGGGCGTCAAGGATGCGATCGAGGCAGCGCTGAACCAGTCGGAGGAGGAGGGCCGGCGAAGGATGCGCGCGATGCGCCGCCAGGTGCTCGTCCACGATGTCGACCGCTGGGCCCGGGCGTTTCTCGATGCGCTCGCCGAAGCCCATCCGCAGCGGTAGACCAGTCGCGATCGCAAGCGCGGCGGAGCCGGGCGCAGCGGGTCGCGACCATTGCACCAGTCGCGATCGCAAGCGCGGCGGAGCCGGGCGCAGCGGGTCGCGACCAGTGGACCAGTCCGGGCAAGGCATGGTTTTCGCGTCGAATCGCTGTGATACTCAGTTGCAGCGTTTGGGCAGTGCAGGAAGGTCCCATAAAGGAGGACGCGTGAAGATCCGTCGCGGGCTGGCCGCTGGCGCGGTCATCAGCACAGCTGTTGCGGCAGCGGTGGTGTTCGAATCGAGTGAGCCCGCACATGCGGTCGCTCCCCCACCGGACGGCACCTATACGGTCCACATCGCCGGTGCCACGGGTGCCACCTGGACCATCACCGCGCTGTGCGACCAGGTCAACGGAAGCCGTTATTACAAGGACTACGACAACCCGGACATCATGGCGGATTTCTGTTCCCTGAACGTCGTCAGCGCCACGCCGTATGCCGCAATCACGCGCGCCGACCGACTGCAGAACTTCAGCGGCAGGGCCCGTCTGTCAGGCGGCCTGTGGACCTTCCAGGTGAAGAAGTCTGAGGGATTGGCTTGTCCCGGCGGCAGTTTCGCAGAAACCCAAGACACCTACGCGTTCGATAACGGGACCTTCGCCGGCACGCACACCACATTGAACAGCGCGATATGCGGCGCGCAGCCCGACATGAAGAAGGAACCGTTCTCGCTGGCGCTCATCGGCCCGCCGCCGTCTCCGATCGAGCGGTATCCGTTGCAGTGCAACGACCTTGCGATGTGCTTCTAGTCGAGGCGCGTCAGACTAGCCTTTTCGGTTGAGGGCCGTCACGCTGGCGTGACGCTCGGTAAGCAGGGGGTGCCCTCAGCGCGGCGTCAGACTAGATGGGCGTGATGTAGGCGATCAGCCACTTGCCGCCGATGCGCTTGAAGTCGACCCGCAGTCGGCTGCCGTCATAGAGGGGCTGGCGGGCCTTGTCGGTGACCGTGCGGTTCATGTACACCATCACCGTCGCCGAATTCCGTTTGGCGGTCATGACTCCCACGCCGACGACGTTGGCCTGGACCACCACCTCGCGCTTCTTGGCCTCCGGAATGATCTGCGCGTTGGCGCTCTTCTGGAACTCGGCGCGGTAGTCCGGTGTCAGTAGCGGATATGCCTCGCTCAGGCTGCGTTCAACGGTCTGGTAGTCGTATCCGAAGACTTGGGGTATTTCCTTAGCGGCCAGTTGCGGCAACACGGCACGCGCCTGCTCGGCGCCCCGCGCTTCAACACGGTCCCAATAGAAATAGCCACCCACCGCCGACAACGCGACGATGGCGGCGATCGCCAGGCTTCCGGCGACGGTGAACAGCCACCGCAGCCATCGCATCAGTTACCCCCGTCTGGATATTTCAGGTCGTAAGCGGTCATGTGACCGGCGTCGTCCTCGTGCACGATGACCCGCAGTCGGTACGGCATGGACGGCTTGTTGGTGCCGTCCATATCGGCGACCGTGACGCGCACCGATACCAGCACGGAACCGTTGTCGCTGACCTCGTCGATACTCTCCAGCGCGGCACCGTTGATGACGGCCTCGGACGTGGAATTGGTCTTGCGGAACAACGCCTTGAGGTTGCCGACGTTTTCGCCGGCGCTCAACATGCCGCGCAGCGGGCCGCTGGTGCCGTTCACGAACCGGTTGACGGACTCGTCGATGTTTTCCTGGGTGTAGCTGAACATGTTGACGACCGTCTGCGAGGCGGTGTCGACGAAACGCTGGTCGCGGGCCTGCACTGCCTTCTCATGCCGGTGCTGCTGGATCAACAGCACGACGCCCGCGCTCAACAGCCCGAGCAGCACCACCGCGACCCCCAGCGAGATCCACGCCACCAGAGCCCGGTGGGCGGGTCGTCGTGGTGGCGGACGCAGTGGCGTCAAGGGTTTCGCCGGCTTCGACGGCTCGGCCGCCTTTTTGGCCTTGGACTTGCCTTTGGACTTGGACTTGGCCTTGGCCTTGGTTGTGCCCGCGCCTTTGGCTTTGACGACGCTTACCTTCTCGGCAACCCCAGCTGCCTCGGCGGCTTCGGCCGCTTCGGTCACTGAAGCGACGTCGGGTTCGGGTTTCGGCGGACCCGCCGCACGCGAAGCCCGCCGGCGCACGCGTTGCGTGCTCGACTGCTGTTCTGCCACTACTTATCCATTGAACGAGGTCATCAAACGGTTGCTCGTGATCCTTTACAGCGCCTTGGGAGCGAGCATCAGGTCTACCCAGTTCTCCGCACTGGAAGTTCCGGTGATGCCGGACGCGAAGATACCAGTGCCACCAGCCGGGTCCTTGAAGATCCCGGTTGACGGGTCGTAGGTGGTGTAGGCCGCACCGCTTGCCTGCGGTTCCGGGCCGATACCGACCGGCGGCGGCGGGGGTGGCAGGTACTTCGGGAACGGGATCTGCGGCGGCACCGGCGGAACCCCCGGCGGCATCCACGACGGGTTGCCCGGTGGCGGTCCGCTGTCGTTGGGCGGCGGCGGGTCGTATACCGGTTGGTGCGGCGCCGGACCGGGACCCGGCGTCACGCCGGGTGGGGGCGGTCCCACGATCGGGATGCCCGGGTCGGGATCGGCTCCCGGTGGAATGTACGGGAAGTGGTTCGGCGGCAACGCATTCAGCCCGTTGGTCATCGGCGTGCCGTACGGGATCGGCGGCCCACGCCACGGGTTGTTGCCGGTCGGGACGTAACCCTTGGGGTCGCGGCACAGCTGAATTGTGGGTGCCCGCTTGCCGGGGAATTCCTGGCACGGGTAGTTGCGGGCACCGCGCACTGCAGTCGGGTCGTTCGGTGCGACCTTGCAATACATGTCCCGTGGTAGCTCACGCACCGTCTCATCGGCCGGCGAGCGCATCAACGGCGGCGGCAGGAATCCGGTGTTGCACGGCGGCGGGTCGTTGAGGTCGAGCTTGAAGTCCAGCTTGGCGCCTTCATCCTGGGGTGCGCCGCCGGCCGCGGTGGTGATGGCGGCGAACAGAGCGGGGAAGGTGACCAGGAGTTGCTCGATCGACTTGTGATAGATCACGCCGACCCGGCCCAGATTGGCCATGCTGGCGGCCAACATCGGGAAGTTGGGGCGAATGCCGGAGAACGCGGTGCTCGCCTCGTCGATCGCGTCGGGCGCGGTGGCCAGGGTGTTGCGCAGTTGGGGGTCGGCCTGGCGCACCTCGGAGGTGAACCGGGCCAGCCCGTCCGACAGCGACTTGATGTCGTTGCCGGCCCGGATCTGGGCCTGCAGGAACGGGCCCGCCTGATCGATGAGCTGCGAGACCTTCGGGTAGTTCACGTTGGCCTCGTCGACCAGTAGCCGCGCCGACTCGAAGGTCCGGGCCAGTTCCGGGCCGGTGCCGTTGGTCGCGGTGAAAGCCGCGTGCAGCAGTTCCTTGAGCTTGGTGTCACCGATGCTGTTGACCAGCGTCTCGGCCTTGTTCAGCAGATCCGCCACGTCCTGGCCGATGCGGGTGTTGGCGCGGTCGATCTTGGATCCGTCGCGCAGCTTGCCCGGCGCCGCGGTCGCCGGTGGCACCAGGTCGATGTACTGCTCCCCGATCGCCGACACGCTCTTGACGGTGGCGACGACGTTGGAAGGGATCGGAGTGCCGCTGTTCAACCGCATCTCGGCGGTGACCCCGGAGGGGTTCAGCTCCACCGAATCGACCCGGCCGACCGCGACCCCCCGGTAGGTGACGTTGGCGTTCTTGTACAGGCCACCGCCTGCGACGAAATCGGCACTGGCAGTGTAGGTTCCGATGCCGAATGTAGCCGGCAGACGCAGATAGAAGATGCCCATCACGGTCAGCGTGATGATGGTGATCACAGCGAAGATCGAGAGCTGGATCTTGGTAAGTCTGTCGATCATTTCCCCGCCTCTACTGTGACGCCGTGCCGGGCGGAATCTTGAACGGGTCGGCGGCCTGCCCAGACAGGTTTGCCAGCGATCCGATCAGGAAGTCGGGCGGGTTGAGGACATCGGCCATGTGCATCATGTTCGGGTCGAGCGCATACGACGAGGTGAAGAACGTCTCTCCGATGCGGCGCAGCGTCAGATCGAAGGTGGTGAACACGTTCATGTAGTCACCGCGGATCAACTGCTTGATACCGAAGTTGGGGAACGGGAACGTCAGCATGATCTGCAGCGAGGTGACGAAGTTCTTCCTGCTGTCGTTGAGTTCCTTGACCACCGAGTACAGGTCCTTGAGATCGGCGGCGAAGTCGACCTTGGTCTGGGACAGCACGTTCGATGTCACCATCGCCAGCCTCTTGAGCGAGGAGAACGCTTCGACGATGTGGTCGCGGTTCTTGTTCAGCACGCGTACCGCGTCCGGCAGCGAGTCCAGGGCGCGGCCCAGGTTGTCCTTATCGCGGGCAAGGATTGCCGAGAAGCGGTCCAATCCCTCCATCGCGGAGATGATGTCGTTGACCTGCTTGTTCAGCCCGTTGGTCAGCTCCGCGAGCCTGGGAAGGAGGTCAGCGAACTGACCCTGCCGGCCGGCCACGGCCCGGTACGTCTCGTCGGTGATCTCTTCCAGCGCACCGACATTGCCCTTATTGACCACCACGCCGAGCGCTGAGAAAACCTCTTCGGTGGTCGGGAAGCGGCCGGTGTTGGCCTCGGTGATCCGCGACCCTTCGACCAGTTTGTTCTTCGACGGCGGGCCCTTGGGCGGGTCCAACTCGATGTGCAGCGATCCCAGCAGCGAGGTCTGCGAGACGCGCGCGACCGAGTTCGCGGGCACCTGCACGTTCTTGTCCAGCGCCAGTTTCACTGCGGCATAGAACGATCCGTCGGCGCGCTGCTCTGCCGCGATTCCGGAGACACTGCCGACGGTGACGTCGTCGACCGTGACCGGCGAGTTCTGCGGCAGCGTCGCCACGTCCGGCAATTCCACGGTGATCTGGAACGATCCGCCGCCGTGCCCGGCGGTGCCCGGCAACGACAGTGAGTTCAGGCCGCCGAAGGAACAACCGGCCAGCACGGTGCTACTGGCGGCAAATATGCTGGCGCGCAACAAGATTCGTTTCATCTGCCGGCTCCTTGCTCGGCAGGCAACGGACCGACGGGGCCGGGCAGCGGAACGGGTGCCGGTCCTGGGCCGGCCGCCGGAGCCGCCGCCGGGCCGGGACCTGGTGCGGGACCCGGCGCGGGACCGAATCCGGGCGGTGAGCCGGGGCCTGGCCCGGGAGCCGCCGGGACCAACAGGCTCTGCAGGTCGGTGGTGTTGCTTGGCGACGTCTGGCCCGAACCTTTGGCGGGAATCCAGGTCAGCTCGGGGACCGGTGTCTCCGACTTCGCCTGGGTGGCCGGGGTGTCGTAGATGATCTGTCCCTTGTACGCCGTGATGGTGTTGAGCGGGTGGAACATGATCGGCGGGTAGTTCACGGTGAGTCGGCGCAGCACCGGTCCCAACCGTTCGCGGCAGATCTCGGCGCGGCGGAAGTAGTCGGGCCCCGAGGGGCCGCCGGCGGTGTCGAAAGAACCACCGCAGATGAACTGCACCGGGTTCTGGAAGTTCGGCAGCGACAGCAGTCCGTTGAGGGTGCCCTGCGCAGGGTCGTAGATGTTGTAGAAGTTGGCGATACCCGGGCCGGCCACGTGCAGCACCTGCTCGATGTTGTCGCTCTGGTCGCTCAACGTCGAGGTGAGAGTGCTGAGCTGATTGACGGTCTCGATCAGCGTCGAGTTGTTCTCGTGCAGGAAGCCCCGGACGTCCGACAGCGCCTGGTTCAGCGAGCCCAGCGTGTTATCAAGATTGCGGGAGCTGTTCGCCAGCACCTGTGACACCGATGCCACGTGTCCAGCGAATTGGACGATCTGCTCGTTGCTCTGCGACAGCGCGTCAACGAGGACCTGCAGATTCTTGACCGTCCCGAAGAGGTCGCTGCGCGAATCCCCCAGTCGTCCCGCAACTTGGGAGAGTTCGATCAGTGCGCTGTGGAAGGATTCGCCGTTGCCGTCGAGGGTGTTGGCTGCCTGGTTGATCGCGGCGCCCAGCGGTCCCTGTATCTCCCCGGCCGACGGGCTCAGCGTCACCGACAGCTGGGTGAGCGCCTCTTTTACTTCGTCCCATTCCACCGGGACTGCGGTGCGCGCCAACTCGATGGTTCCGCCGTCAGGCAGTGAAGCGCCGCCGCTGTACGTCGGGGTGAGCTGAATGAACCGGGCCGCCACCAGGTTCGGCGACATGATGACTGCCTTGACGTCCTTGGGCAGCTTGACGTCGTCGCTGACGGTGAAGGTGATCTTGACGTCGGACACCCGCGGTTCGATCGACTCGATCTCGCCGACCGGGACACCCAGGACGCGGACCTGGTCGCCGGGATAGAGGCCGACCGCAGAGGTGAAGTATGCGGTGACCTTACGACCGCTGTTCCCCGCGGAGAACAGCACGTAAGCACCACCGACCAGCGCCGCGACCAGCGCGACGATGGCGATCGTGCGCAGACCTTTGCTGCCGAACTTCTTGGGTGCCTGCTGGGGTTCAGTCGTCATGTCGCCTCGATCAATCCGACTTCGGCCTGATGATCCAGCGCTCTTGGATATTCCCGCGCAGGTAGTCGGCGAGGCTCTGGGGCAGCTTGCCGGGCTGGTACACCAAGTCGAACATCGCACCCACCAGCGGCGCTGGGATGGCACCGAAGACGTTGACATTGAAGCCGGGCCCGGAGCCGACCACCTCGCCCAGCGATGTCGCGTAGGGCGGCAACCGTTTCAGCGCCTCGGTGATGTAGTCCTTGCGGTCGTTGAGGTTGCTGATGACATCGTTCAGCTTGTTCAGGGCGGGGCCGAACTCCTTGCGGTTGTCGGCAACGAAGCCGGAAAGCTGCGCCGACAGGTCGGAGATGCCGGCGACCAGTGAACTCAGCGCGGCGCGCCGCTCGTCGAGTGCGGCGAACAGCTGATTGCCGTCGTTGACCAGTTTGTTGACCTGACCGGCACGGTCGGACAACGCCGCGGTCACCGACTTGGCATGGGCCAGCAGGCCTTGCAGTGCTTCGTCACGGCTGTTCAGAGTGCGCGACAGCGAGGTCACGCCGTCCAGGGCACCGCGCAGGCCCGGGGTCGCGTCGTGCAGCGTGTCGGTCAGTACCCTCAACGCCTGCTCGAACTGCGGCTTGTTGAGGTTGTTGGCATTCTGGCCCAGGTCTTCGAGAGCGCCGGCCAGCGTGTAAGGAGTTGTGGTGCGACTCAACGGAATTGACGTCACATGTCCGGTCCCGGCCGGGCTGATGGAGATGGAGCGCTCGCCCAGGATGGTGTCGGTCCGGATCGCAGCCAGCGACTGGTCACCGACGACGACGTGGCGGTCGACGTTGAAACGGATCCTGGCGGTGTCGCCGGCCAGACTGACGTCGGCCACTTTGCCCACCTTGACGCCCGCGACCAGGATGGAGTTGCCGGGTGAAATGCCGCCCGCGTCACTGAAGTAGGCCTCGTAGTCGTTGCCCTGAGGGTAGAACGGCAGGCTGGCATAGCCGAACGCGATCAGTACGACGCACGTCACCACGACCAGGCCGATAATGCCGACGCGAAGCGGATCGGGCGCTCCGCGATTTATCTTCCCGGTACCTGGACTCTCGCTATTCGGGTTCTCGTCACTTGGCAAAGGAACACCTCCCCTTGCTGGGGTCGACTTGGCCGCCCAGCGGCAGCAGAATGTCGCCGCCGGCAGGTCCGTTGATCTTGATCGTCACCGCGCAGAAGTAGATGTTGAAAAACGATCCGTAGGCACCGAGCGCGGACAACCGCAGGTAGTCCTCGCCCAGTTGCTCGACGTCGTTGTTGACCTCGGCCTTGCGGTTGTCCAGTTCGGTCGCCAGCGGCCGGGCGTTTTCCAGGATTCCCTGCAGCGGCCGACGCGAGTTGCGCAGCAATTCGGTGAGATCAGTCGTCGTCGAGGCCAGCGGCGGGATGGCACCCGCGATGGCGTCGCGGTTGTTGGCCAGCCCCGTCACCAACTGCTGCAACTGGTCGACACTGGCCGAGAACTTGGCACTGCGCTCGTCGATGGTGCCCAAAACCGTGTTGAGGTTGGTGATCACGTCGCCGATGAGCTGATCCCGCTTACCGAGTGTCGACGAAAAAGCGCTGGTGTCCGCCAGCACGTTGGCCAACGCTCCGCCCTGACCCTGCAACAACTCGATGATGGCGCTGGTGACGGTGTTCAGCTTGTCTGCATCCAGGCCCTTGAGCACCGGCTTCAGCCCGCCCAGCAGCGCGTCGAGGTCCAGGGCCGGCTGGGTGTGCCGGGAGTCGATGGTGCCGCCCGCCGGGAGCTTGCGCAGCTCCCCCGGACCGGAGGTGATCTCCATGAAACGGTCGCCGACCAGGTTCTCGTAGCGGATCACCGCCCGCGTCGAGGAGTACAGGGTGTAGCGCTCGTCGACGCCAAACTCGACGTCAACGGTGTTGTCCGGGTTGAGCTTGACGCCCGAGATGGCACCGACGGGCACGCCCGCGATACGCACCTTCTGGCCGGCCTTCAACCGCGACGCATCGAGGAAGGTGGCGTGGTACTTGTTTTCCGAGCCGAATCGGAAGTCACCGAACACCACCACCAGAGCCGCGCTCACCAGCAGCATCACCACGGTGAAAACGCCGACCTTGATGACCATCGACCGGTGCGATGGCAAAGTTCCCGAGGCCATTAGAAGTCGTCCCGTTCTGCGAAGGCGCCGTGGAACAGGAACTGCAGGGTCGAGGGCGCGTCGAACTGCACCTCGGTGAACGGCTCATACGGGATCAGCGCGTTATCGGTGACCAGGAACGGCGCTTTGTAGAACGACCCGCCGGTCTGCTTGGTCGGGATGTTGGGTAACCCCCGGCAGTTCGGGCCGCCGGAAGCATTGACGACCGGCAGGCTCTCCGGCCACACGTAGGCGGGCGAACCCAACACGAAACTCGACGACGTGAACAAGCCGGCCTTGCGAACACCGAGCAGCGGGCCGAACTCCTTGACACCGCGGTCGATGCCAGCGAGCAGGCAGCCGAATTCCGGCGAATAGTCGCCGGCTACTTTCAGCGGCGCGCGCAGCCTGTTGATCGTGTCGATCAGGTTCTGCTCGGCCGGCGCCAGCGTTTCGTAACCGTTGTTGGCCAGGCCGATGGTGGATAGCAGCGTGGTGTTCAGGTTGTTCTGCTGATCCACGACCGTCTTACTGATCGTCGGCAGATTGCCGAACACGGTGTTCAGATCGGGGGCCGCATCGCCGTAGTAACCCAGCGCCACACCCGCCTTGCGGAAGTCTTCCTGCAGTGCCGGCAACTTCGGATTCACTTGGCGGGTCAGCGTATTCAGGCCGCTGAACAGCGCCCCCACGTCGTCGCCGTGGCCGCGCAGGCCCTCGGAGAGCGCGCTGAGGGTTCCGTTCAACTCGATCGGGTCGATCTTGTGCAGCAGGTCGATCAGCGATTGGAAGAGCGTGTTGACCTCGAGCTGCACCGCCTTCGCCTCGACCTGGGCACCGGCACGAAGCGAGGTCTTGGCGGCAGTGTCGCCCGGGGGCGGGATGAACTCCACCGACTTCGCGCCGAAGATGGTGTTGCCGGCGATGTGCACCGTCGAATTGGACGGGATGAAGTGCATTTCGCCGCTGTCGATCGCCAGCTTCAGCCGCGCCTGTTCACCGCTGTAGCTGATCTCCTCGACTCGGCCGATCTGAATACCCCGGAACTTGACCTTCGCGCCCGTCTCCATCACCAGGCCGGCCCGCGGCGAAGAGACGGTGACGGTGTCGGTCGAGGTGAACGCGTCGGTGTAGGACAAGTACGTAACGACGACGGACGCCACCAAGATCGAAGTGAGTATCGCCGCAGCCACCCGTCCCGCGGTTTTTCGTGATGCCGTCTCTGACATTGCCCCTACCCCGACAGGTTGAAGTTGCCGGACGCGCCGTATGCGGCGAGTGAGATGAACAGGGTGATGACCACGACAACGATCAGGGAGGTTCGCACCGCGGTGCCGACGGCAATACCCACGCCGACCGATCCGCCACTGGCGTTATAGCCGTAATAGGTATGCACCAGCATCACCGCGATCGACATCACGATGGCCTGCAGGAATGACCACAGCAGGTCGGACGGGATGAGGAAGGTGTTGAAGTAGTGGTCGTAGAGGCCGGCCGACTGGCCGTTGATGAAAACGGTGGTGAAGCGAGCGGCGAAGAAGGCGGCCAGCACCGATAACGAGTACAGCGGGATGATCGCCACCAGGCCGGCAATCAATCTGGTCGACACCAGGTACGACACCGAGTGCACGGCCATGCATTCGACGGCGTCGATCTCCTCCGACACCCGCATGGCACCCAACTGCGCGGTAGCGCCGGCGCCGATGGTGGCTGCCAGCGCAATGCCGGCGATGACCGGCGCGACCACGCGGACGTTGAGGAAGGCTGAAAGGAATCCGGTCAGCGCCTCGATGCCGATGTTGCCCAGGGAGGAATAACCCTGCACGGCGATGACGCCGCCGGATGCCAGCGTCAGGAAGGCCGCGACGCCGACCGTGCCGCCGATCATGATCAGTGCGCCCGCGCCGAGCGTCATCTCCGCGATCAGCCGGATGGTCTCCTTGCGATACCGGGAGATGGCGTTGGGGACGTAACGGATGGTTTCGCCGTAGAACAGCGCCTGCTCGCCGAAGTTATCTACCGGACCCGCGAACCGGGAGAAGAAGTGGCGAACGCGATATGTGGCGTCGTAACTCATGGCATCTTCACCATCGCTTGGACATGACCCATCGTTACGCCGCCGTCCCTACTTCGCTGAGATTCTGACGCCGATGGCGGTCATGACAACGTTGATGACGAAGAGGCAGATGAACGCGTACACAACGGTTTCGTTGACCGCGTTGCCGACACCCTTGGGGCCACCTTTGACAGTCAGGCCGCGGTAGCACCCGACCAGCCCGGCCATCACGCCGAACAACAACGCCTTGACTTCGGCGAGGATCAGCTCCCGCAGGCCGGTCAGCACGGTCAGCCCGTTGACGAATGCACCCGGGTTGACGCCCTGCAGGAAGACGGAGAACACGTAGCCGCCCGACAGGCCGATCATGCAGACCAGGCCGTTGAGCAGTAGCGCGACCAGCGTGGACGCCAGCACCCTGGGAACCACGAGTCGCTGAATCGGGTCGATGCCCAACACCCGCATCGCGTCGATCTCTTCGCGGATGGTCCGGGCTCCCAGGTCGGCGCAGATCGCGGTGGCGCCCGCACCTGCCACCACGAGCACCGTTACGACCGGGCCGAGCTGGGTAATGGTGCCAAACGCCGTGCCGGCGCCGGAGAGGTCGGCGGCGCCGATTTCGCGCAGCAGGATGTTCAGGGTGAAGGCCACCAGCACGGTGAAAGGAATGGATACCAGCAGCGTGGGGACCAGCGACACCCGTGCGACCATCCAGGTTTGATCGAGGAACTCCCGGAATTGAAATGGCCGCCGGAAGGCAGCGCGTGCGGTTTCCATCGACATCTCGAAGAACCCACCGACGGCGCGGGCCGGTACGGCAAGTTTTTGCAACAACCGGGTCCCCAATCTGCTGCTCGCGGCGAATGATGCTCTGCCCTGAACACACCGTTGGATGACTCGTTGCTTGGTGTGAGCCGGCTCATAGTAACTAGAACAAGTTCCGGGTGTCGATGAACCCTCGAATATTTTGCAGCAAATATGCCGACCTGGTATTTCTGCTCCACACTCGACCAACGCCGCTGATACGCCGGCGCCGGCTGGGCCAGGCCAGCCTGTCGAAGCCGGTGGTCCCGCGGTCGGGACGTCTACGGATTCGCGCGAGCAACGGAAGCGCGGCGACAAAAACCGCAAGTCGAACGCGGCGTCCGCGCGATCGCGGATGTTCCTGGGAACGAGGCACGAGCAGGTCAGCCCATCACGCCGGTAGCGGCGAAAGTCACCTCGGGGTCTCGGCCAGCAAAGTAGCCCTGCAGCGTCGAGCTCAACTCCGCCGGATCCCAGACCTCGGCACCGGCGTCGAACCGGTGTTCCACGGTGGGTGCCGCGATCAGCGTTACGCGAGGGCCGTAAACGATGAAGAGCTGTCCGTTGACCTCAGCGGCGGCGGGCGAGGCCAGAAACTGGACCAGGTTCACCACGTGTTCGGGCGACAGCGGGTCGATGTCGTCGTCCTCGGGCGCCGCGCCGAACACGTCGGCGGTCATCGCGGTGCGCGCGCGTGGGGCGATCGCGTTGGCGCAAACTCCGTACTTGCCCAGGGCCCGCGCCGCCGTCAGCGTCAGTGCAGTGATGCCGGCTTTGGCGGCGCCGTAGTTGGCTTGGCCGACCGGGCCGACCAGACCGGCTTCCGACGAGGTATTGATGATCCGGCCGAAGATGGATCCGCCGGCTTCCTTGGCTTTGTTGCGCCAGTAGGTGGCGGCGTTGCGGGTGAGCAGGAAGTGACCGCGCAGATGAACGGCGATGACCTGGTCCCAGTCCTCGTCGGACATGTTGAACAGCATCCGGTCGCGAGTGATGCCGGCGTTGTTGACGACGATGTCCAGCCCGCCCAGGCCGTCGGCGGTGGTGAGGAGTTCGTCGGCGGTGTCGCGTTGACTGATGTCGCCCGCGACGGCGATCCCCTTGGAGCCGGCCGAGCTGATCTCGTCGAGGACGTCGGATGCGTCCAGACCCTTGGCGATGTCGTTGACGACGACAGTGGCACCGAGTCGGGCCAGGCCGATCGCCTCGGCACGGCCCAGTCCGGCGGCGGCACCGGTCACCACCGCGACCTTGCCGGACAGATCGGTCGCGTTCGTAGCGCTGCTAGTCAATTTATGAATACCTCTAGTTTCGGTTACCGGGGCTAGTCTGCACGCAGGAGCGCTGCGCGAGGGCATTCCGCGATCGACTGCTCAGCCAGATCTTCCTGGTCAGCAGGGATCGGATCGGTCTTCACAACGGCATAATCCTCGTCGTCCAAATCGAAGATATCCGGCGCGATTCCTAAGCACACGGCGTTACCTTCGCAACGGTCACGGTCCACATTCACTCGCACGGCATTCTCCTTGAACCTGGGCTGAAGTTAGGAAATTGGCCTCGTTCGAACTCCATCAACTGCTAGCACCACCATAGGACCCCGACGCCTCATAGGAAACGGAGCGGTCGCCATCAACGGCCGTCGCTGGATTCCCAGACTAGAACGTGTTACAACCGGGGAGACGAACGGGTAGCCCTGGTAGTGATCGCGGCGGTTACAACCGCTTGTAAATGAGCTAGCGGCACAGAGACGATCGGTTGATCGGAGGCGGCAGGAATGCGCATCAGTTACACCCCTGAGCAGGAGGAGTTGCGTCGCGAACTGCGTTCGTACTTCACCAAGTTGATGACACCGGAGCGGCGCGAAGCGCTGAGTTCCACCCAGGGCGAAGTCGGGACCGGCAACGCGTACCGCGACACCGTCTCGCAGATGGGCAAGGACGGGTGGCTCACTCTGAACTGGCCCAAGGAGTACGGCGGCCAGGACCGCTCCCCGATGGATTCGCTGATCTTCACCGATGAGGCCGCGGTGGCCGGCGTGCCGGTGCCGTTCCTGACGATCAACAGCGTCGCGCCGACGATCATGGCGTTCGGCACCGAAGAACAGAAGAAATTCTTCCTGCCCAAGATTGCGGCCGGCGACCTGCACTTTGCGATCGGCTATTCCGAGCCCAGCGCCGGCACCGACCTGGCCAACCTGCGCACCACCGCGGTCCGCGACGGTGACGACTACGTCGTCAATGGCCAAAAGATGTGGACCAGCCTGATCGCCTACGCGGACTGGGTCTGGCTGGCCGTGCGCACCAACCCGGAGGCCAAGAAGCACCGCGGCATCTCGATGCTGGTGGTGCCGACCACCGCCGAGGGTTTCTCCTGGACACCGGTGCACACCATGGCCGGGGTGGATACCAGCGCCACGTACTACTCCGACGTGCGCGTGCCGGTGACCAACCTGGTCGGCGAGGAGCACGGCGGCTGGAAGCTGGTGACCAACCAGCTCAACCACGAGCGGGTCGCGCTGGTGTCACCGCAGCCGATCTTCCTGTCCTTGCGGGAGGTTCGCGAGTGGGCGCAGAACACCAAGGACGCCGGCGGCGCACGCCTCATCGATTCGGAGTGGGTGCAGCTCAACCTGGCTCGGGTGCACGCCAAGGCCGAGGTGCTCAAGCTGATCAACTGGGAGCTGGCGTCGGCCTCGAGCGAGGCGCTGAATCCGGCGGATGCGTCAGCGGCCAAGGTCTATGGCACCGAGCTGGCCACCGAGGCCTACCGGCTGCTGATGGAGGTGCTCGGTACCGCCGCGACACTCCGCCAGGATTCGCCGGGATCCCTGCTACGCAGCCGGGTCGAGCGGATGCACCGTGCCTGCCTGATCCTGACCTTCGGCGGCGGTACCAACGAAGTCCAGCGCGACATCATCGGCATGGTCGCGCTCGGCTTGCCCCGAGCCAACCGCTGACCAGTTCCGCAGACTCTTCCCAAAGGACGCGTATCCATGGATTTCACGACAACAGAAGCGGCCCAGGACCTCGGCGGGCTGGTCGACACCATCGTCGACTCGGTATGCACCCCCGAACATCAACGCGAGCTGGGCAAGCTCGACCAACGGTTCGACCGCGATCTGTGGCGCAAGCTCATCGACAGCGGCATCCTGACCAGCGCGGCCGCCACCCAGGTGGGCGGTGACGGTTTCGGAGTTCTCGAGCAGGTCGCAATCCTGGTTGCGCTCGGGCATCAACTGGCGGCGGTGCCCTACCTGGAATCGGTGGTGCTGGCCTCCGGCGCGCTGGCCCGGTTCGGCTCCGAGGAGTTGCAGCAGAGCTGGGGCAACGCGGCAGTGAGCGGGGAGAAGATCCTGACCGTTGCGCTGGACGGCGAGATGGGCGAAGGTCCGGTACAGGCAGCCAGCGCGGGTGACGGTTACGAGCTGACCGGGAGTCGCACCCTTGTCTTCTATGGTCCGCTCGCAGATGGGTTCCTGGTGCCCGCCGAAACCGAGTCCGGTACCGCCGTCTTCCTCGTCGCCGCCGACGACCCGGGTGTGACGGTGACGCCGTTACAGACGACAGGCCTGGGCAGCGTCGGGCACCTGGCGCTGGACGGTGTTTCAGTGGACTCGGCCCGCCAGGTTGGTGAAGCCTCCGGGGCAGGTGAAGTGGTCGCTTGGCTGCGCACCATCTCCACATTGGGCCGTAGCGCTTACCAACTGGGCGTGCTCGATCGAGGTCTGCGACTGACGGCCGAATACGCCCGCACCCGTGAGCAGTTCGACCGCCCGATCGGCAGCTTCCAGGCGGTGGGTCAGCGGCTGGCCGACGGATACATCGACGTCAAGGGGTTGCGGTTGACCCTGACTCAGGCTGCCTGGAAGGTGGCCGAGGACATTCCCGCCGAGATCGACGTGGCCTCCGCGGCGTTCTGGGCGGCCGATGCCGGGCATCGGGTGGCGCACACCATCGTGCACGTGCACGGCGGGGTCGGCGTGGACACCGATCACCCGGTGCACCGCTACTTCCTGGCCGCCAAGGAGGCCGAGTTCGCGTTGGGTGGGGCCACCGGGCAATTGCGGTTGATCGGCCGCGAATTGGCGGAGACTCCTGCTTGAGCACGGTTACCGACCTGCTGCGACCGCTGGCCGAAATCGACGACCACGGTGTGTATTTCGAGGACTCGTTTTCTAGTTGGCGGGACCATCTGAGGCACGCGGCGGCGATCGCAGCCGCCTTGCGTGCGCGTCTGGATCCGGCCCGGCCACCGCACGTCGGCGTGCTGTTGCAGAACACCCCGTTCTTCTCGGCGGTGCTGGTTGCGGCCGGCATGTCGGGCATCGTCCCGGTGGGGCTCAATCCGGTGCGCCGCGGTGCGGCGCTGATCCGTGACATCGGCCACGCCGATTGCCAACTGGTGCTGGCCGACTCGGCGTCGGCCGAGACGCTGGACGGCATCGAGCACATCAACGTCGACTCTGAAGCATGGGGCAACGAGGTCGCGGCGCATCGGGATACCGAGCCGCATTTCCAATCTGCTTCTCCGGCAGACCTTTTCATGCTGATCTTCACCTCCGGAACCAGCGGTGAGCCGAAGGCGGTGAAGTGCAGCCACGGCAAGGTCGCGACCGCCGGAATGGGGATGACTCAGCGCTTCGGGCTGGGACCCGACGACGTCTGCTACGTCTCGATGCCGTTGTTCCATTCCAACGCGTTGCTGGTCGGCTGGGGCGTGGCGGTGGCGTGCCAGGGCGCACTGGTTTTGCGACGCAAGTTTTCTGCGTCCGGATTCCTTCCTGACGTGCGCCGCTACGGCGCCACCTATGCCAACTACGTCGGCAAGCCACTGTCGTACGTACTGGCCACGCCCGAGCAATCGGACGACGCCGACAATCCGTTGCGCGCGGTGTACGGGAATGAAGGCGCGCCCAGAGACATCGAGCGCTTCGCCCGCAGATTCGCCTGCCGCGTGCAGGACGGCTTCGGTTCCACCGAACTCGGCGTCGCGATCGCCCGCACCCCCGACACTCCGGCCGGCGCACTGGGGCCGCTACCCGAGGGCGTCGCGATCCACGACCCGTCGACCGGCCAGGAGTGCCCGCCGGGCGTCGTCGGCGAACTGGTGAACACCGCCGGAGCCGGCGGATTCGAGGGCTACTACAACGACGAGGCGGCACAGGCCGAACGCATGGCCGGCGGCATCTACCACAGCGGCGACCTGGCCTACCGCGACGATGCAGGATTTGCCTATTTCGCCGGGCGACTCGGTGACTGGATGCGAGTCGACGGGGAGAACCTCGGCACCGCCCCGATCGAACGGGTGCTGATTCGCTACCCCGACGTGATCGAGGTTGCCGTATATCCGATACCCGACCCGGCGGTCGGCGACCAGGTGATGGCCGCCCTCGTCATGCCGGTGGGCACCGAGTTCGATGTGGCCGAATTCCGCGACTTTCTTGGCCGGCAATCCGATCTCGGACCCAAACAGTGGCCGTCCTACGTGCGCGTCAGCGCCGGGCTACCGGGGACGGTCACCTTCAAAGTGCTCAAAAGGCAACTGTCCGCGGAGGGTGTGGATTGCGCGGACCCGGTGTTCCGCGTCGATCGGTAGCCAGCACGTGTGACGCATCTGCAGCCGCCAAGCCCACCTCCACGAGCAAAATCCGCTATTGCGTGTGAATCCAACAACGGGCTGACGAGACGCGATACGATCCGCGCCTAACCGCTTGCATCGACGCTTGCCCTGGCTGCCGCCGGGCCACCTTTTAGTACTGCGAGGTTGCCGGATGTCATACCTACTTGTCGTACCGGAAGCGATGACGGCGATCGCCACCAATCTGGCCGACATCGGCGCGTCGGTCTCTGCCGCGAGCGCGGCTGCCGCGCCGTCGACAACGGGGTTGCTGTCGGCCGCGGCCGACGAGGTCTCGGCCGCCATCACCACGCTGTTCTCTCAGCACGCGGCGGGCTATCAAGCGCTCGCAACGCGGCCGCGGCATTGCACACGCAATTCGTGCAGACAGTGAGCGCCGGCGCGGGCACCTACGGCGCCGCAGAAGCGGTGAATGCGCAATGGGCCGCGGCGACCGACCCGATCCAGGCGCTGCTGTCGCGTCCGATCATCGGCAATGGCGCCAATGCGACGACACCGGGCGGCGACGGCAAGGACGGCGGTTGGCTGTTCGGCAGCGGAGGGAACGGTGCAGCCGGCGCAACAGGCCAATCCGGCGGCAACGGCGGGTCGGGCGGCCTGATCGGTAACGGTGGCGTCGGGGGGGCCGGCGGCAGCAACGGCGGCAGGGGCGGCAACGGTGGCAGCGGTGGACTACTGATCGGCGCAGGCGGGTCCGGCGGTATCGGCGGCGTCGGGGCGGGCAGTGGCGGTGCCGGTGGCATCGGCGGAAACGGCGGCAACAGCGCGTGGTTGGCCGGTGGCGGCGGCATCGGTGGCGCGGGCGGCCAGGGTGGGTCCGGTGGTGGCACGGGCGGCCACGGCGGCGACGGCGGAAACGGCGCATTGATGATCGGTGCTGGCGGTCATGGCGGGGCAGGCGGCATCGGAGCCCCGGGCGCGGTGGGCGGTGGCGGCGCCGGCAATGGCGGCATCGGGGGCAACGGCGGCGCCGGCGGCTTGTTCATGAACGGCGGCGACGGCGGCGCCGGCGGCCAGGGGGGCAACGGCGGCGCCGGGAAAGCTTCGGTCGTAGTCGGCGGCGTGGGTGACGGTGGAGGTCTGGGCGGTAACGGCGGCGCGGGCGGGCTGGGTGGCGGCGGGCCCGTGTTATTCGGCCATGGTGGAGCGGGCGGCCTCGGCGGCCAAGGCGGCACCGGCGGGAGCGGCGGCGCGGGCGGCGACGGCTCAACCGTGGTGGCGGCCGGCAATGGTGGTGGCGGCGGCAACGGCGGGACCGCCGGGCCCGGTGGCATCGCGGGGGCCGGGGGCATTCTGTCCAACGGCGGTCTCGGCGGTGGCGTCGGCGCCGGCGGCACCGGTGGGACTGGTGGTCAAGGCGGGACCGGCGCAAATGCCACTGCCGCCGTGGGTGATGGTTCGAACGGGAACAGCGGCTTCGGTGGTGGCCAAGGCGGTAAAGGCGGCACCGGGGGTGCAGCGGTCACGGGCGGAAAGGCCGGCGCCGGCGGTGTCGGTGGTGCGGGGGGCCTCGGCGGCAATGGCGCTGACGGCAACAACGGCGCCGCCGGTGGCAACAACGGTGGCAACGGTGGTGACGGCGGCAAGGGCGGATTGGCCGGTGCTGGTGGTTCGGCCGGCACTGGCGCGGGCGGCATTGCGGGCGCTACGGGACCCGGGGGCAACGGCGGGACCGGCGGGAAGGGCGGCAACGGCACCACCGGAAACGCCGGCACGAACAATTCGGCCAGTGCGAACACAGCCGGCGGGTCCGCCAACCCGGGCGGCAACGGCGGAAGCGGTGGCACTGGTGGTGGCTCGGGCGGCGCTGGCGGCACCGGTGGCAATGGCGGCAACGGCGGCAACGGCGGGACGGGTGGCGACGGCGGCCAGGCCGGCAACAACACTGCCGGCAATGCCGCGGCCGTCGCCGGTGGCACGGGCGGGGCGGGCGGCAACGGCGGAAGCGGTGGTGTGGCGGGGGCGGCCAACGGTGGCATCGCGGGCAACACCGGATTCGGCGGCACCGGTGGCGCCGGCGGTCTTGGCGGCGGCGGCGGCAACGGCGCCAACGCGGCTGCGGTCATGGCGGGCAACGGCAACACCGGTAACGCGGGCGGCGCCGGTGGTGATGGTGGCGGCGGCGGACTGGCGGGCGCCAATGCGGGCACCGGCGGCAGCGGCGGTAAGGGCGGCACCGGCGGCATCGGCGGTAGCGGCAGCGACGGCGCGACTGGTCTCTCTGGCACGGTGACCGCGCCCGCGGGCGACACTGGCGGCACCGGCGGTGGCGGTGGCAGTGGCGGCGCGGGCGGCAACGGCGGCGCGGCCGGTGGCCAGGGCGGCACCGGCGGCGGGGGCGGCACGGGTGGTGCGGCCGGTAGCGCGGGCAACGGTGGGAAAGGCGGCGCTGCCGTCACACCCAATGCAGGGGTGTCGGATGCCCCGAACGGCGGTGTTGGCGGAACGGGCGGTCAAGGCGGCACGGGTGGCGTGGGCGGTAACGGTGGCGCGGCCGGCATCGGCGGTTCGGGTGGCGCTGGCGGTGTTGGTGGGAACAGCGGCAACGGCGGCAAGGGCGGCGGTGGCGGCAACGGTGCGATCGGCGGCACCAGCAACAGCAATGGAGCTGCGGCCGGATCCGGCGGTTCGGGCGGCACCGGAGGCAGTGCTGGCAACGGTGGCAGCGGCGGCAAGGGTGGTGCGGGCACGACGAACGCAGCCAACGGCACTGGCGGGGTCGGTGGCAACGGCGGTAACGCCGGGACCGGTGGGGACGGCGGGTTGGGTGTCGCCGGCGGAAACGCCAGCGCTTCGTCGGGCAGCATCACGGCCGGTGATGGCGGTGCCGGCGGCAGTGCCGGTGCGGCCGGCAACGGCGGCAACGGCGGCGTTGGCGGTACGGGTGGTCTGACCGGCGGCAACGGCGGTAACGGCGGAAACGGTGCCAACGGCGGTATCGGCGCGGATGGCGCCAATGGCTCGCAGACCTTCACGGCCGCCTACGACGCCACTTCCACTGGCGGCGACGGAGGCGCCGGCGGCGACGGAACCAACGGTGGCCTGGCGGGTCTGGGCGGCGCCGGTGGTGGTACCGGCAAAGCTGGTGGCCTCGGCAAGGGTGGCGACGGCGGCAACGGCGGCATCGGCGGCAAGGGCGGCAGTGGTGCCGACGGTCAGAACAATCAATTCGCGCCCACCACCACCGCTCCCACCGGCTCCCCCAACCCGGGCAGCCCGGGTGGCACAGGTGGTGACGGCACCACAGGCTTGCAGCAGGGTGGCCTTGGTGGAGCCGGCAATACCGTCACCAATAACGCCGATGGCGCAATAGCCACCGGTGGCGACGGCGGAAATGGTGGCGGCGGCGGTGCGGCGGCGCCAGGTGGTACCGGTGGCGCCGGCGGCGTAGCGAATGCGGGCGGCAAATCCGGTACGGCGAACGCAGGTGACGGCGGCAGCGGCGGTGCGGGCGGCCAGGGCGGGAACGGCGGTACCGGCACGGCGGGCGGCGCGGCCACGGCAAGCGGTGAGGGCGGTAACGCCACCGGCGGAAATGGCGGCAACGGCGGCAACGCGACGAATGCAATCGGAAGCGATAGCAAGGCGGTCGGCCTCGGCAACAATGGCGGCGCGGGCGGCAACGGCGGCAGTGCGACCGCCAATGGGACCAACGGGGCAGCCACCGGCGGAAACGGCGGCAACGGCGGCAACGCCACCAACGGCAGCATCAACGCAGGCAACGGCGGGCAAGGCGGCTTGGGTGGCAGCGGCGGCGACGGCGGCTCGAATGGTGGCAGCGGCGGCACTGGCGCAGCCGGTGGGGCCGGTGGCAATGCGGGCAAGGGCGCCTCCGGCGGAACCGGCGGAGCCGGCGGCAACGGCGGCACGGGCGCCGCAACAGGTACGGGTGGGTCGGCCACCACCGGGACCGGCGGAACCGGCGGAACCGGCGGTAATGGCGCATTTGGCGCGACGGGTGGCGCCGGCGGCGGCGGCGGATCCGGTGGCGCCGCCAACGGTGCCGGTGCAACCGCCGGTGCCGGCGGGGCGGGCGGCGTCGGTGGAACCGGCGGAGACGGCGGCGATGGGGGCAACGGCGGCACGGCCGGTACCGGCTCGTTGGCGGGTACCGGGGGCACAGGAGGCAACGGCGCCGCCAGCGGAGCCGGCGGCCAGGGTGGCTCAGGCGGCCAATCCGGAAGCGGCCAATTCGGCGGCACCGGTGGTGCCGGCGGTGTGAGTCAAGGCGGCAATTCCGGTGGTGTTACTGCCGGCGGCACCGGAGGTACCGGCGGCACGGGTGGCACCGGTGGCGCGGGCGGCCCCGTCTGACGTTGATGCACAACGGAATTCCCGTCGGCGCCAGCTTCGACCGGCTGGCTGCGTCGATTCCTGCCGTCGTCGGTGTCGCAATCGCGGGACCGGGCGGGACCTACTCATACGGCCGGTGGGACGCCGGCGTCGCGTGGTCGACGATCAAAGTCCCGTTGGCGGTCGCGGCTCAGCGAATGGATCGAGTCGGAGCAGAACCCCTGGTGGTTAAAGCGATAACCGAATCCGACAACCCGGCGTCGGAAGCGTTGTGGTCGCAACTTGGCGAGCCTACGGAGGCGGCGCGGCTCGTCCAGACAACCTTAGAAGCGGCGGGTGACAAGGCCACCGTCGTCGAATCACGAAGATTGAGGGCGGGGTTCACTGCTTTCGGACAAACACAGTGGTCATTGGCGCGACAGGCGCGGTTCGCCGCGAACCTCGGCGCCGTTGCCGAAGCGGCCACGGTTGTCGACCTGATGCGCCACTTGGTTCCCGGCCACCGCTGGGGTTTGGCCGCCAAAGGTGTGGCCGCGAAGGGTGGTTGGGGCCCTGGGTTGGATTCCGGCTATCTGGTGCGACAGTTCGGGATCGTACCTGTCGAGGCCGGGGACCTCGGTGTGGCATTAGCGGCCGACGCGGATTCGTTCGAAGCCGGTGTGGGCGTGCTCGATCAACTGGCGGATTGGCTGTTCAGCCACCTCGCCGAACTAGCCCAGCAATGACGGCACCACGGCGTCGATCAGGTGCGGCCCCGGTTCGGCAAATGCGGCCTGTAGCGCTTCAGCCAGCTCCTCGCACGTG
The DNA here is from genome assembly GCF_055419245.1 of Mycobacterium sp. IDUB_37. Classification (NCBI taxonomy): domain Bacteria; kingdom Bacillati; phylum Actinomycetota; class Actinomycetes; order Mycobacteriales; family Mycobacteriaceae; genus Mycobacterium; species Mycobacterium sp. IDUB_37. Next base: position 5,636 of record NZ_JBVAXG010000002.1, on the reverse strand, counting down.
GTGACCCGACGCGCAGGCACGCCCATACCTTCCGCGATCTTGGTGAAATCCATTGTGGGACGCGAGATATCGAGCAGATCAAGCGCTTTGGGACCGGGGGCGGCACCGGCGCCCACGCGTTGCAGCTCGAGCCGCAGGATGTCGTAGGCACCGTTGTTGTAGATCACGGTGGTTACGTTCAGATTCTCCCGCGCCTGCGACCAAAGACCCGAAATCGTGTACATCGCCGACCCGTCCGATTGCAGTGCCAGCACTGGCCGATCCGGTGCGGCGATTGCGGCGCCGACCGCGGTCGGGATGCCATAGCCGATCGCTCCGCCGGTCAGGGTCAGCCAATCATGGGCCGGCGCACCGGCGGTGGTCTGCGGCAGTAGCAACCCCGAAGTGTTGGCCTCGTCGACGACGATCGCCCGTTCCGGCATCACCGCACCGATAACCTCGGCCGCGGTTGCGGACGTCAACGGACCCGAAGGCACCTGCGGACGCGTCGCGGCTGCGACCGAAGCCTGAGTGCCGGGGGCTACCTCATCGGCCAGCGCAGCCAAAGCGTCTGCGGCACCGTTGTATTCGGCAACCAGGTGAACTGTGCACCCGGCCGGCACCAGGTCGCTGGGCATATTCGGGTAGGCGAAGAACGAGACCGGCGACTTGGCGCCGACCAGCACCAGGTGCTTGGCGCCATCCAATTGAGCCGCGGCGGCCTCGGCGAAGTAGCCGAGCCGCTCGATCGCGGGCACGCCCGCCCCACGCTCCAGCCGTGTCGGGAACGTCTCACACAGCAGACGGGCGCCCGTGGCCTCGGCGATCCGCACGGCTGCCGCCAGACCAGGACTGCGGGTGGCATCTCCCCCGATCAGGATCGTGGCGGGTTCCCCCGATCGCAGCACCTCGGCCACCGACGCCACGTCGACCGTCTTATCCGGAGGCTGCACGGAAACCGTTGCCGGCTCGGCGCCGTCAGACCACGATGTGTCGGCGGGCAGGATCAGCGTCGAAATGAACGCACCAGCCCGGCTCGCGGCAATTGCTTCTGCGGCGTCCGCGCCGACTTCGGCGGCGGAGGTCGTCCGGCGTACCCATCCCGAGACCGTGCCAGCAACAGCGTCGATGTCGGATTCCAGTGGGGCATCGTACTTTTTGTGGTACGTCGCATGGTCGCCGACGACTACCACCATGGGCACCCGGGCACGGCGGGCGTTGTGGAGATTGGCCAGACCGTTGCCCAGTCCTGGGCCCAGGTGCAACAGCACTGCTGCCGGGCGGTCGGCGATGCGGGCATACCCGTCCGCGGCACCGGTAGCCACACCCTCGAAAAGGGTTAGTACGCCACGCATTTGCGCGACGGTGTCCAACGCGGCAACAAAGTGCATTTCGGAGGTGCCCGGGTTTGAGAAGCAGACGTCGACGCCCCCGTCGACCAACGTGTTGATCAGGGCCTGGGCACCGTTCATCTATCGACCTTTCGTTGCAACCTGAAGACGCGCTCGGCATTGTCGTGTAGGAAGTCTCGACGAGCCTCGTCGCTGAGCCCAAGTTCGTCAAGGCCCGCCAGGGCGTGGGCGTGACCGATCATCGGATAGTTCGTTCCGAACAACACTTTGCGTTGTCCGGTACCGGTTTTCATGAAGCGGATCAACTCGTCCGGCAGGCGTTTGATCGTGTACGCCGAGGTGTCGATGTAGACGTTCTCGTGCTTGCGAGCGACGGCGACCATCTCCTCGGTCCACGGATAGCCGACATGTCCGCACACGATAACGAGCTCCGGAAAGTCGAGTGCCACCTGATCGACGTAAGGAATAGGGCGTCCGGTTTCCGAGGGCCGCAACGGTCCGGTGTGGCCGACCTGCGTACAGAACGGAACTGCCGATTCGACGCACTGGGCGAACAGCGGATAGTAGCGCCGATCGGTCGGCGGCGCATTCCACAGCCACGGCACCACACGCAGTCCGACGAACCCTTCATCAATACGGCGTCTCAGCTCACGAACCGCGTCCATCGGCCGGTCCAGATCGACCGTCGCCAGGCCGGCGAATCTATCCGGGTAAGACTGAACCCACCCGAGGACTTCCTCATTGGACACCAAGTCCTGTCCGGCGGGACCGCGCCAGGCACTGAGAAGGCCGAACTCGACGTCGCCCGCGTCCATCGCCTGGATGGTCGCCTCGATGGGGATTTCGGTGTCGGGCATCGAACCACCCGTCCAGCGCCGCAGCGACGCCAGCATGTCGCTGTGCAGGAACCGCTGCGTCGGATGCTGCATCCACACGTCGATGGTCATCGCACCCTGACTCTAGACGCCTCAACGGCGGCCGATCGGTGCACGCTCAGCGCCCGGTCGGCGCTGCAGTCTCAGTCGCGCGAGAAGGTGGCCTGGCAATAGCGGGTGGCCCATCGCCGGGCGTAGTGGACGCATGGTGGATGCAGCTCCACAGCAAACCCGTACCTTGGGTACGGGAAGAGGGCAATCTCAGTACCCGTCTTCCACTCAATCCCATCACAGCTAACTCTTTAGGCAACGCCCACAATGCTGTTCAATGTCTCGGTTTATTGACGTACGATTTGTGCAGCGATCCAGGGGGTGGTGGGGTTGCGGCTCAGATAAGTGCTGCTGGGAGCTTTCGTTTAATGGATTACATTTCGGTTTCTGCCGAAATACTGTCGGCCGCCGCCGGGGATATCGGGCGCATCGGCCTATTTGTTGATGGCGTAAATACGTCCATCTCAGCAACTACTTCTCAGATATTGCCCGCCGCCGCTGACGAGGTCTCACTCCGGATTGCCGAGTTGTTCGGCAACCATGCCCAGCAATACCAATCGGTCAGCACACAGGTTGCGGCATACCACCAGCAGTTTGTGCATAACCTGCATGCCAGCGCCGTCGCGTACCAGACGGCCGAGGCCACGAATGTCGAGCAACTTCTGCTCAACCTGATCAATCAGCCAACGCAGTTGTTACTGGGACGTCCGCTGATCGGAAACGGGGCGGATGCCAGCACACCTGGCGGTGCAGGCGGAGCGGGGGGACTACTCCTCGGGAGCGGCGGAACCGGCGCACCCGGCGCAGCGGGGCAGGTAGGCGGGGCCGGTGGAGACGCAGGACTGATCGGCAACGGCGGCACGGGCGGTGCCGGCGGGTTCGGCGCCACTGGCGGGTCCGGTGGTCGCGGAGGTTGGCTGTACGGAACCGGCGGAACCGGCGGTATGGGCGGCATGGGGGCGGCCGGTGGCCACGGCGGTCACGGCGGATTCCTCTTCAGCTCAGGTGGTTTCGGTGGCACTGGAGGTAACAGTGCGCTCGCATCGGCTGCTCAGGCCGGTGGGGCCGGCGGCGGGGCCGGGCTATTTGGTTACGGGGGGGCAGGCGGCGCCGGCGGAGCCGGCGGAGCAGGCGGAGCCGGCGGCCACGGAGGGTGGCTGGCTGGACTGGGCGGCGCGGGTGGCGCGGGTGGCGTTGGAGCCGGCGGCGGTAACGGTGGCCACGGCGGCCTGCTGTTCGGCGGCGGTGGCACCGGCGGCACCGGTGGCGACGGAGGCGGCGCCGGCGGGGCGGGCGGACACGGCGAGGTGCTATTCGGGGCCGGCGGCGCAGGCGGAACCGGTGGTGCAGGTGGCGGCACGGGCGGCAAAGGCGGCGGCGGTGCGCTCATATGGGGCGGTGGCGGCGCGGGCGGCAATGGTGGATACGGGGGCGGGAACGGCGGAGACGGCGGTCATGCGGCACAGATATTCGGCCGCGGTGGCGCCGGCGGCGGGGGTGGAGCCGGCATCAACGCCACCTTTGGAGGTAACGCCGGCGACGGCGGACATGGTGGCATCGGTGGGGCCGGCGGCCTCTTCGCACGGGGCGGTGCCGGCGGTCACGGCGGACTCGGTGGTACCGGGTTTACCGGCGCGGCCGGCGGCGCCTTCGGCGGCACGGGTGGCCTCGGCGGAAACGGTGGCAGTGGAGGTGCCGGTGGTCGGGGTGCCCTGCTCTTCGGGTCGGCGGGGCACGGTGGTCAAGGCGGTGGCGGTGGTGTGGGTGGCACCGGCGGAAGCGGCGGCGACGGCAACGTCGCTGGACTTGGTGGCGTAGGTGGATCCGGCGGGGATGGCGGCACGGGAGGTATCGCCGGCCAGGGCGGGGCCGGCGGCGCCGGCGGGTTACTCAGTTGGGGTGGGGCGTCCGGCGGCGCAGGCATCAACGGAGCGGGTGGGGCGGGCGGCGCGGGTGGCGCCGGCCTAGCAGGCGCCAGCGCAGCAGCAGGATCCAGCGCCGACGGTAGTTCCGGCTTCGCTGGTGGCGCGGGTGGAAAGGGCGGCACTGGCGGCGGTGCGGGCGCGGCTCAGGGTGCGGGCGGCGCGGGTGGCGCCGGCGGCATCGGCGGGGCCGGCGGCAACGGCGGATCCGCCGCCGCGGTTGGACCTGACACTGCTGGCCTCGACGGCGGCAAAGGCGGCGACGGCGGCAAGGGCGGGGCGTCCGGCGCGGGTGGAGTCGGGTCCACGGCCGGTGTAGTCGGTATGGCCGGTGCTGGTGGCGCCGGCGGTAGTGGCGGCAGCGGCAGCGCCGGTGGGGACAACACGACCACGGCGGCAGCCGGTGCCCAGGGTGGTCAGGGATATGCCGGCGGCAATGGAGGCGCCGGTGGTAGCGGTGGTGCCGCCGGGGCGGGAAGTGGTGGGGTTCAAGGAGTCGGCGGCGCAGGCGGTGCCGGCGGTGCGGGGGGTGCCGGCGCGGATGGCGGAACCGCTGCCGCCGTTGGACCTGACACCGCTGGCCTCGATGGCGGCAAGGGTGGCGACGGCGGCAAGGGCGGAGCGTCCGGAGCCGGCGGGGTCGGATCGACCGTAGGCGCCATCGGCACCGCGGGATCCGGGGGGACCGGCGGAAGCGGCGGTAACGGCAGCGCCGGTGGGGACAACACGACCACGGCGGCAGCCGGTGCCCAGGGTGGTCAGGGATATGCCGGCGGCAATGGAGGCGCCGGTGGTAGCGGTGGTGCCGCCGGGGCGGGAAGTGGTGGGGTTCAAGGAGTCGGCGGCGCAGGCGGTGCCGGCGGTGCGGGGGGTGCCGGCGCGGATGGCGGAACCGCTGCCGCCGTTGGACCTGACACCGCTGGCCTCGATGGCGGCAAGGGTGGCGACGGCGGCAAGGGCGGAGCGTCCGGAGCCGGCGGGGTCGGATCGACCGTAGGCGCCATCGGCACCGCGGGATCCGGGGGGGCCGGCGGAAGCGGCGGTAACGGCAGCGCCGGTGGGGACAACACGACCACGGCGGCAGCCGGTGCCCAGGGGGGTCAGGGATATGCCGGCGGCAATGGAGGTGCCGGTGGTAGCGGTGGTGCCGCTGGGGCGGGAAGTGGTGGGGTTCACGGTAAGGGCGGCGACGGCGGGGTCGGCGGCAGCGGCGGCAAGGGCGGCATCGGCGGCGACGGCGCCGCCTCCACCGATGTGGCCGTGGCCGGCCAGGCCGGCGGCAAGGGCGGCACCGGCGGTGTGGGCGGGGCCGCCGGCGCGGCGGGCACCGGCTCGACTCTCGGCACCGCCGGGGTGGCCGGTAACGGCGGCGCAGGCGGGCTGGGCGGTAACGGCGGCGCCGGCGCAGACAACACCACCACCGCGGGCACCGGCCTGCAGGGCGCCGCCGGCGGCAC
>NZ_JBVAXG010000001.1:1249993-1406633 GCF_055419245.1 Mycobacterium sp. IDUB_37 | reverse complement strand
ACCAGTGACCCCGGCGCCGCCATCACCACCCCGCGCACCCTGGCCGCCCGCACCGCCAACACCACCGACACCGGCCTTCGATCCGCCGGCACCACCCGCACCGCCGGCACCGCCGGAGCCGCCCGCCTTGCCGTCACCGCCGGACTCGTTCCCAGCCACACCCTGTGCGCCGTTCTGGCCGACCGCACCGTCACCACCGGCACCCCCGGCGCCACCACTGCCATGACTGCCGCCCGCACCCCCGGCGCCACCGTCGCCGCCGCTACCACTACCGACAACGGTGGCGCTAAACCCAGCACCACCCGCGCCACCATTACCCAACACCCCAGTTGGTGCCGAACCCTTAGCGCCGTCGCCGCCTACGCTGCTGCCCGCACCCCCGGTACCACCCTCGCCGCCCACACCGGTGTTCCCGCCCGCGCCACCGGCCCCGCCATCGCGGATCGTGCTGTCTCCGGCCCCACCCGCGCCGCCATCACCCGGAGTCGCACCATTGCCACCATTGCCGGCATTACCCCCGACACCCGTGACGCCCGCGGCACCCTTCGCTGCGGTACCACCCACACCGCCGTTACCGCCATTACCGCCAACCCCGCCGCTTCCGCCCGACCCGCCGGCCTGCCCGGCAGCACCGGCCGCCACCGCATCAGAGCCCGTCTTCCCGGCCCCACCGTCGCCACCGTCTGCGCCACGCCCACCCGCACCGCCGGCGCCGCCATTGCCGGACACCGATCCACCCGCGCCACCGGCCCCTCCGACCGCACCCGCGCCGCCGGCCATCCCGTCACCGCCGGACTGGCCCGCCAACTTGCCCGCCGAACCGTTATCGCCCGCGGCGCCATTACCGCCCGCACCCCCGGCACCGCCATTACCGTGACTACCCCCAGCACCACCCATCCCCCCGGCCGTGCCCGACCCACCCGCCGCCGCCGCGTTGAAACCGGCCCCACCCACACCGCCATTGCCGCCGGCCACCACCGTGCCCGCCGCACCCGTAGCACCCCCACCTGCACCCGGTCCGCCCGCAGCCCCGCCGACCCCGCCAAATCCGACGCCGCCGGTATCGCCGCCGACCCCGCCCACACCACCCGTGAGCAGCGCGTTACCGGCGCCGCCCATCCCGCCGTCACCCGCAACCCCCGAATTGCCGCCGGCACCTCCAGCACCACCGGAACCATTCACACCCGCACGACCAAACAACCCATGACCCTGCCCACCCACCCCACCAACGCCACCAGCACCGCCATGCCCGCCGGTCCCGCTATCACCGCCCTCACCGCCCGTGCCACCGGGCGTGGTCGCCGCCCACCCCACACCACCAGCACCGCCGGCACCACCGACACCACCCACACCACCCGCGCCACCCGCGCCACCGTTACCGAATATCAACCCACCACGACCACCCGCACCACCCGACCCCGCCGCACCACCATCTGTGCCCAACCCACCAGAACCGCCCGCAGCAAACTGCGTCCCGGCCGCGCCCGCAGACCCCACCGCACCCGCCACCCCGGACCCACCCACACCACCGGCACCACCATGACCGAACAACAACGCACTACCCCCAGCACCACCAGAACTACCCACCCCACCCACCCCACCAGCACCGCCGGCACCGAACAGCCAGCCACCAGTGCCACCCACACCACCAGCAGCCCCCGCACCACCAGTACCGCCCACGCCGCCCGGACCCAACAAACCCGCCGCCCCACCCGCACCACCGGCCTGCCCCGACGCACCCGACCCGCCATTACCACCACGACCAACCAACAACCCACCCGCACCACCAGCAGCACCCGACCCCGCCGCACCATCAACACCCGGACCCAACAACGGACGCCCCAACAACAGATTCGTCGGGGCATTAATCGCCCCTAGTACTGCCGACTCCAAACCCTCAAACGACCCCACACTCGCCGCTTCCGCACCCGCGTAAGCTCCGCCGGCCGCCACCAAAGTCCGCACCAAGGCCGAGTGAAAGTCCGCGGCCTGAAGACTGATCGCCTGATACTGCTGGCCGTAGGTACCGAATAGGCTCGCAATCGCCGCCGAGACCTCGTCGCCCGCTGCAACTACCAGCCCCGTTGTCGGCGCCGCCGCCGCCGCACCCGCCGCACTCACCGCCGACCCGATCCGGCCCAGATCCGATGATGCCGCCGAGAGGACCTCAGGGACCACAACCAAGAAAGACGACATCAGCAACGCCCAATCGAATTAAGAATCAACGTCTACGGCGCGGCCCGACCGCTCGAAAGCGAACGGTACAGCCATAAAGCGCGTGGCGCACGACAATCGGCGCACATCGGGCCCGCAAATATTGAACACACGCCTAGGGCGGACTTCCGGCCGTTCAACGGCGATAGTTGTCCAGACAAAATGAATTGGTCACCGGGGCCGTCCTCGGTGAGGATGAAGTCGACCCGGACCAGACCTCGGAGTCGATGGCTTCGGACGCCTCGATCGCCAACTGCCTTACTCCCTACCGCCTGCACAAAATGGGCATGAAACTCCGCCGCGCGCACACTGATTGCCTGATACTCCCGGCCATAACCACCAAACAACGCCGCAATCGCCGCCGACACCTCATCACCAGCAGCAACCGCCACACCCGTTGTCGGCAGCAACGCCGCGGCCGACGCCGCACCCACAGCTGACCCGACCTCACTCAAATCCGCCGCCGCCGCAGCCACAACCTCAGGAAACGCAATTACAGCCGCAGCCACAACCTCAGGAAACGCAATTACAAAGGAAGACATCAACAACACCCGATCATTACGTGAAGGCGACCGTCGACGGCCCGGCAGCAAACGCGACGCCACCAAATCACCCCGCACACCGCAAACCACAGCAATACTCAACACACGCTCAACACCGATACACCTGAACCGTCGCCAGTTCCCGAAATGTGGCTTACTCAAAGCCGCGGCAGCGCCTCGGTGGTCAAGCGGTCCAGAAACCCCAAGCATCGCCGTTGCCGCCGCTACCGTGCGCCGAACGCTACGCCCCAAACCACCTCTGGCAGTGACCGACTCAGCGCAAGCCCACACCCCGGGCCAATGCCGTGTCCACCATGGTGGCCAGCAGGGTCGGGTAATCCACGCCGCTCGCCGCCCACATCCTCGGATACATCGAGATCGTGGTGAATCCCGGCATCGTGTTGATCTCGTTGATGACTGGGCCGTGGTCGGTGAGGAAGAAGTCGACCCGGGCCAGACCCTGACAGTCGATGGCGCCGAAAGCTTTGATCGCCAATTGCCTTACTGCATGCGCGATTTCGTCGTCGACTTTGGCAGGTACGTCCAATTCGGCTGCGTCGTCGAGGTATTTGGTCTCGAAGTCGTAGAAGGAGTCTTCCCGGCCCCGCACCCCGGCCACCCGGATCTCCCCCAGTGTGCTGGCTTCGATTGTGCCGTCGGGCATTTCGAGCACGCCGCATTCAAGCTCGCGGCCGCTGACCTCAGCCTCCACGATGACTTTGGGGTCGTGGCGGCGGGCCTCAATGATCGCGGCGTCCAGATCGTCCCAACTCGACACCCGACTGACGCCAATCGAGGAACCACCGCGTGCGGGCTTGACGAATGCCGGCAACCCCAATCGTTCGCGTTCCTCAGGATGCAATGTCGGCTGCGACGGACGCAAGACCGTGTAGGGGCCGACCGGAAGTCCATCGGCCACAAGCAGTTTCTTGGTGAATTCCTTGTCCATGCCGGCGGCACTGGCCAGCACACCGGCCCCCACATACGGCACACCGGCGAGCTCCAGCAAACCCTGCACGGTGCCGTCTTCGCCATAGGGACCATGCAAAACCGGGAACACGACGTCGACGGAGGTCAACAGCTCTGCTGCTTGTCGGCCTCCACTCGACGGCAGCGATACCAGTTGGCCGCCGCGCTGCGGATTGGCCGACAACGCCAGCTCGGTACCGGAATCGGAGCTCACACCGGGCAATTGACGATTCGAGATCGCCAACGCATCGGGATCGCCATCGGTCAGCACCCACGACCCTTCCGGAGTGATGCCGATCGCGACCACGTCGAACCGCGCCGGGTCGAGGTTGCGCAGAATGCTGCCGGCAGACACGCAGGAAATGGCGTGCTCGTTGCTGCGTCCGCCGAAAACGACGGCGACCCGAACGCGCTCGGCACCGCGGTTATTGGCAGTCACAACCTGGAGAGGCTACCGGGTCAGCGCCGCAGAGGTCGGGTCCGACGCCCCGAGCTGGGCTTTTCCTATTCCGGCTTGGTGCTGCGGCCGAGCAAGAGGGCGATGGCGTCGTTGACCGACAGGCCCTTGTGGCAGACCCGGTGCACAGCATCGGTGAGTGGCATTTCCACGTCGTAGCTGGAAGCCAGCGCAAGCACCGACTCGCAGGACGTCACACCCTCGACGACGTGACCGTCCTTGCCATGCAACGCCGTATATATAGTGTCGCCTCGTCCTAGGCGCTCCCCCAACGAGCGGTTTCGCGAATAGGGCGATGTGCAGGTCGCCACCAGGTCACCGACCCCGGCCAGGCCCGCCAGGGTCGCGCCTTTGGCGCCCAGCGCCAGCCCGAGCCGCATGATCTCCGCTAGACCGCGGGTGATGATCGTGGCCGCGGTGTTTTCGCCCAGTCCCACGCCCACCGCCATTCCGCAAGCCAGCGCGATGACGTTCTTGCACGCTCCGCCGATCTCGGTGCCCACGACGTCGGAGTTGGTGTAGGGCCGGAAATAGCTGCTGTTCAGGAACCTCTGTAGCGCCACCGCACGTCCGGAGTCACTGCACGCGATCACGGTGGCGGCGGGTTGGCACTCGGCAATTTCACTGGCCAGGTTCGGTCCCGAGATCACCGCGACCTGCGATGCATCCACGCCGGTCACCGAGACAATGACCTGGCTCATCCGCATCAACGTGCCGAGCTCGATGCCTTTGGCCAGGCTGACCAGCGTGGCGCCACGAGCGAACATGTCGTTCCACTGCTCAAGATTGGCCCGGAGCGCCTGAGCGGGCACACCCAGCAGCACCGTTGTTGCACCGGACAATGCTTCCTCGGCGTCCGCAGTGGCGCGAATGCCGGCGGGCAGCTGTGTTCCCGGAAGGTAGTCGGGGTTGTACCTGGTGGAATTGATCTTGTTGGCGACGTCAGCGCGCCGCGCCCACAACGTGACCTCGCCACCGGCGTCGGCGAGCACTTTGGCCAGGACTGTGCCCCATGAACCGGCCCCCATTACTGCGACCGTTCCTTTGTTCGCCATCCACCACCCCTCAGTGTTGCGCTGCGACCGCGACGTCTCAACGTTGCCGTAGCCGGCCGTGTCACGCTAAGTCTGCGATGCGGTGTCTGCAGGCGACACCCTAGAACACCACGAGGCGTGTCGCGTGTCACACGCAAGCGGGCGGCGACCTCCACTCGCGGGCAACGCTGGCAGGATGACCTCATGAGCGGCACACGGACCGGCGGCGATGTCGGTTTGATCATCGCCGTCAAGCGGTTGGGTGCCGCCAAGACCAGGCTGGCTCCGGTGTTCTCGGCGCAGACCCGGGGACACGTGGTGTTGGCGATGCTGAAGGACACCCTGACCGCGGCGACGCGGGTTTCTGCGTTGCGATCGATTACCGTCATCACCCCCGACGAGGCCGCGGCGGCGGCCGCGGCTGACCTCGGAGCCCAGGTGCTGGCCGATCCCACGCCCGCAGACGATCCCGACCCGTTGAACAGCGCGATCGGAGCTGCCGAACGCGCGGTGGCAGAGACCGCCGCGCTCGCCAATATCGTTGTGCTGCAGGGAGATTTGCCGGCGCTCCAAACACAGGAACTTGCCGAGGCGATCTCGTCCGCGCGGCAATATTCGCGCAGCTTCGTCGCCGACCGCCTGGGAACGGGCACCGCCATGCTGTGCGCCTTCGGCGTCGCACTCGATCCGCGATTTGGGTCGGATTCCCGTGCGCGACACAATAGTTCGGGTGCGATCGAGCTGACCGGGGCATGGCCCGGTCTGCGTTGCGATGTCGACACACCCGCCGACTTGGCGGCCGCCCGTCGACTCGGCGTCGGCCCCGCGACCGCACGGGCAATCGCACGCCGCTAGTCCTCAAGACGAAACTGACCACAGCTGATAGCCGCCGCGAAGTGTCCGGTCGGTGAATGGCGCGCCAACGGCGAATTGATGACGATGTAGAAGTCCACCGACCGCTGGCAGCAGTGCGGGGTGATAGGCAATGATCGCAAGGTGACCGATATCGAGACCAGTCCAGCAGAGGCGCGTTCCGACGAGAATTCGTCGCAAAACGGCGACGCGACGCCCGCGACTCCGGCAGCACCGCCCGCCGCGACGCCCGCTGCGATCATCGACGCGCTTCCCGAAGATCGCTACCTCAACCGCGAACTGAGCTGGCTGGACTTCAACGCCCGCGTACTAGCACTGGCCGCCGACAATTCGATGCCGCTGCTGGAGCGCGCGAAGTTCCTGGCGATCTTCGCCTCCAATCTCGACGAGTTCTACATGGTTCGGGTCGCCGGCCTCAAGCGCCGCGACGAAATGGGGCTGTCGGTGCGCTCCGCCGACGGACTGACGCCTCGTGAGCAGTTGCGTCGCATCGGCGAGCAGACGCAGCGGATCGCCAGTCGGCATGCACGTGTCTTCATCGATGAGGTACTGCCCGCACTCGAGGAAGAGGGCATCAGGATCGTCACCTGGGCCGAGGTCGATGAGGCTGAGCGCGAGCGGTTGTCGACTTATTTCACCGAGCAGGTCTTCCCGGTCCTCACGCCGCTGGCCGTCGACCCCGCCCACCCCTTCCCGTTCGTGAGCGGACTGAGCCTGAATCTGGCGATCACCGTCCGGCAACCCGACGACGGCACTCAGCATTTCGCCCGCGTCAAGGTTCCCGACAATGTGGACCGCTTCGTCCAACTCGAAAGCACGGGTGGCGAAGACGGCGAACCGGTCGTCGTTCGGTTCCTACCCACCGAAGAATTGATCGCCGCTTTCCTGCAGACGCTCTTCCCAGGCATGGAAATCGTCGAGCACCATGCCTTCCGGATCACCCGCAACGCGGACTTCGAGGTGGAAGAGGATCGCGACGAGGACCTGTTACAGGCCCTGGAGCGGGAGTTGGCCCGCCGCCGGTTCGGCTCGCCGGTACGGCTCGAAGTCGCCGACGACATGACCGAGAGCATGATGGAGTTGCTGCTGCGCGAACTCGACGTCCATCCGGGCGACGTCATCGAAGTTCCTGGGCTGCTTGACCTGTCGTCACTGTGGCAGATCTATGGGGTGGATCGGCCGGACCTCAAAGACCGGACCTTCATCCCCAGAACTCATCCGGCGTTCGCCGCCCAGGAAACGCCGAAGAGCATCTTCGCCACCCTGCGCGAAGGCGATGTGCTGGTGCACCATCCGTATGACTCGTTCTCCACCAGCGTGCAGCGCTTCATCGAACTGGCCGCCGCTGACCCGAATGTGTTGGCAATCAAGCAGACGCTGTACCGCACCTCCGGTGACTCACCGATCGTCCGGGCGTTGATCGCCGCCGCCGAAGCCGGCAAGCAGGTGGTGGCCATGGTGGAGATCAAGGCGCGCTTCGACGAGCAGGCCAACATCCGTTGGGCGCGAACGCTTGAGCAGGCTGGCGTGCACGTGGTGTACGGCTTCGTCGGACTCAAGACACACTGCAAGACATGCCTCGTGGTGCGCCGGGAGGGCTCCACCATCCGGCGGTACTGCCATGTGGGCACCGGCAACTACAACGGCAAAACGGCACGCCTCTATGAGGATGTGGGCATCCTGACGGCGTCGCCCGAGATCGGCGCCGACCTGACCGACCTGTTCAACACGCTCACGGGCTATTCGCGCAAGCTCACTTACCGCAATCTCCTGGTGGCGCCACACGGAATTCGCCGCGGCATCATCGAGCGCGTCGAACGTGAGGTCGCGGCGCACCGCGACGGCGCCGACGCACGCATCCGTCTCAAGATGAACGCCCTCGTGGACGAACAGGTCATCGATGCGCTCTATCGCGCATCGCAGGCCGGGGTGCGGGTGGAGGTGGTGGTGCGTGGCATCTGCGCACTGCGACCAGGTGTTGAAGGCTTCTCCGAAAACATCGCCGTCCGCTCGATTCTCGGCCGCTTCCTCGAGCACTCCCGCATCATGCACTTCAACGCCATCGACGAAATCTGGATCGGCAGCGCCGACATGATGCACCGCAACCTGGACCGCCGTGTCGAGGTAATGGCTCAGGTCAAGGACCCGCGACTGACCGCACAGCTGGACGAACTGTTCGACTCCGCGCTGGATTCGTCAACGCGATGCTGGGAGCTCGGACCGGACGGTCAGTGGACCGCGTCCCCGCAGGAGGGCCGTAGCGTCCGCGACCACCAAGTTTCGCTGATGGAGCGGCATCGCAGCTCATAGCCGTGTGTAGGTTGATAGGGGTCAACTCAGTACCGCGCGCACCATTTCGCGGCCCGGCCGAATTAATGTGCAGGAGTTGCGGTGTCGATCCATAACTCGGCGTCCCGTCGGCAGGCAGGGGGCCGGATCGTGTACGCCGCCGGTGCCGTGCTGTGGCGGCCTGCCGGCAAGAAATCGGCCAAGACGGTGGAGATCGCCGTCATTCACCGACCTCGTTACGACGACTGGTCGTTGCCCAAAGGCAAAGTCGATCCCGGTGAGACCGCGCCGGTGGCCGCGGTGCGTGAGGTGCTTGAAGAGACCGGCCAGCATTCCCTGCTGGGCCGGCGCCTCACCACGATCACCTACGAGATCGATCAGGGCATCAAGAAGGTGCACTACTGGGCGGCGCGCAGCACTGGCGGCGAATTCGCACCGGGAAACGAGGTCGACGAGTTGGTCTGGCTGCCCTTGTCCGACGCCATGAAAAAGCTCGATTACGCACAGGACCGAAAGGTCCTGCGGCGGTTCGTTAAACAACCTACGGATACTCAAACCGTATTGGTGGTGCGGCACGGCACAGCGGGCAGCAAGTCACGATTCCGCGGCGACGACACCAAGCGCCCGCTGGACAAAAAGGGGCGGGCACAAGCCGAGGCTCTGGTCGGACAGTTGCTCGCCTTCGGAGCCACCACTATTTACGCGGCCGACCGGGTGCGGTGTCATCAAACGGTGGAACCACTGGCAGCGGAGTTGGGTGTGGCAATTCACAACGAGCCCAACCTAACTGAGGAAGCGTATGCCAAGAACGCCAAGCGAGCCCGGCAGCGGGCACTACAGATCGCTCAGCGGGCGGGCACACCGGTGATCTGCACGCAGGGCAAGGTGATTCCGGATCTGATCGCATGGTGGTGCGACCGTGACGGAGTGCGTCCCGACAAATCACGCAACCTCAAAGGAAGCACCTGGGTGCTTTCGCTGTCCGATGGCCGGCTGATCGCTGCCGACCACATCGGCGGGGCCCTGGCCGCCAACGTGCGGGCCTGACAACCCTTCTGAGGTAATTGCCTTTCAAACGCAAATACCCTCCGGGACGGCATCGCTGCCGACCGGAGGGTATTTACTTGTGAGAACTACTTGCGGCCGCGCCGCGCAGTCGTGGTGGCTTTCTTGGCCGGAGCCTTCTTGGCCGGAGCCTTGGTGGCGGCAGCCTTCTTGGCCGGAGCCTTGGCCGCAGCCTTGCGCACCGGGGCCTTTGCGGCGGCCTTCTTGACCGGAGCCTTAGTGGCGGCCTTCTTAGCCGGAGCCTTGGTGGCCGGAGCCTTCTTGGCGGGAGCCTTGGTGGCGGCCTTCTTAGCCGGAGCCTTGGTGGCCGGAGCCTTCTTGGCGGGCGCCTTGGTGGCCGCCTTCTTGGCCGGAGCCTTCGTGGCAGCCTTCTTGGCCGGAGCCTTCTTGGCAGCCGCCTTCTTCGCTGCACTCGCGACCACACCGCGCTTCACTGCGGGGCCTTCGGCCGGGAGTTTCTGTGCGCCAGCAACAACCGCCTTGAATTGAGCTCCGGGACGGAATGCCGGGACGGACGTGGGCTTCACTTTGACAGTCTCGCCAGTACGCGGGTTGCGGGCCACGCGAGCCGCGCGACGGCGCTGTTCGAAGACACCGAAGCCAGTAATGGTGACGCTGTCGCCCTTGTGAACCGCGCGCACAATCGTGTCGACGACATTCTCGACGGCGGCGGTAGCCTGCCGACGATCGGAGCCCAATTTCTGTGTGAGCACATCTATGAGCTCTGCTTTGTTCATCCAACCCTCCGAAGCCAGTGGTCCCCGTTTTGGACCGACTAGTGCACAACGGTAAACCCTCAACTGGCAAATTGCCAAGAGCCACGCGCAATTTCGGAGCCCAATGGCTACCATTTTCGGAAACCGGTTGCCCCACTTGACCGGTGGCGTCGCCGAAAAATGGCCTTCATTTCGCGCGGCAACGGAGTCGAAATTCGGTGCCGCACGACGGTTCACGAGGTAGGCAGAGTTCGCGGCTTCCAATCCGGACGAGTCGTCTCGAAAGACTCGATTTCGTCGAGTTTCCGCAGCGTGAGGGCTATATCGTCAAGCCCTTCCAGCAGTCGCCAGGCGGTGTGGTCGTCAATCCTGAACGGCAACACCGTCGTTCCCGCAGTGATATTTCGATGTTCAAGATTGACAGTGATTTCCAGCCCCGGGCTCTGCTCGATGAGCTTCCAAAGAAGTTCGACGGCATCTTGGTCGACTTCGGCCGCCAGCAGTCCCGCCTTGCCGGCGTTGCCGCGAAAAATGTCACCGAAGCGCGGCGAGATAACCACGCGGAATCCGTAGTCCATCAGTGCCCAGACCGCGTGCTCGCGGGACGATCCGGTGCCGAAATCCGGGCCTGCAACCAGAACTGAGCCTCGGTCAAAGGGACTGAGGTTTAGCACGAATGACGGATCCGAGCGCCAACTCGCAAACAGACCGTCCTCAAAACCGGTTCGGGTGACGCGCTTCAGAAAGACAGCGGGAATGATCTGGTCGGTGTCGACATTCGAGCGACGCAGGGGCACGCCGATACCGGTGTGGCTGTCAAAGGCTTCCATGCTCTTCCCTTATTTCTCAATGTGAATTCAAGTTGGGGTCGGTTCGTACCGGTGGGGTCAGTTCAAATCCGCGGGGGCAGAGAGCTTGCCGCGAATCGCCGTGGCCGCCGCGACCGCCGGAGACACCAGGTGGGTGCGGCCGCCCTTGCCCTGCCGCCCTTCGAAATTGCGGTTGGAGGTCGCGGCACAGCGCTCTCCCGGCGCGAGCTGATCGGGGTTCATTCCCAGGCACATCGAGCATCCCGCCTGCCGCCACTCGGCACCGGCGGCGGTGAAAACCTCTCCGAGGCCCTCGGCTTCGGCCTGCGCACGTACCCGCATCGAGCCCGGAACCACCAGCATCCGCAGGCCCGACGCCACGCTCTGGCCGCGGAGAATGTCGGCAACCACCCGCAGATCTTCGATGCGCCCGTTGGTGCACGATCCGACGAATACGGTGTCGACCGCGATATCGCGCATCGCCGTTCCGGGCCGAAGGTCCATGTAGGCCAAGGCTTTCTCGGCGGCCTGGCGCTCCGCCTCATCCGTCATCAGCTCGGGATCCGGAACCGCGGCGGACAGCGGCACACCCTGGCCGGGGTTGGTTCCCCAAGTGACGAACGGGCTCAACGAAGCCGCATCGAGGTACACCTCGGTGTCGAATTCGGCGCCCGGATCGGTGGGCAGCTGCCGCCAATAGGCAACCGCGGCATCCCAGTCGGCTCCTGTCGGCGCGTGCGGACGGCCCCGCAAGAACTCGAACGTGGTTTCATCCGGAGCCACCATGCCCGCCCGGGCGCCTGCCTCGATGCTCATGTTGCAGATCGTCATCCGCGCTTCCATGGACAGCGATTCGATAGCGCTGCCTCGGTATTCGATGACATGGCCCTGTCCGCCGCCAGTTCCGATCTTGGCGATCACCGCCAGAATGATGTCTTTGGCCGTCACCCCCGGGGGCAACTGGCCGTCGACATTGATCGCCATAGTCTTGAACGGGCGCAGCGGCAGCGTCTGGGTGGCGAGCACGTGTTCAACCTCGGAAGTGCCGATTCCCATTGCAATTGCGCCGAATGCGCCATGCGTGGAGGTGTGGCTGTCACCGCACACGACCGTCATACCCGGTTGGGTGAGGCCCAATTGCGGGCCGACGACATGCACGATCCCCTGCTCGATATCGCCCATCGGGTGCAGCCGGATTCCGAATTCGGCACAGTTGCGCCGCAACGTCTCCACCTGAGTGCGCGACACCAGGTCGGCGATCGGCTTGTCGATGTCGGTGGTAGGCACGTTGTGGTCCTCGGTGGCGATCGTCAAGTCCGGTCGGTGTACCGGACGACCCGCCAGACGCAATCCGTCGAACGCCTGCGGACTGGTCACCTCGTGCACGAGGTGCAGATCGATGTAGATCAGATCGGGTGCATTGTCTTCTCCGGAAACCACAACGTGGTCGGCCCAGACTTTCTCGGCGAGCGTGCGCGGTTTCTCGGCTGCCTTTTCCATGTCGAAACGCCTCGATTCAGTTCATTCGCGCCTCGCCGATCAATCAGGGCTGTGATCTCAGAATGCGAGACGCTAGTATCTTCTTGTGAGACAGCATAGCGGAATCGGCGTCCTCGACAAAGCCGTCGGCATCCTGCACGCGATCGCGGAATCCCCCTGCGGACTGGCCGAACTGTGCGAGCGGACCGGCCTACCCAGGGCCACCACCTACCGGTTGGCCGCAGCGTTGGAGGTGCATCGCCTCGTCGGACGCGACGAGGACGGCCATTGGCTGCTGGGTCCCGCACTCACCGAACTCGGGGCGCAGGTGAACGACCCCCTGTTGGCGGCGAGCGCGGCCGTGCTGCCCCGGTTGCGTGAAACGACCGGAGAGAGCGTCCAGGTGTACCGCCGGGAGGGCACTGCGCGGGTCTGCATCGCCGCCCTCGAACCGACTGCGGGCCTTCGCGATACGGTCCCGGTCGGGGCGCGGCTGCCGATGACGGCGGGTTCGGGTGCCAAAGTGCTGCTCGCCCACAGTGACACCGCCACCCAGGCGGCGGTGCTGCCGACAGCGATGTTCACCGATCGGGTACTCGCCGAAGTACGCAAGCGCGGTTGGGCGCAGAGCGTCGCCGAGCGCGAACCGGGCGTTGCAAGCGTTTCGGCGCCTGTTCGCGACGGCCGCGGGGTCGTGGTTGCGGCGATCTCGGTATCGGGTCCCGTCGACAGGATGGGCAAACGCCCCGGCGCGCGTTGGGCCGCAGACCTATTGGCCGCGGCCGAGGAGCTCACCGGCCGGTTGTGAGCCGTTTGCGCGTTGACTCTGCGTCCATGGCGGCCTCGAGCGTGCCGTGGCGGCGGCGAGCGTGCCGTGGCGGCGGCGAGCGTGCCGTGGCGGCGGCGAGCGTGCGGCCACTGCGTCTAATCGCCCGATTTCGCCCTCTCAGAGCACATTCGCCGCCCTGAGCGCACGTTCGCAGCCCTGAGCGCAGACTCCGGGGACCCGGAAACAGGCACAGCGCATCCCGTAAGGGTCTCGATATGGCCGGCCTGACAAACTGACCCCATGGGAACCAATCAGCGCGCGAGCATCGTCATGACCGAGGCGGAAATCACCGACTTCGTCACCAATAGCCGGACCGGCACGCTGGCCACCATCGGGCGGGACGGACAGCCCCACCTGACGGCCATGTGGTACGCCGTCGTTGACGGCGAGATCTGGCTGGAGACCAAGGCCAAGTCGCAGAAGGCGGTCAACCTCATCCGCGATCCACGGGTGAGCTTCCTCCTCGAGGACGGCGACACCTATGACACCTTGCGCGGGGTGTCCTTCGAAGGCGTCGCTGAGATCGTCGACGACCCCGACGCACTGCACCGGGTGGGCATCAGCGTGTGGGAGCGCTACACCGGCCCGTACACCGACGAGATGAAGCCGTTCGTCGATCAGATGATGAACAAGCGGGTCGGCGTGCGAATTGTCAGCCAGCGCAGCCGTTCGTGGGATCACCGCAAGCTCGGATTGCCCAGCATGCCGGTGGGCGGTACCACGGCACCGACCGCCTCAGGCGGCGGTCAGTAACCGCAGATCAATTTGTAGCCCCGATGGGATTCGAACCCACGCTACCGCCGTGAGAGGGCGGCGTCCTAGGCCGCTAGACGACGGGGCCAGACACGATCCGAGCTGCCAGCATAGCTCAACCCGGTAAGCCCACATAATCACCAGGCATTCGCCTGCCGCTAGTGGACTTTTGCTGGGGTACCAGGACTCGAACCTAGAATGGCGGTACCAGAAACCGCTGTGTTGCCAATTACACCATACCCCATTTGCAACCTAAGACAGCTGGTCAGACCCCATTTTGCGGATGTAACTCGCGTCCTGAGTTCGTCAGCGCCTGCCGTCTTAGGTCTTCACAAGGCCTTGCAAGCCCTTGTGAAGACCGAAGTGCACACTACCAAAGACTTGGGCAGCACTCTGCACGCCTACGGCGATGCGATCTCCCGTCGCGCGGAACGGAGCCGTTGCAGGCTGCGTTCGCGGCCGAGTAGCTCCAACGACTCGAACAACGGCGGGCTGATCGTGGTGCCGCTGGCGGCCACCCGAATCGGCCCGAAAGCCTTACGCGGTTTGAGTTCCAAGCCGTCGATCAGCGCCCCCTTGAGCGCTTCCTCGATCTGCGCGGTAGTCCAGTCCTGCACACCATCCAGGGCCGCGACGGCCGCGTCGAGCACCGCGCCCGAGTCGGCGCCCAACTCCTTGGCGGCTGCCTTCGGGTCGATCGCGTATTCGTCGTCGTTGAGGAACTTCAGCAGTCCCCACGCGTCGCCGAGCACGACGATGCGGGTCTGCACCAACTCGGCGGCGGTCGCGAAGTCCGCCTCGTTCATGTCGAGGCGGTGGCCGTGGGTGTCCAGGTAGGCACGCAGCCGGCTGGCGAAGTTGTCGACAGCGAGCATCCGGATGTGCTCGGCGTTGAGCGCGTCGGCCTTCTTCTGATCGAACCGGGCCGGATTGGAGTTGACGTCGGCGACATCGAAGGCAGCAACCATCTCCTCGAGACTGAACAAGTCGTGGTCGTCGGCGATCGACCAGCCGAGCAACGCAAGGTAATTCAGCAGTCCCTCGGGGATGAATCCGCGGTCGCGATGGGCGAACAGATTCGACTGCGGGTCGCGCTTGGACAGTTTCTTGGTGCCCTCCCCCAACACCGTTGGCAGGTGGGCGAATTCCGGAATCCGTTCGGCAACCCCGATCCGGATCAGCGACTGGTAGAGCGCGAGTTGGCGCGGTGTCGACGGAAGCAGGTCCTCGCCCCGCAGCACATGGGTGATCTTCATCAGCGCGTCGTCGCATGGATTGACCAAGGTGTACAACGGATCTCCGTTGGCGCGCGTCAGCGCGAAATCCGGAACCGTGCCCGCCGCGAAGGTGGTGGGCCCGCGCACCAGATCGTCCCAACTCAAGTCTTCCTCGGGCATCCGTAGCCGCACGACCGGCTTGCGCCCCTCGGCCACGTACGCGGCCCGCTGAGCGTCGGTCAGTTGACGGTCGAAATTGTCGTAGCCCAGCTTGGGATTACGCCCGGCGGCGACGTGGCGGGCCTCGACTTCCTCGGGCGTGGAGAACGCGTAGTAGGCCTCTCCGGCCGCAAGGAGACGGTCCACCACGTCCCGGTAGAGATCCGAGCGCTGCGACTGTCGATAGGGGGCGTACGGCCCGCCCACCTCGGGACCCTCATCCCAGTCCAGGCCGAGCCAGCGCAGCGCATCGAGCAACGCCAGATAGCTTTCCTCGCTGTCCCGTTGGGCGTCGGTGTCCTCGATACGAAAGACCATGGTGCCGCCGGTGTGCCGGGCGTAGGCCCAGTTGAACAGTGCGGTCCGAACCATGCCGACGTGCGGAGTTCCGGTGGGCGACGGGCAGAACCGAACCCGGACAGAGGCTGATGCGGTCACTACTATCCTTTGCGGACTACGGGATTGGTGAGCGTGCCGATTCCCTCGACGGTGACCGAGACGGTGTCGCCATGCTCGATCGGGCCCACCCCTGCGGGCGTTCCGGTGAGAATGAGATCACCTGGCAGCAAGGTCATTACCGCCGAGATCCACTCGACGATGGCACCGACGTCGTGAATCATCAGCGAGGTGCGGGAGTCCTGTTTCGGGTCGCCGTTGACCGCGGTGCGAATCTGGAGATCGTCCGGGTCGAGATCGGTGACGATCCACGGCCCGATCGGGCAGAAGCTGTCGTGCCCTTTGGCCCGGGTCCACTGGCCGTCGGCCTTCTGTTGATCGCGGGCCGATACGTCGTTGCCGATGGTGTAGCCGAGAATGCTGTCGGCGGCGTGCTCGGCTGAGACGTCCTTGCAAGCCCGGCCGATCACCACCGCCAGTTCGCCCTCGTAGTGCACCGGTGATGCGTTGGCGGGCAAGCGAATCGGAACGTTCGGTCCGACGATCGCGGTGTTGGGCTTCATGAATATCACCGGGTCTGCCGGAGCGGGTCCGGTGACGCCGCCCATCTCGGCGATGTGGTCGGCGTAGTTCTTGCCGACGCAGACCACCTTGCTGGCCAGTATCGGCGCCAGCAGGCGCACGTCGGCCAGCGGCCAGGAGCGGCCGGTGAAACTCGGAGTGCCGAATGGATGTTCGGCGATTTCGCGGACGGTCATGTCACTGGGGTCAGCCAACTCACCTTCGATGCTGACGAAAGCGACTCCGTCCGGACTGGCGATTCGACCAAGGCGCATTTGGATGAGCCTAGCGAGGGTCGCGGCAAACGAACCCTGAGGGTC
Source organism: Mycobacterium sp. IDUB_37 (assembly GCF_055419245.1). Taxonomy (NCBI): domain Bacteria; kingdom Bacillati; phylum Actinomycetota; class Actinomycetes; order Mycobacteriales; family Mycobacteriaceae; genus Mycobacterium; species Mycobacterium sp. IDUB_37. Next base: position 1,389,891 of record NZ_JBVAXG010000001.1, on the reverse strand, counting down.
TCGACCCGCCCTCCTTCGTCAACTCAGAAAATTGCAGGCGAGCGGCGACGGTGCAGCCGACTTCGCGCCTCCGCACGGACTTGATGCCGTCGGATACGCGCCAACCACGGTACGCGGCGAACTGCATGAACCTGCCCGGCCGCCGTCCGGCGACCGGTCTGCTCTGAATCACTAAACAGTTATTGCTCACCGGCATAGCACCGGATAGATCTGCGGGCACCCGACTAGCAGTCTCGGAATCGAGGTATGGATTAGTGCCGAGCGAATCAATCAGCACCGTCAGGCGGTGGACGATGCTGAGCGTCTCGCTCGTCGCGACCCTGTGCGCCAACGTCTTCATCAACGGCGTCGCCTTCTTAATCCCCACGCTTGTCAACCAGCGCGGGACCAGTCTCGCGATGGGTGCGTTGCTGGCGTCCCTGCCCAGTTTCGGCATGGTGGTGACGCTTTTCGCCTGGGGATACCTGCTGGACCGGATCGGCGAACGGACCGTGCTCACCCTGGGCCTGGCCCTGACCGCGGCGGCGGGTTTCGCTGCCGCATCAGTGGATTCGATGGTGGTGATCGGGACGTTTCTGGTCCTCGGCGGTATGGCCGCGGCCAGCAGCGTGGTCGCGTGTGGGCGGTTGGTGACAGGCTGGTTCCCACCGAATCAGCGGTCGCTGGCGATGGGAATCCGGCAGACTGCGCAACCACTCGGAATTGCGGTGGCCGCGTTGGCAATACCCGAACTTGCCAAACACAGCATGGCGATGGCGCTGCTGTTTCCGGCCTGTTTGTGCGCTGTGTCCGCGGTGGCCGCCGCTGTGGGCGTACGTGATCCGCAACGCCCGACCCGAAAGGCCGCCAGCGACAACGAACTCGCAAACCCCTACCGAGAAACGAACGTGCTGTGGCGCATCCACGCGGCTTCGGTGCTGCTGATGGTGCCCCAGCCGGTGGTGTTGACGTTCATGCTCGTCTGGTTCACCAGTGACGGTGGCTTGTCGACCGTATGGGCCGGCGTTCTGGTTGGTCTATCTCAACTACTCGGCGCGGGAATCCGCATCTCGGCCGGCCGCTGGGCGGACTACGTCGGCTCGCGGATGCGGCCGCTCCGAATACTGGCCGTCGTCACATCCGTCGTCATGCTGGTGCTTGCCCTCACCGATTATCTGACCTGGCCGCTTGCCCTGCCGCTGATGGTCCTCGCGGCAGCAATCACCGGTGACAGCGGGTTGCCGTTCACCACCATTCCCGAGCTGGCCGGATCGTTCTGGAGCGGACGCGCAATGAGCACCCAGAATGCGGTCGAGCGCCTCGTTGTCGCGGTGGGGCCGCCAGTGTTCGGCGCCTTGATCACCACAGCCGGCTACCCGCTGGCATTCGCGGTGTGCGGGTTGTTTCCGCTGGCTGCCTTGCCGTTCGTGCCAGTCGGGGAACCGCCGGACGTGATGGACTACGCACAGACCGACAACGGCAGGACCGACACCGCCGCGGAGCGAACGACGGCCCTGGGTTCATCTCCCTGATCTCGACATTCCGTAGCCGATTCACCTACCGCCGCGTCACGATGATTGTGCGAGCATGAGCGGATGCCCGAGGACGAGACCGACGGCCCCGGCCAGCTGAGCCGGCACGCGCGCTGGTCGATCGTGGCCGTCTCGCTCTTCGTCACGGCCAGCTCTTTCCTCTTTATCAATGGTGTCGCATTTCTGATCCCCCGACTGCAAGCCGCGCACGGCACCGGGCTGACCGAAGCAAGTCTGTTGGCGTCGATGCCGAGCTGGGGCATGGTGGTCACGCTGATCCCCTGGGGCTACGTCTTGGACCGTCTCGGTGAGCGAGTCGTGCTGACGGCCGGCTCGGCGCTCACCGCGGCAGCGGCCTTCGCCGCCGCCTCGTCGCATTCATTGTTGGGAAAGGGTGTCTTTCTGTTTCTCGGCGGCATGGCCGCGGCCAGTTGCAACACCGCCGGTGGCCGACTGGTGTCGGGTTGGTTTCCGCCACATCAGCGTGGCCTGGCGATGGGCATCCGACAGACCGCGCAGCCGCTCGGAATCGCGGTGGGGGCGTTATTGATTCCCGTGCTGGCCGAAGACGGCGCCCACACCGGATTGATGTGTCCCGCGGTGGCGTGTGCCATCGCGGCCGTAGTCAGCCTGGTCTTCGTGGTCGACCCGCCGCGCAAATCCCGCAAGTCGGCCAGCGTTGAAGAACTGGCCAGCCCCTACCGCGGGTCCTCGGTGCTGTGGCGAATACACGCGTCATCGGCCTTGCTGATGATGCCGCAGACCGTGACCGTGACCTTCATGTTGGTCTGGCTGATCAACCACCATCACTGGGGAGTCGCCGCGGCCGGCGGATTGGTGACCATCTCACAACTCATCGGCGCGGGCGGGCGCATCTTGGTCGGCCGCTGGTCGGACCGCGTCGGATCCCGCATGCGGCCCGTCCGTCTGATCGCCCTCGCGTCGGCGCTGGCCCTCTTCTCGCTTGCCCTCTCCGACGATCTCGACACGCAATACGACGTCTTACTCATGATCGTCGTGTCGGTGATCGCCGCACTCGACAACGGACTGGAAGCGACCGCCATCACCGAGTTCGCCGGGCCGTACTGGAGCGGCCGCGCGCTAGGCACCCAGAACACGACTCAGCGCTTGATGGCGGCGGCGGGACCGCCGATGTTCGGCGCGCTGATCACCGCGGCCGCTTATCCCCTGGCCTGGGGATTGTGCGGCCTATTCCCGCTTGCCGCAATACCGTTGGTGCCGACGCGGGTGCTGCCGCCGGGTTTGGAGACTAGAGCTCGGCTGCAATCCGTTCGCCGACAACGGCGGTTGCAGGCCGTTCGTCCCCGCGAGTCGCCAGGTAAGCCGCCACCGCCCGATCAACCCGGGCCGCCGCCTCGTTCTCGCCAAGATGGGCCAGCAACAGCGCCACCGACATGATGGCCGCGGTGGGATCGGCGATGCCCTGTCCGGCAATGTCAGGCGCGCTGCCGTGCACCGGTTCGAACATGGACGGATTGGTCCGCGTGGCGTCGATATTCCCGCTGGCGGCCAGGCCGATACCGCCGCACACCGCGGCTGCCAGGTCGGTGATGATGTCGCCGAACAGGTTGTCGGTGACGATCACGTCGAAGCGGCCCGGATCGGTGGCCAGGAAGATGGTCGCCGCGTCGACGTGCTGGTAGGCCACCTCGACGTCGGGATAGTTCTTGCCGATCTCCTGGACCGTCCGCAACCACAGTCCCCCGGCGAATGTCAGCACATTGGTCTTGTGCACCAGGGTCAGATGCTTGCGGCGCTTGCTGGCCCGCTCGAACGCATCGGTCACCACCCGTCGCACCCCGAACGCGGTATTGACACTCACCTCGGTGGCCACCTCATGGGGCGTGCCGACGCGGATCGCACCGCCGTTGCCGGTGTAGGGACCTTCGGTGCCCTCGCGCACCACGACGAAGTCGATCGCGGGATTCCCGGCGAGCGGACTGCTCACGCCCGGATACAACCGGGCCGGCCGCAGGTTGACGTGATGATCGAGTTCGAAGCGCATGCGAAGGAGCAGGCCCCGCTCCAATACGCCGCTGGGGACCGAGGGGTCACCGATGGCGCCGAGCAGGATCGCGTCGTGTTGACGTAACTCGGGCACCACCGACTCCGGTAGCACCTCGCCGGTGGCGTGAAAACGCCGGGCGCCCAGGTCATAGTCGGTCTTCTCCACGCCCGGCAGGACGATGTCGAGAACCTTGAGCGCCTCGGCGATCACCTCTGGACCGATGCCGTCTCCGGCGATGACCGCAAGTTTGGTCATGACAGGTCAACCACTTCCAGCTTGCTGGCACTCACGGCTGACGCAATCTCCGAACGCACCTCGGCCGGGACGTCCTGATCCAGCCGAAGCAGGATCGTTGCGCTGTCGCCCTCGGTGTCCTCGGACAGCTGAGCGGCCTGGATGTTCACCCCGGCGGACCCCAGCAGGGTGCCGATCTTGCCCAGGGCTCCGGGCTGGTCGGCGTAGTTGATCACCAGGTTGGTGCCCTGCGCGCGCAGGTCGAAATTGCGGCCGTTGACCTGCACGATCTTCTCGACTAGCTGCGGGCCGGACAGGGTTCCCGCGACGTTGACGACCGAGCCGTCCGCGGCGACCGCGCGCACGTCGACGACGCTGCGGTGGTTGGGGCTCTCGGTGGCCTTGCCGATCTCGGCGGTGACGCCACGTTCGGCGGCCAGCGCCGGTGCGTTCACGAACGTCACCGCGTCCTCGATCACCGCGGAGAACAGGCCGCGCAGCGCCGACAGCTTCAGCACCTCGACTTCTTCGGCGGCGAGCTCACCGCGCACCTGCACCGACAGCGAAACCGGCAGCTCGTCGGACAGGGCGCCGGCCAGCACACCGAGCTTGCGCACCAGGTCGAGCCAGGGCGCCACCTCCTCGCTGACCACGCCGCCGCCGACGTTGACGGCGTCGGGAACGAACTCCCCCGCCAGAGCCAGCCGCACGCTTTCGGCGACGTCGGTGCCGGCACGGTCCTGAGCCTCGGAGGTAGACGCACCCAGGTGCGGTGTGACGACGACCTGAGGCAACTCGAATAACGGGCTGTCGGTGCACGGCTCGGTAGAGAACACGTCCAGGCCGGCTCCCCGCACGTGGCCGCTGGTGATCGCATCGGCCAGCGCGGCCTCATCGATCAGGCCGCCGCGTGCGGCGTTGACGATGATGACCCCCGGCTTGGTCTTGGACAGTGCGTCCTTGTCGATCAGGCCTTTGGTCTCGGGCGTCTTGGGCAGGTGCACCGAGATGAAGTCGGCACGGCCCAGCAAGTCGTCCAGCGACAGCAGTTCGATGCCCAGCTGGGCGGCGCGGGCCGACGACACGTATGGGTCGTAGGCGACGATGTGCGCGCCGAACGCGGCGATCCGCTGGGCGACGAGCTGGCCGATCCGGCCCAGCCCGACCACGCCGACCGTCTTGCCGAAGATCTCGACACCGTTGAACGACGAGCGCTTCCAGGTGTGCTCACGCAACGTGGCGTCGGCAGCGGGGATCTGACGGGACGCGGCCAGCAGCAACGCGATCGCGTGCTCGGCGGCGCTGTGGATGTTCGAGGTCGGCGCGTTGACCACGAGTACCCCACGGGCCGTGGCAGCGTCGACGTCGACGTTGTCCAACCCGACACCCGCGCGGGCGACGATCTTCAGTTTGGCGGCCGCGGCCAGTACTTCGGCGTCAACCGTCGTCGCCGACCGCACCAGCAGCGCGTCGGCCTCGGGCACCGCGGCCAGCAGCTTCTCCCGGTCAGGGCCATCTACCCAGCGCACCTCAACCTGGTCTCCCAGGGCAGCGACGGTCGATTGGGCGAGTTTGTCGGCAATCAAAACAACAGGCAAGTTCACGCGGACAGACTAGTCGGCTGTAATTAAGCAGTGGACGTCACCGTGGTCGGCAGTGGGCCGAATGGACTATCAGCAGCCGTCATCCTCGCCCGTGCGGGTTTGAAAGTGCAGGTTGTCGAGGCTCAGCCGACCTTCGGTGGCGGCGCCCGCACCGCTGCCGACTTCGAATTTCCCGGAGTTTTGCATGATGTTTGCTCTGCGGTGCACCCGTTGGCGCTGGCATCTCCGTTCTTCGCCGAGTTCAATCTGGCAGCGCGCGGCGTCGCGTTGGCGGTTCCGGAGATCTCGTATGCCAACCCGCTTCCCGGCCGGCCCGCGGCGATCGCTTATCGCGATCTGGAACGCACCTGCGCCGAGTTGGACGCCGGCGCGTCGTGGCGTCGCTTCCTCGGCCCGCTGGTGGCGAACCCGGATGCGGTCGTCGCATTCCTACTCGGCGACAAACGGTCGGCTCCCCGCGCGTTGCCGACCGTCGTCCGCCTCGGGCTGCGGATGCTCGCGCAGGGAACCCCGGCATGGGGAGCGCTGGCCGGGGAAGACGCTCGCGCCTTGTTCACTGGCGTTGCCGCCCATGCGATCACGCCATTGCCGTCACTCGCGTCGGCCGGCGCGGGTCTGATGCTGTCGACCCTCGCGCACACGGTCGGATGGCCAATTCCGTTGGGCGGCACCCAGATGATCTCGGATGCGCTGATCGCCGACTTGACCGCGCACGGCGGGGTATTGGCGTCAGGCAGCGAGGTCACCGAACCGCCGGAAGGTGTCGCCGTTTTCGATACCGCACCGACCACCCTGCTGCGGGTGTATGGGCACACGGCCCCGCCGCGGTACGCGAAAGCGTTGGGCCGCTACACATTCGGATCCGGTGTCGCAAAGGTGGATTTCGTGCTCAGCGACGACATCCCGTGGACCGATCCCCGGCTCAATGACGCGCCGACCCTGCATCTCGGTGGCACCCGTGCGCAGATGGCACAAGCCGAGGCGGACATCGCAGCCGGGCGGCCGGCGAAATCGCCGATGGTGCTTGCCTCTTCGCCCCACGTCGCCGATCCCGGCCGTGTCGACTCCGCGGGCCGCCGGCCGTTCTGGACCTATGCCCATGTTCCGTCGGGTTCCGAGGTGGACGCGACTGAGGCCGTGACCGCCGTCGTCGAACGCTTCGCTCCCGGCTTCCGCGACATCGTGGTGGCGGCACGTGCGGTGCCTGCGGCGCAAATGGCCGACCACAATGCCAACTATGTCGGCGGGGACATCGGAGTGGGCGGGGCCTCGGTGTTGCGTGCGATATTGGGTCCCACGCCGCGGCTAAACCCTTGGAGCACACCAATTCCCAAGGTATATCTCTGCTCGGCGGCCACCCCGCCCGGCGCCGGGGTGCACGGGATGGCCGGCTATTACGCGGCGCGCACCGTGTTGCGGCGAGAGTTCGGCATCACCGAAATGCCTGGCTTGAGTCCCTGAACTCAATGCGTCTGCGCGGAGCGCAGCATCTGCCGGACGAACGGTGTCAGGAAGTGCGGGTCGAGACCGTCGGTCATGAACCGCAGCGCAGCGGCGCGGAGTCTCGTCGTCGGTTCGTCCTCGGCGATCTCGACACCGCAGGCGATGTTGTCGAGAAAATTCCGTGTTTCGCAGATCGTGGGGACCACGAGCAAGTCATTTGACGTCCTGGGATCGTTGTCTCGATGCGCATAGAACGGCTTACCCATTTGCGGAAAGGCGAACTCGCCGAGCTTTCGGCACAATTTTCGATGGGCCGCCACCGCTATCGTGTTGATCCACAGTTCGTCGGTCTTGTTGATTAATGCCCGGTGCAGCGCGTCGCGAATGAGCGCGTAGGACACCGTGGGGTCGGCATCTTTCGTCAGCGACAGTGCGGTCAACTCTTTGACACCGTGACAACCCAGTCGGTCAATTGCACCGTAAAGCTCGCGCTGACAGAACGGTCCGATCGACGCTTTGCTCAATCTGAACGCGACGATGTCGTCGAGCGATCCCTCGGGCCCGACGTTGACGACCCGCATTCCGCCTTCGTCATGACGGTGAAGGTGGGGTTCGATCTGAATCGCGTATAAATACTGCACTGCCAGCTGCGGGGAACTGCCGCGCGCCTTGTCCAACAGGAATTCCGGATTCGAGTTGTCCAGCCGCCCCAAACTATCTATTGCGTCCGAGGTGACATAACCCGAATTCAGATAGGATTCCCCTTGTATCTGCTCAACCCGCACCGCACTTATCGGATCCCACTCGCGCGAGAATGCATTCACTCGATAACGCGCACTGAAAGCTTCAACATCCATAATCGACGCAGCCAACACCGAAGAGCCCACAACCCAACCTTTCCCGCCATTAACTCAGGAAATCAGACGGTTGAAAAACCGGCCGGCGTGTAGCCGATCGTGGTGCAGAAGATACCGCGCATTTCGCACCACAGCCCAACTGTTATCAGATCGAGATCATCTTCACAGCTGGTGTCTATTGCGTTGACTCATGTCGGGAAAATGTCCAACCAGGGGCGCCGTGTAAAGCAAAGGCGGCCGTTGACACGTGTCTTATTCTAAACGTCAGATGTGCTTCGATGCATACGATCGCTTGATTCTTTAACGCCATTTCACATATGCGTAATGAAGCATGGCGGCGTGCTGGCAGTCGCAAGATCCGGCCGCTTAGGCTTACACCGTGACGAAACTCGCGATCATCTACTACTCAGCCACCGGACACGGCACCTCGATGGCCAAGCGCGTCGCCGCTGCGGCGCAAGCGGCAGGAGCCGAAGTCCGGGTACGCCCCGTCGCCGAAACCCGCGATCCGGCGTCCTTCGCGGGCAATCCCGCCTGGACGGCGAATTACGAAGCGACCAAGGATCTACCCGCGGCGACCGGCGACGACATCGAGTGGGCGGACGCCGTTATCTTCGGCTCCCCCACCCGATTCGGTTCGGTGGCCGCACAGTTGCGCGAATACCTGGACAGCCTCGGCGGGCTGTGGTCGCAGGGCAAGCTCGCCGACAAGGTGTACGCCGGCTTCACGTCGAGTAACACCCGGCACGGCGGCCAGGAGACGACGCTGCTCACGCTCTACGTGACGCTAATGCACTTTGGCGGCATCATCGTGCCGCCGGGCTATACCGACCCGGTCAAATTCGTCGACGGCAACCCCTACGGGGTCAGCCTGGTGACCACGCACGACAACATCAGCGAGTTCGACGAGGCGACCGCGAATGGTCTCGACCACCTCGCGCGCCGGGTGGTGGAGACCGCGGCGCGGCTCACCTCATAGGCGCGAGCAGACATAAAATCGCCCTGGAGCACGTGCTCCAGGGCGATTTTGCGTCTGCTCGCGGTGGTGAGCCCGGTAGGGGGCGCTACGCGGTCTCGGTGATCGGCCGGTCGACCCAACTCATCAGGTCGCGCAACTTCTTACCGGTGACCTCGATCGGGTGCTCGGCGTTCTCCTTGCGCAGGCCCTCGAGCTGCTTGTTGCCGCCCTCGACGTTGGCGACGAGCTTCTTGGTGAAGCTGCCGTCCTGAATGTCGCGCAGGATGGCGCGCATGCGCTCCTTGGTGTCGGCGTCGATGACGCGCGGACCCGACAGGTAGCCGCCGAACTCCGCGGTGTCCGACACCGAGTAGTTCATCCGGGCGATGCCACCCTCGTACATCAGGTCCACGATGAGCTTGAGCTCGTGCAGCACCTCGAAGTAGGCCATCTCCGGCGGGTAACCCGCCTCGACCATGACGTCGAAGCCAGTCTTCACCAATTCCTCAGTGCCACCGCACAACACGGCCTGCTCGCCGAACAGGTCGGTCTCGGTCTCGTCCTTGAAGGTGGTCTTGATGACGCCCGCGCGGGTGCCACCGATGGCCTTGGCGTAGGACAGCGCCAGCGCCTCGCCGTTGCCGGTCGGGTCCTGGTCGACGGCGATCAGCGCGGGAACGCCCTTGCCGTCGACGAACTGACGCCGCACCAGGTGACCGGGCCCCTTCGGCGCGACCATCGCGATGGTGACGTTGCCGGGCGGCTTAATCAGGTCGAAGTGGATGTTGAGTCCGTGACCGAAGAACAGCGCGTCGCCGTCCTTGAGGTTGGGCTCGATGTCGTTCTTGAAGATGTCAGCCTGCGCGGTGTCGGGCGCCAGCAGCATGATCACGTCGGCCCACTTGGCCACCTCGGCCGGTGTGTCGACCTCGAGTCCCTGCTCTTCGACCTTGGCGCGGGACTTCGAACCCTCTTTCAGTCCGACCTTCACCTCGACGCCTGAGTCGCGCAGGCTCAGCGAGTGCGCGTGGCCCTGGCTGCCATAGCCGATCACACCGACCTTGCGGCCCTGGATGATCGACAGGTCTGCGTCGTCGTCGTAAAACATCTCTAATGCCACTGCTGCAAATCTCCTTCTTCTATTTCGGATCTACTACTTCACGGTGCCGATGCCGCGCGGGCCGCGAGCCATCGACACCACCCCGGACTGAACGATCTCCTTGATGCCGAACGGCTCCAGCAGTCGCAGCAACGCTTCGAGCTTGCCGCGGTTACCGGTGGCCTCGACGGTCAACGACTCCGGAGAGACATCAATTACGTTGGCGCGGAACAGATTCGCCGCTTCAATCACCTGGCTGCGGGTGCCGACGTCGGCGCGCACCTTGATCAGGCACAGTTCGCGATCCACGGAGTTGTTGTCGTCCTGCTCGACGATCTTGATCACGTTGATCAGCTTGTTGAGCTGCTTGGTGATCTGCTCGAGCGGTGTCTCCTCGGCGGAGACCACGATCGTCATCCGCGACATGTCCTTCTGCTCGGTGGCACCGACGGCAAGCGACTCGATGTTGAATCCGCGGCGGGAGAACAGCGCCGCCACCCGCGCGAGCACACCGGGCTTGTCCTCGACGAGCACCGACAAGGTATGCGTCTTTGGCGAACCGGTGACCATCAGGCGTGCCCCTCGGTGATGTCGTCGAACAGCGGGCGGATGCCGCGTGCGTGCTGGATTTCGTCGTTGCTGGTGCCGGCGGCAACCATCGGCCAGACCTGTGCGTCGGCGCCGACGATGAAGTCGATCACCACCGGACGGTCGTTGATCGCCCGCGCCTGGTTGATCACGTCTTCGACGTCTTCCTCACGCTCGCAACGCAATCCGACGCAACCCAGCGCCTCGGCCAGCTTGACGAAGTCCGGGATGCGGTGAGAGTGGGTGGCCAGGTCGGTCTGCGAATACCGCTCCTCATAGAAGAGCGTCTGCCACTGCCGCACCATGCCCAGGTTGCCGTTGTTGATCAGCGCAACCTTGATCGGGATGCCCTCGATGGCGCAGGTGGCCAGTTCCTGGTTGGTCATCTGGAAGCAACCATCGCCGTCGACTGCCCACACCTCGGTGTCAGGCAGGGCGATCTTGGCGCCCATGGCCGCCGGGATGGCGAAGCCCATGGTGCCCAATCCGCCGGAATTCAGCCAGGTGCGCGGCTTTTCGTACTTGATGAACTGCGCCGCCCACATCTGGTGCTGGCCGACGCCGGCCACATAGATGGCGTCCGGACCGGCGATCTGGCCCAGCTTCTCGATCACGTACTCCGGGCCGAGGCTGCCGTCGCTTTGCGGGTCATAGCTCAGCGGATAGGTCTTGCGGACACCGTCCAGGTAGGCCCACCAGTCCGTCATATCGAGATTGCCCGGCGTGTCATAGTGCCGCAGCATCTCGATGAGGTCGGTGATGACGTTCTTCACGTCGCCGACGATCGGCACGTCGGCGTGCCGGTTCTTACCGATCTCGGCAGGGTCGATGTCAGCATGGATGACCTTGGCGTCGGGCGCGAAGGTGTCGAGGCGTCCGGTCACCCGGTCGTCGAAGCGGGTGCCCAGCGCGATCAGGAGGTCGCTGCGCTGCAGCGCTGCCACCGCGCCCACCGTGCCGTGCATGCCGGGCATGCCCATGTTCAGATGATGGCTGTCCGGGAACGCGCCCCGCGCCATCAACGTGGTGACCACCGGGATGCCGGTCAGCTCAGCGAGCTGCGCCAACTCCTCGGTCGCCTCGCCGCGGATGACCCCACCGCCGACATACAGCACCGGCTTGCGCGCGGCGGCGATCAGCTTGGCTGCCTCGCGGATCTGCCGGTTGTGCGGCTTGGTGTTGGGCTTGTAGCCGGGCAAATCCATCCGCGGCGGCCAACTGAACGTGCACTGACCCTGCAGGACGTCCTTGGGGATGTCCACCAGCACCGCGCCGGGGCGACCCGATGCCGCGATGTGGAAGGCCTCGGCCATCACCTGGGCAATCTCGTCGCCGGTCCGCACCAGGAAGTTGTGCTTCGTGATCGGCATCGTGATGCCGGAGATGTCGGCCTCTTGGAAGGCGTCGGTCCCGATCAGTGAGCGCCCGACCTGGCCGGTGATGGCAACCACCGGGATCGAGTCCATCTGCGCATCCGCCAGCGGCGTCACCAGGTTGGTGGCTCCGGGACCCGAGGTGGCCATGCACACCCCGACCCTGCCGGTGGCATGGGCGTAGCCGCTCGCGGCGTGACCGGCGCCCTGCTCGTGGCGGACCAGCACATGGCGCAACTTCTGCGAGTCGTACAGCGGGTCGTAAACGGGTAGTACGGCGCCGCCCGGGATCCCGAAGATGATGTCGACGTCGAGCGCCTCCAACGATCGGATGACCGCCTGAGCACCCGTAAGTTGTTCCGGTGCAATCTTTTCCGGCTGGCCGGTAAGCGGCTTCGCCGCAGCTTTGGCGGCGTCTGAGGCGATGTCGGCCGCCTGCTCCGAAGCAGGCGTCGCGGCCGCTGCCGGTGGCTTGGTAGGTGCGCTCACTGTTTCCTCTTGAATTCGGAGTTGAATCGTTCTCGGCTTTGGCGTCTCGGGGCAAGAAAAAACCCCCGCCAGCTGAACTGCTGCACGAGGGTCGCGTTGGTGCTCGAAAGAGCTAGTCAGGCACCAACGCGCCGACTAATTACTACGAGCATTCCACGCTGCATAGTGTCCGACCGTAGCCTTCGCACAGGTCAGCCGTCAAATCCGGTGCTAGATCGGGCACCTTAGAAAGCGATGGAATGATGCGAGGGTGGTTACCAAGTCGCCTGTCGTGATCAAGGTGTCGCCGATGGCTCACCTCGCCGTGGGATTCCTGACGCTATGTCTGCTGGTACCGGTGATGGCCTGGCCACTGAGCGCGCCGACGCTGGTCATCCCGGTGCTGTTGTCCGCGTTGATCGTTCGACTGCGGACGGTCGCCGACGATAGCGGAGTCACGGTCCGCACACTGCTGGGCAGCCAGACGGTGGCCTGGGACGACATCGACGGACTGCGGTTTCACCGCGGTTCCTGGGCGCGCGCTCAGCTCAAGAGCGGCTCGGAGCTGCGGTTACCCGCGGTGACCTTCGCGACGCTTCCCGATCTCACCGAGGCGAGCTCGGGGCGGGTTCCCAACCCATATCGGTGATCAGGCGATCCTCTTGAAGCATTCGTCGAGGTTGTCGAGGACGCCGCCACGGAAGGCGATGGCCCGGGTGAAGCCTGCAGGGGCATTTTCGCCGTTGACGTCACTAGCGGCCACGCCATTGATCAGTAGTCCGACGAGCGCCTTGTCCAGGTCGCCGGCAGTCAAAACCAGTTGCTTACCGGACGGGATCTCGACGGGTTGCGCCATACCGCGCTGAGCAACCCCGGTCAGGCAGGCGGTTCGCACCGCAGCCAATGCTGTGTCCAGCGGTAGACCCCGCTCGTGCTGAAGCGCCAGCACATACCTCGAGGCGACGATGGACAGCGCGGTGTTGTCGCCCTGCAGCATCTGCGGGTCTGTCATTCCTTTCCGACCACCGGGTTTGCCGATCTCCTGCAAGGTGCTCAGGTCGGCGATAACCGTATTGGTGGACGGGCAGTAGGAGGCACCCTTGGTGGCCTTGGCATCCGAGCATTTCGTGGAGCTGAAAACGACGGAGGGCGGCGATTTCGGCGAGAAGATCTTGTTGAGTATCTCGATCAAGGTCCCCACGGTGTCCTGGTCGATGGTCACCTCACCCGCATCTGTCTCACCCGAAGAGCCCTGCTGCAACGCCAGCGGCAAACCCTCACGGCGCTTCTTGATTTCGTCCGTGTCGATCTTGGCGCATGTCCCGGACCCGCTGTCGAAGCCCATCTGGAAAGCGCTGACCCGGTCGAAACCGGATCCGTGCTCGGAGTCTTCGGAACCCTCGTATTCCTCCTCGGACATGATCGGATCGGAAATCTTGAGCATCCCGGCGATCACGTGGCTCAACGCGTCACCGGTGCTCAGCGTGAAGCGTGACGAGTGGCCCTCGGCGACCCACCGCAGATAGACCCCGGCGAAGCAGTCCGCCTGCTGCTCCATGACCAGCGTCGGCGTCGTCCGGGTGTTCACCAATCCCCCGTTGACCTGCAATGCGTGGCCGAACTCATGGGCAAGAATCCCAACGACCGCCATCGGGCCGAAGAACTTTTTGGCCGCCGGGACCAGTTGACCCCGGTCCCATTCGACGAGGTTGCAGCTGAAGACATACGCGGCGTTGATGGACCCCGCAGTCTTGGTTCGGCAAACGATAGGGCTGTTGCGATCGGTCGAGTCGTAGGACACGAGGGTGCTGACAGCCTTGAAAGGTTTCTTGGCCGCCTCTGGCCAATACTGTTTCCAGAAGTCCTCGAGGTCGTTGATCGCCAGCTGGGCCAGCTTGTCGTCGTCGCTGTTGTTGCCGTTCTTCACCGTGCCGGTCGGCTGCGGCGCATTCGGACGCGGTCCGCTGGGACCCTCACTAATGGGCAGGCCGCCGACCTCGGCCGGGTCGTATAGCCCGGACACGGCCCGGCCACCCACCATGCTCGTTTTGCCCGATCCGCAGGCGGTCAAGGTCAGTAGTACGCAAGCGGCGGCGATGACGGCCTTGGTCCACTTCACGCCACGCATGTCCGCCGGCTTCACTTCCCACCATCCAGTTCGGGCAGTCCGACTTCGTACGTGCCGTCGGCGTCCTTGAAGGTCACGGTCAGCTGGTGCTGCTTACCTCGCACGGTGACATTGCATTTGAAGCTCCCGCCGTTCTTCACGGTCGGGTCCTGGCCGTTGTTGCACCTGACGTCCGTGATGTCACCGGAGCTGTAGCCGACGACCCGGTCCAGCAGGACCTGTTGGACTTCGTTTTGCACATCGCTGACGGCAACTTTCTTGACGTCGCGGTTCGCCGAAAGGACCAGCGCGACAACCACCACGATCAGCACCAGACCGACGACTGCCCCGGCGATGAGGAACGGCTTGCTCTTGGAGCCACCCTTCTTCTTCGGCGCGGGAGGCGCTGGTGGCTGGCCGTACTGCGCCGGCGGCTGGCGATATTGCGGCTGCTGGCCATACTGAGGCGGCTGGCCGTATTGGGCCGGCGGCTGAGCCCATTGCGTGGGCTGCTGCCCGAACGGATTCCCGGCCTGCTGGGGCGGATACCCGGGCGTTTGCCCCGGATACGGCCCCGGATTCGATCGCGGCGGCCATGGAGGCTGGTTGTGATCGCGGGGTGTGCTCAAGGTGTTCCCCAAAAGTCCGAGGCCGACAATGCCGCTGCCTGGCGCGGCACGCGGACGAACGGCTCTCAGGCTAAGTCATTGGCGCGTGACTGAGAAGCAAAGTCGGACAAACGCGCTGGGCGGATTCAGGCCAGCGGATTGACGCCGTTGAGGAACACCCACACGCTGATCCCGGCCGCGATGCCGGCCAGCAACGCCACAAATGACCCGATGAAGGGCCGTGTCGCCCAACCGCGGTTCGCGTCGAACCCGTAGCGGCCCGGGCCCGCCAGGATCACGGCAACCGCCATGACGATCAGGCTGATCTGGTATTCGTGCCCATCGGGCAGGAAGTAGGTGAAGGTGTGCGTATGCGGCCGCGCCGACGCGGACGCCAGCAGGCCGTTGATCAGAAAGGCCAGCGCACCGGCGGCAGCGATCGGGGTGAACAAGCCCAGCACCAGCAGCACGCCTGCGACGATCTCGCCACCTGCGCTGACGTAGGAAAGGATGTCGGCATGTTGGAAGCCGACGTCGGTCAGCGCGTTCTTGAATCCGTGCAGGCCCGACCCGCCCCACCAACCGAATAGTTTCTGCAGTCCGTGGGCTACCAATACAACGCCCAGCCCGGCCCGAAGTACAAATAGGCCGAAGTTCTGGGTGCCGCGACGGCCTGCGGTAAGTAGCCGGTCATCGTCGTCGTCGATGTCGCTGGCGGCCGGGGCCGGCGGGACCTGTCGGCTGACCGGCTGCGGTTGGACGTAGGGCAGCGGATCCTGCGCGTCCATCAGGTTGTATCCAGAGTTGAGGACGCCGGAACTGGACGCTTCATAGGGCGGGATGACCGTGGTGGTTCCGGTGCTGCCGAAGTCCGCTGAGTACCGCGCGGCGGGGGTCAGATCGTCCTCGGGGTCGACGAGGCTTGCCGTGGACGGACGGCTTGAGGTCGGCACCGCGGGAACTCCGTCTGGCCGCTGCCAAAGTGCTTCATTCGAACTGCTCACTCGTGTCAGGGTAAGGGCATTTACGCGCGAATCTGGGATTTGAGCGGCGCTTTCGCCTGTTAAATCCGCAGTTCGCCGCGTTTAGGCCCGGATGTGGCCCAGACTTGCGATCCACTATCGGCGCAACCGCCCTGCTACGGGTTGCTGCTGCTCCCGCCGGAGCCGCCGGGCAGTCCGGCCCCGGTGCTGACCGAGACGCCGCCGCCGCCACCGCCGCCTCCGCCGCCATAGGCCCGGTTGCCGTTGCCGCCGTTGCCGCCGCCGGCGACGCTGCCGTTAGTGCCGTTAGTTGCAGTCACCCCGCCTTCGAAATTGGGGTTGGTCCCGGTGGGAGCGCCACCACCGCCGCCACCGCCACCGCTGCCGGAGACGGGGTCGCCGCTGCCTCCGGCGGCACCGTCGCCCCACTTGAGGCCTGAGCCACCCATGCCACCGTCACCACCGTCGATCAGGGCGCCACCCAAGAAACCACCCATGCCGCCACCCCCGCCGCCGCCACCTGCGGGACCGGTGCTGAAAGTGGTATGCGGCCACGAGCCACCGTCCTTGCCGACGCCGCCGCCCTTGCCGGGGGACGCACCGTTCACCGTGTCGTTGCTGCCACCGGTGCCACCCCCGCCGGAGCCGCCGTAAATTCCGGAACCGGGGTTGCCGACGCCGAAGACGCCGCCAGTCGCACCGCCGTTGCCGCCTTGACCACCTTTTCCGTTCACGCCGGTACCCCCTAGGCCGCCGCCGCCGCCACCGCCCCCGCCGCCCGCGCCGATGGAGGCACTTGGGATCTTGGAGGTGCCGCCGCCGCCGGTGCCGCCTTTACCGCCGTTACCACCGTTCACCCCGCCGTTGCCGCCGCCTCCGCCGCCGCCGCCGCCGGCGCCAGCGCCGCCGATCACCGCCACACTGCCGCCGTTACCGCCGGCACCGCCGTTGCCCATCGTGCCGCCGGCACCGCCGTTGCCGCCAACCCCGCCGTTGCCGCCGATGCCCTGGACGGAGACGTTGGCACCGCCGGCGCCCCCAGCGCCGCCTTTGCCGCCGTCGCCGTGCGTGCCTCCGGCGCCGCCGTTACCGCCGTGTCCGCCGGTACCGGCAGTGGCGAACTGCACGGTGCTTCCTCCTTGGCCGCCAGTCCCGCCGTTGCCACCGTTACCGCCGTGGCCGTATCCGCCTCCGGTGCCGCCGGCACCGCCAGATCCGCCGGTTCCAGCGGACGGGCTGCCGGCGCTCCCCGCACCCCCGTCACCGCCATTGCCGCCATTGCCGTAGTTGCCGCCATTGCCGCCGGCCCCACCGGCCCCACCGGCCGTGGCGTCGACAGAGTTGTCAGTGGCGCCCGCGCCACCGTTGCCACCATTGCCGACCGGCGTGGCGCCGAAGTTGATGTTGCCGTCGCTGCCGACCGTGCCGTCGCTGCCCCCGACGCCACCCTTGCCGGCGGCGCCGAACGTTCCCCCGGCACCGACCGCGCCGGGGGCACCGCCGTCACCGCCCTGACCGCCGTTCAGCGAGGTGGCGTTGCCGTCAGCACCGTCACCGCCGTCGCCGGGTGTGCCGGCATTGCCGCCGGTACCGCCCTTGCCGCCCTTCCCGTTGGTGCCACCGTTGCCCGCATTACCACCGGCACCGCCTTGGCCACCTTGGCCGCCCTGACCGCCCTGACCTCCGTTTCCGCCCGCGGTGCTTGGCGCGGCATTGGAATCGGTGGCGGCGTTATAGCCCTGGCCGGCTGTACCGCCCTGACCGCCGGTGCCGCCTTGACCGCCCAGGCCGGCGGTGCCGGTGTCGGAGGCGCCTCCTTGGCCGCCTTGACCACCGTTACCCCCGGCGCCACCGGCGGCACCTTGACCGCCGTTGGTCCCGGCCACACCCGCGCCGGCGTTGCCGCCGACGCCACCTTGGCCGCCGTTTCCACCGGTGCCACCCGTACCCGAGGCGGCGTTGCCACCGAATCCGACGCCGCCGAGACCGGCGGCACCCCCGGTGCCACCCTGACCGCCGATGTCGCCGATGCCGCCGGCCACGCCGGCATCGCCGCTGTGATTGGTTCCGGCCGCCCCGACAGCGCCGGTGCCTCCTGTTCCGCCGTTACCGCCGGTGCCGCCAAGCCCCAACTGCCCATTTGTGCCGCCGTGGGCATCGCCGGCATTCCCGCCGGACCCGCCTTGGCCGCCGGCACCGCCGGCTGCGCCCTGACCGCTGTTCGTCCCGGCGATACCCGCACCGCCATTACCGCCGGCCCCGCCTTGGCCGCCGGTGCCGCCGGTGCCAGCGGCGCCTGAGGCCGCATTGCCGCTCAATCCGGCACCGCCCAGACCGGCATCGCCACCGGTGCCGCCATTGCCGCCGGTACCGCCGATCCCGCCGTCCAGACCTGCGTTGCCGCTGTTGTCAGTCCCGGTGGCGCCTTGCGCACCGGTGCCGCCTTGGCCTCCGGTGCCACCCTTGCCGCCCTCGCCCTGCTGCCCGGACGTGCCACCGTTAGCGTTGCCTGCGTCGCCCCCGGCCCCACCTTGGCCGCCCGCCGCACCGGCACCGCCCTGACCGCTGTTGGTGCCGATGACTCCGGTGGCGCCTTGACCGCCTGTGCCGCCTTGGCCGCCGGTCCCACCATTGCCCGCCGCGCCGGCCGCGGACTGGCCGCTCAACCCGACACCACCCAGACCGGCGTCGCCGCCGGTGCCACCCTTGCCGCCGACTCCACCGGCCTGCCCGACATCAGCACTGTGGTCAGCGCCTACCGCGCCGGTGCCACCCTGGCCACCGGTACCGCCCTGGCCGCCCTGGCCTTGCTGTCCGGTGGTGCCGCCATGCGCACCGCCGGCAGCGCCGCCGGCCCCGCCCTGGCCACCCGCCCCACCGGCCGAGCCTTGACCGTTGTCGGTGGTCAGAACCCCGGTGCCGCCCTGTCCGCCGGTGCCGCCCCGGCCGCCGTCACCGCCGTTGCCGGCGGTCCCGGATGCGGCTTGGCCGCTCAACCCGAGGCCGCCCAGACCCGCATCGCCGCCGGTCCCGCCGGTGCCGCCGGTATCGCCGACGCCGCCGGTCTGCCCGGCGTTGCCGCTGTTGTCGGTGCCGGTGGCGCCTTGGGCACCGGCACCGCCCTTACCGCCGGTGCCGCCCTGGCCGCCGGCACCTTGTTGCCCGACCGTGCCGGCGTGACTGTTACCAGCATCTCCACCGGCCCCGCCCTGGCCACCGGCCCCGCCGGTAGCCCCATGGCCATTGTTGGTGCCGACGACGCCGGTGGCGCCCTGACCACCGTTGCCGCCTTGGCCGCCGGTCCCGCCGTTGCCTGCCGTGCCCGACGCTGCCTGGCCGCTGAACCCGACACCGCCCAGACCGGCATCGCCGCCGGTACCGCCCTTGCCGCCGGTGCCGCCTGCCTGCCCGACATCACCGCTGTGGTCGGCGCCCACTGCACCGGCGCCACCTTTACCGCCGGTGCCGCCCTGACCGCCCTCACCAAGCTGGCCGGCGGTGCCGCCATGTGCGTTGCCCGCGATACCGCCGCCCCCGCCCTGACCGCCCGCCGCGCCGGTGCCGCCCTGGCCGTTGTCAGTGCTGAGAACACCGGTGGTGCCCTGGCCGCCATTGCCGCCCTGGCCGCCGGTGCCGCCGTTACCCGCCGTGCCCGAGGCACCCGGACCGCTCAACCCGATCCCACCCAGACCGGCGTCACCGCCGGTGCCGCCCTTGCCGCCGACGCCACCGGCCTGCCCGACATCGCCGCTGTGGTCTGCGCCCACCACACCGATACCACCCTTACCGCCGGTACCGCCCTGGCCGCCGGCACCTTGTTGCCCGACTGTGCCGCCATTGGCGTTGCCCGCGGACCCACCGGCCCCGCCCTGGCCCCCCGCCCCGCCAGAGGCACCCTGACCGCTGTTCGTCCCCGCGACACCCGCGCCGCCGTCACCGCCGGTGCCGCCCTGACCGCCGGTCCCGCCAGCGCCGGCGGCTCCCGAGGCCGCCTGGCCGCTCAATCCGACACCACCCAGACCGGCACCACCGCCGGTGCCGCCCTTACCACCGTCTGCGCCAGTGCCGCCGTCGAGGCCAGCGTTACCGCTGTTGTCGGTGCCGTTACCGCCTTGGGCACCGGCGCCGCCCTGGCCGCCGGCGCCACCTTTGCCGCCCTCGCCCTGCTGCCCGGACGTGCCGCCGTTGGCGTTGCCTGCGTTGCCCCCGGCCCCGCCTTGACCGCCGCTCGCGCCGGTCGCGCCCTGACCGTTGTTGGTGCCGACGACGCCGGCAGCGCCCTGACCGCCGTTGCCACCCTGGCCACCGGTACCGCCGTTGCCCGCCGTGCCGGCCGCGGCCTGGCCGCTCAACCCGACACCACCCAGACCGGCGTCGCCGCCGGTGCCACCCTTGCCACCGACGCCACCGGCCACTCCGGCATCACCGCTGTGATCAGCACCCACCGCACCGGCGCCACCCTTACCCCCGGTGCCGCCCTGGCCGCCCTGACCTTGTTGTCCGGTTGTGCCGCCGTGCGCATCGCCTGCAGCGCCACCGGCCCCGCCTTGACCACCCGCACCGCCGGTCGCGCCCTGACCGTTGTTGGTGCCGACGACGCCGGTGGCACCTTGACCGCCCGTGCCGCCCTGGCCTCCGGTGCCGCCATTGCCCGCCGCGCCGGAGGCGGCCTGGCCGCTCAACCCGACACCACCCAGACCGGCGTCGCCGCCGGTGCCACCCTTGCCGCCAACGCCACCGGCCACTCCGGCATCACCGCTGTGATCAGCACCCACCGCACCGGCGCCACCCTTACCCCCGGCGCCACCCTGGCCGCCCTCACCCAGCTGACCGGCCGTGCCGCCGTGCGCATCGCCTGCAGCGCCACCGGCCCCGCCTTGACCACCCGCACCGCCGGTCGCGCCCTGACCGTTGTTGGTGCCGACGACGCCGGTGGCACCTTGACCGCCCGTGCCGCCCTGGCCTCCGGTGCCGCCATTGCCCGCCGTTCCCGAGGCGGCCTGGCCGCTCAACCCGACACCACCCAGACCGGCGTCACCACCAGTGCCACCCTTGCCGCCAACGCCACCGGCCACCCCGACGTCACCGCTGTGATCAGCACCCACCGCGCCGGTGCCACCCTTACCGCCGGCGCCACCCTGGCCGCCCTCACCCAGCTGACCGGCCGTGCCGCCGTGCGCATCGCCTGCAGCGCCACCGGCCCCGCCTTGACCGCCCGCACCGCCGGTCGCGCCCTGACCGTTGTTGGTGCCGACGACGCCGGTGGCACCTTGACCGCCTGTGCCGCCCTGGCCTCCGGTCCCACCGCTGCCCGCCGTGCCGGAGGCGGCCTGGCCGCTCAACCCGACACCACCCAGACCGGCGTCACCACCAGTGCCACCCTTGCCGCCGACGCCACCGGCCACCCCGACGTCACCGCTGTGATCAGCGCCTACCGCGCCGGTGCCACCCTTACCGCCGGCGCCACCCTGGCCGCCCTGACCCTGCTGGCCGGCCCTGCCGCCGTGCGCACCGCCCGCAGCGCCACCGGCCCCGCCTTGACCGCCCGCACCGCCGGTCGCGCCCTGACCGTTGTTGGTGCCGACGACGCCCGTAGCACCCTGACCGCCGTTGCCGCCCTGACCACCGGTCCCACCGCTGCCCGCCGCGCCGGAGGCGGCCTGGCCGCTCAACCCGACACCACCCAGACCGGCGTCACCACCAGTGCCACCCTTACCGCCAACGCCCCCGGCCACCCCGACGTCACCGCTGTGATCAGTGCCTACCGCGCCGGTGCCACCCTTACCGCCGACACCACCCTGGCCGCCCTCACCCAACTGTCCGGCCGTGCCACCGTGGGCGTCTCCGGCAGCCCCACCGGCTCCGCCCAGACCGCCGGCTCCACCCGCTGCGCCCTGCCCGCTGTTCGTTCCAGCGACCCCCGCCCCGCCGGCACCGCCGGTGCCACCCTGGCCGCCATGACCGCCGGATCCCGCTGTGCCTGAGACACTTTGGCCGAAGCCGCTGCCTCCGAGCCCGGCGTCGCCCCCGGTGCCGCCCTGGCCTCCGGTGTCGCCGACCCCGCCTGCCTGCCCCGCGTCGCCGCTGTGGTCGGTTCCGGCTCCGCCGGCCGCACCATCCCCGCCGACACCACCGTCGCCGCCACGACCGCCGGTGCCTTGCTGCCCGGACGTACCCCCGTTGGCGTTGCCGGCATCTCCGCCGGACCCGCCCTTGCCGCCAGCCCCGCCAGTCGCACCCCGACCGCTATTGGTGCCAGCAACGCCGGACCCGCCGTCGCCGCCGGCACCACCAGCGCCACCCTTCCCGCCGGACCCAGCGGTGCCGGCAGCGGCCTGGCCACCCAACCCAGCGCCGCCGACACCGGCATCACCGCCAGCGCCGCCTTTTGCCCCGTCACCGCCTACGCCGCCGGCCACCCCGGCGTCGCCGCTGTGATCAGCACCTACCGTCCCGGCCACACCCGTGCCGCCGACCCCGCCGTTGCCGCCGCGACCGCCAGCGCCTAACTGGCCGCCGCCCAACCCGCCCGTTCCGCCGCTACCGCCCTGGCCACCCGCCCCGGCAGCACCGCCCTGGCCGGCATTGACGCCGACCACGCCGTTCGCCCCCTGACCGCCGGCGCCACCCTGGCCACCGGCACCGCCACTGCCCGCGACACCCGCGGCCGCGACACCACCCAGGCCTACGCCGCCGGCGCCCGCCGCTCCCCCTTGGCCGCCGCCTCCGCCGAGACCTCCCTGGCCGGCGACCTGGTTCGGGTCGGTGCTGGTCAGACCCGCGCCGCCCTGCCCACCGATACCGCCGGCTCCGCCGTCGCCGCCGACACCACCAGTACCCGCCTGGCCGATCTGGCCGCCGGCACCGCCGGCCCCGCCGGCGCCGCCCACTCCGGCGGCACCCCCGGCAGCACCCGCGGCACCCGTCTCCAAGCCAACCGTGCCGGCCGAGCCGACACCGCCCTGTCCGCCGATCCCGCCGACACCACCGGCCCCACCTGCGCCGCCGTCACCAATCCACTGACCCCCTCGACCACCCGTCCCACCGACACCACCGTTCCCGCCCGCACCGCCGGCCACTCCCATGTCAGCACTGTGATCTGCACCCGCCAAACCGATGCCGCCTCTGCCACCAGCACCACCGTCGCCAAGGAACAGCGCCTGCCCACCCGCGCCACCCGCGCCGCCGACGCCACCCACCACGACAGCCATGCCCCCGGCGCCGCCCATGCCGCCGTTGCCCATCAGCCAACCGCCCGCACCACCGGTACCGCCAGCACCGCCCGCGAAGCCGCCGCCACCGACGCCGCCATTGCCCAGCATCCCGCCGGCGCCGCCATTGCCGCCTGCCTGCGGGCCTACACCGCTGGTCGACGTGTAGCCGGCACCGCCGTCACCGAAGAGGAGTCCGCCGGCCCCGCCATTCGGGTTGCCCGCGGTGCCCGGCGCGCCGTTGCCAATCAGACCGCGCCCCAGGAGCAGATCGGTGGGCGCATTGATCAGCGGGTCGAGCAGCAGACCGAAGGGGCTGGTGATCCACGCTTGCCCGAGCGTGTGAATCGGGCCGTACAGAAATGTCTGGAACGCACCGGCGGGCGATGCGGAGGCGGCCAACGCCGCGACGCCAACGGCCTCGGCACTTCCATACGAGACCGCTGCGCCGCTGAGCACCCGTACGAACTGGTCGTGAAAGCTCGCTGCCTGCGCGGCCACCGCCTGAAACTCCTCGGCGTGGGTGCCGAACAGCATCGCGATCGCGGTCGACACCTCATCGGCGGCCGCCGCCGGAATTTGCGTCGTGGCGCCCAGAGCCGCGCCGCTTGCGGCACTGACAGCCGAATTGATGGCGGACAAATTCGTTGTCGCCGTCGTGATCAGGTCTGGGGTTGCGACGAGATATGACATGACAATCCTCCGTGCTGCCCGTCAGCCCGAATGAAAAGTTGCACGCGGGTGCGGCCTGACACCGATGATCAGGCGATCGAGCACAGATGCGATCCGGGACGGACTACTGCAAATTCGGGACCATCGCGAAGCCACTACTGCAAAACGTGAGTCGCGGCGGCAGCTGTGCGCCATCCGGCTCATACGGTGCCGGCGTTGCCTGCTTTACCACCACTGCCACGACCGCCGCGTTATGTGCCACCAGGGCCGTTCGCGCCATCGCTGCCGTCCTGTCCACCCGTTGCACCGGAGCCGGCTTTGCCGCCGGCGCCACCGGATCCGCCTGCGGCCAGGGGAGAACCGGGGTCTCCGGGGGTGCCGTCGGGGAGACCGAAGCCACCGGAGCCGCCTGCGCCGTGCGTCCCACCCGCACCGCCGTTGGCACCATTGCCGCCGCTGGCGTTGATGAGGAAGAACGACCCGCTTTCGCCTCCGTTGCCGCCATTACCGCCGGCACCGCCGTCCCCGGCGGCCGCACCGTTGCCGCCGTCAGCGCCGGGTCCGCCAGCGCCGGAACTACCGCCGGTGCCGCCGCTGCCGGCGTTGCCACCGTCGCCGCCCTGGCCGGCGTTGCCGCCGTTGCCGCCCCGCACGCCGCTGGAATCGCTCCCGCTACCGCCGACACCGCCATCGCCGCCGGTCCCGCCGAAGCCACCGGCGCCGGCCAGACCACCGACGCCGCCGCTGCCCGCTTCGGCGGCGCCGCCGCCTATTCCGCCGCTGCCACCGACACCGCCCTTGCCGCCAACGCCGCCCGCTCCGCCATCCCCGCCACCGGTAGATGCCGCGTTGATGCTGCCCCCGGCCCCTCCAGCTCCGCCGTCACCGGCGTGGCCGGCGACACCGCCGGCTCCACCAATTCCTCCGTCGCCCGACCCCGCAGCGATGCCGCCCGCACCACCGTTGCCACCATTACCGCCCGCGCCGCCGGTGCCACCGGCGCCGCCATCGCCGCCCTTGGTGAGGGCAACTCCCGGCTCGCCATTGCCGCCGCCGCCACCGTCACCGCCGTTGCCGCCACCGCCGCCGATTCCGCCGTTGCCGCCGTTGCCGGAAATCGAACCGCCGTAGCCGCCCGCGCCGCCGTTGCCGCCGTGCCCGCCGGCAATCCCGTTGACACCGGCGGTGCCTGATCCGTCGATGCCGTGCGGGCCGGCTGTGCCGTTGATGCCTGCGCCCCCGTTGCCTCCGTTACCGCCGCTGCCCATCTGGCCGCCCTGCCCACCGGCACCGCCATCACCACCGCTGTTGCCGGCGCCGTCACCGCCGCTGCCGCCGTTGCCACCGTCGCCGCCGTTACCGGACGGCCCGGCTGACTGGGCGCCGCTGCCGCCGTCGCCGCCTGCGCCGCCCTTCCCGCCGGTGCTCGGCGTTCCTGCGGCCCCGCCGGGCACGGTGGGATACCCACCGGCGCCGCCGGCTCCTGCGGTCCCGCTGGTGCCCCCATTGGCACCGGTCCCTCCGTCACCGGCGAGCCCGTCGGCGGAGTCGCCGCCACTGCCACCGCTGCCGCCTGCCCCTCCTTTGCCGGCGTTGCCTCCGGCACCGGCAGTCTGGGTGTTCTCGTTCGCGCCGCCGTTGCCGCCGACGCCGCCGGACCCACCGTTGCCTGCGGAGCCGCCGTCGCCACCGGCGCCGCCCACGCCTGATCCCAGTGCGGCCCCACCGGCTCCACCGGCGCCGCCGCTGCCCGCATTGCCGCCGGCGCCGCCGGCCGCGCCGGCTTGCCCAGTTTGGCTGTTACTGCCGCTGCCGCCTCCGCCGCCGTTCCCGCCGTTCCCACCGCCGCCACCGGCACCACCGTTCCCGCCGTTGCCGGAAATCGACCCGCCATTGCCGCCGGCACCGCCGTTGCCGGCGTTGCCGCCGTGTGATCCGGCGAAGCCCGCGAGGCCGTAGCCGTCGACGCCGTGGGCGCCGTTGGCTCCGTCGAGGCCATATCCGCCCGCCCCACCGTTACCGCCGTTGCCGACCTGCCCGCCATTGCCGCCGGCGCCGCCGTTTCCGCCGCCGTTGCCTCCGTAACCGCCGAAGGCGCCGTCGCCGCCGTTGCCCGACGGGCCGGCGGCCATTGCACCGTTCCCGCCGTTGCCCCCGGCACCGCCATTGCCGCCGGCGCCAGCGACCCCCGGAGCTCCGGTGTTTCCACCCTGACCAGCCGGAGCGCCGCCGAGCCCGGCAGTGCCGCCTATACCACCGTGGGCACCGTTGCCGCCGTTACCGGCGAGGCCGGCCGCGGAGTCGCCACCGTTGCCGCCATTGCCGCCGCTGCCTGCGTTGCCGGCGTTACCGGCCGCGCCGCCGTTACCCCCGTGTTCACCCACCGGGCCGGAGCTTCCGCCGCTGCCCCCGTTGCCGCCGTAACCGCCGCTGGTGCCGACGCCGCCGGCACCGCCGAGACCACCGGTTCCCGCGCCGTTGGCGGCGCCGCCATCACCGCCGACACCACCGTTGGCGCCGTTGCCGGCTTTGCCGCCGGCGCCGCCATTGCCACCGAAGGCGCCGACGGCAAGGTCACCGGCAACCCCGCCGTCGCCGCCGTAGCTGCCGTTGCCGGCGAGGCCGCCGTTGCCTCCGACGCCGCCGGCGCCGCCGCTGCCGGAGCCGAGGGCTACTCCTCCGGCGCCGCCGTTCCCGCCGTTGCCGGCGCTGCCACCGGCACCGCCGGATCCGCCGGGGTTCCCCGAGCTGAAGATGCCGTCGTTGGAGCCGTTGCCGCCGCTGCCGCCATCACCGCCGTCGCCGCCGTTGCCGCCGGCACCACCAGCCCCGCCGTTACCGGAAATGGAGCCGCCGTTGCCGCCGGCACCGCCGTTGCCGCCGTTGGCTCCGGCATTGCCCGCCCCGCCGGGTTGGCCTTCGGCGCCGATCTCGCCGAAACTGCCCGGGGTGCCACGGCCCCCGGCCCCGCCGTTGCCGCCGTTGCCGACGGATCCGCCGTTACCCCCGGCGCCGCCGTTGCCGCCGACCACGCCCTGAGCACCTACCGGGCCGGTGCCACCCTGACCGCCAAGGCCGCCGTTGCCGCCGCTGGTAACCGGGGTGCCGTCGCTGCCGGTGGCGCCGGCTTTGCCGCCGCTGCCGCCGGTGCCGATCGCCCCGCCCTGGCCGCCGGCGCCGACCTGACCCGGATCACCACCGTCGCCGCCGCGTCCACCGTCATTGGGGATGCCCTCTCCGCCATAACCGCCGAAGCCGCCGTCGCCGGGTTTGCCGGCGTCACCACCGGTGCCGCCGACGCCGCCGGTGCCGTTGACGCCCGCGGTGCCGGATCCGCCTACGGCCACGCCACCGGCAGTACCGCCGGCGCCGCCCTTGCCGCCGACACCGCCCTTGCCGCCGTCGCCGCCGTCTTGACCTGCGCCGCCGATCGAAGTTGCGGGCGATCCGTCGAGTCCGTTGCCGCCCGTGCCGCCAGTCCCGCCCATTCCGCCGGTGCCACCGGTGCCGCCGTTGCCCGCAATGGACCCGCCCAAGCCGCCAGCGCCACCGGCCCCACCAGTCCCGCCCGCGTTGCCGGCGGTGCCCGAGTCACCCGCGATGACGCCATCGGTGCCATCGGCACCGCTACCCCCGGTGCCGCCGGTACCTCCCTGACCCCCGTTGCCGACGTTGCCGCCGTTGCCCCCGGCACCACCTTTTCCGCCTACGCCAGCGGATCCCGCGGCGGCGTCCCCACCGATGCCGCCGATCCCGCCATTACCGGTCCCAACAGGGCGCTGACCAGCGGCGCCATCGGCACCTGTCTTCCCACCACCACTGTCACCACCGGCACCACCCAGGCCGACCGTCCCAGCGTCGCCACCGTTTCCACCGGTGCCGCCGTCACCTCCTGGGTCACCCGCGCCCCCGCCTCCGCCGTCGCCGCCGGCGCCGCTGTTGCCGCCGGCACCCCCGCTGCCACCGGCGCCGTGGCCGCCATCGCTGTATCCCGCAGTCTGATGCCCGCCACCGACGCCACCGGCGCCGCCGTTGCCGCCGGCCGCACCGGCCCCACCGTTGCCGCCGTTGTTGCCCGTCCCGGCGGGAGTCGCGCCGGGTGCGCCGTCGATGCCGTTGCCGCCCGCTCCGCCGACCCCGCCGTCGCCACCGAGTCCGCCGGCCCCGCCGTCGCCGCGGACCGCCCCGCCGAGACCACCGGTTCCACCTGCCCCACCGTCACCACCGGCGGTGCCCGCCGTGCCCGAGTCACCGGGGTTGACGCCGTCGACGCCGACCATGCCTTTCGATCCGGTACCGCCGGTGCCTCCCGTACCGCCGTCACCCAGGTTGCCGCCGTCTCCGCCGGCACCACCATTTCCGCCGCTACCACCGGTGCCGGCAGTCGAGGTACCACCGTCACCGCCCATCCCGCCGTTGCCCGACACTCCCGTCGCCAACTGGCCGGCCGCGCCCTGCGCCCCGGCCTTGCCGCCCCCGCTGTCACCGCCGCCACCACCTTGACCGACGGCACCCGCATTACCCCCGCCACCGCCGGCTCCGCCGTTGCCGGCGGTGACCGCCTGCCCACCGACCCCGCCCTTGCCACCAGCACCACCAGCCCCGCTATTACCGCCCGCGCCGCCGTCGCCACCGACCCCGTGCGCGCCGTCGCTGTAACCCGCAGCCTGATGTCCCCCACCGGCACCGCCCGCGCCACCGGCACCGCCCCGGCCTCCGCCGCCCCCGGTACCCCCGGCACCACCAACACCACCGTCACCGCCAGTCGAGGGCCCGACCTGATTCATGAGCGGGAAATCTGTGGAATCCGCCGATCCGCCCGCGCCGCCGATCCCACCGGTGGCCCCAGCAGCGCCCGCACCGCCCGCACCGCCCTGACCGCCGACACCCCCTCCGCCACCGCTCCCGCGGACCGACCCACCGGCGCCACCGACACCACCGGCACCACCCGCTCCGCCGGCCTGGCCTGCGGCTCCGTCGCCGCCTCGACCACCCGTGCCGCCGGTCGCCCCGGTGGCCTGACTCAGATCCAGCGATCCGCCGGTGCCGCCGTTTCCGCCGTTTCCGCCGGGCGCACCCAGACCGCCGTCGCCGCCGTCGCCGGCGGCCGCGCCCGTTCCAGGTCCTGCGGTGGCGACGTAGGTGCCGCCGTCGCCGCCATTGCCGCCGGCCTGCCCGCCCACCGTCCCGTTGTCGCCGCCAGTGCCCGGAGTTGCGGTATTGAATGACGCCGGGTAGCCGGTGCCGTTATCGCCATTGCCGGCTGGAGCCACCGGCGGCGGATTGACCCCGTTCGCGCCGGCCGCACCGTTACCACCGGCGCCGCCCTGTCCACCGTCGCCGAAGTTGCCGCCCGCGCCGCCGGCCCCGCCCGCACCGCCGTCACCCGCACCAGCCGCGGTCGGGCTGAAACCAGCCCCACCGGCTCCGCCGTTGCCCATCACTCCGTCCGGAGTCGTGCCGGCGATGCCGTTGATACCGGTGCTGACCCCGCTGCCTCCGGTGCCCCCAGCACCCCCGACACCCGTGTCGCCACCGGCCCCACCAGCCCCGCCATTGCGGTGACTCGCATCCCCGGCCGCACCCGCGCCGCCGTTGCCCGGGGCGGCGCCGTTCCCGCCGTCACCGGCGTTGCCTCCGGCCCCAGCCGTTCCCTGCGTGCCGTGGGCGGCTAACCCGCCGGCGCCGCCATCTCCGCCGTTTCCGCCACCGCCGCCGTTTCCGCCGTTTCCGCCGGCCTGTCCGGCCTCACCTGCGGTCGTCGCGTCCGCGCCGAGCTCACCGGCTCCGCCGTGGCCACCCGACGCGCCGTTGCCACCCTTGCCGCCCGCCCCACCGTTCCCCGCCACCGACCCACCCGCACCGCCGGCGCCGCCCTGGCCGCCGGTGCCACCATTTCCGCCGTTACTGCCGGATTGGCCCGTTGCGGTGGCCGCCAACCCGTCCTCGCCGCGCGCGCCATCACCTCCGGCCCCGCCGGCACCGCCATTGCCCTGGCTGCCACCGGTCCCACCCGCGCCACCCGCACCGCCGTCACCGGCACCAACCGTGGTCGCGCTGTAGCCGGTTCCACCCGCACCGCCGTTACCCAACACCCCGTCCGGAGTCGTGCCCGCTACGCCGCTCGTGCCGGTGCTGACCCCATTACCGCCGGTGCCCCCAGCACCCCCGACACCCGTGTTGCCGCCGGCCCCACCAGCCCCGCCATTGCGATCGCTCGCGTCACCGCCCGCACCCGCGCCGCCGTCACCCGGGGCGGCGCCGTTCCCGCCGTTACCGGCGTTGCCCCCAGCCCCAGCCGTTCCCTGCGTGCCGTGGGCAGCTAACCCGCCGGCGCCGCCATCGCCGCCATTGCCGCCGCTGCCGCCGCTTCCGCCGTTTCCGCCGGCCTGCCCCGCCTCACCCGCGCTGGTCGCGTCCGCGCCGAGCTCACCCGCCCCGCCATGACCACCCGACGCACCGTTGCCACCCTTGCCGCCCGCGCCGCCATTCCCCGCAACCGACCCACCCGCACCACCGGCCCCACCTTGACCACCATGACCGCCATCGCTGCCGCTACCGCCAGATTGGCCCGTCGCCGTGGCCGCCAACCCGTCCTCGCCGCGCGCGCCATCACCTCCGGCCCCGCCGGCACCACCGTTGCCGTGACTACCCCCGGCCCCACCCGCACCCCCGTTTCCTCCGGCGCCCCCAGCGGTGGTGGCGTTGAAGCCGGCACCGCCCGCACCACCATTGCCACCGGCCACCAACACGCCCGCCGCACCGTTCACACCCGAAGCCGCACCCGGCCCCCCCGCGGCCCCACCGACACCGCCGGCACCCGCGCCGCCGGAATCACCGCCCAGCCCACCCGTACCCCCTATCGTCGCCGAATCCCCGGCCCCACCGGCACCCCCGTTGCCCGCGACCCCGGAATCGCCGCCGGCACCCCCAGCCCCACCGGTCCCATTCGCGCCCGATCCGCCCCCGAACACACCTCGCGCGTGCCCGCCCGCACCACCCGCGCCGCCGGCGCCACCGTCACCACCGGTGCCGCTGTCACCACCTTCACCGCCGCTACCGCCCACCAGCGTCGACGTCCACCCCAGACCACCGGCCCCGCCCGTGCCACCCGCGCCGCCCGCGCCGCCAACACCCCCGGCGCCGCCGGCACCCCACAACAGGCCACCACTACCCCCTGCGCCACCCGTGCCGCCGGCACCACCATTACCGCCCAAATGGCCGGTACCAGCTGCCACGAACTGTGTCCCCGCCGACCCCGCACCACCCGCGACACCACTCATTCCGGTCCCGCCCGCCCCGCCAGCGCCACCCGCCCCCAGCAACATCGCGCTTCCGCCGGCGCCACCCGCACCGCCCACGCCGCCAGCTAGCCCGACTCCACCCCTGCCCCCGGCACCGCCGTCGCCCCACAGCCAGCCGCCGCTACCCCCCGCGCCACCGGAGGCCCCGCCACCACCCGTGCCGCCAACGCCGCCCGGCCCGATCAACCCCGCGGCACCACCAGCCCCACCAGCGTGACCGGCAGCACCCGACCCCCCATTACCCCCACGACCCCACAGCAACCCACCCGCACCACCCGCAGCCCCCGACCCCGCCGCCCCATCCGTACCCGGACCGACCAACGGACGCCCCAACAACGCATTCGTCGGCGCATTCACCAGCGCCAACACGCCCTGTTCGAGCGCCTGCAACGGCGACACATTCGCCGCCTCAGCCACCGCATACGCCAACCCACCCGAGCTCAGCGCCGCCACGAACTGATCGTGAAACAGCGCCGTCCGCGCACCCAGCACCTGATACTCCGCACCAAACCCGCCGAACAACGCCGCAATAGCCGCCGACACCTCATCCCCAGCAGCCGGCAACACCTGCGTCGTCGAGGCCACCGCCGCAGCATTCGCCGACCGCAACGCCGAGGAGATGCCAGTCAAATCCCGCGACGCCGCTGCCAAAGCGCCGGGCCCGGCCACCACAAATGACGACATTTCCAACTCCAAACCGCAGCTCAAGGCAGTGGCGCGGTATCCCGCCACTGCACCACGGTGATTCTGCGGCGAATCAGCGCCATCTCAATCCGGAACCGACTACTGCAAATTCCGCGCCCGCGGCGACCGACTACGGCAAATCAGCAGAACCGAGCACCCTCAGTCCGACTTCAGCTTTCATTTCCGCGCATCATCTCGGCGAGCGCGGATCGCCCGCTGACGCCGGCTTTGGTGCTGGCGCGGTAGATGTGGCTCTCGATGGTCCGCACCGACAGTGACACCGCCTCAGCGATCTCACGGTTCGACAGGCCTTCCGCCACCAGCACCGCGATCTCGCGTTCGCGGTTGGAGAACGGAGGGGTGAACGACGCGGCCCTGATCGCCGAGCTGGTCGCGCCTCCGCACTCCGTTGCCAACCGTTGCGCGCGCGCCGCCGAGGTCATCGCGCTGCCGGACCGACCCGCACGCCGGTGCGAGGTGGCGGCCTGCCCGGCGGCGTCGGCGGCGGCCAGCAGGTCGCCCATGGCCTCGAATTCGGTTGATGCGCGATCGAGTTCGACGGCGTCATCGGCGTCGACGGCCGCCGCGTAGCGGGCCGCGACCGCCGCGCGCGGCCCCTCCACGAGCGTGGCCAACTCCGCGAGCCGGTCGGCGACGTCGGTGTCGTCGAACTGCGCCGCAGTCTGCAAAGACCACACTTCGCGGGCCAGTTGATCGTGTTCTCGTGCGAACTGCGCCGCCTCGCGGGCCAGGCGGCGTGCCTCGGTGGGCCGCGAGCGCGCCGCCGCCAGCCATGCTTCGGTCAGCAGTTCGCTGGACCTGATGTACACGTAGGCCGGATGCCGGTGGGCTCGGGCGATTTCCAGCCCAGCTTCGGCCGCGTCGGCGTGGCCGGACCGAGCAAGCGCCTGGGTGCGCAGCAGGTGGTACCGGTGGAAGCTGTTCGCCACGTGAAAACTGTTGGCCATCTCCGGTCCCATCTCGGCGAGCAGATGCCGCAGGGCCGCGTTGAGGTCCCCAGCCGCCAACATGACCAACCCGAGAATCTGGGATGCCAATGCCTGCACGTCCGCAGGCTGCTCACTTTGGTCACGTAGGTTGCGCTCGGCCACCTCGACGGCATCTGCGATATATCCCGCGGCCAACAGGGCGAACGTATGGAACTCGGTAAACGTCTGACGCAGGAACTTGCCCTGCTCACTCATCGTGACCGCTTCATCGGCCTCGACGGCCTTTGCCGCGGCCTTGTGAGGTTGGCCGAGTTCGCCGTAGGCCATGCTCTCGGCGCCGAAACCCATTGTCGCCCCGTAATGGTCGAGGTCGTGATACGCCACATCGGCCATCGTCGCCAGGACTTCGATCGGCTTGGCCTGTAACGCAAGCTGATTGGCGCGGAACACCAGCAGTTGCTGACGTCGCGGTCCGCGCGCGGTCTTGAGCGCGTCGTCGATAAGCCGCCAGGATCGCTCGGGCTCGCGCATGCCCCACAAAAGATTCGACGCGCGCATCACCACCTCGTTGATGAATGCCGATTCCGTCGCTTCATCGACCTCGACGCCCTCGAGGACCTGCAATGCAAGCTCGCCCTTTTCCCGCATGAACAGCGAGTAGGCCAGCGGTATCCGGGCCTGCGCACCGATGCCGGTCGCGGCGGCCGCGGTGAAGAGCCGCTCCGCCGTCTCGAAGTCCAGTAGCGAACTCGCCGCCGTGGCCGCCGCTAACAGCACGTCCGGCTCGGGCGGGAGGTCGGACTCCAGCCACAGCAATCCCCGCTTGACCACCTTCGCGGCTTCTCCGCCGTCCTTCATCGCAGTAGCGACCTGGCCGCGCAGGCGGCGCAACCGCGAGGTGCCACAGCGATCAAGTCGGGCCTCGGCATATAGCGGGTGCCCGACGTACACCTCGCCGGATGTCGTCCGGATCAGTTCACGCTGTTCGGCCTCTTCGATGGCGTCGGGGTCGGCGAGCAGCCGCAAGCACCCCCAGTCAATGGGCTCGGAGATTGCCACCAGATCCACGACGTCACGCACGGTGCGGGAAATCGCACCGATCTGCGCATCCACCAGCTCAGCGAGCGATCCCGAAACCGTGATGTTGCCGAGCCAGCGGACGGCACCGTCGTCGGCAAGCATCCGTCCCGCTCGGTGCTCCTGTTCCACAACTTGACGGAGAAACAGCACGTTGCCACCGGTGAGACGCCACAGTCTGTCTGCGCACTGACGATCTGGTGCAGCTCCCAGGGTTGCCGCCAACAAATCGTCAATTTGTTTGCGGGTCAACGGTTCTAGTTCGTGGCGCTGTAGCAGGCCGTCCTTCCACAACGCCGTCACCGCGGCCGGAGCCACCTCGCCGGTGCGGATCGTCACGATCACGGCGGCAGCCCCTGACTGGGCCAGTTGGTGTAGGACCAGCGAGGACAGATCGTCGAGCAGATGTGCGTCGTCGACGAAGACGAGCAGTCGGTGTGGCTGGGTGCCGTCGGTCACCGCCTCAATGACTCGGCGTGCCAGCGCAAAGGGGGCGCTTTCCACATCGTCAGTCCATTGTGAGAAGGCACCGAGCGAGATCGGGCGACTCGTCGTGGTCGCGGCAATGTTGCGAACGGTCCACCCGTTTGCCGCCGCCGCCGCGACTGCCTCTCGGGCCAGCCGCGACTTACCGATTCCAGCCTTGCCCGCCAGCGCTACTCCCCGCGCTGTATCACCGGCGATCGAGCGCATAATCGCGCTTATCTCATGATCACGGCCGACCATCGGCCACAGATCGAACACGGCAGGGATTTTAGTGAAGCATTCGCGTTCCCTCTCGACAATCGGCCTAAATCATCGGGCGCTGATAAGGGGATTTGCCGTGGTGGGCGGGGCATGCGGGGGCCTTAACCATCAATTCCCGTAGCCTGTCGGTCATGCGATTACGGCGGTCAGTTCGATGCGCGCTCGCTGCGCTATGTGCGGCGGTGCTGGTATCGAGTGGCTGCGCGCGTTTCAACGACAACCAGTCGCAGCCGTTCACGACCGCGCCCGAGTTGAAGCCGCAACCCAGCTCCACGCCGCCTCCACCTCCTCCGCTGCCGCCGAATCCTTTTCCGAAGGCATGCCCGGCACCAGGGGTTATGCAGGGCTGCCTGGAGAGCACGAGCGGCCTGATCATGGGCGTCGACAGCAAGACCGCACTGGTCGCCGAGCGCACCACTGGTGTGGTCAAAGAGGTCTCGGTCAGCGCCGAGCCCAAGGTGAAGATGGTGATCCCGGTCGACCCGTCCGGCGACGGCGGATTGATGGACATCGTGCTGTCCCCCACCTTTTCCCAGGACCGGCTGATGTACGCCTACATCAGCACTCCCACCGACAATCGGGTCATCCGGATCGCAGAAGGCGACGTCCCCAAAGACATCCTGACCGGCATCCCCAAGGGTGCCACCGGAAATACCGGCGCGTTGATCTTCACCAGTCCCACCACCCTGGTGATATTGACCGGGGACGCCGGTAACCCGGCCATGGCCGCTGATCCAAAGTCGTTGGCCGGCAAGGTGCTACGGATCGAACAGCCCACCACCGTCGGCCAGGCACCGCCCACGACGGCACTGTCCGGCATCGGGTCCGGCGGCGGCATGTGCGTCGACCCCGTCGACGGCTCGCTGTACGTCGCCGACCGGACACCCGGCGCCGACCGACTGCAGCGCATCACCCGCAAGTCTGAGGTGTCCACCGTGTGGACCTGGCCGGACAAGCCGGGCGTCGCAGGCTGTGCCGCCATGGACGGCACGGTGCTGGTCAACCTGATCAACACCAAGCTCACCGTGGCCGTGCGGATGGCGCCGAAAACCGGCGCCGTCACCGGCGAACCCGACGTCGTCCGTAAGGACACCCACGGCCACGCGTGGGCGCTGCGCATGTCGCCGGACGGCAACGTGTGGGGTGCGACCGTGAACAAGACCTCCGGTGACGCCGAGAAGCTCGACGACGTGGTCTTCCCGTTGTTCCCGCAGGGTGGCGGGTTCCCGCGCAACAACGACGACAAGACGTAGCGCCCGGGTTTCAGGGCACGTCGAGCGTGAACTTCATGCCGTAACGCTGCGTCACGCTGGCCCGGTCATCGGTGTAGAGCCGCTGCTGCTGCGGCGCCTCCTGGCCGGGGTCCAGGTCGTCGATATCAGACAGATAGAGCAGCTCTTCGGCGTTCTCCGGGGCCCACACGGCGACCGGCTCGAGCAGATACGCCACATGGTCGGCGACATCGCTGCGACTCACCGTCTTGCCTACGAACCACGCGGCCGACTCATCAAGGATCGGCATGCCGGCCGGACCTGTCCGCCAAGCGCAATGGGCGAATGCCTCGTCGGGTCGTTCAGCGAACAGTTCGGCCAGCACATGCTGGCGATGGGGCAGCACGTGCACGGCGACATATTCGGATAGAGCCGCCGCCGCGAGCAGGTTAGTACCGAGGGCCAATCCGACCATGAAACTCGGGGGCTGCACGCTGGTTTGCGTGGCGAAACCGACCAAGGCACCGGACGGAACACCCTCGGTCTGCGTGGTCACCAGGAACACCGGACCATCCAGCATGGACATCAAGTCATCGAACGATTCCGCCATCACCACACCATGATGGATGCGCGCGGCCCGTTTTCACACTCATCCGCGGTGATGAGTCTGCGAGTTCTTATTTGTCACGCCGCCGCGGCTGCGCCCTAACGAACCGACCGCTATCTCGGACAGCGATCGAAATGCATCGCTGACCAACCGCGCTAGGGCGCGTGACCGGCGTCAAGGTCGGCGACATCGGCGACACAGACCGGCTCACCGGCCTCATCGGCAAACCACGCATCGACGGGTTCGAGCAAGTAACCGAGGTCGATACGTTTTCAGCATGTTGCCCAGCAGCCAGCCGACCGCGCAGTCGAGAGTCGGCATGCCCCGCGGGCCGTGGTGCCACGCCCAACCAGTCAGCACTCACCGGCGCGACACCTTCGGGTCGGTTCAGACTTGACCGCAGGCAGCCAGGACGAGTTCGCGGACGCGCGCCGCATCGGCCTGGCCGCGGGTGGCCTTCATCACCGCACCCACGATGGCGCCTGCGGCCGCCACCTTGCCACCCCGAATCTTCTCCGCCACATCAGGATTGGCGGCCAGCGCCTCGTCGACCGCGGCTTGGGTGAGCGAGTCGTCGCGGACAACCGCCAACCCGCGGGAGGTCATCACCTGTTCGGGTTCGCCCTCGCCGGCCAGCACACCTTCGACGACCTGGCGTGCCAGCTTGTTGGACAGCTTGCCCCCGTCGACCAGTGCGATCACCTCGGCGACCTGAGCCGGGCTGATGGCCAGTTCCTCCAGCCCGATGCCGGCTTCGTTTGCCTTCTGCAACAGGAAGTTTCCCCACCAGGACCGCGCCTCTTTGCTGGGCGCTCCGTGTTTGACCGTGGCGGTGATCAATTCGATCGCACCGGCGTTGACGAGGTCACGCATCACCTCGTCGGAGAAGCCCCACTCTTCCTGAATTCGCTTGCGGCTCAACCACGGTAGCTCGGGAATGGTCTCGCGCAGCTGCTCGACCAACTCGCGGCTGGGCGCGACGGGCTCAAGGTCGGGCTCGGGGAAATACCGGTAGTCCATGGCGGTCTCCTTGGCACGCCCCGGGCTGGTGTAGCCGGCCTCGTGAAAGTGCCTGGTCTCCTGCCGGATCTCGCCGCCGGCCAGCAAAACTGCCGCCTGCCGCCGCATTTCGTAACGGACCGCGATCTCGACGCTTTTCAGCGAGTTGACGTTCTTCGTCTCGGTGCGGGTACCGAATTCGGTTGCGCCCCTGGGCTTGAGCGACACGTTGGAGTCGCAGCGCATGGAACCCTGGTCCATCCGGACGTCGGATACGTCCAGAGACTTCAACAGATCTCGCAGTGCAGTCACGTAGGCCCGGGCGATCTCCGGTGCCCGCTCGCCGGCTCCCTGGATGGGTTTCGTCACGATTTCGATCAACGGCACGCCGGCCCGGTTGTAGTCGATCAGCGAATTGGTGGCGCCTTCGATTCGACCGGTCTCGCTGCCGATGTGGGTGAGCTTGCCGGTGTCCTCCTCCATGTGCGCGCGCTCGATCTCCACGCGCCAGGTGGTGCCGTCCTCCAGCGGGGCTTCGAGGTAGCCGTTGATGGCGATCGGCTCGTCGTATTGAGAGATCTGGTAGTTCTTCGGCATGTCCGGGTAGAAGTAGTTCTTCCGGGCGAACCGGCACCACGGCACGATCTCGCAGTTCAGAGCGAGGCCGATCCGAATTGCCGACTCCACTGCGACGTTGTTGAGCACGGGCAGCGAACCCGGCAGGCCCAGGCACACCGGGCACACCTGGGTGTTGGGCTCGGCACCGAACGCGGTGGCGCAACCGCAGAACATCTTGGTGGCGGTCGAAAGCTCAACGTGGACTTCGAGTCCGAGCACCGGGTCGAAGCGTTCGAGGACCTCGTCGTATTCGAGCAGGTCAGCCTTGGAAGCAGCCGTCATAAGGGTCAATCCTAGTGGTGGTTGCGAGCGCGGCTGACCCGGGCGAAGTGCGGCCCTTACCTGCTTGGGAACAACCGGGCCACCGCGGCGGCCAGCTCGAGGTAGCAGCGCCTGCTCTCGCCACTCAAGCGATCCAGCCCGATTTCTTGACCTTGATGCACGTGCCGATCGAACGGCAACATCACCGTGGCGGCGACCTGGGCCGACAATTGTTCAAGCTCCTTGGCAGCCAACGTATCCAGTCTCGTCCGCTCGACGTGATTGACCGCAAGTACGGTCGACTCGATCAGCTTTCGATATCCGTTGTTGCGCAACCACTCCAACGTCGTCCGCGTCTTGTGAATCGCATCCAGGGAGGTGCTGGTGACGACCACCAGTGCCCGGGACTCCGGCAGAACGGCTTCCATCACACCGGTTTTGAGGGCCTTGGGGCAATCGACCAACACCAGCGAGTAGTGGCTGCGCAAAATGGAGAACGCCTTGACGAAATCCCGGCGCCCGATACTCCACTGGCTGCGCGCGTAATCGGGAAGCCCGAGCACTTCCAACCCCGAGCTGTTCATATATGTGTGCGCCCGCACGTCGGCGTAGCGCGCGATCGCACCGTCCGTCAGCAGGTCGGCCAGGTTCAGCGGATTTCGACGTCCATGCCGGTCGGCCAAATCTCCCGCGTCGATATCAACGGCGATGACTCGATCATTGCGCATGCCGGCGAAAGTCGATCCCAGCAATTCGACGACGGCGGTTTTGCCGACCCCACCTTTGAGGTTCAGCACGGAAATGGGGAACGCGCCACCCACCGGTGCGACGATCTGCTCCCGGAGTGAGTTCTCGTGCGCCGCCTCGCGACCCGCACCGAGATCGACCCCGGAATAGCGATAGACAACGTCACGCCAGCTTCGGCGGACGGGAGCCTCGAACCCGAGTTGCTCGATACCGTCCAGTGCCAGCCCCCCGGGAACGCGCTGACGCGCGACTGGCGGTTGAGGCAGCGGACCAACCACAGTTGGCGGACCTGAACTGGCCTTTTGCCGAAATGGTGACGGCACCGGACGAAGCGGTTGAGGTTCTGTGGACGCCGCGCTGACGTCGCCGTATCGCCACCCCGAATGACTGATATCGCCGCGCTGGGCAGGCCCTGGAGCTGATTGCTGCAGGACTCCGCGATGAAGACCGCGGTTACTCATACTTGACCTATAGCCGATTCTTATAAACGAGAAACCTACGAACCGGTGGAGCCTGGACTAACGGTTATCGAACAACCGGTCCGCTGGTCAGGGCGGTCTCAGCCAAAGAAAGCGGCGGCGTCGTCGTAACGACTCTCCGGAACCAACTTGAGCTGACGCACCGCGTCGGCCAGTGGCACCCGACCGATGTCCTGGCCGCGCAGCGACACCATCTGGCCGTACTCCCCCGCGTGCGCGGCGTCGGCGGCGTTGACCCCGAAACGCGTGGCCAGCACCCGGTCATAGGCCGTCGGCGAACCACCTCGCTGTACGTGACCCAACACGGTCACCCTGACGTCCTTATTGATGCGCTTCTCTACTTCGATCCCGAGTTGCGCCGCCACACCGGTGAACTTCTCATGGCCGAACTCGTCAATTCCGCCCTCTCGCAACGCGATCGAGCCGGCGACGGGCTTGGCGCCCTCCGCGACCACGCAGATGAAGTGCGAATCTCCGCGCTGGAAGCGACGTTTCACCAGCCGGCACACATCCTCGACGTCGAAGGGCTGTTCGGGGATCAATGTCATGTGGGCGCCGGACGCCAGACCCGCATTCAACGCGATCCATCCGGCGTGGCGGCCCATCACTTCGACCAGCATGACCCGCTGGTGGGACTCAGCGGTGCTGTGCAGTCGGTCGATGGCGTCGGTGGCCACGGTCAGCGCGGTGTCATGGCCGAAAGTCACGTCGGTGCAGTCGATATCGTTGTCGATGGTCTTGGGCACCCCGACCACGGGGACGTCTTCCTGCGCAAGCCAGTGCGCCGCCGTCAGCGTGCCCTCGCCGCCGATCGGGATGAGCACGTCGATGCCGTTGTCGTCCAGGGTCTGCTTGACCTGGTCCAGCCCGGCTCGCAACTTGTCGGGATTGACTCGGGCCGTGCCGAGCATCGTTCCGCCCTTGGCCAGCAATCGGTCGTTTCGGTCGTCGTTCTTCAGTTGCATGCGGCGGTTCTCCAGCAACCCGCGCCATCCGTCTTGGAATCCGACCACCGAGGAGCCGTATCGGGCGTCGCAGGTGCGCACTACCGCCCGGATGACAGCGTTGAGGCCGGGACAGTCGCCGCCCCCAGTGAGAACTCCGATCCGCATGTAATCATCTTGCCCTGCGGGTCGGCAGATGGCGCGCTAAATGGCCGACGGCAGCGCGCCGCGGGCGGCCTCGTAGGCGGCGCCCACCCGGTAAAGCCGGTCGTCAGCCAGAGCGGGCGCCATGATCTGCAATCCCACCGGCAGCCCGTCGTCCGGGGACAACCCGGAAGGTACCGACATCCCGCAGTGCCCGGCCAGGTTCAGCGGCAGCGTGCACAAGTCGAACAGGTACATCGCCAGCGGGTCGTCGACCTTCTCCCCCAGCGCGAACGCGGTGGTCGGAGTTGCCGGCGAAACCAGCACGTCGACGGACTTGTACGCCTCGTCGAGATCGCGGGCGATCAGGGTGCGGACTTTCTGCGCCTGGTTGTAGTAGGCGTCGTAATATCCAGCCGACAACGCGTAGGCGCCGATCATGATGCGTCGCTTCACTTCCGGCCCGAAACCCGCGGCCCGAGTCATCGCCATGACTTCTTCGGCGCTGTGAGTGCCGTCGTCACCCACCCGCAGCCCGAAGCGCATTGCGTCGAATCTGGCCAGGTTGCTCGACACCTCCGACGGCAGGATCAGGTAGTAGGCGGGCAAGGAGTAGTCGAAGTGCGGACAATCGACCTCGCTGACCTGGGCGCCCAATGCCTTCAGCTGCTCGACGGCGGCTTCGAACGAGGACAGCACGCCTGGCTGGTAGCCCTCGCCACTGTGCAGCTGGCGCACCACCCCCACCCGGACGCCCTTCAGGTCGCCGGCCGCACCCGCCTTGGCGGCGCCGACGACGTCGGGCACGTCGGCCTTGATCGAGGTCGAATCGCACGGGTCGTATCCGGCGATCACCTGGTGTAGCAGCGCGGTGTCCAGCACGGTGCGGGCGCACGGCCCGCCCTGGTCCAGCGACGAAGCGCACGCCACCAGGCCGTAGCGGGAAACCGTTCCGTAGGTGGGTTTGACGCCGACGGTGGCGGTCAGTGCTGCCGGCTGCCGGATCGAACCTCCGGTGTCGGACCCGATCGCCAGTGGCGCCTGGAACGCGGCCAGCGCCGCGGCGCTGCCACCGCCGGAGCCGCCGGGAACGCGTTCGACGTTCCAGGGATTGCGGGTCGGGCCGTACGCGGAGTTCTCGGTGGATGAGCCCATCGCGAACTCGTCCATGTTGGTCTTGCCCAGAATCGGGATGCCGGCCGCACGCAGCCGCGCGGTGAGGGTGGCGTCATAGGGCGCGCGCCAGCCCTCGAGGATCTTCGAGCCGCAGGTGGTAGGCATGTCCGTCGCGGTGAACACGTCCTTGAGCGCCAACGGCACCCCGGCCAGCGCGGAGGGAGGCTGCTCGCCCGCGGCCAATGCCTTATCGACGGCGGATGCCGCCGCGAGCGCCTCGTCGCCGGCGACATGCAGGAAGGCCGCGTAGCGGTCGTCGGTCGCGGCGATCTGGTCCAGGCAGGCCTGGGTGATCTCTACCGAGGACAGCTCCTTGGCGGCGATCCGAGCGGCCAACGTCGCCGCGTCGAGCCGAATGATCTCCGTCACTGGCTCTCCCCCAGAATCTGTGGGACGGCGAATCGGCCCTCGGTGGCTTCCGGCGCGGCGGCGAGCGCCTGCTGCTGCGTCAGCGACGGCCGGATCACGTCCGGGCGGGTGACGTTGACGTCTTTGAGCGGATTGTCAGTGGCTTCCACACCGGTGACGTCGACGGCCTGGATCTGGCTGACGTGCGTGATGATGGCGTCGAGCTGGCCGGCGAAGTTGTTCAACTCGTCGTCGGTCAACGCCAACCGGGCCAGCTTGGCCAGGTGGGCCACCTCGTCGCGGGAGATCTGGGACACGAGCGCCTAGCTTAACCCCTAACTTCGGCCTAACCTGCCGCGAGTGTGCGGCTGGCTTCACACTCGACGCCGAGTGTGCGGCCAGCGTCACACTCGTCGG
Source organism: Mycobacterium sp. IDUB_37 (assembly GCF_055419245.1). Lineage (NCBI taxonomy): Bacteria > Bacillati > Actinomycetota > Actinomycetes > Mycobacteriales > Mycobacteriaceae > Mycobacterium > Mycobacterium sp. IDUB_37. The sequence continues at coordinate 1,347,433 of NZ_JBVAXG010000001.1, read as the reverse complement.
CTCGCAACGGCGAGTGGCCCCGGCCGAAATGCCGCATGCGCGTCTCTGTGAAAGGGTGTTTGCCGTGCCCTCGTATCTGCTGCGCATCGAGTTGGTCGACCGACCAGGCAGTTTGGGCTCGCTTGCGGTCGCGCTCGGTTCGGTTGGGGCCGACATCCTCTCGTTGGATGTCGTCGAACGCATCTCGGGGTACGCCATCGACGACCTGGTGATCGAGTTGCCCGCAGGATCGATGCCGGACACCCTGATCACCGCTGCCGAGTCACTGCCTGGCGTTCGGGTGGACAGCGTGCGCCCGCATACCGGTCTGCTCGAAGCTCACCGCGAGCTGGAACTGCTCGATCTGATCGCCGCGGCCGGCAACCGTGCGAACAAGCTGCAGGTCTTGGTCGACCACGCACCCAGGATTCTGCGGGTCGGCTGGTGCACAGTTCTGTGCAGCACCGACGGCAAGTTGCAGCGGCTCGCCGGCAGTCCCGGTGCACCGGAAACCCGGGCCGATTCGGCGCCCTGGCTTCCGATCGAGCAGGCATCGACGCTGGATGGCAGCGCGGAGTGGGTGCCGCAGGCGTGGCGCGATTTGGATACCACGATGGTCGCCGCCCCCCTGGGCGACTCCCATACGGCGGTGGTTATCGGCCGGCCCGGCCCGGAGTTCCGCCCGTCTGAGGTGGCCCGACTGGGTTACCTCGCGGGCATCGTTGCGACCATGCTGCGATGAGACCGGCAGCAAACCCGCTTCGATTGGAATCCGTCACGTTATATTGACCGCGTCAAGCAGACCTCAAGCGGGTGGGCACATGCACGCGACAAGGACATAGCACCTCATGCAAGGCCATAGTCGCACGAGAAGTCTCAACGTCACGCCGCGGGCGATCAGTTCATCAACGATTTTGCGACGGGAACCGCGGCGGCCATGCAGGGACAAGGCCTGCTCGCCCGGATTGGAGGCAACGAGTTCGTCGTTATCCCAACGGCAGCAACGGATCTCGATGATGCGGCACGCCTCGCGGAAAGCCTCCACACCCGCCTGACGGACCACGTGACGATCGGCGGTGACGTCCTCAATCGCAGCGTGACCATCGGCGTCGCAACCGGCATCCCCGGCAAGGCAACAGCTTGGACCTGCTGCGGCGTGCCGACGAAGCGCTGCAGTGGGCCAAAGCAACTGGGACAGAACGCATTGGCGTCTTCTCCAGCGAGATGCTCACCCGGCGTGAGGCACGCGCGGACGTCGAGTTGCACCTGCAGGGCGGCATCGAAGGCGATGCGCTGACGCTGCTCTACCTTCCCGAGGTCGGTATGCCGACCGGCCGGGTTGTGGCCGTCGAGGCCTTGGTGCGCTGGCAGCACCCGAGTCGCGCACTGTTGCCGGACTTGTTCATTCCCGTCGCCGAGTCGCTGAATCTCGCCGGAGAGTTGGGCAAGTGGGTGATTAACGCGGCGTGTGCCGACTTGGCGCGGTGGCGTGCGGACGGGGTGGCCCTTGATACTCTGTTGCGCGTCAACGTTTCTCCCGCACAACTCGTCGCGCACGATCTGGTGGGCACCGTGCGACATGCGCTCGAGAAGTTCGGACTCGACGGCACAACCATCAGCCTGGAAATCACCGAGAGCATGCTCATCAGAGACGTGCTGAGCACCAGAGCCACCCTCAACGCACTTACCGAAATCGGTGTCGACATCGCGATTGACGACTTCGGCACCGGCTTCAGTGGGATGGGACTACTGCGCACGCTGCTGGTCAGCACCCTGAAGATCGATCGCGGGTTCGTCCATGATTTGGCCACCAGCGCCGACGACCGAGCGATCGTCCGGGCGGTGATGGGCCTTGCCGAGGCGCTGGACCTCAATGTGGTCGGCGAGGGGGTCGAGACCGAAGCTGCGGCCCGATCCCTGCTCAACGAAGGATGTAGCCGAGCGCAGGGATTCTTGTTCTGCCGTCCCATCAACGCGGAAGCAACTCAGCGACTGCTGGCCACCGGCTTCGTGCCGACGCGAATAGCGATGTAGAAATCCGTTGCGCTAGTGCGCTTTCGACGGCTCGGCGGAACTCTTCGCCATGATGGGATCGTCGTCCTCCCACAGCAGCAGTTGCCGTACCGCCGACCGCGAGCCGTAGGGACGCAGCATTGCGCTGGCCGGGCGCGGACGCACCCGCTGCGGCCACCAGAACCACCGCCCCAGCAACGCCGCGATGGATGGCGTCATGAAGGACCGCACGATCAGCGTGTCGAACAACAGACCGAGGCCGATGGTGGTGCCGATCTGACCGAGCACCTGGAATCCGCTGAACAGGAACGCACACATGGTCACGGCGAAAACCAACCCGGCGGAGGTGACCACCGAGCCTGACCCGGCCATCGCGCGAATGATGCCGGTATTCAGCCCGGCATGGATCTCCTCACGGAACCGCGAGATCAACAACAGGTTGTAGTCGGATCCCACTGCAAGCAGCAAGATCACGGCTAACGCAAGCACTACCCAGTACAGCGGGATGCCGAACATGTACTGCCACACCAACACCGACAGCCCGAACGATGCGCCCAGGGACAATGCGACGGTGCCGACGATGACCAGCGCGGCGACCAGACTGCGCGTCAGGATCATCATGATCAACAGAATCAGGCTCAGCGCAGCGATGCCGGCGATCATCAGGTCGTACTTTGCGCCTTCCTGAATGTCTTTGTAGGTCGCCGCGGTGCCGCCGAGATAGAACTTCGCTTCAGCGAGAGGGGTGCCCTTCACGGCTTCGTGCGCGGCCGCCCGGATCGGGCCGATATGCGAAATGCCTTCCGTGGTAGCGGGATCGCCCTCATGGGTGATGATCAGTCGAGCGGCCTTGCCGTCCGGCGACATGAACAACTTGAGCCCGCGCTCGAAATCCGGGTTCTTGAAGACCTCTGGCGGCAGGTAGAAGGTGTCGTCGTTCTTGGAGGAGTCGTATGCGCGTCCGAGCTCCGTCGAGTTCTCGATCGCCGCGGCGGTTTGGGCGTAAATTCCAGACAGGGTCGCATAGTTGGCCAAGGTCAGGTCGTGATTGACCTCCTGGCTGGCGATCTGCTGCGGTATCAGCGCGACCAGTTTCGGCTGCAGCGCATCGAGCCTGTCCAGCGTGGCCGTAAGGTCCTCGAATTTTCCGGCGAGCTGGTCGACGCCGTCCAGCGCATCCAGCACCGACCTGATCGCGAAGCAGGCCGGGATGTCGTAGCAGTGCTTGTCCCAGTAGAAGTAACTGCGAATCGGCCGGAAGAAGTCGTCGAAGTTCGCGATCTTGTCGCGCAGGCTGTTGATGGTGGCGATGGTGTCGTGGAAGCTCTGCGCCTCACTGTGCGTAGTGGAGGCAAGCTCCTGCTGGAGGGTGTACTGCTGCCGGAGAATATCGATTCCAGTCGACAGCTCACCGGCCTGCCTGAGCAGGTCGTCCGCGCGATCCCGTTGGTATCTCAGGTTTTCGGATTGGTTGGCGCTTTGCGTACTGATCTGGAAGGCGAGCGAGGTGTGGTCCAGTGGGGTGCCCAACGGCCGGGTGATGCCCTGCACCTGAGCGATGCCGGGGGTATGGAACACCGCCTTGGCAACCCTCTCCAACACCAGCATGTCGGCGGGATTGCGCATGTCGTGATTGCTTTCGATCATCATCAACTCGGGCTCCAACCGGGCCCGGGAGAAGTGCCGCTCGGCGGCCGCGTAACCGACGTTGGCCGGGGCGTCGTCAGGCATGTACGGGCGGGTGTCGTAGCTCGTCTTGTAGCCCGGCAGGGTGAGTATGCCGATGAGGGCCAGGATGCAGGCCACCACGAGAACTGGGCCAGGCCAGCGGACGATGGCCGTGCCGATCCGCCGCCACCCGCGGGTTCGCATTGCGCGCTTGGGTTCGAAGATGCCCACCAGCGCGCCCAGAGTTACCACCGCAGGAGCCAAGGTGAGGGCGGCCACGAGGGCGACGAGGATGCCGAGTGCGGCGGGTATGCCCAGACTCTGGAAATACGGCAGCCGAGTAAAGCTCAGACAGGCCACCGCCCCGGCAACGGTCAGGCCCGACCCCAGGACGATATGAGCGGTCCCACGAAACATGGTGTAGTAGGCGACTTCTCGGTCTTCGCCGACGCCTCGGGCTTCCTGGTAGCGGCCTACCAAGAAGATCGCATAGTCCGTGCCGGCGGCGACCACCAGCAACGTGAGCAGATTGGTTGCATAGGTCGAGAGCCCGATGACGCCGGCGTTGCCGAGGAACGCGACGATACCGCGGGCGGCGGCCATCTCAACCAATACCGTCACCAGCACCAGCAGCATGGTCAGGAAGGATCGGTAGACGAACAGCAGCATGATCGCGATGACGCCGACGGTGAGAGCGGTGACCTTCGCGGTGCCCTTACTGCCGACATCGAACTGGTCGGAGATGAGGGGTGCGGCGCCGGTGACGTAGACCTTGACCCCGGCCGGCGGTTTTGTCTGGTCGATGATTTTGCGGATCGCGCCGACGGACTCGTTCGCCAGCGCCGAGCCCTGGTTGCCGGCCAGGTTGAGCTGCACATATGCGGCTTTGCCGTCCGAGCTTTGGGATCCCGCAGCGGTCAGGGTGTCGCCCCAGAAATCTTGCACGTGTTCGACGTGCTTGCGGTCGCGCTGGAGCCTGCCGATCAGGTCGTCGTAGTACTTGTGCGCATCCGCACCGAGCGGCTGATCGCCTTCGAGGACGACCATGGCCGTGCTGTCGGTGTCGAACTCCTTGAAAACCTGGCCGATGCGCTTGGTGGCAATCAGCGAGGGCGAATCAGGGGAGATCAGCGCGACATTATGGGTCTCCCCCACCTTTTCCAGCTGCGGCACCAGGGCGTTGCTGACGCCGGCCAGGATTACCCAGAACAGCAGGATCGGCACCGCCAGCTGACGGATGAGGTGCGGTACACGAGGTGGTTTCTGATCACTCATCCGGATTTGTCCAGGCAGTAGGTGTAAGCATGGGCAGTGTTGACGGTACGTTCGTCCTTGACTTCGCCATTGACGATGATGCGACAACCGATGGTGTCGCCGTTGCCTTGTGCCACAACGTTTCCGAGCACAGCGGGCTGCGTTGTGGTGATGGTGAACGACCATGGCAACGGCGCGTTGAGGACTTGCTGAGGCTGGGCATTGACATCGAGGTAGTTGATGGTTGCCACTGCACCCGGCGCGCCGAAGACTTCGAGAACAACGTTCTTGGGATTGAACGGAACGATCTCGTTGGAGATGCCGCTGTTAGCCGCCCCGTTGTTGTGTGCACCGAACATTCCATGTAAGCGATAGATCGCGAACGCCGCGGTTGCGACGACGACGACGGCGACCAACGCCATCCACCCCCGTTTGACGGCAAGTGAAATCCCCTTCACCCGTTGGCCTTTCGCTGATCGGGCATTACCCGCCACACTCGGCGGATGACGCGAGAGCGATCGATGGGTATGACAGTACGGTACTGGACCGTACTGCACAAGAGACGCCAGCGTGCACTTTGCGGGATGCGCAGCCCGGTCAACTTACCGGCTGGATCGGGTGAGACCCGGGAGAATGAACTCGTCGACCAGAGCTTCCACGGTTTCGCGGGTCGGCGGCCGATCAGGGACGATGCACCGGAAGATGAGGTACCCCGACAGGACGTCCCAGAGGTCGTCGGTGACGGACTCCGCGCCGATCTCGCCGCGGTCGACGGCTTGTCGAAGTATCTCCCGCATCGTCGCTTCGCGTTGATTCAGGAAATCGTGCTGAAAGGCGTGACTGAGCGCCGGGTGGCGCGACAACTCTACAAGTACTGCCCGGATCGTGCCGGCCTGTTCCAGGCACTGCTCGGCACAGACCTCGCCGAGCGTGATCAAATCGCCCCGCAGCGTCCCGGTGTTCGGCAGCACTGCCACTTGCCGCACGCCTTCGGTGAATGCGGCCAACACGAGTTCAGCTTTCGACGGCCAGCGACGGTAGACCGTGGCCTTGCTGGCGCGGGCAGTATTGGCCACGGCGTCCACCGTCAACCCGTCATAGCCATGTTCTTGCAGCAGGTCCAGCGTCACCGCGAGTAACTCAGCCTCGCGCGGCGACCACGGTGATGCTGGCCGGTCGGCAGTCTGGGTCATAGCGCCCACCATAGGACTATCGCGGCGCTGCGGCGAGAATTTACTCTCCGCCGACTTCTTGGTCCCCTGCTTCGTCCTCTTCCGAGTCCATCTGGACTTCGGGACCCTCGTCCAACAATTTCCGGAACCCGTCCTCATCCAGAATCGGCACTCCGAGTTCAACGGCCTTGTCGTACTTCGACCCCGGCGAGTCGCCGGCCACGACGTAGGACGTCTTCTTCGAGACCGAACCCGCGGCCTTGCCGCCCCTCGAGACAATGGCCTCCTTGGCGTCGTCGCGGGAGAAGTTGGGCAGCGAACCGGTGACCACGATCGTCAGCCCGGCCAGGGTGCGCGGCACGCTGTCGTCGCGTTCGTCGGCTAACCGCACCCCGGCCTGGCGCCACTTGTCGACGATCTCGCAGTGCCAGTCGACGGTGAACCACTCGGTCACGGCGGCCGCGATGGTGGCCCCGACCCCCTCGACGGCGGCCAACTGATCGGTGGTCGCCTCCCTGATCAAGTCGATATCAGCGAATTCGGTAGCCAGGGCGCGGGCGGCCGTCGGCCCGACATGCCGGATCGACAGCGCCACCAACACTCGCCACAGCGGTGCGGCCTTAGCCTTGTAGAGGTTGTCCAGCAGTCGTTTTCCGTTGGCAGACAAAGTTCCCGCCTTGGTGCGGAACAACTCAGTCCGCAACAGGTGGTCCTCGGTGAGATCGAACAGCTCACCTTCGTCGGTGATCACTTGCGCCTGCAGTAATGCGACGCCCGCCTCGTAACCCAGCCCCTCGATGTCGAGGGCATTGCGGCTCGCGACGTGAAAAACCCTCTCCCGCAACTGCGCCGGACAGCGCCGGGTGTTGGGGCAGCGGATGTCGGCGTCGCCCTCCTTCTCCGGCGCCAACGTGGTGCCGCACTCGGGACATGTTGTCGGCATGACGAATTCGCGTTCCGATCCGTCACGCAGGTCGACCACCGGCCCGAGCACCTCGGGGATCACGTCGCCGGCTTTGCGGATCACCACGGTGTCACCGATCAACACGCCCTTGCGCTTGACCTCCGAGCCGTTGTGCAGCGTGGCTTGCGCAACGGTCGAACCGGCCACAAGCACCGGTGTCATAAAGGCGAACGGCGTGACCCGACCGGTGCGGCCGACGTTCACCTTGATGTCCAGCAGCTTGGTCTGAGCTTCTTCGGGCGGATATTTGTAGGCGATAGCCCAGCGCGGGGCCCGCGAGGTGGAGCCCAGGCGGCGTTGCAACGCCACCTCGTCGACCTTCACGACGACGCCGTCGATCTCATGGGCCACCTCGTGGCGGTGCTCGCCCCAGTAATCGATGCGCTCCTGCACGGCGTTCAGGTTGTCGACCAGGGTGGTGTGCTGAGAAACCGGCAACCCCCACGCCTTCAGCGCCAGGTATGCGCCGTGTTGACTGTCCGGCCGGAAACCTTCGGTCTGCCCGAGACCGTGGCAGATCATCCGCAGCTTCCGGCGGGCCGTGACGGCCGGGTCTTTCTGCCGGAGCGACCCGGCGGCGCTGTTGCGTGGGTTCGCGAACGGCGGCTTGCCCGCCTCGACCAAGCTCGCGTTGAGCGCCTGAAAGTCCTCTAGCTGGAAAAACACCTCACCGCGGACCTCGAGCAACTCGGGCACCGGGTATTCGTCGCTGTCGGCGAGGCGCTGCGGGACATCGTCGATGGTGCGGGCGTTGTTTGTGACGTCCTCGCCGGTGCGCCCGTCGCCGCGGGTGGCGGCCCTGGTCAGCCGGCCATTGCGGTAGACCAACGCCAGGGCAACGCCGTCGATCTTGAGTTCACACAGATAGTGCGCGGCATCCCCGACCTCGGCGTGCACCCGCGCTGCCCAGGCGGCGAGTTCGTCGCTGCTGAACGCGTTGTCCAGGCTCAGCATCCGCTCGAGATGCTCAGCCGCCTCGAAATCCGTTGCGAAGCCGGCGCCACCGACCAACTGGGTCGGCGAATCGGGGGTGCGCAGTTCCGGATGCTCGGCCTCGAGCGCCTCCAAACTGCGCAGCAGCTTGTCGAACTCCGCATCCGTGATGATCGGGGCATCGCGCACGTAGTAGCGGAACTGGTGTTCGCGCACTTCCTCGGCCAAGTCTTGCCATTGGCGCAACACGTCGGGCGAAGTCACTCTGGAAGGCTATCGAAGTGGTACGACAAGCCCTGGCCTCCGGTCATTCCTCCACGAACGCGCGCAATCGGTCGATCGCGGCGTCCCACCGCCGGGACAATTGCGCGAGGTAATCGCCGGCCAGGGCCAGTGGCTCGGTCTGGACAGTCCAGACCCGTTCGCGACCACGACGCGAGCTGGTGACCAGTCCGGCGGATTCCAGCAGCTGCAGATGCTTGCTGGCGGCTTGCCGCGTTACCGAAACCGACTGTGTCAGTTGAGATGTCGAGCTCGGACCGGAATCGCACAAGCGAACGACGATGCGCAGCCGGTTGGGATCGCCGAGTGCGTCGAAAACGAGCGCGTCGACGGTCACTGAGCCAGGTAGCGGCGCACCAGGTCGGCCTGGATGCTCCACCCCTCGGAGTTCGCCTCGAACGAGTCGTTGCGGCGCGCCTCGGGGATCGCGTCGAAGCCCGATTCGACGATGGTGAGCAACACCCCGTCTGGCGTGTCGGAGAGTGTGAACTCCACCAGCGTGGTCGGCTCTCGGTCGTAGTCCACATCGGGGTCGATCGCGAACGGGTGCCACCGGTAGGCGAATCGCCGTTGCGGTTCGATCGCGACGATCTGCCAGATGCTCTTGACGCCCGCGTGGGGTTCCTGGCGACGGGCGACGTCGGCGTCGACGGTGGTCGGCGCGATGGCCCCGGTGACCGAACTTCCCTCGACGAAGGGTCCATCGAAGCGGACGCCAAACCATCGTCCGAACTGCTCGGCATCGCTGATGGCCCGCCACACCCGCTCCAGCGGCGCTCGCAGCACCACCTGCTTCTCGATCCGATCAGCACCCATATGCAACCTCCTGGTTGCTTATCACCGTAGGCGACTACCGACAGAAGCGCAACTAAACGGTTGCCTAACCTAGATCTGGTCGGGGTCCTGGGCAAAAGCTTCGGCGACCTTGCGGGCCAACTCCACTGCCGTACGAGCCCACTGTGGCGTGGCACCCGCCAGACCACACGCGGGCGTGACCCCGACGCGGTCACGCAGCGCCGAACGGCTGAAACCCAGCCGGTCGGTCACCCCAACCAACGCGGTGGCCACCTCTTCGGCGGACGGCCGCCGCTCGGGTGCACGGGCGGGGACGACGCCCAACACGATGGCGCGTCCCGATTCGACGAATGCAGCGATACTGTCCAGGTCTTCGGCTTTCAGCGTGCCGGGATCGACCGAAACTGCGCTGATTTCACTGCGCTGCAACAGATCCCACGGAAGATCCGGTGCGCAGCTGTGCAGCAGAACCTCCGCACCGACCCCCTTGACGCAGGTTTCGAGCAGGGCTCCGGCCACCTGTTGATCCAGCGGGCGAACCGGACTCAGCGCGGTGACACCGGTCAGTCGTCCACCCAGCGCGGCCGGCAGCGTGGGTTCGTCGAATTGCACCACCACCGGTGTGTCCAAGCGGCGGGACAACGACGCACGATGCACTGCGACACCTTCGGCCAGCGACGCAGCCAGATCGCGCAGCGCACCCGGGTCAGTGATTGCGCGGTGGCCGTTGCTCAACTCCAGGCCCGCGGCGAGCGTGATCGGCCCAGGAGCTTGCACCTTGACCACACGGTCGCCGCCACGCAGACCCGCGGCCTCCCAGGCCTCTTCGAGCGCATCCATGTCCTCGTCGAGGAGGCTGCTCGCCCTGCGCGCCACCGCACCGGGCCGCGAGACGATCCGGTAGCCGCGTGGGATGGTGTCGATGGCCACGTCGACCAGCAGGGCGCCCCCCCGCCCCAACATGTCGGCACCCACTCCCCTGGCCGGCAACTCGACGAGGTGAGCCATCGCGCCCGCCAGTTCGCCGACCACGACCTCGGCCGCCGGCCGTGCCGCGATGCCCGGCCACGATCCGACGCCGGTGGCAGTTGCGAAAACACTCACCCGGCAACCGTATTCGACATCACATTGCGTGCTGGTCGCCAGGGGTGTCTAGCGCCGGTCCCCACCTGTAGTTTCGACGCAGAAGGGTGACAGATGGCGAGATTGGTGCAGCTGCTTTTGTGTGCGGCGTTGCTGACTACAGCGTGCACTCGAACGGTGAGCGGCGAAGCTTTGACTCCTTACAACGCGGTCCCGCTCGGGGTCCTCGACGCTGGCGCGCTGCTGCTAGACCAGTCGCGAATGCGTGCGATCACCGGCGCGGGTGAGGCGCTCACCATCGTTCCGTCGATGGACGGCAGGCAACTGGTCGACATCGACAACCTCGCGGCCACCGCCCCCGGTGAATGTCGGTTTATCTTCGCCGACACGTCGACCTTCGGCCCGGACGTCAAAGCGTTTCACAAGACGACATTTCAGGACCCGCCCGATGGCAGGCTGATCTCGGAGGGCGCGGCGAGCTACCTCGACGCGGACACCGCCCGGCGCGCCTTCGATGCGTTGGTGCACACCGTCAAGGACTGCGCGGAAAGTTCGATGGGCTCACTGTTCATCAGCACCTGGGACGCCGACACCGACGCTCTGCACATGCGGCCGGGCTCGTGCGGGCGTGACTATCGGGTTCGGTCGACCGCCTTGGTGGAAGTCACCTTCTGCGGTTTTACCGATTCGGTGTCCGACATCGTGATGACGAACATCCTCACCAAGGTGCCAGGGAGCTAGGTGCGACAATCAGACAGGCCAGGCGTGTCTGAATTAGCTTTACGGTCAATATTTGAGAAACTTATGCGTGCGAAGTGAGCCTCTTATGTTGCGCGATGGGGATCGAGAGACGTTGCTGTCGTTGACCCGGTCCTCGACGGTGACGGCCGGGGAGGCCCAGCGGGCGCGGATCGTACTGATGGCTGCCGATGGGACGTCCAACACTGAGATCGCCGCCCGCACTGGGGTATCCCGCCCGACCGTGATCGCGTGGCGGGCCCGTTACGAGCAGTCCGGGATCGACGGACTGGTCGACCGGCCTCGCTCGGGTCGCCCGCGCCGACTTGACTATGGCGACATCGTGTCAACGACATTGACACCACCGCCATCGAAACTGGCTGCAACGCAATGGATTTCACGACTGCTAGCCGATCACTTGGGCATCAGCTTCTCGGCGGTGGCCAAGGCCTGGCGTGACTACGGAATACAACCGCAGGGAGCCGAGACGTTCAGCTTCGCGACCGAACCGGAACTCGTCGCCAACGTCACGGACGTCGCGGGGCTGTATCTGGACCCGTCGTGCAGCGCGGTCGTGCTGTGCGGTGATGCGCAGAACCGGGCATCGGATCGCACCCAGCCGACGCTGCTCTCGGCGCTCGAGAGCGCAACCGGCGAGGTGGCCGGCACCCGCCAGGATTGCCACCACCGTCAGGGATTGCTGGAATTCCTCGAACACACGGCCTGCGCCTACCCGGACCAGCAGCTACACCTGGTCGCGAACAGCAGCTCCGGCCTCAGGAAACGAGGAGTCCGCAACCGGCTGACCGCCAATCCCCGCATCCACGTGCACTCCACCTCGACCTCAGCTTCATGGCTAAAGCTCCTAGAGGTCTGGTTCGGCCTCGCGGAGCGCCAGGCCTCCAGTTGCGGCACCAGCGGAAATGCCCGCGAAATTGTCGCCGTCATCACCAAGCTCATTGCCGATGGAAACGACCTGAATTACCCATTCTTGTGGACCAATTTGTGAAATACGACTTATGACAAATAGCAACCTTAATCGGTTAGGTCGACCGGATGGCGGTCGCGGATATTCGGACAACCAGCGTGCGCCAATTTCGTTGCTGGTTGCCGCGTGGACAAATCGGCTAACGGTGTCGAGCAAGTAGACGCTGACAATAATTCATTGGACGCGTCCGGCACAAAGTCACTCGGAACAATTGCTCCGACCGCGACACACGTTTTCCAAACTTCCGGCGTGGCTCGAACACAACGAAAATGACCGCCGGCTTGACAGCGTCGGATCCAGTCGGCTTCCGGCGGGTGCAGCAGAAGCGTTGCAGGCCGCTCGTGAGTTGTGGACGGAAACACACCGGTGGCCCGGGTGCGTGCAGCACCCGGGCCACCGGTGTTTGAGGTCGATCGCTTTGGTTTCTGGCCGATTAGGCAGGTCCGGCGGTACCGCCCTTGCCGCCGGTGCCGCCGGTGCCGCCAGAGGTGCCGGCGTTCGCATTGCCCGGGGTGCCAGCACCGCCGCTGCCGCCGTTGCCGCCGGTTCCGTCGCCGCCATCACCGCCCTGACCGCCGCTGCCGCCACTAGCGCCCGCCGCGACGCCGTTGCCGCCCTTGCCGCCGCCGCCGCCGGTGCCACCGACCCCGCCGGTGGCGGTGTCACCCGGATTCTGGCCAATGGCCACGCCGCCCTCGCCGCCCTTGCCGCCGACACCGCCAGCACCGCCGACGCCGCTGGCGCCGGTGCCATTGCCACCGTTACCACCCACGCCGCCGACACCGCCGACGCCTCCGACGCCGCCGTTGAGCGAATTGACCCCGTTCCCGACACCGCCTTGGCCGCCAGTGCCGCCGATGCCGCCGGCGGAGGTGCCGTTGCCGCCGTTCCCGCCGACACCGCCGGCACCGCCTGGGTCGCCAATGATTGGCCCGCCTCCACCGCCGGTGAATCCTGGGAATGCGCCCTGTCCTCCGGTGCCCCCGTTTCCGCCGACTCCGGTGGCTCCGGTGCCGGCACCTCCGTTGCCTCCGTTGCCTCCCGCGCCCTGCAAGCCGGTGGTAGCGAAGCTAGTCCCCACGCCGCCGGTACCACCTTGACCGCCTCGGATGTTGCCGGCGCCGCCGTCACCTCCATTGCCGCCATTGATGCCATCTCCGACGCCGCGGCTTATGCCGGCAGAACCGCCATTGCCGCCGGCGCCGCCGATGCCGGAGTTGCCGAGAGGACTCGAGGGGCCGTTGCCGATGCCCCCCGCACCGCCGTTGCCGGCCGTTCCACCGGCGCCCGAGCCCTGGCCTCCCGTCATGTCGCCACCACTGCCGCCGTCGCCTCCCCTGCCGCCGCTCACGCCGTTGCCACCGGCGCCGCCGTTGCCGGCGTTGCCGCCGTTGCCGGTAGTGGCGGAGTTGCTGTCACCTCCATCACCGCCCCTACCTCCGGCACCACCGGCGCTCGCATCGCCGTTAACAGCGCCGAAGGTGCCTCCGGTTCCGTTCACGCCGGCGACACCGCCGTTGCCGCCGATGCCACCGTCACCGCCATTAGAGCCGTTGCCGGTGTTGGAGGTGAAGCCCGCGCCGCCGGCGCCGCCCTTGCCGGCAGCGCCGGCACTGCCGCCGCCGCCGTTGGCCCCACCGACCACGCCGTTACCGCCGACACCGCCGTTACCGGCGTTGCCGCCGTTACCGCCCTTGCCGCCGTTGACCGCCGAACCGGTGCCCGTTGCGCCGGCGCCGCCGTCACCGCCGTTACCTCCGACGCCACCGGCGCCGGCGTTACCTACACCGCCGGCCACACCGGCGACGGTGCCAGTACCGGCCTTGCCACCGGTCCCCGCCACGCCACCAGTCCCGCCGGTGCCGCCGTCGCCGCCATCCAGGCTGGGGCCGCCGGTCGCGCCGTTGCCGCCGGCGCCGCCCGTGCCGCCAGTCCCGGCCTTACCGCCATTGCCAGCGGTGAAGCCGTTGCCGCCAGTGCCGCCGTTGCCGCCCTTGCCGCCGGTGAACCCGGTTTGGCCATCGCCGTTGACCAATGTGTTGTTGGCGCCGCCGGTGCCGCCGGTGCCGCCGGTGCCGCCGTCACCGCCGTTGCCAGTCGTGCCGGACGTACCGCCAGTGCCAGTGCCGGCGGCCCCGGCCGTCCCTGCGTTGCCACCGACGCCACCGACGCCACCGGTACCACCCGCATTGCCCGCCACCGAGCTGCCCGTGGCGCCTTGGCCGCCGTCGCCGCCGTTACCGCTGTTGCCGCCGCTGCCGGCCACGGTGCCGTTGCCACCGACGCCGCCGTTACCGCCGTTTCCGCCGGCGAACCCGGTTGCGCCGTTACCGGCGGTGTTCAGGCCGCTATCGCCGCCGTTACCGCCGTTTCCACCGTTGCCGCCGTTGCCGGTCGTGCCCGCGGTGCCGCCGGTGCCGGTGCCGGCAGCGCCCGCCGTCCCGGCGTTGCCGCCGGCGCCACCATTACCGCCGGTGCCGCCGGCCTTGCTCGATGCGACACCGGAGGTGCCGGTGGTGCCATCGCCGCCGTCACCGCCGCTGCCGCTGTTGCCACCGTTTCCGGCTTTACCAGCGGTGCCCGGGCTGGAGCCGGTTCCGGCTGCGCCCGCATTGCCGCCCTTACCGCCGTCGCCGCCGGTGCCGCCCGCTTGCCCGGTCGCGCCCGAGCCGACACCGTTGTTGCCGTCGCCACCTTGGGCGCCGCTGCCGCCATTACCGCCGGTGCCGCCGTTACCGCCGGCACCTTGCGTACCAGCGGTGCCGCCGTTGGTGGCGCCGGCAACGCCGCCGACCCCGCCCTGGCCGCCATTGCCGCCGGCGCCGCCGACGCCGCCGGTCGCCCCGGCCGCGGCGACAGTGGTGTTGTTCGTACCGTCGCCGCCGTTGGCGCCGGTGCCACCCGCGCCGCCGTTTCCGGCGGTACCGGCGGTCCCGGCCTTGGAGCCGGTGCCGGCCAGACCGGCGTCGCCGCCCTTGCCGCCAGCCCCGCCGTTACCACCGGCTTGTCCGCTCACACCGGAGCCGACACCGTCGTTGCCGTCGATACCTGCGCCGCCCTTGCCGCCGGTCCCGCCGTTGCCGCCGTTTCCGCCGACACCCTGGGTTCCTGCGGTGCCGCCGTTGGCGTTGCCCGCGCTGCCGCCAGCACCGCCTTGGCCGCCGTTGCCGCCGGCGCCACCGGTGATGCCGTTAGCTCCGGGCGGCAGAATGATCGAGCCGTTGCCAGCCGCACCGTTGCCGCCCTTGGCGCCGTTTCCGCCCGTACCGCCGTTTCCAGCGGTGCCGGCGGATCCGGCCTTGGAGCCGGTGCCGCCTAGACCTGCGTCACCGCCCTTGCCGCCGACGCCGCCGTTACCGCCCGCTTGTCCTGGACCGGCGTCCACACCGTTGATACCGAAACCGCCGTTTGCACCCTTGCCGCCTACGCCGCCGTTGCCGCCCAGGCCGCCAACACCATCGGTGCCTGCGGTGCCGCCGTTAGTGGCGCCCGCCTTGCCGCCGGCACCGCCGTTGCCGCCGTTTCCTGCGTCACCGCCGGCTCCGCCGGTCGACCCGGTGCCGACCGCGTTGTTGTTGTCCGCGCCGTTGCCGCCGGTGCCACCGGTGCCGCCAATACCGCCGTTACCAGCAGTTCCGCCCGTTCCCTTGGTGGAGCCGGTGCCCCCCAGGCCGGCCGCGCCGCCATTGCCGCCGGATCCGCCGTTGCCGCCGGACGTACCGGCCACCGTCGGGTCAGCGCTGTTGGTGCCGTTACCACCGGTGGCACCCTTGCCGCCGACGCCGCCGTTGCCGCCGAGGCCGCCGACTCCGTCAGTACCTGCGGTGCCGCCGTTGGTGCCGCCCGCCTTGCCACCGGCTCCGCCGTTGCCGCCGCTGCCGGCGTTACCGCCGGTGCCGCCGGTCGCTCCCGGCCCGACTGGCGTGGTGTTGTCCGCACCATTACCGCCCGTTCCGCCGGTGCCGCCCTGGCCGCCGTTTCCGGCGGTGCCGCCGTCGCCCTTGGTGGAGCCGGTACCGCCGGTGCCTGCGTCACCACCCTTGCCGCCGGACCCGCCGTTGCCGCCGGTCGTGCCCGCCACGGTCGGGTCCTTGCTGTCGATGCCGTTACCACCGTCGGCGCCTTTACCGCCGACTCCGCCGTTGCCGCCGACGCCACCAGCGCCGTCGGTGCCGCCGGTGCCGCCGTTCGGGTTACCAGCCTTGCCGCCGGTGCCACCGGTACCGCCGTTGCCGGCGTCACCACCATTGCCGCCGGTCCCGCCAGGTGTAACGGGGTCGGTGTTGTCCGCACCGTTACCGCCGTTACCGCCCGAGCCACCCGTGCCGCCGTTACCGGCCGTCCCGGCGTCTCCGGTGCTGGAACCGCCGCCGCCCTTGCCGGCGTCGCCGCCGTTACCGCCGGACCCGCCGGTGCCGCCGGAGGTGCCTCCCACCGTCGGGTCGGTGCTGTCGATGCCATCGCCACCGGCCGCGCCCTTACCGCCGTCGCCGCCTTTACCGCCCTCGCCGCCGGCACCCTGAATCCCGCCCGGGCCGTCCGCTAGGCCGCCTTCGCCACCCTGGCCGCCGTTACCGCCGTTACCACCGGACTCGCCGGTCCCGCCGGGAGGAGACACAGTGGTGCTGTCCGCGCCTTTGCCGCCGTCACCGCCGGTACCACCGATGCCGCCCGGACCGTCGCCAATGCCCTTACCGCCGGTGCCGCCGGTGCCGCCGTCGCCGCCGTTACCCTGGTTGCCCGCGCCGCCGGGGTTCGCGCCCTCACCACCGGAACCGCCGGTCCCGCCGTCGGCGCCGTTACCGCCCTTGCCGCCCATTTCGCCGGCCTTGGACGGGTCGGTGGCGTCCTTACCGGTGCCACCGGTACCGCCCTTGCCGCCCGTTCCACCGTCACCGCCCTGGCCGCCGTCGCCCTTGCTGCCGCCGGAACCACCCGCGTCTCCGCCGTTGCCGCCGTTGCCGCCGGTACCGCCCTTGGCACCGTCGCCACCCGTGCCACCGTTCGGGCCGCCCTTGGTGCCTTCGGCGCCTTCTCCGCCGCTACCGCCGTTACCGCCGGACCCGCCGGACCCGCCGTTGCCGTCGTTGCCGGCGACTCCGGTGCCGCCCTTACCGCCGAGCCCGCCGTCACCGCCGGACCCAGCCGCACCGGCCGCGCCGGGCGTGGAGCCGAAGCCACCGGCCCCCGCCTGCCCACCTTTACCGCCGGCGCCACCCTGGCCACCCTGGCTGCCGGCGACAGCCGGATTCGCACTGTTCGCGCCCTTTCCGCCGGTGCCGCCGGTGGCACCGTCTCCACCCGTTCCACCCTTGCCACCAGCACCGATCGTGCCCGCGGTGCCGCCATTGGCGTTACCCGCCAAACCGCCGGCGCCGCCGCTACCCGCATTGCCGCCGGCCCCGCCGGCGCCACCCTTACCGCCCGCGTCCGCAGGGGTCGCGCTGTCGATACCGGTTGCGCCCGCGATGCCCTGGCCGCCGTTGCCGCCCGTGCCACCGGCTCCACCGTTACCCGCGGTACCCGCCTTGCCGACGGTCGACCCGGCACCGCCGAGGCCGGCGTCGCCACCCAGACCGCCTTGGCCGCCGTTGCCGCCGGCCTGCCCGGACGCCCCGATACCGACACCATTTGCTCCATTACCGCCGGCAGCACCCGCACCACCGATGCCGCCGGTACCACCGGTGCCACCGGCACCCTGGGCGCCCGTTGCACCACCCGGGAGCGCCGCACCCGCGGCGCCACCGACACCGCCGACACCACCCTGACCGCCCTGTCCACCGGCGTCACCGTTAGCACCCGGTGCGGTGATCGACGTGTTAGCACCACCCTGACCACCGGTCCCGCCAACACCGCCCTGACCACCGGCACCCGAGGTGCCAACGGCGCCCGCCTTCGAACCCGAGCCACCCAAGCCCGCAATACCACCGGTGCCACCGGCGCCACCGGCAGCGCCCTGGCCACCCTTGGCGGCCGAACCCACACCATCAACGCCGACGCCACCTTGGCCGCCCTGGCCACCGACGCCACCGGTACCGCCGCCACCACCGGCACCCTGGACACCGCCCGCGACCGCGGCGCCGCCGTCACCGCCGAGCCCGCCAACACCGCCGGAGAAGCCGGTCGCCCCGGTCACGCCGGGCGCCGCCACCGTGCCGTTGGCCGCACCGGCACCACCGGTGCCACCGACACCACCCGTGCCGCCTGCGGCAACTCCGCCCGTCGCACCGCCATTGCTGAAGATCACGCCGTGAGCGCCACCGATTCCGGCCTTACCAGCCGTACCGCCAATGCCGCCGGTTCCACCGGTACCGCCCACGCCGGCCAGCGCACCGACGCCGCCGGTACCGCCGATACCGCCGGTGCCGCCACCGCCGCTGGCACCACCGGCACCACCGGCACCGAACAAGATCGAGCCCGAACCTCCGGCGCCGCCGTCACCGCCGAGTCCACCCACGCCGCCGGTACCACCGATCGCGCCGCCGCTCAGCCCGGCACCGCCAGTTCCGCCCACGCCACCGGCGCCGCCCGCGCCGCCGCCGGCAAACAGCCAGCCAGCCCCACCCGCGCCACCGTGTCCACCGGTGCCGCCAACGGCACTGACCGCGCCGTCAGCACCCGCACCACCCGCGCCACCATTACCGGCAGCACCAAAGATCAACTCCGCGCGGCCGCCGACACCTCCGGTACCGCCGCCCAAACCACCCGCACCACCATTGCCGCCGCCACCGATCAGCAACCCGCCATTACCGCCAGCACCACCCGTGCCGCCACCAGCACCGCCCGCGCCGCCGTGTCCACCAGAACCGATCAACCATTCACCGGCACCACCCGCGCCACCCGTGCCACCACCCGCGCCGCCAGCACCACCGACACCGCCAGCACCCCAGAACACGCCACCGGCACCACCGATGCCGCCCGTCCCGCCACCAGTTCCACCGATGCCACCCGTTCCACCAACGCCCATCAGAATCCCGGCGGCACCGCCGGCGCCACCTGAAGCCCCAGCACCGCCCGTGCCGCCGCCACCACCATTGCCCCACAAGCCCGCGGCTCCACCCGCGCCACCGGCCTGACCCGTCGCGCCTGCCGCACCGGCACCGCCGCTACCGAACAAGATTCCGCCAGCCCCGCCGGCCCCGCCCGCAGTCGTGGCGTTGCGGCCATCGCCGATCAGCGGGCGCCCCAGCAACACATTGGTCGGCGTGTTGATGATGTTCAGCACGTTTTGCTCAGCGTTGGTGATCTCCGTCCACACGTACGCGCCCGTCGCCGCACTCAACGCCCCGACGAACCGCGCCTGGTAGGCAGCCATCTGCGAGCTGACGGCCTGGTACTCCACCCCGTGCCAGGCGAAGAGGGCCGAGATACGCGCGGAAATCTCATCGGCCGCCGCCGGAGCAATAGACGTCGTCGCTGCCGCCGCGGCCGACTCCGCTACCGAGAGCTGTGCACCCACACCATTCAGATCCCCGACGGCCGCTGCGACCAATTCAGGCGAAAAAGAAACGAAAGACATGAATACCCCTTCAATGAGAATGCAGAATTCGTCGAACGCCCGAATGGTCAGTAGTCACAGTTCCCGAACCGTGATCGTTCGCGGCAGACGTTAGCTGGGCCTAACCCTCAAAACAAGGGATTTGCTGACAATTTTTTTCGCTGGACAGTCGTTTGTTCGCACACCTATCGATAGCGAAATTGGCACACATTAGTGATCCGAATTACGATTTACACACACGGCTCACTAGGTTGGCATCAGGGAACTAATGCTCCGTCCACCGCAGCAACGTTCGACTCAGCAACCGCGCCCACAACTCGCCAGCGGGTCAGCACTGTCAAACGATTTAAAACACAGGTCGATGGGGTGCCGACGCGCCGACTACCGGCGCGCGACCGCCGAACCGCTAGGCAGTACCGGCGATAGTGGCGCTACCCAGCACCTCGTCGCCGTCAGCATCCGGGCGGTACAGCACCAGCGTCTGGCCGCGGGCCACCCCGCGCAGCGGCGCACGCAGTTGCACGCGTAGCTCGTCGCCCACCAATTCCGCCACGGAACTGGTTATATCGCCGTGCGCCCGCACCTGGACTTCACATTCGATCGGACCGGACGGCGCCGTGCCGGCGGTGAAGATCGGTTGCCGGCCGGTCAGCGCGTGAACGTCGAGGTCGGACAAACTGCCGACGTGCACAGTCGCGCTGTCGGCGTCGATCGCCGTCACGTAGCGTGGTCGGCCATCCGGTCCCGGGCCTGCGATACCCAGGCCCTTGCGCTGCCCGATGGTGAAGCCGTGCACGCCTTCATGTTCGGCCAGCACCGAGCCGTCCTGGTCGACCACGCTCCCCCGCCGTACGCCGATGCGCTCACCCAGAAATGCCTGGGTGTTGCCGGACGGGATGAAGCAGATGTCGTGACTGTCCGGCTTGTCGGCGACCGCCAGCCCGCGCCGCGCGGCCTCGGCCCGGATTTCCGGCTTCGGGGTGTCGCCGATCGGAAAGGCGGCATGGCGCAGTTGCTTTGCGCTCAACACCGCCAACACGTACGACTGATCCTTGTCCCGGTCCACGGCGCGGCGCAGCCGTCCATCCGAGAGCCGCGCATAGTGCCCGGTGACGACGGTGTCGAAGCCCAACGCCAGCGCGCGCGCCGAAAGAGCCGAGAACTTGATCTCCTGGTTGCAGCGAACGCAGGGATTGGGGGTTTCACCACGCTCATACGAAGACACGAAGTCGTCGATCACATCTTCGGCGAACTTGTCCGCGAAATCCCACACGTAGAAAGGAATTCCGAGCACGTCAGCGACCCGGCGCGCATCGGAAGCGTCTTCTTTGGAGCAGCATCCGCGCGAGCCGGTGCGCAACGTGCCAGGTGCGCGAGACAACGCAAGGTGCACGCCGACCACGTCGTGTCCGGCATCGACCATTCGCGCGGCGGCGACAGACGAGTCGACGCCACCACTCATCGCGGCCAGAACCTTCACTACGACAACCCCGCAGCAGCCAGGGCGGCACGCCGCGCCCGGGCCACAGCCCCGGGCAGCACCTGCAGTACCGCATCGACATCAGCATCAACGCTGTTGTGCCCCAACGACAACCGCAACGAGCCGCGAGCGCTGGCCGGATCGGCACCCATCGCGATCAGCACGTGCGACGGCTGAGCGATACCCGCGGTGCACGCCGAACCGGTCGAACATTCAATTCCGTTGGCGTCCAACAACATCAGCAATGAGTCGCCTTCACAGCCCCGGAAGGTGAAGTGTGCGTTGCCCGGTAGCCGCAGCGGATCAGGGGCACCGTTGAGACGCACGTCGTCAATCTCGGTGAGCACACCCTCGACCAGGCGGTCACGCAGCACCCGCAACCGGGCACTATCGGCCTCGATGCCATCGACCGCGATCTGAGCAGCAGTCGCCATACCGACGGCACCGGCGACATCTGGTGTGCCGGAACGGATATCGCGCTCCTGGCCGCCGCCGTGCAACAGCGGCACACAGGTGACGTCGCGGCGCAGCAGCAGCGCGCCCACACCCGGCGGGCCACCGAACTTATGCGCGGCCACACTCATCGCCGACAAACCACTGGCCGCGAAACCAACGGGCACCTGGCCCACCGCCTGAATGGCATCGCTGTGCATGGGTACGCCGAACTCAGCCGCTACCGAAGCCAATTCGCTGACCGGCATGATGGTGCCGACCTCGTTGTTGGCCCACATCACCGACACCAGCGCCACGTCGTCATGGGTTTCCAGCACCTCGCGCAGTGCGGTCGCCGACACCGAACCGTCGGCAGCGGTGGGCAGCCACGTCACCTCGGCACCCTCGTGTTCGACGAGCCAGGTCACCGTGTCCAGCACGGCGTGGTGTTCAACCTCGGTGGTGACGATCCGCCGACGGCTCGGGTCGGCGTCACGGCGTGCCCAGTAGATGCCCTTGACGGCCAGGTTGTCGCTTTCGGTGCCGCCGGCGGTGAAGATGATTTCCGAGGGTCGCGCGTCCAATTTGGCGGCGATCAACTCGCGGGACTCCTCGATCCTGCGGCGTGCGGTACGACCGGAGGTGTGCAGCGAGGACGCATTGCCCACGGTGCCCAGCACAGCCGTCATCGCCTCGATGGCAGCGGGGTGCATCGGGGTGGTGGCAGCGTGATCGAGGTAGACCATGACTCGTGCCACGATACCGGGCCATATCGGTGACTCAGAACTCCTGAGCAGGCCGGACAGGCGCTGGACGGGGCCGCTAGGGGGCGACCGTCGAGACCGCCGCCACGCTGGCGACCCCAGGATAGGTCGCCGAGTACGCCGACGCGGGCAGAAGACCCAGGGTGACCAGCGCGTTGTTGACGCCCTGCTGGGTTCCGGTCGCCAACAGCCCGGCGACGCTGAACGGGTTGAAGTTCGGGTTCGGCGACGTCGGATAGCTGGGCGGATAGATCCCCACCTCGTTCAGTTCCGGCCGCAGATAGTTCAACAGGTCCTCGACCGGGCTGAAGCCGGGCACCAGTTGCGCGGGTGTGGGCACGTCGGCGTACCCGTTCGGGTTGTAGCCCAGGTCGACGAGCACCCGCAGATTCGGTTGCAGCAGTTCGGCCAGCGGGTTGCCCAGAACGGGAATGGCGCGCAGCGGCTGCAGCAGGGGCAGATTCTGGGTCGGGAACATGTAGTACCGGGTGACGCCGCCATTCTCGTAGTAGCCCGGTGACGTGCCCAGTTGAACCGCGTTCTGCACCTGCTCGGGCGTGAGCGAGGTGTAGTACGGGTGCACGTACACGTTCCCGAGGACAGCATTGAGGGTCGAGAAGACGTTGAGCGGGTACTGCGGGAAATTCGCGACGTTGTCGTACTGGCCGGTGTAGATGTAGGTCGGATACGGGGTGTCCGGCGGAGTGGGGCCGAAGGACGACATGCCAAGCAACGAGCCCAGGATCGGAATGTTGAAGGGCAGCCTGGTGGACATGCCGCCGTTGGGATTGTCCGGATTGCCGATCAACATGAAGGTCAGGTCGTCGGGGCTCGGCCGCATGCTGGCCGGCAGCGCCGCGAGCGCCCGCATCTCCGCCGAAGCGATACTGGCGCTCTGCGAGTAGCCGAATATCAGGTTCTTGGTGCCGGGCGGCAGCCCCATGATCGCGTTGTTCAGGATCAGCTGGCCTTGAATCAATGACTGGTCGTAGCTGATGGCGCTCAGGAAGGGTATGCCGCCCTCCGGCGTGTACAGGCCGAATGCGCTGAGTCCCGCGTAGGCCGGGTTGGCCTGTACAAACGGGGTGATGAAGGCGTTGTTGATGGCCGCGACGAAGGCGGGTGCGGGTTGCGGGTTGCCCGTTCCGCCCATGATGAACGCGGTGCCTGCGGCGGTAGCGCCGACGCCGGGCTCAATCACCTGGTCGAGCGCTTGCCGGAGCAGGTTCGCACCGACCGCCTCGGCACGGGCGTAGGCAGATGCCCCGGTGTCCACGGCCCGCACGAAGGTGTCGTGAAATGCCGCCGCCTGCACGCTGACCTGCCGATACGCATCCGCATGGCCACCGAAGATCGCCGCGATCTGCTCCGACACTTCGTCGGCGGCCGCGGGCACCAGCTCCGTCGTCGCACCCGCCGCCGCTGCTCCCGCGGAGTTGAGCGCCGAACCGATGCCCGCCAGTTGCCGCGCTGCCGTCGCTATCAGTTCCGGCGCCGCTATCGCGAACGACATCCGCACTCCTCCCCACGTTGCTGGCCTACATCCTGGCCAATCATTCACCGGACGACCGGGAAACGGCGAAAGTGGCGGCGGCGCAACACGTGCGTGTTTGGCGCCGATTCAATTGGTGAATGGCTACCCCGACCATGACTACCGACCGCCGCTGGTGCTTCGCCGACCAACTCGGCCCGCACTTCCTGGACGAACCCGATCAGCCGGTGCTGCTGATCGAGTCTCGCGCGGTATTCGGACGGCGCCGATACCACCGCCGCAAGGCGCACCTGGTGCTGTCCGCGTTGCGGCACCGGGCCGCCGAACTCGGCGAGCAGGCAGTGTTTCTGCAGACCGACAGCTACGCCGAAGCGCTCGACCAAGTCAAAGGGCCGATCAGCGTGTGCCAGCCGACCACCTGGGCGGCCGACCAATTCGTGCGATCGCTGCCTTCGGTCGAAGTCCTGCCGGCGCGCGGATTCTGCACCAGCCGAGAGCAATTCGACGAGTGGACAAAACAGCATCGCACGCTGCTGCTGGAGAATTTCTACCGAAGCGCCCGCCGCCGCTTCGACTTATTGATGGACGGCGACGAACCCGTCAAGGGCCGTTGGAATTTCGATGCCGACAATCGAGAGCCCGCCCCGAAAAATGAAACAACACTTGGTGTTCCAGAGCCGTGGCGGCCGGAAGAGGACGAGATCGACGAGCAGGTTCGCGACGACCTGGACCGCTGGGAACGCGACGGCACCGTGTCGTTTGTCGGCCGCGACGGCCCGCGCGAATTCGCCGTAACCGCAACCGAAGCGCAGCAGGCCCTCGACGTTTTCATTCGGGATCGGTTGCCGCACTTCGGCCCTCACGAAGATGCCATGCTCACCGAAGACCGCTTTATGGCCCACAGCCTGTTGTCGCCGACGATGAATCTTGGCTTGCTGGATCCACTGGAATGCGCCTATGCCGCTGAGGACGCCTACCGCCGCGGAGATGCCCCGCTCGGCAGCGTAGAAGGCTATATCAGGCAGCTGATCGGGTGGCGCGACTACATCTGGCACGTCTACTGGCATTTCGGCCGAAACTACCGGCGCCGCAACGCATTAGCAGCGCGCGCCGAACTGCCGGACTGGTTTGCCGACCTGGACGCCGACGCGGTGCAAGCGCACTGCCTCAAAGATGTGCTGGCGCAGGTGCGCGATCACGGCTGGGTTCACCACATCCCGCGATTGATGGTGCTGTCCAACTACGCCTTGCAACGCGGTTGGCATCCCGGCGCCGTCACCGACTGGTTTCACAATTGCTTCGTCGACGGCTACGAGTGGGTAATGGTGGCCAACGTGGTGGGGATGTCCCAGCACGCCGACGGCGGACTGATGGCGACCAAGCCGTACGCGTCCGGCGGGGCCTACATCAACCGGATGAGCGATTATTGCGGTCAATGCCGGTATCGGCCCAGCAAGCGGGTCGGCGAAGATGCCTGCCCGTTCACTGGCGGCTACTGGTGGTTCCTATCCCGCAATGCCGAGCAGTTGGCCGGCAACCACAGGATGGCCCAACCGCTGGCGGGCATGAAGCGCCTCAAGGATCTCGACGAAGTAGTCGCCCAACAACGCCGCCTCGGCGGACAGCCTCCTTAATCCGCCGCAGACGCCGCGAGCGCCATTTTTTCTATGCGGCGCAATGCAATTGAGCACACCGCCAGATACGCGGGAGCCCACCACGGGACACCGAAGGTGACTCGGGCGCCCGCGGCCACCGGGTCGACGCGGTGCCAGGTCGCGGGAACACCTGCGACCTTCCAGGCCCAGTAGTGGCCGGCCTCGAAATCCGTGACGACAAAAGGCAGCGCCACCAACAGTGACGTGTGGACAACGCCCGTCGCGCAAGAACTCAACTGATCAAAGGGCGGATCGAGCTCGGCGCGGCTGATGGATGGTCCCCATCGTGGCCAAGCATCCAGGTCTACCAGCAGTTTCCAGACCACCTCGGACGGCGCATTGATGTCGCGATGCACGTTCACCCACACAGAGTTGCCCGATCAGGGGCTACCAACCCATAGATCCCGGAATTCCCTTGAACGGTCCGACAATCCAGCTGGTTATCCAGCCGCCGTAGAAACCGCCGGGCTGCGCAACGACGTCTTCCCCATTGACTGTGCAGCGATCGACCTGGGCGGCCATCACCGCAATCGCATCCACGATCGGCGCGAAGGCGGTCGACGGCCGCTCATAGGTCCAGGCGGCGCGCGGCGCCGTGCGGCCCGCGACCACCAGGTCGAGGTAGCTCGCCTGCCCCTTCCATTCGCACCACGACGCACCGCGGGTGGGTTGCAGCACGTCAGCCTCGAACGCCTCGCGGGGCAGGTAGTACGACGGCGGGTGACTGGTCTCCAGCACCCGCCACCCGCGGGTCGCGGAGGCGATCAGCTGACCACCGAATTCGATGGTGATCGAACCGGCGAATTCTTCCAACCGCGGCGGGCGCGGATAGTCCCACACCGATTCCTGTCCCGGACCAGGAACATCGGGTTTCGGCCAGCGAGTCACTGCCATCACCTCCTCCGCTGATGCATGTACCCCGATTCTCTCGCCGACGCGCCGACGGTGGCCAAAACATTTGGCGGACCGGCTAAGCAACCAGGGCGTGCCCGCGGCCCGCGCGGCCCACAGTCTCCGGCGCACCCAGAACGGCAGATTGGCAGCGCACAGCCAAGGCACGACGACTGGCGCCGGGCAGCTCGAGCGACTCGACACGCACACACGCCACCGTGCGCCGCACACTGATGATGCGCAGGAACGACTTCGCCAGGGTGTCCTCACCAACGAAGGCCGGCGTCGTCGATACGGAGCCGTCGACGTCGCGATATGTCAATCGCAGCGGCTGAACCGGGCGGCCCGCATCGATCGCCGCTTGAAACATCGCCGGATAGAACTTGCCCGAGGCCACACCGCACCAGGTGGTGCCCTCCGGAAAAGCCACTACCGTCTGTCCCGCACGCAGTCGTCGTGCCATGGCGTCCACCACACCGGGCAGCAAGCGCAGGCTGGTCCGCTCGATCGGGATGATCCGCAAGATGCGGGCCACGATCCCCGTCGCCGGGCCGGTGAACATATCGGCACGCGCGACGAACGACCCCGGCATCACCGCCCCGATCACGAAGACGTCCAGCCAGGACACGTGGCTGCTCACCACCAGAACGCCACGCAGATTGCGGATTGGGCTGCCGGACTTCGCGATTCGCACCCCGAAGCAGCGTAGCGCAAACCGGCAGTACACACGTTGGATGTGCGTGCGCCCGGGCACCGGCATCCCGAGCAGCGGCAAACCGGGTGCAACCAGCAGTGCCAGCGTCACGCGAAGTGCCACCCGCAATCTCGTTCTCAGCGACGGCTTCGCATCCGAGCCACCCGTCCCGACACAGCTTTCATCGCACGACGCGCGCGGCAACCAGGCGTGCCCTGCTGAGGGATTCATCAAGCCGCTCCGCCCTGCACCGAGCCCATCTCCGCCGCCGCCGACACCGACCGCAGCCGCTTGAGATAGCGGGTGTCGGCGTCCCGCTTGCTCAGCAGCACACAGAAGTCGCCGACACCGAAGTCCGGATCGTGGGCAGGTTCGCCGCAGGCCCGCGCACCCAGTCGCAGATAGCCGCGCATCAGGGCCGGGACCGTGGGCCGCCCCGGTGGCGCGATGTCGTCGAGCCCTCTGCCATCGATGTGCACCGGCCGATAGGGGCGCACCCGATATTGCGCCGCGTGGCGTTTCAGCACGAAGTCGCGGACACCGCGGATCTGCGTGCCGGGTGCGTCACCATCGGTCTCGACGGGCACCGACACGCAGCCGGTGACGTGGTCGTAGTCGAACCGGTCCAGGTAGGCCAGGATGCCGGCCCACATCAGTAGCACCACGCCACCGTTGCGGTGGCCGTCGCGCACTACGGCGCGACCCATCTCGACCAGGGACGGCCGCAGCGGGTCGAAGGCCCGCACGTCGAATTCCGTTGCGGTGTAGAGGCCTCCGGCGGCAATCGCACCGGCCGGCGGCAGCATCCGGTAACAACCCACCAGCTCGCCGGTGTCATCGTCGCGAACCAGCAGGTGATCGCAGAATTCGTCGAACCGGTCGGCGTCACGGCCATCGTGGGTGTCCGGCAGGCTGAACCCGGGCGTGGTGCTGAACACGTCGTAACGCAGCCGCTGGGCGGCTTCGATCAGGCTGGGGTCGGTGGACAGCAACAGGGAGTAATGCGGTCCGTCCGAGGATCCCGAAACAGCAGGAGTCGCCGGACCACGGGGCTTGTCGCTGGGTATGAGGACTGATGCGATGCTCATGGGAACCAACGTGGCCTAGCCGGTCTGCCAAACGGCATCCGCGCCATGACATGTCGGTGCACGCAAGATGACGAAATACCTTGCGTTGCCTGTGATTTCGGCCCAACAACGGGACGCGACAGGTGGAAGCTTTCAGTATTGCGCACCAAGGTTGCGCCGGTGCGAACAGGCAGAAAAAACGCCGCCCCGCAGGAATGAACCTGCGGGGCGGCGGCTGTTGCTCAGCTCACACGTCAGCCCTTGCGCGACTTGACGCCTGCGGTCAGCTGCGGAGCGACCTTGAACAGGTCACCCACGATGCCGTAGTCGGCGATCTCGAAGATCGGCGCTTCCTCGTCCTTGTTCACCGCGACGATGGTCTTCGAGGTCTGCATCCCGGCACGGTGCTGGATTGCGCCGGAGATACCCAACGCGATGTACAGCTGCGGCGAGACCGTCTTGCCGGTCTGACCCACCTGGAACTGGCCCGGGTAGTAGCCGGAGTCGACCGCGGCACGCGATGCGCCCACAGCCGCGCCGAACGAGTCGGCCAGTTCCTCGACCACGCTGAACTTCTCCGCGCTGCCGACGCCACGTCCACCGGCCACGACGATGCTGGCTTCGGTCAGCTCCGGGCGGTCACCGCCAACCACCGGCTCACGCGAGGTGATCTTGGTCGCGTTGTCGGCCGGAGCCGGAACGTCCACGTTGATCTGCTCGCCGGCACCATCGGCCGGTTCCGCCTCGACCGCGCCGGCGCGCACCGAGATCACCGGGGTGTCACCGTTGGCCTGCGCGTCGACGGTGAACGCGCCACCGAAGATGCTGTGCACACCGATCCCACCCTCTTTGACCTCAACCACGTCGACCAGCAGGCCGGAGCCGATCCGGGCGGCAAGCCGTCCCGCGATCTCCTTGCCGTCCGCAGTGGCAGCAACCAGGACGGCCGCCGGCGCGTTGGACTCGGCCAGCGCTGCCAGCACGTCGACGAAGGGGGTGATCAGGTAATTGCTCACGTCGTCGGACTCGGCGACGTAGATCTTGGCGGCACCGGCCGCCTTCAGCCCGTCCACCAGCGGCGCGGCCGTGCCCGGCGCACCGATGACGACGGCGGCGGGCTCGCCCAGCGCGCGGGCGGCGGTGATCAACTCGGCGCTGACCTTCTTCAGCGCACCATCAGCGTGCTCAGCGAGCACCAATACTTCAGCCATGGGTTGTTGCTCTTCTCGTCTCTGGGGTGAACGCCGGTCAGATGATCTTCTGGGAAACCAAGTACTTGACGATGTCGTTGCCGCCCTCGCCCTCGTCGGTGACCTTCTCACCCGCAGTCTTGGGGGGCTTCGGTGTCGAGGACTTGACCGTCGATCCGGCGTTGGCCAGTCCGACCTCGTCGCCTTCGACGCCGATGTCAGCCAGCGTCAAGACGCTGACCTCCTTCTTCTTGGCGGCCATGATGCCCTTGAAGGAGGGGAAGCGTGGCTCGTTGATCTTCTCGTTGACGCTGACCACGGCGGGCAGCGAAGCCTCGAGCCCGAACACACCGTCGTCGGTCTCGCGCTCGGCGGTCACCTTGCCGCCTTCGACGGCCAACTTGCGCACGTGGGTGAGCTGGGGCAGGCCCAGGTACTCGGCGATGATGGCCGGTACCGCACCGCCGCTGCCGTCGGTCGCCTCGTTGCCGGCGATCACCAGTTCGACACCCTCGATGGCACCCAGAGCCCGGGCCAGCGCCCATCCGGTCTGGATGACATCGGAGCCCTTGAGCCCGTCGTCCTTGAGGTGCACAGCCTTGTCGGCGCCCATGGACAGGGCCTTGCGAATCGCCTCGGTGGCGCGCTCGGGGCCGGCGGTCAGCACGGTCACCGATCCATCGCCGCCCTCGCGCTCGCGGATCTGCAGCGCCTCTTCTACGGCACGTTCATTGATCTCGTCCAGGACCGCGTCGGCGGCCTCGCGGTCGAGCGTCCAGTCGCCGTCGGATAGCTTGCGCTCCGACCAGGTGTCTGGGACCTGCTTGATCAGAACCACGATGTTCGTCATGGGTGGGGTTCGTCCTCCTCGAAGGAGTCCCGCAGCGGTCGACTGCAGGACCTAGGTCACGCGTACGGCAACCGCAAGCGCATGTTACTTAAGGGTAACTTTGTGCGGTCTGCTTTCACACCATAGCGGGTGTGAGTTGCCCGACTTTCCGCTGCTCCCTGGTCCGTTAGCGCAGGCGGTTCGCTGGCGGGCGCGGGCATTCCGGCGCCGTGATCCGCTCTCCGGTTCGCGAATCGGATGCCAGGCGTTAGCCTGCCTTAGCAATGAGCGCAATAGTCCCTGACGGACCACAACAGATCTCCGCCGAGCACGCCGCCGGCGGCGCGGACTGGTCGGCGGACTCCGTGTTGACCCTGACCGGCGAACGCACCATTCCCGATCTGGACATCGAGAACTACTGGTTCCGCCGCCACGAGGTGGTCTACGAGCGTCTGGCACCGCGCTGCGCGGGCCGCGACGTCCTGGAAGCCGGCTGCGGCGAGGGCTACGGCGCGGACCTGATCGCCGGGGTGGCCCGCCAGGTGGTCGCGGTGGATTACGACGAGTCGGCAGTGACTCACGTCCGCAGTCGTTACCCCCGTGTGCAGGTTCAGCAGGCCAATCTGGCGGAGCTGCCGTTGCCGGACGCATCCGTCGACGTGGTGGCCAACTTCCAGGTCATCGAGCATTTGTGGGACCAGGGCCAGTTCATTCGGGAGTGCGCGCGGGTGCTGCGCCCGTCGGGGCTGCTGATGATCTCCACCCCCAACCGGATCACCTTCTCCCCCGGCCGCGACACCCCGATCAACCCGTTCCACACCCGCGAGCTCAATGCAGATGAGCTCACCGAACTCTTGGTGGACAACGGATTCTCCGACGTCTCGATGAGCGGCCTGTTTCATGGGCCGCGGCTGCAGCAAATGGACGCCCGCCACGGCGGATCCATCATCGACGCGCAGATCGCGCGGGCAGTGGCCGACGCGCCTTGGTCGCCCGAGCTGGTAGCAGATGTGGCGGCGGTGACCACCGGCGACTTCGACCTGGTACCGGCCGCCGGCGGTGATGTCCGCCACATTGATGACAGTTTGGATCTGGTCGCAATCGCGGTGCGGCTTTGAACGATTTCCGGGCAGATCAGGCTGACACCCCGCGCAACGGGGTGCCGGGCATGTTCACCCTGGTCCTGCACACTCACCTGCCTTGGCTGGCCCATCACGGCCGGTGGCCGGTGGGCGAGGAATGGCTATACCAGTCGTGGTCGGCCGCCTACCTGCCGTTGTTCCGGGTGCTGCGCACGCTGGCCGACGAGGGTCGCCGCGGGCTGATCACGCTCGGCATGACGCCGGTGGTCAACGCTCAGCTCGACGACCCGTACTGCCTGGAAGGCATGTATCACTGGCTGGCGAATTGGCGGCTGCGCGCTTTCGAAGCAACTACTGTCCGCACTGCCGCGGGTTCGAAGTCGGCCGACTATCTGTCCTGCACACCCGAAGCGCTGCGAACCTTCGGTGTTCGCGAGTGCGAAGAGGCCGAAGAGGCACTCGATGACTTCGCGACGCTGTGGCGGCACGGCGGCAGCCCGCTGCTGCGTGGGCTGATCGACGCCGGCACCGTCGAGTTGCTCGGCGGCCCGCTGGCGCACCCCTTCCAGCCGCTGCTGGCCCCACGCCTGCGTGAATTCGCCCTGCGCGAAGGTCTGGCCGACGCAGGGCAGCGACTGGCATACCGCCCCACCGGCATCTGGGCGCCGGAATGCGCTTACGCCCCGGGCATGGAGAACGACTACGCCGCCGCGGCGATCAGCCACTTCATGGTCGACGGCCCATCGCTGCACGGCGACACCGCACTGGGCCGCCCGGTCGGCGCCACCGACGTCGTGGCCTTCGGCCGCGACCTGCAGGTCAGTTATCGGGTGTGGTCGCCGAAATCCGGCTACCCCGGCCACGCCGCCTACCGCGACTTCCACACCTACGACCACCTGACCGGCCTCAAGCCGGCACGGGTCACCGGCCGCAATGTCGGGTCGGAGGGCAAGGCGCCCTACGACCCGGCCCGCGCCGATCGCGCGGTGGACGTGCACGTCGCCGACTTCGTCGAGGTGGTGCGCAACCGGTTGCTGTCCGAGTTCGAGCGGATCGGCCGCCCGGCGCACGTGGTCGCCGCTTTCGACACCGAGTTGTTCGGCCACTGGTGGTACGAGGGCCCGACGTGGCTGGCACGAGTGCTGCGGGCACTGCCGGCCGCCGGTGTCCAAGTGGGCACCCTCAGCGACGCGATGTCAGCCGGATTCGTCGGCGCTCCGGTCGAATTGCCGCCCAGCTCTTGGGGTTCCGGTAAGGACTGGCAAGTCTGGAACGGCGAGAAGGTGGCCGATCTGGTCCAGCTCAACTCCGAAGTGGTCGATACCGCGCTGTCGACGGTGGATAAGGCGCTGGCTCAGACGGCGTCGCTCGATGGGCCGATCCCCCGCGATCACGTTGCCGACCAGATCCTGCGCGAGACGCTGCTGACCGTATCCAGCGACTGGCCCTTCATGGTGAGCAAGGACTCCGCCGCCGACTATGCGCGCTATCGCGCTCACCTACATGCGCACGCCACCCGGGAAATCGCCGGAACGCTGGCGGCAGGCCGGCGGGACGCCGCGCAGCGATTGGCCGAGGGCTGGAACCGGGCCGACGGGCTGTTCGGGGCGCTGGATGCCCGTAGGCTGCCCAAATGACCTGTTCCTGGCCCCGCGAGCGCGCGTGTCTGCTCGACGACACGCCGCCGGCGACGACAGTTGGCGGTCGCTCGCGGTCCGAGGGTCCGCGCGCGTGAAGATCCTGATGGTGTCGTGGGAATACCCGCCGGTGGTGATCGGCGGGCTCGGCCGGCACGTGCACCACCTGTCGACCGCGCTGGCCGCGGCCGGGCACGATGTCGTCGTCTTGTCCCGCCGTCCGACGGGTACCGACCCCAGCACCCACCCGTCGTCGGATGAGATCAGCGAGGGCGTCCGGGTTGTCGCGGCCGCACAAGACCCGCACGAGTTCACCTTCGGCACCGACATGATGGCCTGGACGCTCGCGATGGGGCACGCGATGATCCGGGCCGGCTTGTCACTGGGAACCCGTGTCCAACGACGCGGCGCCGACCGGCCCTGGCGGCCCGACGTGGTCCACGCCCATGACTGGCTGGTCGCCCACCCGGCCATCGCGCTGGCCCAATTCTATGACGTGCCAATTGTTTCCACGATTCACGCGACGGAGGCCGGTCGGCACTCGGGCTGGGTCAGCGGAGCGATCAGCCGTCAGGTGCATGCCGTCGAATCGTGGTTGGTGCGCGAATCCGATTCGCTCATCACGTGTTCGGCGTCGATGAGCGACGAGATCACCGAGTTGTTCGGCCCCGGCCTGGCCCAGACGACGGTGATCCGCAACGGAATCGACGCCGCGCGTTGGCCGTTCGCGGCTCGCTGCCTGCGCACCGGACCGGCCGAGCTGCTCTACGTCGGACGGCTGGAATACGAGAAGGGCGTGCACGATCTGATCGCCGCACTACCGCGGATCAGGCGCGCCCATCCGGGCACCACGCTGACCGTCGCCGGCGACGGCACCCAGCAGGACTTCCTCGTCGCTCAGGCCCGTAAGCACAAGGTGCTCAAGGCAACTCGGTTTGTCGGGCATCTGCACCACGACGAGCTGCTGGCCGCGCTGCACCGCGCTGACGTCGCGGTGTTGCCCAGTCACTACGAGCCGTTCGGGCTGGCCGCGCTCGAGGCGGCCGCGGCAGGCGCACCGCTGGTGACGTCGAACAGCGGCGGCTTGGGCGAAGCCGTGATCAACGGCGTCACCGGGCTTTCCTGCCCGCCCCGCGATGTGGCGGCGCTGGCGGCTGCCGTGGGTACCGCTCTGGACGATGCCGCCGCCGCACAGCGACGCGCCCGCGCGGCCAGAGAACGCCTCACCTCCGACTTCGACTGGCAAACGGTGGCCCAGCAGACCGCCCAGGTGTACCTGGCCGCCAAGCGCGGCGTACGCCAGCCGTTGCCACGGCTACCGATCGTCGAGCACGCGCTGCCGGACCGCTAACCCTCGTCGGTTTCCAGCCCGATTGCCTCGGCGCAGTAGCGCCACATCCGCTCCCGCGCCCCTTCGCTGTACCTCGTAGACAGCAGGTAGTGCTGAGGACGAGACCGCCGATCGTGCCAGAACCGCCCCGTCGGCGGTGCCGGTCTGGTTGCTGCCAGCCAGATGGCGGTGTCGGCACCCTCCTCTGCCGTGCGCAGCAACGGGCTGGTCAGCCGCCGGAAGGCAGGCAGCGATGCTGCCACTCCCGGCGTATCGGCCCAGCCAGGATGCATGGAGTACACCCTGATGCCGGGCCAGCGCCGAGCCAGAATCGGCGTGAATGCAACCTGTATTCGCTTGGTTCGCGCGTACGCGATCGCGCCGCGGTATTTGCTGTTGAGGTACTCGGGATCGTTGGCGGGCAGCGGTTGGGTGTACATCCCTCCCGACGACATCAGGATCACCCGCGGATCCGCCGAGGCGGTCAGTAGCGGAACCAATCGCTCGGTCAACAGCAACGGGCCCAGCACGTGTGTGGCCAGGGTGACTTCATGCCCGTCGGTCGTTTCGGCCCGTTCGGCGGGCAAAACACCGGCATTGTGGATGAGCACGTCCAACACCGAGATCCTGCCGGTCAGATCGGCGGCAAAATTCCGCACTGCGTCCAGGTCAGACACATCGCACACCTCCACGCGTATGTCAGGATCCGGGTTGTCCGTGGCGATCTCCTCGACGATCTCCGCACGCGCCTCCTCGCCCTTCTCGCGGTCGCGCACAGTCAACAGCACCGTCGCGCCCAAC
Organism: Mycobacterium sp. IDUB_37; assembly: GCF_055419245.1. NCBI lineage: Bacteria > Bacillati > Actinomycetota > Actinomycetes > Mycobacteriales > Mycobacteriaceae > Mycobacterium > Mycobacterium sp. IDUB_37. The sequence goes on along the minus strand of NZ_JBVAXG010000001.1, from coordinate 1,312,722 downwards.
CGGGCCAGACCTGAGGCGATCGCCTTACCGAGGCCCCGATTGGCGCCGGTCACCAGCGCGGTGCGACCCCGAAGCGCATGCGGAGGTGGGTCGTCGGCCCAGCCCAGTTGCCTGAGCCGATATCCCACCGTTGTGTAGCCCGGGACGACCGCCCGGTCGAGGGCGGTATCGAATATCGCTCGAATCCCTTCGCCAACGTCCATGCAGACACTGTTCCCTAGAACCGCTGTCGCCACGCCGTCCGAAACGCCGGTAGCGTCAGGGAATGGGGATCAGTTACTCAAGTGTGATCGACGCACCGCGCGACGAGGTGTTCGAGTGGTTCAGCCGGCCGGGTGCATTCCAGCGCCTGTCGCCACCTTGGTCGCCGATGAAGTTGGTTTCGGAGGCGGACTCACTCGAGGACGGGCGCGCCACCCTGGCATTACCCGCCGGCCTGCGCTGGATCGCTCAGCATCAGGCCGAATCCTACGATCCGCCAAGACGTTTCGTCGACGATTTGAGCAGCGACGGGATCGCCTCGCTACCGCCACGCCTCGTCGGCAAGTGGCGACACGTACACGACTTCGAGGAGGTCGGGGACAGCAAGACGCGGGTGATCGACCACGTCGAGACGCCGGTACCCGCCGCATTGTTGCGCTCGATGTTCGCCTACCGGCACCGTCAGTTGTCCGACGATCTCGCCGCGCACGCTCGGGCCACCAAACACGGTTTCAGCTCGGCGACCGTTGCGGTGACGGGTTCGTCCGGGCTGGTTGGTTCCGCTTTGACGGCTTTCCTGACCACCGGTGGCCACCGGGTCATCCGACTGGTCCGCGGCACGCCGAAGGGCTCCGACGAGCGCCAGTGGAACACCGATGACCCAGACTCCGATCTGCTCGCCGGAGTGGACGCGGTCATCCATCTGGCCGGCGCATCCATCGCTGGGCGCTTCTCGGACAAGCATCGAAAAGCCATCCGCGACAGTCGCATCGGACCGACGCGGCGGCTATCCGAATTGGCCGCACGGACCGGTACTGCCGTGTTCGTCAGCGCGTCAGCGATCGGGTACTACGGATACGACCGGGGCGACGACACGCTCACCGAGGACAGTGCCCGCGGCGACGGGTTCCTCGCGGACGTGGTCGCCGACTGGGAGGACGCCACGGCACCCGCCGAACAAGGCGGGGTGCGGGTGGTGAAAGTACGCACCGGCATCGTCCAGTCCCCCGCCGGCGGCACCCTGCGACTGATGCGGCCGCTCTTCAGCGCCGGGCTGGGCGGCCGACTGGGCGACGGGCAACAGTGGTTCTCCTGGATCGGGATCGATGACCTGGTGGACATCTATCACCGCGGACTGTGGGATCCAGAGCTCTCTGGTGTGGTGAATGCCGTTGCACCGCAGGCGGTCCGCAATGCCGACTACACCAAAACACTGGCGCACGTTCTGCACCGTCCCGCGGTGCTGCCCGTCCCCGCGCTGGGCCCCCGGGTACTACTCGGCGCGCAGGGAGCCCAAGAACTCGCCCTGGCCAACCAGCACGTGCTTCCCGCCAGGCTCAACCGGGCCGGGCACCCATTCCGCCAGCCTGACCTGGAATCTGCGCTACGCCACGTGCTCGGCAAGTAGAGCCGGGGTCAATCCTCTTCTCTGCCATCGCGGCTGCGCGAGTAGGCACCAGCCCTGAGATCGGCGAGCCAGCCGGGAAACAGCTTCACCCCTGGCGCAGTATTGAGTATCGGATCGAAGGAAATGTCTCGGCCCGACGTCGGATCCATGACACGTATGAGGCGGAGTCGAGCCAGCTGCTCGAAGTCAGAACTGCCGCAGGCCTGATCGATCGCAACCTCGAGTCCGTGCTGGTCGATTCGCTTGCGCATGTCATCGAGCGAAACGCCGAAGCCGTTGATCTCACTCATGATTCGGGCCCGCAGCCACCACTTTTTGCCGCGATAGTTCAGCGGCATCAGGGTCGTCATGGTTTGTCCAGTCCACGATCGCACCGGGTGCAGCGCAACTGCTCGCGATATGACACCCGAGCCCGCTGACACCAGCAGAACGTCCCAGGAATGGTCGTGTGAGTCACCCGAGGTGACTTTGATGGCCAACCCGATGAAATCAGGCAGTCGTCCGGGAGTGCCGGCGGCCTTGGAGAATCGGGCCACAACCTGCGAAGTGGGAACCGGTAGACCGATGCCGTCCGCCGCTAAACGCTCAATCTCGCCCTCCGCGCACACGCCGAAGGGATGAAAAATTCGCTTGCCGCGCAGGGACGATGCCAACTGGAACGGTGCGGAAACAAGATTGGTGAAGCTCACCGTCGCGTGTTCCCGTTCCGCCCTGCGGCGAACGGGTCGAACGCGGGATGAAGCGAAACCCGTTGCATGTTTTGACGCATGTGACGATTTCCTGACCGTCGATTTGACCCCACGGGTGGCGAACGACTGATTCTTTCACTAGTTTAATCGTTAAATATGTGAACGATGATCGTGTCAGTGGCAGAGCGCCGGAACTTTCGCACCGCTTGTTTGCCTAGTCGCTAAGGGGGTACCTCGCGTGAATCCGATCCGTTCGGACAAGCGGCTGCCCGAGGTTGAAAGGGAGGCCTCCGTGGGGACTTTGCATGAACTTACTAGGGTGCGTCTTGACGAATCCGCCCGAACAGCCGTGTCTCAGCTGCTCGCGAACGGCGAATTCGACACCTGGAGAGCGAGTTTGCGGCGGTCCGTGCTGGCAGAAGTCGCTTCCTTCGTCTCCGCACGGTGCGCCGAAGAACTCGGCGAATGTGGCGTCGACGTCGCCGGCACGATTTTGCTCGAGTTCGTCGACAGCGGCAAGTGCCTACGGTCGACCTATATGTATCTGGGCTGGTTGTGTGGCGCAGCACCTAACGAGGCAGCACTCTCGGCGACCGCCAGTCTGGAGTTGCTGCACGCGTTCGCACTGCTGCAAGACGATGTGATGGACGATTCACCCTCTCGACGGGGACGCCCCGCTGCCCATGTCCAGTTCGCCCGCTGGCACCACGAGCAAAACATGTCCGGCTCGTCGCGGCGATTCGGGGAGTCGGCCGCCACCTTGCTGGGTGATCTGTGCCTTATCTGGGCAGAGCAGATGCTGCGGGATTCCGGACTCAAACGTCACCATCTGCAGCGGGCCTGGCCTCGTTATGATGCGATGCGCACCGAGCTCGCTGTCGGTCAATTCGCAGATCTGGCAATGGATCTGAGAAACTCTCCGACGATGGACTCGGTGCTCGGCGTGGCACGGAAGAAGTCCGGAAACTATACGGTCCGCCGGCCGTTGGAGATCGGCGCTGCAATGGCGGGGTGCGATCAGCCCACCCTGGCAAGGCTCGGCGAATACGGTGTCGCTATCGGTGAGGCGTTTCAGCTTCGAGACGACATCCTGGGCATCTTCGGCTCGCCGGACACCACTGGCAAACCCAATGGCGGAGACCTGCTGGAACACAAGGCAACCAGTCTCGTAGTCACAGCGTGGGACATGGCCGACGCGTCAACCCGTCGACAGTTCGACGTGCTGATGAACACCGATGTACTCGACGAAGCCGCGATTGAGCACTGGCGAAGCCTGATCTTTTCCACCGGTGCGGTCCAAACCATTGAGGAACTGATCAGTGAACGTGTCGAGATCGCACAGAACGCCTTGAACAGCAGCGGAATTGACAGTGCGATCAAGGCCGCGCTGATCGATATGGCCAGCGTCTGCACACGGCGGGCCGCATGACGGAGCGGGTGAGGAACTGATGCGAACAGTGCGAGGTCGAACCGATCACGTGGTGGTGGTCGGTGCCGGTTTGGCTGGGCTCTCTGCTGCGCTGCACCTGGCCGGTCGAGGCCGGGAGGTCACCGTGCTGGAACGGGAGTCCTGGCCTGGCGGCCGTGCCGGCCGACGCGACATCCGCGGTTACCTGATCGACACCGGGCCCACGGTGCTCACCATGCCCGACATCATCGACGACGTTTTCGCCGCCGTCGGTGAAACCCGTAGTCAGCGCCTGGAACTACTGCCGGTGGACCCGGCCTATCGGGCCCAGTTCGCCGATGGCAACTCGATCGACGTGCACAGCGATGCCGACCGGATGGCCGCGGCGCTGCAGGAATTCGGCGGTCCGGACGACGCCGCCGGCTATCGCGCGTTGCGCGCGTGGCTGGAAAAGCTGTACCGCACCGAGTTCGACGGCTTCATCTCCTCGAACTTCGACTCCCCGCTGTCCATGCTGACGCCCCAACTGGCTCGACTGGCGGCGATCGGGGGCTTCCGGCGCTGGGACTCCATGGTCAGGCGCTACATCAGCGACCCGCGGTTGCGCCGACTCTTTACATTCCAGTCCCTCTATGCCGGAGTCGCACCGCAGCACGCCTTGGCGGTGTACGCCGTGATCGCCTATATGGACACGATCTCGGGTGTCTTCTTCCCGCGTGGCGGCGTCCGCGCACTGCCCGACGCTCTCGCCGCGGCCGGCCAGGACGCAGGTGTGCGGTTCCAGTACGGTTCCGCCGTAACAGCATTGGAGCGCAGCGGTGATCGAATCACCGCGGTGGTGACCGATCAAGGCGAACGCGTGCCGTGCGACGCGGTGGTGCTGACCACCGAATTGCCGCTCACCTACGAGCTGCTGGGCCGGCGTCCAAAGAGAGTACTTCCACTGCGCGCCGCGCCATCAGCGGTCGTGCTGCATGTGGGCTGCGCAGCGGTGGACCGCCACCCGCTCGCACACCACACCATCCTTTTCGGCGATGCCTGGGAGGAGACGTTCACCGACATCATCCGCGACGGCCAACTCATGCGGGATCCGTCGTTACTGGTGACCCGCCCCACGGCAAGCGATCCCACGCTCGCTCCCCCGGGCCGAGATCTCCTGTATGTGCTGGCTCCTGCACCGAATCTGTCGCAACAACGCATCGATTGGTCCAGCACCACGGAACCGTACGCGCAGTCCATGCTCGACGCGGTACAGGAACGGTTGCTGCCCAATCTGCAGGACGGCGCCGAACTCCTGCATGTCGACACCCCAGCAACCTGGGCGCGACAGGGGATGGCGGCGGGCAGTCCATTCGCGCTTGCGCACACGTTCGCGCAGACTGGGCCGTTCCGACCCACCAATATGCCGCGTGGCATTGACAACGCAGTGCTGGCCGGATCGTCGACGGTGCCGGGCGTAGGTGTGCCGACGACGCTGATCTCCGGGCGGCTTGCGGCCGACCGCATCACGGGGGCGGTGGATACAACCACAGCTTCACGTCTGGATCTCAAGGCCCGATTGCCATGATCCGCACCGAATTGGACGCCGCAGGCATCGACGATCGCGCTCTGCGCGACGCGTACCGGCGCTGCCGCAAGATCGCGGCCGAGAACGGCCGCACCTACTTCCTGGCCACCCGCCTGCTGGCCCCCGACCAACGCCCCGCGGTCCATGCGCTGTACGCATTCGCCCGTCTCGCCGACGACATCCTTGACGACTTCAACCCGAACCTCGACGTGGGCGCGCGGGCCGAGCGGCTGCAGCAGTTCTCCGACCGGTTCTTCGCCAGCGCAACCGATGTCGGCGATCCGGTACTGGCAGCGGTCAATGACACCGTGGCACGGTACGGCATCACCGCAGATCTATTCGAAGATTTTCTGGCATCCATGCGGATGGATCTGACCATTACCGACTACCCGGACCGGGCCGCGCTCGATCGCTACATGCGCGGCTCGGCGGAAGTCATTGGCTTGCAGGTACTTCCGGTACTGGGCACCGTGTCTGCGATCGAAGAGGCCGCGCCCTACGCCGCCGCCTTGGGCCGCGCGTTCCAGCTCACGAATTTTCTGCGGGACGTCGATGAAGATCTGGTGCGCGACCGGATCTACCTGCCGGCCGACGAACTCGCCGCGCACGGGGTGGACCGCGAACTTCTGCTGTGGTGCCACCAACACCGCTGCACCGACATCCGGGTGCGCAACGCATTGGCGGCGCAGCACGAAACCACCCGGGAGATCTACCGGTTCGCCGCCGAGGGGGTCGCTCTGCTGGAGCCCCGATCACGCCCCTGCGTGGCGACCGCCCTGATCTTGTACTCCGAGATCCTGGATCGCATTGAGGAAAGCGACTTCTCGGTGTTCAGCCACCGCGCCACCGTGGGCACGACGCGCCGACTTCAAGTCGCCGGCAGTGCCTTGTTCCGTTCCTGGCGCGCCCGACACGCCCAACCCGAATCCCATAGGCGCGGCGCGGCATGAGCGAACACTGGCAGTACCTGATCGTGCTCGGACTGTGCCTGGCCATCACGGCTCCGTTGGAAATGTTCGGCAACGGCGTCTACCGCCAGGCCCGGCGCGTCGTGTATGCGGTAGCACCGATCGCGGCGGTATTCCTGATCTGGGATGCGGTGGCCATCGCCGCCGGTATCTGGACGTACGACGGTAAATACATTCTTGGCCTTGACATTCCACCGCACTTTCCGATCGAGGAGGTGCTGTTCTTCATAGTGATTCCCCTGTGCGGACTGCTGACGTACAACGCGGTGAGCACCATCCTCGAGTGGAGCAAGCGGAGCAAGCGTCTGGACCGGAGCGGGCAGCGATGACCGGGCTTGGCTACACACTGCCTGCGGTGACCTCCGTGCTGGCCGTATGCGCGCTGGAGCTGGCGCTGCTGCACACCGGCCTGTTCCGTCGGCCGGCGTACTGGCTATCGATGGCGATCGTGCTGGGCTTTCAGGTCCCCGTCGACGGCTGGCTGACCAAGCTCAGCGCACCTGTGGTCATCTACAACGAGAAGCAGTCCAGCGGCCTGCGTTTCCCGTTCGACATTCCCGTCGAAGACTTCTTCTTCGGCTTCGCATTGGTCACCGGCGTGTTGCTGCTGTGGGAACGCCAACGCGTGAGCGGGAACTCATGAACCGAACCGGCCTGAATCGCAGTGCCGTGCCAGACGCCTTCGACGTTGGCGCAGGCGCCTACGACCGTCTGGTGGGCGCGAACCCCGGCTACCACGAAAACCTGCGACTTTCGGCGCGGCGCATGGGTTTACCCGATTCGGGCCGGGGACTCCGATTGCTCGACGCCGGCTGCGGCACGGGCGCATCGACGGCAGCGTTGCTGGCCGCGGCCCCAGAAGCCGAGATCATCGCCGTCGACGCCGCAGGCGGGATGTTGGATGCGGCCAGGGCCAAGTCGTGGCCGCCCTCGGTGCGGTTCGTCCATTCGCGCATCGAGGACCTCAAAGACCATGACATCACAGGACCTTTCGACGGCATCTTCGCCGCTTACCTGATACGCAATCTGGCCGACCCGGACAGCCAGCTGCAGACGTTCGCTGCGCTGCTGCGCCCTGGTGCGCCACTGGCCGTGCACGAGTACTCCGTACGCGATTCCAGCATGGCAACCCGGATCTGGCACGCGGTCTGCTGGGGCATCATCATTCCGTCGGGATGGTGGCGCACCCGCAGCACCACGTTGTATCGCCATTTATGGCGCAGCGTCCTGACTTTCGACGGGGCCGCCCGGTTCCGCCGACGCATCTGCGATGCGGGCTTCTCCGCGGTTCGCAGCGAAACCATGCCGGGCTGGGAACGCGACATCGTCCACACCTTTCTTGGCACAGCACCAGATGGGCAGGCGCCCGAATGACCGACCGTCGCCGCCAGAAACACCACGCTTCGCCGGGCCTATCCGATGCCCGAGCACTGACGTGGCGACCACGCGTCGCCGTCGTCGGCGGTGGCATCGCCGGCTTGGCCGCCGCGACCGGTCTCGCCGAGCGAGGTGTCGCGGTCGAGGTGCTGGAAGCTCAGAGCTATCTCGGCGGCCGGGTCGGCGGCTGGACCGACGACACCGGTGGCACCGACCTGCCGATGAACCGCGGATTCCATGCCTTCTTCCGCCAGTACTACAACCTGCGGGCTCTGCTGCAGCGCGCCGATCCGCAGCTACGAATGCTGACGCCGGTGACGGATTATCCGCTGATCGACGGTGCCGGACGCCGGGACAGCTTTCGCGGACTGCCCCGGATACCACCCTGGAACGCACTCGCTTTCGCGTTGCGCAGTCCGACGTTTCGGCTCTCCGATCTGGTGCGCATCGACGCTAAAGCGGCTGCACCATTGGCCGCCGTGTCGGTTCCCGACATCTATCGCCAGTTGGATCACATCGACGCCGAAACCTTCTTGAAGAGCATCAACTTTCCCGAATCGGCGCGCCACCTCGCGTTCGAGGTGTTCTCGCGCAGTTTCTTCGCCGAGCCGTCTCACCTGTCAGCCGGCGAACTGGCGGCGATGTTCCACATTTACTTCCTCGGATCCAGCGAGGGCCTGATCTTCGACGTCGTCAATGCGAATTTCAATGTGGGACTGTGGAATCCGCTGCAGAACTATCTGCGCAAACACGAGGTCGATTTTCGGCTGGGAACCCAGGTGGAGCAGGTTGAAACCAGAGGTTCCGCGGGCTTCACCGTCCGCACCGATTCAGGTGATCCGGTGGAAGTGGACGCCGTGGTGCTGGCCGTCGATCAGGGCGGGCTGCAGCGAATCGTGGCTGCCTCCAACGAACTCGGCAATGAACTCTGGCGAGCTCAGATACAGGGGCTGCGCACCGCACCGTCCTTCATCGTGCATCGACTCTGGCTCGATCGGCCCGTCGCATCCCACCGGTCTGCTTTCCTCGGCACCGCGGGCCATCCGCCGCTCGACAACATCAGCGTGCTGGAACGCTACGAGGCCGAAGCCGCTGCCTGGGCCGGCAGCCACGGCGGCTCGGTGGTCGAACTGCACTCCTACGCGGCGGATTCGGTGGAATCGACAGAAGCCGGAATCCGGCAGCTGCACAAGCTCTACCCCGAAACCGCTGCCGCGCAGATACTTCACGAACGCGTATTGCGACGACGCGACTGCCCGTTGTTCACTCCGGGCACCTACACCCGCCGCCCGACGGTGGTGACGCCGCAACCCGGGCTGACGCTGGCCGGTGACGGCGTTCGCATCGATCTACCCGTGGCGCTGATGGAACGCGCAGCCACCACCGGCTGGGCGGCCGCCAATCAGCTGCTACACCAGTTCGGCATCGCGGGTCACGATCTGTACACGGTTCCCACCCGCGGGCGTTCGGCGCTGCTGCGGACACTGGCGACCCGGCAAGGATCCGCACGGCCATGAGAATCGGGGCGCGGCTACGCGATCAAATGCCGAAAGACTGGCCACTACAGGTGATCCCACGCGAGTCGTGGACGGGCCAGCGGCCTACCTACGGCCAGGCTAAGCCGAGCATCATCAACGCCGCCCTGGATCGCTCACAACGCCGGCCCAGCGGAAACTGGTTCGTCTTCGCCGCCAGTCGGGAGGTGCGCGACGGGCGTCCATTCGGCACCCGGGTCGCCGGCGTCGAACTCGTCGCATGGCGCGACCGACTCGGCCGGCTATGCGTCGGACCCGGCGGTTGCCCGCATCTGGGTGCGGATCTGTCCACTGGAACCATCGCCGACGGGGTGCTGTTCTGCCGATGGCACGGCCTGGCGCTCGACGGCAAGAGTTGCAAGCTCGGCTGGACACCGTTGCCCAGCCACGACGACGGGCTATTGGCCTGGGTACGGCTCGATTCGGTCGGCGGCGAAGCGCCACTGGATATGCCCGTGATCCCCACCCGGCCCACCGGCAACTCTCTGTCGGCGGTCACCCGCGTCGTCGGGGTCTGCGAACCATCCGACATCATCGCCAATCGCCTCGACCCGTGGCACGGCAGTTGGTTTCACCCGTATTCGTTCACTCGGCTCGAAGTGCTCACCACCCCGACCCCCGAGGACGACCGTTTCGTCGTCTCGGTCACCTTTCGTATCGGCCGACTGGGAGTGCCGACGATCGCGGAATTCAACTGTCCCGAGCCACGCACCATCGTGATGCGCATCCTCGAGGGCGAAGGCACCGGGAGCGTCGTCGAAACCCACGCCACCCCAATCGGACCCGGGTTGGACGGACAACCGGGCGTTGCCGTCATCGAAGCCATCGTCGCTCAGTCGCCGCGCCAGGGGTTCCAAGCGGCGCTGAAAGTGGGCTCGTTGCTCAGACCGCTGATGCGTCACGCGGCCGACCGACTGTGGCGTGATGACCTGGCCTATGCCGAACGCCGCTATCGGCTACGTGCGGGTTTGTAAATTTCGGCCCTGATTTCGCGGTACGGCCAATGAAAAAATTCTATGCCGCCATCGTCGTCGGCACCGCGGCCGCGCATTTCGCGTATCTCGCCTATCTACCCAGCGGCGGATTTCTGGCGCTGCGCTGGCGCCGGACTTTCTGGCTGCACCTGCCGGTCGTGTGCTGGGGCGTCGGCGTGGTGGTGTGGGAGTTCCCGTGTCCGCTCACTTCGCTGGAGTCATGGGCACGCAGCCGCGCCGGAATGGCTGAGTTGCCGAAAACGGGTTTCACGGGGCGATACATCGATGGCGTGCTGTATCCCGCGAACCGGACGGGTATCGCGCAAACGCTCGCATTCGCCGCCGCCGCCGCCTCATGGGCTGCGTTGCTGATTCGGGCCCGCCGTGCCGGGTATGCGGTCCGGGGGGCGCACGATCGCGAGGAGGCGAATCGCATTGACCGACAAGAAGTTCAGCAAGGGCGACAGCGTCGAGTGGAAGAGCCACGGCCAGACCGTCAAGGGAAAGGTCGAACGCAAGATCACCTCTGATACCGAGGAAGCGGGGCGCACGGTACGCGCCTCCAAGGACGAACCGCAGTACCAAGTGCGCAGTGACAAGACGGGCAAGGACGCGGTGCACAAGCCCGACGCGTTGCGTCGCGACAGCAATTGATCGAGACGTCATGAGCCTCGTCAGCACAAACGCGTAGGCGGCTGTGCCGAACTCCCAGGCGAGAACGCCGTACGCTGTAGATCTGATGATGGATTCAGGTCGGTGACCACACGCCGCGCTAGCGACCCACCTCCTGGCCGAGAAGAGCTGCACAGGCTGTTGTCGGCCGATATCCGCGCGATCACTGCGCAGTCCGACCGCGTCGGCCGTCACTTTGCCCGGATGAACGACGTCAGCAGTAATGATTTTCACGCGCTGCTGCACATCATGGTCGCTGAAACAGCCGGCAAGCCGCTGACCCTCGCTGAGCTGCGACAACGCATGGATGTCTCTCCCCCCGCCATCACCTACCTGGTCGATCGGATGATCGAGTCGGGCCATATCAGGCGCGAACCGGACCCGAAGGACCGCCGGAAATGGCTGCTGCGTTACGAGAATCGCGGCATGGCGTTGGCGCACTCGTTCTTCCAGCCGCTCGGTGGCCACATCAGCGACGCCATGGCCGAGTTGTCAGAGCGGGATCTCGCCGCCGCACACCAGGTCTTCATGGCCATGCTGTCCGCTATGTCGAAGTTTGAGGACGCCCTGAACGCCCCCTCAGCGGATCAACCTGCGAACTTACGGCGCAACGGTGCAACCGGACGCCGGCGGCAGGGAACTGCCCGTTCCGGCGCTACCACCGGCTGACAGCAAACGCTGCTCGATCAATTCCGCCCCCCGCGCCACACCTCCGGTAGCGGCGAAACCGGCGGCCACCCGTCGCGCGCCGTCGGTCATCGCGATCGCCTCGACGACGGCGTCGCGAAGCCGGCGTGCGGTGAGACGTTTCGCCGGCAGCCGGGTCCCGCACCCAGCCACCTGTACGCGGCGCGCGACTTCGCCTTGGTCACGGGCGTAGGGCACCACGCACACCGGGATGCCGCGATCGAGAGCTTTGACAGTCGTTCCCATGCCGCCGTGACTGATGACACAGACCGCGCGATCCAGCACGGCGCCATGCGGCACGAACTGACGCACCGTCGAGTTACACGTCTGCGGTAGCCCAGGCGGCACCCCCGCCGGGAAGGTAGCGACGACGTGTACTGGCGCACCGGCCATCGCACGCAGCGCGATGTGCCCCAGTTCAGCGTCGGCCTGCGCGATCGAGGACGTGTTGACCAGCACGATGGGACGGTCAATGGCGTCCAGCCAGCCTGGGGCCGCGCCGCTACTCGGTTCGAAGACGCAGGCTCCGACGAAGTGCACGGCGTCGCCCCAGTCCGGGTGCGGGTATTCGAACGGCTCACCGCCCACGGCGAGCAGCAGCGGTGCCCGCCGCATCAACTCATCCACCGAATCGACGGCCGGTACTCCCAGTCTCGCGCGGATGCCGTTGATCGGCGGCAACGTCGGACGATCGAAGAGAAACCTGACGATCGGGCGCATCGAGGCGTCGCGGACGCCGCCGACCAGACCGGGCAGTGGCCGCAAACCGGGACCGAACGGGGGTGCCTCGCGCGACCGCAGGTAGGGCGTGAACGGCGAAAACACCAGCCAGGGCAGTCGGCTGGCTTCTGCCGCACAGATCGCTCCCCAACAGTTCGCGTCGACGATGATCGCATCGGGTGCCACCTGGGCTATCGCACGGCGAAGGTCATCGACCTCGAACGCCGCCCGTCGGCAGAGTACGTCGATCGAGCTTTTCAGGACGCCCAGTGCGCCCCGCGCAAGCCAGTCCTGCCCGACGATGGCCTCGATCCGCGGGTCGATCGCCTCGGTGTGCACACCTGCCTTCCGCATGATGGCGACCTGACCGGCCATCGTGCGCAAATGAACCTGGTGGCCACGCGCGACGAGTTCAGCCAGTTGAGCACCCATCGGATACAGATGCCCCAGCGCGGGAGACCCATAAGCAAGAACTACTGCCACGCCCGCGCCTAGGTGATCGGGACCGCGCCGAGGCCACGCAGCGTGGGCAGGTCACCCGATCCGCATCCGTGCAGGCAGATGGCAAGCTCGTCGATGAATCCCTGCAACCACGAGGTGGCAGCGTCCGCCGACTCGATCGCGGCGGGCAACAGCGGTCGAGCGACGGCAACCACGTCCGCACCGAGAGCGAGCGCTTTGGCAGCATCCATCCCGGTCTTGATTCCACCCGAGGCGACCAGCGGTAGGTGTGGCAGCGCCGCACGCACCTCCAACAACGCCTGCACGGTCGGTATCCCCCACTCCGCCAAGTCCGGAAAACGCACTTCGCCGTAGCGCACCAACTGCTCGACCCGCGACCAGGAGGTGCCGCCCGCGCCCGCGATGTCGATTGCCGCCACCGGCACTTCGCCGGTCCAGCGCAGCAAGGAGGCGACGGCCGTGGCGCCGATGCCGTGGCCGACCTCCTTGAGCAGCACCGGATACTCCAGCATGGCAGCTACATCGTGCAGCCGGTCCAGCGATCCGGAAAAGTCACTGTCGCCGTTGCGTTGCATCGCTTCTTGCAGTGGATTCGTATGGACTGCAAGCACATTCGCCCCTACGCGGTCGAGAGCCCGGACGACGTCGGGCAACGAATCCTTGGTGAACTGCGCGAGGCCGATGTTGCCGAACAGCAGCACGTCCGGTGCCACATCACGGACGGTGAAGCTGGCTGCAGCCCGTTCACCCATGGCACTGTCCAGCATGACTCGCTGCGACCCCAGCATCATTCCGATGCCGAGCCGCTGCGCGGCGGTGGCCAGGTTCCGGTTGATCGTGGCGGACAACTCGGCGCCGCCGGTCATGGCGCCCACCAGAACTGGCGCCCGCAGCCGCTTGCCGAGGAAGTCCACGGAGAGATCGATGTCGGCCAGGCTGGTTTGAGTCAACGCGTTGTACGGCAGCCGGTAGCGTTCCAAACCCGTCGTCACCTTTTGATAGCCCACATCGCCGTCGCGACACACGTCGATATGTCGACGCTTGCGGGTTGTCATCTCGCCTCGATCAGCCGTCATGAGCTGTCCGGGCCAGATTGAACCAAGACCGCGATTTCGTTGCGACGCAACGCCGGAACAGTCCACGGCGGGTCGTAGAACCATGCCGCGGGGGTGTCGAGAGTTTCAAATCCGTACTCGCTCAACGTGTTCAGCAACTTCGCTGTCTGAGCGGCAACGGCGCGACGAGTGGGACTGCCGGCAAAGCGGCGCACCGCGACCGTCTCGGGAGGTACCGTCACCAACCTCACCGCAGCGTCATCGGGTTCGGGCAGCGAGTCGAGGGTCATCCCCGCGGGCATGAAAAAGCGGATCACCCACTCGGCGCCATCGGCCTGCTGGACCACCGGCGCGGTCATCGAGATCTTCTCCCCGCCTTCGCATTTGGACTGTTGAGATACCGGTGCCGTCATCGCAATCTTCTTCTGGACATGGTTCGCGCCGAAGATGTAGCGAGCGAGCCGGCGAAATCCGACGCTGCGCGCAGACTCCTCGCCGGCCTGCACGGCAGTCTCGGCCGCCACCCGAGCGTCGTAGCGACGTATCTCCACGCTGCGCGTCAGTTTCTCGGCACTGTGCAGGGGTTCCTCGGTGCCGTGCCGATAGCCGAACACCGAGCCTGCCGCATCGATGGCCTGACCCAACACGGCGACGATTGATCCCAGCATCGACACCCCTCCTGTCCGATACCCTCCCCGCGGCCCATTGCTACCAGACTACGCGGCGGCAGGATAGTAGTTAAGATACTGAATGATTAATTCGTTTAAGTTACGCGCCGGCGGCGCCCCGCAGCCGAAGCTATCCCCAAAGCGAAGCGCGATTGACTTAATTGCTTTTCGCCAATGCGTCAGGACGTACAAGGACTAAGCTTTCGCTAGTTGAGTCCACAGCTGAGACTCGGAGTGACGCACGGAAGCGTTGCCCTTGGCCTTCCACTAAGCGCAAATCATGAACGGCCACCCTCATGCATTCTGTTGGCTCGCAAGACAATAATCGCCCCCGCTACCGCTACACCATCGACTGCGGCCGAGCTCAAATCTTCGTCTACGCGCGCAGCCTCGCGGTAGTGCTCCGGGTCGACGGAGACATAGACGCCGTCAACGCCGCAACGGTCGGAACCGAGATCCGTCGCTTCAGCAAGCTGAAGACCCCATTGGTCCTTGATGTCAGCCGGCTGAATTACCTGGGCATCGACGGTTTTCAGGAACTGTTGAAACTTAATCACGAACATCAGACCACCTCGCTGTACTGCAGCATCGTCACCGGAATGGCGATGCAACCACTGCTGCGCATCATCAACGACCACGGACTTCCGGTGGTCAAGTCAGTCCCGGAAGCGTTGCAGCTAATCGACGATGCGCTTTCGGGACGACGTCAGTTCCTGCATCGACTCGTCCGGTAGCGCAACACCGCTAGCAGTCAGTGCCGCGGCCGAAGGTAACGTTCGACCCCTACGCCCGTGCAGATGCAGAACAGCGATTGGAGCGGTGCGATGACATCCCAGGACGACTTGCCCTCGATCTCTGGCCGCCATTTTCCGTTTCGCTACGACGTCCGCGTGGCACCGCTCTGGTTGCCCTTCAAGTGGCCCGGTGACCAGGGCGTCACTCTGACCGACGACGGCCGCTTCATCGCCCGGTACGGCCCGTTTCGCGCCGAAGCGCCGCTGTCACACGTGCAGGACGCGCACGTCGCCGGGCCCTATCGCTGGTGGACGGCGGTAGGGCCCCGCCTGTCATTCGTCGACGACGGCCTTACCTTCGGAACCAACGCTGCGGCCGGAGTATGCATCCACTTCGACCCGCCCCTGCCGAGAGTCATCGGGTTCAAGAGCCACTCGGCGCTGACGGTGACAGTCGCCGATCCTGAGGGTCTGGCGGCAGCACTCAAGAGCAACGCAGCAACTTAGCCGAGATCCGTCTGAAAGCC
Source organism: Mycobacterium sp. IDUB_37 (assembly GCF_055419245.1). NCBI lineage: Bacteria > Bacillati > Actinomycetota > Actinomycetes > Mycobacteriales > Mycobacteriaceae > Mycobacterium > Mycobacterium sp. IDUB_37. The sequence continues at coordinate 1,297,070 of NZ_JBVAXG010000001.1, read as the reverse complement.
GCGCATCGCAACTATCAGCGCGGCGAATACTCGATGAGCTGCCTGCAGATCGACGTCAGTCAGGTGAGCCAGGGCTCGATGGGTATGCAAACTGAGCGGAGTGAAGAACGCCCTGGCGGTGGCCAACCCGGGTTCGGAGAACCGCAGGATCACCTTCCGGCGATCGGCAGGATGGGAGTCGCGCCGGATGTGGCCGGACTCGATCAGGCGGTTCACCAGATAGGTGATCGCCGCTCCAGACAGCCCCATGCGGTGACTCAGGTCACCCGAAGTCATTGGCTCGCCCGCGGTTTCGGCAACCATGATGTGCAGCAGAGCGCGAAAGTCGGTAGGTCGCACGTCCTGCGAGATCGCAAAAAGCCGGCCGATCTGGTCTGATTCTGTCGACAACTCTCGCAGATCGGCCGAGATCAGCGACTCCAGTTCGGTGCGGTTGGAGACCGGCTCATCAGGTTCCATTCGACCTACAGCGTATCGCTTTTTCGTTTTCATTTCAGTTGATTAATGTTTAAATCACTGAAATGCTTCGTCTGGTGTGGGAGGGGATCACTGCGGCCGTGACGGGCCGACGTTCATGGCTGCTCGGATTGGCCGTGATTCTGTTGGCCGGCGGTTTCATCGGACTGATCGGCGGGAACGCCGCAGCAGGACAGGCGCCGTTGTCGGTGCCTGACGACTCTGATTCGGCGAAGGTACAAACGCTGTCCGGCCAATTTCCCGGTGGTGACCGGGTTCCGCTGATCGTGGTGGTCAACCGCGCCGCCGGCGCGGAGATCGACCCCACAGCGCTGCAGCGCGCCACCGAACAAGCGCGTGACCGGATGCTGGCGACAGCACCCCAAGAGGCACCCACAGCGCCCGTGGTTCTGTCGGCCGATGGCCAGGCCGCGATCGGCGTGGTGCCGATCAGCACCGGCCTGTCCGGGTTGCCCCTCAACGATGCCGTGGCAGCAATGCGCAACGCCGCAGACCAGGGCCTACCGTCGGGATTGACCGCGCACGTCACCGGCGGTCCGGCCTTCGGCGCCGATATTGCCAGCGCGTTCAGCAATGCCAACATCACTTTGCTCGCGGTGACTGCGGCGGTAGTAGCCCTGTTGCTGATCGCCACCTACCGCTCACCGGTGTTGTGGCTGGTGCCCCTGATAGTGATCGGCTTAGCCGATCGGATTGCGAGCGCGGTAGGCACCGGGGTGGCGTCGCTGACCGGGCTGAGTTTCGACGGGTCGACGGCAGGCATCACGAGCGTGCTGGTGTTCGGTGCGGGCACCAACTACGCGCTGCTGCTCATTTCTCGCTACCGCCAAGAACTTCGGCGCCACGGCGAGCACCGGGACGCGCTACGGCAGGCGGTACGGATGGCGGGACCCGCGATTCTGGCCAGCAACGCCACCGTGGTGCTGGCCTTGCTCACCCTCATCTTCGCCTCCACGCCGAGTACCCGCAGTCTTGGCGCGCTGGCCGCCTGCGGCCTTCTTGTTGCCGCGGGATCCGTGCTGATCCTGCTGCCGCCGCTGCTCGCGCTCTGCGGTCGTCGCCTGTTCTGGCCCTTTATCCCGCGCCCCGAGGACTCCACGACCTCCGATTCCGGATTGTGGCACCAGGTCGCGCAGCGGGTAGCCCGTCGTCCGGCCCTGGTCGCCTCGCTCGCCATACTGCTGCTGACCGCTTTGGCTACCGGACTGCTGGGCACCAAGATCGGCTTGTCGCAGACGGAGCAGTTCCGGGTCAAGGCGGACTCGGTGACCGGGTTCGACATTGCGGCACAGCACTTTCCCGCCGGTCTGGTCAATCCCACTGTGGTGATCGCACCCGCGCGCGAATCAGCAATTGTGCAGCAGGCCATCAACTCCACCCCCGGCGTGGTGTCGGCCACCCGGGTGGGCGACTCGGCGTCGGGGCTGACCAAGTGGTCGGTCGTAATCAGCGCCGCGCCGTCCTCTCCGAAAGCGTTCAATACGATCACCGCACTTCGGCAGTCAACCAGGGACGCAAGTCCGGAGGCATTGGTCGGCGGTCCCGATGCGCAGGCCCTCGACACCAGAGACGCGGCACAACATGACCGGATATTGCTGATCCCGGCGATCCTCGCGGTCATCTTGGTCGTGCTCTATGTGCTGTTGCGTTCGGCACTGGCTCCCCCGACGCTACTGGCGGCCACGATTCTTGGGGCGCTGGCCGCGATCGGCCTCGGCGGCTGGGCCAGCATTCACATCTTCGGATTCCCGGCCCTGGACAACATCGCCCCGCTGTACGCCTTCCTGTTCCTGGCCGCTCTTGGTGTGGACTACACCATCTTCTTGGTCACCCGCGCCCGGGAGGAGGCGGCCGAGCACGGCGCGCGCGACGGTATGGTGCGTGCTGTATGGGCCACCGGCGGTGTCATCACCAGCGCGGGAATCGTTCTGGCAGCGGTCTTTTGCGTCCTCGGCGTGCTGCCGCTGATCGTGATGACCCAACTGGGCATCATCGTGGGCTTGGGCATTCTGCTGGACACCTTTGTGGTGCGCACCCTGGTGATCCCCGCACTATTTGCCTTGATCGGTGACCGTATCTGGTGGCCGGCAGTCGTTACGAACGTCAAAATAGAAGGGAGCCAACGTGAATAAATCAACACTGGCCGGAACCGGCCTTGCCGTCGCTGCGACGTCAGGCATTGGGAGCATCGCCAGCCCGGGGAGCACAACAGGCTGGTACGACACCATCCGCAAGCCGAGCTATCAACCGCCCAAAATCGCCTTCCCCTTGGTGTGGACCACCCTCTACGCCGACATCGCGGCCGCCTCCGCGGTGACTATCGACGAACTCCGCGCCGCGGGCCGCGACGACAAGGCGCGCAGCTTCATTGCCGCGCTGGGGATCAATCTGGTTCTCAACGCCGGCTGGAGCTGGCTGTTCTTCCGCTTCCGCAAATTGGGCGCCGCGGCGCTCGGCGCGGCCGCTCTGACCGCCAGCAGCGCCGACCTTGCCCGCCGGGCCGCCGATGCCGACCCGCGGGCCGGAGCCGCTCTGTTGCCGTATCCGCTGTGGTGCGGGTTCGCCACCATTCTGGCCACTCACATCTGGCGACTCAATCGCTAAGGAGCTTCAATAATGCCCTCCCTGTTGTGGTTTCGGCGCGACCTGCGACTCAACGATCACCCGGCGTTGGCTGCCGCCGCCGAAAGCGATGAGGTGCTCGCGTGTTTCGTGCTGGACCCGCGCCTGGTGGCCTCGTCGGGCCCGAGACGACTGCAGTTTCTGGGCGACTCACTACGGGAATTGAACGACGATCTCGACGGCCGACTGCTGGTGACCGGCGGACGTCCAGAGGAACGAATTCCTGCGCTCGCCAAGCAAATTGATGCCGCCAAGGTGCATATCTCCGAGGACTTCGCCCCGTTCGGTCGGCGGCGCGACGAAAAGGTTGACGCAGCGCTGGATTCGGTGCCGTTGGTAGCCACCGGATCGCCGTATCTGATCTCACCCGGCCGGGTGACCAAGGACGACGGCACCCCCTACAAGGTGTTCACGCCGTTCTTCGGCAAGTGGCGCGACACAAGCCGCAGAGCACCGGCGAAGACCGGGGCCGATTCGGCCCGCTGGATCGACCCGGCACAACTGAAAGCCAAGCAGGAAGCCAAGATTCCCGACCCTGGCGCCGACATGGACATCAAAGGGGGCGAGTCGCAAGCACTGGAACTGTGGGCCGCATTCCTCGAGGACGCGCTGACGGACTACGCCGACGACCGCAACCGGCCCGATCTGCCTGGCACCAGCAGGATGTCAGCACACCTCAAGTTCGGCACCATCCACCCTCGAACCCTGGTCGCAGACCTCAACTTACGGCGCAAAGGCGACGCGGCATACTTCCGGGAGTTGGCTTTCCGCGACTTCTATGCCGCGGTGCTGCACCACTGGCCGGACAGCGCGTGGTGGAACTGGAACCGTGACTTCGACGCGATCGAAACCGACACCGACGCACAGGCGAAAAGAAACTTCGAGAAGTGGAAGGACGGCAAGACCGGCTACCCGATCGTCGACGCCGGCATGCGGCAACTTCGCGAGACGGGCTTCATGCACAACCGGGTACGCATGATCGTCGCCTCCTTCCTGGTCAAGGACCTGCACCTGCCGTGGCAATGGGGTGCGCGCTGGTTCCTCGAACAACTCGTCGACGGCGATATGGCCAGCAACCAGCACGGCTGGCAGTGGGCCGCGGGGTGCGGCACCGACGCCGCGCCCTACTTCCGGGTGTTCAACCCGACCACCCAGGGCGAAAAGTTCGATCCGTCAGGCGATTACATCCGGCGCTGGGTCGGCGAGTTGGCCGAGGCGGACGACGTCCATCTCAAGAAAGGCAACCGGCCGCAGGGGTACGCCGCACCGATCGTCGACCATGCCGCCGAACGCGTAGAGGCGCTGAGCCGCTATCGCAGCATCGGCTGACCCGATTCGAACAGCTCACCGACGGTTTTTCCCTGGCTTCTTTTCACAACCCCCGTTGGCATGCCATTATCAGCCGATTCACAGTTGACCCACATGTCAGTTTCATTCACCGCCAGGGAGGCGCGCATCATGGCCCAGATCGTTCGAACGTTGTTGGTGTCGGGTGCCGCTGTCGGCCTGATAGCAGGCTGCTCGTGTTCGATCGGAGCGAAGGGACCGGGCGCCGTGAGCAAGAGCGACGTTCAGGGCCAGATCACCACCAAGATGACCGACGCCAACGGCAACAAGCCTGAATCGGTGACCTGTCCGGGTGACCTGACGGCCAAGGTCGGGGCGCAGCTCAACTGTGAAATGAAGGTCAAGGACGAGAAGTACAACGTCAACGTGACCGTCACCAGCGTCGACGGCAAGGACGTCAAGTTCGACATGGTGGAGACGGTCGATAAGGACCAGGTCGCCCACATCATCAGCGACAAGCTTTTAGCGCAGGTGGGCTCCAAGCCCGATGCGGTGACCTGCCCCGACAACCTCAAGGGCGTGCAAGGCGCGACCCTGCGCTGCCAACTGACCGACGGCAAGTCCAAGTACGGCGTCAACGTCACGGTCACGAACGTGTCCGGCGGCGACGTCAACTTTGACTTCAAGGTCGACGACCAGCCGGAATCGCCCTAGCGGGCGATTCCGGGGCCGAACGTCCGCTAGGCGGGCAGGTTCTTCTTGATGGCGCCGTCCTGCGCCTGAGCGACCGCGGTGGCGAAGTCAATCGGCACGGAGTCGCCCGGAGGGCCTTCGAAGTGCAGCGTGACGGATGCCTTGCCTTCGGTGAATACCAGCACGGTCGCCGTCTTGGATTTGTCCGGTGAAGTACCCGCCACCACGGTTCCCCCGTTCCCTACCGAAACGGGTTGCGGGGTACCGCCGACCACCGAAGTGTCGATCGAACCCAGCGTTCCGTTCATCGCGTTGACCGCGGCCGCGGGATCCGCCAGGACGAAGATATTGACGCTGATGATGTTGACGCCGGTCGAGTTCTTGAACGTGCCCTGAACGCCGGGCGTGCCCTCGGTCGGGGTTGGCGGCTGCCCAACGGAGAACGGGTCTCCGGACAACGCAGTGATATCCGCGGCCTGAATCAGCAGGTTGGTGTAGTCACTAGGCGCGGCCGTCGCTGACGTGGCCGTTGCCGATGTCGCAGAACCGGTGCTCGAGGCGGCAGCGGACGTCTTCGACGACGAGGGCGCCGCCTTTTCGTCCTTGCTGTCACACGCGGGGACCAGGACGCCCAGGGCGATGGCCGCCGTGACGCCCATCATTGCGATCGTCGGCTTCTTCATGCGCGCTCCAATTTTCTGTTGTCGCCCGGCAGGCCCGATTCCGTTACCGGTACGGTTCGATCGAACAACACGGGCGGCGCACCCGCAACCCGCTCACACCAGCCGGGTGCAGTTGACTCTGCGCTCAGGGCGACAAACCGTGAGTGGCCCCCGCCAAGAACGCAGAATCAACTTGCCGGGCAGCCCATACGCGGAAAAGCCGGCATCCCCGCGACTACTTGGCGCAACCCGTTCACGAGGGACTCGTGCGCTAGGAGGGCAGGTTCTTCGTGATCGTGGTGGCCTGTGCCTGCGCGACGGCAGTGGCGAAATCATTCGGGACCGGGTCGTCCTGCGGCCCTTCGAACTGCAACGTCACCGAGACCTTGCCCTCGGTGAACGCCAGCACGGTCACAGTCTTGGAATTGTCCGGCGAAGTACCCGCCACCAGGGTTCCTCCGTCGCCGACCGGAACGGGTTCCGGGGTGCCCCCGACCACCACGCCGTCCACCGATGCCAGCGTCGCGTTCATGGCGCTGACCGCAGCTGCCCCGTCTTGCACAACGAAGAGATTGAGATTGATGACCTTGGTGCCGGTCGAGTTCGCGAACGATGCCTGCGCACCCGGCGAACCAACTGTCGGGCTTGGCGGCTTGCTCACCGAGAACGGTTCCGGCGACACAGCGCTGATGTCGGCGACCGGAACCACCAGGTTGGTGTAATCGGGGCCGGGGGGCTGGGCCGACGCGGACGGGCGGGCCGCCGCCGACGGTGCCGTGGCACAGTCACCGCCACATGCGGGAACCAACGCGCCCAGCGCTATCCCCAATGCCAGGCCCAGCGTGACAATTGCCGCTGTCTTCATTTGTCGCTCCCGGACTAGTGAGCAGCTTTCTTGCGTTCGATATCGGCCAGAGCCGCCGCCAACTCCGCGCGCTGAGCGGCCGATGTCTCCCATGACAGCTTACGGTTCTTGACAACCTTGGCCGGCGAACCGACCGCGATCGAGTAGTCCGGGATGACTCCGCGGACCACCGCATGTGAGCCGAGCACGCAACCTCGCCCGATGGATGTGCCGCGCAGGATCGACACTTTCACGCCCAACCAGGTGTCCGGCCCGATCCGTACCGGGGACTTGATGATGCCCTGATCCTTGATCGGCAGCGTGATGTCATCCATCCGATGGTCGAAATCGCAGACGTAGCACCAGTCGGCCATCAGCGCCGAATCGCCGAGTTCGACGTCGAGGTAGCAGTTGATGACGTTGTCGCGGCCGAGAACCACCTTGTCGCCGAACCGCAACGAACCCTCGTGCGCGCGGATGGTGTTCTTGTCTCCGATGTGGACCCAGCGCCCGATCTCGAACTGAGCCAGTTCGGGCGTGCAGTGAATCTCCACACCCTTGCCCAGGAACACCATGCCGCGGGTGATGATGTGCGGATTCTTCAGCTTGAACTTCAGCAGTCGCCAGTACCGCACTAGGTACCAGGGCGTGTAAGCCTTGTTGCGCAGCACCCACTTCAACGACGCGAGAGTCAAGAAATTGGCCTGGCGGGGGTCCCTCAATTGGGCGCCACGCCACCGGCGGTGGAGCGGCGCACCCCACATGCTCGTCATGGCCCGAAAGCCTACCCAAGGGGCCACGGGTTACCCTCACCTGTACTCGAAAGCCTCCGAAAGGAAAGAGTGTTCGCGCGACGTCTCTGGGCGGCCGTCTCGGCGGCGGTGCTGATCGCGGTCACCGGCGGTTGCGGCAACACAGACTCCTGGGTGGACGCAGCGCCCGCGCTGGGCTGGCCCGCGCAATACGGTGACGCCGCCAACAGCAGCTACACCCCGACGTCCGGCGCCACCAAGCTCTCGCTGCGATGGACCCGTTCGGTCAAGGGCAGTCTGGCGGCCGGCCCGGCGCTCGGTGCTCGCGGCTTTCTCGCGTTGAATGCGCAGACGCCGGGCGGGTGCTCCTTCATGGAGTGGGAGACCGGAAGCGGGCGGCAGCGCTGGTGCATGCGGTTGCTGCAGGGCGGCGGCTTCGGCGGCCCGTTGTTCGACGGCTTCGACAACTTGTACGTCGGCCAACCGGGCGCGATCATCTCCTTTCCGCCGACTCAATGGACGCGCTGGCGTGAGCCGGTGATCGGCATGCCGACCACACCGCGGTTCCTGGGCGACGGCCACCTGCTGGTGAGCACACACCTGGGTCAGGTTCTGGTATTCGATACTCACCGCGGCGCGGTGGTCGGCAGTTCGCTCGACCTGGTCGAAGGCGTCGATCCCGCCGACGCGACGCGCGGGTTGGCCGATTGTGCGCCGGCCCGTCCAGCGTGCCCGGTCTCGGCAGCCCCCGCGTTCGCAAAAGCCAGCGGGATGGTGGTGGTCAGCGTCTGGCAGCCAGGTGCACCGGCCGCGGGCCTGGCCGGCCTGACGTACCACCATGGCCAGCTCGCCCGCGAATGGACCAGTGACGCCGTCAGCGCCGGCGTGATCGGCAGCCCGGTGCTGTCCGCCGATGGAGCCACCATCTACGTCAACGGCCGGGACCAACGGCTATGGGCGCTGCACGCCGCGGACGGAAAGCCGAAATGGTCAGTGCCGCTCGGGTTTTCTGCACAGACTCCGCCGTCGATCACCCCGCAGGGCCTGATCGTCTCCGGAGCTGGCGCCGATAGCCGACTGGCTGCGTTCCGCGATGCGGGTGACCACGCCGACAACGCGTGGCGACGCGATGACGTCGTAACGCTGTCGACCGCGTCGCTGGCCGGCGGCGGTGTCGGCTACACGGTGGTCGCCTCGCATGACGGCAGTCCGGGTTTGTCGCTGTTGGTCTTCGATCCGGCCAATGGCCACACCACAAACAGCTATCCGCTGCCTGCGGCCACCGGATCGCCGCTCGGGGTTTCGATCGACAAGGACCGGCGGGTGGTCGTGGCGACGAGCGACGGCCAGGTCTACAGCTTCGACCCGCAGTAGCTTTACAGTGCCAGCGGCGGGATGGCGTTGCGCGGCACCTGGATCTGAGTGGCGCCTGCGAACGACGGAAGCAATTCGCCCTGGGCGAAGTAGAAGATCAGGGCGTCGTCGGTGATGGCGAAGTTCTGGTAGTTGGTTGGGTCGTGACCCGCGCCGGGCGAGACGGCGACACCCAATCCGGTCTGACGCTCCAGCTCGCGCTGCACGATCGGGTAGATCGCGTCGAGCGCGTTGGCGTTCGGCGCGAACAGCGTGTCGAAGGTGATGGGCGCCTTCGTGCCCAGGTTGTAGTTGAAGGCCTTGTACCAGTTCGACGGACGCGCCCCGCCGACGTCCTGGAAGAACTTCATCACGACGCTGCGGGTGCTGTGCGGCGGTTGGCCGGCCGTGTGCTGTTCGTTGGTGGCGTCCATCTGGTACGGCTGGTCGCGCCGTCCGGTACCCGCAACGTTGACGAATCCGTCGCGGTTCTGCGTGATGTATTCGGTCAGCGCCTGCTCGTCCGGGTAATCGACGGGGAACGTGATATCCAGCGTGTAGGTGGGGCTGGTCTGGTGGATATGGCAGATCTGGCCGGCCTCGACCGAGCCGCCGAGGCCGTCACAGGCCGGCGCGGCCTTCGCCTGCCAGCCCGTCAAGCCTCCCGAGCCCAGCACCGCCGCCGATACCGCGGCCGCGATCAAATAACGCATCGTCGTCCTCGTCTTCACACACCGAGTTTTCCCACACCAAGTTTTTGCCACCAAGGAGGCGTGAGCACGCCACCCAGATAATCGCCGTCAGCGTACCCGGCGTTACCGAGAGGGACAGCAAACGTATGCCACGGCCTGGCTCGCGGCCCCGAAACCGATGCGAGCGATGACCACCGATAGCGCCGCGCTACCCCGTAACCGCAGCTTTTTGCGCAGGACGTCGGGATCCACCGCAACGCCGCGCACCAGAATCTCCAGCGCCCCGCAGTCGTGCGCGGACAGCGCCTGACGCAGCCGCCGCTCATTGAACGGCAGCTGCTCGAGCACCTCGAATCCGCGCACTCCCGGCGGCAGCCAGTCGCCAGAGAGGTAGGCGATGTCGGCGTCGAGTTGCCACAAGCCGTGCCGTGCCGCGTAGTGACGTACCAACCCGGCCCGGACGACGGCGCCGTCGGGATCGACGATCCACCGCCCGGCCGGGCGCACCGGGCAGTCATCCGGGTCGCAGTCGGTAATCTGCTCTCCCCGATCGAGGATGCTGGCACGACGGCGCACACCGACACCGGCCAACCCACCCGACCACAGACAGGCCTCGCGGACCGACCCGCGATAGGACGTCACCTCGATTTCACCGTCGAACCCGAGTCGGCCGACCTCATCGAAATCTATTCCGGGAGCGCACTTTACGACCAGATCCCGGTCGCGGTAGCAGTCCAACAGCGGACCGAGTGCGGGCCGGTAATCATCAGGGCTGAACCGGCGGCGGCCGCTGCTGCGCCGCGCCGGGTCGACGATGACCGCCGTCATCCGGGTCACCGGGCGCAGCGCGTCGGCGCGACACAAGTCGGCGGTCACGCCCAGATTGTGGCGCGCCATCGCCAGCCGGACCGGATCGATGTCGCTGCCCACCACTCTGGTCGCGGATCCGCTCAGCGCGGCCAGTTCGGTGCCGATCGAACAGGTCGCGTCATGCACGACGCGTCCAGCGAGTCGGCCGGCGCGGTGCAGTGCCACCGCCGCCGTCGTGGCCTGCTGCAGGGCCTCGTCGGTGAACAGCCAGCGCGACGTGTCACCCAGTCGGCCCAGCTTCTCCCGCGCTTTGCGGCGCAGCAGGCTCGTCTCCATCAGCATCGGCGCCCGGTCACCGAATCGGGCCCGGGCAGCGGCGGTGTCCGCGATCCGGGTCGCGTCGGTCAGTTCGAGTTCGGCGACCACCGCCAGCGCCTCGGCGCCGGTCTGCGAGCGCAGAAAGGTGACGTCGTCCGAGGTGAAGCGCAGCCCGCTACTGCTCAGGAGGGCTTGACTCCGGTGATCATGACGTTGTAAAACCAGCCCTTCGGGGCGACGTGCCGCCAGACGTTGGCATCCACCCAGCTCAACGCCCGCCACCCGCCGAAGGCGAACTTCGCCCAGTTCCAGCCGAGCTTGCCGGGCGGCACCGTCGACTCGAAGGTGCGAACCGGCCAGCCGAACATCGCGGCGGTGAACTCTTCACTGGCGGTCGCAACTTCTACCGCGCCGGCGTTGGTAGCCATCTGCTCGAGGTCGCTGGGCTCGAAGGTGTGCAGGTCGACGATCCACTCGAGGGCCGCGGCACGCGAGTTCTCGTCGATTTCGGCCTGCGGCCGACGCCACCCGCCGAGCCCGGGCAGCTTGACTGCGCGGATGGTGACGTTCCAGGTCAGGTCGGCCAGCCTGCGGGCGTAGCCGTTGCCGACGGTGGTCGGCTCGCCGGCGAACACGAACCGGCCGCCCGGCTTGAGTACCCGGATGACCTCGCGCAACGACAATTCGACATCGGGAATGTGGTGCAGCACGGCATGCCCGACCACCAGGTCGAAGGTGTTGTCCTCGTAGGGGATGCCCTCAGCGTCGGCGACCCTGCCGTCGATGTCCAGGCCCAGTGCCTGCCCGTTGCGGGTGGCGACCTTGACCATGCCGGGTGAGAGGTCCGTGACAGAACCACGCCGGGCCACCCCGGCCTGGATCAGGTTCAGCAGGAAGAACCCGGTGCCGCAGCCCAGTTCCAAGGCGCGGTCGTAGGGCAGATCGTCGATGACCTCGTCGGGCGTAATGGCGTCGAACCGGCCCCGGGCGTAATCGATGCAGCGCTGGTCATAGGAGATCGACCACTTGTCGTCGTAGCTCTCCGCTTCCCAGTCGTGGTAGAGCACCTGGGCGAGCTTGCTGTCGTGGCGGGCCGCTTCGACCTGCTCCGCGGTCGCGTGGGGATTCGGCGCAGCATTATCCGCGGGGATTTCAGTACTCCTCGTCATGAAGGGCAGCCTAACCGCCCGGCCGATCCTTTTCCGCGCCACCACCTTGACCAGTACCGCGACCAGCGGCGAACACCTCGACGTAGCGGCGCTCTTCAGCGGCCGACGGCTCGGGTGTGTAGACCGCGTTGATTCCGGCTTTGGCCGCCGCCAGCGCGGGCGCCGGGCCGGCCAGAAAACGTCTGGCCCACGCCGCGGCGGCGTCGTAGACGTTGTCGGGAGCCACCATCTCGTCGATCAAGCCGAGCGTCAATGCCTCCTCAGCATCGAAGAAGCGTCCGCTGAACACCAATTCCTTGGCCCGGCTCGTTCCGACCACGTGCGTAAGTCGGGCCATTCCCCCGCCGCCTGGAATCAGACCGGCCAGGATCTCGGTCGCGCCGAACTTCACGTTGTCGCCACTGACCCGCCAGTCGGCGGCTAAAGCCAGCGTGAGGCCGGCGCCCAGCGCGTATCCGGTGATGGCGGCCACCGTCGGCTTTGGGATCGCCGCCACGGCGTCGATGGCCTGACGTCGGACTCGGGCGGCGGTACCGGCTTCCGGCGGGTTCAGCGTCTGCAGTTCGGGCACATCGTCACCAGCGGAGAAGATCTCGTGGCCACCGAACAGAATCACCGCAGCCACGTCGTCGCGCCGGCCCAGTTCATCAGCCGCTGCGACGACCTCCCGGTAGACCTGCCGGGTCATCGCGTTGGTCGGCGGCCGGGAAATCAGCAGCATGGCCAAGCCGGCATCCTGGGAACCGTCGCTGACTACGACGCTCACGAACTCGCTCAACGCGCACTCATAGTGGCCAGTCCATGGATCCGCCCTTTTCGCGGGCCCGGTGGTAGCGCTCGGAGTCAAAGAACTCGAATACCCAGTTGTCGCCCCGCTTCTCGAGCAGCGGCTGCACGGGCACGATTTGACGTTCGACGGCCAGCACATCGGCGACGGTGCGGTCGCCGGCCAGCGAATCCAGCTGGGTCCAGGTCGGCGGCAGCAGCACATTGCGGCCGCCCTCGAATTCGTCGATGGCGTCTCGCGGAAAAGCCCAGCCGGCCAGGTCGGATTCGGTGTTGTCGCCGTCGGCGCGCTGTCCCTCGGGTAGCGCTGCCACGAAGAAGTAGGTGTCGTAACGACGGGTGCGCTCGGCCTCCGGCGTGACCCAGTTTGCCCAGGGCCGCAACAAGTCTGAGCGCAGCACCAGGTTTTCGTTGCGCAGGAAGTCCGCGAAGGACAGCGTCCGGTCGTCCAGGGCACGGCGAGCGTCGGCGTAGACCGAGGCGTCGCGCACAATACTGTCCGGATCGTTGGCCGGGCCTGCAAAGAGCACGCCCGATTCCTCGAACGTTTCCCGCGCCGCCGAGCAGACCAGCGCGATGGCCAGATCGGTCTCGATGCCGAACCGCTGCGCCCACCACTGCGGCGGCGGACCTGCCCATGCGATGTCGGCGTTGCGGTCCCGTTCGTCGACGCCACCGCCGGGAAAAACGATCACGCCGGGGGCGAACTCCATCTTGGAGTGCCGCCGCATCAGAAAGATCTTCAGGCCTTTGGCAGTGTCGCGGACCAGCATCACGGTGGCCGCGGGCCGGGTCGGTAGCGGGATGTAAGGCTCGGTCACTTCTGCCTCCGATGCGCAGCGCGGGTGCGCACCCGACGGGCGAAATATCGCCCGTCCACAAAGTCGAGTGCGATCCGCTGGCCGAATGCCGTGGAGAGGTTCTCCGCTGTCAGCACGTCGGGCAACAGACCAGATGCCACCACGTTGGCCTCCGACAGGAGCAAGCAGTGACTGAAGCCCGGCGGCACCTCCTCGACGTGATGGGTGACAAGCACCAGCGCGGGCGCGTCCGGGTCGGCGGCCAAATCGGTGAGGCGGGCCACCAGCTCCTCGCGGCCGCCAAGGTCCAGGCCCGCGGCCGGTTCGTCGAGTAGCAGCAGCTCCGGATCCGTCATCAAGGCACGGGCGATCAACACCCGTTTGCGTTCACCTTCGGACAGCGTCCCGTAGGTGCGATTGGCGAGGTGCTCGGCACCCAGGCTCTCCAGCATGTCGACCGCGCGCCGGTAGTCGACGTCCTCGTAGGGCTCCCGCCACCGGCCCAGCACCGAGTAGCCGGCCGAGACCACGAGATCACGCACCACTTCGTCGCCCGGTATGCGCTGCGCCAACGCCGACGAGCTCAGCCCGATCCGCGCACGCAGCTCACTGACGTCGACGCGGCCGAGTCGCTCCCCCAACACGAAGGCGACACCGGACGACGGGTGCTCGGATGCCGCCGCGATGCGCAGCAACGAGGTCTTGCCGGCGCCGTTGGGACCGATGATTACCCAGCGCTCGTCGAGTTCGACGGCCCAATCCAGCGGACCGACCAGGGTGCGGCCACCGCGGCGCAGCGACACATTTCGGAAGTCGAGCAGAAGATCAGGATCGGCCTCGTATTCGCCTTTGGCGGGGCCGCTTTCAGGACCGATTTCGGGCACCCGATCATCGTGCCGTACCCGGGCACCGCGACCGCTGCCGGGTCGCCTACCCCCGCGAGCGCTACTCGGCGGGGATATCGACGCGGCGCACCACGCCGTCCACCGCATCGGCGGCTTCGATCTCTCCGCGGGTCACGCCGAGCAGAAACAGCACGGTGTCCAGGTAGGGGTGGCTCAACGAAGCATCGGCCACCTCACGCAGCGCGGGCTTGGCGTTGAATGCCACCCCCATGCCCGCCGCCGCCAGCATGTCGATGTCGTTGGCGCCGTCGCCCACCGCGACGGTCTGCTCCATCGGCACCCCGTACTGCTTCGCGAACGCGCGGAGCGCGGTGGCTTTGCCAGGCCGGTCGACGATCGTGCCGGCGACGCGGCCGGTGAGGATGCCGTCGACGATCTCCAGTTCATTGGCGGCGACGAAGTCCAGCTTCAATTCCTCGGCCAGCGGTTCGATGATGCGCCGGAAGCCACCGGAGACCACTCCGCAGCGAAATCCCAACCGCTGCAACGTGCGCAGCGTGGTCCGAGCGCCCGGCATCAGTTCCAACTGGTCGGCGACCTCGTCGATCACCGAGGCGGGCAGCCCCGCCAGGGTCGCCACCCGCTGTTCCAGTGATTCCGCGAAGTCCAGTTCGCCGCGCATGGCGGCCTCGGTGATCGCCGCGACTTTGCCTTGAGCGCCGGCGCGGGCCGCCAGCATCTCGATGACCTCGCCCTGAACGAGAGTGGAGTCGACGTCAAAGACGATTAGCCTCTTGGTGCGCCAGGCCAGGCCGTAGTCCTCGACCGCCACGTCCACCTGTTCGGCGGCGGCCACCTTCGTCAGCGCGCTCTGCAGCGGGCGGTAAGCACCCGGCGGCACCGACACTCGCAGCTCCAGGCCGGTGACCGGATAGTCCGAGACGCCCCGGATGAAGTCGATGTTGACGCCCAGGGCGGCGATTTCCCGGGCGAGCGCGCCGAACGCCTCCGCAGTGATCGGCCGGCCCAGCACGACGATGGTGTGGGTGGACGGATCACGGATGATCGGCAGGTCGTCGCTGCGCTCGATCGTGACGTCGAGACCCAGGTCCCGGATCGCGGCTTGCACGTCGTCGCGCAAGGCGGAGCCGTCCGCGACTTCCAGCGGACACGACACCAGCACGCCAAGCGTCAGGCGCGCCCTGATGACTACCTGTTCGACGTTGAGCAACTCAACGCCGTGCCGACCCAGCACCTCGAAGAGCGCCGACGTCACGCCAGGCTGATCCCGGCCGGAGACTGTGATCAGCGCCGACACATTGGGTGACCTGGTCACCCGCGGTTGCACCCCCGGTACATCAGGAGCGGACGGTGGCGTCGTCTAGTCGAGTGACGTCGTGGCCCTCTTCACCGTGCGCGCGACCGACGTGCGATTCAGCGCGCATCCGCTCCACCATGTGCGGGTAGTGCAGTTCGAATGCCGGACGCTCGGAACGGATCCGGGGCAGTTCGGTGAAGTTGTGCCGCGGCGGCGGGCAACTGGTCGCCCACTCCAGCGAGTTGCCGTAACCCCACGGGTCGTCGACCGTCACGACCTCGCCGTAGCGCCAGCTCTTGAACACGTTCCACACGAAGGGGAACATCGACGCGCCCAGGATGAAGGCTCCACAGGTGGAGACCATGTTCAGCCCTTGGAAGTTGTCGCTCGGCAGGTAGTCGGCGTAGCGGCGCGGCATGCCCTCGTCACCCAGCCAGTGCTGCACCAGGAACGTGGTGTGGAAACCGATGAACGTCAGCCAGAAGTGCAGCTTGCCCAGCCGCTCGTCGAGCAGGCGGCCGGTCATCTTCGGGAACCAGAAGTAGATGCCGGCGTAGGTGGCGAACACGATGGTGCCGAACAGCACGTAGTGGAAGTGCGCGACGACGAAGTAGCTGTCGGTGACGTGGAAGTCCAACGGCGGGCTGGCCAGCAGCACACCGGTCAGGCCTCCGAGCAGGAAGGTGAGCAGGAAGCCGACCGAGAAGAGCATCGGCGTCTCGAAGGTCAACTGGCCCTTCCACATGGTGCCGATCCAGTTGAAGAACTTGATTCCGGTGGGCACGGCGATCAGGTACGTCATGAAGGAGAAGAACGGCAGCAACACAGCGCCGGTCGCGAACATGTGGTGCGCCCACACCGCCACGGACAGCGCCGCGATCGAGAGTGTCGCGTAAACCAGCGTGGTGTAACCGAAGATCGGCTTGCGGGAGAACACCGGGAAGATCTCCGAGACGATCCCGAAGAACGGCAGCGCGATGATGTACACCTCGGGGTGGCCGAAGAACCAGAACAGGTGCTGCCACAGCAGCACTCCGCCGTTGCCCGGGTCGTAGATGTGCGCTCCCAGGTGCCGGTCGGCAGCCAGGCCGAACAGCGCGGCCGTCAGCAGCGGGAAGGCGATCAGCACCAGGATCGACGTCACCAGGATGTTCCAGGTGAAGATCGGCATCCGGAACATGGTCATGCCGGGCGCGCGCATGCACACCACGGTGGTGATCATGTTGACCGCACCCAGGATGGTGCCCAGACCGGCAACCGCCAGACCCATGATCCAGAAGTCGCCGCCGGGCCCGGGTGAGTGGATCGCGTCGGTCAACGGGGTGTAGGCGGTCCAGCCGAAGTCGGCGGCTCCGCCGGGAGTGATGAAGCCCGCGATCGCGATGGTGGCGCCGAACAGGAACAGCCAGAACGAGAACGCGTTGAGCCGCGGGAACGCGACGTCGGGTGCGCCGATCTGCAGCGGCAGCACCAGGTTGGCGAAGCCGAACACGATCGGGGTTGCGTAGAACAGCAACATGATCGTGCCGTGCATGGTGAACAGCTGGTTGTACTGCTCATTCGACAAGAACTGCAGACCCGGTGCCGCCAGCTCCGCCCGCATCAGCAGGGCCAGCAGCCCGCCGATGAAGAAGAAGATGAAGCACACGACGCAGTACATGATGCCGATCAGCTTGTGATCGGTCGTCGTAATCAGCTTGTAGACAAGGTTCCCTTTGGGACCGGTCCTAGCCGGGTACGGGCGGACTGCCTCGAGTTCTCCCAAGGGGGGCGCTTCGGCTGTCAACAGCTCCTCCAAACATCCATCCGGACAGGGGCACACCAATACTGGGCGGAAAACCAATACGTAGATGGAATCTTAGCCCGCTATCCCGACGGCGGAAGGTCTGGTCCTACAAACTGTCGTAATTGGTTTTTTCGCGTCGTTCCGCTCGGGTCGACAGATCACGTTCTGCAGACGCCGCGAGCCTGAATCTATGGCGCCGAAACTGCGCCCAGATCGCGTCCTGACGCAGATCAGCGCTGCTGCCGCAGTGTCGGCGACGTCAGTGCAGTCTCGGTGCTCGGCGGATCTGGACCGGCCTGGCCGGATGTTAACGTCGGACACGTGCAATCCGGCCTTCGATCAACCCTGGCCGCAGCGCCACTCGCTTCCCTGCTGGCGGCGCTGGTCCTGACGTGCAGCGCGTGCGGCGGCGATAAATCCCCGGCCGCATCGCGGTCGATGGTCACGCCCACTACGCAGATCGCGAATGCAGGGGTGCTGGGAAACGATCGCAAACCCGACGAGTCGTGCGCACATGATGCCGCCCCGTCTGACCCGGGTCCGGCGACCCGGACTGCGCGCAACGCGGCGGGGGTCAACCCGGGCGAAGCGCAGGTGCCGGCCGACCCGCAGCGCATCGTGGTGCTCTCCGGCGATCAACTCGATGCGCTGTGCGCGCTGGGCCTTCAATCCCGGGTCGTCGCCGCTGCCCTGCCCGACGGCTCGAAGAGCCAACCGTCCTACCTGGGCAAGGCGGTGCATGACGCACCCGGCGTCGGTTCGCGCAACTCACCGGATCTGCAGGCCGTTGCGGCGGCCCACCCGGACCTGATCCTGGGCTCGGCTGCCCTGACGCCGTCGTTGTACCCGCAGTTGGCGGCGATCGCGCCGACCGTGTTCACCGCCGCTCCCGGAGCCGCCTGGGAGGACAATTTGCGTGGCGTGGGCGCCGCCACCGCTCGGGGTGCCGCCGCCGACTCCCTGGTCGACGGATTCAAAAAGCGCGCGACCGACGTCGGCACCAAACACGACGCGGCCCACTTCCAGGTGTCGGTTGTTCAGCTGACCACCAACGCCCTTCGGGTCTACGGAGCCAACAACTTCCCGGCCAGCGTGTTGGCCGCGGTCGGAGTGGACCGGCCCGGACCGCAGCGGTTCACCGACAAGCCGTACATCGAATTCGGCACCACCGATGCCGACCTGGCGAAGAATCCGGACTTCTCCGCGGCCGACGCCGACATCATCTATGTGTCCTGCTCTTCCGAAGCTGCCGCCGAACGCGCGGCCACCATCCTCGACAGCGACCCGTGGCGCAAACTCGGCGCCAACCGGGACAACCGGATCTTCATCGTCAACGACGAAATCTGGCAGACCGGCGAGGGACTGATCGCGGCCCGCGGCATCGTCAACGACCTGCGCTGGATCAACGCCCCGATCAACTAACCGATCGCCCGGCACCGCCGCGACTGGCCCGAAACTTTTAACTTAGCTAACCTTTATTAGAGCGCGTAGTGACCGAAGAGCGAACCGAAGAGGATGAAGATGAGCACTGTTTCCGCATACGCCGCGACGTCGGCAACCGAGCCACTGACCAAGACCACCATCGAGCGTCGCGACCCCGGCCCGCACGATGTCGCGATCGATATCAAGTTCGCCGGTATCTGCCACTCCGACATCCACACCGTCAAAGCCGAATGGGGCGTGCCGAACTACCCCGTGGTTCCCGGTCACGAGATCGCCGGGGTGGTGACCGCCGTCGGTTCCGAGGTGACCAAGTTCAAGGTGGGCGACCACGCCGGCGTGGGCTGCATGGTGAACTCCTGCGGAGAGTGCAGCAGCTGCAAGGCGGGGCTTGAGCAGTACTGCAAGCCGGGCGCTACGTTCACCTACAACTCGATCGATAAGGACGGCACCCCGACCTATGGCGGCTACAGCCAGGCCGTCGTCACGAACGAGAACTTCGTGGTGCGCATCCCCGACTCGCTGCCGTTGGACGCCGCGGCGCCGCTGCTCTGCGCGGGTATCACCTTGTTCTCGCCGCTGCGGCACTGGAAGGCCGGGCCCGGCACGCGACTGGCGGTCATCGGCCTCGGCGGGTTGGGTCACGTCGGCGTGAAGCTCGGCGTAGCGATGGGCGCGGAGGTGACCGTGCTGTCGCAGTCGCTGAAGAAGATGGAAGACGGGCTGCGACTGGGCGCCAGCCACTACTACGCCACCTCTGACCCGGCCACCTTCAAGAAACTGCGCAGCAGCTTCGATCTGATTCTCAACACCGTCTCGGCGAACTTGAAGCTGGGCGACTACCTCAGCCTGCTCGACGTCGACGGCACCCTGGTCGAACTGGGCATCCCCGAGCACCCCATGGAGGTGCCCGCGTTCCCGCTGGCGCTGGCCCGGCGCAGCCTCTCCGGGTCCAACATCGGCGGGATCGCGGAGACCCAGGAAATGCTGGACTTTTGCGCCGAACACAACGTGACGCCTGAGATCGAGGTCATCGACGCCGATTACGTCAACGAGGCGTACGAGCGGGTGCTCGCCAGCGACGTCCGCTACCGGTTCGTCATAGATATCTCGACCCTGTGAGACGTCTCAAGCCTGTGAGCTAGCTACGGCTACGTTCGGGGCGCCGTCGTCCTCGGCGTGGACGAAGTCAGAAATTCCGGCCAGTGGCCACCCGGCGGCGGCGAGCTTTGCCGCCACTCGGGCGACCCCCTCCGGGCTGGCGTCGATGTGCGACATGTTGGCGATGAATTCCGCGATCACGTCGCGGCTGTCATCCTCGGGAATCTCGTCGATCTCGTCGACCGCATCCTCGATCTCATCCTCGCTGAGCGGGGTGCTGCGGAGCAGTTCGAGCAGCGGGATCCGGTCGGGCCCGGGAACGCCGTCGGGGTAGCTGATCTGGAGATAGCTGACTACTGAGCGGAAGAACGCCGCCGGAGAGTGTGGGCTTTTCGACACCCCACTAGTTTCTCGGCTGGGCCGTCCGCAGCAACACTTTGCCACTGAAGTAATCGCACAATTCACGTTTCGTTCACGCCCCGATCCAGGTGATTTGGACCGAAAGCGCAGCGTATGCACCAATAACGAAGCCAAGCATCAAGCGTCCGCGCAACGAATGCTGGCGCGAGGCTCAGGCAGAAGCGTCGCTCCTGCTGTCCTCGAAACCAGTGATGCCGGCCAACGGCCAACCGGCGGTAGCCAGGATGCCGGCCACGCGCTGGATGTTCTCCGGACCGGCGTCATGATTGGTGACGCCGGAGATGAATTCCTCGATCTCGTCGCGATCGATCACACCGTCGGCGGTGGCCGTCGACCCTTCGGCGGTGATGTTGCGCACCACCTGTCGGATTTGGTCATCGGTCAGCGGGGTACTGCGCAGCAGCGCAAGCAGCGGCACCCGGTCAGGTCCTGGAACACCCTCTGGGTAACCGGCCGTGAGCCACTCCACCACGCTGTTGAAGGACGCCGACAATGACGAAGAGGACTTAGCTGCGGTACTGGTCATTTCTTCAGTGTCACGAAGGCGCCACTTGCGGCGCCAGCAACGGCAGCAAACTGGAAAGACAATTCATGTGCCGTTCACTGCTCGACCACACGGCGGTTCAAGACCTTGGGGCTCGCCGCGCGGAGCAAAATGGATGCCGTGAGTTGGACACGATACGAAGGAAAGGCGCTTGCAGGTGCGACCCTCACCGGGGATGCGCTGCATGCCGCGCTCGAAGACTCTGTCCGCGCACAGAACCCGCACCTGACCGATGTCCGATTGGAGCGGGCCACGGCTACCGATGCCTACGACGCGCCGCAGCGGCGGTGGTACGTGGTCACCTACCTGGCGGACAACGGACTGGGAGCCGGCCCGTCCGGTTCGCCGAACTGAGGACGTAGAACTCAGGAAGTGGCAGGAAGCCCGTTGAGGACCCGGGTCATCTGCTGCTTGGTGTCACCGGCCAGCTTTTCGAATACCAGCTTCATTGCCGGCGCGAATAGCGCGGCGGCGCCGTGCATCGTGAGATCGGCACGGTAGGTGATCTCCGACCCCTCGGTGGCCGGGGCGACGGAGATGGTGTCGGTTGAGGTTGCCGTCTTGTTCTCACCGACGAAGACCAGCCTCGTATCGGTCAAATCTTCCAGCGTGTAGGTCAATTCGGTGGATACACCCATTATTTTCGACACGTTGTGCCACGTCGCGCCGACGACCGGCGGTCCGCTCTCGTTGGGGGTGCACCGTTGCGTGCCCGGATCCCACTCTTCGGCGTTGGAGAAATCCTTGAGGTAATCGATCACGACGCCGGGCGGGGCGTTGACCGTAAAGGTGCGCGAAACTGAAACCATTCCGCAGTGTTACCCGATCGGTGACCGGTCACTCCCGAACTGCGGCTTTAGAAGTCCCAGTCCTCGTCCTCGGTAACAACGGCCTTGCCGATCACGTAGCTCGACCCCGACCCGGAGAAGAAGTCGTGGTTCTCGTCGGCGTTGGGTGAGAGCGCCGACAGAATCGCCGGGTTCACGTTGGTCTCGTCGCGCGGGAACAGAGCCTCGTAACCGAGGTTCATCAACGCCTTGTTGGCGTTGTAGCGCAGGAACTTCTTCACGTCCTCGGTCAGCCCGACGTCGTCGTAGAGGTCCTGGGTGTACTCGACCTCATTGTCGTACAGCTCGAACAGCAGCTCGTAGGTGTAGTCCTTGAGCTCGTTGCGCTTGGCCTCATCTTCCAGAGCCAACCCGCGCTGGTACTTGTAGCCGATGTAGTAGCCGTGCACCGCCTCATCGCGGATGATCAGCCGGATCATGTCGGCGGTGTTGGTCAACTTGGCCCGGCTCGACCAGTACATCGGCAGGTAGAACCCGGAGTAGAACAGGAAGCTCTCCAGCAGCGTGGAGGCCACCTTGCGCTTGAGCGGTTCGTCGCCGCGGTAGTACTCGAGCACGATCTCGGCTTTGCGCTGCAGGTTGGGGTTCTCCTCCGACCAGCGGAACGCGTCGTCGATCTCGGCTGTGGAACACAGCGTGGAGAAGATCTGGCTGTAGCTCTTGGCGTGCACCGACTCCATGAACGCGATGTTGGTGTACACCGCCTCCTCGTGCGGGGTCAGCGCGTCCGGAATCAGGCTGACCGCACCGACGGTGCCCTGGATGGTGTCGAGCATGGTCAGGCCGGTGAAGACCCGCATGGTCAGCTGCTTCTCGTTGGGGGTCAACGTGCCCCAGGACGGGATGTCGTTGGAAACCGGCACCTTCTCGGGCAGCCAGAAGTTGCCGGTCAACCGGTCCCAGACTTCCGCGTCTTTTTCGTCCTGCAGACGGTTCCAGTTGATCGCCGAGACGCGGTCGATCAGCTTTGCATTTCCAGTCACCAGAACCCCACTTCGCCAGGTGCCAATTCGTACCGGCTACGGCCGGACGCGCTTAGGTCTCAGACACTACCCCTGGTGTCCGACAAGCTGACGCAACACAACAAGTTGTGTTTTTCGCGTGTCGCCGCCGTGTCGCCTCATGTCGCTGCCAGAATGAGCTGAGCAGCGCGTTCGGGCTGGTCCCAATGCGGAAAATGGCCGCAGTCGTCGAACCAATGCAACTTGGCGTCCGGGAACAGTTCCAGTGCGCGCTCGGCCTGGCTTGGCAGCGTCACTCGGTCCTTGCGGCCCCATCCGATGATCACTCTGCCGTTCAGCGAGGCTGAGCCTTCCTGCTTCGGCCCGTGGACCAGCGCGTGCAGCGCCTCGTCGACACGCGTGGCGCGGGCGAAGCTGCGTAGCTCCTGCAGCACCAGTTCGGCCGGCAACTGCCACGGCTTCGCCGAGAACTGCAAGAGCAGGGCGGTCCTTCCCACCTTGCTGCTGGTCAGCGCGGGCAGCACCGGTTGAATGTGACGCACCAACCCGATCGACGCCCCGACCGTCGCGCCGAACACCTTCAACTGGTTGTCCGTCCAGAATCCGCCGGGATCAAACGCCACCACTGTCCCGGCGTGGCCGCGGCGGGCCATCTCCAACACCATCCTGGCGCCCATCGAGCTGCCCACCACGTCTACATCGCCGAGTCCGTGTGCGGCAATGAATCCTTGGACGGCATCGGTCAGCGACGCGACGGTCACCTCACCCGACGGAGGCGGGCTGTCGCCGAAGCCGGGCAGATCCACTGCGACGACTTCCCGATGCGTTGACAGCATCGGAAGCACCAAATCCCAGTTGCGCCAGCTGGATCCGAGTCCGTGAACCAGCAGCAACGGCTTGCCGGTCCCCCGGCGGACGAACTTCATGGTCGAGGCGGGACTGGTCACAACTCACCCCTTGCCGGGGTTGAGCACTACCTTTGTCCAGCCCTTATCGCGATTATCGAAGTGGCGGTACGCATCTGGCGCATCGCTCAAACCCAGGTTGTGCGACACCAACTGGGACGGAGTTGCCTTGTCGTGCAATATCAGCTGGCGCAGGTACCGGTTGTAGTTCTTGACGTTGGCCTGACCGGACGCAATTGTCTGCCCCTTGAAGAAGAAGGTGCCGAAGTCGAATGCCATCTTGCCTTCCTTCGCCAATTCGTCTGTGGCGCCGGGGTCTTCGGGCAGGAATACACCCACCACCCCGATCCCGCCGGTCGGCCGGACGACGTCGACGAGCGCGTTCATCGTGATATTCGATCGTTCGGTGCCAGAGGAGTCGTGGGCCTGATAGCCGACAGCTTCCACACCACGGTCCACGCCTTGCCCACCGGTGGCTTCCTTGATGTACTCGACCGGGTCGACTTTGCTCGAATCGACACCGATGGCGCCGAACTTCTCGGCCAGTCCCAACCGTTCGGCGATATGGTCGACGACGAAAACCTGTGCAGCACCTTGAATTTCGGCGGAGTACGCGGCCATGAGCCCAACCGGTCCGGCGCCCCATACCGCGACACTGTCGCCGGGCTGCATTCTGGCCAGCCGGGTTCCGTGCCAGCCGGTCGGGAAGATGTCGGCGAGCATCACGTAGTCGTTCTCTTTATCGACGCTGTCTTCGGGAAGTTGCAACGCATTGAAATCGGCGAACGGTACCCGAAGGTATTCGGCCTGTCCCCCGCTGTAGGGGCCCATATTCGCGTATCCGTACGCGCCGCCGGCCGCGCCGGGGTTGACGGTGAGACAGAAGCCGGTCAGCCCCCGCTCGCAGTTCTCGCAGAATCCGCAACTGACGTTGAACGGCAGGCAGACCCGGTCACCACGCTTGAGGCTCTGCACACCGGAGCCCACCTCGACTATCTCACCGAGGTTTTCGTGACCGATAACGGTTCCCGGTTCCAGCTCCGTGCGACCCTCGTACATGTGCAGGTCAGAGCCGCAGATGTTGGTCGCCGTGATCTTAACGACGGCATCGGTGGGCCGCTCGATCGCGGCATCGGGGACTTCCTCGACCGCTACATCGTGCGCGCCTTTGTATACAACAGCTCTCATGCAGCGGCGAGTACCCGAGCGCCCGCGATTTAACCGGTCGGCACATCGATGATTTGCACGACACCAGCAGACATTCCGGCGATGAACAATCTGCCGGTGTTCGAGTCGACGCTCAGCGTGTAGGGATTCTGCACCGTCGGAAACCGCTGTACGAGTTTGGGATTCGGCTCGCTCATGTCGTAGCCGATGACCTCGTTGGTCCCCGAGGACGCCACCCACAGCCGGTCGCGAGTGGCATCGTAGGCGATACCGTACGGACCGCCCGGCTGGTCGACGCTGGCCACCTCTCGTGGCGTGGGCAACGGGGTGAACACCCGGATCGCGTTGCCGCGGGTGTCGGTCGCGATCATCCTCCCGTGCCGATCGGCGACCAGATGCGTTGGTCCCGAGCCCGCCGGCGTCGAACCCAGGATGGTCAGCCGATCGGCGTCGTACACCGTGAGATCGTTCTTGCGGACATCCAGCACACCGACGGCGGTTCCGGTGGCCGCCGAGCCGGCCGGCTGGACGCTGTCGGTGAAGACCTTCACAATCTGTTCGCCGCGCAGCACTGTCACCGTGCCGCCAAGCTCATTGGCGACGAAGACGGTGCCGTTGGATGCCTCAACGGCGTCGTGGGGCTCGGTGCCGGTTTTGATCGGCGCTTGCGCCGGCCCCTGCGGCAGATTGACCCGCACCAGGGAATCCGCAGACTCCACCGGCACCAGCACCGGACCACCCGGTGCCGCGAGTTGGAGATGACGAACCCTGCCCGGCAACGGGATTCGGTGATTGATGGCGCCGGACTCCGCATCCATCAGGACCAATTCGTTAGGGTCGTGAGTCGCGACGGCGACCGTGCGCGTTCGTGCGTCGACCACGATGCCTTCTGGCGTATTGCCTACCGGGATGGTCCGTCCGATCGGCGTCTCGCTGCGAAGCGATGGCCCTTTTTGCGGTTCAGCCGCCGACGGCAACCCATTGGCCGGTGGCCGATCGCCCTCGGTGGGCACTCCGGCCGGCAGCATTCCGGTGGTGGTCACCCCGGCGTGCATCGACGCAGCGTCGTTGTGGCCGCACGCGGTGACCGTGAGCGCGACCAGAATGGCCCACAGCTTCCGCATCACCCGGCAGTAGTACCACTGGTTGGGTCAATCCAACCCCAGTGTCCGAGCGTGTGTGCCGGCTAACAACTCCCGCGCTATGCGACCACCGCGGCGCGCTTAGCCCCGGAGCCGTTGCCGACCGCGAGGAACTCGTACTCGGCGGGCTTGATCTTGCGGGTGTCCCGCCAGTACTGCCAGGTGTAGCCGCCCCAGAGCACCGTATTCCTGCCGTGCTCGTCGAGATACCAACTGGCGCAGCCACCGCTGTTCCACACCGAGCGGGAGAGCTGCTTCTGTAGCTCCTCGTTGAACCGGTCCTGAGCTTCGCGCGTCGGAGCCAGCGCCTGCGCACCGCGCTTGTCGCACTTGGCAATTGCGTCGGCCACATAGCGGATCTGGGATTCGATCATGAACACGACCGAGTTGTGGCCCAGGCCGGTGTTCGGGCCGAGCAGGAAGAACAGGTTGGGCATGTTCGCGACGGTGATGCCCCAGTGCGCGCCGATGCCCTCGGTGTTCCACCGGTCCACCAGGTCCTCGCCGCCGCGTCCCTTGATCTGGACGTGGGTGTAGGAGTCGGTGACGTGGAAGCCGGTGGCGTAGACGATCACATCGGCCGGCCGTTCCCGACCGTCGTCGGTGACGATCCCGTCCTTCGTGATCCGGCTGATTCCCTCGGTGATCACCTCGGCGTTCGGGCTGGCCAGTGCTGCGTAATATTTCGAGGAATTCAGAATGCGCTTGCAGCCGATGCGGTAGTTAGGCACCAGTTTGCGACGCAGCTCGCGATCTCGCACCGCACGGAAGATATTCCACTTGCAGTACACCTCAATGAATTTCAGTGCGTTGGGGCGCTTGGTCATGCCGAATGCCAGCGCCTCCTGTCCCCAATAGATCACCAGTCGCACCAACGCCCGCAGACCGGGGACGTTCTCCATCGCCGAGCGCAGCGACTTCGGAATCTCCGGGTTGGAGCGCGGCACCACCCACGGCGGAGTGCGTTGGTAGAGCTGAAGTTCGGCGACGTCGCCGACGATCTCGGGCACGATCTGGATCGCGCTTGCACCCGTGCCGATGATGGCCACCCGCTTGCCGGTGATATCGACGCTGTGGTCCCACTGCGCGGAGTGGAAGGCGGCACCGCCGAAGTCCTCGCGGCCTTCTATGTTCGGGAAGGACGGGATATGCAGCGCTCCGGCCCCCGAGACCAGGAACTGGCCGACGTACTCACGCCCGTCGGTGGTGAACACATGCCACCGGTATTCGTCGTCGTCCCAGTAGGCGCGGTCGACCGTCGAATTGAACTCGACGTAGCGGCGCAGCCCGTACTTCTCGGTGACTCCCTTGAGGTAATCCCAGATCTCGGGCTGGAAGGAGAAGGGGTTCTTCCAGTCCGGCTTCGGCTCGAACGAGAAGGAGTAAAGGTGTGACGGGATGTCGCAGGCGCAGCCGGGGTAGCTGTTGTCGCGCCAGGTGCCGCCAATGTCGCCGGCCTTCTCCAGGATGAGGAAATCCACCCCCTGCTTCTGCAGCGCGATGGCCATACCCAGGCCGGAGAAACCGGTGCCGATGATGATGGTGCGGGTGTGTATCGGCTTGCCCTGCGGTTTCGCGGCTTCCTCAGTGGCCGGGGACACGACATCAGTCATGGTGGGACTCTCCTGTTGTGGCCGGTGTTGGCGGGTGCGTCCGCGGGAAACAGGCGCCTACCTGCACTGCAGATACCCGGTCGTCGGGATGTAGATACCCAGTACCCCGGGTATCGGGTATATCCGAGTGTTGCCCATCGCCACAGCGATGTCAACGCGGTCCGAACTCAGGGCCGCGGGGCAGCCAGGGCGTGGTGGATGGGCTTGTCGGGATCCAGGTTGATGCCCATCGTTTCGGCGGTGCCGATGATGATGCCCATCATGATGGTCGTCAGCTGGGTGACGAACTGCTCACGCGTCATGGCGCGTGGACTGTCCGGCTCGGGACCCAGCCACCATTCGGTGGCCGACGCCGCGCACCCGAACGCGGAGAACGCGGCGAGTTCCATCGCCGCCTTATTCAACTCCATGTCGCGAAGTTCGTTACTGAACATCTCGGCGATGGTCAGCGTGATCTCGCGCCCTTCATTGAAGGTCCGCACCGTTTCCTTGGACTGCGCGCTGGAGCTGCCCCCGATATAGACCCGCATCACGTTGGGGTGCTGGTCAAGCAGGCTGACGAACTCTTCGACGGCACGCTGGATGACCTGACGCGCCGAGTCGGTGGCCAGGTTGATCGACGGGAAGATCGCACCCCACAACATGTCGCGCAGTCGTTCCCCGATGGCTAGGAACAGGTCGGACTTGTCGGTGAAATGCCGGTAGATCTTCGGCTTGGCAGTGCCGGCCTCCTCGGCGATCTCGCGCACACTGAGCTCGGGACCCAACCGGTCGATCGCCCGGAAAGCCGCGTCGACGATCTCGGCGCGCACCTTTTTGCGATGTTCGCGCCAGCGTTCGCTGCGCGCGTCGACTTTCACCCCGGGCTTCGGTGCCGAGGGATGAGGTATCGGTATAGAGGGTCGGGGCACTCTCACCACGTCAAGCACCATACCGTGTTGCGGCCGCTGACCAGGGCAGACCCACAGTGGTCGCCACGTCTGAGCTAAGTCGGACCGCCCGCGCCGCCGGAACGACGACCACTGATGACGGAATCGCACGTGCCGCGGTCCCTAACGGTGGCATGCAATTTTCCGCCCGCACCGGCGAACACCTAGGGCAAGCGGATCGACGCCGGCGCGGTTTGGCGCCAATGAGGTCAGCGTCGGCCGCGTTCGGCTCGGGCGGGCTTGCTGGCCGCTTTGCCCGCGGCGGCGCGGGCAGCCTGCTTGGCGAGGGACTTCTCTCGCGCAGTGCGTTTGGGCGCCGGTTGGGTCCGCCCGCGCGATGAAGTGGGTTTGCGGCCGCGCACCACACCGATGAGTTCCTCAACCAATTCCGGCTGCGGCCCTTCTAGGATCGCGAGCGCCACGGCGCAAGTGGGCGCATCGGTGATCGGGCGGTAGGTGAGGTCCTTGCGGTGGTACAGCCGCGCCAGTGATTGCGGAACGATGAGCGCACCCATCCCCGCCGCGACTAGTTCTATTGCTTCATTGGTGGTTTCGGGTCGGTGGTCGACCCGGATTCCGGGGACCTGCGCCCAGGCAAGGACGTCGTCGAGTGGCAGCAGGACCGGCTCGTCGTCGAGGTCCGTGGCGGTGATTTCATCGACCGCGGTGAGCAGATGACCGGCCGGCACCACGGCCACCGTCGTCTCCTCGTACAGGGGTATGACAGCCAGGTCGGTGGTGTCCGCCGGCAACCGAAGCATCGCCGCGTCGACGACGCCGTTCCGCAAATGGGCAACCGCGTCCGCCGCGGCAACGGGGTGTAGCCGCAGCGGGACCTCCGGGTGCCGCTCAGCCCAGATCCTGGCCCACTTCGCCGGCGTCGCGCCCGGGACGTACCCGAGGGTCAAGCAGGGCGGAGTGGGCAGTGAGGGCGAGGCCACAGCACCAGGCTAGCGATAGGCTGCTGCCATGAGCAGGCCTAGCGCGCAGTCGATGAAGCCGGCCACCGCGGCGAAGAAGCTGGACGTCTACCTACCCGCGACGCCCGCCGAATTCCAGGCAAGCGCGATCACCCGCGCCGAACTCGCAGCCCTGCACGCGGATCCGCCGCAGTGGCTCGAGACACTGCGCAAGGAGGGGCCGCATCCGAAGAACCTGGTGGCGGCCAAGCTGCGCGTCTCAATCTCCGGCCTCGCCCGCGGCGGCATCGTCGACGCGCTCACCACCGAACAGATCGACGCGCTGCTCAAGGACAAGCCGGAGTGGCTGGTCGCCGAGCGCGAAAGCTACCGAGCGGTGCTGAACGAGCAGCGGCGCATCAAGGCGGCGCATGCGGAAAACGCTCGGGAGAGCTGACCTGCGCCTCGCGGTGTCAAGGCGCAGTAAGTGTCCGACCCCCGCAGGAGTGTCAGGAAATGAGTGACCCGTTTTCTACATTTCCTTGCGCTGCTTAAAGCATGCAGCTGACGCAGCCCTCGACCTCGGTCCCCTCCAGCGCCATCTGACGCAGTCGGATGTAGTAAAGCGTCTTGATCCCCTTGCGCCACGCGTAAATCTGCGCCTTATTGACGTCGCGGGTGGTGGCCGTGTCCTTGAAGAACAACGTCAGCGACAGCCCCTGATCCACATGCTGGGTGGCCGCGGCATAGGTGTCGATGATCTTCTCGTAGCCGATCTCGTACGCGTCCTGGTAGTACTCCAGGTTCTCGTTGGTCATGAACGGCGCCGGGTAATAGACGCGGCCGATCTTGCCTTCCTTGCGGATCTCCACCCGCGACACGATCGGGTGGATCGACGACGTGGAGTGGTTGATGTAGGAGATCGACCCGGTGGGCGGCACCGCCTGCAGGTTCTGGTTGTAAATGCCGTGCTTCTGTACCGACTCCTTGAGCCGCTTCCAGTCGTCCTGGTTCGGGATCCGGATGCCCGCGTCGGCGAAGAGCTGGCGCACCTTCTCGGTCGCCGGCTCCCAGGCCTCGTCGGTGTACTTGTCGAAGAACTCTCCCGACGCGTACTTGGACCGCTCGAAACCCTTGAAGTGCGAACCACGTTCGATCGCAATCCGGTTCGACGCCCGCAGCGCGTGGTAGAGCACCGAATAGAAGTAGATGTTGGTGAAGTCGATGCCTTCTTCGGATCCGTAGAAGATGCCTTCGCGAGCCAGGTAACCGTGCAGGTTCATCTGCCCGAGCCCGATCGCGTGGGAGTCGTTGTTGCCCTGCTCGATTGACGGCACAGAGGTGATGTGCGTCTGGTCGCTCACTGCGGTCAGCGCGCGGATCGAGACCTCGATCGTCTGGGCGAAGTCCGGCGAGTCCATCGTCTTAGCGATGTTCAGTGACCCCAGGTTGCACGAAATGTCCTTGCCCACTTTGGCATAGGACAGGTCGTCGTTGAACAACGATGGCGTGGACACCTGCAGGATCTCCGAGCACAGGTTCGAGTGGGTGATCTTGCCCTCGATGGGGTTGGCCCGATTCACCGTGTCCTCATACATGATGTACGGATAGCCGGACTCGAACTGCAGCTCGGCGAGCGTCTGAAAGAACTCCCGCGCCTTGATCTTGGTCTTGCGGATGCGGCCGTCGTCGACCATCTCGTAGTACTTTTCGGTCACCGAGATGTCGGCGAACGCCACTCCGTAGACCCGCTCCACGTCATAGGGCGAGAACAGGTACATGTCTTCGTTGTTCTTGGCCAGCTCGAAGGTGATGTCCGGAATCACCACGCCCAGGCTCAGCGTCTTGATCCGGATCTTCTCGTCGGCGTTTTCCCGCTTGGTGTCCAGGAAGCGGTAGATGTCGGGGTGGTGGGCGTTGAGGTACACCGCGCCGGCACCCTGGCGCGCACCGAGTTGGTTGGCGTAGGAGAAGGAGTCCTCGAGCAGCTTCATGATCGGGATGACGCCCGACGACTGGTTCTCGATGTTCTTGATCGGCGCGCCGTGCTCACGAATGTTACTGAGCAGCAACGCAACTCCGCCGCCGCGCTTGGACAGCTGCAGCGCGGAGTTGATCGAGCGCCCGATCGACTCCATGTTGTCCTCGATACGAAGCAAGAAGCAGCTCACCGGCTCGCCGCGCTGCTTCTTGCCCGAGTTCAAGAACGTCGGGGTGGCCGGCTGGAAACGACCATCGATGATCTCATCCACCAGCTTTTCAGCCAGTCCAGTGTCGCCGGAGGCCAACGTGAGCGCGACCATGACGACCCGGTCTTCGAAGCGCTCCAGGAAGCGCTTCCCGTCGAACGTCTTCAGCGTGTAGGAGGTGTAGTACTTGAACGCGCCCAGGAACGTCGGGAAACGGAACTTCTTGGCGTAGGCCCGGTCCAGCAGCGTTTTGACGAAGTTGCGCGAGTACTGGTCGAGGACCTCACGCTCGTAGTAGTCCTTTTGGATCAGGTAGTCGAGCTTCTCGTCCTGATTGTGGAAGAAGACGGTGTTCTGGTTGACGTGCTCCAGGAAGTACTGGCGCGCGGCGAGCACGTCTTTGTCGAACTGAATCTTGCCGTCGGCGTCGTACAGATTCAGCATCGCGTTGAGCGCGTGGTAATCCGTTTCGCCGGTATCAGCGTGCTTGCCGGAGGTTACAGGCTCTGCAATGACGGTTGGTGACACGTCTTTTCCTTCCAAAATTCGGCAAGACCCTCGCGGACGGCGGCTACGTCGTCCTCGGTGCCCATCAGTTCGAAGCGGTAGAGGTATGGAACGTCGCACTTACGGGCGACCACATTGCCCGCGTACGCGAATTCAGCACCGAAGTTGTTGTTGCCCGCGGCGATGACGCCCCGAATCAACGACCGGTTGTGCTCGTTGTTCAAAAAGGCAATGACCTGCTTGGGGACGTAGCCACCATCGTTGATGTTCGGGGTGACTCGCCCGCCGCCGTACGTGGGCAGAACCAGCACGTACGGCTCGTCAACCTCAATGCGGCCATGCAGCGGAATCCGCGTCGCCGGAACACCCAGCTTCTGCACGAAGCGATGGGTGTTCTCCGAGACGCTGGAGAAATAGACCAGATTGCAGTTGGGTTCCGTGATCTCCATGGCACCGCAACCCCCTGTCTGATTACTTAGGCACTAGGCGCTGATCGCGGAATCGGCGAGTGCCTTGATGCGGTCGGGCCGGAACCCGGACCAGTGGTCGCTCTCGGTCACCACAACGGGAGCCTGCAGGTAGCCGAGGGCCATCACATAGTCGCGCGCCTCGGTGTCCAAGGTGATGTCGACCTTTGTGTATGTGACGCCCTGCTTGTCCAGCGCCTTATAGGTGGCGACGCACTGCACGCAAGCGGGCTTGGTGTAAACGGTGATGCTCATGGGCGTACCGCTCCTTATACGTAGGTGGGAGGTTAACGGGACTGGCAACGACTTGGGCAATACATATGCACTTTGTTCAGCGCTCCGGCGGGCTCCCAGATTCCCGTCCTGTGGCGACTTTCCCGGGCCGGCCAGGCTCGAGATGTCCGCCGATTCCGGGAAGCTCGTCGTGCCCCGCTTGGCCGGTCGGGACTCGGTGAACCTGGGATCTGCCGGTCTGCGAAACACTACACCTAGGGGGTGACTACGAGAAGAGCTACTACATGTTCTGAATAACATTTCTGAAATTCGCAGGTCGTAAGCTATCTGTGCGCACGTCTTCGGCGTGTCGCAGATCACAGTCTTAGATCCGGCGAAGATGGCCGGGAGACCCGAGCTAAGCATGAACTGAGGTATATCAGCGGCCACCGACAAGTTCGGTCCGCAACTGCGGGCCTCTATAGCCAGCAAAGCCGCCGACGAAACTGTCGGCGGCTTTGACTAGAGCTTTTGCTGCGTCGTAGTCCGCTCGTGGCGACCCCGGACTACAGGGTCAGC
This sequence comes from Mycobacterium sp. IDUB_37, assembly GCF_055419245.1. NCBI lineage: Bacteria > Bacillati > Actinomycetota > Actinomycetes > Mycobacteriales > Mycobacteriaceae > Mycobacterium > Mycobacterium sp. IDUB_37. The sequence continues at coordinate 1,263,931 of NZ_JBVAXG010000001.1, read as the reverse complement.
CCACCTCGGCGGCGAGCTTGCCGACCACGTCACGCACGTTCTCCGACAACTCCGCATTCTCCGCCGGAGCGCTGCCACCCAATGTCTTAAACGGCACCGAAAGCTTGATCGACTCGACCACGCGGGCCCCCGCGATGCCAAAAGACTTACGGGTGTCGTCATGCGCCCACACCCCGCCGTACTGCCCAAAGGAGCCGCCGACTACCGCCAACGGCTTGCCCTTCAATGCACCGTCGCCGAACGGGCGCGACAACCAGTCGATCGCGTTCTTCACCACAGCGGGCATGGTGCCGTTGTATTCCGGCGTCACCACCAGCGCGGCGTCGGCATCGGCCGCCGCGGCGCGCAGCGCGGACACCGCAGCTGGTTCGTCGACCTTTGCGCCGACGGCAGGGTCAATGTCGTCGCTATAGAAAGGCAACTCCCCCAGCCCGTCGAACACGGTCACCACTACGCCCTCCGGGGCCACCTGGGCCGCGAGTTCGGCGATCTGCCGGTTGACCGAACCGGTGCGCAAACTGCCCACCAGCGCCACGACCTTGATATCAGGCATTTCCTCATCCCCTTTGGTTGTTGATCTACATCTTCGCATCAATCAAGCGGACTATAGTCCGTTTTATTCCGGTCACGTTACAGTGCAGGAGTGAGCGGCATCGAGGAGCTGGGCAGACTGCCCCTTTCCACCCCGCAGGACCTGGCGCCGGAGCCGCTTGGCGAACGCAGTGACGCCGCCCGCAACCGGGCCCTGCTACTCGAGGCGGCGCGCCGCTTGGTCACCAGCCGCGGCGCGGACGCGGTGACCATGGACGATATCGCCGCGGCCGCCGGCGTCGGAAAAGGCACCCTGTTCCGCCGCTTCGGCAGCCGGGCCGGTCTGATGATGGTGCTGATCGACGAGGACGAAAAGGCCAGCCAGCAGGCATTTCTGTTCGGCCCGCCGCCACTGGGACCCGATGCGCCACCGTTGGATCGGCTGGTCGCTTTCGGACGGGAGCGGATCTGCTTCGCGCACACCCACCACCAGTTGCTGTCCGCCGCCAACCGTGATCCGCACATGCGCCACGTAGGTGCGGCCGCCGTCCAACGCACCCACGTCCGAGTGCTGCTGCAAGCGGCACATACCACCGGTGACCTCGATGTCCAGACCGACGCACTGCTGGCCCTACTCGACGCCGACTACATCGAGCACCAGCTCAACGAGGGCGGCCACACTCAGGAAACCCTTGCCGAGGCATGGGCGAGTCTGGCCCGTAAGTTGTGCGGACGCTGAGCCGGTCCCTTGTCGACCGACGATCCCGACACGACAAAGCGCTGGATCCTGCACGTCGACCTCGACCAGTTTCTGGCATCCGTCGAACTGCGCCGTCATCCCGAATTGGCCGGGCTGCCAGTGATTGTCGGCGGCAGCGGCGATCCGACCGAGCCGCGCAAGGTCGTCACCTGCGCCTCCTATGAGGCTCGCGAGTTCGGGGTGCACGCGGGCATGCCGTTGCGCGCCGCCGCGCGCCGCTGTCCTGATGCCACGTTCCTGCCGTCCGATCCGGCCGCCTACGACGAGGCCTCAGATCAGGTGATGGGCTTGTTGCGCGACCTGGGTCATCCGGTCGAGGTGTGGGGCTGGGACGAGGCCTATATCGGGGTGGCGGCGGGCGTGACAGCCGACCCCACCGATCTTGCCGAACGGATCCGTACCGTGGTGCTGGCCGAAACCGGGTTGTCCTGCTCGGTCGGCATCAGCGACAACAAGCAGCGCGCGAAGGTCGCCACCGGTTTCGCCAAACCGGCCGGGATCTTCACGGTCACCGAAGCGAATTGGATGACGCTGATGGCCGAGCGCCCAGTAGACGCACTGTGGGGTGTGGGTCCCAAGACAGCGAAAAGGCTTGCGACCCTTGGGGTGACAACCGTTCGGCAGCTCGCCCACAGCGACGGCGAACTACTCACATCCACCTTTGGTCCACGCACCGGGCTGTGGTTGCTACTGCTGGCGAAGGGCGGCGGCGATACCGAAGTCAGCGCCAAGCCGTGGGTTCCGCGCTCGCGCAGTCATGTCGTCACCTTTCCGCGCGACCTCACCGATCGCAGCGAAATGGATTCGGCAATAACGGAATTGGCTCTCAAGACGTTGGCCGACGTAGTGGCCGAAGGGCGCATCGCCTACCGCGTCGCCGTCACCGTGCGAACCGCGACCTTCTACACGCGCACCAAGATCCGCAAGCTGGAAGCGCCGACCACCGACGCCGCCGTCATCACCGCAGCCGCACTGAGCATCCTGGGCTTATTCGAACTGGACCGTCCGATCCGCTTGCTCGGCGTACGACTGGAACTCGAGATGCCCAGCTGAGCACGCGCCGGCAGCACCGAGAATGCTTGGACTGCAACGAGACTGAACTGACCGCAGCGAGACCACAGTAATCGCGACGACACTGCGCTAGCGGTGCCAATTTGCCGCGAAATGCGTTCGCCGACCGACGTCACCGAGTCGGCGGGCCCGGCCGCAATGCCCGGGTGAAGATCGCATTGACCTGACTCATGGACACACTGTAGGGCCACCAGGCAAACCGCTTGAAGGCGTACAGCGCACGGATATCCTGCGACGTGTAGATCAGGTAACGGTTCTTTGCCACGCCGGCCAAGATCTTGGCCGCAGCCCGCTCCGGCGACACGGCGTGACCGCTGAAGCGGTCAACCCAACGGGCGACCTGCGGATCACTGCGGTCGACGCCGGCGATCTCCACTGTGCCGACCAGCGGGGTCTTCACCGCCCCGGGCACCACCACCGACACCCCGATGCGGTGCCGCGCGAGATCGAAACGCAACACCTCGGAAAGTCCGCGCAGGCCGAATTTGCTGGCACTGTAGGCCGCATGCCAGGGCAGCGCCACCAACCCGGCAGCCGAGGACACATTGACCACGTGCCCACCGCGGCGGGCCGCCACCATCGCTGGGACGAACGTCTCGATGACGTGGATCGGTCCCATCAGATTGATCGCGATCATCTTGTTCCACTGCTCGTGGCTCAGTCTGTCCACGGTGCCCCACGCCGAAACGCCGGCGATGTTGAGTACGACGTCCATGCTGTGGTGCGCGGCGTGGATGTCGGCCGCGAACGCGGCCACCTGGGCGTAATCGGAGATGTCCAGAACCCGGTGCGCGGGTACGTCCGCGCCCAATGCGCGGGCGTCGGCCACGGTGTGCGACAAACCCTCGGCGTCACGGTCGGTCAGATACAGTTCGGCGCCCTGCTCGGCAAGTCGTAAAGCGGTGGCGCGGCCGATACCGCTGGCCGCGCCCGTCACAAAACAACGCTTACCTGCGTAATACCCGGAGCCTCTTTGCGCCATGGTCGCGACGATACCGGCGGTATCGAATCGGCTGGGAGCGGGCAGCCAGAGACTCCGGAAATCAGTTGAGCAAAATACGAGACAAGACCGGCTCACGCCCGCTAACGTTATTTACGTACACGTCAAAAGGTTCACCGCCGCCTAGCGGCGCGAATCGATGGCCATAGTCTCCGACCCTCCGGCGGCACCCCGAATTGCCTGCGGGAGGGTCGGTTCGGGCCTACGGGCCCAACCCAGGCGCCGGTCCATCAGCTTGTTCGCAAGTCGGTGGATCGGCGCCGGGACCAGTACTGGCTGATCACCCGAGCCCCGCCGCTACTTCGCCGCCCCCGCCCAGAACGAACCGACCCACATATCCGCCAGCACCCGCATGCGGCGCTCGATGTCGTGATCCTCGCCGACCACGAACGGGTCCCCGGTCAGCGACAGTGCAGTGATGGCCAGCAGCGTCCGAACCAGCGTCGGCACGTCATCACTGATCGGTTTTGCCGTGCCTGCTCGCACCTCTGCCTCGATCAGGCCCAGGACCGCACGAAGTAACTCCTGGAACAACCGCTCGACGATCACGCCGATCTCGGCGTCTTGATAACGGGCGGCATTGCAGGCCGTCATGACCGGATCGTTGTGGGAATACACCAGCGTCGCGCTCTGGACCATCCGATACGCGAACTGCTCTGGCGACTCGCCCGGCGGACGCGGCGCGAAGTGCTGGGTGCGTTCCTGAAGTTCGTTGGCAGCCTCAGCCAGAACCTGGGCGAGCACGGAGTATTTGGATTCGAAGTAGAAGTAGAAGCCCGACCTCGCCACCCCGGCGCGCTTGCTGATGGTGCTCACCGACAGTTCGGAAAACGGCAGCTCTTCCATCAGATCGCGCATCGCGTCGATGATGGCCTGCCGGTGCCGATCGCCGCGACGTCGAGCGACCGTCGAACCCCAGTCGGCAGCGCCGACAGCGTCAGTCACACCAGAACCATGCACCATGCCACCTCGAAAGCAAACTTGACAGTTGTCAATTCTACTCCAATTATGGGTGCTACAGGTCACAGTGTCAGCCCGTAGCGGGGGCCGCAAAGGAGCGTCCATGGCAACCATCAGTACGCCGGCATATCTTCTTGACCAGGCGCAACGCCGATTCACGCCGTCGTTCAACAACTTTCCGGGCATGGGCCTGGTGGAACGTCAGTTGCGCAAGACGCAGTTCCCGGAGCGAAAGCTGGCAGACCCGCCGCCAGGAAGCGGGCTCAAGCCCGTGCTAGGGGACGCCGGTCTGCCAATTCTCGGGCACCTGATCGAGCTCTTGCGCGGCGGACCCGAGTACCTGCAGTTTCTGTACGAAACGCAGGGCCCCGTCATCTTCGGGGACTCCCCCATCTTGCCGAGCGTGGTGGCGCTGGGCCCCGACGCTGCCCAAACCATCTACTCCAATCGCACCAAGGACTTCTCTCAGCAGGGTTGGGTCCCGGTGATCGGGCCGTTCTTCCGTCGCGGGCTGATGCTGCTCGACTTCGAAGAGCACATGTTCCACCGGCGGATCATGCAGGAGGCGTTCGTCCGCACCCGGCTTGTCGGCTACGTCGGGCAGATGGACCAGGTGGTCTCGCAGGTGATCGCCAACGACTGGGTGGCCGACGATGCACGCTTCCTGCTGTATCCCGCGATGAAGGAACTCACCCTCGACATCGCGTCGATGGTGTTCATGGGCCACGAACCCGGCACCGACCACGAACTGGTCACGAAGGTGAACAGGGCATTCACCACCACCACCCGAGCCGGCAACGCGATCATCCGTTCCGCTGTACCGCCGTTCACCTGGTGGCGCGGCATCAAGGCGCGCGAACTACTGGAAAATTACTTTGCGGACCGGGTCAAGGAGCAACGCGCCAAGGAAGGCGACGACCTGCTGTCGGTGTTGTGCCGCACCGAAGACGAGGACGGCAACCGGTTCTCCGACGAAGACATCATCAACCACATGATCTTCCTGATGATGGCCGCCCACGACACGTCCACGTCGACGGCCACCACCATGGCCTACAACCTGGCTCGACACCCCGAGTGGCAGCAACGTTGCCGCGACGAATCGGACCGCCTGGGCGACGGCCCGCTCGATATCGAGGCGCTGGAGAAGCTGGAGTCGCTCGACCTGGTGCTCAACGAGTCGATCCGGTTGGTGACGCCCGTGCAATGGGGAATGCGTCAGACGGTGCGCGACACCGACCTGCTCGGCTACTACATTCCCAAGGGCACCAACGTCATCGCGTATCCCGGGTTGAACCATCGCCTGCCCGAATTCTGGACTGACCCATTGAAATTCGACCCGGACCGGTTTACCGAGCCGCGTAATGAGCACAAGCGGCACCGGTATGCGTTCACACCGTTCGGCGGCGGCGCACACAAGTGCATCGGCATGATGTTCGGCCAGTTGGAAGTCAAGACGATCATGCACCGGTTGCTGCGCCGCTATCGGATCGAGCTCCCCCGGGCCGACTATGAGCCGCGCTGGGATTACGCCGGCATGCCGATCCCGATGGACGGTATGCCGATCGTGCTGCGCCCGCTGTAGGCACAGATGACGACGCTGCGAGCCAGGCTGAACGCCGCGGCAGGACGTGCTCGCCGCAGAAGCCCGTCTCCGTTCGAACCGGAATGGACGCCACCGCCGGCGCAGTTCGGCGTGAGCATCCGGCACAACGTCGCGGTGCCGATGAGCGACGGCGTCGACCTCCGCGTCGATATCCACTACCCCACGGTGCCCGAAACCGGCGAAGCCGCCGCCGGGCCATTCCCGGTGCTGCTGTCGATCACGCCCTACGGCAAGAAGGCGCCACCACCAGCGGCGCAGATAGGCGGCGGCGCCGCCCCGTACCTGATCAAACGCGGCTACATCGAGGTGATGGTCGACGTACGCGGGACCGGCGCCTCGGGCGGCTGTTTCGAGATGTTCGGCGATCGGCAGGTGCACGACGGGGTCGAGTTGGTGCAGTGGGCGGCCGGGCTGCCCAACGCCAACGGCCGCGTCGGCATGGTGGGAATCTCCTACCTGGCGATCAACCAGCTGTTCACCGCAGCCGCAGTCGGCCCGGAGTCGCCGCTGAAAGCGATATTTCCGGCGATGGCCGCCCGCGATTTCTACCGCGATGCCGCGGCGATGGGCGGGGTGCCGCACTTGCGCACGGTGCGGGCCTACGGGGCGGTTTACAACCTGCTCAACGTGGTCAATCCGACGCTGGAGTTGTTCAAACGCGGCGGGCACTCCCGACCGAGATCGGGTGGCTTCGCCGCGGTTCGGCAGCGCGGACGCGATCAGCGGCAATATTTCCGGCCGCTGATCGCCGATACGATCGCCGGCGGCGAGACCGCCTTCGACGGCCCGTTCTGGGACGCGATGCGACCGGCACTGGTGTTGCCCAAGATCGTCGAAAACGGCGTCGCGACCTTCCTGGTCGCAGGTTGGCACGATGCTTTCCAGCGGGGCGCGCCACTGAACTATGCGGCGCTGCAGAACGCATCCACCGGCCGGCCGGACGAATCCCCCATGCAGCCCGGCCAACCGGTGTCTGACCGGATACGACTGATGGCCGGCCCGTGGTATCACGTGTCGGACTTCGGCGGACTGCATCTCAACGCGGTGCAGTTGCGCTGGTTCGACTATTGGCTCAAAGACGACCCCGACGCGGCCATTTCCGGTGCGCCACTGACCTTTCAAGCGATCGGTAGCTCGCGGTGGTTCCGCTCTGACAACTATCCACTGGCTGAGGCGACACCCACCCGCTTCTATCTGTCCAATTCCGGCCAGTTGAACCGGGAAAGCGCACCCAACACCACGACGGCGACCCTCAACTATGTGAAGCGCGGCCCGGTGTCCGGCCGAAGTCTGGAGCAGTGGACGCTGGGAATGAACAGTTTCATGTTCTCCCAGCGCGGCCGCAGCATCCGGTACGACCAGGACAACCGCCGCCTGCAACGCGGCGCCCTCACCTACAACACCGAACCGTTCGCCGATGAGGTGTTGGTAGCCGGACCTATCGCCCTGACGATTCACGCGGCTGCCACCACGACGGAGACACTGTGGGTCGCCCATCTCGACGACGTCTCACCCGACGGAGCCAGCCGCCCGCTCACCCAGGGCGCTCTGCTCGGTTCGCACCGTGAGCTGGACCCGGAACGAACCTGGTATTTACCGGACGGCACAGTGCTGCGACCGCATCACGTGAGCACCCGATCAGCCGCCAAGCCTGTCGTGCCGGGCGAAGTGACCCGCTACGACATGGAGATCTTCCCGACCGCCGCGCTGATCGCCGCTGGTCACCGGCTACGGCTGACGGTCACCACCTACGACTTTCCGCATCTGGTGCCGAACAGGCCTTCGCGCCGCGCGCTGGAAGGCGGGCGCTACCAGCTACACCAGGGCGGGCCGACGCCGTCGCACATCGTCATCCCGTTGGTCGATCCGGACGCGGTGAGCTGAACCTGGCCGACAGCGCAAGCCGGCTGGCCTACGCTGTCAGTCCATCAACCTGTTCGCGCACGCGATCACCGCGCGCAGCGCGGATTGCGTCGAATCGTCCGCCCAGCCCATCGCCCACTCGGCGCGGGCACCGTCGGTGCCGCGGATGAAGGTCGCGGTCTGATCGGCTGCGTGCATCTGGTGAAACTTCAATGTTTCCAACCTGATTCCGCGCTCGTGCAGCATCGCGGTGAGCGCCGCGACCGGTCCGCCCGCGGCCGCGGTGGAGGTGCTGATTCGATCACCAACGGCAAGCACCGCCCGGTAATTGCGGGCTTGCGGACCTAACCGCGCGGCTGGTCGCTCGGCGTCGGTGCACGCCCACTGCCCGAGTCGGAGCGGCCCGGCGGTGTGGTTATAGGCGGCGACGAAGCATTCCCATGACATGGTGTCGGCCTGTTCTCGCAGGCCGTGCGGCAGTGCCATACCGAAGTGGAATCCGAACCAAGCATTTGCAGATGGTTCGAGATTCGGCGAAAGGTTCGATGAGGAGAAATTCATGGTGCCGGTCTTCTCTGGCTTGAAGGAGCGACCGACGGTAGTAGCTTCCGACCCACAGCGGGGGGTCGGTCTGGATCAGACCCCGCTGCGGGTGCTAGCTACTACGGCACTCTCGAAAAGACGCACGAGCGGTGACACTAGACCTCAGGCCGCGCGCTTCGCAAGTGCTTTTCGGAGGCATCGGAAGCAATATCCTCGGATCGCCTTGAATTCATTCCAAAACGGCTCGCGACCCGCGGCGATGGCGATAGCATCCCGATAGCGGTGAAATTGGCTGGCTGGTCAGATGCAGCAAACGAAGGCGCCGACGTTGTCCGCGCGAAGAGCAAGATGCTGCGGTCACTTCGGATGGCTGTCGCGGTGTGCTCGCGGGAGCGCTGACGGTGACACCGGCGCATCGGCCCCACCGTGGATAACGTCGGGGGACCCGCTGGGGACCGCTGCTTTGGCAGCCGGTTCCCAGCGGGCCGGCGGATGCGCCCCGCCCCGCATGTGGACCGGGCGATCGCGACGCGCGGCACCGGAACCAGCAAATGGACGTTGCCAGCGGTGGGTGCAACCGAATCCATGAGCTCGAGACCGCGGTGACCTGATTGTGCCGCCCTGTCCCACCGTCGCCGAAAACCAAACGACGAATAGGTTGCCAAACCGTCAATTTCTTCGGTGAAAGCCTACCCACTCGACTGTGACGCAGATAACATCTTCCATCAGCGCCAGTCGCTGCTGGCGCATGTGCAATACGCGCGAGAAGGGCACAACTCATGAGCGCAATCACCAAGCAGTCGCGGACCGTCCGGATCGCCGGTGCCGTGCTGGTCGCCGCGTTCGCCTTCGGGGCCGCCGGCTGCCTCAAACAGCCGGTTGCTCCGGTTCCGGTGGCGCCGCCCGCCACGGAGGCGCCGGCGCCAGACCGGTAAAGGTGACAGCGCCAGAGTAGGCCCGCCGCCAGGCGTCATTCCGCCAACAACTGCCGGTCGTTAATTGCGTCCGGAGGCTTGCTCGCGCTTGACCAGATTTGAGTTAATCCGTTGTTGCCCAATTGATTTGGTGCGCCAAGTGGTATAAATTAGCCTCTGCGTCAATTGCAGTCCTCGGTCTGCGGCTTGGCGCCTTGCAACGCCACGTAAACGCATAAAGGAAGGGCGCGACCGATGAACACAATGAGCACCAGAACGCGAGCCGCCAAGATCGTGGGCGCCGTACTGATAGCTGCGTTTGCAGTTGCGGCGGCGGGTTGCACTCCGGCCAACAAGCCGATCAGCCCGGCACCGGTGGCCCCGACGGAAACCATTCCTCCGGGCACGTCTTAAACGCGGCCGGACATTTACAGCGGAAGCGCGACGAACTGCCGGCTTCCGCTGTAACTGGTCGCGCGCTAAGACATCAAATCCCGCGACGGATTCAGTCGCAGGTAGGCCTGAATAGTAGTGCCGTTCATGGCGGTGTGCGTGCGCACCAAATCCGCCATTGCATTGACCAGATACAGGCCCCGACTCGCGGTACCGCTGGCACTCGGAGGCGTCAGGCCCACAAAGGGATCGTCGAGCCGTCCGCCGTCACGGGCCTCGCACACCAGATGTTCGTTCTGTCGCCAGAAAGCGAGCTGGCAGGCGCCCCCGGTGTACTGCAGGCTGTTGGTGGCCAATTCGGTGGCGATCATCTGCAGATCTTCCAGACCTTCGCTGGACAATCCCACCCAACCGGCGTAATCGGCCGCGAAGGACCGGGCCGGCCGCAGGTCGGCGCTCTTTCGCACGGTGTAGGTCACCGCGCCGGGATGCAGCGGCAGCGGCTGATTGCATTGGGCCAGGACGGCATCTGGGGAGTAGTTGGAGCTGCGATACGCCGATCCGCACTTCCACAACAGCGGATGCGTGCTGCGGGCACCGGCCAGAGTCTCGTCGCTGAACTGGGTCGCGTCATAGAGGCACAGGGCCATCACGTTCCGGTTCTTCAGCGCTCCGTTGACCAACGCCTCGTGCTCCATGCACGCAAGACGCTCGTCGACGGTGCGGCCGGGCCAGACCAGCTGACTCACGATACGCACCGGCCGATCCGGGTAGCGGTCGGCGAACGCGGCCTCCATCGCCAGGAACCGTCTTGGGTTGCGCGCTGCTTCGGTGATGTCAATCAGTCGTAGTTCGGCGTCAGATCCGGCTCGGGCCGCGCACAATTCCGGCCCCAACAGCGCCAGCCGGTCACGGGGTACCGCGACCAATACCGGCTCGTTCACTGCAAATCCGTCGGCCGCGAACCGGACCACAAAATCCAGGCATTCACGTTCGGTCTGATAGAAGAGCGCGGAATGGAGAAACCCCCGCTGGCGGAGATCCTGTCCAGTCCCGGTCGTGATGGTCATTCGGCGCTCCCGCGTGTCAAACGCCGGCACTCTGCTGTACCGGCGATTCGCTTGAACATTCCTGTACCCAAGAATGGGCTTTGCTATGCGCGTCATGTGTCATTTCCAGCGAGTTTCTTTTACAGCCACCACGCCGCCGCGGCATCTAGGTGACGCCGGATCCGGTAGCAGGCAAGACTGTCGTCGCCGGAGGCGACCGCTTCGAGGATTCGCAGGTGAGCGTGTTCGACGGCGATGAGGTCGGTCCCCGCTTGCTGGGCGGGACCAGTGCTGGTCCAGTGCCGGCCGAACAACTCGACGATGATCCGCAGAAAGAGCTCGAGCACCGCGTTTCCGGCCAGTTCCGCCAGGCCGACATGGAAACGAAATTCCTCGACAGCTGCCCGGCGAACATCGGCGGTGGATTGCGCCGGCGTATCGGTCAGCGGCTTGAGGAAGGCGGCCACTTCGTCGTCGGTATCCCGCGCGCCGAGCTTGGCGACAACCTTCGCAATATTGTCCACCTCGATCGCGTCTCGTACACAGCGCAGGTCCTCGCGGCTCGGCCTGCGGTACTGCAGGTAGAGCGCAATGGTGTCGATGCTGGCTTGCGCGCGCGGCTTGGCCACCACCAAACCGCCGCCGGGCCCGCGCCGCATGTGTGCGACCGCGTGATATTCCAGCAGACGTACCGCTTCCCGCAATGTCGCGCGGCTGACCCGGTAGCGATCCAGCAGCGCCGCCTCGGTACCGAAGACAGAACCGACCTGCCAGCCACTGGCGGCGATACCGTCGGCGATGTTGGCAGCCAGCCCTTCGGCGAGCTTGCCGCTGGGCGTCTCGGATTCGGGCCGCGCGTTACGCGCCTTGTCCCGGCCGGCCCGCGTGGCCTGGTGCCGCTGCAGCCACGAGGTCACCTCTTGGACGTGTCGCTCGCTGAGCGTCTTGGCACGTGCGGAATCGCCCGCGGTGACGGCGGCGACGATATCCGCGTGATCCCCACGCATCTGGTGTGCAGCCTCCACTGCCTCGGCCGCGGATGCTGTCTTCGATGTCCTGGCGTAGCGCTTGGTAAGCCTCATCAGAACGTCGATAAACAATTGCAAGACAGGGTTTTTCGACTCCTCAGCGAGCGCGATGTGGAACTCGCGCCTCGGCGCGGGCAGGCCGGGCCGCCACTGTTGTTCGGCACGCAGGACCGCCCTCAGTCGGTCGATTCCGGGCTCGTCGATGTGCTCGGCGGCCAGCGCGGCAGCCAACGGCTCGAGCACCAGTCGCGCATTGAGCAGATCGCTCAACGTCGTGCCCAGATATTCGAGATAGATGACGACAGCGCGGGTTGCCGGGCCGGCATCGGGTTCACAGATGAGCAATCCGCCATTGGGTCCGCGGCGCATCCGGGCAACCTGATGGTGCTCCACGAGGCGAACGGCTTCGCGCAGCACCGATCGGCTCACCCCATACCGTTGTTGCAGAGCTGATTCCGAACCCAGCGATTCCCCGATCGCCCAGCCCCGACGGACAATGTCCGCCTCGATGCAGCGAGCGATCTTCGCGGCTCGCTTGTCCGCCCGGACAGGGTCCGGCTCGGCGTTCTGGCCAACAGTCACAGCCGGCTCAGCAAGTGAGCAACATGCATCCCGCGACCGGGCCGCCGCCGACGGAAACCACGCCAACCTCTGGCCGCTGCGTCACCTGGCGCTCCCCCGCCTCTCCGCGCAGCTGCAACAACCCTTCGTGCAACGCCCAGTACCCATGCATGCGCCCAGCCGAAAGCTGTCCGCCGTAGGTGTTGAGTGGCAGTCGGCCGTCACGGGCAATGTGTGCGCCGCCCTCGACGAACGGGCCGGCTTCACCGTCCCCGCATATCCCGAGAGCCTCCAGCCAAGCGAGAGTCAGATAGGTAAACCCGTCATACAACTGGGCGACCTGGATGTCGGCAGGCGTCAGTTCCGTGCGCGACCACATCTGCGCCGTCGCGTCCGACATCGCCATCTTCGGGTAGTCGTCGCGGTGGAACCAGCCGCCGGCGCCATTGGAACCGCCGATCGCCTCGACCGCCACGGCACGGTGCGGGCAGTCGCGGGCGTACTCTGCGTGGGAGACCACCACCGCGATCGAACCGTCAATGGGCACATCGCAATCCAGCAGCCCGAACGGCGTCGACACCAACCGCGCACCCAAATAGTCGGCCATCGTCATCGGATCGCGGTAGACGGCACGGGGATTCAGAGCCGCATTGCGCCTGCCATTCAACGCAATCCAGCCCAGCTGCTCTTTGGTGGTGCCATACAGATCCATATGGCGGCGGCAGTGCAGCGCGAGCCAGTTCGCGGCCGAATAGGCATGGGCCGCAATGAGATCGTTGATGTCGTCCATCGCCCCGACCGCAGGCGGTTCTTCGCCCTTTGGCGTCTCGAACATGCGCGCCAGCGGCGGCGCGGGCGCATCCTTGTCTTGCGGGAGTACGGTGCCCCCCAGCATCTGGATGGTCCGGTAAACCACGACGTGGCGGGCGCGTCGCTCGGTGACCGCACGGCAGGCCGACATCACCGGACTCAACAGCCCGCCGGTGCCGAATCCGCTGCCACAGTCGGCGGCGTCGATTCCTAGTTCGGCGTTGACTTCGGCCGCCGGAGTATCACCGAGGGTCGCGATGCCATCGATGTCGCCCGCGGCCAGGCCCGCGTCGTCGATCGCGGCCCGCACCGCCTCCATCGTGAGATCCCGCCCCGGAATCCCGGTGCGGCGGCCGATCCGCGAAATGCCGTTGCCGGACAAGATCGCGTCTTTTTCGAAGTAGTTCATCTGCACCGTCCGTCGGACCTAATGCGCCGGATACACCGATATGTCGGAACCAATTGAGTGTACTGTATTGGTCGTGTCAGCCGAGTCGAGCTCCCCACTGCTGATTGAACACTGCGAGCACTGCGCGCGCTGGGTGCATCCCGCTACCGGCGAATGCCGTGACTGCGGCGCCAAACTGGTGGCAACACCGGTGGCCGGCGACGGCACGGTGTTCACCTACACCGTCAACCATCACCCGTACAACCCGGAAATCCCAACCCCGTATGTGATCGCGCTCGTCGAACTCAGTGACCAGAGCGGTCTACTTGTCGCCGCCAATATCGTTGACTGCGAACCCGATTCGGTGACGTCCGGGATGAAGGTTGCCCTCCTCCCGGAGAAGGGCACCGGCGGCGCCCCGCAGTTCGCCCCCGCCTAGCCGATCGCTGCGCCCGGCTTACGCC